>NZ_AYWH01000002.1:120000-2110159 GCF_000502555.1 Mesorhizobium sp. LNJC394B00
GCGAAAGCGAGTCTGAACAGGGCGTTCAGTTCGTCGCATTAGACCCGAAACCGAGTGATCTAGCCATGAGCAGGTTGAAGGTAAGGTAACACTTACTGGAGGACCGAACCCATAACTGTTGCAATAGTTCGGGATGACTTGTGGCTAGGGGTGAAAGGCCAATCAAACTCGGAAATAGCTGGTTCTCCGCGAAATCTATTTAGGTAGAGCGTCGACCGAATACCCCAGGGGGTAGAGCACTGGATGGGCTAGGGGTCCTCACCGGATTACCAAACCTAACCAAACTCCGAATACCTGGGAGTACTAGTCGGCAGACACACGGCGGGTGCTAACGTCCGTCGTGAAAAGGGAAACAACCCTGACCTACAGCTAAGGTCCCCAAGTTATGGCTAAGTGGGAAAGGATGTGAGGATCCCAAAACAACCAGGATGTTGGCTTAGAAGCAGCCATCATTTAAAGAAAGCGTAACAGCTCACTGGTCTAAATAAGGGTCTTTGCGCCGAAAATGTAACGGGGCTAAAGCCATACACCGAAGCTTAGGGTTTGGTCCGCAAGGGCCAAGCGGTAGCGGAGCGTTCTGTAAGCTGACGAAGCCATACCCGTGAGGGGTGGTGGAGGTATCAGAAGTGCGAATGCTGACATGAGTAACGTAAGGGGAGTGAGAGACTCCCCCGCCGAAAGACCAAGGGTTCCTGCTTAAAGCTAATCTGAGCAGGGTTAGCCGGCCCCTAAGACGAGGCGGAAACGCGTAGTCGATGGGAACCACGTTAATATTCGTGGGCTTGGAGGTAGTGACGGATCGCACAAGTTGTCCAATCTTATCGGATTGAACGGGCAGCGGAGCGGTTCCAGGAAATAGCTCCTCCTTATAAACCGTACCCGAAACCGACACTGGTGGTCAGGTAGAGTATACCAAGGCGCTTGAGAGAACTATGCTGAAGGAACTCGGCAAATTGCACGCGTAACTTCGGAAGAAGCGTGACCCTTTTCTACGCAAGTAGAGGAGGGTGGCACAGACCAGGGGGTAGCGACTGTTTATCAAAAACACAGGGCTCTGCGAAGTCGCAAGACGACGTATAGGGTCTGACGCCTGCCCGGTGCTGGAAGGTTAAGAGGAGGGGTGCAAGCTCTGAATCGAAGCCCCAGTAAACGGCGGCCGTAACTATAACGGTCCTAAGGTAGCGAAATTCCTTGTCGGGTAAGTTCCGACCTGCACGAATGGCGTAACGACTTCCCCGCTGTCTCCAGCATAGACTCAGTGAAATTGAATTCCCCGTGAAGATGCGGGGTTCCTGCGGTTAGACGGAAAGACCCCGTGCACCTTTACTATAGCTTTACATTGGCATTCGTAGTGGCATGTGTAGGATAGGTGGTAGGCTTTGAAACCTGGGCGCCAGCTCAGGTGGAGCCACCCTTGAAATACCACCCTTATTACTATGGATGTCTAACCGCGGCCCGTTATCCGGGTCCGGGACAATGTATGGTGGGTAGTTTGACTGGGGCGGTCGCCTCCTAAAGAGTAACGGAGGCGCGCGATGGTGGGCTCAGAACGGTCGGAAATCGTTCGCTGAGTGCAATGGCATAAGCCTGCCTGACTGCGAGACTGACAAGTCGAGCAGAGACGAAAGTCGGTCATAGTGATCCGGTGGTCCCGCGTGGAAGGGCCATCGCTCAACGGATAAAAGGTACGCCGGGGATAACAGGCTGATGACCCCCAAGAGTCCATATCGACGGGGTTGTTTGGCACCTCGATGTCGACTCATCGCATCCTGGGGCTGGAGCAGGTCCCAAGGGTATGGCTGTTCGCCATTTAAAGCGGTACGTGAGTTGGGTTCAGAACGTCGTGAGACAGTTCGGTCCCTATCTGCCGTGGGTGTAGGAATATTGAAAGGATCTGTCCCTAGTACGAGAGGACCGGGATGGACGGATCTCTGGTGGACCTGTTGTGGCGCCAGCCGCATAGCAGGGTAGCTATATCCGGACGGGATAACCGCTGAAGGCATCTAAGCGGGAAACCCACCTTAAAACGAGTATTCCCTGAGAACCGTGGAAGACGACCACGTTGATAGGCCGGGTGTGGAAGAGCGGCAACGCTTGAAGCTTACCGGTACTAATAGTTCGATCGGCTTGATCGTTCTCATTCCTTATGCTCATCGTGAAACACGATGATCTGACCAGCGCTCACGCATGAGCGGCCCTTACAGGGCCTATGCTCCGCGAGGGCGCCGGAAAACCGGCGACGCGCAGTCGCGCTTGCGGGCTTACGCCCGTAAGCAAAACACAAACGTCGCCTTGGCACGAAAAAACAGCTTCTCGATATAACGTGCGTTTTGCCGACCTGGTGGTTATGGCGGAGCGGCTGCACCCGATCCCATTCCGAACTCGGCCGTGAAACGCTCCAGCGCTGATGGTACTTCGTCTCAAGACGCGGGAGAGTAGGTCGCTGCCAGGTCTGCAAAACGCACGTTGAACTCTCATCCGCAAACCGGATGAAACTGAATCTTCTCTCTACGAAAAGGCCCGCCAAGGGATCACGGGCCGCGCAAGCGGCCCTTTCATTTGGTCAGCCATATACCTATCTGTAAGCCATCCTGTTCATAGGCCCAGGCTTACATCCAGATAAGCAAGCAAACGCTTGCTTCAGATCCGGAGCAGGCAAGAGCTTGCCCTGGAAAGTCCGGAGCAAGCAAGAGCTTGCCCTGGAGGTGACGCGGGGTGGAGCAGCCCGGTAGCTCGTCAGGCTCATAACCTGAAGGTCACAGGTTCAAATCCTGTCCCCGCAACCAACAAAAAAAGGGTCCATTCCGGACACATAGGTTACGGTTTATATCGGAGACATGGGTAACACTTTTGGCCCGAAGGGGTTTTTGGAGTGGTTCGAGCCTGCATGTCTCATCATCGAAGTAGCCCAAATCATAATCCATGAAGGAAGCCAGCCAGNCAGCCCGGTAGCTCGTCAGGCTCATAACCTGAAGGTCACAGGTTCAAATCCTGTCCCCGCAACCAACAAAAAAAGCCCGCTTCACGCGGGCTTTTTGCGTTCGGACCGTGATCGATGGCCGCGACCGGATATTCAACGATCGAGGAGGGCAGCAAGGCTGGCGTGCTCGACTTTATTGACAGGTCCGCGAACCGGGGGGTGATGCCGCCTCGGCGCATTTCGGCGAGAGCTACACGTCGAGCATTGGGAGTTCGCCAGCCCGTCATGGCAAGCGATCTGCACGACAACAGCATGATTCGAGCGGCGGAGAGATCGTCGTACGAAGGCGCGAACCGTTGATTTAAACAACCCGCGCCTTGCCGAAGCTTTTCGTCGCGGGCCGCGTCAGCCAGCTCGCCGCAATGACGCCTGGAAGACCAGCGAGGTCCAGCTGTTGCTCGAGGCGAGATGGCAATAGAGCAGCGCAAGCGCGCCGGATTTCCTGAGATCGAGAAACGCCTCGTCGCTCAATTTGTTGAAGGCCGGCTCGTCGATCACCTGAAAGTCGGTGAGGTTGAGGGTCTCGCCGCCCTCCAGCGTCACCTTGCTCTGCCGCGGCGCGAACAGGCCGTGCGCGTCGATCTTGTCGATCATGGCGCGAGTCGCATTGAAGTCGGTCTGGAACTGGCTGCAGAAGGCGAGCGCCTGCTTCGAGGCCTCGGCCGGCTCGTTGCCGTCGAAGAAGGGCGCGATCTCGTCGCTGTCCTTGGACGAAGGCATCTGCTCGACGACGCGTTCGCTGGCACGGTCGATGCACAACGTCAGGCGGCCGGTCGTTTTCGATTCATCGGCGAGGATGAAGGGGTAACGGCGGACATAGGCGGGAATGTAATGCGGCTCCGCCCATTTGCCGTCGGCGCCTACGAACAGGTTCTGGTCCTGGCGCAGACCGGTGATGATGACAGGCGCCTTGGCGTCGCCAATGAAAACGATCGGATAGGAGCGCATCGCCGCCGGCATTTCCGATGCGACGACGGGGATGGCGTGCGCGGTGCGGGCAAAGGAGAAATCGGCCCGCGCCGTAAGGCCGAGTGAGCCGTGCCGCAGCGGATTGAGCGCCTCGGGTTTTTTGTAGAACAGCGGCAGCGCGTTTGTCGCGGTGCTTCCGGCCGGGGCCGTGTCTGTTTTCGCGTCAGTCATCCCTAGTGTTCTCCTCTTATACCATTCCGGTTTATGCCAGTGGCTGCCGGTGCGCAACGCGTTGACGGCTGCTTCACCCTACGTGGCCAAGATAAATCTATCTGTTTGTTTGATCGTGCTCTTTTGTACTTCTGGAGATCGAGCTCTATAGACAGCACGCCATGAAGCGGCGAGATTGGCTGACGGGATAGACATCTCAAGAGAGCCGTCTGAAAGACAGACGAACCAGGGCAGGCGCATGGCATCGCTTTCGGATTTCGAGCAGGGGCAGAGCTTTTCCGTCGAAGCCGGCGGTCAGACGCTCACGATGGAACTGAGCGCGGTGCAGCCCATTGCCAACAGCCCGCGCGACGGCGGTGGCTTCACGCTGCTGTTCAGGGGGCCGCGCGACGCGGCGCTGCCGCAGGCTATCTATCGGTTCAACGGCAAAAGCGGCGCCCATGAGATCTTCATCGTGCCGATCGCTGCCGATGAGGCAGGGCGGCTTTACGAGGCGGTATTCAACTGATTTTTTTCGACCGGATCGGCCACGGGGACGCTCCGGCCATCAGGACGATTTGGCAGCGCGGCGGCTCGACATATGATCGACTATATCGAGATTGCGGACGTATTTGACGGAGCGGCGTGTAGCGCACTGTGCGCGGAAATTCGGGCGGCCGTGGGCCGTCCGGCCGGCCTGCTGGGGCGTGCCGACCAGAAGATGGCATGGCCGGAGATCCGCAAGACCGTGCGCGCCGAGGTTTCGCAGGCCACTGAAGAGCGGGTGAGTGCCCTGTTGGCGCAGCAGAAGGCGGCTCTGGAGCGGCATTTCGGGCTGCTGCTGGGCCAGGTCGAGAAACCTCAGTTCCTTCACTATCGGGAAGGCGATTTCTTTGTGCCGCACCAGGATGGCAACACGCCGCTCATTCACGACGAGTCGCGGTTCCGAAAGATCTCGGTGGTGATCTTTCTCAACCGCCAATCGGACAACCCTTCGCCAGAAACCTATGCAGGCGGCTCGCTGGTCCTGCATGGGCCTTACAGCGGCCCGGACCTGCGCATTGCCATGCCGGCATTGCCGGGCTCTCTCGTCGCCTTTCGCTCGGAAACGACGCATGAAGTCACCCCGGTCACGTGCAACGAACGTTTCACCATCGTATCCTGGTATCGCGGCGCGTGACGACCAACACGGCCCCTTACGGCGAACGGATCATCAGGTCGTAGACGCCCTTGTCCTCGGCAACGGTGAAGCCGAGGCGTTTGTAGAGCCGCCGCGCTGGATTGTTCTTCTCGACATGGATCGAGACCGACTTGCCGACGGCGGCGGCCTCATCGATGAGATCGGCGAGCAACGCACCGCCAGACCCCTTGCCGCGATGCGCCGGCAGGAAGGCCATATCTATGATGCAATGCTCGCTCGCCGAGCGCTCGATATACAGGCGACCGATATCTTGCCTTGCCTGCTCGATCACCAGCCAGTCGGCGTTGGGATAGTATTTCTGGTAATGCGCGTGCTGCGCTTGAAACTGCATGTCGAGGAACGCCGTTTTCTGCGCATCGCTCCACGGCGTGACGGCAAGTTCTTCGGCGCGGGTCGAGGCGTAGAGCGCCGACAGGAACGGCAGATCGGCGTCCGCCATCGGGCGGAACGTCAGATCAATCCGCGCCGCGCGCACCCAGCAAAATATAACAGGCCCGTTGTCCACAATCGGAAGCTGGATCATGGAGTGGCGTTTACGGACGCGCCGGATAAACGCCTTGCATGGCAATGATGAACGTCATCGCCAGATAGGGAGGCAGGTTGTTGTGAGGCAACGTACTGCCCGTCATGCTCAGTGCCTGGGGGTCCATCTGGACCAGATTTTGCGAAGTGTTGTTCTGATACAGCGTTCCGCCCCCCGACTTCCCCAGAACAACCGCATCGGTAAGAGTTCCCTGGGCGCCACTCTCGGTGGATATCGCGACAAAATGATTATGTTGCGGCATTTCCGTTTGCAGAAGGGTGATGGACGTTTCGCCACCCGTCTCGCCGAGAAACCGCTCCGACAAGCCATTGCCCTGTCCTTGCCCCATGGGCGCGGAGCCAGCCATATTCGGCAACGCGAAGGTCGACTTGCCGTCGCCGCCGTAAACTGTGCCCAGCAGCGAAAACAGCGCCGTATTCTGCGAGATTGGCAAGAGCTGGCCATCGCAGGTCGCCCACCCCGTCGGGGCGAAATCTCCGGCAAAAATTCGAATTTCGGCGACGAACGGATTGGTCATGGCAAGTCTCTAGCTTTGCTGGGGGAAGATGCCAAATAGCGAGATGATGAAACTGACGGCGAGGAACGGCACCATATTGTCGTGAGGCTGGCTGCCGCCGGCCGGCGAAATGGCTCCGGCGGCCATGTTGCCATCAGGTGCGATACCCACATAGGGCGTCAGCAGGCTCGATGTCGCCAGGACACCGCCGGACGGACCCGGATTCTTGGCGATATTCGACGAACCGGTCCAGGTATGGGAATGGTTCGGCATTTGTTGGGTTGAAACAGTGACGGATTCGACCCCGCCCAGTTCTCCGATGATATAGGTCTGGCTGACCAGCGGGCCCTTGCCAGCATGGACGGGGATGCGGGATGCGAGGTTGGGCAGGGCGAATGTTTTCTCCCCGTCGCCGCCATAGGTCGTACCGATCAGATTGAACAAGGTTTCGTTCTCGGAGATCGGCATCAACTGGCCTTGGCAGAACGCCCAGCCATTCGGAGGGAAATTGCCACCGAACATCCTGATCTCGCCGACAAAAGGTTGGCTCATCGAAGCGTCCTCTTAATTTCGCGACGGGAATATGCCTTGCAGGGCAATGATGAAATTCAAGACGAGATAGGGCGATCTGTTCTCATGCGGCTGGCCGCCACCGACGAAAGTGATGTTTTCCTTCGCCATAGCCACCGCGCTGCCAGGCGGCTGATAGATCGGGCTGGCGTTCGCCCCCAACAGCGCGCCGGATGGATTGTTGACGTTGCCGGCAGTGTTCGATGCGTTGACGAAATGGTTGTGTGTCGGCATTTCGCCGAGCGTGAGCGTGTGAAACTCTTCGCCGCCCTGGCCGCCGACAATTGCACCGATAGGGCCGCCCGTATGAACCGGCGCACGTCCCCTCATATCCGGAAGGGCAAAATTTGTCTGGCCGTTGCCGCCGTACCTGGTGCCAAGAAGTGAGAACAATGGCTGGTTCTGGTTAAGCGGCAACAACTGGCCGTTACAAAATGCCCAGCCGCGCGGTGCATAGTTCCAGGAAATGATCTTGACTTCACCTAAATAAGGCTCGCTCATCCCCGTTCCCTTCGTTGGCGGCTTACTGTCTGAATTCTTGTATTATGCCTAAGTAAGACAACAAGTCGATATCAGATTCATAAAATATATTTCCTAGGACGAAATCCAAGGTTGCTGACTACGGTGTCGCGGCAGGCAGCAGTGGCAGCGGCTGGTTGAAGAACGTCCGGGTGTCCGTCAGTGCCGTTGCCCCGCCATTGACGGTTTCGATACCGGCCTCGCTCGCCTGCGGTACGTTGATCGTGCCGTCGGCGCCGCCGAGGCCGTCCGCGAGGAAGCGGATGGCATTGGCGTTGTTGACGTTGGTGATGGTGTTGGCATGAACGTCGGCATTGATGATAGCGCCGGCAAATGTGGCGGTGACCGTGATGCCGCGGCTGTCGGCATTGTCGCGAATGGTGTTGTTGGTGACCGCCGCGTGCACGGTGCCCGGCTGCACGAGCTGCGTGATCGAGACGCTGTCGCCACCGCTTATGCCGTTGACGCCGATGCTCTGGATAATGTTGTTGTCGATCAGCACCTTGGCGACGCCGAGGCTTTCATGCCCAACCCTGATGCCGTTGCCGGTTCGCGATCCCGAGGTTGCTACGCCTTGCGTACCGATGACGTTGTTGGCGATTGTGCCGTCAAGCGTCCGTGCGAGGTCGCCGCTGCTGAACACGTTGATGGCCGTCGAGTCGCTGTTGGTGACGGTGTTGTTCCGGACGGTGAAATTCAGATTGCCGCCCGTGCCGGCGCCGGAATTGCTGCTCTGGGTGAGGTTGATGCCGTTGTTCAGATTGTTGAATAGATTTCCCGTGGTCTCGCCGATGTGAGCGTTGACGGTGCCGTCATTGGCAATGACGAACAGACCGGTTCCAGGGATGACTCCCGGTCCGGGATAGGCGTTGTTGCCGGTGAAGGTTGCGCCGTCGACGGTCAGCGTCATCGTCGGCGCGCCGGCGACACCGGCGCCGTCCGCCTCGAAGATGAAGTCGCTGCCGGCATTGTTTGAGGCGCCGTTGTTCGAGAACGTGCCGCCGCTCACCACCAGGTTCGCCAACGTGCCGCCGGAATTGATGACCTGCACGTTATGGGTGAATGAGTTGGAGACCGTGAGGTTGGTGAACGTGGTGACGTGCGAGGCGTTGCCGGTAAGTTCGTTGAACAGGATTCCGGACTCGGTGTTGGCATCGGCATTGCTGTTCAGGGTCAGACCGTTGAGCACCACACCGTTGACGCGCAGGCCCTTTATGCCGTTGCCCGCATTGTCGCTGATAATCATGTTGCTCAGGCTGACATCCTGAGTGTCGGTCAGGCTGACGCCATCGCCGGTCGAGTTCTGGATCGTGCCGCCGCTGCCCCCCGTCGCGCCGGTGCCGGTCACCACCAGATTGCCGCTGGTGCCGGTGTTGTTGAGCACGATGCCGTTGGCTGCACCATTGGACGCAATGCTCCTGAACGTCACGTCGCCGGCGCCGATCGTCGTGTTGGCGACATTAAGCGCCGTGCCCGTGCCGGACGCGATGGTGTTGCCGGTGCCCTGCACCGTCACCGTGCCGCCGCCGGTGGCATTGAAACCGGCGCCGCTGGTGGTGGCGATGACCAGCCCGCCATTGGTGAAGTTGATCGTCGCACCGGTATTGTCGCTCAGGCTGACGCCAGCCGCCGTGGTCGAGGTGATCGACTTCGACGCGCCGGAGAAGGTGATGATGCCGGCGACATTGTCGTCCAGCAGGAGGCCGATCTGGCCCGCCGCATTATGCGTGATGTTGCCCGACAGGGTGATGTTGCCGGCGGTCAGGGCGCGATCCTGGATGTTGACCGCCTGGCCGGTGCTGCCGCTGGTGATCGCGCCGGCATAGGTGAAGGCCGCCGTGCCGCCGCTGTTGGCGGTGCCTAGGCCATCGCCGATACGGATCACGGCGCTTGTTCCGCCCACCAGCGCGCCGGTGCCGAGGTCGATCGCTCCCGAACCGGTGACGGTATCGAGGATGACGGCGCTGGTGCCGCCGGCGCCTTTGTTCGTGGAAGCGAAGGTCACGCCGCCCGCCGCGATGGCAACGCTGTCAAGGTTGACCGCGACGCCGCTGCCGGTCGAAATCGTGTTGCCCGAGCCGATAACGGTCACGGTGCCAGTACCGTTGCTCGTGGCGTTGAAGCCGGTGCCGGAGGTGGTGGTGATGGCCAGGCCGCCGCCGGTGAAGTTGACCGCGGTGTTGGTGTTCGCCGTCAGGTCGACGGCATTGTTGGCTCCGGTGGTCAGTATCTTGCTGGCGCCGGAGAAGTTGATCGTGCCGCCGGTGTTGGCGTTGACGAGGATCCCGTTGGCCACGCCGCCGGTGGCGCTGAGAGTGCCCGACAATGTCGTGGTGCCGGCGGTGCGGGTGGAGATGCTGACGACGTTTCCGGCCGTGGTCTTGGTGACCGAGCCGGCATAGCTGACATTGGCCGAGCCGCCGGTGACCAGGAAGGCCGCGCCGGTCGCGCCGCCGAGCGCACCGGAGCCGAGGCTGACAGTGCCGGCGCCGGTGACATTGGTCAGCGACACGTTGTTGGTTCCGCCGGTCGAATTGGTCGAGGTGAAATTGATGCCGGTGGTGGTGGCGATGCCGTTGAGGTTGACCGCCTGCGCGGAAGTGGAGCTCACCGTGCCGGTCGTCACATTGACCGTGCCGCCATTGATGGCGCTGAATCCGGTGGTGCNCGCGGAAGTGGAGCTCACCGTGCCGGTCGTCACATTGACCGTGCCGCCATTGATGGCGCTGAATCCGGTGGTGCCGTTGGTGACGATGTCGAGGTTTGCGAAGCTGACGGTCGAGGCCGTGGCGCCGTTGTTGATTGCGACTGCGGTGCCGGTCATCGGCGTCGTGGTGCCGAGATCGACCGTACCGGTGAAGCTCACCGTATTGGCCGCCGTCGCGCCGGAAATACTAATGCCGCTGGCAGCGCCATTGGCGATCACCGAGCCGGCGAAGGTGAAACTGCCGCCAGCGCGGGTCGAGATCGTGGCCGCCGCGCCCGACGTGCTGATGATAGAGCTGGCGCCGTCGAAGCTGATCACCGCGTTGCCGCCGGTCACCGAAAGGCCGCTGCCGCCCGATATGTCGACATTGGTACCGGCAATCGTGCCGCCAGCGCCCGACGCGCCACCGAAGGCGATGCCGGTTCCGGTCGCCGCCGTGGTGATGTTGACGTTGGTCAGCGTCGTCGTGCCGGTGGTGTTGTCGAGTTTGAAAGCAATGCCGGTGGCGCCGGTGCTGGTGACGTTGGTGATGGTGGTGTTGGACGCGTTCAGCCACACATCGCTGGCGTTGCCGGAGAAAGTAACGTTGTTGATCGTCGTGCTGTTTGACGGCGTGATCTCGATACCCTGCGTGGCGAAATTGCTGATGGTCATGTTGCTGATGACGGTATTCGCAGCACCCGCGCCATTGTCCTTGACGCCACGCGCGGCACCCGCCGGGCTGCCATTCAGGATGAAGCCGTCGATGATGTTGCCGCTGGCGCCGAGCGTGATGACATTGTTGCCGGCGCTCGTCGTCAGCGTCGCGGCGCCATTGGGCGTCTGGTCGATGATCGAGATGCTGTTGCTGGCGAGCTGGATGGTGGAGGGCACCGTCAGCGCCAGATTGATGTTGCCGTTGCCGAAGCCGCGCACCTGCTCGCCGGTGGCGAGAGCCAGCGTGTCGTTGCCATTGCTGCCTGCCGCGGTGATGGTGCCGCCATCGTTGACGAGAACCAGAATGTCCGTCGCCACGGCTGCTGCTTCGGCGGTGGCCAGCGTCGCGAGATTGTTCTGGTCGCGACCGCTGCCGTCACCGGTCGCGGACGCGCCGACGAAATAGACCTTGCCGACTCCGAAGCCCAGGCCGGGAGCCGACTGGAAGTTCACATCCTGGAAATTGTAGGTGCCGGCAACCGGCGCACTGGATGCGTCGATGCCTACATTGGCGCCGATGGTCGAGAGCTGGTCGGTCGCCGATTCGCCGTCGCCATAGGTGAAAGCGAGGTTGGTGGCGCTGTTGAGGAACACGCCGGTGTTGACGCCGGCAATGCTGGAGCTGGCGCCGCCGACAACGGCATCGCCGAGGCGTACCGTCTGGCCGCCAGTGGTGCCACGCAGGTCGACGCCTATCGAGGTGCCGGCGGCGGCGGCATTGGTGACATCGAAGTCATTGGCCGTCACCGCCGCATTGATGGTGGCACCGTTGAGGTCGAAGGCCACGCCCGTGGTGCTGTTCAGGCCGATGTCGAGATCGTTGAAGGACAGCGCCGCGCCAAGCGTGCCGGAAACATCGACACCACGCGTGGTGATGCCTTGCAGGTTGACCGTGCCGAGAATGATGGCCCCGCCGCCGGACGAGGCGATATTGGTCAGCGAGATGCCGGTTGCGGCGGCAGTGGCCGAAACACTGTCGAAATTCATGCCCGCAGCGCCAATCGTAACGCCATTGAGGTTCAACGCGGTGCCGCCGGCCGTCGTGGTGATGCTGTTGTCGCTGAGGAGCGCGCCGACGCTGACCGTGCCACCGCCGCTGGCGTTGAAGCCCGTGCCGGAGGTGGTGGTAATCACCAGGCCACCCGTATCGAAGTTGATCGTCGCGCCGGTGTTGGTCGTCAAGTCGACCGCCGTATTGGCGCCAGTGGTCAGCGTCTTCGTGCCACCGCTGAGAGTGATGGTCCCGCCGGAGTTGCCGTGGACATAAATACCATTGTCGAAACCGCCGGTGGCGCTGAGCGCGCCGGACAGTGTGACCGTGCCGCCGGTGACGCCGGAGATGTCGACGATCTTGCCGGCGGTGGTCTTGGTGACCGAGCCGGCATAGCTGACGGTCGCAGCGCCGCCATTGACCAGGAACGCAGCACCGGTCGCGCCGGTGAGCGATCCGGACCCGAGGCCGACTGTGCCGGTGACATTGGCCAGGCTGACATTGTTGGTGCCGCCGGCCGACGAGGTCGAGTCGATCGCGATGGTGGCGGTGACGCCGGTCAGGCTGATCGCCGGGCCGAGGGTCGAATTCACCGTCTCGCTGCCGCCGGTGGCGGTGATGCCCATCGTGCCGCCGGTGCCGAAAATGGCGGTGCCGAACGTGGTGTCGATGGTCAGGCCGCCGGTGAAGCTGGTGGTGCCACCGCTCTGCGAAAGGCCGATGCCGTTCGTCGTATCGATGTTGGCGAGGCCGGTGACGTTGACCGTGCCTGATACCACATGGATGCCGCCGCCGGCCGTGGCGGTGTTGTTGACCGTCACCGCGCCGAAGGTGAACGTACCGGTGTTGGCGCCGGTGACGTCTATGCCGAAGCTGCTGGTTCCGGTGATGCTGGTCGCGCCGGAGACATTCACCGCCCCGGTGACGCCGTTGAGGATGATGCCGCTGGTGGCGCCGCTCGAGGTGATGCTGTCGAAATTGACACCGCCGGCGCCGAGTGTGCCTTGCAGCGACAGCGCTGTCTGGCCCGTCGCGTCGATCGTCGTCGAACCGGCATTGGCGACGGTCAGGACATTCAGCCCCGAAAGGCTGAGGCCCGTGGCGAGCGATGTCGTGATGTCGAGGCCGCCATTGAAGTTGACCGCAGCTGCCGCGCTGCCGCCCGAAATCGAAACGCCATTGCCCCCGGTGATCGTCACCTGGTCGGTGAAGGTCACCGCGCCGCCGGTGCGGTTGGCGATATTGATGCCGCCGCCGGTCAGTGTTCCGGCCGGCCCGCCATTGGGCAGGAAGCCGCGCGACACCGAGAGGGTGCCGGTGCCGCCATTGACGTCGAGCAGCGTGCCGGCAACGTTGATGTTGTTGTTGATGACCGACAGGTTGCCATTGAGGCCGGTAACCTGGATGGCGGTCTGGCCGGCGGCGACGTTGCTGATCGTCACACCTTCGATGGTGATGCCGCTGGCATTGCTGAAGCCGACCGCGCTCTGGTCGACGAGGAAGGCGGCGCCGGTTGCGCCGGTGAAGTCGAAGGTGGTGTGGCGCACGGCATTGTCGCCGAGCAGATGCATGAAGTCGCCGGTGCCGCTGACCACGGCCTCGTCGCCGGTGATGTTGCCACCGGTGGCGCCGAGATTGCCCTGGACATTGGCCGGCTGGATCGTGCCGGTCGAAACCACATTGCTGTTGCCGAAACCGGTGATCGTCTGGCCGGAATCGAGCGTGAAGGCGGTGGCGCCGAGATTGATCGTGCCGACGAAGGCAAAGGTCTGCGCCCCGGTCAGCGCATCGGCGGCGGCAAGCGAAATGGTGTTGACGCCCTGGCTGAGATTGCCGGTCGTCCCGCCTGCGATGAACCCGCCCGACTGCGAGACCATCGTGACCGAGCCAGGCGCTACGGGCAGGTTGGCGCTGCCGGTGAAGAACACGTCGTCGAAATCGTAATTGCCGAGCGTCGGATCGAGACCGACCGTGTTGACGGTGAAGCCGCCGGGCGCGGTGATGGTGATCTTGGATTGCAGCCCGTTGACCGAGGTGCCGTCGCCGAAGGTGAAGTTGGCGTTGGCCGAGGTCGCGGTGGTGCCGCCGGACGACAAGTCGACGCCGATGCCGACAGTCTTGATCTCGGAGCCCGCCAGGAAGGTGACGACCTTGTTGCCGGTGGTCGACGACAGGTCGATGCCGCGCGAGGTCAGGTCATTCGTGCCGGTGATCGTCGTCAGGCGGAAATCGGCCGTCGTCGAGGAGCCGCTGAAGTCGATGCCCGTCTGGTTGGCGCCGACGTCGTCGATGGTGGTCGTGCCGAAGCTGACATCGTTGTTGGTGCCGGCGAAGTTGATGCCGGCAGTGCCGCTCGTGGTGCCCAGCGTGACCTGGGTCGTGCCGAAGGTCACCGGGCCGGCATTGCCGACAATGTTGATGCCGATGCCGCCGGCGCCCGTCACGGTCACCGCCCCGAAGGTTGCCGATGCGGTGCTCGCGACACCGGAGATGGACAGGCCGGTGCCCAAGGCATTGGTGATCGATAGCGGGATGGTAACATTCAACGTTGCGGTGCCGATCAGGCCACCGACCACCGCGCCGCCGCCACCGCTCGCCGACAGGGTCGGGCCGGTGAAGCTGAACGCACCGCCTGCCGGGGGCAATGTCGAGCCGATGGCGAACAGATTTCCGGTGCCGGTTGACGTGACGCTGCCGCTGAACTGGGCCGAGCCGCCGATGGTGCCGTCGATCTTGACCGCCGTTCCTGGTGCTGTTGCCGAGCTGGAGATGTTGGCCGAGACCGTGATCGCGGCGCTGCCGCCAAAAACCACGACGCCGTTGCCGGTGCCGGAATTGGTGATGGTGCCGCCGATGTTGATCGTGCCGGTGTTGTTGGTCAGGCTGACGTCGTCGCCCGAAACCAGCGTCGTCACCAGATTGTTGACATTAACCGTCGCGGCGCTGCCTTGCACCACGAAGCCGGGGCCACCGCCAACAACCGTGTCGATCGTCGTCGTGCCATTGAAGGTAACGGCGTTGGCCACGTTGGTGAGGCGGATGGCGTCGCCATCGACGCGATTGATGTCGACAGCGCCGAAGGTGACGCTGCCGCCGCTGGTGTTTTCGATGAGGATGCCGGTCTGCACGGCGCCGCCTGAGCCGTCGACGGTGATGCTGTCGAAAATGACGCCGCCTGCGCCGATGGTCAAACCGCCGGCGCCACCGAGATGGATGCCGTTTTCGACAGGGCCGAGCCCAGATGCGGTCGTGTTGGTGCCGGTGACGGTGAGCGTGCCGCCATTGATGGCGCTGAAGGCAAGGCCGCCATCGGTGGTGAGGTCGAGCCCGCCGGTGAAATTGATCGTGCCGCCGGCATTGCCGGTCAGGTCGATGGCGTTGGCCGCGCCGGTGCTGGCGGTGATTTGGCCGGCGAAGGTGGCCGACCCGCCGGTCATGCCGCTGATCATGACAGCGCTCGCGGCACTCGTCTGATTGATGGTGCCGTTGTAGGTGAGGTTAGGCGTTGCTCCAAGAATGCTGAGCGCCGTGCCCGTCGTGCCGGCGATCGAACTCGCATTGTCGAAGGTCAGCGTGCCCGTGGAACCGCCCGTGACGCTGACGCCGATACCGGCGCCGGTGATGTCCAAATTGTTGAAGGTGCCGGTGCCGCCGAAGTTGCTGGCCAGCAGGCCAGTGCCGCTGACGCCGCCCATCGTCGTGTTGGTGATGTTGATCGCACCCGTTGCGCCGGTCAGGTCGATGCCGGTTACGGCGCTGCTGATCGTCACCCCGGTGATGGTGGCCGCGTTTACATTCGATCCGTTGATCGCCGAGCCCGAACCTGCATTGCTGACGCTGAGGTCGGCGACGCGGTTGCCGTTGGCGAGATCGATGGTGCTGCCGGCCGAGTTGTTGAGAGTGGCGGCGCCATTGCCGAACGGATCGACCTGGGTGCCCGACGTAACCACCTCGGCGCCGGTGACGTTGGCGGGCGGCCCGCCGAGAGCGACGGTGTTGCCGTTGGCGAAGGAGACGATCTGCTGGCCGTCGGCAAGCGTGAAGCCGTCGGCATCGGTGTTGATGGTTCCAGCGCCGTTGTTGACAAGGACGAAGATGGTGTTGGCGTCGGTCGTCAGACCGTCGGCGGCGTCGGCGTTGATAAGGTCGCCAACGCTCGCGCCGGAGCCCGTTCCGGTGTCTGCGGCGCCAACGAAGACGATGTTGGCGGCATCGAACAGCTGCGGTCCGACCAGATGAGTGGCGTTGAAGGCATAGGTGCCGCTGCCGGCCATCAGGCCGCGCATGTCGAGCGAAGCGGTGGTGCCGGTGATCGTGCCGCCGCCGAACGAGAAGGTGGTGTTGGCGGTGGTGCCGGCTGCGCCATGTGTGCCCATCTGCACGCCGGTGTCGGCCGTAATGGTGCCGGTGCCGATGGTGACCGAGCCGCCAGTAGTGCCCGACAGGTCGATACCGGTCGACGTGGCGCCACCGAAGACGGTGAGCGAATTGGCGCTAAAGGCCGACTGGCTGCCCGACAGGTCGAGGCCGGTGGCCTCGACGCCGCCAATATAGATTGAGTCGAAGCTGATCGTGCCGTTGACGCCTTGAACGTCGATGCCATTGAGGCCCGGCGCACCGATTTCCGCATAGCCGAAGCTGACGGCGCCGGTGTTGCCGTTGAGCGCGATGCCATTGCCAAGCACCTGGCTGATGAGCACGTCGCCGCTGAAGCCGACCGTTGCCGTGCTGCCGCTGATCGAGATGCCGTCGCCGGTGGTGCTGCCGATCGTCGTCGGGCCGGTAACGCTGACGCTGCCGCTGACGCCCGAAAGGCTGACGCCGGTTGTGCCGCCGACGTGGCCGATGTTGGAGAGCGTGACACCGAGCCCGATATTCGACGCCGTAAAGGCGGATGTGGTGTTGTTGTTGACGGTACCGCCGTCGATCGAAAGCGAGCCGGTGCCAGTTGACGTGGCCTGGACGCCGCTGCCGCCATTGCTGGTCGCGTTGAGCGTCTGGAAGCTGGTGATGGCATTGCTGTTGATCAGCAAGCCGTCGCCGGCATTATCCGACACCGTCGTCGTGCCGGTGAAATTGTAGGTGCCGTCGCCCTGGATCGACAGCCCAGCGCCGCCATTACCGGTCGAGCTCAGATTGCTGCCGGAAACGTCGTTGGCGCCATCGAACAGCACGCCATTGAGGGCGGCCCCCGACACGGTCATGCCGGTCAGCACGACGCCGGTAACGCCGCTGCCATGGATGCCGTTGGCGGTACCGCCGGAGATGTTGAAGTCCTGGAGCGAGGTATTGTTGGCCAGCGTGACGACGTCGCCGCTGCCCGAAGCGGTCAGCGTTGCGGCGCCGGCCGCATCCGAGATGGTGCTGCCGTGATCGACGTTGTCGCCGGTCACATTGATCGGCAGGCCGCCGAGCGAGAAGGTGCGGCCGTTGCCGAAAGAGGCCAGGGTCTGCCCCGCTTCGAGCGTAAAGCCGTCGGTGTCGTCGATGACACCGCGATTGACCAGCACGAAAATCGCGGTGCCGTCGGTATTGTTGTCGGCGTCGGTGATCGAAGCCAGGTCCGAAAGCGAGGTACCGTCGCCTGTGCCGCCTGCGGCGACAAAGATCAGCTGCGTCTGGTCGAACAGTTGCGGCCCGTTGAACGTCGTCGTGCCGAATGCGTATTGGCCCGAACCGGAATTGAGGCCGCGTGCGTCGAGCGAGGCGAGGTTGCCGCCGATCGAGCCGCCACCGAAGGTGAATTGGGCGTTGGCGGTGTCGGCCGGCGAGCCGGCAATGCCGAGCCGCACGCCGGTGCCGACATTGGCGATGGTGCCGCCATTGGTGATGATGATCGTGCCGCCGTTGGTCTGGACAAGGTCGATGCCGATGGACGTCGTGCCGCCGGTGCCGTTTATGTTCAGGGACTGCGCGGTGAAATTCGTCTGGCTGCCGGAGAAGTCGAGGCCGATGCTGGAGCCGAGCCCCGAGATGATGATGTTGCCGGCGATGACGGACGCATTGACGCCGGTAAACACCATGCCGTCGGTGCCGGGATCGGTGATGTTGATGTCGCCGAAGCGGATCGCGGCCGGCGAATCCGTGATCGCGATGCCCGGTCCGGTCGTGTTCGAGATCGTCGTCGAGCCGTTGACGGTGAAGCTGCCCGAAAGATTCTCGAGCACGACGCCCGATGCGCCGCCCGTCTGGGTGATCGAATCCAGCACGATATGGGCGGTGATCGGATCGATGAAGACACCGACGCCGTCGTCGCCGAGCGCCTTGTTGGCCGACACCTGGCCGCCGCTGATGGTGATCGAGCCGGCGACCCCGGTGCCCTTCACGGTAATGCCGGCATCGTTGTTGTCGAGCGAGTTGAGGGTGGCGAAAGTGTAGGTGCCGTGGCCGGTTATATCCAGGCCGTCGTCGCCATTGCCCTGCAGTAGCGTCGTGCCGGTGAAGTTATAGGTGCCGTCGCCTTCGATGTGCAGTCCGTCGAGGCCGTTGCCGGTCGCGGTGAAGTTCGAGCCATTGACGCCGGTCGATGTACCGGTGAAGTCGGCGCCGTGGCCGCCGGTGCCGGTGACCGTGACGTTGGTCAACGTGGCGCCGGTGATGTTGTTGCCGAAGATGCCGTCCTTGCCGCCTGTGATGATGATGCCGCTCAGCGTGTTGCCGTTGGCGAGCGTCAGGACGTTGTTGGCGGGGTTGGTGCCCTGGAGGGTGCCGTTGGATCCGCCGAAATTGTAGGTGCCGATGCTGCCGTCGACGAGCCGCGCCTGGACGCCCCCGCCACCGCCGATGACGGTCTGGCCGTTGGCGAGCGTCACACCGGCTGTCGTAATGTTGCCCTTGCCGCCGAGCGCGACGACGACGGCGTTCGCGCCGGCGCCGGCGACCGCATTGTCGAGCGTGGTCGGGTCGCCGATCGTGCCGAGGCCGAGCGCGTCGTTGTCACCATCGGCAAAGAAGAACTGGCCGAATGCCGTGTTGGTGGCGGCATTGATCGCCACCCGCGTCGACGTGCCGGTAACTTTGTCCTGGCTCTCGATGCGAACGCCGATGTCGCCACGCACGCGCTCGTTGACGCGTTTGCGCAGGCCGGGGCTGACCGGATAGACCGGCTCGGCGCCGTCATCGGCCGAAGACGAGCCCTTGTCGAAAGCGTTGAGCGGCACCGTCAGCCGGATGCTGCCGGCGAACTGGGTGTCATCGCGGTTGTCGTTGCGCACCTCGCCGGTGAAGGTCAGCGACGTGCCTTTGCCGATGACGTCGCCGATCGAATATTCCAGGCCGGCCTTGGCGCCGGTGATGCTGCCGTCGTCGCCGTCGGGATCGCCGAAATGGTAGGCGCCGAGATCGAAACGCAGTGAATGGTTCTCGGGCAGGTTGAGCGGCACCTGAACGCCGACCTCGCCCTCGATGCCCCAGGCCGCGTAATCGCGGTGGGCGATGGCCGATATCTGCTCGATCAGCTGATGACCGACCAGCGACAGGCTCGACTCTTGCCCGGCCGTGCTGCGGTCGCCGCTGATCGGCAGATAGACGTTTACGTGCGCATCGTATTTTGAGGTGATGGCCTCGAGGCCGAGCGTCGAGGCGACGAACTGGTGACTGTCGTGGTTCTGGATGTTGAGATAGGCGTAGCCGCCGATCATCAGATCCGGATTCACGATGCGGCGAACGCCGAGGCCGACGTCCTGGCCGAAGCCGTCGTCGAAATCGTATTTCGAGCGCACATCGAGAAAGAGAACGGATTCGAGGTTCTGCTTCAGCGGCAGGAAACCCTCGATCGCCGTGTTGCCGCCATTGTTGTTGGCGCCGATGATGGCGCGGACCTGCGGCTGCCACAGTCCGGTGTCGCCGGCATGGGCGGCTATGCCGGAAAGGGCAAGTGCCAGAGTGGACAGCGCAGTCGTCTTCCAGAGATGCCTGGAAAAACCTGACCGGCGATACTTGCTATTCGCCCGGAAGCTTCTTCCGTGCGTCGCCATGTCATTGATCTGCCGAGTTTTCTCGGTCGTCTCCATCCCTTGCGAACCCCGACGAGTACACGCTCCGTCGCTAATACTATCCGAATCCCAGTGTATAGCGAGCATGATTGTTTGCTTTACACGTACAAGATTTCAAAGTTGTTTATTGTGACAATTCAGCAACAGTAATTTAGCCTGAGCTCATGTACCGTATTGGCTTCCCCGCCAGGCTCGGCTGTTGTATCAACGCGCTCGGCGAAACCCTGACACGACGAGGATCGGGTGGCTTCATTGCTGAGAACCGTTTGTGGCCGGGCCGCCTGGGTCGGCGCGCTATGGCTGGTCGTGACGGCAGGGTCGGCGCTTGCCGAAGAGCCGAAGTCAACCACATCTGCCGAGACCAAGCCTGCAGAAGGCAATCCGTGGGCGCTAAACTGCGCCAGCGGATCGGCCGGCATCGAGCTTCAATGCCAGGTCTCCCAAAACCTTACCGAGGCCAAGACGGGGCAGCGCGTTCTTACCGTTACGGTTCGCCGCGACAACGGCAATGGCAACCTCGCCATGCTGCTGGCCTTGCCGCACGGGCTGTTCCTGCCTTCCGGCGCCTCGTACCAGATCGACCAGGGGCAGAAGACGACCATTGCCATCCAGACCAGCGACCAGAACGGCGCCTATGCCGCGACCCCTTTGTCGGCGGACCTCGTCAAGGCGATGAAATCGGGAACCAACCTGAACATCGGCATGGAGTCGGTGACGCGCAAGCCGGTGACCATTCCGGTCTCGCTTGCCGGATTCACTGCCGCGATCGACAAGCTTCAAGCGTTGAAATAGCCGGCCTATCTCGGCAGATGCGTAAGCATCAGCTTACGTTATGGACTGGCCGGGCTCACACGTGCTTGCGGCCGCCTGTCTCGCGGAACCAGCTGTCGGGGTAAGGATACCACCAGTCCTGGATCGCCGGTCTGTGGTCGATGATGACCATCTTGGAGCGTCGGAAGGCGTCGAGTCCCTGGCGTCCCAGCTCGCGGCCAAGGCCTGATGCCTTCCAGCCGCCGAAGGGCAAGGCGTCATTGTCGATCAGCGGGTTGTTGACCCAGACCATGCCGGCCTCGAGCCGCTCGGCCGCCTCATGCGCCTCGGCGAGGTCGGTGGTGAACACCGAGGCGCCGAGGCCGAACGGGCTGTCATTGGCAAGCCGGATCGCCTCGTCGAAATCCTTGACGCGGCAGATCGCGGCGACCGGTCCGAAACACTCTTCGCGCACGATCGCCATATCGGGGGTGACGCCGGTCAGGATCGTTGGCTCGTAGAACCAGCCAGTGTTGTGCGCCGGCGGAATGCGCCCGCCGGCAACGGCTATAGCGCCGTTGCTGATAGCATCATCGACCAGCCGCATCACTTTCGCCCGGGCGGCTTCGCTGACCAGCGGGCCGATCTCGGTCTTGTCCATGCCATTGCCGATGCGCAGCGCCCGCGTCTTCTCGGCGAACAGCTCGACGAAGCGATCGTGAACCGAGTCGACGACAAAGAAGCGTTCGGCCGAGGTGCAGACCTGGCCGGTCAGGTGGAAGGCGGCGGTGACGCTGCCGGCTGCCGCCACGTCGAGCGGCGCGTGCTCGCTGATGATCAGCGGATCGCTGCCGCCGGCTTCGATGACGCAAGGCTTCATGCGCTCGGCGCAGGCGACTGCCACGGCTTTGCCGGCGGCGACCGAGCCGGTGAAGGCGACAGCGTGGGTGCGCTCGGAGGCGATCAGCGCCTGCGCGGTGGCGGCCGTGCCGGGCAGGCAGGAGACCAGCCCTTCGGGCAGCGAGCGGAACACGGTCATGTAATCGAGTGTCGACAGCGTCGTGGCTTCGGCCGGCTTGATGATGCAGCCATTGCCGGCGGCAAGCGAGGCCGCAACGGTCCAGCACATCAGCAGGATCGGGAAGTTGTAAGGCATGATGTGCACGGAGACGCCATACGGCTCGTAGCGCGCATACTGGAACGACCCGGCCTGCGTCGTACCGGCGATCTTGCCGGCGTCGTCGCGCGCCATCTCGGCATAGTAGCGGAAGATCGGCGCGCAATTGGCGATCTCGCCGATCGCTTCGGGATAGGGCTTGCCCATCTCGCGCACCATCAGCTCGGCGCAGCGCGTGAAGTCCGCCGCCTCGATGGCGTTGGCGACCGCATGCAGATGCTTTGCCCGGCTCTTGGCATCGAGCTGCTTCCAGGCGGCTTGTGCCGTGGTTGCGGCACACAGCACCGCATCGACCTCACCGTCCGTTGCGGCGGAGATCGAGCCGACGGTCTCCAGCGTCGCCGGATCGATCACCGGTTTTGCCGTGCCGGTCATCGGCCGGTAGTCCGGATTGACGAAGAAAGCCGGCCGTTCAGCGGAGAATTGCATGGTCGTCCTTTCAGGTCCGCTCAGCGGATCATGTAGACCTTCTTGATGGTCTCATGGACGGTGCAGACGCCTTTCCAATTCTGAGGAAAGAACGCCGCCGTGTCCGGCTCGATCTGGATGACCTCGCCCGATTCGTGCACATAGGTGCAGCGGCCCTCAAGGAAGTGGCAGAACTCGTCGCGGGTGACATGGCAGTGCCATTTGCCGGGGGTGCAGACCCACAGGCCGCATTCCGAACGGCCCTCCGGCCCCTTGTAGAGCAGCTTGCCCGAGGTGTGGGACACGCCCTCGATCATGGTCGGGATGACGCCCCAGTCGACGAGGTCGGTGATGGCAAGCGGGGATTGCATGATGGGCGTGGTCATGGCGATTTCCTTTAAAAAAGTGCTCAGCGGCACATGAAGGCCTTGGTCAGTGTTTGCGTGATGGTGGAGGTGCCGGCCCAGCCGGCGGGGAAGAACACCAGCATGCCGGCCTCGACCGGGATCTCTTCGCCATTCTCGCGGACATAGGTCCCGCGGCCCGACAGGAAATGGCAGAACTCGTCGGCGGCAAAGGTAACCTTGCGGCTGCCTGGCGTGCACGACCACAGGCCGCATTCGCTTGAGCCGTCCGGGTTCTGCGAGAGGATCCTGCCCGAGGCGCGCGGCGAGCCGGCAAGCGTGTTGCTGCCCCCGCCCCAGTCCTCCAGTTTCACGGTCGAGGCCTTTGGCCAGTGCGGTGTCGGCATATTGGGAAGCTCCGTTGCTGTTCAAGCCAGCATGTAGACGTTGCGCATGGTCTCATGCACGGTGTATTCGCCTGTCCAGCCGGCAGGGAACATGACCACGGTCCCGGCTGCGACTTCTACCACCTCCCCGGCATCCGACCGGTACGTCGCGCGGCCGGCGACGAAATGGCACAATTCGTCGCGCGGAATCGAGAGCCGCCAGCGGCCGGGCGTGCACACCCAGATGCCGGATTCCGGCTGGTTGTTGGGCCCCTTGTGCACCAGCCTGCCGGTCGAGTGCGACGCGCCGTCCAGCGCGTCGGACTGGGCGCCCCAGTCGACGAGGTCGGTGCGGGTGGAGGCTTGGTAGAGGTGTGGGGCGGAGGAGGTCACAGCAGCGCCTCCAGCAGCCCGGCTGCCTTCTCAGGCCCGTTCTGGGCCTGCATCTGCGCCGAGGTCTTCGCCAGCCTGATCTTCATCTTGGGGTCAGTCAGGCAGGCTTCGATCCTGCTGATCAGCTGGGCGTCGCTCCAGTCGTAGCGCGGCATGCCGAAGCCGTGGCCGGTTTCCTGGACGCGGGTGGCGTTGTCGTGGCCGTCCCAGACATAGGGCATGATGATGGCCGGCTTGCCGAAATAGAGGCACTCTGTGAACGAGTTGTTGCCGCCATGGTGGATGACCGCATCGACTTGCGGAATGACCGAAGGCTGCGGAAACCAGCTCTCGACGATGACGTTGCCCGGCACATCCGTGTACTGGTCCTTGTAGCCGCCGACATTGACCAGCGCGCGGTAACGGGTCTTGCCCAGTGTTGCGATTATGCGCTTCAACAAATCGACATCGCCAGCGCCGAGGCTGCCGAAGGAGACATAGAGCAGCGGCCCGTCATTGTTCTCGGCGAAGGTCGGCACGGCGTATGGCTTTTCCTGCCGCACGCAGCCTTCGAGATACTGGAATTTCGTCGTATCAAGCGGATGGCGGCGTTTGAACTTTGCCGCTTCGGGATAGAGCAGCAGATTGAGATAGGGCGAGGCCTCGAAGAACTGACCGACCGGGTATGGCGCTTCATTGTTTGCGGTGAGGAAGGCGTTGAAGTCGTCGTGGATGGGCTTGATCACCGCATTGAAATGATCGCGATAGCGCTGGTGGCCGACATGGTCGTTCTCGCCGCAACCGGAGAGATGCGGCGGGATGTCCTCATCCTCGATCTCGTTTTCCGAGCAGGAGATGACGCGCACCCAGGGCTTGCCGAACTGCTTGATGGCCGGGAAGAGGATGACGTTGTCGACGCAGATCACGTCCGGCTCGATGGCGGCCAGAACGCGCGGCAGATCCTTCTGCGCCCACTTGGCGCTGTCGACGATCGCCGTCCAGCAATCCTTCACATAATTGTCGACCTGGTCGTAGGGCGATTTGCGGAAGTTCGGGATGTGGCCGTTGATGAAATCCTCCCAGAATTTGGCCATCTGCTCGGGTGGCATCGGTTCCGACAGGTTCACCGGATGCGCCTCGAAGCCGTAGCCCTTGTAGACATCGACGAAGCCGGGGTCGGACAGGAACACAGCCTTGTGGCCGCGCGCCTCAACCGCTTGCGCGATGCCGACGGAATTGAGCGCCGGGCCGTAGGCTGCCTCCGGAAAAAACGCGATCGTCCTCTGCGCCATAAGGCTTCTCCTATTCTGCAAAAATTCTGACATCGGCGGCGTCCCAGCCGAGTTCGACCTGGTCGCCCGACGAGGCCGGCCGGCGGTCGGCGGCATCGGCGGTGACGCGCACCAGGAACGGTTTTGGCGACAAGGGCGTGCGGACATGCAGCTGCAAATCGAGCCCGTGATAGGCCAGTGCCTCGACAGCGCCGGTGGTGCGGTTCGCGGTCTCGGGTGACGGGAACAGCCGGATGCGTTCGGGCCGCACCGAGGCCACGGCGGAAGCGCCGGGTGTGAGCGCGGCGGGAACCTTGCCGGCAATGCGCGCGCCGTTCGCGGCGATCACGCCATCCGCAGACACCTTGCCCGGTACGAAATTCATCACGCCGATGAAGTCGGCGACGAAACGGTCGGCGGGATGCTCGTAGATCGCATGCGGCGCGTCGCATTGCAGCAGTCTGCCGTCCTTGAGCACCGCCATGCGGTCGGCCATGACGAGTGACTCTTCCTGGTCGTGGGTGACGATGACGAAGGTGATGCCGACTTCGTGCTGCAGGCGCTTCAACTCCAACTGCATGGCGCCGCGCAGTTTCTTGTCGAGCGCTCCGAGCGGTTCGTCGAGCAGCAGCAACCGAGGCCGTTTGACCAGCGCGCGGGCGAGCGCGACGCGCTGCTTCTGGCCACCCGACAATTGCTCAGGCTTACGGTCGGCGAAGGGGACAAGCTCGGTGGTGGCCAGAATGGCGTCGACGCGGGAACGGATTTCAGCTTTCGGCAAGCGCTCCATCTCCAGCCCGTAGGAGACATTGGCGCGCACGCTCATATGCGGGAACAGCGCGTAGGACTGGAACATCAGATTGACCGGCCGCTTGTTGGGCGGGGTGCGGGCGATGTCCTTGCCATCGAGCAGTATGCGGCCGTCGGTTGGCGTCTCGAAGCCGGCCAGCATGCGCAGCAGCGTGGTCTTGCCGCAGCCGGAGGGTCCAAGCAGCGCGAAGAACTCGTTTTCGCGGATGTCGAGCGAGATGCCGTCGACGGCGGTGACCCGGCCGAACTTCTTCGAAACGTTATCAATGGCCAGCAGCGTGCGCGGTTGGCTCATTGGCCGATTATCCCACGGTTGAGCCGCTGCGACAGGGTCAGCGCGGTGATCGATACCGCCATGACGATGGTCGCCAGCGCGTTGATCTCCGGCGTGATGCCGAAGCGGATCATGGCGTAGATCTGCATCGGCAGCGTGGTCGAGGCGCGGCCGGCACCGGCGGTGAAGAAGGCGATGATGAACTCGTCGACCGAGAGCGTGAAGGCAAGCAGAGCGCCGGCAATCACTGCCGGCGCGATCACCGGCAATGTCACACGCCGGAAGGTGGTCAGAGCCGAGGCGCCGAGGTCGGCGGAGGCCTCGACGATCGACCAGTCGAAACTCTTTAGCCTTGCGCGCACCACCGAGCAGACGAAGGCGAGGTTGAAGACGACATGGGCGAGGATGATGGTGTGCAGGCCCATGGTCAGGTTTAGCATGGAGAAGAACGACAGCAGAGCGATCGCCAGGACGATGTCGGGGATGATCATCGGTGCGAAGACCAGCGCCTCGAGACCCCTGCCGTATTGCCGGCGCATCTCGATGCCGATGGCCAGCAGCGTGCCGAGCAGCGTGGCGATGGCCGTGGAGACCAACGCCACGATCAGCGTGTTGAGCGCAGCGGAAAGGATGGCGGAGTTGCCGGCCAGCGAGGCATACCATTTCAGCGAAAAGCCCGACCATGCCGTCGGCAATCCGCCTTCGTTGAAGGACAGCGCCACCAGCACGGCGATCGGGATGTAGAGGAAGGCGAAGACGAGGGTGAGGATCGTCCGCATGCCGAGCGTACGGGTGAAGGAATGGGTCATCGCCGGCCTCCGACAATTGGAAGGCAAGCGAACGACCAGAGTCCTTCTCCCTGTTCACGGGTAGAAGATACCGGCAGGCAGATGAGGGGCAGCGCTGAGCGTCGCAAAGGTTGACGCCGCCCCTCATCCGCCCCTTCGGGGCACCTTCTCCCGGTGAACGGGGAGAAGGCAAGAATTGCGCAGCGCTCAGCCATCGGCGTCACCCTTTGCCTCAGCCGCACGCCCCGCGGCGCGGTCGGCGGCGAGCGCCTGCGCGATCAGCACCAGAAGCATGATGGCGATCAGCGCCATCGCCAATGCCGCGCCAAACGGCCAGTCATTGGCGGTCAGGAACTGGTCGTAGACGAGGTTGCCGATCATCTGGAAGCGGCCGCCGCCAAGCAGCGCCGGGGTGACGAAATTGCCGATCGACAGCACGAAGACGAAGACGGCGCCCGCAGCGATGCCGGGCACGGTCAGCGGCAGGATGACACGTCGGAAGGTGGTGGCGGCCGAAGCGCCGAGATCGCGCGATGCTTCGGCCAGTTCCGGGTTGAGGCGCGACAGCGGCGCGTAGCAGGCGAGGATGACGAAGGGCAGATAGTTGTAGACGAGGCCTGCGATGACCGAGCCTTCGGTATAGAGCATCGAGGGCGGTTCGCCGGTGTAGCCGAACCAGCGCAAGAGCTGGGTGATCAGCCCTTCGCGGTTCAGCAGCACGATCCAGGCATAGGTGCGGATCAGATAGTTGGACCAGAACGGCAGCACGGCGAAGAACAGGAAAATTGGCTGCCACCGGCGCGGTGCGGCCGCGATCGCATAGGCTGCGGCATAGCCGATCACCACCGCAATCAAGGTCGCGGTGCCGGCGATACGTGCTGAGTTGAGGAAGATGCCGGCATAGAGCGGGTCGAAGACCAACCCGAAATTTTCCAGCGTCAAAGTGTAGTCGATGCCGCCATAGACGCCGCGCCGGAAGAAGGCGAGCGCCAGCACCAGGGCGCATGGAATAACCATCAGCGCGGTCAGCCAGACCAGCGCCGGGGCCATCAGCTGAGAGGAACGGGAGGTCCGCGTCACGCCGCACCCCCCTCTGCCCTGCCGGGCATCTCCCCCTCAAGGGGGGAGATTAGCAGTTCCAACCTCTCGCTTGCTTTCAAACATCGAAGATCGGCGAAAGCGACGCCACAGCCGATCTCCCCCCTTGAGTGGGAGATGACCGGCAGGCCAGAGGGGGGCGTGAAGGAACGCAAGCTTGCTTCCAGCAATCGAAGTGGCAGGCCGCTTACTGCGCGGCCTTGATCTCGCTGACGATCTTGGAATAATCGCGCTGGGCTTCGCCGACGTCACGCAACTGCTCGAACTTGACGAGATCGGCCACCGGCATCGCCATGTTGGGGAATTTGGCCAGGAAGTCGGCCGGCAGGCTTTCCATCGCCGGCTTGTTCGGCACCTTGTAGTCGATGTTCTGCGCCGCCCAGGCGTGGTTCTTGGCGTCGAGCATGAAGTTGATGAACTTGAAGGCGTCGTCCTTGTGCTCGGACGCCTTCATCACCACCATCGTGTCGACCCACAGGTCCGAACCTTCTTTAGGGATGACGTATTTGATCTCCGGCTTGTCAGCGATGCCGTAATTGCACCAGCCGTCCCAGGCCTGCACCATCAGCGCCTCGCCGGAAACCAGCTTGGAATAGAAGGTGGTGTCGTCATAGGCGAGCAGGGTCTTCTTGGCGGAGATCAAGAGGTCCTTGACCTCGGCCATCTTGGCCGGGTCGGTCTCGTTGACCGAATAGCCCTTGTCGAGCTGCCCGGCGGCCAGCAGCCAGCGATCGGTCGCCAGCATGGTGGTCTTGCCCTTCATCTCGTCGGAAGGGGCGAGCAGGTCGCTCCAGCTCGTGGGCGCCGTCTTGACAAGGTCAGAGCGGTAGCAGAGGCCCGTCGTGCCCCAGGTGTAAGGCACGGAGAAAGCGTTGCCGACATCGTGCGGCAGCTTGGTCGCTTCGGGATAGAGGTTGGCGAGGTTGGGGATCTTGGCATGGTCGATCGGCTCGGTCAGGCCAAGCTTGTTTAATACTTCGGCGAAGGGCGAGGAGACGAAGACCACGTCATAGCCCTTGCCGCCGGCGGCAATCAGCTTGCCCATGATCTCTTCATTGGTGGCGTGCACCACCACTTCGCCGGCAACGCCGGTGGCGGTCTTGAAAGCGGCCATGGCGTCGGGTGCCATGTACCCATCCCAGTTCGAAATAACGAGGTCGGCTGCGGCGGCCGGCACCGAGAGCGTCAGAGCGAGACCGAGAGCGATTGAGGATGTATTGAGCGCACGGCGCCGCAGGCTGGTAGCGGTCATGGCAGTCTCCCATTCGGTTTGATCGTCGAAATCATTTGCCGGACCAAGGCCGGCGACGCGCGCCTGCCTCGATCCTGTTCCCTCGGTCTTTTCTTGCCGATTGTGCCGACAGTACTATTGCAGAAAAAAGTACGTCAATCCATAATCTGTCAACCGACGGAGGAATTTGGCCGATTGTGCCTGTTCCGGCGATCAGCCAGACCAATGCGCCACATTCGCATTCGAGAAAAGTCATGCAAGCCGTAGCCAGACGACCTCGCACCAACCATCTCGATCTGGCGCAACGCATCCTGGATGTGGCGCGGCAGCGTGGCTTCGAGCCTGGCGCCCGCCTGCCCGAACAGCAGATCGCCTCGCTGTGCAATGTCTCGCGCACGCCCGTACGCGCGGCACTCGGCCTGCTCGCGGAACGGGGCGTGGTGCGCTGGGAGGCCGACAGCGGTTATCATCTGACGGTCGACCTCGCCGCCCAGCCCGCCATTGCCGCCGAACTACCCAGTGCGGAGGAAGACGAGCTCGCCGAAGCCATCCTGCGCGACCGCTCGGCGCGACGGTTGGACCAGACGGTGACCATCGCGGGGCTGATGCGACGCTACGACGCTGATCGCAAGACGGTACTAAAAGCACTTAACAAACTGACCGACGAGAATCTTCTGGATCGTGCGCCTGGGCAATCCTGGTTGTTTCGCCGCGCGCCGGACGATCCGGAGGCGCAAGGCGAAAGCTACGAGTTCCGCCTGGTGCTAGAGCCGGCGGCCATCCTGACGCCAGGCTTTCGGCTGGACGGGGCGCGGGCAGCAATGTTGCGGCAAGGCATGGAAGCGCTTGCAGCGCTGCCGGACGAGACATTCGACACGCGCGAGTTCCAGCGGCTGGACATGGATTTTCATGGCATGATCGCCGAGGGCTGCGCCAACCGTTTTGTGTCGGATGCATTGGCCGATCATCTCCGCCTGCGCCGGCTGCCGGGCATCTATTCCGGCGTCAACGTGTTTCGGCTGCGGCAATCGTTGCGCGAACACTCGGGCATACTCGACTATCTTGAAAGCCGGCAGTATGAGGTGGCTGCCGATCTGCTTCGCATCCACCTGCGGCTCTCCCGCAGCCAGCGACCGCAAGCAGCCAGCCGCGGAGCTCCCGCACTGTTCAGCATGATCAGCCGGCCGGATTGAAGAGGAATAATTGACGCGTAAAGCCAGCCCGACCATCGCGCTGTTTCCCGAAGCCAGTTTCGGCGCCG
Organism: Mesorhizobium sp. LNJC394B00; assembly: GCF_000502555.1. Taxonomy (NCBI): domain Bacteria; kingdom Pseudomonadati; phylum Pseudomonadota; class Alphaproteobacteria; order Hyphomicrobiales; family Phyllobacteriaceae; genus Mesorhizobium; species Mesorhizobium sp. LNJC394B00. The sequence goes on from NZ_AYWH01000002.1 coordinate 149,988, forward strand.
CGTTGAATTGCGTCGGTATCGCACAGGCATTGCGCGCACGGGGCGCTCGCCCCGTCTTCATCTGCCATGCCGGCTTCTCCGGCGTCTTTACCGACTATGGCTTCCAGGAATACCATCTGCCGACGGATGAGCCGCTGAGCGACAGCGACCGCCAGAGCTATTGGCAGGCCTTCGTGCGCCGGCACCTGCCGCATTTCCGGCTGAGCCCGATCGACCAGCTCGAGACCTATGTCGCGCCGACCTGGCAAGCGATCGTCGACACCGCCGTCAACGCCGAGGCGCCGCTGCGCCAATTGCTGGCGCGGCTGAAGCCGGACGCGGTGGTGCTCGACAACGTCATCATGTTCCCGGCGATCGCCGCCGCCGGCTGCCCGTGGGTGCGCGTCGTCTCCTGTGCCGAGACGGAACTGCCGGATGCCGAGGTGCCGCCCTATCTCTCGGGGATGGGTGCCGACGACCCGCAACGTGCGGCGTTCGAAGCGCGCTATCTCGCGGCCTCCGCACCCGCGCATGAGCGCTTCAACCGTTTTCGTGCGGATGCCGGCCTGGCGCCGTTGCCCAAGGGCCTGTTCCTCGAGACATCACCCGACCTCAATCTGCTGCTGACGCCAGCGATCGTACGGCGTGAGCGGGCCGAGCCGCTCGACCCCAAACGCTTTGTCTATCTCGAAGGCTGCGTGCGTTCGGAAGGGCCATTCGAGGTGCCGGTGTTTCCGCGCAATGGCGGCCCGCTGGTCTATGTCAGCTTCGGCAGCCTCGGCGCGATGGATGTCGGGCTGATCGAGCGCATGCTCGCCGTCTTCGACAGGCTGCCGGCGCGCTTCATCGTCAATGCCGGCGGCCTGCGCGACGCCTATCGCGCGGTGCCGGACAATGTCTATCTCGACGCCTGGTTTCCGCAGCCTTCGGTGGTGGCGAAGTCGGACCTGTTCATCCACCATGGCGGCAACAACAGCTTTTGCGAGGCGCTGCGCTTCGGCGTGCCGTCGCTGATCATGCCCTATTGCTGGGACGGTCACGACAATGCGCAACGCGCGGGAGAGACAGGTGTCGGCGACCATATCGGCCGCGACGCCTGGACGGAAGGGGGATTGGAGAGAGCCATTCTCGGCCTGCTGGCCGACGATGCGATGCGCGCCCGCCTCAGGGACAATGCTGCCAAGATGGCGCTGACCCCTGGAACGGATGTGGCCGCGCAAGCCATACTCTCTCTCATAGGTACGTGAACCAAAATGCAGGACAAAAATACCAACACCGCTCTCTTCACCGGCAACGATCCCAAGGCCTGGCTCGCCCAGCACGGCATCACGGAGGTCGAGTGCCTGGTGCCCGACATGAATGGCGTGCTGCGCGGCAAGGCGCTGCCGACAGCAAAATTCCTCAAGGCGCTGGAAGACCGCGCACTTTACCTGCCGAGCAGCGCTTTCCTGGTCAGCATCGATGGCCGCTACTCCGGTTCGATCGACGAAGGCTTTGCCTATCAAGACCCGGATATGCGCATGGTGCTTGATATGTCGACGCTGTGCCTGGCGCCGGGCGGTGGCGCTGGCAAAGCCTATGTCTTCGCCGACGCCTTCCACATGGAAGGCAAGCCCTGGATGGCCTCGCCACGACATGTGCTGCGCGCCGTGCTCGATCTCTACCGGAAGCGCGGTTGGCGCGCGGTGGTGGCGCCGGAAGTCGAATTCTATCTGACCGCGCCCAATCCGAATCCCGACCAGCCGCTGACGGCACCGGTTGGCGCCAATGGCCGCGCCGAGGGCTCGCAGCATCCCTATGACATGGTGGCGCTGGAAGAATTCGAGCCGGTGATAAGGCGCGTCTATGATTATGCCGCAGCCGCCGGCCTGCCGCTCGACACGCTGATCCATGAATCGGGCACCGCGCAGCTGGAGATCAATCTGCTGCACGGCGACGCGGTGCCACTCGCCGACCAGGTGCTGCTGTTCAAGCGGCTGACGCGCCAGGCAGCGCAGCAGAGCGGCATGCACGCCACCTTCATGGCCAAGCCGATCGCCGCGCAGGCCGGCAGCTCGATGCATCTGCACATGTCTGTCGTCGATGAAACGACAGGCGCCGCGCTGTTTTCCGACAGAGATGATGCAGATACCGAAATGTTCGGCCATTTCATCGGCGGCCTGCAGAAATATGTGCCCGAGATCATGCCGCTATTCGCACCCAACGTGAACTCGTTCCGCCGCATCCGGCCGAACCACAGCGCGCCGGCCAACATCGAATGGTCGCATGACAACCGCTCCTGCGGCCTGCGCGTGCCGGCAGGTGGCCGCGCCGCCCGGCGGGTAGAGAACCGCTTGCCGGGTGCGGATTGCAATCCCTATCTGGCGATCGCCGGTTCGCTGCTTGCCGGCTATCTCGGCGTCGAGCAGAAGCTGGCGCGCTCGGCTGAGGCCTCGGGCAATGCCTACAGGATCAAAAGCACGCTGCCGAAAACGATGGAGGAGGCGCTTGATCGTTTCACTGCTTGCGAGCCGGTGCGGGCATTGCTCGGCGAGGATTTTTTCCAGACCTATCTGCGCGTCAAGAGCGTCGAACTCGACCTGTTCCAAAGCGTGGTGACGAGTTGGGAACGCGACCATTTGCTGCTGAAGGTGTGATCATGGCCTCCGGCTCAACGGGTTTCAATTCGGGCCTCGATATCGGCAAATCCTACTATGTCGCCACCGCCAATCCGGCGCCGGACCATCCGGCGCTGGTGGGAGATGTCGGCGCCGATCTGGTGGTGGTCGGCGGCGGCTGCACCGGCCTGTCGGCCGCCCTTCATGCCGCCGAGCGCGGCCTGAAGGTGGTGCTGCTCGAAGGCGGCAAGATCGGCTGGGGCGCGTCGGGCCGCAATGGCGGCCAGATGATCCCCGGCCTGCGCAAAGGCGCCAAGGGGCTGGTCAAGCTCTACGGCCCCGAGCGGGCGAAGGCGCTGTTCGACCTCGCCTTCGAGGCGCGGGGCCTGGTGCTCGACATCATCGAGCGCCACACCATCGACTGCGATCTGCGGCTGACCGGCCATCTCGTCGGTGCCGTTAATGGCTCCGACCTCAGGGATCTCGAAGACGAGGCCAAATGCCTCGAGAGCGTGATGAAGTTCCACGACGTCGAGATCCTGTCGGCGGCGCAGGCACGCGGCAAGGTGGACACGCCCTATCATGGCGCCATGTATGAGCCGCTTGGCGGCCATATGCATCCGCTGAACTACACGCTCGGCCTTGCCCGTGCCGCCGTGGCGGCCGGTGTCGTCATCCATGAAAATTCCGTCGCGGTAAAGCTGGAGCGCGAGCCTTCGATCCGGGTCTCGACGGCGCAGGGGTCGGTAAGGGCCAAACATGTCGTGCTGGCCGGCGACGCGTTGCTGCATGGGCTGGAGCCGCGCGTCAACAGCCGCATCATGCCGGTCGGCAACTACATCGTCGCCACCGAACCGCTGGAGGGCAAACACAATGTCATCCCGGCCAATGTCGCGGTGTCCGACACGCGCTTCGTCGTCAACTACTACCGCATGTCGGCGGACGGTCGGCTGCTATTCGGCGGCGGCGAGCGCTACACGCCATCGCCGCCGGCCGACATCGCCGGCTTCGTGCGGCCGCACATGGAGGCCACCTTCCCGCAACTGAAGGGCTGCCGCATCGATCATGCCTGGGGCGGTCTGGTGTCGGTGACCACGTCGCGGCTGCCGCATGTCGGGCACTATGGCGAGGTCTATTTCGCGCATGGCTATTCCGGCAAGGGCGTCATCCTGTCAACGCTGTCGGGCAAGCTCTTGGCCGAAGCGATTACGGGCGACGCCTCGCGGCTGGACCTGTTCTCGACGCTGACGCCGATGCCGTTCCCGGGCGGTACGGCGCTGCGGGGCTTGCTCTATGTGCTGGGGATGTTGTGGTACGCCATGCGCGACCGCATCAAGCATTGAGGCTGCTGCCGGCGGGCGCGAAATCATTGGAGGCGATTTCATGCGTGATTTTCAGTTCCCCGGACGCTCGCCGGTTCGCGCGACAGAAGCGATGGCGGCGACATCGCATTCGCTGGCGACGCTGGCCGCCATCGACATGCTGCGCTCCGGCGGCAATGCCATGGATGCCGCTGTCTGCGCTGCGGCGGTGCAAGGCGTCGTCGAGCCGCAATCGACCGGCATCGGCGGCGACTGTTTTGTGCTCTACAGCCCCAAAGGCGAGGGCGAGGTGCTGGCCTTCAACGGCTCGGGGCGATCGCCTGCTGCTGCAAATGCCGATTGGTTTCTGGAGCGGGGCCATGGCGAACTGCCTGGAACCGGACCGCATGCCGTCACCGTTCCGGGCGCCATCGACGCGTGGTGCCGGCTGCTTGAAGATCACGGCAGGAAGGGCATCGACGCCGCGCTGGCTCCGGCCATTCGCTATGCCGAACAAGGCTATGTCGTTCATGATCGCGTCGCCTTCGATTGGGCTGACGAGGTCGCCCTGCTCGCCGCCGACGAACATGCGGCGCGGATCTTCCTGCCGAACGGCCGGGCACCACAGGCCGGTGATGTGCATCGGCAGCCGGAACTCGCGGAAACCTTGCGCATAATCTCAAAGCAAGGTCGCGCCGGCTTCTATGAGGGCGAGGTCGCCGGTGATCTGGTGGCGCGTCTCGGCGCGCTGGGCGGGCTGCATGCGCTGGACGATTTCGCTGCAACCAAGGGCGACTACGTCACGTCGGTGAATACGTCCTATCGCGGCTACGATATCCATCAGATGCCACCGAACAATCAGGGCATGACGGCGCTGATCATGCTGAATGTGCTTTCGGGCTTCAGCCTTGGTTCGTTGGAGCCGAACAGTGCCCAGCGGCTGCATCTCGAGATCGAAGCCGGCCGGCTTGCCTACCAGGACCGCGATACTTTCATCGGCGACCAGGATTTCGTCCAGGTCCCCGTCGAACAACTGCTGTCGGCAGCCTATGCGGAGCGGCTGCGCGCCGCCATCGATCCGGCCCTCGCCATGACGCATCTGCCGCGGCTTGAGCTGCCGCGCAGCGACACCGTCTATATCTCCGTGGTCGACCGCGACCGCAATGCAGTCAGCTTCATCAACTCGACCTTCGGTTCCTTCGGCAGCGGCGTCGTCGGTCCCAAGACAGGCGTCGTGCTGCAGAATCGCGGCAGCAGTTTTCGCCTCACGGAAGGCCATCCAAATCGTATCGCGCCGCGAAAGCGACCGATGCACACCATCATGCCTGGCATGGCGACGCGAGGGGGTAAGGTGGTGATGCCGTTCGGGGTGATGGGCGGCGGCTACCAGCCGTTCGGCCATGTCCATCTGTTGACCAACATGATCGATTTCGGGATGGACCCGCAGCAGGCACTGGATGCGCCACGGGTGTTCTACAAGGACAATGCCGTGCTGGCCGAGCGCGGGATTCCGGCTGAGGCGATCGCCGGCCTGCGTCAGCGCGGTCATCAGGTTTCGATCGCCGAGGAGCCGCATGGCGGCGGCCAGCTGGTGCTGATCGATTGGGAAAAGGGCACGCTCACCGGTGCCTCCGATCCTCGCAAGGACGGTTGTGCGCTGGGCTACTGATCTGCGTTGCTGGAATGCGCATTCAGAACCAGATCAGCCAGACAAGCTGCAGGGTTACCAGTGCAATGGCGTCCCAGAAGATGAGTTCGCCTGTCGAGAACCAGCGCCGCGACCGGTTGAAGCTGTAGAACAGCCACCAGACCAAGGCTGCGGCGGCCAGCGGCACCAAAGCGAGCAGCGTGCTCACGGCAGCCGCGCTCCCGACACAGCATCGAACGTGTGCAGCGCTGCCGGCGGAAAGCGTAGATAAAGCGGCTGGCCGGGATCGAAAGCGCGATCGTCATTCACAGTCCTGACGATCAGCGCGTTGGCCTCGCTATTGGCGAAGATCAGCACGTCCGGCTCGACCGGTTCGACGACGTCGACGGCAAACAGGATGGCGTCGCCGGCAGTCGCGTCGACAAGCTGGATCTGCTCCGGGCGAATGCCGAGCACGATGGGACCATCAGGCTTTCCCGGAAGCGGGCAAGTGAAACCGCTGGCGTGGAAGACGCCGGCGCGGACATCGCCATCGAACGTGTTCATCGCTGGACGGCCGATGAATTCGGCGATGAAGCGATTGGCAGGCCGCCGATAGATCTCGCGCGGGTCGTCGTACTGGATCAGTGCGCCTTCGCGCAACACCGCGACCCTGGTCGCCAGCGTCATCGCCTCTTCCTGGTCGTGGGTGACGAAGACGAAGGTCTTTTTCAGCTCGCGATGCAGACGCTTCAGCTCGGTGCGCATGTGGAGCCGCAACAAGGCGTCGAGATTGGACAGCGGCTCGTCCATCAGACAGAGGCTCGGCTGCCAGACGAGTGCGCGGGCCACAGCCACGCGCTGCGCCTGGCCGCCCGACAATTGCGAAGGGCGGCGGTCGAGGTAACGGGTGATTTCGAGCAGCTCGGCCATGGCGCGGACGCAGCGGTCAAGCTCGGCGGCCGGCATCTTTCGGATGCGCAAGGGATAGGCGATGTTCTCGTAGACGCTCTTATGGCTGTAGAGCGCATAGTTCTGGAACACCATGCCCATGCCGCGCAGGCGCGGCGGCAGGTCGGTGACATCGAGGCCCTCGACCATGATGCGCCCGGCGGTCGGCCGCTCCAGCCCGGCGAGCAGCCGGCAGGCTGTCGTCTTGCCGGAACCGGACGGGCCGAGCAGAACCAGGAATTCGCCGGGCTCGAAAGCAAGATCGAGCGCCTGCAGCGCCACCGTCCCGTCCGGGAAGGCCTTGGTGACGCCGTCGAAAACAATTGCCATACAAGATCCCTTCAACCCTTGACCGCGCCGAAGGTGAGGCCGCGGACGAGCTGTTTCTGGACAAGGAACGTGAAAAGCACGATCGGCAGCGTTGCCACGATCGCGACTGCCGCGACCTGTCCCCAGAGCGTGCCATGCGGCGTCACCAGCCCCGGTATGCCGACGGTCAGCGGCCGCCCGTCGAAAGCGACGAGGATGAAGGCATAGAGGAACTCGTTCCACGACAGGATGAAGCAGAGCACCGCTGTGGCGCCGATGCCGGGTGCGGCCAGCGGCGCGACGACGAAGAAGAATGCGCCGAGCCGCGAGCGGCCGTCCATCATCGCGGCCTCGTCGATCTCCCTGGGGATTTCGGCGAAGAAGCCGCGCATCATCCAGACGACGAGCGACAGGTTGAAGGAGGTGTGGGCGATCACAACGGCGTAGATGGTGTCGATCAGGCCCAGCGAGGTGAAGAACAGGAACAGCGGCACGGCGATTGAGATCGGCGGCGCCATGCGCGTGGTCAGGAAGAAGAAGAACAGGTCTTCCTTGCCGGGAAAATCCGAGCGGGCAAAGCCATAGGCCGCTGGCGCGCCGATGACGATGCAGAGTATGGTCGACGACACCGNCCGAGATCAGCACCGAATTGATCGCCAGCGGCCAGTATCCCTTGTCGATGAAGACGGCGGGATAGTTGGCAAGCGTCGGCGAAAAAATCCATTTCGGCACAGAAGACAGAAGATCGACGCGGTTCTTGAACGACGCCAGCACCATCCAGACATAAGGCGTCAGCGCCACCACGACGGCGACGAGCAACACCGCCCAGGCAAAGCTTTTCCAGGCGCGGTTGGTGGACTGATCGATCATCGCAGCGCCCTCAAAACGCCCCCACCTGCTTGCGGCTCGACCAGTAGACGGCCTTGTAGAAGACCGAGCACAGGATCAGCACGACGAGATAGATCATGAAGGCGACCGCGGCGCCGTAGCCGAGGTCCCAGTTACGGAAATTGACGCGGTAGGCGTAGATCGAGACCAGCTCGGTCAGCGTTCCCGGTCCGCCGCCGGTCATCAGGAAAACCTTGTCGAACTCCTTGAAGGCGTCGATGCCGCGCAGCAGCAGCACGAGCGCGATGACCGGCCGCAGCAGCGGCAGCATGACGTTTCGGAAAATCTGGAACGGTTTGGCGCCATCCATCATCGCCGCCTCGAACGGCGCGCGCGGCAGGCTCATCATCCCGGCGAGCATGATCAGGGTGACGAAAGGCGTCCACTGCCAGACATCGATGGCGACGATGGTCGGAAACACCAGGTCGGGTGCCGAAAGCACCGCCGAATTCTGCGCCAGCAGGCCGACCTTGCGCATGTAGAAGGTGAGCATGCCGAAATCGCCCTGCAACAGCAGCCGCCAGATCAGCCCGACGGCGACCGGCGCGATCATCATCGGGATGAGCAGCAGTGTGGTGAGAAGCCGCTGGCTGGCGACGAAGCGGAAGATCAGGAAGGCCAGCGCAAAGCCGAGCAGGAATTCCAGGCCGACGGCGATGATGACGAATTTCAGCGTCAGCAGGAACGATGCCCAGAAGAATGGGTCGTTGCGCATCAGCTTGCGGAAATTGTCGAAACCGACGAAGGCGCCGGCATGGCTGGCGTCGGCGAAGCTGAGGTCGGTCAGCGCGGTGTAGACCATGTAGTAGAACGGGCCGACCAGGAAGACGACGACGAGCAGCGTCGCCGGCAGCATCAAGAGCGGCCCCACCCCACGGTCGAGAAGCGGCATTCCGCGCGGCGATGGAGTGCGGTTCGTCACGGGCGTTTCCTGCGGACAAGAACGGCTACCCGCTTGTGCGGGTAGCCTCTGCGCGACATCTCAAGGCCTATCGTGCCGGATAGGTCATGGGTGCGCAAGAACCGAGCAGTGTCGAGATGTCGGTGGCGGCGGTGTCGAGGGCGGCCTGCGCCTCCTTTTCGCCGGCGAGGTAGGATGACAGTTCGCGCACTAGTATGTCGGTCATCTCGGCCGATTGCGGCAGCGTCGCCTTCGGCACCGCATGCTCGTTGGCCTCCATCGAAGCCTTGGCATAGGGCAGCTTCTGCACCTCGGCGGAGGCATAGACATCCGGCCGACCTGAAGCGCCGCCATTGAGATGCTGTTCGAGCTGGCGGTCATAGCCCATCATCCACTGGACGAAGAGGAAGGCGGCCTGCTGGTTCTTCGAATAGACCGGGATGAGATAGGTCCAGCCCTCGACCTGGCCGATCTTCCCGCCGTCGCCTTGCGGCACGAGATCGAAGCCAACCTTGCCGACCACGGTGGAGGCCGTGGTGTCGACCGACACGGCATAGGTTGCGTCGTTCCACATGATCAGCTCGGCGACCTTGGCTTGCTGCATCAGCGCCATGACATCATCCCAGAAATAGTTGAGGCTGTCCGGCGGCGAGAATTGCAGCAGGCTCTTGTAATATTCGAGCGAGGCGACGGCCTTGGGGCTGTTGACGATGACCGGGCCGCAGGCCGAGCCGCTCTTCACGTCGAGCACGTCGCCGCCGAAGGAATAAAGGAAATTGAGCCACTCATACCACAGTGCCTCATGGCGCTTGCCCTGCAGGGCGGTGCCGTAAAAACCCTGGTCGGGGCGATAGAACCATTCGGCGATATCGCGGTATTGCTTCCAGTCCTTGGCGGGAGCGAGGCCGTAGCCATACTTGGCCTTGAAGCCTGCCTGCTCCTTGGGATCGGCGAGCAGGTCCGAGCGATACCACATGAACATGTTGAGCACTGTGAAGGGGAAGCCGTACTCCTTGCCGTCATACCAGGAGATTTCGTGCCAGGCGGTCTGGTAGAGCTGCTTCTCCGGCTCGAAGCTCGGATCGCGCAAAGCCGGGTCGGCCATCATCTTGGCGATTTCGACCAGATGGTTGTTGGTGGCGAACTTGCCGAGTTCGCGATGCGGCTGGATGATGACGTCGTAGCGGCCGCGGTGCGAGTTGAGATCGAGCTGCACCTTGTTGACGGCTTCCGAGTGCTCGTACATCTCGACTTCGACATGGATGCCGGTCTGTTTTTCAAACTCCGGCGCCATCTTCTTCAGCGCTTCGAGCGGCGGCAGCGCCTCGCCGACCATGCGGATGGTCTGGCCGCTATAGGGTTTCGACGCCTCTTTCAGATCCCACGCGTCCGCTTGTGTCACTTGCCACGTCAGGGGCCACACAAATACGACTGCGACGAGCAGTCTGGACGCGGTACGTCTCAGCGGCTTGAGCATTCTTCCCTCTCCCTAGAAGTCGTGCCTGGCGGGCCGGCGCCCGTTTTGTCATAAAATGTGTGGTACTGCAAATCAAAATGTGGCACCTTGCAACAAATGGTTGGGAGGTGTTAACAGACCGGCAGCAAACCGGCTTTCCCGACCAGGCGAGGGACCTTTCGGATGGACTTCATCTTCATGCTGACGCGCAACGATCGCACGGTCGAGGACTGTCTCGACCTGGTCGATTTGATTGAGCCGGTCGGCCTGAAGCATGTCGGCTTCAAGGATATTGGCGTCGCGCCGGATGTGCTGCGCAAGCTCGCTGTCGCCATTGGCCGGACAGGCGCCACCACTTACATGGAAGTTGTCTCGACGACGGCTGAGGCCTGCCTTAATTCCGCGCGCATCGCCAGGGATCTCGGCATCCAGCGCCTGCTCGGTGGTACCCAGGTCGACGAGATCATGGCGTTGCTGGAGGGGAGCGGCACCGAATACTACCCTTTTCCCGGGCGGCCGGTCGGCCATCCGACCAAGCTCGGCGGTTCGGCCGAGGATGTCGAGGCCGACTGCCGGGCCTTCGCCGAGAAGGGTTGTGCGGGATGCGACATCCTCGCCTATCGCGCCACCGAGGCCGACCCGGCCGAACTGGTGCGCGCAGCCCGGCGCGGGCTTGGTCCGTCGCGGCATCTGATCGTCGCCGGCGCTGTGGCATCAGCCGATCGGATCAAGGCAATCAAGCTGGCCGGCGCCAACGCTTTTACCATTGGCACAGCGGTTTTCGATGGCTCCTATTCGCCGACGAAAGGTTCTATCCTCTCGCAACTGCGGGATGTCCTCGCGGATTGCGAGCGTGTCTAATGCCAGTCATCGGCATCGATCTCGGCACACAAAGCCTAAAGGCGATCGTTGTCGATGACGAATTGCGGCTGCGTGGCGAGGCCGCTGTGTTGTACCAGCCGGCCTTCCCGGCGCCCGGCTGGGCCGAACAGAACCCGGCGCTGTGGCTGGCGGCGCTCAAGCCGGCCATTGCCGGCGCGCTCGACAAGGCTGGGCTTGCGCCGTCCGACATCAAGGGTATTGCCATTGCCGGCCAGCTCGACGGCTGCGTCGCGGTCGATCGCAATGGTGAGGCGCTGGCTCCGTGCATCATCTGGATGGACCGGCGGGCGGCAGGAGAGATCGCCGCCATCGACCCGGACTTCATCCGTGAGCGCACCGGTCTCGTTCTGGACGCCACCCATATGGCGGCGAAAATCCGCTGGGCCGCGCGCAACCTGCCCGAAGCGCGCCGAGTGGCGCTCTGGCATCAACCGGTATCATTCGTGGTCGCAGCGTTGTGCGGTCGTGCCGTCATCGATCACGCGCTGGCCTCGACGACCATGCTCTATGGGCTGAAGGAGCACAATTATGCCGGCGATCTGCTGGCGGCCTTCGACATCGATGCACATAAATTGCCCGGCATCGACGATGCATCTGAGATCGCCGGCGCCTTGACCCACGCCGGCGCCGAGCTCACCGGTCTTCCTGTGGGCACGCCGCTGGCGGTCGGCACCGGCGATGATTTTTCGGCCGCCATAGGCGCCGGGGTTGTCGTGCCCGGTGTCGTCGCCTGCAATCTCGGCACGGCCGAAGTGGTCGGCGCGGTGTCCGGCACGCTTCGCCTCGACCCCGGCGGCCTGGTCGAGACCCATGGCTTTCTCGGCGACGGCTATTTCATCTCCAATCCCGGATGGCTCTCGGGCGGCGCGGTGACGTGGTTTCTAACAACCTTCGGCGTCGATTCGCCGGCGGCGATGTCGGAACTGGCGGCGACGGTGGTTGCCGGCAGCGACGATTTGCTGTTCTTGCCCGCGTTGTCCGGTGCCATGGCGCCGCGCTGGATCGCCGAAGCGCGTGCCGCTTTCTACGGCCTGACATCCTTCCACGGCAAAGCCGCTTGTGCCCGTGCCGTGCTGGAGGGCTGTGCCTTTGCCATGCGCGACGTGGTCGACCGGCTGGACGATCTCGATATCGCGACGGATCGCATCCGGCTCTCAGGCGGTGGCGCGCGCAGCCGGGTATGGGCGCAAATCCGTGCCGATGTCAGCGGCAGGCCGGTCGAGATCGCGGGTGCGGCCGATGCCTCGCCGATCGGTGCGGCAATCCTTGCCGCCGCAGCCATCGGCCTTACCTCCTCAGTGCAGCAGGCGGCTGAAAGGCTGGCCGGCCACATCGAGACGATCGACCCTGATCCTTCCGCCAAGGCCGCCTACGACAGAAGTTACCGCCGGTATCGCACCTTGTTCGATGCCCTGACCCCGCTTCATGCTGATTGACCGGACTGCATCCTATGTCCAGACAAATGCTCGATCGCCTTATTGCCGGCACGCTGCCTGACCCGGACAGCCAGGGAATGCTGTCGGTGCCGCTGAAGACCATCGTCATAGGGCGCGGTCTCGGCGACGAGGCCGATGCGCTGGTCAAGCCGCTGCCGCTCGGCCGCAAGCTCGCCGTGGTCATGGATCCCGACACAAGGCTGGCGCTGGGTGAGAGGGTGTCGATCGGACTGCGTGGCAGCAGCGATGTCGACAAGATCATCCTGCCGCGCCATCCGCATCCGGACATGGACGCGGTGCGATCGGTGATCGCACGCACGAAAGACGCCAGCGGCCTGGTCGCGGTCGGATCTGGCTCGATCAACGACATCACCAAATATGCTGCCCATCTCACCCAAAAACCTTATGCGGTGTTCGGCACCGCGCCATCGATGAACGGCTACACCTCGGTGTCGGCGGCAATCACCGAGGACGGCCTGAAGAAATCGCTGACGGCCAGCCTGCCGGTCGGCGTCTTCCTCGATCTCGATGTCATGGCGCGGGCGCCGCACCGGCTGATCGCTGCCGGCTTCGGCGATTCGATGGCGCGGCCGACCGCGCAGACCGATTGGCTGATGGCGCATCTATTGCTCGGCACGCCCTACAGGCAGGCGCCGTTCATGCTTCTGGCCGAGGACGAGAAGGCGCTCATCGCCAAGGCCGGCGAACTCGGGACCGGCGACCTTGAGGCGATGGAAGTGCTGGTGCGCACGCTGGTCATGTCCGGTCTCGGCATGACACTGTGCGGCGGCTCTTATCCGGCCAGCCAGGGCGAACATCTGATCGCCCACTATATCGACATGCGGGGCCAGGGATTGCCTGAGGCGCATCACGGCGAACACGTAGCGGTGACGACGTTGACGATGGCGCGGCTGCAGGAGCGCGTGCTGGCACTGCCGGAGCTGCAGCTCGCGCCGTCCGCGGATACGCCAGAACGCTTCATCGAGATCTTCGGCGAAACGCTCGGACGTTCCTGCTGGGCGGCATTCAAGCCCAAGCTGCTGGACCGCGAACGGGCAAACGCCATCAACACCATGCTGGCCAAGCAATGGCGCTCGCATCGTGAAAGGCTGGTGCGGGTGGCACGCCCGGCGCGCGAGATCGCGGCAGCACTGCGCGCCGCCGGCGCGCCGACCACGCCGCAGGAGGTTGCCATACCGGCTGGCTTCTACGACGAGGCGGTCGCCAATGCCCGGCTGATCCGCGACAGGTTCACCATGCTCGACGTCGCGGCTGCCTCGCTCGAAACGGTTGCGGCGGGAGCCTGAGCGGGTGCTGCGTCCGCTTGCCGACTTCACCGCGCTAGACCGGCGCAACATCGCCGTCGTTCTGACCGATATCGACGACACCTTGACCGACAAGGGACGGCTGCCGGCAAAAGCCTATGCGGCGCTCGAGCGGCTGAAGCAGGCCGGCTTCCTTGTCGCGCCGGTGACCGGCCGCCCTGCCGGCTGGTGCGACCTGATCGCGCGGCAATGGCCGGTCGATGGCGTGATCGGCGAGAACGGCGCTTTCTATTTCCGCTATGACGGCACTGCCAAGCGCATCGTTCGTCACTATGCCAGGAGTGCCGGGGAAAGGCAGGCTGACGCGGCGCGCCTGCGCGAGATCGAACGCGCCGTGCTCGCGGAAATTCCGGGTGCGGCGGTCGCCGCTGACCAGGCCTATCGCGAAGCCGATTTGGCGATCGATTTTCGCGAGGATGTCGCGCCGCTGCCCAAATCTGAAGTGCTGAAGATCGTCGCTATCTTTCAGCGCTATGGAGCGGCGGCGAAAATCTCGTCCATCCATGTCAATGGCTGGTTCGGCAAATACGACAAACTGTCAACAAGCCGGCTATTCTTGCGCGACTGTTTTGGTATAGACATAGACCACGACAAGGACAGCATTGTCTTCGTCGGCGATAGTCCAAACGATGCGCCAATGTTCGGCTTCTTCCCCAACAGCGTCGGTGTCGCTAATGTGCTGGACTTCGCCGGCGAACTTCCGGCATCTCCTGCCTTCGTCACAAGCGGGCGCGGCGCGCAAGGGTTTGCCGAGCTTGCCGACGCACTGATTGCTGCAAAGGGAATGGAATAATCATGGATCAGGGCCGACTGACGAAGAAGGAGCGGCACGCGCTTATCCTTTCGGAAGTGCGCCGGTCGGCGTCCATCCGCATCTCCAAACTTGCACGGCGCATCGGCGTCGCCGGCGAGACCATCCGCCGCGATCTCATCGAACTCGGCGATGCCGGGCTGATCAACCGCACCTATGGCGGTGCGACGATCTCGCTGGTGACATCAGAGCCGGTGATTTCGGAGCGCGGCCTGACCCTGGTCGAGGAGCGCGCCCGCATCGGCCGCGGCGCAGCGGGCCTGGTCCAGAAGGGCCAGATCGTGATGATCGATGGCGGTTCGACCACTTATGAGGTGGCGCGCAACCTTTCGCAGCTGAAGCGCGACCTGACCATCATCACCAATTCCACCGGCGTGGCCTCGGTGGCCGGCGCCAATCCGACCTTCCGCGTGCTGCTTTGCCCCGGGACCTATGACAGCCGCGAAGGCAGCGTGCTTGGCGAAGACACCGTCGAGTTCCTGCGCCGCTACAATGCCGACGTCGCCATTATCGGGGCATCGGGGATAAGCGCCGATGGTCCGAGCGACATGATCTCGGGCGCCGCAGCCGTTAAACGCGCAATGATATCGCGTTCACTGTCGGCGGTGCTGGTGGTGACCCACGACAAGTTTGGCCGCAGCAGTCTGGAACGCATCTGCGGGCTCGATGACATTGCCGATATCGTCACCGACAGCGAACCGAAGGCCGACCTGCGCACTGCTGCCGAACAGGCGGGCACGGAGCTGCATGTGTTTGCCGCCGACTGATCAGCATTGGCTATCCGGCGGCATCCCGGTTGGTCAGCGCGATGTGGCAGCAGCCGGGGCCGTGGCCCGGCGTCCAGGTGACATTGTCGAAGCGCACGCCCGTTGCCTTGAACAGACCACGGTCGAAAGCGCCGGCGATGCGGCAGAGCGTGGCGAGTTTTTCATCACCGACACCGGCCTCGACCCAGGCGTCCTTCAGCGGACAACGCTTCACCTTGAAGGCGATGTGGTCCGGCCCGCGCTCGACATCGGTCGGATACATCAGGCCGCCATCCGGGCTGACGGCCAAAAATGCCTCGCCGATGGCCGGCGCGTCGTTAGGTCCGAAACGGGCGAAGGCGGCCGCCGCCACCTCCTTGCCGCGCTGCTCGATGGTGCGGATCATGATCGCCTCGGCCTTTTCCGCGCCGAGTTCGCCGGTCAGCTCGTCGAGAAACAGGCGGTAGAGATCGGCGCGGTTGCGGAAGGCGGAATCGAGTTCGCGCGAGAGTTTTTCGGCTCTGGGTGCTTCGGGATCGGTCATGATGTGTCCTTGCCTTTGACCATGATCTTGTCCGCAAACGGGTTTGCACTTTGCGGGATCATGGCCGGATCCTGTTCAATCTTGGCGCGGCCGCCACCAGCGCCTTGCCGACCGCCGATTGCGGCCCGTCGATGATGGTGCGGGCGTCGCCGCTCTCGGCGATCCGCCCGGCGTCGAGAAGGACGACGCGGTGAGCGATCGCACGGACCACGCCGAGATCGTGCGAAATGAAGAGATAGGCGATCCGTTCCCTGGCTTGCAGGTCGAGCAGCAGTTCGAGGATCTGTCCGCGCACCGAAACATCGAGCGCCGACACTGCCTCGTCGAGCACGATCAGCGACGGGTTTGTCGCAATGGCGCGGGCGATGGCGACGCGCTGGCGCTGGCCGCCGGAGATTTCGTGAATGGCGCGCGGGGCGAGATCGGCTGCCAGCCCGACGCGATCCAGCAAGGCAGCAATGCGGGCCGGCCTCTCGGCGCGGGAAGCGATGGCATGGATGCGCAAGGGATCGTCAAGCACGCGAGCCACCGTGGCGCGCGGGTTGAACGCGGCGAGCGGATCCTGGAACACCATTTGCAGGCGCGCGCGCTTGGTGCGCAGGGCCGCACCCTTCAAGAGCAGAAAGTCATCGCCTTCGAACTGGACGGTGCCGGCGTCCGGCTCGATCAACCTAAGCACCAGCCGCGCGATCGTCGACTTGCCGCCGCCGGAGGGCCCGGCCAGCGCCAGCGTCTCGCCGGGTTCGATGGCGAAGGAGACACCGTCGACGTGCGCGATGGCCTTGCCGCCACGACGGTATCGCTTGGTAAGACCGGAGACGGTGAGCAAGTTCATGCCGGCGCCCGTCGTAGCAGCGGATCGGCGTCGAGGCCGAGATGGGCGTCGAGCAGCGTTCGTGTATAGGCATGGCGCGGGGCGTTTATGATTTGCTCCGTCGGGCCGAGTTCGATCAGTTCGGCGTTCCGGAATACAGCGATACGCTCTGCGAGTTCGGCGGCCAGCGCGATGTCGTGGCTGATGAACAGCAGCGTCATGCCGTCCTCCGCCACCAGTTGCCGAATGAGGCTGACGATTTCGGCTTGCACAATGGTGTCCAGCGCGCTGGTCGCCTCATCGGCGATCAGCAGTTTCGGACCGGCTGCAATGGCCGCGGCAACAGCAACGCGCTGCTTCTGGCCGCCGGAGAGCTGGTGCGGGAAAGCACGCATGGCGGTTTGTGGGTCGGGCAGCCGGACACGTTGGAGCAGGGTTTTGGCTTTGGCGTAAGCTTGTGGCCAGTCGAGGCCGAGGTGGGTGCGGGCGACTTCGGCGATCTGTTTGCCGACGGTCATGACGGGGTCGAGGCTGGCGGAGGGGTCCTGGAAGACGAAACCAATGTCGCGACCGGGAAGGGGGAGCGTACTGGGTTCGGTTAATTTGAGAGGTCGGCGTTCCGTCACACCCCCCTCTGTCCTGCCGGACATCTCCCCCGCAAGGGGGGAGATTGCTCTCTCATCTCCGCCTTCGCCAACCACGAACGTTGCAGAAGGGAAGCCGTCGGCAAAGCTGCTGATCTCCCCCCTTGCGGGGGAGATGTCCGGCAGGACAGAAGGGGGTGGGAAGGATCGCGGCGCCTGAAATTGCCACTTGAAATGCCCTTCAATCTTGGCGCTCGCCGGCAGCAGTCCAGCCACCGCCAGCGCCAGCGTGCTCTTCCCCGACCCGCTTTCGCCAATGATCGCCAGCCGCTCGCCGGCAATAACATCCAGGCTGACCCCCTTCAGCGCCGTCACCTCGCTGCCATCTCGCCGATAGCGCACTGACAGATCGCGTATCTCAGCCAGTGCGGTCACGACAGGCTCCTCCGCACCGCCGTCGTTTCGACCACGCCTTCGCCGGTGAGATAGACGCCAAGCACGGTCAGCACCAAGGCGATGCCCGGAACGATCGACAGAAAGGGCGCGGTGCGCAGCACAGTGCGGCCCTCGGCGATCATGCCGCCCCAAGTGACGCGATTGGGGTCGCCGAGACCGAGGAAGGACAGCGCTGCCTCGGTGAGGATCGCGGCGGCCACGATCACCGAGGACAAGGCCAGCACCGGCGGCAACGCGTTGGGCAACACCTCGCGAAAAGCGATCTCAAGCGGATGCATGCCGATGACGCGAGCGCCGGCGACGTAATCGCGCTCGCGGATCGACAGCACTTCGGCGCGCGCTACACGCGCCGGTCCGGTCCAGGCGCCAAGCGCTATTGCCGTGACGACGACGCCGAGCGACGGCCCGACGACGCTGACGAAGGCCAGCGCCAGGAGAAAACTCGGCACGGTCTGGAAGGCATCGGTGATGCGCATCAGCCCCTCGTCCACAAGGCCGCCGGCAAAGCCGGCCAGCGTGCCGACGACCGCGCCGATGAAGAGTGCCGCCGCTGCCGCCGCCAGGCCGACCGCCAGCGAGGTGCGGGCGCCGTGGAACAGTTCGGACAGCACGTCACGGCCGAGCCGGTCGGTGCCGAGCGGCAGCGACCAGTCCTGGAACGGCGGCAGCAGTGCTGGTCCGGCAATGGCCTGCGGGTCGCCGGGGAAGAGCAGCGACGCAAACAGCGCCATGGCGAACAGAAGCGCCAGGATGATCGCGCCGGCGACCGCTTCCGGCCGGCGCAGGAACCGCGGCAGCGCGCTCACGCGCTGGCCTCGCTGGCGCCGACGCGCGGGTCGAGGAAGGCGTAGGCGATGTCGACTGCAAGGTTGACGGCAATGACGAGGACGGCGCTGGTGAGGATGATGCCGAGCAGCAGCGGCGTGTCGCGCGAAGCGACCGCTTCCTGCGCCAGCCGGCCGAGCCCGGGCACGGCAAAGACGCTTTCGATGACGACGCTGCCGCCCAGCATCTGCGCCGATTGCAGGCCGAGCATGGTGACCAGCGGCAAGAGCGCGTTGCGGGCGACATGGGCGAGCACGATGCGGCGGCGTGACAGCCCCCTGGCGCGGGCGGCGAGTACAAAATCCTGCCGCCACGCCTCGGCCATGCCGGCGCGCATCATGCGCAGATAGAGCGCGAGATAGATGAAGCCGAGCGCGGAAACCGGCAGGACGAGGTGGACGGCGATGTCGGTGGCGCGGTCAAAACCGGTCTTGTCCGAGGCCAGGCTCTCGATGCCGCCGATCGGCAGCCAGCGCAGGTCGACGGCAAAGACGACGATCAGCACCAGGCCGAGCCAGAAGCCCGGCACCGCATAAAGCGCCAGCGAGCCGATCGACAGGAAGCGGTCGCGAAAGCTGCCGGGTCTGGCGCCGGCGTAGATGCCGAGCGCCGAGCCGAGCCCGAAGGAGAGCGCGGTGGCGGTGACCATCAGGAGCAGTGTCGTCGGCAGGCGTTCCAGGATAACATCGCGAATTGGCCGCGAGAAGGTAACGGACTGGCCGAGGTCGAAATGCAGCAGCGCCCAGAGATAGTTGGCGAGCCGTGTCAGCTCGGACTGGTCGAGGCCCCAGCGATGACGCAGCAATTCGATCATGCCGGCGTCGCCGCCGGTCGAGACGATGTAGGCGTCGACCGCGTCACCGGGGGCGGCTTCCAGGAGGAGGAATGTGCCGATGATGACGATCAGCAGCACGAAGATGCTGCCGACGAGGCGACGGCGAATGAGGGTGAGGGCACGGGTCATGGCTGCCTTACCCTCCCCCTTGTGGGGAGGGTCGATCCGCGAAGCGGAGCGGGGTGGGGGTTCTCGTAGGGCGCTACCCCCACCCCGTCGAGCGGCTGCCGCTGCGCAGCAACCGCTCGCCGACCCTCCCCACAAGGGGGAGGGTGAAGGTTGGCGCTATCCGGCAGGACAGAACAGAGGCGTGAAGGAACTCTCATCCCTGATGATGAGCATTCGTCCAACCGATGCGCAAGCATGCCGGGCTGATCGCTAGCCAGCCAGATAGGTGTCCGCCCAGTTCGACACCGCCCATCGCGGGTTGTTGGCGATGTTGCCCACGGTATCGCGCGCGACGCTGATGAAGCTCCATTCGGCGACGTTGATCAGCGGCAGGTCCGCCGCGACCTGTTTCTGGAATTCCTTGTAGAGGTCGGTGCGCGCTGACGTATCCAGCGTCTCCGAAGCCTTGGCGATCAGCGCGTCGAGCGCGGCGTTCTTGTAGCCGCCCTGGTTGGAGAACGGCACGCCGTCGGGAATGCCGCTCTGCACCAGGATGGTGGTCGAGATCGCCGGGTCGCCGCGGAACACCGGCGGGCCGACGGCGAGGTCGAAGGCGTGGTCGGTGTAGACGGCCTTGATGTGCGCGGCCGAGTCGTTGTTGACGATCACGGCGTCGATGCCGATTGCCGCCAGCGCCTGGCGCAGATAGTCGCCGAACTGCTTCGTCTCGTTGAAATAGGGTGCCGGCAGGAGTTTCAGCGCAAAACGCTTGCCGTCATCGGCGCGCTTGTACCCCGCGTCGTCGAGCAAGGCGTTGGCCTTGGCGACGTCGAATGGATAGATCGGCACGTCGGCAGTGTAGAATTGCGGATCGTTCTTCGGCACCGGGCCGGTGGCGGTGGCGGCATAGCCGAGGAACACCGTCTTGACGACGAAGTCCTTGTCGATGGCATGCGCGATCGCCTGGCGGACCTTCACGTCGGCCAGTTCCTTGCGGCGATGGTTGATCTCGACGACGAGCTGATAGGTCAGCCCCTCATAGCCCTTGGAGATGACCTTCAGGCCCGGCACCTTGGAGATGCGGTCGAGATCGGCGAGCGGCACGGCGGAGAAGGCGGCGAGCTGGATCTCTTCGGCCTCGAGCGCCGCTGCAGCCGACGTGCGGTCGGGCAGCACCTGGTAGATGATCTCGTCGAGATACGGCTCGTCCTTGGCCCAGTAATCCGCATTCCTGGTCAGCTTGTAATACTGGCCGGCCTTGTATTCGCCGAACTTGAACGGTCCGGTGCCGATGGGTGCATTGTTGGCCGGGTTGTCCTCGATCTTGCCGACCTCGTAGATGTGCTTCGGCACCACGCTTGACAGCGCCGGCAGCGCGTTGCGGATCAGCTGGAACGGCGTTGGCTTGGCGAATTTGAAGACGGCGGTCAGATCGTCAGGGGTGTCGACGCTGGCCAGATCCTTGAACACGGTGCGGCCGAGATTTTGCAGCGGCTTCCAGATCTGCAGCGCCGAGAAGGCGACGTCGGCCGAGGTGAACGGCTTGCCGTCATGCCACTTGACGCCGTCGCGCAGTTTGAAGGTCACCGACAGCCCGTCGGCAGCACCTTCCCAGGAGAGCGCAAGGCGCGGTTCCAGTCCGTCCTTGCCTTCGAACGAGGCTTCGGCCAGCGTTTCGACGATCTTGCTGGAGATGAAGAAGACGCCGTTGGAGGCGACGATGGCGGGATTGAGGTTGCGCGGCTCGGAATCGGCGGCAAGCACGAGGCGGCCGCCCTTCTTCGGCGTCTGCGCCCAGCTGAATGTGGGCATGGCGGTGGAGGCCAGCAGTAAAACTGAGCCGCCTAGCAGCGTGCGTCTGGAAATATCCGACATGATCAACCTCCGTCCTCTCCGCGACCAGATGGGCGCACCCCTCGAAGCTGGCCGCACCCGCCAGCATCCTCGCGGCGATTATGGCCCTTGCCAAGGGTTTCGCCAGAGACGGAATTGGCGCATCCTTGCTTGGCTTTGAAATTTTCGTCCTCTGGACCAGTTTTAGAGGTGGCCCTTTCATTCTGGTATTCTGGTAGGACCAGATTGCCTTAGTGTGCAGCAATGACGAGTGGTGACAGCCTGCCGAAGCAATCTAACCTGTTTCTGGCTGGACCAGAGTTAACGAAATGGTGCAGATTTGATCGAAGCCAAGGGATTGGACGCAGTACGGCCGGCGATCCCACTGATATCAGGGAGAGAAAGATGAACATCGCCCCGGGCAAGAGCGCCGTCAGCAATATCCCGTTCGATCAGGTGAGGGTCGACCGGCTGATGGAAGAGGCCGGCATCGATGTTCTGCTCGCGACCTCCAAGCACAACACGCAGTATCTGCTTGGCGGCTACAAGTTCATCTTCTTTGCCGCCATGGATGCGATCGGCCATAGCCGTTACCTGCCTATCGTCCTCTATGAAAAGGGCGGGCCCGGTCATGCCGCCTATATCGGCAACCGCATGGAAGGCGCCGAGCACCAGAACAGCCCGTTCTGGACGCCGACGCTGCATGCCGCCTGCTGGGGCACGCTCGATGCTGCCAATCTTGCGGTCGAGCACATCAGCAAGATCGGCAAGGCCGGCGCCCGCCTCGGCATCGAGCCGGCCTTCCTGCCGTCGGACGCCTATGCGCTGATCCGCAAGGCGTTGCCGGATGCCAGGCTGATCGACGCGACCGGCATGCTGGAGAGCATGCGCGCCATCAAGACGGACGCCGAGCTGGAAAAGCTGCGTATCGCCTCCGAGCTGATCACCGATTCCATGTTGGCGACCATCCGGTGGGCGCATGAAGGCACGACCAAGGCGGAGATCATCGAGCAGCTGCGGCGTGAGGAAACCAATCGCGGCGCGCATTTCGAATATTGCCTGCTGACGTTGGGCGCCAGCTACAACCGCGCGGCGTCACCGCAGGCGTGGAAAAAGGGCGAAGTGCTGTCGATCGATTCCGGCGGCAATTATCACGGCTATATTGGCGATCTCTGCCGCATGGGCATTCTGGGCGAACCGGATGCCGAGCTTGAGGATCTATTGGCCGAGGTCGAGACGGTGCAGCAGGCGGCGTTCTCGAAGGTGAGGGCGGGCACCATCGGCGGCGACATGATTTCGCATGCCGAGGGTGTGCTGAAGGCCTCCAAAGTCGCGCCCTACACGGATTTCTTCGCCCACGGCATGGGCCTGATCACGCATGAGGCTCCGTTCCTGATGACCAACCATCCGGTGACCTATGAAGGCACCTATGCCGCCAAGCCGCTGGAGACAAACATGGTGCTGTCGGTGGAGACGACCATGCTTCACCCGACGCGGGGGTTCATCAAGTTGGAGGACACGTTGGCGGTGACGGATGCGGGATATGTGATGTTTGGGGATCGGGCGCGGGGCTGGAATAGAGGTGGGATAGCCTAGCTCGGCGCTACCCCCTCACCCGGATTGCCATCCGAATTGCGAAGGGCAATTCGGGCTATCCGACCTCTCCCCGAGGGGAGAGGAGTTTGCGCCGGCGCTGGCTCCTGCCTCTTCTCCCCTCGGGGAGAAGGTGGCCGCGAAGCGGCCGGATGAAGGGGGCCTTTCGCGATTACTTCCCCGCCGGGATCAGCCTGAAATCCGGCAGCTCCCGCAGCACCAGTTCCGGTCCGGCCGGCGAATAGACGACGAAGAGCTGCATCGGCCCATCGCCGGTATTCAGCGTCGAATGGAAACGGCTTTCCGGCACATAGATGGTGCAGCCGGGGCCGACCTTGGCGACGACCGGATTGCCCTCCTCGTCCTCGACCATCTGCTCGCCATTGCCCGACATAACGAAGATGATCTCTTCCGCGCCGGGATGGTTGTGGCGCGTGTGTCCCTTGCCTGAGGGCAGGTCGACGACACCGCCGGAAAAGCGCTCAGCGCCATTCACTTCAGGCGCGACTGTCAGCGACAGCTTGCCCCAGTCAAAGCCGAAGGCGCTCACGTCCTTCGGGTATACGAACACCTTGCTCTTGTCGGTCATGATCTCATCCCTTCTTTTTCTTCTGGTCGTGCAGCGTGACGGCCTTGAAATCCGCCGTCTGCCTGGCGATCGCGGCTTCAGCCGGCAGCCGTTCCATCGAACTCGCGCCATAAAAGCCATGCAGGCCCTTGCAGCGGTCGAGGATGTAGCGGGCATCATCCGGCATCGAGATTGGCCCGCCATGGCAAAGCAGGATGACATCCTTGCGCACCGAGCGCGCCGCGTTGGCGATGGCGTCGATCTCGACCACGCAGTCGTCGAGCGACTTGGCCGACGTGGCTCCGATCGAGCCGCCGGTCGTCACCCCCATATGGGCAACGACGATGTCGGCGCCGGCTTTTGTCATGGCGCGCGCCTCGTCGGGGTTGAAGACATAGGGCGTGGTCAGAAGATCGAGCCTGTGCGCCTCGGCGATCATGTCGACCTCCAGCCCGAAGCCCATGCCGGTTTCCTCAAAACTCTGGCGCATGCTGCCATCGAACAGGCCGATGGTCGGGAAATTCTGCACGCCGGAAAAGCCCATCGTCTTCAGCTCGGCAAGCAGCAGCGGCATGATGACGAAGGGATCGGTGCCGTTGACACCGGCCAGCACCGGCGTCTTTTTGACCACCGGCAGCACCTCGTAGGCCATTTCCTTGACGATCTCGTTGGCGTTGCCATAGGCGAGCAGGCCGGCAGCCGAGCCGCGCCCGGCCATGCGGTAGCGGCCGGAATTGTAGATGATGATGAGGTCGATGCCGCCGGCTTCCTCGGCCTTGGCCGACAGGCCGGTGCCGGCGCCGCCCCCGACGATGGGCACGCCGTCGGCGATCATCGCCTTGAACTTCTTCAATATGTCTTTGCGCGGTATTGCGGGCATTTGTTGGCTCTCACTATCTGGCGATGTCGAGGAAGGCCGCGGTTGCGGCTTTGGCAAATTCCGGATCGTTGATGTGCAACGGCAGGCGTGTGACGCGGCGCGCGGCGTTCGGCTTGATGGTGCGCTCGACGGCATCGAACAGCACGGCGTCGGCTTCGGGGTCGAAGAAGGCGCCGCCCTCGATGTCGAGTGCCGAGACGCCTTTTTCGGGGATCAGGAAATGCACAGGGCCCTCGCAGCGAGCGAGCCTGGTGCCGATCCACTCGCCTATACCGCGGCATTCGTCCACCGTGGTGCGCATCAGTGTGACGTTGGGATTGTGCTCGTAGAACAGCCGGCCCCTAAACTTCTCGGGAATGGTCGGCGGCGCCCAGAAATTGACCATGTCCAGCGCGCCGACCGAGCCTACATAGGGCAGCTTGGTGCGGGCGATAGCGCCGAAGCGGTCCTCCGTCGCCGGCAGCACGCCGCCGAACAACAGGTCGCAGACTTCCGTCGTGGTGATGTCGATGACGCCGGCGAGCAGGCCCGAGTCCGCGAGCTTCTCCATCGAGCGGCCGCCGGTGCCGGTGGCGTGGAAGACCATGCAGTCGTAGTTGGCGCGCAACTGATCCGCGATGGCGGTCACGCAAGGCGTGGTGACGCCGAACATGGTGAGCCCGAGTGCCGGCTTGCCAGTGGCGACTGGCGCCGGCCTGGCGGCCATGCCGGCGATTGCCTGCGCCGCATTGTGCAGCACGACGCGTGACAGCCGGTTCAGTCCCGCCATATCGGTGACCGATGGCATCATGATGATGTCGGAGACGTCGACATAGGCCGCGGTGTCGCCGGAGGCGAGCGTCGAGACCATGATCTTGGGCAGCCCAAGCGGCAGCGCGCGCATGCCGGCAGTGATGATCGACGTGCCGCCGCCGCCGCCAATGCCGATCACGCCTGATATGTCGTCGCGCGACGGAATGAAATTTGTGAAGGCGGCGCTCATGCCGGCCACCGCCGTGCCGCGATCGACGATGCCGAGCACGCCACTGGCTCCATCCGGATGATGCGCCGCGACCTCGCTGGCCGGGATATCGACCGGCACGGTGGCGCCGCGCGTTCCGATGTCGACACGGGCAACCGAACTGCCGGTGGCGGCAATAGCATCGGCCAGGAAGGCAAGTTCCTCGCCCTTGGTGTCGGCTGTGCCCACCACGTAGATGCGCTTCATCGCGTTTCTCCCGTCACCGGCCGACCGGCGCCGGGCCGCCTGTCGCCCTTTGCCGGCCTTTCGGTAGGCAAAGGTCATTGCAATTTTTTGAGACGCGCGTATCGTATTGACATGGAAGTCTCACGTCAACAAGCCGCTGGGAACGACGACGCCAACGAGGCTGCCGAACGCGGCCCGCGGGCCCGCACAAAACGGCTGATGCTGGAGACGGCGACGCGGCTGATGCAGGCGGGCGTCACCCCGTCTGTCAGCGAAGTCGCGGAGGCGGCGCAAGTGTCGCGCGCCACCGCCTATCGCTATTTCCCAAGCCAGGCAGCCCTGGTGCAGGCGGTGGTCGACGAGGGGCTTGGGCCGATCCTGACCTGGCAATCGACGTCCACCGATGCCGGGCGCCGCGTCGCCGAACTGTTCGACACCGCCATGCCGCGCATCGAGGCTTTCGAGGCAACTTTCAAGGCGGCGCTGAAACTGTCGCTCGACCAATGGGCGCAGCGGCAGGCGGGCACGTTGGACGGCGAACCGCAATTCACGCGCGGACATCGCGTCCAGCTGCTGAAGGACGCCATCGCACCGCTCAAGGGCCGGCTGCCGCCGCGCGAGTTCAAGCGACTGGCACAGGCGCTGTCGATGATGTTCGGCGTCGAAGTGCTGATCGTGCTGAAGGATATATGGGAGCTCGATAGCCGCGGCATGCGGTCGGTCGCGCAATGGGCGGCGGGCGCGCTGGTGCGCACGGCGATGGCGGAATCAACGGCTGAAACCGATGCGGCCCTGCCAGCGGCATCGGCGAAATAGCGCCAATCTGGTTCGACCAGATTTGAACGACCACTACTGATGTTAACCAGGATGTAGATGCCGAAACAAGGCTCTCCTATATCAAGGAGTAGGAAAATTAAGGGAAAACAGTCGGATACATGAAGAATCCGGTTATACAAGCTCCGATAGCGATCCAAGAAAGAGCTTGACGGCTATCCAAAATTGGTAATACCAGATTAGGAAAGAAAAGGCGGATCGAGAATGACAGCCGCAGTCCATTTCGGCAGGGCGAGGAGAATCATACGGATGGCGCGTGTTCCGTCCGCACGAGGTGGCGCATCGTGACGCAGACGTCGCCTCGCGCCAGTGACGGCAAGGGGATTGCGCTGCGCCTCGATGGGCTCAGCAAGGCCTATGGATCCGTGCGCGCCATCAACGACCTGAGCTTCGCCGTCGACGAAGGCCGCTTCTTCGTACTCTTCGGGCCGAGCTCCGTTGGCAAGACGACGACGCTGCGCACTATCGCCGGCCTCGTCCAGGCCGACTCCGGCACGCTTGAGATCGGCGGCCGCGACATGGCCCATGCGCCGATCGCCGGCCGAGGCATCTCGATGGTCTTCCAGTCTTTCGCGCTTTACCCCCACCTCACGGTCTATGACAATCTCGCCTACCCGCTGCGCGAGGAGAAAGCCGCGCGCGCCGAGATTGACAAGCGGGTGAAAGAGACCGCCGAGATCCTGAAGCTGACACACCGCCTGAAGGCCAAGCCGGCAACCCTGTCCGGCGGAGAGCAGCAGCGCGTCGCGCTCGGCCGCTCCCTGATCCGCCGGCCAAAGATTCTTCTGCTCGATGAGCCGCTCACCAATCTCGACGCCAAGCTTCGGCACGAGACGCGCGCCGAGCTGAAGCGGCTGCACCGCCAGTTCGGCATGACCGTGATCTATGCCACGCCCGACGAGATCGAGGCTCTCTCGATGGGCGAGACGATCGCCGTCATGCGCGATGGGGGCATCGTCCAGATCGGCACGCCAGACGAGCTTTACGAGCAGCCGATCAATACCTATGTCGCCAGCAAGATCGGCTCGCCGCACATGAATCTGTTCACGGCCTCGGTGCGCGCCGACACCAGATCTTTCGACACGCCGCTCGGGACTCTGGTTCCGGCGACGGCGCCAAAGACTGCCGATGCCAACGAGGCCGCGCTGATCGGCATTCGCCCGAGCGACATTCGGCTCGCCGCCAAGGGCGAAGCCGGGGTTGCCTCGAAGGTGCATCTGGTCGAACCGCTCGGCGACATAACGATCGTCTCGGTCGAGGCCGGCGGCGAGATGTTGCGCATGGTGCTGCCGGAAGCGATCGCCGCCAGCATCAGGACCGGCGATTCGGCATCGATCGCCATCGATAACAGGAAAATCCACGTCTTCCGCGCCGCGAGCGGCCAGGCAATGACCTGACTCGAACGGCGAGAAGCAATCCGGTTAACCAAGGGAGGAAACGCGAATGACGGCGATGACCAAACTGAAAGGGCTAGCGACAGCCGCAAGCTTCGCTGCCACACTACTGGTGGGAGGCGTGACCTATGCCTCTGCCGAAGAAGTGACGTTGACGATGGCGGTGCCGGATTGGCCCCCGACCCGCATTATGAAGAAGTTCTTCGACGAGCAGTACAAGCCGAAGTCTGGCAATACTGTGAAGCTCGATGTGGACTTCATTCCGTGGCCGGATTTCTACACCCGCGTCAACGCCTCGTTGACCTCGGGCGAAAAGAAGTACAACTTCATCGTGTCGGACTCGCAGTGGCTGGGCGCCTTCGTCGAAGGCGGCTACTTCCGCAAGATCAACGATCTCATCGATGCCGACCCGGAACTCAAGGCGACGATGGAGTCGATGCATCCCGCCGTGCTCAACGCCTACTCGACCTATCCCAACAGCACGCCGAACTACTACGGCTTCCCGCAGTTCCCGGACGTGCTGGTCACCTACGGCCGCAAGGACGTGCTCTGCAACAACGACGAGCAGGCCGCCTACAAGGCGAAGTACAATGAGAAGCTGCCCTGCACCGGCGAAGAAATCGACGCCATGGACTGGAACACGTTCGAGCATGTTGGCGAATTCTTCCAGCGCAAGAAGGGCGACAAGCTCGCCGGCCAGGTGCTGGATGACGATTTCTATGGCATCGCCTATCAGGCAGGCAAAGGCTACGACTTCTCGACGAGCTCGGTCCACACGTTCGTCTGGGAGCATGGCGGCGGCATCTGGGATGAAACCAAGGCCCCGACCGGACATGCCGAAGGCGTCGTAAACTCCCCGAAGTCCATCGAGGGCATGGAGCATTTCCTCAAATTGCTGAAGTTCATGCCGCCGGTGGTCAAGACCGGCACCATGGACATCTTCGTCTCGGACCAGTTGTTCCGTGAAGGCAAGGTGGCCATGAACATCGACTGGATCGGTCTCGCCGAAGCCTCGCTCGATCCCAAGACGTCGAAGGTTGCCGACAAGCTGGTGTTCGGATTGGCGCCAGGCCTGCGCGGTGCCGACGGCAAGGTGAATCGTACGTCACAGATCGGCGGACAGCCTTTCGTTCTCACCACCTGGACGACGCCTGAGCAAATCAAGGAAGCGGTTGGCTTCGTGAAGTGGTGGCTCTCGCCTGATATCCAGCACCAGTTCGCCGCCGGCGGCGGCCAGTCCGCGATCAAGTCGGTCTACAGCGATCCGAAGTATGTGACCTATCGTCCGTGGGACCGCGCCTGGGCGAACTCGCTCGACTGGCAGAAGGACATG
This sequence comes from Mesorhizobium sp. LNJC394B00, assembly GCF_000502555.1. Lineage (NCBI taxonomy): Bacteria > Pseudomonadati > Pseudomonadota > Alphaproteobacteria > Hyphomicrobiales > Phyllobacteriaceae > Mesorhizobium > Mesorhizobium sp. LNJC394B00. The sequence continues at coordinate 178,984 of NZ_AYWH01000002.1, forward strand.
TGGCACGTGCCGCAGTTCTTCGAACTGCTCACCCAGCAGCAGGACCAGTACGACCTAGCCATCACTGGCAAGCAGGACGCCAAGACCACCTTGGATAACATCGCCAAGTTCCAGGAGGACCTCCTGAAGAACGATGGTCTTATCCAGTAACCTTCCGACATAGCTGCGGGGAGCGGGCAAAAGCCGCTCCCCGTCATTGCCACTTCAGGCGCTCCATATTTCGGACTCCCATGACCGCTGTTTCAAGCACGCTGCTGACACCACGCCTTACCGCGGTTGTTGCCCACAACTGGAAACTCGCCATCGCTGTCGCTGTCGTCGTGTCGGCCATATCAATGGCGGGCTTGCCTGCGGCTGTCTCCTTCTGGGTGGTGGGCGCCGCGGTGGCGTTGGTCGCGGCCGCATTTACCGTCAACGCGTATCGCCGCCACTACTTCGGCGCCTTGCTGGTCGCTCCGGCAATCGCCGTTCTGTTTGTGATGAATATCTTCCCCCTGCTGTGGTCGCTGGGCCTTTCGTTCTTCGCCTACCAGGCAAACCAGCAGACGATCCGCTTCGTCGGACTCGGGAACTACATCCGGATCCTTACCAACGATCTCGCTGCTCACGCGACTTGGGGCGCGCTGATCAATACCGCCATGTTCGTCGTGTTCACCGTCTCCGCGCAGATGATCGTCGGCTTTCTGCTGGCCATCCTGTTCGCCAAGCAATTTCCGCTGCGCAAGTATTTGTTGATCCTGGTGCTGACACCGATGATGCTTTCGGTTGTCGCCTCTGGCGTGTTCTTCACCTACTACTATGACCCGACATTCGGGATTCTCAGCTACGTCATCAATTCCATCTCCGGCAACCAGTTCATCCTGATGAGCAACAAAGTCGGTGCCGTGGCGGGAATCGTTTTCGCCGACGCATGGATGTGGTCGCCCTTCGTCATGCTCCTTGTGCTGGCGGGCCTCGTCTCGGTGCCGAAATACCTTTACGAGGCCGCTGCCATCGACCGTATTTCCAGCTGGCGGCAATTCTGGATGATCACCTTCCCCTACATCCGCGGCCTTCTGATGTTGGCCCTTCTCTTCCGCACCATCGAGGCATTCAAGCTGGCGGATCTCGTCATCCTCCTCACCAAGGGCGGCAACGACACGCTGACGATCTCCTATCACTTGATCCGCATCGCCAACGAGCAGAACAAGACGAGTGAGGGCGCGTCGATCTCCTATCTGATGCTGTTCATGGTGATCGTTCTCACCAACCTCTACCTGTACCTCGCAAACCGCCGTACGCAGGGAGCCTAACCCGTGACCGAATCGATATTGGGAAAGCTCGGCTTCCGCAGGGCCAGCGGAGTAGACGAGGCCGGCTGGGGGCGGACGCTCGCCGTGGCCGTCGTCGCCTTTATCTATTTTCTGCCGGTGCTGTTCATCATATTCACCGCCTTCAAACCGCAGGGCGACGCGCTTCTGGTGCCTCCGACGCTGTCGCCCACGTCGCTGTTCGGCTTGATTCCGGATCATTTTGTGTTCAAGCCCACGCTCGAAAATTTTGGGTCCGTCTTTTCTCGCTCGATGACGTCGGGCGGTGCCCCGGAAGCGACAGGATTCGACCGTTATTTCTTCAACTCGATCTTCATCGCCTCGGCTTCGGTGCTGCTGGCGCTGGTCATCGGCACCCTGGCGGCCTTCGGCTTCTCGCGCTATCCGCTGAAAGGCAATGACACCTACCTGTTCATCATCCTGACCACGCGCATGCTGCCGGCGATTGTGGTGATCATTCCGGTGATCCTGATGTTCCGCGTAGTGGGCCTGTCGGGCTCGTATCTCGGCATCATCATGCTCTACACCGCCTTCAACTTGGCCTTCACCATCTGGATGATGAAGAGCTTCTTCGATGAATTGTCGCCAGACGTCGAGGATGCCGCCCGCCTCGACGGATCGTCCGGAATGCGGGTGTTCTTCAAGATTTGCCTGCCCCAGGTCATTGCCGGGCTCGCCGCCACGTTCGTGTTCGGCCTGATCCTCACCTGGAACGAGTTCCTCTTCGCCCTCTTGCTCTCGGGGCCTGACACGAGGACGGTCCCGGTCGCCATGAACCAGGCCGTGTCGTCGGGTGGACGCGGCACCGACTGGACTTTGCTTGCCGCCATCGAAACCCTGTTCCTCGTCCCAGTCTTCCTGGTCACCTTCTTCTTGCAAAACCATCTGTTGCGCGGTGTTACCTTCGGCACGGTGAAGCGCTGAGATGTCAACCATCGAACTCCGCAAAGTCACCAAGCGCTTCGGCTCCTTCACCGCGGTCAAGGACGTTGACCTGTCGGTGGCCGCCGGTGAGGTCGTCTGCCTTCTCGGCCCGTCCGGCTGTGGCAAGACGACGACCTTACGCGTCATCGCCGGGCTGGAAAGCGTCACTGACGGCGAGGTCGTCGTCGCCGGCAAGGTGATGAACAAACTGCCGCCCGAAAAGCGCGACATCGCCATGGTGTTCCAGTTCTACGCGCTCTACCCGTCGGCATCGATCGCCGAGAACATCGCCTTCCCGCTCTATCATGACGGCATTTCCGGGGCTGAGCGGACTGCCCGCGTCAACCGCGTCGCCGCGATCCTTCACTTGGAGCACGTTCTCGACCGGCTGCCGAACCAGATATCCGAGGGCGAAAAGCAGCGCGCCGCCATGGCCCGCGCCATCGTCCGCGACCCCAATTGCTTCCTCTTCGACGAGCCCTTGTCGCGTCTCGATGTCGAACTGCGCCAAACCATGCGTGGCCAGATCAAGGAAGTGCTGCAGGGCCTCTCCAAAGCGACCGTGATCGTGACCCATGACCAGCTCGAAGCGCTCACCATGGCCAACCGCATCGCCATCATGAAGGACGGCCTGATCGAGCAAGTCGGCTCACCGCACGAGGTATTTGCCAAGCCCGCCAATGCTTTCGTGGCGAGCTTCATCGGCACGCCGCAGATGAATCTTCTCGAGGCCGACCTCAAGGCCTTCGCCGATGGCACGGCGGACATGACCGTTGCCGGCATTAGTCTGGCGATCCGCACGGACGCGGCGGTCGCGCGCCTGCAGCCCGGCAAGGTGACGATCGGTGTCCGCCCCCGTGCTTTCACCGTGACCGATACGGGGGACCGTGGCACCATCTCCGCCAGAGCCGAGCTCATCGAGCCCATGGGCGCCGAAACCCTTATTCATGCCCGCACGGCGGCAGGCGCCGACATCCGCGTCGTGGTGACGAGAAGCCAGTGGGTCAAGGTCGGCGAGGCGCTGAATCTACGCCCCGATCCCAGGCAAACCCATGTCTTCGATGGCGCCGGAAAGGCGGTGCGGTCATGAGCGACAGTTCTTCCGGCATGAGCCGCGCCGGCGCGTTCCGCCTCGAGCTCTTCATCATTGGCCTCGGCGTCTTGGCGCTGGTGCTGATCTTTCAACCCTTTTCCATCGGCCTGTACGCGGTCGGCAGCGGTCTCGTGGTGCTTGCCGGGCTCATCAACAACCTGCTGCCGTTGGCCCAGCCGGGCGTCAAGGTGCGCAGTGTGGTGACCGTAGCGCTGGTCGTGGCGCTGGTCTTCTGCATTGCGCTGCTGGTATCGATCACGGCGGCGCATCTCTACGGCGTCTTCTTCCTCAATCCACCGGACCCCAACACTCTCGCCGGCAAGGCGCAGCTCGCCACGCCGCCTTTCTACAAGCAGGCTTTCGTGTGGGAAATCGCCGCCGCGGCGGTGATTCTCGCGCTGATCGTCACCGCTCTCAACAAGACAGCGCGATGATCAGCAGCTGACGCTATCCGGCAGGTCGCGCTCGCGCCCGTCCGCGACGGTCGGTGTGCGTCGCCCTCTCAACTCTCACGCTGTCATCCTCCGGCTTGACCGGAGGACCCGACGCCGAGATCAAGGATCGTGTCGACCGCGCCGCCAAAACACTCAGGATCGAACATCTGCTCGACCGCAAGACCGATCGTCTGTCCGGCGGCGAGATGCAGCGCGTTTCGATCGGCCGCGCCATCGTGCGCAAGCCGCGCGTGTTCCTGATGGACGAACCGCTGTCGGCGCTCGACGCCAAACTGCGCGAGGCGCTGCGCACGGAACTGAAGAACCTGCAGATCCAGCTTGGCGCCACCTTCCTGTTCGTCACCCACGACCAGATCAAGGCGATGTCGATGGGCGACAAGGTGGGCGTGCTCAACCATGGCCGCATCATCCAGACCGGCACGCCGCACGAGATCTATAACAATCCGCGCGATACCTATGTGGCCAGCTTCGTCGGCTCGCCGCCGATGAACCTGATCGATGGCAAGCTGGTCAACGGCCGCGCGGTGATGGCGCCGCTAAATTTCGAACTGCCTTTCTCTGGGGGTGCCAAGGCGGGCGGTGCGACCGACGGTCGCCCGCTCGTCTTCGGTATTCGACCTGAGGATGTGTATCTTGAAAGCGGTGCGCCGGTCGAGGCACGCGTCCACGATGTCGAGAACCATGGCGTGGAAAAGATCCTGACTCTGCGGGTCGGCGACACGACGCTGCGCGCCACGGTGCCGGCCAGAACCGATGTCCAGATCGAGCAGCCGGTGCGCTTTGCCTGGAATCAGGACAAGGTGGTGCTGTTCGACAAGGGCAGCGGCGTGAGCTTGCGGCACGCCAGCTAGTTGCGGTCGAACGACGGCGCCGCCTGACTATTTCTGGAAGTAGGTCTCGTAAGGCGTATCGTTGATCAGCAGGATCACGCACTCCGTCTCTGAGAGGCAGGCGTCGTCGTGCATCTCGTTGGCCTTCTGGGTCCAGTAGGATCCCGGCGGCAATTCGACCTTCGTCGCTTCGCCGCCGTCCATTTGCCAATGCGCCCACAGTCCCTTGATGACCACCGCGCGATAGTCGGCGGTGTGCGCATGAACCGGCGCGCGCCAGTTGCCGGGAACTTTCAGCAAGGTGCCCGCCGGGCCTTTGGCCCGGTCACCCCACAACGGGCCAAGGCGATGCGGCTGGTCTGGCACTTCGGCGACATAGGGGATCTTGTCGGCCGGGAGATAGCTGTCCTCGAGGGCAAAGGCGCGAGCGGGAAAGACGCAAGAAACGGCGAGCGCCAGAAACGCGCTGTCTTCGGCGGCCTGGTGGTCGACAATGCCGGTGTGGCCAGCGCCTTCGCCTATTGTGGCGCTGCGACCTTGCTGGCGGCGATCGTTGTGTTCGCGCGCGGCCCTAAGCGCGTCGAATAGCCGATAGCCATCCTTGGCTGAAGCAGCGGGCCCGAGAACTATCAAGGTTTTCGGGGCGTTGCTTTTGTGGTGAGAGGCCACCGTAGGGTCAGACCGCGCGGCCGTCGAAGTCGAAGACCGGCAGGCCGGTGGGATCGAAATCGGCGACGCAGTTGAGGTTGATGTAGGCGCTGCGTTCGCTGCCCTGACTGACATCCTCGGCAAAGGGATGGATGCCGCAGGTGCGGCAGAAGCGATGCGCCATTGCATGATTGCCGAATGTGTAGGTGCCGAGATCGTCGCCCCACGCCAGCACCGTCAGGCTGTCATGCGGGATGGCGGCCAACAGCGCGCCCTTGCGCGAGCAGATCGAACAATTGCACCGCACGGCGCCGGTCAGCTGCGCCTTGAATTCGAACGCAACCTTGCCGCAGTGGCAGCTGCCTTTGTACAGCATCAGTCCCTTCCTATCGCTGGCAGGTGCAAAGGCACGCTGTCCGGGCTATTCCTTCCGCTGACCTAGCGGCCCATATGCCTTAAAGACGCTCCACCTTGACGGAATCCGACATCGACATGCAATCAATCCGCGATCGTCTCGAGATCATCCTGTCACGTCTTGCCAGTTGCGCGGCAGGCGAGAAGGTGTTCACCAAACTCTATGCCGAGGCGGCGCGCGCAGCGGCCGAGGCCACCGATGCGCGCAAGAAGGCCGGCGTATCGCTCGGGCCGCTTGACGGCACCATCGTGTCGATCAAGGATCTGTTCGATGTCGCCGGCGAGCCGACCACGGCCGGGTCGCTGATGCTGAGGGACACCGCGCCCCGTCGGCACGACGCTGCGGTCGTCAGCCGTCTGCGCCAGGCCGGCGCCGTCATCATCGGCAAGACCAACATGACCGAATTCGCCTTCACCGCTATCGGCGACAACATGCACTACGGCACACCGGGCAATGCCGCCGACACCAGCCGCATTCCAGGCGGTTCGTCGTCGGGCGCCGCCGTGTCCGTTGGCGAGGGGACGAGCGACATTTCCATCGGCTCCGACACCGGCGGTTCGGTGCGCATCCCGGCATCGCTGAACGGCGTCGTCGGTTTCAAGCCGACGGCGCGGCGCGTGCCGCTGACTGGTGCCTATCCCCTTTCCGCGACGCTGGATTCGATCGGGCCGCTGGCGCTGAGTGTTGCTGCGTGTGCCCTGGCTGACGCCGCGATGACGGGCGAGCAGATGCCGCAACTGCACCTGCCGTTAGCGCTTGCCGGGCTTCGTGTCGGCATTCCGCGCGGCCTGCTTTTCGAAGACACGGAAACGGAGATTGCCGCCGCGTTCGATCGCAGCCTTGCCGGGATCGAGCAGGCAGGCGCGTGGCTCACGGACATTTCGATCGACGACCTCATTGCCGATCTGCGCCTGGCCACCAAACGCGGCTCGATCGCGGCCATGGAAGGTTCTGAAATCCATGCCGACTGGCTGGCGACGGGCGCATCGGTGCCGGTCGATCCCCATGTCAGCGGGCTGCTGTCGCGGGCGGCGGCCATACCGACGCCGGTTTATATCAGGGCAATGCGTCGTCGCGCGGCACTGTGCATAGCCATGGACGAGCGGTTGGGTTCGGTCGATGTGCTGGCTCTGCCGACCACGCCGGTGACAGCGCCGACTATCGTTTCGATGGCCGAGGATACGGCTCTGCGTGAACGCACCGAAGGTCTGCTGCTGCGCAATACCCAGGTCGCCAACCAGTTCGACCTCTGCGCGATCTCGCTGCCGATGCCCGGCATGACGCTGCCGGCCGGACTGATGCTGGTGGCGCGCAATGGCCACGACCACCATCTGCTGCGCATCGCGGCTGAAGTCGAGCGGCTGCTCCGATAGGCAGCGAGCCGTAGGTCGGCAGTCAACGTGCCGCGCAGCGCTTGCGCTCGCTTTTCTTGGAGGAGCGTTCGATTTTGGTAACGACCAGCATCGGCGGATCGTTCGGCTGGCCGCGATGCTGGATCGATCCTCGGACGACGAGTTTTCCAGCATAAAGCTTGTCGGAGAGGTCAGGTGCCGATCTGTCCAGCGGCGGCAATTCCGTAGTGTTGAGCTCCACGCCTTTAACGACATTGCCGGTGGTCAGATCCAGCGCATTGCCTGACGGGCAGGGCGCCATCATGCAGACGATCCCATTGCTGCAATAGACATAATCGCTGCTTTGTGCCGCCGCGAGCGAAGGTAAGGCCACGATCGACGACACTGCGAGAACCAGAGATGCGAAGCGAAAACCGGACATGGTTCACGCGTCCGCCGGGAACCGTCTGCGGTAATGCTCGACCACGTCGGGATTGCGCAGATTGACAGGCAGCCGGTTGGCCAGCACCAGCAAGGTCTCGCCGGCCGCGCCCACGCCCATGCGCATCATCGATTGCTCGGTAATCCCCGCCATATGCGGGGTGACGATAACATTGTCGAAACCGAAATAGGGATGGTTTGCCGGCAGCGGCTGCGTGGCAAAGACGTCGAGTGCGGCGCCGCCGATCCGGTCTTGGCGCAAGGCCTCGATCAGCGCCTCGTCGTCGATCACCGGTCCGCGCGAAATGTTGATCAAAAGCGCGTCCGGCTTCATGCGGGCAATGCGTTCGCGGCTGATCAGGCCGCGCGTTTCCGGCGTCAGCGGGCAGCAGAGCACGATGATGTCGCTCTGTTCGATCAGCGCATCGATCGACAGGAAGCCGATCCTGTCGGGTGCCGGCTGCATGCTGCGGGTCGTCGCCACGACGTCGAGGCCGAAGCCGTGCGCGGCGATATGGGCGACCGCCTGACCGATGGCGCCGAAGCCGATGATGCCGATGGTCTTGCCGGCAAGCTCGCTGGCATGGCTGGCGTGGTCGCGGCCGGCATTCCAGCCCTTGGCGCGCAAGTCGCGGTCTACCGAACGGAAGCGCCGAAGCAGGGCAAGGGCCGCGAACATCACATATTCGGCGACCGAACGCGCATTGACCGCCGGCACGTTGGCGACCAGCACGCCGGCCGCGGCCGCGGCCTCCATCGGCACCATGTCGAGCCCGGCACCGTGGCGGACCGCTGCTCTGAGTTTCGTGGCGTTTTCGAACAGCGACGGCGGCAGCGGTGCGCGAACGATGATGACGTCGGCATGCTTCGCCTCGGCCGTCAGCGTTGCCGCATCGAGCGCTGAGGCGACGACGAGTTCGCCGGCGCCCGCCAGCATGGCGGAGGCACGCGGGTGCAGCGTGTGCGTCGACAGGATTCTGTGCATGGGGCTCTCGCTAGTCGCAATTCTCAAAGGAAAGCGCCGCGCGCTTTTCCCAGAAAAACCGTTTCACACCTTTCCTGGAATTGCACTAGACCTTCTCAAGTGCCAGGCTTTGCGCTTGCGCCTCCCGGCCCTCGATGATCCCCTTCCAGTAGCTTTCCGCGCCTTGCAGGTGGGCGCTCATCAGCGCCTGGGCGAGATTGCCGTCGCGACGCAGCAGCGCCTCGTAGATCTGGATATGCTCGGCATGCGAGCGCACTGAGCGCTCGGGATCGTTGAAGTAGATCGGCAGCCGCTGCTCGCCCATCAGGTAATAGACACTGCAGATATTGTGGAAGACGCCGTTCTTGGTCGCCCGCACGATTTCGAGGTGGAATTCGCGGTCTTCCTTGGCGAGGCCTTCGCCGGCGGCGATGCACTCCTCCGAGGCTTTCAGGATCTCCCGCAGGCGTTCGAAATTCTCTTCGGTGGCACGCGAACAGGCAAGTTCGGCGGCCTTGATCTCGTGGATCTTGCGCAGTTCGACGGTCTCGTAGATCTGCACCGGATCGAGCGGCAGGCCCGCGCGGGCGAAAAGAGCCAAGGCTTCTACACTGGCCTGCCTGGTGTCGACATAGATGCCGGATTTGGCGCGGCGCTCGACGATGCGCATGGCCTCCAGAATGGCCAGCGCCTCGCGGATCTGGCCGCGGCTGACACCGAAATGCTCCGCCAGCTCGCGCTCCGAGGGCGTGCGGCCGCTCTCCTTGTCCGAATGGGCGAACAGATAGGCGGCGAGTTCGGCGAGAAGGTTCTTTTCTTTCATCGTCAACCGCGTTGCGCGTGCGCCTCCAGGAACCGCTCCGAAATGGTGAATCCCAGACCCGGCTTTTCAGGGATCGCTATCATACCGTCCCTTGCTTCGACAGTCTCTTCGATAAGATCGTGGATCATGGGGTTGGCGCCGAGCGAATATTCGACGGTAAAACTGGCAGGCGAGGCCGCACAAACATGCAGGCCGGCGAAAAAGCATGGCGCGCCGGCCCACAGATGCGGGGCAAAGCGCAGATTGAAGGCACTGGCGATGGTGCCGATCTTCATCGCCTCGCTGATACCGCCGCAAAAGGCCGGATCCGGCTGGAAGATGTCGGCGGATTTCAGCACCGCGAGATCGCGGAAAGCGTAGCGCGTCGCTTCGCTTTCGCCGGTGGCGATCGGGATCGAGCCCGAGGCGCGCACCTCGGCCATACCAGCCTTGTCGTCGGCGATAACAGGCTCCTCGAACCAGGCGAGGTCGAGATCGCTGGCCAGGCTGATGAAGCGCTTGGCCTCGGCCACCGTATAGGTGCCGTGCGCGTCGACCATCAACTCGACGTCAGGACCGAGCGCCTGCCGTGCGGCGCGGACGCGGGCGGCGGAAATGTGCGGGGCGCCGTCCATGGCGCCGACGCGCATCTTCAGCGCCCTGAAGCCGCCTTTGGCGATGTAGGATTTGAGCTGCTCGCCGATAGCCTCGGCGGCAGCCCAGCCGCCCGAGGCGTAGGCCGGCATGCGGTCGAGCTTGCGGCCGCCGATGAGCCGCCACACCGGCTGTCCCAACGACTTCCCCAGAATATCCCAGAGCGCGATGTCGACGGCGCTGATTGCCGCAATGCTCATGCCGCGCCGCGCCAGCTGCGGCATGGCATGGCCGGCGCGCGCGGCACTGTCATGGCGCACGCCGTTGTAGAGCATCTCCCAGATCATGCCGATGTCGGCGGGGTCGCGGCCGATCAGCTGCGGCCCGACCTCGTGATTCAGCATGTAGACCAGCGCACCATAGCTGCCGGCGCTGCCGGCGGCGTTCTTGCCCTCGCCCCAGCCGATCAGCCCGTCGTCAGTCTCAATGCGCAGGATGGCGGCGTCGAACGTCGTCACCTGGCCAAAGTCGCTGCGATGCTGCTTCGCGGCCTCAATCGGCACGCGGACCCACCACGCCTGGACCGTTTTGATGCGCATCCCGATCGGCTACTTGATCAGCGGCAGCAGCGTTTCGGCCGTGATGCGCATCTGGTCGGTGTAGAATTTCTCCGTCAGCACGCTGGAGCCGTGATCCTGGATGAACTTCAGCTGTTCGGGAGAAATGTCGACCGGATTCCGGTCGACCATGTCGGGATAGGGCGCGGCGGGTGTGCGGTCGACGGGCGCGACGAATTCGTTGGTCAGCGCGCCGTCATAGCCGACTTCCTTCAGCGTCTGCACGATCCGTGGCCAATCGATCTGGCCAAGGCCGGCGGCAAAGCGGTTGTTGTCGGCGACGTGGAAGTCGAACAGCCGTTTGCCGACCTGACGGATCGCGTCATGGACGTTAAATTCTTCCATATGGATGTGATAGGCGTCGAGGCAGACGCCGCATTCGGGGCTGACCGCATCGGCCAGGGCCAACGCCTGCGCGCCGCGGTTGAACAGATAGGTCTCGAAGCGGTTGAGCGGCTCGACCGCGATCTTGACGCCGACCTTCTTGGCATGGGTGAAGCATTCGCGGGTGGCGTCGACCACCCACTTCCATTCCTCTTCCTCGGTGCCGTCCGGCACCACTTTGCCGACGGTCGCGGGCACCAGCGTTATGATCTCGCCATCAAGTTCGCTGACCATGGTCAGCACGTCCTTGACGTACTGCACCGAGCGTTCGCGCTGGCCCTGGTCCCTGGCGGCAAGGTTGCGTTCGCCCAGCATCAGCGTCACCGACCCCCAGCAGCGGATGCCGTATTCTTTCAGCAGCGCGCGGGTCTCCTTGGTCTTGTATTGCTCGGGCTCGCCGGAAATCTCGATCGACTCGTAGCCGAATTTCTTGATGCGCTTCAGCGTCACCTCCAACGGTTCCGCGCGCATCCAGTTGTGCGTCGAAAGATGCATGGTCTATCCTTCCCAGAATTCGTCTGTGCCAGTTCGCCTGCGATGCGCCCCACAAGGCGCGTCGCGTGTTTCCTCCCCAAGGCGCTCCAGCGTTTTTGCGCAACTGGTTCGACCAATTGGGCCCTAATGGAGGTCTACAGCAATTTTTGTCGCGCGGCAAGAACCGCCGCCATGCGATATCGGCATCTGTGTACCGTATTGATTATGCTGGTATATATCGCCAAAAATGGAATGCCCTGGCAGCTTTGCGCGTGAGTCAAATGGCTTGACCGATTTTCGGTATTTGGTAATACCAGAATGCCGATACGAGAATGCACATCGCAAGAGACCAAAGAGGCTGGCCCTGCTTTCATCAGGCGCTATGCTTGGTCCTTGGAAAAATGAATTGGGAGGATGCCGATGCCGTCGACAATGAAGGGTCCGGGGCTGTTTCTGGCGCAGTTCGCGGGGGATACCGCGCCGTTCAATTCGCTGGCCTCGATCACCAAATGGGCGGCCGGTCTCGGTTACAAGGGCGTGCAGATCCCGACCTGGGATGCACGCCTGTTCGACCTCAAGAAGGCGGCATCTTCCAAGACCTATTGCGACGAGGTGAAAGGCATCTGCGCGGATGCCGGCGTCGAGATCACCGAACTGTCGACGCATCTTCAAGGGCAGCTGGTGGCGGTGCACCCGGCCTATGATGCCCAGTTCGACGGCTTTGCACCGCCTGCGGTGCACAACAACCCCAAGGCCAGGCAGAAATGGGCGGTCGAACAGATGGAGTTCGGCGCCAAGGCCTCGAAGAATCTTGGCCTGAAAGCCTCGGTGACGTTTTCCGGCGCTCTGGCCTTCCCGTATCTCTATCCCTGGCCACAGCGGCCGGCCGGGCTGATCGAGGAGGCCTTTGCCGAACTCGGCAAGCGCTGGAAGCCGATCCTCGACGTCTATGACGAGAACGGCGTCGATGTCGGCTATGAGATCCATCCTGGCGAGGACATCTTCGACGGCGCCACGTTCGAAATGTTCCTCGATGCGGTTGGCGGCCACAAGCGCTGCAACATCAACTACGACCCATCGCATTTCCTTTTGCAGCAGCTCGACTATCTCGAATTCATCGACATCTATCACGAGCGGATCAAGGCCTTCCATGCCAAGGATGCCGAGTTCAATCCGACGGGGCGGCAAGGCGTCTATTCCGGCTATCAGAGCTGGACCAATCGCGCCGGCCGCTTCCGCTCGCTTGGCGACGGGCAGGTCGATTTCGGCGGCATCTTCTCCAAGCTTACCCAGTATGGCTACGATTCCTGGGCGGTGCTGGAGTGGGAGTGTTGCCTCAAGCATCCGGAGGACGGCGCGGCCGAAGGCGCGCCCTTCATCCAGCACCACATTATCCGGGTGACGGAAAAGGCCTTTGATGATTTCGCCGGCGGCACCACCGACAAGAAGATGCTGCGCGCCATGATGGGTATTTGAGACAAGCAGGAGAAAGACATGGTCGGCGCATCGAATTCGGAAGCGGGGGGCGGCCCGATCCGCTATGGTATGGTCGGCGGCGGCCAAGGCGCCTTCATCGGCGCGGTGCATCGGATCGCGGCGCGCATGGACAATGACTTCGTGCTGGTGGCCGGCGCCCTGTCGGCCAATCCCGAGCGCGCCAAGGCTTCCGCCGCCGAACTCGGTCTCGACCCGGCGCGCAGCTACGCCTCCTATGCCGAGATGGCCAAGGCCGAGGCCAAGCGCCCGGACGGCATCGAGGCGGTGGCGATCGTCACCCCCAACAATGTGCACGTGCCGGCGGCCAAGGTCTTCCTCGAGGCGGGCATCCACGTCATCTGCGACAAGCCGCTGGCGACGACTTTGGCCGAGGCCAAGAAGCTCGCGGCCGTGGTTGAAAAGACCGGCAAGGTGTTCGTGCTGACGCACAATTACACTGCCTATCCGATGATCCGGCAGGCGCGCGAGATGGTGGCCAAGGGGCAGCTTGGCGACATCCGCATCGTTCAGTCCGAGTACCCGCAGGACTGGCTGACCGAAGATCTTGCCGCCACCGGCCAGAAGCAGGCGGCGTGGCGCTCCGACCCCAAGCAGGCGGGCGCGGGCGGCGCGCTCGGCGACATCGGCACGCACGCCTACAATCTGGCGCGCTTCGTCTCGGGTCTGGAGCTCGATTCCCTGTCGGCCGATCTCGACGCTTTCGTGCCGGGGCGGCTGCTCGACGACAATGTCAATGTCATGCTGCGCTTCAAGCCGGTCGGCAAGGTGCATCCGGCCAAGGGCATGATCTGGGCGAGCCAGGTGGCGCCGGGCCACGAGAACGGGCTGAAGCTGCGCATCTATGGCTCTAAAGGCGGGCTGGAATGGGTGCAGGCCGATCCGAACTATCTCTGGTACACGCCGTTCGGCCAGCCCAAGCAGTTGCTCACCCGCAACGGCGCCGGCGCGCTGCCAGTTGCGGGACGCGTCAGCCGCGTTCCGTCTGGCCATCCGGAAGGCTATCTCGAAGGCTTCGCCAACATCTACCAGGAGGCGGCGCGGGCGATCCGCGCGGCACGCAAGAAGGGCGGCAAGCCGGGCAAGGACGTGGTGTTCCCGACCATCCAGGACGGCGTCGAAGGTATGGCGTTCATCGAGGCCTGCGTTAAGTCATCGAAGAAGAACGGGGCGTGGACGAAACTTTAGGGAGCGCCGGCGCCAAGTCTCTTCTCCCTTCGGGGAGAAGGTGGCCGCGAAGCGGCCGAATGAGGGCGCATGGTGCGAGATGCGAAAGAAACCAGCGCGCGCCGTCAAACGGGGAGGGGCTGTCGATGAAAATCGGCATGTGCATGTTTTTGTGGACGACTTCCGTGTCTAAGAAACACGAGCCGTTGCTGCGCGACATCAAGGCGACCGGCTTCGACGGCGTCGAGATACCGATCTTCTCAGGCACGCCAGAGGACTACAAGAACCTTGGCGATCTGCTCGACCGCATCGGGTTGGAGCGCACGGCTGTTACGGCGATGGGCGACCCGGCGATGAATCTGATTTCGCCGGATGCCGCGACCCGCAAGGCCGGCATCGGCTACATGAAATGGGCGATCGATTGCGCCCAGGCGCTCGGCGCGAGTACGCTGAGCGGGCCGCTGCATTCGACGCTCGGCGCCTTCTCCGGCAGCGGGCCGACCGCTGCCGAGAAGAAGCGCTCGATCGCCTCGCAGCGCGCCATTGGCGATCATGCCGGCAAGCGGAACGTTACCATCGGGTTGGAGGCGCTCAACCGTTTCGAGTGCTATCTGCTGAACACGATGGCCGATCTGTCCGAGCACGTCGATGCCATCGACCGGCCGCACATCAAGGCGATGTACGACACCTTCCACGCCAATATCGAGGAAGCCGACCCGATCGGCGCCTACATGAAGCACCGGCGGAATGTCGTGCACATCCACATTTCGGAGAACGATCGCGGCGTGCCGGGGCGCGGGAACATTCCGTGGAAAGAGACTTTCGCGGCCATCCGCAAGAGCGGCTATGACGACTGGCTGACGATCGAGGCGTTTGGCAGATCGCTGAAGGATCTGGCGGCGGCGACCAAGGTGTGGCGGGATTTTTCCGAGACGCCGGAAGCGGTTTATCGCGAGGGATACAGGCATATCAGGGATGGGTGGAAGCGGGCGGCTTAGCCGCGCCGCCCAAGGAGTGCTGCGTTCCTTCACACCCCCCACTGTCCGGCAGGACAGAGGGGGGTGCTGTCCCTCGCACGTCACCCCTCCTCGGCCTGCATCCTGTTGTAATCATGGATGGTCCGGCTGAGCCGGCGCCTCAGGAAATTCGAGATGTTGTCGAACACAAACACGACGAGCAGGATCAGCAGCACCATGTAGAAGACGTTGGCCCAGTTGGAATTGGTGCGCATGGCTTCCCAGAGTTTCAGGCCGATGCCGCCAGCGCCGACGGCGCCGATGATGGTGGCGCCTCTTGTGTTGGATTCCCACTGGTAGAGCGTCTGGCTGATGAAGACCGGGATCACTTCCGGCATGACCCCATAGCGCTGCACCAGCAGGCCGTTGGCGCCGGTCGACTTGATGCCCTCGCGCGGTTTGTCGTCGATGTTTTCCAGGCTTTCCGAATAGATTTTGCCGAGCGTGCCTATTTCGGTGAAGAAGATCGCGGCGCTGCCGGCGAGCGGTCCCGGGCCGAAGGCGCGGGTGAAGAACAGCGCCCAGATCAGCATGTCGACCGATCGCATGAAATCGAAGAAGCGCTTGAGCACCTGGCCGAACAATCCGCTCGGCGTGATGTTGCGGGCGGCGAAGAAGGCGAGCGGGAAGGCGACGAGGCCGCCGAGCAAGGTGCCGAGAAAGGCCATGACGATGGTCTGCAGCAGTTTCGTCCAGACGTCGCCATGCTGCCACTGCGCATTGTTCCAGATGTTGTCGCCGGCGAGCGCGAGGTTCGAGGTGCCAGGCTTAAGTTCCGGTCCGGACCAGATCAGCGAGATCACTTCACTGGCCGATTTGCCGAAGAAGGGCGAGCGCGTGTCGAAGACGAAATTTGCCCAGCCGAGGAAGCGCTTGCGGACCTTGACGCGATCGACGGTGACGCGCACTTCGCCGACAAAGCCCATCCTGGCGACGATCTCGTCGTCATGCGCGGTGATCCAGCCAGGCACCGGACCTGTAATTACCGGCTTACCGCTGGTCAGCGCCACCGGCACCATCTCGCCATTGGCGACGATCGTCGCTTTGGTCTTGTCGAAGGTGACGGACCTGGCCGCGCCATCGATCAGGACGGTGAAGGTGCCATCCGCGTTCTTGACAACCCAGTCGGGATCTGGGTTCTCGCCGAGTGCTGAAAACCGCGGGTATTTCGGCGTGATTTCAGGCTGGTCGAGGCGGAATTCAGGCTGCAGATCGTAGCTGATCCATTGCGTCAGGAAGAGCGGCAGGCGCTCCCAATGCGAGTCGCGCATCACCTGCGGCAGGTTGAAAAACCACAAGGCGTAAACGAGGTAGAGCAGGATGCCGCCGAACAGGAACAGCGGCGCGAATCGCTTGTAGGCCGGCCGCCGAAAGATTTGCGGATAGCGTTCCTCGATCGACTGGACCTGATCAGTGGTCAAAGCGGTCATTTAAGCGCTCATCAGAAAAGCTTGCTCGCCGACCAGCTTGCGGCGCAGCCAGGCGGAGAACTGGTCGACGATGAAGATCGTCGTGAACAACAGCAGCACCAACGCCACCGTCTTGGCGCCGAAACCGCGCGATATCGAGAGCTTCAGTTCCTCGCCGATACCGCCGCCGCCGACGGCGCCGATAATGGTCGAGGCCCGCACGTTGATCTCGACGCGCAGCAATGTGTAGGACATGAAATTGGGCAGCACCTGCGGCAGGTCGGCGAAGCGCACGCGCTCGAACCAGTTGCCGCCGACCGCTCTCAGGCCCTCTTCGGCGCGCATGTCGATGTTCTCGTTGATTTCATAGAACAGCTTGCCGAGCGCGCCGATCGAATGCAGGCCGATGGCGATGATGGCTGCGATCGGCCCGGTCGAGACAATGGCGGCGAACAGGCCGGCAATGACGATTTCGGGAAAGGCGCGCAGCAATTCCATGAAGCGCTTGACGACGAGCCGCAGCGCCGGATGCGGCGTCAGGTTGCGCGCGGCGATGAACGAAAACGGCACGGCGAAGATGAAACCGATGAAAGTCGAGACCAGCGCCACGTTGAGTGTGGTCAGCATCAGCTCGAAATATTCGGGGATGTAGAAGCCGCCCCAGACATAGACGCGGCCGAGCGGGAAGTTGAACTCCTGGGTGCCGGTGTCATGCGGCGAGGCGATGTCGAACAGCGCCCGCCAGACGTCGTTCCAGTCCTTCGGGATCAGCCAGCTGAGGAAGTCGAATATATGCGGCAGCCGGTCCCAGAAGTGACCGGCATTGGCCTCGTCGGCGAACCACATGCTCGACAGCGTCGCCGCCAGCAGCAGGCCGATGCCGAGGATGGTATAAAGCCGCCGCAACGATATCTGGCGCTGCCAGGCGTTGGCTACCTGCAGGGTCGCGTTGGAGCGGGCTGTTGCTGAGATGGTCATGATCGGGACATGCAAAAAGGGCGGCGTTTTTCACGTCGCCCTTTCTGATTTTGCCGTCAGCCGCCGATGGCTGCCTTACGGGCTTCGACGATGACGTTGTAGAAGTCAGGCTTGACCGGGACGTAACCGGTGAAGTCGCCGCCTTCGACGCCTTCGAAACAGGCCTTGTCCTTCTTCGGCAGGTCGGTGAAGAAGGCGGCAAGCTTGGCGGTCATGTCGTCGCCGAGCGCGGTGCGCACGACCAGCGGGCCGTTCGGGATCAGGCCCGAGCGCCAGACTTCGACGAAGTCGTTGGGGTCGACGGCGCCCTTGGCGGTGACCTTGTGGAAGGTGCCGGAGGTGTAGCCGTTCTTGAAGTCGCCGATGCCGGAGGAATCGTCAACCGCAACGTCGACCTTGCCGTCGCGAACGGCGAGGATGTTGTTTTCATGGCCGCCATTGAACTGGGTCGAGGCGAAGTAGGCGTCGTTCGAGGCGCCGGTGTCCTTCGGGATCTGGGTCAGCGGGATCAGGTAGCCCGAGGTCGAGTCCGGATCGGCGTAGCCGAGCTTCTTGCCCTTGGCCGACTTGATGTCGGTAATGCCCGAAGACTTCAGCGCCAGGCCGATGGAATAATAGCCGGTGGCGCCGTCGGTCTGCTGGGTGGTGAGGATCGGGGTGACCGCCTTCGGGTCCTTGATGTAGACGCTGGCGTAGCCGGAAGCGCCGAGTTCGGCGAAGTCGAGCGTGCCGCCGAGCAGGCCCTGGATGACGCCGTCATAGTCGGCGGCGGGGAACAGCGAGACCTTTTCGAAGCCGAATTCGGTCTTCAGGTGATCGGCCAGGCACTGATAGTTGCGCAGGCGGTCGGTTTCGTTCTCTCCGCCGAGGATGCCGACGCGGAATTCCTTGAGGTCGGCCGCATGCGCGGCGCTGGTTGCCATGGCGAGCGCCGAAACGGCGCCGAATACCATCTTCCTGAACATTTGATGTCTCTCCTGTAAGTTCCGGCCCCGCGCCGGCAGCGTTCTTGATTTTTGCAAGTGCCCTTGACGCGGGCGGTCGATCCAGTGCGGCTCAGTTTTGGTCCATGATCTTTTCCGAAAACCGGTATCCACTTTTCGGGATCATGGATCAGTACCCGGGGAATGCGGGCTCGAGCGGGCTGGCGGATGCGGCGATCTTTTGCTTGTAGGCGATGCTGGTCGAGGTGATGGCCTCGGAGATATCGACGCCGTTGCCGTCGGCGCCATAGACCAGGCGCACGGCCTCGCGGTTGAGCGCTTCCGGCGGACCGTCGAAGACGATCTTGCCGGCAGCCATGCCGATGATGCGGTTGCAATAGGTGCGGGCGGTGTCCAGCGTGTGCAGATTGGTGACGACGGTGATGCCTTCGCGCAGGTTGATGTCCTGCAGCGAGTCCATCACCACCTTGGCGTTGAGCGGGTCGAGCGAAGCGATCGGCTCATCGGCGAGCAGCACCTTGGGCTGCTGCATCATGGCGCGGGCAATGGCGACGCGCTGCTGCTGGCCGCCAGACAGCGTGCCGGCTGGCTGCAGTGCGGTGCGGGCGATGTCGAGGCGCTCGAGTGCTGCAATCGCCTCAGCGCATTCGGCGCGGGTAAACATGCCGAGCAGGTTGGAAAAGGTCGAGCGATGATTGAGACGGCCGAGCAGCACATTGGTCAGCACATCGAGGCGCGGCACCAGGTTGAACTGCTGGAAGATCATGGCGCAGTCGCGCTGCCAGCGTCGCAGCGGCGAGCCACGCAGCCGCGAGACCTCGGCACCGTCAAAAAAAATCGATCCCTGGCTGGGGTCGATGAGACGGTTGATCATGCGAAGGAGGGTGGATTTGCCGGCGCCGGAACGACCGATGATGCCGACCATCTGGCCCTGCGGGATCGACAGGTCGATGGCGCTGACGGCGGTGTTCTTGCCAAATCGGCGCGAGACGCCGCGGATTTCGAGCGTGGCAGGGGTCGATAACATCGAAGAGTTCCAGACCTGAATTGATCGTCTGGTTCTCGCCTAGCGCAGCGACATGAACCTGCCATGTCATCACGATGTCAGTTTTGTTACGCTCCACAGCCGTGCGGCAAGTGGGGGTGATCGCACCCGATCAGGCGCCGTATTTCTCGAGGAACGCGTCTGCCTCGAGTACGCGAAAATCGTCGAGCGCGGCGCGCAGCCTGGCGTGGTCCCAGTCCCACCAGGCGAGCGCCTGGTAGCGTTCGGCCTTGCGGCGATCGAAACGCTCGCGGATCGGCTTGGCTGGCACCCCGCCAACGATGGTGTAGGGCGCGACATCCTTCGACACCACAGCGCCGGCGCCTACGGCAGCACCATCGCCGACGGTGACGCCGGGCAGGATGGTCGAGCCGTGGCCGAGCCAGGTGTCGTGGCCGATGGAGACGCGTTTGGCGCGGCGCTGGGCGAAGAATTCTGTTTCGTGCTCGGCGTCGTCCCAATAGTCGGAGGCGCGATAGGTGAAGTGATGCAGCGTCGGCCGCCAGGTCGGGTGGTTTGTGGCGTTGATGCGCACGGCGGCGGCTATGTTGGAGAACTTGCCGATGGTCGCGCACCAGACGACGCAGTCCTGCATGATGTAGGAATAGTCGCCGAGGATGCTTTCGGACACGCGGCTGCGGTCGGCGATCTCTGTCCAGCGCCCCAATGTCGAGTTCTCGACCTGCGCCGTGGCGTGGACCAACGGCGCTTCCGATAGTTTCCTGCTCATGCAGCGATTTTTCCGGCGGCGAAAGAGGTCACGTCGATGATGCGATCGGCGACGGCGTCACGCACATCCGGGTCATGGAAGATGCCGAGCAAGGCGACACCGCCGGCCTTCTTGGCGGCGATCAACGCAACCACAACGTCGCGGTTTTTCGAATCGAGCGAAGCTGTCGGCTCGTCGAGCAGCAAGACCGGATGCTCGGTGATGAAGCCGCGCGCGATATTGACGCGCTGCTGCTCACCTCCCGAGAAAGTCGCCGGCGGCAGCGCCCAGAGCTTTTCCGGCAAATTGAGCTGCCCCAGCAAGGTGCGTGCTTTTTTCCGCGCGCTCTCGCGGTCCTCGCCGCGTTCGACCAGCGGCTCGGCGACCACGTCGAGCGCGGAGACGCGCGGCACGGTGCGCAGGAACTGGCTGACATAGCCGATCGTCTGGCGGCGCACGGAAAGCACCGTGCGCGGGCTGGCGATGGCGAGATCGATCAGGCCGCCCTCATGCTGAACGATGATCTGGCCTTCATCGACGGCATAATTGCCATAGAGCATTTTCAGGATCGAGCTTTTGCCGGCGCCGGAAGGCCCGCCGAGCACGGCGCATTCACCGGCCCGGATCGAGAATGAGACGCCGGCGACAACCGGCAATCTGATGCCGTCGCGCAGATGCATGGTGAAGCTTTTGGCGACGCCGGAAACAACGAGGGGCGTCGGCATCAGAAGGTTCTCCAATCGTTGTTCGTCCGCGGGCCAACACCCCCCTCTGCCTTGCCAGGCATCTCCCCCTCAAGGGGGGAGATTGGCTGTCGCGTTCGACTTCGCCATTCTTCTGCATCGTAGAAGGGGCGGGACATAAAAGCTGCTGATCTCCCCCCTTGAGGGGGAGATGGCCGGCAGGCCAGAGGGGGGTGCCTTGGCGCCATCTTCACACCTGTAGAATCGAGGAAACAAGCAATTGCGTGTAAGGCGCGCGGGGATCGTTGAGCACGCGATCCGTCAGGCCGCTTTCGACGACACGGCCGTCTTTCATCACCATAATACGCTGCGACAGAAGCCGGGCGACGGCGAGATCGTGGGTGACGACGATGGCCGCCAGGCCGAGATCGGTGACCAACCCGCGCAGCAAATCGAGCAGGCGCGCCTGCACCGAGACGTCGAGGCCGCCGGTCGGCTCGTCCATGAACACCAGCCTCGGTCCGTTGACGAGGTTGCGGGCGATTTGCAGGCGCTGGCGCATGCCGCCGGAAAAGGCGCGCGGCTCGTCGTCGATGCGGTCCTCGTCGATCTCGACGCGCGACAGCCAGTCGACGGCAGTGGCGCGGATCTTGCCGTAATGGCGGTCACCGACCGCCATTAGCCGCTCGCCGACATTGGCGCCGGCAGACACCGTCATGCGCAAGCCGTCGGCGGGGTTCTGATGAACAAAGCCCCAGTCGGTGCGCATCAGGAAGCGGCACTCGGCCTCGCTCATACGGTAGAGTTCGCGGAACTGGCCGTCGCGCATGCGGTAGCTGGCGGTGCCAGAAGATGGTAGCAGCCGCGTCGACAGGCAGTTGAGCAGCGTCGTCTTGCCGGAGCCGGATTCGCCGACGACGGCCAGAACCTCACCCGGCCACAGGTCGAAGGTGACATTCTCGCAGCCGACGCGCGAGCCGTAGAATTTGGACAGTTCGGAGACGCGCAGCAGTGGGTCGCCGGTCATTCTGCTGGCCTCATCTTTCCTGCGGTAACATGGCTTTCAGCCGCAAGGTGGCCGCGATGTCCTTCGGCGCGCCGCTTCTCGCAATGGTCGGTGTCGGAGCAGACGAACATGTGGTCGCCATGGTCGTCGAGGATGACCTCGTCGAGATAGACATTTTCCGCCGCGCACAGCGCACAGGGCAGGTCGAAGGTCTGGACCTCGAAGGGATGATCCTCGAAGTCGAGGCTGACGACATCGGTGAAGGGCGGCACGGCATAGATGCGCTTTTCGCGCCCGGCTCCGAACAGCTGCAGGGCCGGCGAACGGTGCATTTTGGGGTTGTCGAATTTCGGCGTCGGCGAGGGGTCCATGACATAGCGGCCCTCGACCTTGACCGGATAGGCATAGGTGGTGGCGATGCGGCCGTGTTTGGCAATGTCCTCGTAGAGCTTCACATGCATCAGGCCGTATTCCTCGAGCGCGTGCATTTTGCGCGTTTCGGTTTCGCGCGGCTCGAGGAAGCGCAACGGCTCGGGTATCGGCACTTGGTAGACTAGAACTTGGCCGGCGCTCAGCGGGTGTTCCGGGACGCGGTGGCGGGTCTGGATGATGGTGGCGCTGGCGGTATCGGTCGTCACCGCGACGTTGGCTACCTTCTTGAAGAAGGCGCGGATCGAGACGGCATTGGTGGTGTCGTCGGCGCCCTGGTCGATGACTTTCAGCACATCGTCCGGCCCGATAATCGAGGCGGTGACCTGCACGCCGCCAGTGCCCCAGCCATAGGGCATCGGCATTTCGCGCGAAGCGAAGGGAACCTGATAGCCAGGGATGGCGATGCCCTTGAGGATCGCCCGGCGGATCATCCTTTTGGTCTGCTCGTCGAGATAGGCGAAGTTGTAGGTGGCGATGTCGGTCATGGCGATCAAATCCACTCCCTGCTATTGCATTGACGCCCAGAAAACGGAAATAAAGGCGAAGTCGAATGACTCAGACCGGTTGGATCCAGATTGCAATTCTGCTTCTGGCGTTTGTCTGCGTGGTCGGTTTTGTACCTCGGCGCTTGTTTCTGCCTGCTTCCAGAGATGGCGCGCATGTCACAGGCGGAAACGGCAGCTACGTCGGCGGGCATAGCAGCCATTCCCATGACGGCGGCAACGGGGATGGCGGCAACGGGGGTGGCGGCAATGGCGGGGGCGATTAGGCTCATTCGGCCGCCTCCCGCGTCTCTTCCACCTTTGCAGGGTTCTCTCGAGCTTCGTATTCGGCGCGCATGCGGCGCACCAAATCGAGCTCGGCCTGGAAGTCGACATAGTGCGGCAGCTTCAAATGCTCCACGAAGCCGGTCGCCTGAACATTGTCGGAGTGCGAGATGACGAACTCCTCGTCCTGCGCGGCGGCGACGACATCTTCGCCGAGTTCCGTTGCGCGCAGCGCGCGGTCGCACAGCGCCATGGCCATCGCCTTGCGCTCGCTTTGGCCGAAGACCAGTCCGTAGCCGCGGGTGAATTGCGGCGGCGCCTTGGCCGAGCCCTTGAACTGGTTGACCATCTGGCATTCGGTGACGCGGACCTTGCCGAGCAGCACGGCGAAGGGCAGTTCCGGCACGTCGAGTTCCAGCTCGACCTCGCCGATACGCACCTCGCCGACAAAGGGGTGGTTGCGGGCATAGCCGCGCTGGGTGGAATAGCCGAGCGCCAGCAGAAACCCTTCATCGCCGCGTGACAGCGCCTGCAGGCGGATGTCGCGCGCCATCGGAAACTCAAGCGGCTCGCGGGTGATGTCGCCGGGGACATGGTCCTGCGGCATGTCGCCATCCGGCTCGATCAAGCCTTCGCGGGCGAGGATGGCCGAGACGCGCGGCATGGCCTGCGTTTCCGTCTCGCGCTGCAGCGGTTCGGCGACATCGGCGCCGGTGGCGAGTTCCGGGTCGAGCAGGCGGTGGGTGTAGTCGAAGGTAGGCCCAAGCAGCTGGCCGCCGGGCAAATCCTTGTAGGTCGCCGACACGCGCCGCTCGACCAGCATGGCGCCGGTGTCGATGGCGTTGGTGTAGCCGAAGCGCGGCAGTGTGGTGCGGTACGCGCGCACCAGGAAGATCGCCTCGATCATGTCGCCGCGCGCCTGGACTATGGCGAGTGCAGCCAGTTCCCGGTCGTAGAGCGAGCCTTCGCTCATCACCCGGTCGACGCCGAGCGCCAGCTGTTCGACGATCTGGTCGAGGCGCAGTGCCGGCACCGAACGGTCGCCGCGACGGCGGTCGGCAAGCAGGCTGTGGGCATTGGCGATTGCGGCTTCGCCGCCTTTTACCGCGACATACATTTATGCCTCCATCGTCTTGATGCGCGTCGTGCGCGGCAGGCAGGCGATGCCGTCGGGCGCCGCCAGAATGATGTCGACGCCGCGCGGAAAGCGTTGACTGTTCTGCTTCCACTGTTCGACGAAATGACGGGGCATCTGTGCCGGCGCGATGGTCGCGCTGGTTTCGATCCCGGGACCTTCGAGCAATAGCGGCGCGCCGGAGGTGAGATCGCTGACCTGCAGGATCAGTGTCGTCGAACGGTCGGGATAATCCTGCGTGCCTTGCGAAAAACCGTCGAGGGCGGCCATCTCGGCCGGCGTGCCGACCAATGCGAAATGCGCATCGGCCGGCGTGTTGGCGAGTGGCACGCCGGCGTGGAAGCCGAGCCAGGATTTGATCGCTGCCGATGCCTGCAAAGCAGGATCGAGCCAGAGCGGTGTGTCGTTGTCGCAGAGCGAAAGTGCAATGGCGCCGGCGGTTGCGGACAGCGGCGAAGGGGGGCGGGCGAAGGCAGGCAGAGGCCGCTCGCTGCCCGGCCGCGCCATGGCATCCATGACCGCGCGGAAGACCGCCTGGGCGTTGAACACCGGATCGGCGAAGCCGCCGTCGATCCATTGGGCTGCGATGTCCATCAGTCTTCTCCGCGCACCATGGTGAAGAAATCCACTTTCGTTGCCGCCGTCTCGGAGCGGCGCTTTTCGCGCGCCTCGCTTTGGGCGGCGCGCAGCGGTGCGACCAGCGCACTCTCGACCGTCTGCCGATGGGCGGGATCCTGCCAAAGTGCATCGGCGATTGCCGCAAGCTTCGCCTTCTGCCTGTCGCGGCCGAGCATGTAGCTGTGGCCGACCTGTCCGGAAGAGAGCCGGACGGTGGCGCGGGTGACGGTCACTTCACCGACATTGAAGGGCGCGCCGCCGCCGCCGATGCGGCCACGCACGGTGACCAGACCGGTTTCCGGGCCGCGCAAAAGCTCTGCTTCCGAGATCAGGCCGGCCTCATTCCACAGCCGGGCGATGTTATCGCCACTGGCCTGCGCCAACGTCGTCATGACGGCTTTGCGCTCGGCCTGGTCGCGGGCTTCCTGTCCTCGCATGGATAACTCCCTGAAATGTACATAATTTGTCTAGTGATATAGACAATTATACAAATTGTACCTATTATCTAACTTGTGTCCATGACGGGTGGATGACATGGGCGGGAGCGTGGACGAAATGGTGGCTCAAAAGGGCGCGAGCAGCATCGAACGCCGTAGCGGTGTCGCGCTGTGGCGGCAGATTGCGGACCTGATCCTGCATTCGATCGCCGCCGGCGATTTTGCCGAGAATGCCGCGCTGCCGCCGGAAATGGCCTTGGCCGAACGCTACGGCGTCAATCGCCACACGGTGCGCAGCGCCATATCGGCCCTGGTGCAGGACGGCGTGCTGCGGGCCGAGCAGGGACGCGGCACCTTCGTCTTTTCGCGCAAACGGCTGTCCTATCCGATCGGCGCGCGCACTCGGTTTTCGACCGGTCTGCAAGGGCAAACATCGGAACGGCACATCGTGCTGCTAGCTTCTACAGTTGAGTCGGCCAGTCAGCGCGTCGCCGAGGGGCTTGGTCTGGCAAGAGGGGCTGAGGTGATCCGCCTGGAGACGCGCGGCGAAGCCGATGGACGGCCGGTGTCGCGCGCCGCCGCCTGGTACGAGGCGAAGCGTTTCGCCGGCATCAATGCTGCGATGGCCGAAACCGGTTCGGTTACCGCCTCGCTCAAGCGTTTCGGCATTGACGATTATCTCAGGCAATCGACGGTGCTGTCGGCCCGCCATGCCGATGCCGCCGATCTCGCCGACCTCGATCTGCAGCCCGGCGCAATCGTGCTGGTGGCGGTCGCCGTCAACGTCACACCGGACGGCCAGCCGATCCAGTTTGCCGAAACACGGTTTCCGGCGGAGCGGGTCGAGCTGAAACTGTCGGCGCTGTAGCGGGGTCGCGCCTATTTTTCAGCGGCCTGGCGTTTTGAGGACGGAGTGGGAGTCAACCTGCGCGGGTCGTCGTCATTCGGGCCGGGACCACCTGCGATGTTATGCCCCAACCTCGATCACAGCCTTGATCAACCCCGATTTCTCATGCGCCCAGCGGGCGAGATCATCCGGCGTGCCGGCCAGCGTGGTGCGGTGGGTGACGAGTTTTGCCAGAGGCACGGCGCCGTTGCGTATCGAGGCGGCGACGTGATCGAAATCGACTTTCAGCGCGTTGCGGCTGCCGATCAATGTCATTTCGCGCTTGTGGAATTCCGGGTCGGAAAAGACGATGTCGTCCTTGACGACACTGACCAGCACGAGCGTGCCACCATGCGCGACATGTGCGAAGGCCGACTGCACCGAGGCGGTGTTGCCGGTGGCGTCGAAGACGATGTCGAACCCTTCGCCGCCGGTTGCCTCGCGCACCAGTTCGGCTGCCGCTTTTTGTGAGCCGTCGAGCGTGGCGAAGCCAAGTTCGCCTTTTGCAAAATCCAGCCGCTCCGTGCTCATGTCGAGCAGGCTGACATCGAGCCCGGCGATGCGCGCAAACAGCGCTGCGCCAAGGCCGATCGGCCCGGCGCCGATGACCAGCGTGCGGGCGCCTGGTTCGGCGCGAGCGCGCCGCACGGCATGCGCGCCGATGGCGAGGAATTCCACCGCCGCCGCATCGGCCAGCGACAAGCCGTTTGCCGGATAAAGATTCTGCGCCGGCACCAGGATCTTCTCGGCCATGGCGCCGTCGCGATGGACGCCAAGCACTTCGATCCTGAGGCAGCAATTCGGCTTGCCGTGCCGGCAGGCGATGCATTTTCCGCAAGCGAGATAGGGATTGATGATGACGGGCTCGCCCATGGCAAGGTCGACATCTTCGCCGGTCTCGACGACGGTGCCCGACACTTCATGGCCCATGATGCGGGGATAGGCAAGGAACGGGTGCTTGCCTTCGAAGATGTGGTAGTCGGTGCCGCAGATGCCGACATGGCTGACGGCGACCAGCGCCCAGCCGGCAGGCGGCGCTCCTGGCGCCGGCCGGTCTTCCAGGACAAGCTCGCCGGGCGAGCGGCAGACAACAGCTTTCATTCGGCAATTCCAGTGTTTCTCAAAAAAGGCGCCGGTCCGTTGTTAAGCAGGCCGGCGCAGAAGGTCAGGGAGAATTACTTGCCGCGACGGCGCAGCCCGTCGAAATAGACGATGATTATGATCAGCGCGCCGGTGATGATGCGCTGCCAGAACGAGTTGACGTTGAGCAGATTGGCGCCGTTGTTGATGGTGGCCAGGATGAAGGCGCCGAGCAGCGGGCCATGCACCGAGCCGACGGCGCCGAACAGCGAAGTGCCGCCGATCACCGATGAGGCGATCGCCTGCAACTCCCAACCTTCCGCCTGGGTCGGGTTGCCGATGCCGATGCGCGCCGCCAGCAGCACGCCGACGAAGGCCGCGCACAGGCCCGACAGCGTGTAGGCCATATAGATGGTGCGCTGGACATTGACGCCCGAGAGGCGCGAGGCCTCGGCATTGGATCCCACAGAGAAGAGATAGCGGCCCCAGCGGCTGTGGTGCAGGAAGATGTAGGCCGGGATACCGACCAGGATCACCATCCAGAACAGATTGGGGATGCCGACAAAGGAACTGCGCGAGAACGCGGTGAAGCTGTCGCTGTTGATGTTGATCGAATTGCCGTTGGTCATCAACAGGCCGATGCCGCGCAACGAGGTCAGCGTCGCCAGCGTGATTATGAATGGCGGCAGGCCCATCTTGACGATGCCGAAGCCGTGGAACAGGCCGATGGCAACGCCGACCAGCAGCGTCACCAGAATGGCGACCCAGATCGGGAAGCCAGCATTGATCATCATGGCGACAATGACGGTGGCGAAGCCGACCACGGCGCCGACCGAGAGGTCGATGCCGCCGGTGATGATGACGAAGGTCTGGCCGACCGCCATGATGGCGATCATCGAGCCCTGCCGCAAAAGATTGGCGATGTTGTTGGAGGAGGCGAAGCTCGGCGTCGCCACCGACAGCACGATCCAGAGCAGAACCAGCAACGCCAGAAGCGTCAGCCCGAACAGGACGTTGTAGTTCCGTTTCGGTTTTTCGATCGCGACGGTTTCGATGCTCATGGTTCCTCCCGTTTCTTGTTTTGTCAGCCGATCGCCTGCGTCAGCACGTCTTCGTGGCTAGCGGCGCGAAAACCGTGGCTCGCCACCAGTTTGCCGCGCCGGAACACGTGCAGCGTATCGGCGAGCTCGTAAACCTCGGGCAGATAGGACGAGATCAGGATGATGCCGGCGCCCTTGGACAACAGTTCCCCGAACAGGCGGTAGATCTCGGCCTTGGTGCCGACATCTACGCCGACCGTAGGCTCGTCGAAGATGAACAGCTTGGCGCCGTGCGCCAGCCATTTGCCGATGACGATCTTCTGCTGGTTGCCGCCGGACAGGCTGGAGGCCAGTGCGCCGCGTGTCGGCGTCTTGATGCGGAGGCCGGCGATCTGGCGATCGGCTTCAGCCTTTTCCTTCGTGTTCGAAATCAGCAGGTTGTTGGAGATGCGCTTGTAGATCGGCAGGTTGAGGTTGAGGCCGACCGGCAGGTTCAGGCACAGGCCCTGGTCGCGGCGGCTTTCCGGCGCCAGCGCCATGCCGAGCTTGATCGCGTCGTGCTCGGAATTGATGTGGACCGGCTTGCCTTGCCAAAGGACCTGTCCGGCCGACTTCTTGTGGCGGCCATAGAGCGTGGTGACGAACTCGCTCCGCCCGGCGCCGATCAGGCCATAGAGCCCGACGATCTCGCCGGCGCGCACCGTCATCGAGACGTCTTCGAAACCCTTGCCCGACAGGTTTTTCGCTTCAACGATCACGGCACCGGGGGTGAAATGCTCCTTATGGTAGACTTGGCCGATCGAGCGGTTGATCATCATCTTGACCAGCTCGGCGTCATTGGTCTCGGCAATGTTGCGGGTGCCGACCAGCGTGCCGTCGCGCAGCACCGAGACGCGATCGGCGAGTTCGAACACCTCTTCCATGCGATGGCTGATGTAGATGATGGTGACGCCTTCGCCCTTGAGCCTGCGGATCAGCGTGAACAGCTGGTCGGCTTCCTTGCGGGTGAGATAGGCGGTCGGCTCGTCGAAGATCAGGAATTTGGTGCCGCGCACGGTGGCGCGGGCGGCGGCGATCAGCTGCTGCTGGCCGATGGTGAGGTCACCCAGCATGACATGCGCCGGCAGGTCGAAGCCGAGACCGTCGATGATCTTCTGCGCTTCCTTGACCATGGCGCGCTGCTGCAGGATGCCGAAGCGCGAATTCTCCTCGCCGAGGAACATGTTGGCGGCGACGGTGAGATGGCGACAGAGCACGACCTCCTGATGCACGGCGTTGATGCCCAGCGCCATTGCCTCGTGCGGGGTTGCCAGCGCTGCCGGCTTGCCCTCCCAGATGACATCGCCGGAGGTGCGCGGCATGACGCCGGTCAGAAGCTTGATCAAGGTGGATTTGCCGGCGCCGTTCTCGCCGACGATGGCGTGGATCTCACCTGCCTTGAAGGCAAGGTGAACGGGCTTCAGCGCATGCGTGCCGGGATAGCGCTTTTCCAGCCCGTGCAGTTCGAGGATCGTCCTGCCGGGCGCTAGCGTTGGGGCCGGGTGCAGTTCCTGCGCCATGGGCGTCATGACAATCCTCCCAGATTGGCCTTACGATTGGCACGTCGCGATGCAGTCAAGCCGCATCGTCGAGGTGATTCAAGCCGGTGGATATTCAAGCTTGTATCCGGTGTTTCCGGGGCGCGAGGCCCCGGAAAGGATTTTTGCCTGACGGGCTCAGAGCTTCGGGTTGAGCAGGGCGTCGATCTTGGGGTCTTTCATGTTTGCCTTGGTCACCAGGTTGGCGCCGGTGTCGACATTGGCCTCGACCTTCTCGCCCTTCGAGGCGGCGAGCGCGGTCTTGATGCCGTCATAGCCCATCCGGTACGGATCCTGGACGACGAGCGCGGAAATGACGCCGTCATTGAGGAACTTGATCAGCTTCTCGTCGCTGTCGAAGCCGACCAGCGCCAGCTTACCGCCAAGGTTGTTCTCGGCGACAGCCTGACCGACGCCCTGCGCCATGATCAGGTTGGACGCGAAGATGCCCTTGAGGTTCGGGTTGGCGGTGATCAGGTCGGTGGCGATGTTGAGACCGGTCGTTGCCTGGCCGTCGGCATATTTGTCGGCGACGAGCTTGAGCCCCGGATATTTCGCGGCCAGCTGCTCGGTGAAGCCCTGCTTGCGCTGCTCCAGCGAACCGGCGCCCGGTGCGTTGGTGATCAGGGCGACGTCGCCCTCGATCTTGCCGCCATTGGCTTCGCCGATGGCTGCTGCAAGACCGTCAGCGGCGACGCGACCGCCCTGCACATTGTCGGTGGTCAGGAACGAGGTGAACGCCTTGGAGTCGGCGCCGGAGTCGATGCCGATGACCTTGACCTTGCTGGCCGCTTCATCGATCGGCTTGCCAAGCGCCTTGAATTCGGTCGGCGCGATGACGATCGCGGCCGGGTTGCCCGCGACGGCATTCTCGAGGATCGAGACCTGGCCGTTGACGTCGGTTTCAGCCTGGGCGCCGAGTTCGGGTACGTTGACGCCGAGATCCTTGCCGGCCTTGCGGGCGCCGGCCAGGACGATCTGCCAGTAGAAGGACGTGGTGTCCTTGACGATGATCGGAATGGTCACGTCCGCCGCCGAAACCGGCGCCGTGTGCAGCGTGCCGGCAAGCATCGAGGCGGCAGCTAGTGCCATCAGTGAGCGGCGGTTGAGAATGCTGGTCACGAATTTCATTAGGAATCCTCCCTAGATCGCCCGGTGAAGGTTACGGAAGCTCCATTTGGATAGGCGCGGCCCAAACAGAACTTTATCAATAAAAAACAGTTGCCGCTTTTTGATAGTGCATCGGTCCGGCCGACGCAAGCGGTGTTTCATATCGGCCTGCGCATGGCTCGGCGGGGAAACCTCCCTGCCGATCCTCAGTGCCACGTCCAGACGCTCCCGATCCTCCTTGATCATCATGGAATATTAATTCCACCGTCGAGTCA
The DNA here is from genome assembly GCF_000502555.1 of Mesorhizobium sp. LNJC394B00. Lineage (NCBI taxonomy): Bacteria > Pseudomonadati > Pseudomonadota > Alphaproteobacteria > Hyphomicrobiales > Phyllobacteriaceae > Mesorhizobium > Mesorhizobium sp. LNJC394B00. Next base: position 210,074 of record NZ_AYWH01000002.1, read on the forward strand.
ATATGGAATATTTATTCCTTCTTGAGAACCGTGATCGTGGCGTTTCGTCAGCCGAGCTCCTGCACGATGGTGTAGGGAGCGTAGCGGGCGAATTCCGCTTGCGGCACCTGGACGTCGAACAGGTCGAGGTTGCGCGTCAGGTTGGCGGGCTTGGCCGTTCCGGTCAGCACGCTGGCCACGACAGGCTCCTGCAGCGGAAACTGCAATGCAGCCGCCGCCAGCGGATATCCGCCCTCATCAGCGATTTTCTCCATCGCCCCGACACGATCGAGTATGTCCTGCGTCGCCGGCAGATAATCGAAATGCGCGCCATGCACCGGTCCGGTTGCCAGGATGCCGGAGTTGAAGACGCCGCCGATGATCAGCGAAGTCTGTCGCTCACGACACAGCGGCAGCAACTCGGCTTCAGCCGAGCGGTCGAGCAGCGAATAGCGGCTGGCCAGCAGGATGCAGTCGAGCGGCGCTTCGCGCAGCACGTCGAGGCAGATCTGCACCTCGTTGACGCCGAGCCCACAGGCGGAAATCACGCCGGACGTTTTAAGCTCTTCCAGCGCCTTCAAGCCGCCGTCCATCAGCTGGCGAAAGTGCAGCTTCGTCCTCTCGACGCCATGTGTGTAGGTGCCGATGTCGTGCACAAACAGGATGTCTATCCGGTTCAGCCCGAGCCGGGCATAGGAGAACTCGACCGAGCGCATGATGCCGTCGTACGAGTAGTCGTAGTCGAGCGCGAAAGGCAGCGGGTCGACATAGGAATGATCGGGAACCTGGTCTTCCGGCACCGGGCGGAACAGGCGGCCGACCTTGGTCGACAGCACATAGGAATCCCTCGGCTTGTAGCGCAGGAAATCGCCGGTCCGCCGCTCCGACAGGCCGAAGCCATAGAAGGGCGCGGTGTCGAAATAGCGCAGGCCGGCATCCCAGGCTGTCTGCAGCGTCTCCATCGCCGCTTCGCGCGGACAGGCCCGGTAGAGCCCGCCGATCGCCGCTCCGCCGAAGCTTATCTCAGTGACCTCGAGCGCAGTCGTGCCGATGCGGCGTTTGTCCATCCAAAGCCTCCCCTTGTGGGCAGTCGTTGCAGCCCGCTTTTTTCGTCGGTGGTTAGAGCGTCGCGCCGAGGTGCCACGGCACGAACTCGTTGTCGCCGTAGCCGAACGCCTCGCTCTTGGTCTTGCGGCCCGATGCCGTCTCGACGATGAGTTCGAAGAGTTCCCGGCCCATGCCGGCGATGGTCTTCTCACCCGAAGCGATGACACCGCAATTGACGTCCATGTCCTCTTCCATCTGGTGGTACATGGTCGAGTTGGTGGCGACCTTGATCGACGGCGTCGGCCGGCAGCCGAAGCAGGAGCCGCGGCCGGTGGTGAAGACGATGATGTTGGCGCCGCCCGCCACCTGACCGGTCGCCGAGACCGGGTCGTAACCGGGCGTGTCCATGAACACCAGGCCACTGCCGGTGACCTTTTCGGCATAACCGAAGACGCCGTTGAGCGGAGTCTGGCCGCCCTTGGCGACGGCGCCCAGCGACTTTTCCAGAATGGTGGTCAGGCCGCCGCGTTTGTTGCCGGGCGAGGGGTTGTTGTCGATCGAAGCGCCGTGCTTGGCAACGTGGTCTTCCCACCATTTGACGAAACCGTCGAGTTTCTTGGCGATCTCCGGCGTTGCCGCGCGATAGGCGAGCAGATGTTCGGCGCCATAGATCTCCGTCGTCTCCGACAGGATGCCGATGCCGCCGACGCCGGCCAGGATGTCGACCGCCGCTCCCAGCGCGGGATTGGCGGTGATGCCCGACATGCCGTCGGAACCGCCGCATTGCAGACCGACGACGATCTCCGAGACCGGGATCGGCTCGCGCTCATACTGGCCGACTTCCTCGGCGATTTCGGCGAGCACGCCCATCGCCTTTGCGACCGATTTGCGCGAACCGCCGGCGTCCTGGATATTGAAATGGCGTTTTCCCGCCGCCGCACCCTTCTGGCCGTAAAGGGTGAGCTGGTTGACCTCGCAGCCGAGGCCGACCATCAGCGCGCCACCGAAATTCGGGTGGCGGGTGTAGCCGGCGAGCGTGCGGTGCAGCACCATCATGCCGTCGCCGGTGCCGCTCATGCCGCAGCCCTGGCCATGGACGATCGGGACGAAGCCGTCGATCCCCGGATATTTCGGCAACAGCACGCGGTTGGCCTCGTCGGCAATGGCGTGGCAGACGGTGGCCGAGCAATTGACGCTGGCGATGATGCCGATGAAGTTGCGCGTGCCGGCACGGCCATCGGCGCGACGATAGCCCATGAATGTCCGGGCGCGGTCAGCTTCGGTGGCGTGCTCCGCTTCGCTCGGCGGCACCACCGGCAGGCGGCCGGATTCAAAAACCAGATTGTGCGAATGGACGTGGTCGCCGGGCGCGATGTCCTGGGTGGCGCGGCCGATGGCCTGGGCATACTTGACCACCGCCTCGCCGGCGGCGATAGGCTTGATCGCCACCTTGTGGCCGGGCTCGATCAAGGCCGTGGCGACGGCGCCGCCGGGCAGAGGAGTGCCGATCTCGATGCGGCCATTGGCGACCGCGACATTGTCGGCGGGGGACAGAAGAATGCTGTTCGAGGCGTTCACGGGCAGTTTCCTGGGTCTGTTCCTGGGGATGCGCGGATTGACACGCGTCTGTTTACATATAATGTCTTTTATCGTGAAAAAACATTTGTGCGTCAATTGTTTTTTGAGGAGGAGACCATGCGTCCGATGGACGCTTGGCTGTGGGGAGCGGCGTCTGACACGCAGAGCGTTTTGCTTAGCCGGGTGAGCGCCAGGACATATGATATCGCGCTTCAAGCCAGCCACAGCAAGCGCCGGCGCGCAACGGGGCAGGGATGTCGAAGAGCAACAACGTCTACAAGGACGCTTACAATAGGGGTCTGCGGCTGCTCGATGAGACGCAGAGCCTGCCGTCAGAGCCGGAGCTGGGCACTTTGCTTGGCGTCAGCCGTACCACCGTGCGCACCATTCTGGCGCGCATGGAAGAGACCGGGCTGATCGCGTGGAACAAACGCAGCAAGACAGTGCTCAGGACGCCGAAGCCGGATGATTTCTTCCCCGAGGAGGAGACAGACACACTGGCCCAGATCATCGAGCGGTCGTTTATGCGCAGGTTGCTGGCCGGCGGTGCAGAGGCCGGCATGCAGATCAACGAGCTCGAACTGGCGCGCGAGATCGGCGTCGGCACCACCAGCGTGCGCGAGTTCCTCATCCGCTTCTCCCGCTTCGGCCTGATCGAGAAGCGGCGCAACAGCCACTGGGTGCTGAAGGGGTTTACGCGAGCCTTCGCGCTCGAACTCACTGAAATCCGCGAGATGTTCGAGATACGCTCGGCGGCGGCCTTTGCCGCCTTGCCTGGGGATAGTCCGGTCTGGGCGGATCTCGACCGGCTGGAAGACGAGCACCGGCTTCTGGCCAGCGAAATCGCCATCCGCTTCAACGAATTCTCGGAGCTAGACGAGCGCTTCCACCGGCTGATCCACCGGGCGTCGCACAACCGCTTCATCGTCGATTTCTACGACGTCATCGCCATGATCTTTCACTACCACTACCAGTGGAACAAGGCGCAGGAGCGCGAGCGCAACGAAGTCGCGGTGAGCGAGCATCTCGCCTACATCGCGGCGCTGAAATCGCGCGATCTCGGCAAGGTCGACGCCGCCTGCCGCAAGCATCTGAAGTCGGCACGCCACACGCTGTTGACGTCGATCCCGGAAATCGGTCGGATTGCTTCTTAACGCGCCGCGTTGCCGCAGCGATGATTTGGCGATTTTCCGCCGACATGCCGCGTGCTAGATATCCAAGCGTTGCTGCGTGAAGAGGCAGGTCTTTGGACTTCCGGCGTAAGAGATGGAGCATGATGGCCGCCTTTGTCGCGGCCTGTGTGCTGCTGCTCCAGTCGACGCTCGGCGTGTTTGCTTTCGGCATTGCGCCGGATGCCTCGCAACTCGACGTTTTCGGCAACGTCATCTGTACACATGAGGGGGCGGTCCAGCTTCCCGGCGGCGATCCGCACCAGCCGCACATGCCGGCATGCTGCATGCTCGGCTGCAGCATGGCCTCCGTCGCCTATGCGCCGCCGGCAGGCGTCGGCGTGGCGCCGGTGAGCCTGTCTTTTGAAACAGTCGCGTTTCTTCCGCCGGCAGTCAGGCATCCCGACGTTACGCGTGAGCGCTCTCCGGCCAATCCGCGCGCCCCGCCGCTTGCGGGCTGAAAAACCGCCGCTCGCTTGGCGTAACCCGCGCGGGCGATAATCATCCAATGACAAACACGTTCGCAGCCCGACAAAGGCGCGACCTCATATTCATGGAGCCTACCCATGTCCCGTTTTCGTCATGCCGGCGCGTTGCGCCGCAGCACCCCTATCTTCACCACTATCGAGCAGCGTCTCGGCAGCGCCCTCTTTGCCTTTGCACTGTTGTTCGTCGGCGCCCATTCCGTCCTTGCGCATGAGTTCAAGGCCGGTGACATCGAGATCGAGCATCCCTGGTCCCGTGCCACGCCAGCCGGCGCCAAGGTTGCCGGCGGCTATTTCACCATCGTCAACAAGGGCAGCGCACCAGACCGGCTGCTGTCGATTTCCTCCGACATTTCGGGGAAGGCCGAACTGCATGAAATGGGGATGAAGGATGGCGTCATGACCATGCGCCCGGTCAGTGGCGCCCTGGACATTCCGGCGGGCGGCAAGATCACGCTGGGTCCTGGCGCCTACCACGTGATGTTCATGGATTTGAAGCAGCCGCCTAAAGAAGGCCAGATGTTTGCCGCCACGCTGACTTTCGAGAAGGCCGGAACCGTGACCGTCGAGTTTGCCGTGCAAGCCATAGGCAGCGCGCCACCCCTCGAAGACAACGACTGACCAATCAATTTGCCAACCGATTTTTCGAGAGGGACCATCATGAACAAGTATCTTTTGCCGGCCGCTGCATTCCTTGTCCTGGGGACAAGCGCTGCCTTCGGCCATATCACGCTCGAAACCCAGGAAGCGCCGGTCGGTTCGACCTACAAGGCCGTGCTGCGCGTGCCGCATGGCTGCGAAGGCAAGGCGACGATTGCCGTGCGCGTGCAGATCCCGGAAGGGGTGATCGGGGTGAAGCCGATGCCCAAGCCCGGCTGGACGCTGCAGGTCAAGAAAGGCAAGTACGAGAAATCCTACCAGCTCTATGGCGAGGCGGTGACCTCGGGCGTCAAGGAAGTCGACTGGAGCGGCGGCAGCCTGCCGGATGAATTTTATGACGAGTTCGTCTTCCGCGGCACGTTGGCCGCCGATCTGCCGGCCGGGCAAAAACTCTATTTTCCGGTGGTGCAGGAATGCGATGGGGCCACCACGCGTTGGATAGAGATTCCGGCGGCTGGTCAGGATGAGGATGCGCTGGAAGATCCGGCGCCCGGCCTCAACCTGCTGCCGAAGAAATGATGCATTGGCGGCGCGCTGCTTCGAAGCGGCGCGCCACTGTTTTGGTGGATGGCATGAACGTGGCCTGTTTTCAGCGGATAGAACGGACAGCCGGCAGGTGCTTCGGCCTGCTGGCCGCGATCCTGCTGCTTGCCGTCCTTGCCACGCCAAACCAGGCCTTTGCTCATGCGGCGCTGATCAAGGCCGAGCCTGCCGACGGCGCGGTTCTGGAGCGAGCGCCGACGCAATTTTCGCTGACCTTCAGCGAGCCTGTGTCGCCGCTGGTGCTGACCTTGGTGCGGCCCGACGGTACGCCTGTCGCTTTGACCTCGTTTCGGTTGAGCGACCAAACGGTTGAGATCGACAATCCACAAAAGCTCGGGCCGGGCACCCATGTCTTGAGCTGGCGGGTGATTTCCGCCGATGGCCATCCGGTCGGCGGCTCGGTGCTGTTTTCCGTTGGCGCGCCAAGTGCGGCGCCGGCGGTGGGGGAAGCTGTCGATATAGATTTGCGGTCAGCGATCTGGACCGGCAAGGTTCTTCTCTACATCGGGCTTTTCCTCGGCATTGGCGGCGCCTTCGCGCTGACATGGCTGGCGCAAGGCCAGCGCTCAGGCCAGCGCTTCGTCATTGCCGCCATCCTGTGCGGGCTGGTCGCAGCACCCCTGTCGCTCGGGTTCCAGGGGCTGGACGCGCTGGGCGCGCCACTCGCCCGGCTGGCGCAACCGGTGGTCTGGCGGACGGCGCTTGGCACCAGCTTCGGCTGGACGGTGCTGATTTCGCTGGCGGCGCTCGGGCTTGGCCTGCTGTCGTTGGTCGGATCGCGTGCTGGCGCCAGGCCGTTGGCGCTCGCCGGGCTGGCCGGTGTGGGTGCAGCCCTTGCCGCCAGCGGCCATGCCAGTGCAGCCGAACCGCAATGGCTGACGCGGCCTATGGTGTTCCTGCATGGCGCCGGCATCGCTTTCTGGGCTGGAGCACTGCTGCCGCTCGGCCTGGCGTTGAGCAGCCAATCGGTGGAAGCCGGGGCGTTCCTGCGGCGGTTTTCGCGCGCGATCATGCCCGTGGTGGTAGTGCTTGCCGCCGCCGGTGTGGTGCTCGCCATCATCCAGGTGCAGACACCGGCGGCACTGGTCAACACCGCCTATGGCCGGCTGCTGCTGATCAAGCTGGCGCTGCTGGTGTTTCTGTTCACGCTGGCGGCGGTCAATCGATGGCGGCTCACCGCCTTGGCCGAGGCCGGAGCGACGGAAGTGCGGCGACGGCTTAGCCGCTCGATCTCAGTCGAAATGCTGATCGTGCTCCTGATCTTCGGCGTTGCCGCCGGCTGGCGCTTCACGCCGCCGCCACGGGCCCTGGCAATCGCCGCGGCACAACCGACGTCGACCCATATCCACACTATGAAGGCGATGGCCGACATCGACATCACGCCCGGCCATACCGGGGAGGTCACCGCCTCCATCGTCATCATGGATGGCGATTTCGGCCCGCTCGACGCCAAGGAAGTGACGCTGGTGCTGTCCAAGCCCGATTCGGGGATCGAGCCGATCAAGCGTCCGGCGACCAAGCCAGGCGACGGCACCTGGCGCGTCGATAATCTCGTCATTCCGATTCCAGGCCGCTGGACGGCGCGGCTCGATATTCTGGTTTCGGATTTCGAAGTGGTAAAGATCGAAGCGCCGATCGATATCCGCGCCGAGTGATATTCAGCCCGCCTGCGAAGGGCGCTCAGCCGAGTTCCTGGGCTAACCCGATGAGATGCCCTTCCGGCCCGCGGATGTAGCAGAGCCGATACACGTCCTGGTAACGGACGACTTCACCGGCCAGCTGCGCGCCACGCTTGCGGAGCCTTTCAAGCGTGTCGTCGATGTCGTCCACGGTAAACATGACGCGCAGGTAGCCCAGGGCATTGACCGGGGCGTTGCGGTGATCGGCGACGACCGTCGGCGTGAGGAAGCGGGAGAGCTCGAGCCGGCTATGGCCATCCGGTGTGCGCATCATGGCAATCTCGACGTGCTGATCGCCGAGCCCGGTGACACGTCCGGCCCACTCGCCTTCGATCGTCGCCCGCCCTTCCAGTTCGAGGCCGAGCTCGCGAAAGAAGGCAATCGTCTCGTCGAGGTCATCGACGACGATTCCGACATTGTCCATCCGTTTGACTGCCATAAGTTCAACCTAACGTCATATGTTCGATCGGCAAGGCGTCGCCTGGTCACCAACTGACCCTTCCTGACTCGGTCTGACACAACGCCGACGCAACACAATTCGGCGAGGCGGTTGACGTGGCGCGAAAGGCCCGTCAATCATCTCGCCGAAAAATGGGCATCCCGAAAAACGCGGCCTCAACAAAATCCGAAAGCAGGGAAGAAACGATGGAAAAAGCCGAAATAGGCCTGATCGGCCTTGGCACAATGGGCTCCAACCTCGCGCTCAACATTGCCGAGCACGGGCACCGCATCGCCGTCTTCAACCGCACCAAGGCGCGCACCGATGCCTTCCTCGAAGGCGCCGGTTCGCTCAGGGACATGGTGGTGCCCTGCTACAGCCTGGAGGAACTGGCAGCTGCGATCAAGCCGCCGCGCCCGGTCATCATCATGGTGCTGGCCGGCAAGCCGGTCGACGAACAGATCGAAGCGCTGCGCGGCGTGTTGTCTGACAACGATATCGTCATCGATGCCGGCAACGCCAATTTCCGCGATACGATGCGGCGCTTTTCGGAACTGTCGGGCTCAGGTCTCACCTTCATAGGCATGGGCGTATCCGGCGGCGAGGAAGGCGCGCGCCATGGACCGTCGATCATGGTCGGCGGCACCGAAGACTCCTGGAAGCGCGTCGAACGCGTGCTGACCGCGATCTCGGCTAAGTTCAAGGATGAACCGTGCGCTGCCTGGCTTGGCACAGACGGCGCCGGGCATTTCGTGAAAACCATCCACAACGGCATCGAATATGCCGACATGCAGATGATCGCCGAGATCTACGGCATCCTGCGTGACGGTCTCGGCATGGGGCCGAAGGAGATCGGCAAGGTCTTCGAGGACTGGAACAAGGGCCGGCTCGATTCGTATCTGATCGAGATCACCGCCAAGGTGCTGGCCGCCGACGATGCAAAGACCGGCAAGCCGGTGGTCGACATCATCCTCGACCGTGCCGGCCAGAAGGGCACCGGCAAATGGTCTGTCATCGAGGCGCAGCAGCTCGGCATTCCGGCGACGGCCATCGAGGCGGCGGTGGCGGCCCGCGTGCTGTCGTCGATCAAGGATGAGCGGCAGGCGGCCGAAAAAGCCTATGGCAATATCGGCGTCATCAAGATCTCCGGCGACAAGGCGGCACTTCTGAAAGACCTGGAGCTGGCGCTGCTCGCCGGCAAGATCGCCGCCTATGCACAAGGTTTCGCGGTGATGAGCGCCGCCTCGAAGGAGTTCAACTGGAACTTGCCGATGCCGACCATCGCCAAGATCTGGCGTGCCGGCTGTATCATCCGCTCGCAGATGCTCGACACCATGGCGGAAGCCTTCGGCTCGGGCGGCGCGTCCACCAACCTTTTGATGGCGCCGGCTTTCACCACCATGATGCAGGAGGCGCATCCGTCGCTCCGGCGCATCGTCGCAAGAGCGTCGGAGGCCGGTTCGCCCGTGCCGGCGCTGGCGTCGGCGCTTGCCTATTTCGACAGCTACCGCCAGGGCCGCGGCACCTCGAACCTGATCCAGGCGCAGCGCGATTTCTTCGGCGCGCATGGTTTCGAGCGCATCGGCGAGCAGGGGGCTTTCCATGGCCCATGGGGCAGCGGCGCTGCCGGCTAGGGTCAGGTGAGGCGGCCTCTCAGGTCGTGCCAGTCAGCCCTGATACGCGACGACGTCGCCTGGCTTGACCACAGTCTGCAAAGAGCCAGGTGCCGCGCCGCCTATCCAGCCCAGCACGGCGCGGGCAAGCTCGGTGCCGGCGAGGCGGAAGTCTTCGTTGACGATCAGCAACTCCCGGCGGAACAGATGCAGCAGTTCCGACGATTGCTTGGACACGACATCGACGTCGCGGCCGAGTTTCAGGCCGGCATCCTCGATGCCGGCGACGATGGCCAGCGTTGCTGCGGCGGCGCTGCTGACGAAACCGTCCGGCCTGACGTCGCGGCGCATCAACTGCGCGGTCCGCGTCCTGATCTGATCGATCGACTGGTCGATCGAAACAGCGTTGAACGGCACTTCGCTGGCGTCGACCTCGCTCAGTGCGTCGGCAAAGCCATTGACCGTGTGGTCGTAATAGGTGAGCCCGACCGGCGGCGCTACCAGCGCCAGCCGGCGCCGGCCGACGCTGGCCAGATGGCGCACCGCTTCGGCGGCGAAGGCGTAATTGTCGAAGTCGTGATAGGGGTGGACAAGCCCCATATCGGTGCGGCCATGCGTGGCAAAGGGTATGCCACGCTCCAGCATGTAGCGGGCGCGCGGATCGTTGGGCTGCGTGCGTGAGATGATGACGCCATCGGCCGAGCCGGACTCGACCAGATACTTTACCGGGTCCAGCGGATCCTGCGAGCGCGAGTAGGGCGTGACGATCAGGTGATAGGGTGTGTCGGCAATGACCTCCGAGACGCCGTAGATGATGTCCGAGACAAAGCTCATGATCTCGCGCTCGGTATTGAGCACGAGGCTGATAACATTGGTCTTGCCAGTCCGCAGGCGCACGCCGGCGCGGTTCGGCCGGTAGCCGATCTGCCTGGCGACGAGTTGAACCCGCCGCCTGGTCTCGGCGCCGATCTCGGGTGCATCCTTGAGCGCGCGCGAGACGGTGGTGACGCCGAGCCCGGTCATGAAGGCAAGCGTTTTCAGCGTCGGCCGCTCATGCGCCGACGCCTCGTCGTCCTTCTCCGTCTGGTCCCTGTCCATTCGTCCCGCCCCGTCAGGCGCATAGCAGCCGCCGGACCAGCCGACAATCGCTTCGATGACGATGTGGCACGGTTCTTCGCCGTCAGGCCTCAATATACTGAAACGTTACAGATTTCCACCATCGCAGCGCGTGGGTCTCTCAAGCCATGGTTTTGGCAGGGTTTTGGCGGCCAGAAACGTTGCGCGACAATCAGGTTCGAGACGGTTTTCTTGCGCTGCAGCATGATTTTGCAGCGCAGCACCCGGTTTTGCGCGCAGTTTGCCGGTTCGCACGCAACGAATTTGTTCGCGCCTCGAAAAAACATTCGAGCGCGTTTATCTCAGGGGTTGCACGCACCGCATAATTGCCGTATCGAAAATCTGTAACGTTTCAGATTCTGGGAGGAACCGAAATGCGCTATAGACTTTTGACCGCTGCCCTTGCCGCGACGGCCGCGCTTCAGCTTGCCGGCCCGGCGGCCGCCACCGACCTGGAAGTGACCCATTGGTGGACATCGGGCGGCGAGGCGGCGGCGGTTGCGGAATTCGCGAAGGCTTTTGACGCGACCGGCAATCATTGGGTCGACGGCGCCATTGCCGGATCCGGCGGCACGGCACGGCCGATCATGATCAGCCGCATCACCGGCGGCGATCCGATGGGCGCCACCCAGTTCAATCACGGCCGGCAGGCCGAAGAACTGGTGCAGGCCGGCTTGATGCGCGACCTCACCGATGTGGCCACCAAGGGCAAGTGGACGGAAATCGTGCGGCCGAAGAGCCTGCTCGACAGCTGCACCATCGACGGCAAGATCTATTGCGTGCCGGTCAACATCCACTCCTGGCAGTGGTTGTGGCTGTCGAACGAAGCCTTCGAGAAGGCCGGCGTGCCGCTGCCGAAGGACTGGAATGAATTCGTGGCGGCAGCGCCCGCCCTGGAAAAGGCGGGCATCATCCCGCTCGCTGTCGGCGGACAGGCCTGGCAATCTTCCGGCGCCTTCGACGTGCTGCTGGCGGCGGTCGGCGGCACCGACGCGTTCCTTAAGGTCTACAAGGACAAGGATGCCAAGTTCGCCGCCGGGCCCGAGATCGCCAAGGTCTTCAAGGCCGCCGACGATGCCCGCAAGATGGCGAAGAACACCAATGTGCAGGACTGGAACCAGGCAACCAATCTCGTCATCACCGGCAAGGCCGGTGGCCAGATCATGGGTGACTGGGCGCAAGGCGAGTTCCAGGTTGCCGGCAAGGTCGCCGGCAAGGACTATGCCTGCTTGCCGGGCCTCGGTCTGAACGAAGTGATCGCCACCGGCGGCGACGCCTTCTATTTCCCGCTGCTCAAGGATGCCGACAAGTCCAAGGCGCAGGAGGTGTTGGCAGAGACGCTGCTCGACCCTAAGACTCAGGTCGCCTTCAATCTCAAGAAGGGCTCGCTGCCGGTGCGTGGCGACGTCGATCTCAATGCGGCGAACGACTGCATGAAGAAGGGTCTGGCCATCCTCGCCAAGGGCGCCGTCATCCCGTGGACGGACCAACTGCTTTCGCAGGATACCCAGAAGCAGAAGGAAGATCTCTTCGCCGAATTCTTCGCCAAGCCGGACCTGACCATCGAAGACGCGCAGAAGCGCTTCGCCGACCTCATCGCTTCGGCAGACTGACGTTGGAGGCAATACACCTCGCTCCCGGCCTTGCGAAAGCAGGGCCGGGATCGCACCGCCCTTACCCAGCCGGCTGACGAGATGAGCAAGAGCGAACGCCCCAACCCGCTGTTCCGCAACATCAATGCGAAGGTCGCCTCGATCCCGATGATCCTCACCGCGTCGGTGGTTTTCGTCGGCGGCACCGTCTGGACGGTGTTCTATTCCTTTACCAATTCGAAGCTGCTGCCACGGCTGAATTTCGCCGGGCTCGACCAGTATTACCGGCTGTGGGCGACGCCGCGCTGGCTGATCTCGATCGAGAACCTTTTGATCTACGGCGCGATCTCGCTGGTGTTCTCACTGGTCATCGGCTTCCTGCTTGCAGCGCTTCTCGACCAGAAGATCCGTTTCGAGGACACGTTCCGCACCATCTTCCTCTATCCGTTCGCGCTTTCCTTCATCGTCACCGGCCTGGTCTGGCAGTGGCTGCTCAATCCGGATTTCGGCATCCAGCATGTGGTGCGGGACCTCGGCTGGACGAGCTTCAACTTCGACCCGCTCTACAATTCCAGCATCGTCATCTACGGCATTTCGATTGCGGCGCTGTGGCAAGGCACCGGGCTCATCATGTGCTTGATGCTGGCCGGCCTGCGCGGCATCGACGAGGACATCTGGAAGGCGGCGCGGGTAGACGGGATCCCGATGTGGAAGACCTATCTGTTCATCGTCATCCCGATGATGCGGCCGGTTTTCATCACCACGCTGGTCATCATCGCGTCGGGCATCGTCAAGGTCTACGACCTCGTTGTCGCCCAGACCAGCGGCGGCCCCGGAATCGCCTCCGAAGTGCCGGCCAAATATGTCTACGACTACATGTTCTTCGCACAGAATCTTGGCCAGGGCTTTGCCGCCTCGACCATGATGCTGCTCTCGGTGGTGATCGTCGTCGTGCCGTGGGCCTACCTTGAATTTGGAGGCAGGAAGCGTGGCTGACCCGGCCGTCCCTTTGCCCGCCAGCGCGGGTGCCGCCGAGCGCGAAGCCTCCGGGCCGCGCGGGCCGAAGCCGCGGCATGTCTTCTCGCGCCGCAATATCTTCCTCTATGGCACGCTGATCGTGGTGGCGGTCTACTATCTGCTGCCGCTCTACGTGATGGTGGTCACCTCGCTTAAGGGCATGCCCGAGATACGGATGGGCAATATCTTCTCGCCGCCGCTCGAAATCACGTTCGAACCGTGGGTGAAGGCGTGGGCGACGGCCTGCACCGGCCTCAATTGCGACGGGCTTTCGCGGGGCTTCTGGAATTCGGTGCGCATCACTGTGCCGTCAGTGCTGCTGTCGATCGCGATCGCCTCGGTGAACGGCTATGCGCTGGCCAACTGGCGCTTCAAGGGCGCCGACACATTCTTCGTCATCCTGATCGTCGGCGCCTTCATCCCCTATCAGGTGATGATCTATCCGATCGTCATCATCCTGCGCGAGATCGGCCTCTACGGCAGCCTCAGCGGCCTGGTGATCGTCCATTCCATCTTCGGCATGCCGATCCTCACGCTTTTGTTCCGCAACTATTTTGCCTCGATGCCGGAAGAGCTGTTCAGGGCGGCACGGGTCGACGGCGCCGGCTTCTGGGGCATCTTCCTGCGGATCATGGCGCCGATGTCGCTGCCGATCTTCGTCGTCGCCATCATCCTGCAGGTGACCGGCATATGGAACGACTTCCTGTTCGGCGTCGTCTACACCCGCCCCGACACCTATCCGATGACGGTGCAGCTCAACAACATCGTCAATTCGGTGCAAGGCGTGAAGGAGTACAACGTCAACATGGCCGCCACCATCCTGACCGGGCTCGTGCCGCTCATCGTCTACTTCATTTCCGGCAAGCTTTTCGTGCGCGGCATCGCCGCCGGTGCGGTGAAAGGGTGATGGCGATGACGGCAGCCAACGGCACCAGCGTTTCGATCCAGGACCTGTCCCTGAATTTCGGCTCGGTATCGGTGCTGCAGACCCTCAATCTCGAGGTCGCAGAGGGCGAGTTCATCGTGCTGCTCGGTCCCTCGGGCTGCGGCAAGTCGACCTTGCTCAACTGCATCGCCGGGCTGCTCGATATTTCCGAAGGCCGCATCTTCATCAAGGGCAAGAACGTCACCTGGGAAGAGCCCAAGGATCGCGGCATCGGCATGGTATTCCAGTCCTATGCACTTTATCCGCAAATGACGGTGGAGAAGAACCTGTCGTTCGGCCTGCGCGTTGCCGGCGTGCCCAGGGACGAGATCGCCAAGCGCATCGCCCGCGCCGCCGAGATCCTGCAGATCGAGCCGCTTTTGCAGCGCAAGCCCGCGGCCTTGTCCGGCGGCCAACGCCAGCGCGTGGCGATCGGGCGGGCGCTGGTGCGCGACGTCGACGTCTTCCTGTTCGACGAGCCACTATCCAATCTCGACGCCAAGCTGCGCTCGGAACTGCGCGTCGAAATCAAGCTTCTGCATCGCAAGCTGCAGAACACCATGATCTACGTCACCCACGACCAGATCGAGGCGATGACGCTGGCCGACCGTATCGCGGTCATGCGCGGCGGCGTCATCCAGCAGCTTGACGCGCCGCAGACGATCTATAACCGGCCGGTCAACCGGTTTGTCGCCGGCTTCCTCGGCTCGCCGGCGATGAATTTCCTCGAAGGGGAGCTGGAGGCCAGTGCTGCTCCAGTGTTCAGGACCGACCGTGTTTCGGTGCCGCTCGATCGCTATACCTTTGACGGCACGGAGCGCCCGGCCGGCGCTTGCGTGCTGGGCATCCGGCCTGAACATATCGCTTTCGGTGACGCGGCTAAGTCGATGCCGTTTTCCGCCGGCGGTTCGGTCGAGATCGTGGAGCCGATGGGTTCCGACACGCTGGTGTGGACGAAGCTTGCCGGCCGCAACCTCTCCTTCCGCGTCGAGGCGGAACGGACGCTGCGCAGCGGCGATCCGATCCAGTTCGGTTTCGATCCGGCGCGCGCCTCGCTGTTCGACGCTGCGACCGGCAATCGCCTGTGACCCTCTAGAATCATCCGCAAACCATCCTCCCAAGAACGATCCCCCTAAAACGATCTCGCGAAAACGATCCCCCGAAAACATCCCCAAGCCTTAACCACCCAAGAAACGGACAGAGACGATGAACTGGTCATTCCAACTCTACAGCGCCCGCAATTTCCAGCCGTGGGACGGCATCCTGAAAATGCTTGGTAAGCTCGGCTACAAGGAAGTCGAAGGTTTCGGCGGCGTCTATGACGACCCCAAGGCGTTCCGCGCCGAACTCGACAAGAACGGGCTTTCGATGCCGACCGGACATTTCTCGATCGATGCGCTGGAGAATGATTTCGACGGCGTACGCAAAACAGCCGACGCACTCGGCATCACGCTCGTCATCTGTCCCTATCTGCTGGCCGAGCAGCGGCCGGCCGACGCTGCCGGCTGGCGCGGCTTTGGCGAGCGTCTGGCCAAGGTCGGCGAGACCGCAAAAAAAGCCGGCTACGGCTTTGCCTGGCACAACCATGATTTCGAGTTCAAGACACTCGCCGACGGCTCGGTGCCGCAGGATCACATCCTGTCGGCTGCGCCCGACATCGGCTGGGAGATGGACGTCGCCTGGGTAATCCGCGGCGGCGTTGATCCGCTGCCGTGGATCGAAAAGCACGGCAAGCGCATCAGCGCCGTCCATGTCAAGGACATGGCCAAGTCAGGCGAAGGCCTTGACGAGGACGGCTGGGCGGATGTCGGCCACGGCACCATCGACTGGGCCGGCCTGATCAAGACACTTCAGGCGAAGAGCGCGGCCAAATATTACGTCATGGAACAGGACAACCCCAACGACATCGAGCGCTTCGCCAGCCGCTCGCTCGCATCCGTCAAGGCTTACTAGGAACAATCATCATGGCAAAGAAACTGGGTATCGGCGTCATCGGCTGCGGCAACATCTCGAAAGCGTATTTCTCGCTGGCGCCTCTGTTTCGCGGCATCGAGATGCGCGCCTGCGCCGACATCAACATGGACGCGGCCAAGGCACGGGCGAAGGAGTTCAAGCTGCGCGCCGAGACCGTCGAAGAACTGCTCAAGGATGACGAGATCGACATCATCGTCAACCTCACCATCCCGGCGGTGCACTACGGGGTGTCGAAGCAGATCCTCGATGCCGGCAAGCACGTCTATTCGGAAAAGCCGTTCGTGCTGTCGGTCAAGGAAGGCCTCGACCTCAAGAGCCGGGCCGAGAAGAAAGGGCTGCGCATCGGTTCGGCTCCGGACACTTTCCTCGGCGGCGCGCACCAGCTGGTGCGCAACCTCATCGACACCGGCGCGCTCGGCAAGATCACCAGCGGCACCTGTCATGTGATGGGCCACGGCATGGAGCACTGGCACCCCAATCCCGATTTCTTCTTCCAGCCGGGCGCCGGGCCGGTGCTCGACATCGGGCCCTACTACATCACCAACCTGATCCAGCTGATCGGGCCGGTGAAGCAGGTGGCGGCCTTCGCGACGACGCCTGCCAAGGAACGCACGATCTCGTCGAAACCGCGCGCGGGCGAAAAAATCCCGGTGAACACGCCGACGACGATCCACGGCCTGCTGGAGTTCGAGAACGGCGCCGTGATCACGCTCAACACCAGCTGGGACGTCTGGGCGCATGGTCACGCGCCGATGGAACTCTATGGCGAGACGGGCACGGTGTTCGTGCCGGATCCGAATTTCTTCGGTGGCGACGTGCGCATAACCAAGGCGGCAAAACCGGTGAAGAAACTGCCGAAATGGCAGCATCCGTTCGGCGTGCCCAACGAAATGCACGGCCAGGGCATGATGGCCAACTACCGCACCGCAGGCCTTGCCGACATGGCGCTGGCGATCGCCGAGGGCCGGCCGCATCGTTGCTCGATGGAGCTCGCGCTGCATGCCGTCGATGTCATGACCGGCCTGTTGCGGTCGGGCGAGACCGGCAAGTTCGTCGCCATGCAGACCAGCTGCGAGCGGCCGGCTGCACTCGGCGTCAAGGACGCAAAAGGACTGTTGGCGAAGCAGAAATGAGGTAGAAGGGTGTCGGCGCGCTCGCGCCGACACCCATACAATCCAGGATCTGTACCCATGCGCTGGCAGCCGGCTGAACACCGCTATGAGAAAATGCTCTACAACAGATGTGGGCGATCCGGCCTGAAACTGCCGGCGATCTCGCTCGGCCTGTGGCACAATTTCGGCAACGACACGCCGCACAACACCAAGCAGGCGATCGCGCGCAAGGCCTTCGATCTCGGCATCACCCATTTCGATCTCGCCAACAATTACGGCCCGCCGCCCGGCTCGGCCGAGATCGCCTTCGGCGAGATATTGCGCACCGACTTCGCCGGCTATCGCGACGAGCTGATCATCTCGACCAAGGCGGGCTATGAGATGTGGGCAGGGCCTTATGGCGAATGGGGCAGCCGCAAATATGTGCTGGCGAGCCTCGACCAGAGCCTGAAGCGGATGGGGCTCGACTATGTCGACATCTTCTATTCGCACCGCTTCGATCCGGATACGCCGCTTGAGGAAACGATGGGCGCTCTCGACCATGCGGTGCGTTCCGGCAAGGCGCTCTATGCCGGCATCTCGTCCTACAATTCGCAGCGCACGCGCGAGGCCGCCGACATATTGAAGCAGCTCGGTACGCCCTGCATCATCCATCAGCCGAGCTATTCGATGCTCAACCGCTGGGTCGAAGAGGACGGACTGCTCGATACGCTGGAAGGGCTCGGTGTCGGATCGATCGTGTTCTCGCCGCTGGCGCAAGGCATGCTGACCGACAAATATCTCGGCGGCATCCCCGAGGGTAGCCGCGCCAGCCAAGGCAAGTCGCTGCGGCCCGCCTTCATCAACGAAAAGACCATCGCTAACATCCAGGCGCTGAACGCGATCGCCGGCAAGCGTGGCCAGACGCTGGCGCAGATGGCGCTGGCCTGGGTGCTGCGCAAGGGCCGGGTCACCTCGGCGCTGATCGGCGCCAGCCGGCCCGAACAGGTCGAGGACTGCGTCGGCGCGCTCAAGGTGCTCGAGTTCAGCGATGCCGAGCTCGCCGAAATCGACACTTACGCACGCGAGTCCGACATCAATCTGTGGGCGGCGTCGGCCGAGCGCAAAGGCCCGCCGCGGAAGTAAGCGGAACAGCCGGCACCGGACATGAATCAAAACGGCGGGAAAGATCCCGCCGTTTTGCGTTTATCAAGCTTCGGGCCCGTTCAGGGCTTCTTGGCCGTGCCGAGACCGGCCTTGGGCGCCGCCGCGGCTGCGGGAGCCGGGGTCTTCATCTTGGCTTCGATCCAACCCGTATAGTTGGCCAATCGCGTGTAGATGCCATAGGCATTCTTGTGGCCGCAAGCGGCGGTGCCGTCGGACGGACCTTCGCCCCAGGAGACGACGCCGACCTGGACCGGACCGCTGGCGCCGGTCATGAACAGCGGACCGCCGCTGTCGCCGTTGCAGGCGTCGCGTTCGCCGCTGTCGGTGCCGGCGCAGATCATGTTCTTGGTCAGCGGATCCGACATATCGGCGGCGATCGCATTGGCGGCGGCATCGATGCCCTTTTCCGAATAACGCATCCGGTGGGAGAGATCGCCAAGTGCCGCCTTCAGGTCATGCGCATAGATCGACTTGATGCCGCTGTTGCAGGCTGCACTCGGCTCGAGATCGAGATCGGCCACCATCAGGGCGGTCGGGAAGGTGCCGTCCTGCATCTTGCCCCAGCCGATGACCGTGGTCTTGCCGCTGTCTGGCGTCGGCTCATTGGTGATCTTGATGACCGGCGCATCGGCGGGCTCCGCCAGCCGGAGCAGGCCCAGATCATTGTCCAGCGTCTGTTCGCTGTAGCCCTCGTTGACGATGACCTCGACCACCTTGTAGCGCTTGCCTTCGGTAAGATCGGTGGCGCCGGTCAGCACGGTCACCGTGTCGGGCGAAATCGGCCGGCCCTTGTCGTTGAGGCAGTGCGCCGCCGTCAGCACCCATTGCGGCGCGATCAGGCTGCCGCCGCAGAATTGCGCGTTTGGCTGCGAGGCCGGGCTGGGGTCCAGCCGGGCGCTGGTCAGCAGCGCCACCTGGAACGGATAGGCCCCTTTGTCGGCTTCCTTGCCGCCATAGACGCGGTCGGCGCCGTCGGGGTTCTCGGCCTTGGCCTTGTCCCGGGCTTCGGCAACGCGCTGCATCGGCGAGACCGCCGCTTCCGGCCTGACGGCGTCGTCGGCTGCATAGAGTGTGTTGACGGCGGGGAAAGCGGCCGCGATGCCCAGCAGCGATGCAGCGGCAAGCGGCCTGAACCGATGGATAATGTTCACCTTGAAACCCTCCTGAGATGAAAATTGCCGAGCCATGCCGCCATGACGCATAACCAACAGAAGCGGTACCGGTACCTCGATCGCCTTCCGCCAGAACGAACGACGTCCGCGCGGCCATAAAACCGAAATACCACTTTTGCTAATCGTGCCCCATCGGGCAGAGCCCACCCAAACCCTATAGCCCCCCACTGCCTACGTGGAAGCGATTTGTCATTGCCAATGTTGGATTATTTTAGGCAGTATATCGACGCGGGTGCGTTTGGCGGAGGGCTTTAACGAGGCCGCCCGGACCGATGATCCGATACGGGCGGGTAACCAAACTAATTTTTTAACTCCACCACGATCTCGACAATATTTCTGTATTTTGCTCCACTCCTTGCTGACTTTTGGGAGAGTCTCACCATGACGAAACTGACAAGCACTATCATTGCGTCCGCACTGCTATCCACCGCACTGTGGACGATGCCTGCCTTCGCCGCCGATCCCGGCTCAGCGAATGCCGGCAATGGCGAAAGCATGCGCGATCTCGGAACGGGCGACTACCAGCCCGGCCGGGCAAAGCCGATCGCGCCGCCGAAACTGACCGAAGATGAAGCCAGCCGGGCAGCGCCGCTGACCGACGAGGGCACGGCGGTCAAATCCTATGGCATCGTCGGACGTTCCGCCGATGGCAAGGACATCAAGATCGATGCAGGCGAGACGCTGAAGGACCTTGTCATCAAGGAATTGAACGCGCCCGCCAACACACCGAACGCCGACAAGACCGGACTGACGGGCGGCGACGAAGCCGGCCGCCAGGTGTTCGGGGCCGACGACCGCGAGCAGATCAAGAACACCAAGACCTACCCGTTCACCGCGATCGGCTATATCGAAGGCAAAGCCAAGAGCGGTTACGGCAGCTGTTCGGGGACTTTGATCGGTCCGCGCACGGTGCTCACCGCCGCGCATTGTCTCTACAGCAATGAAGACAAGGCTTGGCTCGACGACGTCATCTTCGTGCCGTCGCTCAACGGCAACACCGCCGACGATGCACCGTTTGGCGCTTTCAGCTATGAGAGCGTCTACATCCTGCAGGGCTTCATCGACAATTATCAGGGTTACTACGGCTCGGTCATTCCGTGGGACCTCGGCATCATCACGCTGAAGCAGGATGTCGGCACCAATCTCGGCTGGCTGGGTTATGCCAACTATGAGAACCTCGGCGATTTCACCGCCAACATCGTTGGCTACCCCGGCGACAAGCCGATGGGTACGATGTGGAAGGCGACCTGCGAAGTGAAAGCCGAAAACATCGGCGCGGAGTATTTCCAGTACGACTGCGACACCTATCCGGGGTCGAGCGGCAGCTCGGTCTACGCCTATGACAATGGCGCCAAGCAGCGCGTCGTCACCGGCGTGAACGTGGCCGAAAGCCCCAACGCCAACACAGCGGTGCGCCTGAACGCTGCCAACGTGGCGTGGATCAACAGCCTGTACAAATAAGGCCCGATCTTTCGCCGGCAAACAGCGGCGAGAAACAGCATTAGCAAACCGGCGGCGGGACGTTCCTGCCGCCGGTTTTTTTGTATCGGAACACCTCTCTTGCACTGTGTTACAGCGGTGCTTACGCTAGGCGATCCAAGGGGTTGGGTAAGATGGCGCGGGCAAGAATGATCTTCGGAGTCAAAGCGATGGCGGCTGCATCCATGCTGGCCGCACTGACATGCTTTTCCGCTATGGCCGATCAAGGCGGTGCCACACCCGATGGCGCCTGGGCCGAGCGGGTGCAAATCCTCTATAAAAGCGAAACACGTTCGGTGCTGCGCAAGAATGTACGGGTCTGGGATTCCCACCCGGAATTGGGTCTTGATTTCACCTGGGAGCCGGCAGCCGGCGTGTCGCCGGACCGCACCGTCGCAGCCGACGGCACCGTCAACGGCAAGGGCAGGCTGGTCTGGCGCGTACGCGGCTCGGCGAGCTATGACCCCAAGACGATCTATTCCAGCTATTTCGGCGAGATCAGGAATGGCCGCCCCGAAGGACAAGGCCGGCTGGAGCTGCGTTCAGGCGAGATTCTCGACGGCCGTTGGGTCGCCGGCCAGCTCTACGGCCATGCGATCCATGTCGATGCCGACGGCAATCGCTATGAAGGGCAATTCAGGGCCGGTGTGCCGAATGGCGAGGGCAGGCTGGAGACGAAGACAGGCGAGATATTCGTCGGCTCTTTTGCCGATGGGCTGAAGGACGGCAAGGGCCGCACCCGGCTGTCCGGCGGCACCGTCTACTGGTCGCAATGGGCGATGGGCAAGGAGATCGGCGGTGCGCGCCCCGACGTGCTGGCCGATGCCAGAGTGGGCGGGTTGCTCAAGGCGCAGACCGGCGGCGGTTCCGCCGACAAGGTCGAGATCGGCATTGCCGTCGACCAGCGCATGACGCAGCAGGCCGACATGCAGTACCAGCATCTGGTGCGCGACGAAGACATCGCGATCTATCCGGTGTCGGACCAGTACAACGATGCCTGGAACGGCACCGGAGAGATTCGTACCGGCAATGTCTATGAAGGCATGGACTGGGAGACGGCGCCGGCCTTCGCCGAAGTCGACCTCAAGACCACCGACCGGTCGAGGGTCAAGATCGACAGCCTGGAAATGAAGGTGGCCGCGAGCGAGGCCTACCGCAAGCCGATGCTGTCGATCAGCGAGCACTATGGCTGCGTCGGCTTCCGCCCCGACTTCTCGATCGTCAACAATGGCTGGGGCGACGTGAAAGACATGAAGATGTCGATCCAGTTCACCAGGACCGACGAGGAGGACAACGCGACCGGCGAGCCGAGCCGCATGTTCACGAAGGACATCGGCACTTTCGGCGATGGCGTCGACGTCTCGATCAAGGACGTGCTGACTGAAGCCGGCGTCGACACAACCACGCTCGAGACCGAGCGCTTCACCTGCCCGTCAAGGGACAGC
This sequence comes from Mesorhizobium sp. LNJC394B00, assembly GCF_000502555.1. Classification (NCBI taxonomy): domain Bacteria; kingdom Pseudomonadati; phylum Pseudomonadota; class Alphaproteobacteria; order Hyphomicrobiales; family Phyllobacteriaceae; genus Mesorhizobium; species Mesorhizobium sp. LNJC394B00. Next base: position 232,244 of record NZ_AYWH01000002.1, read on the forward strand.
CTGGATGTCTGCCGCGCCCAGGTGGCCAACAAGGTCAAGTTCGGCGACGTTGCCGATTACATCAGCGGCAGCGTCGAGAAAATGAGCGTGACCGGGATTGGCAAGCTCGATTATTCCTGGGCGGACGATCAGGGCGCTGTCTACCAGCAGAGCGAGCCGTTTCGCGTCATCGTCTCGCTGGTCAGCATCGAGGTCCCAGAATCGCTCGCCGAATGCGGCGATGGCGGCGGCGCGTCGCCCGAAGCGCTGCGCTACCAGAACATCGAATTTCCGATCGGCAAGACCGATTACAGCATCCCCATGCCGGTGCGCGGCAACAAGAATCTCAGCGCCTACACGGCACGGCTGAAAATGTGGTCGTCAATGTCGTCGATCCATCGCTTCAGCATCGCCGCCCATTTCGCCGATGGCAGCACACGCGAGAGCAAGCCGGCCACGTTCTTCTATTTCAGGCCGAAGCAGTCGCTGTTCGAAACCAGCACCAAGCCGGCGGTCTGCTATCTGCCGGAAGATCTGCAAGGCTGTTGAGGTCCTGTCACGTCCTTTCGGGAATCGCGTCATTTCGAGCCCATCTCGAAAAAATTGGGCAGCGGGATCAGCCGGGCAAAGATCGTGCCTTGGCTGAACACCCTGAGTTCCAGCATCGACCCGGACGATCGTTCGGCTTTCTGGTCGAACAGGAAATTGCCGAGCGAATAGATCTCCGCAACATCGCCGCCGCCGAGCGGCAGGATCGCCTCGCTCGATACATGTGGATGACCGCCGACGATTGCCGTGACGCCGCGCAGCCGCATCTGGTCGGCAAGCATCTCCTCGCGCGGCGACGGCTCCGTCTTGTACTCGCGGCCCCAATGGACGAAGGCAATCACCGGCCGCTCGGCATTGTCGTGCAGCAGCCGGTCGAGCAAAGCAGGCGTCAGAAGGTCGGTGTTCCTGGAGCCGTTGGTATCGATGTCGGTCAGCCCGACCAGGTCGAGATCGGCAAGCGCCAGCGTCTCGCCCTGCCCGAAATGGGCGATGCCGGCCGCATCGTGTGCGGCCAGCGTCTCGGCATAGCCTGACGGGCCGAGGTCGTAGGCGTGATTGTTGGCGAGGCTGACAGCGGCGACATGCAATTTCTTGAGCATGTCGATGGCGAGGTCTGCGGGCATGGCCAGCGTCATGTCGTCGATCGCCTCAGGGACGTTGGGCAGGATCACGCCTTCGAGATTGACGATCAGCGGCCGCGAGCGGGTCAGGGCCAGCACGCTTTCGACGATCTTCTCGGCAACACCGTCGCGGACCAGGATCTTCTTCATGGCGCGGGCGAAATTCACGTCGCCCGCGAAATAGTAGAGCTTGTCGTCGGGACGGGCAGGATTGTTGAAGCCGGGGCCGAAGGCGCCGAACAGCGCCACGACATAGCTGGTGGTGCGCTCGACATAGTCGCTTGAATGCGCCTGCGAGTTCTCGTTGGCGACGACCAGCGGCGCAGCACCGAACAGTTCGCGCTGCAGCCTGGTCTGGATATAGAGCGCACCGACCGAATCGGCGTGATCCGGCTGGCGCAGCGCCGCGATGCCGTCGAGCGACCCGGCGGCGAGCATGTTCAGCGTCTGCTGGTCGAAACGCCTGGCTTCGTGCTGCGGCAGATAGTGGGAGAAATCGGTGGATTCGACGATCAGCGTGTCCTTGTCGACGATCGCTTTCAGCGCCTGCGCCAGCCGGTCCCAGTCGGCTCGCTTGGCTTTGACCGACATCGCCACCGGCACGATTTCAGCTTCGGGGAAATAGTGATGCAGGAAAGGCAGCATCGCCTGCACGCCATGCTCCCTGGCGAACAGGCAGGAGTCTTCGACCATGTCGCGGTTCGCTTCCAGAAGGTGCACGGCTTCCGTGTCGGCCTGGACTGGACCGAGCACTGTTTCAAAACCGCGCGGCGTCGTGGCGAAGAGTTTCTGCGTCTCGTGGAAATGGTCCGGCGACAGGATGACGATGCGCTTGTAGCGGAAGCCGGACGCGGCGTGGAAACCGAGTGCGACGAGATCTGCGACGAGCAGGTGGTGGGGGACTGTGATGCCGGTGAGGCGTTGGTTGGACGGCTCGATTCTGGCGACGGCGGCGATGGCGTCGGTGAAGAGTGTGGGGTCGGAGTAGAAGGACGGGAAGTTTGTGTCGCCGGGCGGGCAGGTGATGGGGGCGGCAGACGCTTGAAGCACTGAGAGGATAAGCAAGGCGGTGGCAAAGACCAGAATGCTGGTCCGTGCCCAGGCACCCCCCGCTGTCCTGCCGGACATCTCCCCCGCAAGGGGGGAGATTGGATGTCGCCTCGACTTTCGCCAATCATCAACCTTGAAAATAGATCTCCAGCAATGAAGAGACTGATCTCCCCCCTTGCGGGGGAGATGGCCGGCAGGCCAGAGGTGGGTGCCTGGGTGCCGACCTCTCACGGCTCAGCCAGCACAATGTTCTCCACGCCGCCGACATAGTAGAACGGCTTCTGCTTGGACGCGGTCAGCCGCAGCACTTCGCGCGAGATGTAGTCGGCGAGGCCGAACAGCGTCACGCCGCCGTCGGAGGTCTTGGCCCGGCCGCGCAGGCCTTCGAGGATCGAATAGGTGAAGACGCCATGGCCGAGCTCGGGCAGTTCGGCGGCGGTGTTGTTGGCAGCGGTGGCCGAGAAGACGACGATGCGTGCGTCCTGCGCGTCTTTTTCCAGGCGCGGGTTGAAGGCGTTGGCGGCGTGGCAGGTGTCGAGCAGCATGAAGCGCATGCCCTTGGCCCGCTCAACCGATTTCTGGATGTCGCCCCAGTCGACCAGCGAGGAGCGCTTCCAGCGGTCGGGATCCTGTTTGCGGCCGTCCGTGGGGATGAAATAATAGTCTTCGTCGATGTTGATGCCGTGACCGGCGACGAAAATGATGGTGGTGTCGTTCTCGCCGGGTTTGTCGAGGAAATCGGCGAGCTGGTCGTCGATGGTGTCGGAATCCGGTTCCAGGATGGTGTCGGCGCTGGCGACCTTGAACACGTCCTTGCCGGTATCGGGCGCCTCATCCAGCGCTTCGCGGTTGACCAGAACCAGCGTCTCCATCGCCGAAAACAAGGGCGCGGATTTCTGCGAGATCACCTTGAGGAATTCGGTGGCGTCATCGACGGGATAGCGCAGATCGCAGGCGTGGCCGGCGCATGCATCGGTGAGGAAAGGATATTTGTCGACGCCGATCACGGCGACGTAGAGCTTGCCCTTGTTGGCTGGATTTTCGGTTTTCCTGGCAAGCGCTGTGACACTGCGCTCGGTCAGATAGCCGAACTCGTTGGTGCCGGTGATGCGAATGGTATTTTCGCCATTCTCGACCGGCACTTCGACGATGGTGCTCTTGCCGCCATCGATTGACCGAGCGGTGACATCGCCGACATTGCGGCTGTCCGACAGGATCGAAAATCCGGCGACATCGGCGCCGGCTTCCTGCGCGCCCGAAATCTCGACGGCGACATAGCCCTCGCGGACGTTGCTCTGGTCGGCGGCAAGCTTGATGCCGAATTCCGGCGGTTTGCGCTCGAGCAGCTTTTCCAGCTCGCGGTCGACGCCGGGGCGCATTTCCTGGACCGCCTGTTCGGCGCTGCGCAGGATGATGGCCCGGCGCACCATTTCCGGGCTCCAGAGATATTTCTTCAGCTGGCCGGCGCTGATGAAACGCCCTTCGTGGTCGCGACCCTGATTGACGTGCCAGCCTATCAACTTGTCGCCGTCGGCGGAGGAATAATAGTAGCCCTGCGGCATCCAGGCGATCCATTCGGAACCGGCGAAGAACATCGACACGATCAGTTTGTGGCTCTTCAAATTCCACAACCGCACGGTCTGGTCGGCGCTGCCGGTGACCAACAGCCCTTCCTTCTCGGCGGCAACCATGGCGTTGATCTCGCCGGTGTGGCCGGTGAATCCACCCGATACATCGGCGGTCGCGGTTTTGTATTCCAACAGCGTGCCGTCGCTGCCGCCGGTGATCAGGCCAAGCCCATTGCCGATCAGCGTGTAAGCCGAATGGACGAAGCCATTGGTGGCGGCATTCTCGATGCTGTGCATCACCTTTCCGCCGCTCGCGATTTCGAGCACGGCATTCTCCAGGCCGTCCTTGCCGCCGGGGGCAGCACGGAGCGACCACTCACCCTCTGCGAGTGCCGCGCGGGCATAGGCGCCCTGTTCCGCCAACGCCACCGGGTCTTCGAAGAACCGCTCGGCCGTCGGTAGTGCCAGTACCTTGTCCAGCGTGCCCTGCAGCTCGGGACAGGACACGCGTTCAGGGCAGGGGTTGGTGTTGCCCCAAGCGATGGAGTTGCTCGCCGCATCGATCCCGATCGCCGTCACGGGTTCGCCGACCCCTTGCAGCAGCGCCTTGCGCTCGCCGGTCATGGGGTTCCAGACCTGGATGCCGTTGCGGGTGCCGCCGGCTGTCGCCACCAGCGAGCCGTCGGCATTGCCGGCGCCAGCAAAGACCGTGCCGTCATGGCCGTTATAGTCGAGCAGTTGCTCGCCGCTGTCGGTATTCCAGATCACCGAGCGATGCTTGTCGGCGCAGCGATAGCTGCATGACGCCACAAGCCGCGAACCCGTCGCGAAGCTCAGAGCGCCGATCTGGAAATCCTGCTTCGGCATGGCGCGGACGAATTTGCCCGTGCTGGCCTGCCAGAGCTGGACGTCGCCGTCCTTGCTGCCGGTGGCGAACAGCCTGCCATCCAATGACACGGCGAGTGCGGCGACGCCGACATCGCGCAGCGGTTCGGCCTCGGCGGGCAAAGCGATTTCCTCTGACTTGGCGACGTCCCAGAGCCGGATGCCATTGTCGGTGGTCGTCGCTGCCAGCCGGGTTCCCGCAGCGGCGAAGGCGAGCTTTTCCACACGCCAGGAATCGGCATCGAATTTTTCCGCCAGCGTCCAGCCCGACGCGGATTTGTCGTCCGCCCGCCAGAGGTAGACGAAACCATCGCCACCGCCGGCGGCGAGCGTGTTTCCGTCGGGTGAAAAGGCGACATCATAGATGGCATAGTCGGCGGCCTTGAGCACGGTTCTGATCTTGCCGGTGGCGAAATCGAACAGCCTGATATCGCCATAAGGGGGCTTGTCGCCGATGCCGGCGCCGAAATAACCGCCGGCGGCGATCGTCTTGCCATCCGGCGACACGGCAATCGCAAAGACCTTGCCGTCATTGCCATTGCCAAGATAGCCGCGAATGGTGCGGAGCGTCACCCCGCTCTGCCAGTCCCAGATGCGGATGGTCTTGTCATCGGACGCCGAGACCAGTCCCTCGCCGTCCGGCGTGAAGGCAAGATCGGTGACCCTGGCGCTGTGGCCGCCGGTGTTGAGATCGAGATGGAAATCGAGGTCCTCGGCACCGGCGGTTGACGTTAACGCCAGAAGACCGACCAGGATTAGCCACCGGATAGCACGAAAGGGATGGGAGCTGCCCGGCACCTTGTTGCGCCGCTATTTGGAGTCGGCGGGCGGCGGCGACCCGTGACGCACATAATTCTCGATCGCCTGGGCATAATTGGCGGAACCGGCCTTGCGTTCTTTTTCGATGTAGCCGGCAAAATAGCTCCAGAACGACACCGCATAGTCGCGGAAATAGGCATCGGCGACATCGCGCGAACAGAGCTTGCCCTCAACACAGATGGAGAGACGATTGAGGAAATAGACGATGCGATCAAAATTGTCGTTGAAATCGGCGATCGGCATGGTGCCGCCGCCGGCAGTCATCGCCTCGATGCCAATGCGTTGCCGGAAGACCTGTTCCTCGGTCGGCGACGGCGTGGCGCTGAGCAGATTGTCGTATTTGGCGTTGAGCGACGAGAGGCGCTCCTTGAGCGCGCGCTGCGCCTGCTGAAAATCCTTGCTTTCCCAAAGCTCGACCAGCGACATCGTCTGCTCGACGCGCTTCTGTTCCTGGTTTGCCAGAAACTGGAAGACCGAGAAGGCCAGGGTGAAGATGATCGCCAGGCGCACGGCGAGACCCGACCAGGCGTAGATCAGCATGCGCCAGTCGCGGTCGGTGAAGGGGTTGGCTTCCTTCTTGATCTCGTGACTGCTCGGCCACGGAAAGCCTTCGGTGGTTTCGGGCAAGGTCGCCGGCTTCTTGGCCGGCGGAGGCGCCGATGTGGCCGGCGATTTCTGCGTTGCAGTGCCCCCCGGCTTTTTCATCCGCAGCTGTCCAGTTGGATAATTGCGGTGGGATCGAGCACGATGCCGGGTGTCTCTAGCTTCTTTTTCAGGCAATCGAGCTGCGTGCGCGAAATCATGAACTGCACGTCCGGTTCGGCAGCCGCCTTGCTGGGTGACGGCAAGGGCTCGACCACGCCGCGCGAGGCGCAGCTGGAGAGATCGACGACAACGGCCGTGTTGCCGGTCTTGGCGATCTGGTCGTACTGGTCGAGAAAGCAGGTGGCGAGCTCGGAATTGGTGACGATCTGCTTGGCGCACAGGCCGCAATTCTCGTCCGCCGAGGCGCTGGCAACCAGCAACAGGCTGCCGGCAAGGCCGACCGTCGCTGCACGCCAGGAGAGCACGGGGATAGTCACTGATGTCCTCATCTGTTGCATCCAGCCGCGGCGCATAGAAGTGTCGCGAGCCGGGAATGTTCATATATCACGCCGGCAAGAGCCGGCGAAGCGATGTCCGGTCAGGCGCGGGGCACCGTCTCCATCGGGAAGATCATCACCGCGCCTTTGGGACCGCTCTTGTCGGCAAGCCGCATCACCGAGCGCGTCGCCGGCGCCATGCCGATGTCGGCCAGCATGTCGGAAAAACCAGGCGTTCCCGATGCGGCACGCGTCACGGCGCGCACGCCTTCCTGGGCAAGAAAGCTCAGATCCTCTTTCTCGCTCTGCGGCGGCGCCTCGGTCAGCACGGCAATCATGCGCTCCATGCCGAAGCTGGTGTCGGTGAAGGCGAGCAGCCCTTCCTTCAGGCCCTGATCGGCCTGCTGGTTGATCGGCGCCAGCCGCTCTGCGACGATATGGGTGATCGAATAGTCGCTGCCGATGTAGAGCACGTTGATGTCGACGAACTCGTCGGACCCGTTCTTGGCCGCAATGTGTACCTGATCGCCCGGCGAAACGCGCGGCACCGTCGAGGATTCGATCGGCTCCAGCACATCGCTGTCCTGGCGCTTGATCAGGAACTGGACGCTGACCTCGTCCGGCCGGTAGTCGGACGCCGCGGCGAGCCGCGACAGGCCGGTGGCGCGGAAGATCGTGGTCAGGTTCTTGGCGGTGTTTTCCGCAAGCTTGTCGCGGCCATCCTGATGGATGACGATGCGTGGCGGCTTGCTGCCGTCCTTCAGGCTGATGTCGCCGGACGCCGGCAGGAACCACAGCGCCGGTTCGTCGCTGGCGTTGGCGGCAGCGCCGTCCATGGATTTTTCGCGCAGCACCGCAAGCCGCAGATCGGCGCTCTTGCCGGGCTCGACCAGCGCGATGTGGAAGCCGGACTTCGGCTTCGCCACCAATTCGTCCAGAACCGAATTGACCAGCTCGGTTTCCTTTTCGAGCCCTGCGGTCGGCGCCGGCTTTGCCACCAGCAGCTTGTAGTCGACCGCGAGTTCGGCAACGCGCGCATAGGCGCCGGCGGGCACCGCCGTCGGCGCAAGCGCCGGCTTGCCGTCGAATTCGACCGGTGCGAGCTGGCTGTCGAGGTTTTTTGCCGATTTCACTTCGAGATAGCCGACGGAGTCGGAGAGCTTCGACAGCGCCGAAGGCAAAATGGCGAGCTTGCTGCCGGGGGTCAGACCCTGCAGCAGCCCGGCGCCGATCGCGACATCGCCGTCCTTGACGGCAATCGGCCATTGCATGACGGCGTCGGTCTTGTCGGTGCCGAACACGCGGGCGTCCAGTTCGCCCTCGAACAGGGGCGTCGGCCTTGTGCGGCCGTCGGCCGAATATTGCTGCAGCACGGCCTGGCCGAGCTGGCGATAGGTGACGTTGGGGTTCTCGGCCAATTTCGACAGGATGGTGAAGGTGAACAGGCCGAAGCGCGGCGCGTCGGGCGTGCCCTTGGGCAGCGGCATTTCCGGCGTCGTCTCGACCGTCTGCGCGGCATAGAAGGCGACCAGCTTGCCCCTGGCGATCGGCTCTGCGCCGGTCGGCGTCAGGTTGAAGGCCGGCTTGCGGCCGCCATTCTCGTCGAAACCGCGCGATGCGCTTGCCGAGATGTCGTCATAGGCCTTCACCGCGGCTGCTCTCGCCGCGTCGTCGCCGCCGACGAGGTCGGCGAACTCGACCTTGCGCTCCAGTTCGTCATCGACTTCCGCGGCGCGCGTCGCGGTGCCGGAATGGCAGCAGTCGAACACCACCCAGACAAAGGCGCCCTTGTCGCGGATGGCGTCGAGTGCGGCGCCGACCTCGTTGTCGACCAGCGCGTTCGGCACGCCCTCTTCGCGGTTGATCCATTTGTCGATATCGGACGGCAGGAAAATCTCGTCGAGGCCGTCGGTCTCGTCACCGGCCTTGGCTTGCGGCTGCTGGGCGCCGTGGCCCGACAGATGCAGATAGACGAAATCGTCGCGTTGCACCTTGCCGGCGAGGTCGGCAAGGGCGGCCTTGATCGCCGCATGCGTCGGCGGGCCGTTGGCGCCTTCGACGTCCTTGGCGAGCAGGATCACATTCTCGGCCGAGAACTTCACCGGATCGGGCGTGTTCTTCAGGAGATAGTCGCGCACCAGGCCGGCATCGTTCTTCGGCCCGATCAGCCAGTTCTTCTGCGGCAGGTTCGGATAGTCGGTGCAGGCAACCAGCAGCGCGTGATAGGTGCGCGAGGCGGCGAGAGCGCGGAACGAAACCGTACCGGCAGCCACAAGCGCCGACGTGCCGACGAGCAGCGTCCGTCGTGTCAGTTTGATCATAATTGCTTCCCCAAGCCCGATCGAATTTGCAAGTGCGGCACCTTTCGTCGCGAATTTTGTCAGTATTTTGAATGTGGTCGGTGCCGTCAATCGGCGGTGGTGGTCATGGTGTCGATGGCGATAACGGAAACAGTGGCAAAAAGCCTGCTTCATCGCTATCTCAAGAGAATTGAGACCGTCGCATGGCAGAAATGATTTGCGAGCGGCGCTGGATCAAACAGATGGAACGTGATGTCGTCCGAGAACCGCTCCACACTTTTCGGCATCATGCTCTAAACGATCGGAAAACGGGATCATGGCGGCAAGGGATGTGCTGACGAAGAATCAGCTGAGCGTGCTCGAAAAGCTCGAGGCCGCCAGCGGACCGCTCAGCGCCTATACGCTTCTCGACCAGCTGCGCGAGCGCGGTTTCCGCGCGCCGCTACAGGTTTACCGGGCGCTCGACAGCCTGGTGAAGTCAGGCTTCGTGCACCGGTTGGAAAGCCTCAACTCCTTCGTCGCCTGCGCCGAACCGCACGACCATACGCATTCGATGACAGCCTTCGCTATCTGCGACACATGCGGGCAGGTGATGGAGATGTCCGACCATGACGTCGACCATCGGCTGGACGAATGGGTGCGCTCGACCGGGTTTGCTGCGAAGAAGGCGGTGATCGAGTTTCGAGGGACGTGTGCCAAGTGCCTGGCTGAGGCGGCTTAGCTTGCTTCCTACTTGAGCCGAGGCGGTGCGCTATTCTCGAATTCGTTCAAGAATGTCTCATAGACGACGTACCGCGTAGGCCCAGGTGTTAGCTGCTCCATAAGCAGGGGTTTCACCTCGTCGAGCCAAGATAATTTGCCAAGGCCAGACCCGATTTTTGGCAAGGCGATGGATTCTACCCGGTTTTTGTCGGCCCATTTCACAAGCCCGCGAACTGCTTTCCGTAAATAGGGAAGCGTGGCGTGATACATATCTGGCTGGGTTGCCAGATAAATGAAGCCCGGCCGATTGCCGTCTGGCTCCAATGTCCAGATATGACCGCCAATAAACCTGCCGGTCCGAGCATATTTCTTGAACGCAGCCTGCACATTCGGCCACTTTTTCGAAATCTTCAGCGCAAGTCCGGTGCCAAGGCCCTCTTGATTGCCCTCTGCCACGCCTTGAGCGATATAGCTTTCCTTGGCGGCCAGCAGGTCTCCCGTGACAAAGACAATCATCGCACCTTCAATGCGCCTCGTCCCAGTTGTTCGCCGCCCGCGCATCGACATGCAGCGGCACCGACATCGAGATGGCCGGCATCGGCGCGTTCTCCATCACCCTGCGCACCACGGGGATCGTCGCCTCGACTTCCGCTTCAACCGTCTCGAAGATCAATTCGTCATGCACCTGCAAGAGCATGCGGGCGGACAGGCCGGCCTTTTCCAGCGCCTCGTCCATATGCACCATGGCGCGGCGGATGATATCGGCAGCGGTGCCTTGCAGCCTGGCGTTGATCGAGGCGCGCTCGTTGAAGGCACGGATCGACGGGTTTGACGACCGGATCTCAGGATAGTGGATGCGGCGGCCGAAGATGGTTTCGACGAAGCCATGTTCGCGCGCATAGGCCTTTGTTGCCTCGATATAGTCGCGGATGCCGGGGAAACGCTCGAAATACTTCTTGATGTAGGCGCCGGCCTCCTCGCGCGGGATCGACAGCTGGTTGGCGAGCCCAAAGGCCGAGATGCCGTAGATGATGCCGAAATTGATCGCCTTGGCGCGGCGGCGCACTTCGGACGGCATGCCTTCGACCGGCACGTTGAACATTTCCGAGGCGGTGATGGCGTGGATGTCGGCGCCATCGGCGAAGGCCTGCTTCAACTGCGGGATCTCGGCGACGTGGGCAAGCACGCGCAGTTCGATCTGGCTGTAGTCGGCCGAGACCAGTTTCTGGCCCTTGTCGGCGATGAAGGCCGTCCTGATCTTGCGTCCCTCCGCGGTGCGCACCGGGATGTTCTGCAGATTGGGATCGGAGGAGGACAGCCGGCCCGTCGTCGTTGCGGCCAGCGCATAAGATGTGTGCACGCGCCTGGTGTCGGGATGGATGAAACCGGGCAGCGCGTCGGTGTAGGTCGATTTCAGCTTGGTCAGCTGACGCCAGTCGACGATCTTGCGCGGCAGTTCGTGGCCTTCGGCGGCGAGGTCTTCCAGAAGCTGCGCGGAGGTCGACCATTGCCCGGTCTTGGTCTTGGAGCCGCCGGGCAGGCCCATGCGGCCGAACAGGATGTCGCCGAGTTGCTTTGGCGACCCGATGTTGATGCGCTCGCCGACAAGGCCGTAGATTTCCTCTTCCAGCCGTGCCGCGCCTTGCGCCAGCTCGCCGGAGAGCCGCGACAGAATCTGGCGGTCGACCGAGATGCCGCGCTGCTCCATACGCGCCAGAACCGGCACCAGCGGACGCTCCAGCCGCTCATAGACCGAGACCAGGCCCTTGGCGGCCAGCCGCGGCTTCAGCACCTGCCATAGCCGCAGCGCTACGTCGGCATGGCCGGCGGCGTAGGCGGTCGCCCGGTCGATGTCGACCTGCTCGAACCCGACCGAGCTTCTGCCGGAACCGGCGAGGTCCTTGAGCGGCGTCGTGGCATGGCCGAGCCATTTGTCGGCAATCGAGGACAAAGTGTGGTGGCCGGTGCCGGCGTCGAGCACATAGGAAATCAACATCGTGTCGTCGAAGGGTGCGATATCGATGCCGTGGCGGCTCATGACGACGATGTCGTATTTGGCGTCCTGGGCGATCTTGAGCACCGATTTGTCTTCCAGCAGCGGCTTCAGCAGCGCCAGCGCCTCGCGGACCGGAATCTGGTTCTCCAGCGTGCCGCCGCCGAGCAGGTCGCCGGCGCCGCTCTTGTGGGCGAGCGGCACATAGGCGGCGCGGCCGGGGCCGATCGCCAGGGAGAAACCGATGAGGTCGGCCAGCATCGGATCGGAAGACGTGGTTTCGGTGTCGAAGGCGACGATCCCGGTCTCCTTGGCTTGGGCCAGCCAGGTCTTGAGCGTCGCCGTGTCGCGGATGGCGACATAGGCGGCGGGATCGATTTTGGCCGCAGCGGCCGTTTCCAGGCGAAGTGCGGCAAGCAGCGAAGGGGCGTCGCCGGCCCTGGCGGTTTCGGTTTTGGCTTCATCCTGTGTTGCCGCAGGCGCCGCTATGCCGGAACCGACATCGGGGCCGTGCGCGGTGTCGGCGCGCTCGACGGTGACGGCGACAGCCTGCACATCGCCGGCTTCGGTGCTGGTCGCTTCAGCAACGCGCCGGGTCAGCGAGGTGAATTCCATGGTTTTGAGAAAGCCGATCAGCTTCGGCCCATCCGGCGCATGCAGCACGAAATCGTCGAGCCCGTCGGTCACCGGCACGTCGTTCTTCAGCGTCACCAGCTGGCGCGATATGCGCGCCTTGTCGGCATTGGCGATGATGGATTCGCGCCTCTTGTCCTGCTTGATCTCGCTGGCCCGGGCGAGCAGCCCGTCAAGGTCGCCGAACTGTTCCAGAAGCTGCGCCGCCGTTTTCGGCCCGATGCCGGGTACGCCCGGCACATTGTCGACGGAGTCGCCGGTCAGCGCCTGCAGGTCTATCATCTTTTCCGGCGGCACGCCCCATTTCTCGATGACTTCGGGGATGCCGATCTGGCGGTCCTTCATCGGGTCGTACATGCCGACCGTGGGTCCGACCAGCTGCATCAGATCCTTGTCAGAGGAGATGATAGTGGTGTCGCCGCCGGCCTCGCACGCCAGCCTGGCATAAGTGGCGATGAGGTCGTCGGCCTCGTAGCCTTCGATCTCGATGCAAGGCAGGTTGAAGGCCACGGTTGCCTGGCGGATCAGACCGAATTGCGGGATCAGGTCTTCGGGCGGTGCGTTGCGGTTGGCCTTGTATTCCGGGTAAAGATCATTGCGGAAGGTTTTCGACGAATAATCGAAAATGACCGCTAAATGCGTCGGCACGATGCCTACATCGGTGTTGCGGGCGTCCTGCATCAGCTTCCACAACATGTTGCAGAAGCCGGAGACCGCGCCGACCGGCAGCCCATCGGATTTGCGGGTCAGCGGCGGCAGCGCATGATAGGCGCGAAAGATGTAGCCGGAGCCGTCGATAAGGAAGAGATGGTCGCCTTTTTTCATGCCGGCAGGGATAGCGCGGCAGGACGGCGCGGTCCATGGCAAAGGCGGGCTTCCAACAGGTGTTGCGGCGACATGCTGACAGAGCCTGCCTGCCGATAGGTCCTGCTGCTGTTTGCCTCGGCGCTCACGGCTATGTTACAAAAGTGTAATTTTTGTGCCCTTGAAACGCCACGATCCGAGACACAAATAAAGGTCATCGGCAGTTTTCGCCGAGTCCGGAGCAAGGCCCGTCCCCCGCCTATCCCGGACAATTGCGGCAGCCTATCCCCCCTCTCCGGGCTGCCGCATCGTTTCGAGTAAAAGACCGCCGTGGTTCCCCTCCACCACGGCGGTTCTTTTTTGCCTTCTGACAAGTGTTTACGGTCCGTGGTCCAACGATCGCGGGCTTTTCGTTTTGATGCGCTGCCTTTACGGTCCCGGCACCGAAAAGAAAGGCCCGCAGTAATGTCCACCATTTCCTCCGTCCTCGACCGTCTCGACAAAAATCTCGACCAGAGCCTGGAGCGCCTGTTCGGCCTGCTCCGCATCAAGTCGATCTCCACCGATTCAGACTATGCCGCCGACTGCCGCAAGGCCGCCGAATGGCTGGTGGCGGACCTCAAGCTGATCGGCTTCGACGCTTCGGTGCGCGACACGCCGGGACACCCGATGGTGGTTGCGCACCATGAAGGCCCCGCCGGTTCGCCGCATGTGCTGTTTTATGGCCATTACGACGTGCAGCCGGTCGATCCGATCGAGCTTTGGGAGAACGACCCGTTTGCGCCGGCGGTCAAGGAGATCGAGCCCGGTCACAAGGTAATCACCGGCCGTGGCTCGGCCGACGACAAGGGGCAGCTGATGACCTTCGTCGAGGCCTGCCGCGCCTGGAAGCAGGTGCATGGCAATCTGCCCTGCCGCATCACCATCCTGTTCGAGGGCGAGGAGGAGTCCGGTTCGCCGTCGCTGAAGCCGTTCCTCGAGGCCAATGCCGATGAGCTCAAGGCCGATTTCGCTCTGGTCTGCGACACCGGCATGTGGGACCGCGAAACGCCGTCGATCTGCGTTTCGCTGCGCGGAATGGTCGGCGAGGAGGTCACCGTCAAGGCCGCCGATCGCGACCTGCATTCGGGCCTCTATGGCGGCGCCGCCGCCAACCCGATCCGCATCCTGGCGAAAATCCTCGCCGACATCCATGACGAGAACGGCCACATCACCATTCCCGGCTTCTATGACGGGGTCGAGGAAACGCCGTCGCAGATCCTGAAATCATGGGAAACTCTGGGCGAGACCGCCGAAACCTTCCTCGGACCGATCGGCCTCTCGATCCCGTCGGGCGAAAAAGGCCGCTCGGTGATGGAACTGACCTGGGCGCGGCCGACGGCCGAGTTCAACGGCATCATCGGCGGCTACACCGGCAAGGGGTTCAAGACGGTGATCGCGGCGGAAGCGTCGTCGAAAATCTCCTTCCGCCTCGTCCACAAGCAGGACCCCGAGAAGATCCGCGCCGCGTTCCGGGAATTCGTCAAGGCGCGCATTCCCAGGGACTGTTCGGTCGAATTCCACCCGCATGGCGGCGGGCCGGCAATTCAGCTTTCCTACGACTCGCCATTCCTGGCCAAGGCCAAGACTGCGCTGTCGGATGAATGGCCGAAGCCAGCGGTGACGACCGGCAGCGGAGGCTCGATACCGGTGGTCGGCGACTTCCAGACCTATCTCGGCATGGAATCGCTGCTGGTCGGGTTCGGGCTCGACGACGACCGCATCCACTCGCCCAACGAGAAATACGAGCTGACCTCCTTCCACAAGGGCCAGCGCTCCTGGGCGCGCATTCTCGATGCGCTGACGCGCTGAGGAGGCTGGGAAGTTTTCTTGTTGATTTTTCAGCGGATCGCGGCGAGGACGAGTTACGCCGCGATCCGGAGACAACTATGCCCGACATCCGCTTCCACAAGAACGATCTGCCCGACCTCGCCCACTACAATGTCGACGCGGTGGCCATCGATACCGAGACGCTGGGGTTGAACCCGCACCGCGACCGGCTTTGCGTGGTGCAGATCTCGCCCGGCGATGGCTCGGCCGACGTGATCCAGATCGCGCCCGGCCAGAAGAAAGCGCCGAACCTCGTCAGCCTGCTCCGCAACCGCGGCATATCGAAACTGTTCCACTACGGCCGTTTCGACCTCGCCGTGCTGTACAATGCCTTCGGCGTCATGCCGGAGCCGGTGTTCTGCACCAAGATCGCCTCGCGGCTGACCCGCACCTATACCGACCGGCACGGCTTGAAGGACATCTGCTTCGAACTGCTTGGCGTCGGCCTGTCGAAGGCGCAGCAATCGTCGGACTGGGCGGCCGAGACCCTGTCGCCCGAACAGCTCGAATATGCCGCTTCCGACGTTCTCTATCTGCACCGTCTGCGCGAGGTGCTGGCTGGACGCCTGGCGCGGGACGGGCGCACCAAGGAAGCCGACGCCTGCTTCCGCTTCCTGCCGACGCGTGCCAAGCTCGATTTGATGGGTTGGGACGAAGAGGATATTTTTGCCCACAGCTAATGGCCTTCGGATAACGCTTCCGGCAGCCTTGCAACCAGACACGCGTCGTGGCGTTCTGTCGACTCAATGAGGGGGATGACGTGGCAGACCGCAAACCGATAGCGACCGCCCCGACGGATGGATCCAAGGTCACTGTTCTGTGGAAGGACGGCGCCGGCGTCGTCAGCGAATCCGTCGGGCAATATCGCGACGGCGCCTGGTGGGTCTACACCGACAGCGATACCCAGAAAAAGGTCGACCCGACCAGCTGGCGGCCAGTCTCCAGCGACGATGACGACGATCAATGAGCGCCGCTGGCGGGTGCAACTGCTTTCGCATAGCCTGAAGTCGTTGATATCGAGGCCGATTCGGGGCCTTCCGCTCCGTAGCCTCTCTTCCTGGAGGAACGCGTCATGGGCATCGAAAGCCTTCTCATCTTCATCATAATCGGCGCCATTGCCGGCTGGCTCGCCGGCCTCATCGTCTCGGGCTTCGGCTTCGGCCTCATCGGCAACATCGTCGTCGGCATTATCGGCGCCCTGATCGCCGGCTGGCTGTTTCCAAGGCTGGGCTTCGCAATCGGCGGCGGCATTCTGGCTGCCATCATCAACGCCACGATCGGCGCTGTCATCCTGCTGGTGCTGGTCAAGGTCTTGAAGCGAGCGTGACGCTCGATACGAAACGGAGCGCGCCATGAAACAGAACACCCTCTATCTCCTCATCGGCGCGCTCTTGGTCGTGGTCATTGCGCTAGGTATCTATGTCTATCACGAGCAGACCAAGCCAAAGGGCGTGGAGCTGAAGATCGACGACAAAGGCATTTCGATCCAGCAGAATTGATGATGTCCGCCTGCGGGTGGCGCTGATTTGTCATCCAGGCATTTTACGGCGATTGGGAGTTTCCTTGTGCAAATATTTGCACATCGTGATTGACTTTCGTTTCCACTATGTGCAAAAATTTGCACATAGATTTGAGCCGAGAAATGAACGAAACCAACACCGCCAAAGTCAAGGCCCGGCTCGAGAGGGAAGGCTGGAAGAACGTCGGCGGCACGAAGCATGACAAGTACAAAAAAGACGGCATGCCGACGATCATGGTTCCTCGCCACAAGACTCTGACGCCGTTGGTAGCTCGGTCTATAGCCAAGGCGGCAGGCTGGGAATAAACCGACCTCATCGCGTTCCGAAGCCTAATGGACATAAAGTCGGAATAAGGAAAGCTGTTAGATATGTCTCGCTATGTCGCACTCGTGGATGCTGCCGACGGCTTTGTCGGCGTCTCGTTTCCCGATGCTCCTGGCTGCGTCGCGCAGTCGGAAAGCCGGGACGAGGCTGTAAAGGACGCTATGGCCGCGTTGGCCGAATGGGTGGCTGAAGAAATCGCGGACGGCCGTAAAATCCCCACTCCTCGCAAAGTCGAGGCGCTTTTAGAAGATGCTGAGGTTCGAGCAGCGCTCGCCGCTGGCGCTATCTTGATGTCCGTGCCCTTGATCCGAGATGCCGGCCGTCCGGCCCGGGCCAATATCTCGTTGGATGCCGGTTTGCTCGCCGAGGCTGACGAAACAGCCAATCGGTTGGGGGTCACCCGATCGGCCTTTGTCGCCGCCGCGTTGCGAGACAAGATCCGTCAAACTGTTTGAACAGTGATCTCGGGCACCCGCCAAAGTACCGCGTTGCCGACGCCTGTTAGCCAGCGGCAGCGGATTTTAGAAATTCTTAAGGAATTTCAGAAGGGTGCATAAACCCTGCTTTAACGCGCCCTTAAACCGCCGCATCTACCCTCCAACCCGAGCGCCATTGATACCGGGAAGACAGCGCAACGCATGGCGAACCGCAGAGACAGTCGCGTCGAACCCAGCTTCGAGGGATCGCCAAAGGCGAAATCCGCGGCCGGTTTTTCGGTGAACGAGGAGGATCGGGTCGTGCCGGCCAATCGCAAATCATCTTCGGCGCGCAAAACCTCCAAGGCAAAATCATCGTCACGCGGCAAGCGCGGCAAACCCCGGCGCGGGCTGTTCGGCGTGATGGCCCGGATGTTCTACTGGTGCTTCGTGCTCTGCATCTGGGGCGGCATCGCGGTGGCCGGCATCGTCGTCTATTACGGCGCCAAGATGCCGGCGGCGACCACCTGGTCGATCCCCGACCGTGCGCCCAACATCAAGATCGTCTCGGTCGACGGGCAACTGCTTGCCAACCGCGGCATGAGCGGCGGCGAGGCGGTCGGCCTGCACGAAATGTCGCCCTACATTCCGGAAGCCGTCATCGCCATCGAGGACCGCCGCTTCTATTCGCATTTCGGCATCGACCCGATCGGCCTGTCACGCGCCATGGTGACCAATGTTCTGGGCCGGCGTTTCTCGCAGGGCGGCTCGACGCTGACCCAGCAACTGGCCAAGAACCTGTTCCTGAAGCCCGACCGCACGCTGGAGCGCAAGGTGCAGGAAGTGCTGCTGGCGCTGTGGCTGGAGCACAAGCATACCAAGGACCAGATCCTCGAAATGTACCTCAACCGGGTCTATTTCGGCTCCGGCGCCTATGGCGTCGAGGCGGCCTCGCGCCGCTATTTCGGCAAGAGCGCGCGCGACGTCACTCTGTCGGAGGCGGCCCTTCTCGCCGGCCTCTTGAAGGCGCCGTCGCGACTGTCGCCGGCGCGGGATCCGAAGGCGGCGGAGGAGCGTTCGCAGCTGGTGCTCGCCGCCATGCGCGACGAAGGCAAGATCAGCGCCAAGGAACTGGCCTCGGCGATGAGCGCGCCGGCAACGCGCGCGCCATCCTACTGGACCGGTTCGGAAAACTACGTCGCCGACACCATCATGGAAGAGCTGCCCGATTTGATCGGCGACGTGCGCAGCGACATCGTCGTCGACACCACCGTCGACCTCAACCTGCAGAAGCTCGCCGAAGAGTCGATCCGCCGGCTGATCGACGAGAGCGGCAAGAAGCTCAATGTCAGCCAGGGCGCGCTGGTCTCGATCGACAATTCCGGCGCCGTGCGCGCCATGGTCGGCGGCTACGACTATTCGACCAGCCAGTTCGACCGCGCCTCCGAAGCACGCCGTCAACCGGGCTCGGCCTTCAAGCCGTTCGTCTATATGGCCGCGCTGGAAGCTGGTCGCACGCCCGACAGCGTGCGCAACGACGCACCGATCAAGATCGGCAAGTGGACACCGGACAATTACGGCGGCAAGTATTTCGGCAAGGTGACGTTGGCGACCGCTTTGGCGAAGTCGCTGAATTCCGTCGCGGCACAGCTAACCATGGAGGTCGGCCCCGACGCGGTGGTCGAGGCGGCGCATCGCATGGGCATCCAATCCGATCTGATCGCCAACACCTCGATCGCGCTCGGCACCTCGGAAGTGACGCCGCTGGAGCTGACATCGGCCTATGTGCCGTTCGCCAATGGCGGCTACAAGCCCGACATCCATTTCATCCGCCGCATCACCACGACCGAAGGCAAGGTGCTCTATGACGACAATGGCGGCAGCGCGCCGCGCGTCGTCAAGCCGAACATTGTCGGCATGATGAACTCGATGATGACCGGCACGGTCGAGATCGGCACGGCGAAGAAGGCGGCCTTCGCCTGGCCGTCTGCCGGCAAGACCGGAACCAGCCAGAATTCGCGCGACGCCTGGTTCGTCGGTTACACCGCAAACCTCACCACCGGCGTGTGGTTCGGCAACGATGACGGCACGCCGATGAAGAAGGTCACCGGTGGCGCGCTGCCGGCACAGGCCTGGCACGAGTTCATGGTGGCCGCGCATGAAGGTGTGCCGGTCCGGCCGCTGCCCGGCACCTGGAAGTCGACGCCGCCCGACACCATCGTGCCCGACGATATTCCGTCAGTCGATAACAATCAGGCGGCGCCGTTGCCTGCCGTGGCCGTCAGCCGTTCTGAGCCTGCTGCCGCACCGGCACCTGCTGCTGTACCCGCACAAGCACCGGTCCGCCGTCCGGCCGAAACCGTCGATGCCGACGGTTTCAACATGCCGGGCGACGGCGGCACCACGGCCTCGATCAAGCATCCGGTACCGCCGGGCAGCGTCGGCGGCCCGACCAAGAAGCGGAAAACCTCAATCCTGGATATTCTCGGCGGCGGCTGAGTGGCTCGTCATTCTAGCTTCGAACCAAATGCGAGCTGGCAATCCGTTCCTCATATGAGAGCTGCGGTGACAATTCGGCCTCTCGCCACCTTCGCGGCATTCGGCTACATCTCCGGCCGGAGTGACAGACATGGCTGAGACCGACACCAGAAAAACCATCGTGCTGACCGGAGCCAGCCGCGGCATCGGACATGCCACGGTCAAGCGCTTTTCGCGTGAGGGCTGGCGGGTCATCACCTGTTCGCGCCAGGCTTTTGCCGAGGATTGCCCGTGGCCAGCCGGCCCAGAGGACCACATCAAGGTCGATCTCGCCGACCAGGAGGATGTCGGCATCGCCGTCTCGGAGATCCGTCACCGGCTGGAAGCGCATGGCGGGCAATTGCACGCGCTGGTCAACAATGCCGGCATTTCGCCGAAGCTCAAGGACGGCAACAGCCGCATGGATTCGATCGACACGCCGATGCATGTCTGGCGCGACGTGTTCCAGGTCAATTTCTTCGCGCCGATCATGCTCGCGCGGGGCCTCTTCAAGGAGCTTGCTGCAGCAAAAGGCTCGATCGTCAACGTCACCTCGATCGCCGGCACGCGCGTGCATCCTTTCGCCGGCACCGCCTATGCGACCTCGAAGGCGGCGCTCGGCTCGCTGACGCGCGAGATGGCGCATGATTTCGGCCCGCACGGCATCCGCGTCAATGCGATTGCGCCGGGCGAGATCGACACCGCGATTCTGTCGCCTGGCACCGACAAGATCGTCGAGACGATCCCACTCAGGCGCCTTGGCGCCACCTCGGAAGTCGCCGACATCATCTTCTTCCTGTGCTCGCAGCAGGCGTCCTATGTGACGGGCTCGGAAATCCACATCAATGGCGGCCAGCACGTCTGAGCACTGACAGACTGCTCATTCGGCGATGGTGAGAACAGCCTTGCCGCTGAAGCTGCGCTGTCGCAAGGCGTCCAGAGCCTGGGCGATGTCTGTCCACGGCACGGTCATGGACACACGGGTTTCCAGCCGGCCAGCCGCGACCAGAGCGAGCAGCGAGGCGATGTCCGCGCCAATGGCTGGACCGGATGTGTAGTAGGCGAAAGTCTGAAGCCTCGCTCCCTCATGGCCCGGAACGAACTGTCTGAAGCCAACCGGCGTGAGTTCGCCGCTGCTCGAACCGAACATGACGATGGTGCCGCCGGGGGCGACGCGTTCGATGGCATGGGCGAGGCTTTGGCCGCCGACCGACTCGGTGATCAGAGAGAATGGCCCTTCGGCCAGTTCGATCGACTCGACGACTTCGTGAGCACCAAGACCGCGGAGATCCTCGGCGTGCCGGGCGGCGGCGATTGCAGTCACCGCGGCGCCTTGCTCGCGGGCGATCTGGATCTGGAAACGGCCGACCGCGCCGCTGGCGCCGGTGATCAACACCTGCTGTCCCGCGAGGTCGCCGCCATGGCGCAAGACCCTTAGGGCCGTCGTGCCCGCCACGGGAAGCGTGGCGGCGGAAACGAAGCTGACCTCATCCGGGATGACGGCGAAGCGGTCGGTCGGAACGGCGACCCGTTGCGCCCAGCCGGCCTCGTCGACCAAAGCCACAACCCGGGCGCCGACGGCAGGCCCGGAGCCATCGGCTGCCGCCCGTTCGACAATCCCTGCGATGTCCTGGCCGGGTATCCAGCCTTTTGGGCGTATGGTGAGCAGGCGCAGTTCGCCGCGGTTCAACGAGGTTGCGTGGACGCAGACAAGCGCTTCGTTGGCGAGGGGTTGAGGTTCGTTGGCCTCGGCAAACGTCAGTCCGGTGGGGCTGTCGGGAGAGATGACGAGGGCGCGCATGGGAAGCCTTCCTGCCGGTTTGTGAAATGCCAGCCACGAACCAGAGCCTATCGACATCCCGGATCAAAGAATTTAGCTATCATAGCGAATAGTCGCTAAAAGCCGTCAATCATAAGACAGCCTCTCCGCTACCCCTGGGTCAATTTCGACGTCGATGATGTGATCGCTCCTGCAATTGCGGTTCGCGTCGATGTCACCGAAACCAAAGCGGAAGTGGCGACCCATTGGCACCGCAAGGGCCAACTCGTCTTCGCGCTCGGCGGTGGCGTCACATGCCGCGTCCCGAGCGGCCTGTGGATGGTGCCGCCGCATTGCGGTGTGTGGATTCCCGGCAGTATGGAACACAGCAACATCGCGACCGCCAATGCGCGGATCTTCTTCGTCTATATCGAGCCGGGAGCCGCCGATCTGCCGGACCGGTGCTGCACGCTGTCGATCTCGCCATTGTTGCGCGAACTGATCATCGAGCTGGCCGATCGCGTGGAGGAAGATGAGGCGAGGGACGGGCTCTTGAACACGATCCTGCTTTCGGAACTGCCGCGCATGCCTGTCCAGCAGCTGCATCTGCCGATCTCCGCCGAGCCGCGCTTGCGGCGGATCGCCGAAGCGTTGGCGCAGAACCCTGCCGATCGCAGCACGCTTGCCGAGTGGGCCAACCGTGTTGCGCTCTCAGAAAGCAGCCTCGCCCGTCTCATCGTGAAGCAGACCGGCCTGAGCTTCGGCCGCTGGCGCCAGCAATTGCACCTGATCGTCGCCATACGGGAGCTGGCCTCCGGTGCGAGTGTCCAGCAGGTTTCGGGCGATCTCGGTTACGGCTCCGTCACCGCCTTCATCACCATGTTCAAGAAGGCGCTTGGCAAGCCGCCGGCAAAATATCTCGCCAGCGTCGCGCGAAATGGCGGCTCCGCCTTCGTGGCGTGATGGGATCGGCGGTACAAGCCTCAGGCCGGAGAGGGTTCAATGGCTTCGTGGCGCGGCATTGGCTTTGGCCCCAGCACTTCTTCGACAATGCCGCGGGCGATTTCGCGTTCACCCATGATGACGGTGTCGGCGCCGAGCCCCTTCAGGTGCTCGACCTCGGCATCGGAATGGGCTCGCGCGATGACGTTGATGCCGGGGTTGGCGGCGCGTGCCCTGAGTACGATCTGCCCGGCCTCGAAGGCGTTGGGTATGGCAAGGATCAATCGCCTGGCGCCCTGCGGATTCGCGGCGGCGAATACACCTGCATTGGCCGCATTGCCGGAGACGATTTCGACGCCGTCGTCTCTGAGCCTCGCCAGCGTCTTGTCGGCGTCCTCGATGACCAGGAAGGGCAGCGATGCCTGTTTCAGCGCCGCGCCGATCAGGCTGCCGACGCGGCCGTAGCCGATCAGGATGGTGTGGCCCGAAAGCGTTGTGCGTGGCGGTGGGCCATTCTCTTTTGCCGCGGCGGCCACCGAGGCCACTTGTCCGGGCTGCGTCGCCGGGCCGACCGGCTTGGCCTCTTCCGGTGGTGCTGCCTTGGCGGCGCGCGCGTCCAGCCATGGCTTCATCCAGTCGAGGGCGAGGAACATCAGCGGATTGACCAGGATCGACAGGATGGCGCCTGCCAGGATCAGGTCGCGTCCCTGTTCGGGCAACAGCTTCAGCCCGACGCCGAGCTCCGCCAGGATGAAGGAGAATTCGCCGATCTGCGCGAGGCTGGCCGAGATCATCAAGGCGGTTCCCAGCGGATAGCGGAAGGCGATGACGATAACGAAGGCGGCCAGCGACTTGCCGATGACGATGATGGCCAGCGTCGCCAGGATCGGCCAGCCATTGCTCATCAGGCTGAACGGATCGAACAGCATGCCGACCGAGACGAAGAACAGCACCGAGAAGGCGTCGCGCAGCGGCAGTGATTCCTCCGCCGCGCGGTGGCTGAGCTCGGATTCGCTCATGATCATGCCGGCGAAGAAGGCACCGAGCGCCAGCGAGACGCCGAACAGTTTGGCGGCGCCGAAGGCGACGCCGAGCGCGATCGCCAGCACCGCCAGCCGGAACAGTTCGCGCGAGCCGGTATGGGCGACGTAATGCAGGATCCACGGAATGACGCGGCGGCCAACCACCAGCATGACGATGACGAAGGCGACGACCTTGGCCAGCGTGAGGCCGACGACGCCCCAGATGCCGAAGCTGGCCGGCAGCGACAAAAGGCTCGCATGGTCATCGACCTGCGGCTGGCCGCCGAGCACGCCGGCCAACGCCGGCAAAAGCACCAGCGCCAGCACCATGGCGAGGTCCTCGACGATCAGCCAGCCGACGGCGATGCGGCCGCGCTCGGTCTCGATCAGCCGTCGCTCCTGCAACGCGCGCAACAGCACCACTGTGGACGCGACGGAAAGCGCCAGGCCGAAGACGAGGCCTGCGCCCATCGACCAGCCGAGCATCCAGGCAAGGCCGGCGCCCAGCGCGGTGGCAAAGCCGATCTGGACGATGGCGCCGGGTACGGCGATGACGCGGACGGAGAGAAGATCCTTCAGCGAGAAATGCAGGCCGACGCCGAACATGAGCAGGATGACGCCGATTTCGGCCAGCTCATTGGCAAGACCGGCATCGGCGACGAAACCCGGCGTGTTCGGTCCAACCAGCACGCCGGCGACGAGATAGCCGACCAGCGGCGGGATGCGAAAACGGTTGGCGAGCGCCCCGAAGATGGATGCCAGCCCCAGACCGGCGACGATGGTGGCGATAAGGGGCGTGTCATGCGGCATTGTCTATGGAGCGCCTTTCGGGAAATGTCGGGTGTGCGCCGCCCGCAGCCGCCGCCTTTGCAATATGGTGGAGGGGGTGCGGGCGACGCAACCCGCGAGACGTAAATTGGTGGCCAGAGGCGCCGAAAAACGAAAGGCGCGCGCAGCGAAAACGCTGCGCGCGCGAATGATCTATGAGATAGCGTCAGGCTGCCTGCTGCAGCATGGCCTCGATGTCGATCAGCGGGCGGTTGGTCAGTGTCTTTGGGATCTCCGCCTGCACCTTGTCGGTGACTTCCTTGTGCAATTTCTTGCGCATGGTGCCGAGCACCAGCGGCGGCGCGACCAGCACGATGTCGTCGAAGATGCCGTGATGGGCGAGCTTGTAGAGCCGGTCCGCGATCTCTTCGGCAAAGCGTTCCTTGCCCTGCCGGTGCCAGTCGGTTTCCTCAACCGCGCTGCGATGCACGGAGGGGCCGTCATTGTAGCGGCCGGGACTGTCGCTGCCTTGCTCGCGCGTCGCCGGATTGTCCTGTTTCATCTCCTGGAAGAGCTGCAGGTTCGGATAGAGATTGTCGCCCTCGTTCTTCAGGAACAGCGCTTTTTCGCCATCGGCCACCATGACCAGAAGGCCATGTTTCAGGTTGATCTTGCTCATGTGCGCGCTCCTGCTTGAAGGGTTCAAATCCTGCCGACGATTGTCTGTTACGGCAAGGGCAGAACGCGTGGTGAAGCGGGAACGTTCCACTTCGTTTGCCGGGTTCGCACGCAGCCCATATTGAGCCGATTCAACCGGCTATCGGAGCAATGTCCGTGGTGGCGGCTTTAATCTACTAAATTGGTAGAATTTAGAAAAAACAATTTTGCGGCTTGGCCGGATGGCGGATAAAAGAGCCGCAGAACAAGGCCTGCGGCAGCAGCTTGAATCCGCCTGATAGGCGGATGTGGAATATTTTTCTCCTGGCCTTCAGGCTTGCGGAAAACCGATTGCCTCCCGTCAGGGGATGCGCGAGTGGGTTCCTTCAGCTTTTTCACGCCCGCGCGTAAAACTGCCACCTTGTTCCGGAATCTGTTCGTCATGCCGCAGGCCAATCCCAAGCTCAACGCGTTCCCGGTGTTCATGCGGGTCGAAGGCGAAGCCGTGGCCATCGTCGGCGGCGGCGATGAAGCATTGGCAAAGGCACGGCTGCTCGATCAGTCGAGCGCTGTGCTGCGCATCGTCACCGATGCCGCCGACGCCGAATTGCTGACCTTCATCGCCACGACCGGCGCCACCCACATCGACGCCCCTTACGACGCCGAGCATCTCGAAGGCGCGGTCTTGGTGTTTGCCGCCAGCGGCGACGAGACGCTCGACCGCCGCGTCGCCCACGATGCGCGCCGCCTTGGCATTCCGGTCAATGCCGTCGACCGGCCGGAGCTATGCGATTTCTTCACCCCGGCGCTGGTCAACCGCGCCCCGGTCGCCATCGCCATCGGCACGGAAGGCGCGGGTCCGGTGCTGGCGCAGATGCTGCGCAGCCGCATCGACCGCATGCTGTCGCCGTCGCTCGGGCCGCTGGCAGCGCTTGCCGCCTCGTTCCGGGGTGCCGCCGAAAAGCTGCTGCCGAAAGGCAACGCCCGCCGCCAGTTCTGGAGCAGTTTTTTCCAGGGTGCACCGGCGCGCGCCGTCGAAGCCGGCGAGCTTTCGCAGGCGCATGACGCCGCCGCCGATCTGTTGCTGTCGAAGGCTCCGGCTTCGGGCCATATCGCGTTGGTTGGCGCCGGGCCAGGTGCTGAGGATCTTCTGACGCTGCGCGCCCATCGGCTTTTGATGGAAGCCGACGTCATCGTCTATGACGCGCTGGTGCCGGAGGCGATCGTCGCCATGGGCCGCCGCGACGCCGAGCGGCTGCCGGTCGGAAAACGCAAGGGATGCCACACCAAGAGCCAGGCCGAGATCAATGCGCTGCTGGTCGATCTCGACAGGCAGGGCAAGCGCGTCGTGCGGCTGAAGTCGGGCGACCCGCTGGTGTTCGGCCGCGCCGGCGAGGAGATTGCCGCACTGCGCGATGCCGGCATCGCCTATGATGTCGTTCCCGGGGTCACCGCCGCCTTTGCCGCCGCCGCCGATTTCGAGCTGCCGCTGACGCTGCGCGGCGTCTCCTCGTCGATGGTGTTCACCACCGGCCATGATCTGAAGGGCAATTCGCTGCCGGATTGGGCCAAGCTCGCCATTTCCGGCGCCACCGTAGCCGTCTATATGGGCCGCTCGGTCGCCGCCGAAGTCGCCGGACGGCTGATCGAGGCCGGCCTGTCGCCGGACACGGCGGTTGCCGTGGTCGAGAATGCCAGCTTGCAGAACCGCCGCCGTTTCCACGGCACACTGGCCGATTTGCCGTCGCTGGAAGAGCGCGCCGATCTGGCCGGTCCGGTGATGACCATCATCGGCGACGCGGTTGCCGGCGCCAACTTTGAACGTTCCGAGCCGCTCGCGGCACATAACTATGAGGGCGCCGCCAACGCGGCCGACGCAGAGGTCGAGCCATGAAGATACTGACCGCAAACCGCCTCTCCGACGGCATCGCCGTCTGGTATGCCGATGGCGGCTGGGCCGAGACGGTCGACCATGCCGACCTTGCCCATGACCAAGCGGCAGAGGACAGGCTGGAAGCAATCGGCGCCAAGGCCAACGCCAACAATCAGGTTGTCGACGTGAATCTGATCGACGCTGAAGTCGTCAATGGCGTCGTCGTGCCGGTGCGGCTGCGCGAAAAGATCCGCGCCGCCGGCCCGACCATCCGGGAAGATCTGGGCAAGCAGGCTGCGCGGGCAGCTTAACAAAATACGGGCGGACGCGCCCTGAAAGACGAAACATGTACCGCTACGATGAGTTCGACCACGATTTTGTCCAGGCCCGCGTCGCCGAGTTCAGCGACCAGGTCGAACGCCGCCTCTCCGGCGAGATCACCGAGGATCAGTTCCGGCCGCTGCGGCTGATGAACGGCGTCTACCTGCAGCTGCACGCCTACATGCTGCGCATCGCGGTGCCCTATGGCACGCTGAACAGCGCGCAACTGCGCATGCTCGGCCACATCGCGCGCAAATACGACAAAGGCTACGGCCACTTCACCACGCGCCAGAACATCCAGTTCAACTGGCCGGCGCTGTCCGACATTCCGGCGATCCTGGCCGATCTCGCCACCGTCGAGATGCATGCCATCCAGACCAGCGGCAATTGCATCCGCAACGTCACCGCCGACCATTTTGCCGGCGCCGCCGCCGACGAGGTCGCCGACCCGCGCCCCTATGCCGAGATCCTGCGGCAATGGTCGTCGGTGCATCCGGAATTCTCGTTCCTGCCGCGCAAGTTCAAGATCGCGGTGACCGGGGCCGAGCGCGACCGCGCCGCCATCCAGACGCATGATATCGGCCTGCATCTGAAGAAGAACGCCGCCGGCGAGCTCGGCTTTGCCGTCTATGTCGGTGGCGGCCAGGGCCGCACGCCGATGGTGGCGCGCAAGATCCGCGACTTCCTGCCGGAAGCCGACCTGCTGTCCTACTGCACCGCGATCCTGCGCGTGTACAACCTCTATGGCCGCCGCGACAACAAGTACAAGGCGCGCATCAAGATCCTCGTCCACGAGACCGGCGTCGGGGAAATCACCCGCCAGGTCGAGGCCGAATGGCAGGAGCTGAAGGACGCCGAGCTGAAGCTGCCGGAAGCCGACATCCGTGCCATCGACGCCTATTTCGCGCCGCCGGCACTGACCGCCCGGCCGGAAGGCGACGCGGCGATCAAGCTGGCGCGGCTCGATTCCAAGAGCTTCTCGGATTGGCTCGACCAGAATGTCGTGACGCATCGCCATCCCGACTATGCCGCGGTGACGATCTCGCTGAAAGGCATTGGCGAGGTGCCGGGCGATGCCACCGACAGCCAGATGGAAGCGGTCGCCGACATCGCCGAGAAATACGCGTTCGACGAACTGCGCGTCAGCCATGAGCAGAACCTGATCCTGCCGCATGTGGCGCGCGCCGATTTGAAAGCGGTCTACGACGCTTTGGTCGACATTGGCCTCGCGACGGCCAATTCCAACCTGATCAGCGACATCATCGCGTGCCCTGGCCTCGATTATTGCGCGCTGGCGACAGCGCGCTCGATCCCGATCGCGCAGGAGATTTCGCTTCGCTTCGCCTCGCTGGAGCGGCAGCGCGAGATCGGCGAATTGAAGCTGAAGATTTCCGGCTGCATCAATGCCTGCGGACATCACCATGTGGGCCACATCGGTATCCTCGGCGTCGAGAAGAAAGGCTCCGAACTCTACCAGGTGACGCTTGGCGGATCGGCCGACGAGAACACCTCGGTTGGCGAAATCATCGGCCGCGGCTTCTCTTCGGAAGAGATCACGGACGCCATCGAGCAGATCGTCGACACCTATCTCGGCCTTCGGCTCGGTCCCAGTGAACGTTTTATCGACGCCTACCGCCGTGTCGGTCCCGCGCCGTTCAAGGAGGCGCTCTATGCTGGCGAAACCAAGGCCGCTTGACCGCATCGTCGACGTCGACGACAGCATCGCCGCCAAAGCGGCGGGCTTCGAGGCGCTGTATGGACATCTGAGCCCGCTCGACATCATCGAACGCGCGGCGAGCGAATTGTTTCATGACGAGATCGCCGCCGTGTCGTCCTTCGGCGCGGATTCCGCCGTCCTGCTGCATATGATCGCCAAGGTCGACCGCACGCTGCCGGTCATTTTCCTGGACACCGGCAAGCATTTCGAAGAGACGCTGGGCTATCGCGATGCGCTGGTCGCCGATTTCGGGCTGACCAACATCAGGGTGATCAAGCCCGAAGACGCGGCGCTCGAGCGGGTCGATCCGACCGGCAATCTGCACCAGAGCAACACCGATGCCTGCTGCGACGTGCGCAAGGTCGAGCCGCTGGCGCGCGGCGTCGCCCCCTTCCGGGCCTGGCTGACCGGCCGCAAGCGCTTCCAGGCGGCGACGCGAGCCGCGCTGCCGGTGTTCGAGGCGGTCGGCCCGCGCGTACGCGTCAATCCGCTGGCGCACTGGACGACATCCGACCAGGCTGACTACATGCGCGCGCATGCGCTGCGCGAAAATCCGCTGGTTGCGTACGGCTATCTGTCGATCGGCTGCTTCCCATGCACGCAGCCGGTGCAGCCGGGCGAGGATGCGCGAAGCGGACGCTGGGCCGGTCATGCCAAGACCGAGTGCGGCATCCATCTGTCGGGACTGGAAGTGTCGCTGACCGACGCATCCCTTTAAGCTATGGTGATATTCAGGTGAGGCTGGCCTGCAACGGCGGCTTCCGCTCGGAGGCCGCCGGTTTCGTGTGGACCGGCTTTCGCGGACTTTCGATTTTTTGGGGCTTTAGGAATTTTCGATGACTGAACAGACCACAGCGGAGACCCGCCTCTGGACCCCGACGGGTTTTCGCGAAGACGAGTGGAGCCATGCCGAAAGCGCAGACGCGCTGACGGGCAATGGCCGCTTCATCCTGCCGTTGCAGGCATTTCTCGGCCTCGATGCCGAGGTGCGGCGCTCGGCCAAGGAGCGGCTTGGCGTCGCGCTGCAGCCCGGCGACCAGCTGGAAAAGATCGTGGATCTGCTGGAGCAGCTGTCGCTGGTGGCGCTGGCCTTTCCGGCCTTCAGCGACGGCCGCTCGTTTTCCAAGGGCGAATTGCTGCGCAGCCGCTACGATTTCGAGGGCGCGGTCCGCGCCACGGGCCAGGTGCTCGTCGACCAGCTGCCGCATATGCTGCGCCTCGGCTTCGACGAGTTCGAGATCTCCAACCCGGTTCTGCTGAAGCGCCTCGAAGAAGGCCGCACAGGCGGGCTGGGCCTTTACTATCAGCCGACCGAAGCGTCGGAGCCGAAGGGGCCGAAATACTCCTGGCGGCGCGTTCGCAACAGCTGACGCAGCGGTAATTTCGCCTGTCTTTACAAAGACTGTGATCTCTTGGCTGTCCGGACGGAAGTATCCGCCAGGGAGGAAGCCGCGCTGATCGGCGGCAACACCAATGCAGCGACCATCATGATCGCCGAAAAGGCGGCTGACGTGATCAGGGCTGCAAGGTCCTGATGCGCGAGGAGCGCAAGGCCACCTGAGCAGATCTTCTGGGAGATGCAGCCGCGCCTTTGGTACGGCGGTTTATTTCTTGTTTTATGCGATCCCGAGGGAAGGCGCTGCGCGCTTTTCCCGGGAAAACCGCATCACACTTTGCTGGGATTGCTTTCAGGCCAAGGCCCGCGCTTCGCGAAACGAGATCAGCTTGCGGCGATTCTCGTCCCATAGCGCCAGCTTTACGCAGCGCAGGCTGTCGAGAAGCGTGACGCGGCCGATGCCGCGCAATTCCGGATAGTCGCGCAGCACTTCCTGCAGCCGGTACCCCGGCACCTTGGCCGAGAGATGGTGCACGTGATGGACGCCGATATTGCCGGTGAACCAGTTCAGCACCGGCGGCAAATCGTAATAGGACGAGCCGTGCAGGGCGGCACGCTGGAATTCCCACTCTTCGTCCTTCGCCCATTCCGTCTCCTCGAACTGGTGCTGGACGTAGAACAGCCAGATGCCGGCCGATCCGGCCAGGATCACGATCGGCAAATGGACAATCAGGAAAGCGCCGGGGCCGACCAGCCAGATAAGCAGCGCTGCCGCGATCGCGATGCCGAGATTGGTGGTCATCGACGACACCCAGGGCGTCAGGCCGCCGCGCATCATTCCGACGGGCAGCCTCTGCTCGAAGATGAACAGCCAGATCGGCCCGAGGCCGAACATCACCAGGGGATGGCGGTAGAGACGATAGGCAAGGCGTCCCCGCCAAGACAGCTCCCGGTATTCAGCAACCGTCAACGTCCTGATATCGCCCATGCCGCGCTCGTCAAGATTGCCGGCGCTGGCGTGATGGGTGGCGTGCGCGCGCCGCCAGCAATCGTAAGGGGTCAGCGTCAGCACGCCGAGCGCGCGGCCGATCCAGTCGTCGGCAGTGCGGTTGGCGAAGAAGGAGCCGTGGCCGCAATCGTGCTGGATCATGAAGATCCGCACCAGAAAACCGGCGGCGGGAAGGATCAGGATCAAGCCCCACCAGTGGCCATAGGAATAGGCTGCCGAAGACAGCGCCCACAGCGTAACGAAAGGAATGAGGGTGATGGCGAGTTCAAGAGTGCTGCGTCGCCGGTCGGGCTTCTTGTAGCGCGCCAGGATCTTCAACCAGGCGCGCTTGCTGTTGGCGGCCGTCTCGGGGGAAATCATGTTCATCAGGAAGCATAGGCGGGGCGTCCCGCTGCCGCAAGGAAAAGCTCACGCAAAATTACTGCGCGTAATTGTCGCGCGATTGCATCGCTATTGACGGCGTTGGCCGCCGGCCATGCTGGCTTCTATGCCGTCCAGCCGGTCGAGCAGGTCCCGGAAACGGGCGGGAATGTCGGCCTCGGTGCGGAAGGCCGGCAAGGTGCGCAAGAAGCGCGTCGTCGCCTCGGTGCCGAACTGGCGCCTGATGTCGGCGGCGAGCTCTTCGCTTCTGTTGCCAGTATTGCGGTCCATTGTCTCAAATCCTGTGTCGGTTTCAAAACTCCTCCAAGCTTTGAATGGTTCCCCATAGCGGGGTATTGGCAAGCAAAGGCTGCCGTTACGGTAAAGTTTGAATTAATTTTGAACGTCTTTGCGTCCCGCACCAAGTCCGACGGGCAGCCCGCAACATTGCCTGCTGTTGGGCGTCCTCCTGGGCTTGCCCCTTGATTTTTGGCCGCCAAACCTCGATATCGGGCGCAAATCCAAACCATTCGAATGACGGGAAATGGCGATGAGCGACCAGACAAAAGACGAACGCGCGCCCGAGGATATCGAAACGGCCGAGGCCGAGCGCACGCAAGGCGGCATCGACGGCGACTATGAAGCGCTGGTGCGGCTGCTGAAGGAAAACGAGGAGCTGAAGGACCGCGCGCTGCGCGTCGCAGCCGAGATGGAGAATCTGCGCCGCCGCACCGCCCGCGACGTGCATGATGCGCGCGCCTATGCGGTGGCCAATTTCGCCCGCGACATGCTGTCGGTGTCGGACAATCTGCGCCGCGCGCTCGATGCTATCCCCGCCGAGGCGAAAGCGGCCGGAGATGCCGGCTTCAAGGCGCTGATCGACGGCGTCGAGATCACCGAGCGCGCCATGCTGTCGACGCTGGAACGGCATGGGGTGAAGAAGCTTGAGCCGGAAGGTGAGAAGTTCGACCCGAATTTCCACCAGGCGATGTTCGAAGTGCCCAATCCAGATGTGCCGGCCAACACCGTCGTCCAGGTCGTGCAGCCGGGCTATTCGATCGGCGAGCGCGTGCTGCGGCCGGCCATGGTCGGGGTCGCCAAGGGCGGCCCCAAGATCGCGGCCACCGAAGCGCCGGTCGAGCCGGGGCCGGTGAACGAGCAGGCCGAGAAGGATGCGTGAGTAGGGAATAGCCAGTAGGGCATAGGGAATAGGGAATAGGGAATAGGGAATAGGGAATAGGGAATAGGGAATAGGGAATAGGGAATAGGCAGGCGTATCAATCGCGCGGCTTCGTGTTATTCATACTTTCCCTAATTCCCAATCCCTACTACCTCATGTCCCTGACACCCATCGACCTCCTCGACTATGCCGGCGTCGCCGTCTTTGCCGCGACCGGGGCGTTGGCGGCTTCGCGCAAGCAGCTCGACATTATCGGCTTCCTGTTTCTGGCCAGCGTCACCGGCATTGGCGGCGGCACGCTTCGCGACGTCATCCTCAACCTGCCCGTCTTTTGGGTCGCCAACTCCGGCTATGTGCTGGTTTGCGCGGCGGTTGCGGTGCTGGTCTTCTTCATCGCTCACCGCGTCGAATCCCGCTGGAAATGGCTGCTCTGGCTCGACGCCATCGGATTGGCGGCCTTTTCCGTAATGGGCGCGGCCAAGGGGCTGGCCATCACCGGCTCGCCGGTCGTCTCCGTTGTTATGGGCGTGCTGACAGCTACGTTCGGCGGCATCCTGCGCGATCTGCTGGCCGGCGAGCCATCGGTGCTGCTCAGGCCCGAAATCTACGTCACCGCCGCACTCGCGGGCGCCGGCCTCTACACACTTGGCGATCTTGCCGGCCTGCCACCGCTCGCCTCGGATGTCGCCGGCTTCGTCGCGGCTTTCCTGGTGCGCGGCGGCGCGCTGAAATTCGGCTGGACCTTTCCGTCCTACAAGAGCCGCCCGGGACGGCGACCGGAGGATATTCCGTAGGGAGAGGGATTAGGGAATAGGGAATAGTCGGTAGTCAGCAATTCGCGGCAGCCTTCACTACTGCCTACTGCCTACTGCCTACTGCCTCACGCCGCAAAGCGCTGCACTTCCCCGCCATAATAGTTGACGTAGCGGGCGCCGATTTCCTTGACCGGCATCACCACGAACACATCGACCGTGGAGAACTCACGGTCGATGACGCAGCCGTCGCCGATGCGGGCGCCGACGCGCAGATAGCCCTTGACCAACGGCGGCATGGCCGCGATCGCCGCCTTGGCGTTGACCGCCTCGATCGGCATCAGGTCCATCGAGCAATAGCGCCCGGAGACCGCCCGCACATCCCAGGCGGAGTTGGTCCGGCAGTGATGGGCAAGGTAGGTGAGCGCCTCGGCATGCGCAGCCGGCACCGTGCCAGGGAACGAGGCACAACCGGTCATCACGCCGATCTCATAGTGGTTGATGTAGGCCCAGATGCCTTGCCACAGCGCCTCGATGGTGCGCTTCGAGCGGTATTCCGGCAGCACGCAGGAGCGGCCGAGCTCAAGGAAGCGCTGGCCGGGATGGCGGGCGATCAGCTTGGTCAGTTCGAACTCGCCTTCGGAATAGAAGCCGCCGGCGGTCGCCGCAATCTCTTGCCGCAGCAGGCGGTAAGTGCCGACGATGCGGCGATGCTCGGGGCCGGAGATCGAGGTGTCAAGCACCAGCAGATGGTCGCACAGCGGGTCGAAGCGGTCGGCGTCGCGCCGGTCCTGCGCCTGGAACAGGTCCTTCCTGGCGCCAAGCTCGTCATAAAACACCCGGTAGCGCACTTCCTGCGCGGCGGCGATCTCGGCCTCATTGCGGGCAAGCCGCACTTCGAGATTGCCGATACGGCCCAGCGGTGCGCCTGTTGCGACGGCATCGGCGTTCCGCGCGGCGAGCAAAGCGCCGCCTGCGCTGGGCCGAGTGTCACATTCCGGCATAACTGTATGCACGAGTGATTCTCCTTCGAGCCATCCCTCTTGGCACGGGGATACGGTGTAGGTGCAACAGGATTGTGACAGTACCGTGATACGGCGCGACGGGCAATACTTCGTCGGCTGGCGAAAACCCTCATTCGGCTACCTACGTGACGCGAGGATTGCGCCAGCGTCGCGTCGCGCTGGGACGATTCACGCGACGCGCTTCTGTCTTTGTTTTGTGCATGTCGTCTTCTCAAAACCGGGGCCACTTTTGAGGGACATGAATTCAGGCGGCCACCTGGCCCTCGACGGCATGGACCAGCGCGTCGGGATCGAGCGGCTTGGTGACAAAGCCGCTGGCGCCATGGGCGAGCACGGTGTGGCGGGTCTTTTCCTGGCTGTCGGCCGAAAGCACCATGATCGGAACCGGCGGCACAGCCATTTCCTCCTCGTGGCGGCGGATGGCGGCGATCGCGTCCAGCCCGTCCATGACCGGCATGTGCAAATCCATCAGCACCACATCGAAGCGATTTTTCAGCCCGGCTTCGGTCACCGCCTCGACCGCGGCCTTGCCATTGCCGACCACTTTCACGCGATGTCCCGCCTTCAAAAGCGTGGCGCGGGCAAGCATGGCGTTGATGTCGTTGTCTTCGGCGATCAGCACCGACAAACCTTGCTGGCGCCCGCCATGGGCACGAAGCGAGGACGCGCCGGTCTTTTCCGGCTTGGGCGGCGGCAAGGCAGGGGCATGACTGGTCAGCAGCACGCGCAGCAGGGTTTCGCCGCGCACCGGCCTCGCCAGGAAGGTGGCGTAGCCGTTGGTGCGGAATTCGCCAAGCATGCCGCGGTCGGTCGGCGCGATCAGCGTGATCGCCTCGCAATCGGCAAAGCCACTCTGGCGCAGGCGCTTGAGCAGTCTGCCGTCGCCGTCCTCCAGGGCCGCGTCGATCAACAGCACATCGCAATGTTCGGCGAAGGGCGTCGCCTGGGAAGCGGTTGCGGCGACGTCGACGGCGCCGCCATGGGCGCGGATGGTGCGGGCGATGGCGTCGGCCTCGACGGCGTTCTTCGACACGATCACGGCGCGCCGGCCGGCCAGGATGTTCTGCCGGTTCTGCGGTGCTTCGGTTGCTCCTGCGGCCGGGATCTCGAAGACGAATTCCGATCCCTCGCCAAGCCGGCTCGACACCGAAATGGCACCGCCCATGGCGGCGACCAGGCGCCTCGATATGGCCAGACCGAGGCCGGCGCCGCCATGGGTGCGGGTCGAGGTGCCGTCGGACTGTTCGAATTCCTCGAAGATGCGCTCCATATCGTCTTCGCGCAGGCCAGGGCCGGTGTCGGCGACGGTGAAGCAGATGCGGTCGCTGATCTCGGTGCGGGCCCGTGCAACCGAAACCAGCACGCCGCCGGTGTCGGTGAACTTGATCGCATTGCCGATCAGGTTGAGCAGCACCTGCCTGACTCTTCCCGGATCGGCCATGATCATCTGTGGCACGTCGGGCTCGACATGACAGCCGAGGCCGATGTTCTTGGCGAAGGCTTTCGCCGCCATCAGTTCGATGATGTTGTCGGCGATTTCGCGCAGCGATGTCGGCTGCGGCTCCGGGTCGAAACGGCCGGCCTCTATCTTGGAATAGTCGAGCAAATCCTCGATGAGCGCCAAAAGGGCGCTGGCCGAGGTCGAGACAGCGCCGACATAGGTGCGCTGCTCGGGCGACAGATTGGTGTCAGCCAGAAGCTTGGCCATGCCCATGATGCCGTTCATCGGCGTGCGGATCTCATGGCTGACGGTGGCGAGGAAGCGCGACTTGGCCTGGCTGGCATATTCGGCGCGCTCACGCGCGGTGATCAACGAGGATTCGGCGCGCTTGCGGGCGGTGATGTCACGGGCAATCGCCCGGTGCGAGACGGCGCCGCTATCCTTGTCGCGCACCGACAGTTCGATCCATGAGAACCAGCGCGGACCGTTCGGGGTACGTATGGAGACGTCGGTGGAACTCAGGCATTCATGATCGGAAAAGGCGGCGTCGGGAACGATACCGACATCAATGCCGAGGTCGGCCAGAGTCCTGCCGGCAAGGTCGCGCTGATCGGTTCCGACGAGGCCGGCGAAAACCATGTTCGCATAGACGATGTGGCCGTCGCGGTCGCGGTGGACGACGAGATCGCCGAGCGCATCGATCAGCCCGCGAAAACGCTCCTCGCTCTCCTGCATCTCCCACATGCGGTCGGCCAGCGTCTCGATTTCGGCGCGGCTACGGGCCGCGGTTTCGTCGAGCAAGGCCGCCGCGCGGCGGACGGTGCGCCGGCTGCGCAGGTGCATGGCGACGCCGGCAACGCCTGTCGCCAGCAAGCCAAGGGTGATGAAGATTGGCGCCCCGGTGAGGTGGGAGAGGCCCGCCAGCACGACACTAGCGACCACCGTCAGAAACGGCAGGCCCTCGGGCGTGGCGCGCGGCAAATCCGGCGCAAGAGGCGGCGCAGCAACATGCTGCCGCTTGGGCGTCGCCGGGCTCGGCCGGTCGATGCTTTCGGCGCGGCTCTTCTCTTTCCTGGCGGACTCCGCGATCATGCGGAAATCCTTGCCAGATAGAGATTATGGAAAAGCGCGGCGGATCGTTCGAATTTTAGCGGTCATGCATTTTTGCCGCCCGTTCTGGTGGCTTCGGGGCCTCACATATCCACGACCATGCGCCCCCTGATCTTGCCCTCGACGATGTCATGGGCGGCGGTGATGATGCCGTCGAAGCCGATGGTCGTCGACAGGCCGGCGAGCTTCTTGAGATCAAGATCGCTGCCGATGCGGCGCCAGGCTTCCAGCCGCACAGCCTTTGGCGCCATCACTGAATCGATGCCGAGCAGCGAGACGCCGCGCAGGATGAACGGGGCGACGCTCGACGGCAGATCCATGCCACTCGCCAGGCCGCAGGCGGCGACCGCGCCGCCATAGGCGGTCATCGACAGCACATTGGCCAGCGTGTGGCTGCCGACGGCATCGATGCCGCCGGCCCAGCGCTCCTTGGCCAGCGGCTTGGCCGGCTGGGAGAGTTCCTCGCGCGAAATCACTTCGGCGGCACCGAGGTCGATCAGATAGGAGCTTTCCGCGTTGCGGCCGGTCGAGGCGATGACGTGATAGCCAAGGCTGGACAGGATCGAGACCGCGACCGACCCAACGCCGACGGCTGCACCCGTCACCACCACCGGGCCGCGATCCGGCAGGATGCCGTGCCGCTCCAGCGCCATGACGCTGAGCATGGCCGTATAGCCGGCGGTGCCGACCGCCATCGCATCGTGCGCGCTGATGCCGTCGGGCAACGGCACCAGCCAGCCGCCGTTGACGCGGGCGCGCCCGGCATAGGCGCCGAAATGCGTCTCGCCGACGCCCCAGCCATTGAGGATGACCTTGTCGCCCTTGCGCCAGTCGGCATGCGATGAGGAGAGGACGGTTCCGGCGAAATCGATGCCCGGCACCAGCGGCCAGCGGCGGATCACTGGCGCTTTCCCAGTGATGGCCAGCCCGTCCTTGTAGTTGACCGTCGTCGCCTCGACCGCGACGGTTACGTCGCCTTCCATCAGATCGGCTTCGCCGAAATCGACGATCTCGACCGACTGCTTCTTTTCGGCGTCGCGCGAAACGAGGATGGCTTTGAAGGTTTCAGGCATCTCTTCTCCTCGGCTTCGCAAAGGCTGGCGGTCGGCATTGGCTGGCTCTGGCCGAACTGTGCGGCGACCGTCCGGCGAGGTCAATTGGTCAAATGAGTCGGGCCGTCAGGCTTCTGGGCCTTGCGGCTTGGCCTCGCGCCGCCAGCCGATGAATTCGTCGAAGACGACCAGCGCCGCGCCGACCGAA
The DNA here is from genome assembly GCF_000502555.1 of Mesorhizobium sp. LNJC394B00. Taxonomy (NCBI): domain Bacteria; kingdom Pseudomonadati; phylum Pseudomonadota; class Alphaproteobacteria; order Hyphomicrobiales; family Phyllobacteriaceae; genus Mesorhizobium; species Mesorhizobium sp. LNJC394B00. Next base: position 270,406 of record NZ_AYWH01000002.1, read on the forward strand.
ATGAAGGCATCGGCGAGGTTGAAGACGGCGAAGGACCATACCGGCGTGTGGAACAATATATAGTCGATGACGTGGCCGTAGACGGCGCGGTCGATCAGATTGCCGATCGCGCCACCGATGATCAGGGCAAAGCCGATGCGGGCCAGCACATGGCCGGATGGCGTACGCGTTGCCAGATAAAGCACGAAGGCGACGACGACGACCGCGATGACGACCAGGCCGGTGTCGCCGAAGGACGAGAACATCGAGAAGGCGATGCCGGTATTGTAGGTGCGAAACAGCGCCAGGAATGGCACCAGGTCGAGCTTTTCCTGGAAGACGAGGCCGGTCTCGATCAGATGCTTTATCCACTGGTCGAGCGCGATTGCCACCATCACCAGCAGCGCATAGGGAGACCATGATTTCACGATGTGGCGTCCTCGGGGGCAAGTTTCAGCGCGCCGCGCCGGATCTCGAACAGCATGATTCCGGTGGCGACCGCCAAATTGAGTGAATCGGCGCGGCCGGCCTGCGGAATCCGCAGCAGCCGGTCGCAGCTTTCCGCCAGATTGTCGGGCAGGCCCTGCTGCTCATTGCCCATCATCAAGAGCACCGGTCCTCGGGAGAAATCGACCGAGCGGTAGTCGACCGCACCCTTCAGATGGGTGCCGACCACCAGGCCCGAGAAGCTGTTTCGCCAAGCCAGAAATGCTTCCGGCGTCGCCTTGGTCACCGGCACGGCGAAGATCGAGCCCATGGTGGCGCGCACGGTCTCGACCGAAAAAGGATCGGTAGTCTCGCCGACCAGGATGACGCCCTTGGCGCCGACGGCATCGACGGTGCGGATGACGGTGCCGAGATTGCCGGGATCGCGCACCCGGTCGAGCGCCACCCAGACGTCGCCGTCGTGAGCGCGGATGTCTCTTAGCGGCAGCAGTTTTTGCCGGAAGACGCCGACCACCATTTGCGGATTGTCACGGCGGGTGATGGCGACCAGCACTTTTTCGGACACTTCGAGCACGGTGCCGCCGGCGGCAACCGTGCGCGCCGCCACCTTTTCGACCGCCGCATTGCCGCGTCCGGCCTTGGCGAAAACCAGCGTCCTGATCGACCAGCCGAGGTCGAGGGCGTCGATGACCAGCTTCAGCCCTTCGGCCATGAAGGCGTTCTGCTGGTCGCGGAATTTCTTCTGGGCGAGCGCCTTGATGTCCTTGATCAGCGGATTGGCAAGGCTGGTGACTTCCTTGACCTGCCCGGGCGCACCTGCGTGCCGCTCATTCATTCGGGACTCCCGGGCATTCAGGTCTCCCGGGCATTCAGGCCACCCAGCGCGAAAACAGCGATGTCGACAGCGCCCGCCCGGCGGTTTGCTCGCGGATGATCAGTTCGCCTGATTCAACGGTGCCGCCCATGCCGGCAAAGGTGTCGCGCATCAAGGCATGGATGGCGAAGAAGGAGGCGCGGATGGAATAGGCGGTCAGCACCACGGTGAGCGGTTTCGGCGTCAGGATCGCGCGGCAAAGATCGGTCAGGCCGGGCAGGTCCTCGAACAACTGCCAGACCTCGCCCTTGGGGCCGCGGCCATAGGCGGGCGGGTCGAACAGGATGATGTCGTAGCGGCTGCCGCGGCGCTCTTCGCGCTCGGCGAATTTCACAGCATCGTCGACGATCCAGCGGATCGGCTTGCTGCCGAGACCGGCCATTTCCTGGTTTTCGCGCGCCCAGCCGACCGCCTTCTTGGAGGCATCGACATGGGTGACCTCGGCACCGGCGCGGGCGGCTACGAGAGACGCGAGCCCGGTATAGCCGAACAGGTTCAGCACCTTGACCGGGCGGTTGGCCGCCGCGATCAGGCTGGCCATATGGTCCCAGTGCGAAGCCTGCTCGGGGAAGACGCCGACATGGCGAAACGAGGTGAAGCGGCCGAGATAGTCGATGCCGTCATGCTTCATCGGCCAGGTCTCGCCCAGCGGTACCTTCGGGAACCGCCAGCGGCCGATGCCTTCCTCGTCGGTGTCGCCGGTGAAGATGGCGTCGGCTCGGTCCCAGTCCCTGGCGGGCAAGGCCTTTTGCCAGATCGCCTGTCCCTCGGGCCGCACGATGCGGTAGGGGCCGTATTGTTCGAGCTTCTCGCCGGCACCGCTGTCGAGCAGTGCATAATCCTGATTGGGCGCCACTTCGAGGATCACCGGCAGGCGCTCAGTGGGCAGGATGCCTTCGCGACGCGCCAGGATACGGGGGGCGGGCTTCGGATCAGACCGGTCGTCCGGTTTTGTTTCGTGGCGTTGCTGTCTGACTTCGGGTCGGATTGGTACGGTCTCCGGCTGCGGCCGCGCATGTTCGGTCCTGCCTTTTGCGGGCGGACGGTTGTCGCGGCGTTTGTCGCGAAAAGACTTCAAGCAGGAGCGTCTCCGGAGGCGGCAGGCCGCTTTTGGCATAGGGTCACCGGCTGCGCAAACAAAATGGTCCAGCGTGCGAATGTCTGAGGTGGTGGACCTCGCTGAGGAAACAGGCAAATCTCGAATCATGTCCCGTTCCGAACGCCTGCTCGACCTGATCCAGATCCTGCGCCGGCATCGCCGGCCGGTGAGCGGTCGCACGCTTGCCGGCGAGATGGACGTTTCGATCCGAACGCTCTACCGCGACATTGCCACGCTGCAGGGGCAAGGCGCGCCGATCGAGGGCGAGGCTGGGCTGGGCTATGTGCTGAAACCCGGCTTCATGCTGCCGCCACTGATGTTCACCGACGAGGAGATCGAGGCCATCGTTCTGGGATCGCGTTGGGTTGCCAGACAACCGGACAAGCGGCTGTCGGCCGCCGCCACCGACGCGCTGGCCAAGATCGCCGCTGTGCTGCCGGATGATCTGCGCGAGGACCTCGATGCGACCGCGCTTTTGGTCGGGCCGCACGGCGATGCTGTCGAAAGCATCGACCTTGGCCTGGTGCGCCAGGCGATCCGCAACGAGAGAAAACTCGGCTTTCTTTACCGCGATGCCGGCGGCGCCGCCTCCGAGCGCTTGATCTGGCCATTCGCGCTCGGCTTTTTCGACAAGGTGCGGGTGGTGGTGGCCTGGTGCGAGACGCGGCAGGATTTCAGACATTTTCGCGCCGACCGGATGTCGGGGCTCAACACCACGTATATCCGCTATCCGCGTCGTCGGCAGGCGCTGCTGAAGGAATGGCGCGCGACGCTGGACGCACCGAAGCGCCAGCCTGGCGCTTAATGCTCCTTTCCACGCGCCCACAAGACGCTGCTGCCAGAATCTGACAGTGGGGTCACCTATGCTCCTCCAATCGAAACCCTGGAGAGCAGACATGAACACCCCCAATTTCGTCATCCTTTATGTCGACAGCCCGGAGCGGAGCGGCGCCTTCTACGGTGCGCTGCTGGGACGCCAGCCGGTGGAGACGTCGCCGACCTTCGTGCTGTTCGTGCTCGACAATGGCTTCAAGCTCGGCCTGTGGTCGCGCCACACGGTGGAGCCGTCGGCCGCGGCCGCGGGCGGCGGTGCGGAGCTCGTCTTCGCGTTGGACCGGCCTGATGCGGTGGACGCCGCCTACACGGACTGGGCAGGACGCGGCTTGACCGTTCTGCAGACGCCGACCGACATGGACTTCGGCCGCACCTTCGTTGCGCTCGATCCCGACAAGCACCGGCTGCGCGTCTACTGGCTGAACGACGGAGAACAGGCCAATGGGGAACAGGCCAATGGAGAACAGAAATGAGTGCGCACTGGATCGCGGTCGCTTCCGCCGAACATGTCCGGCGCGGCCGCGAGGCCGGCTTCATGCAGGTCAACCACGGCAAGGCGGCACCTTTGCGCCGCATCAAGCCCGGCGACGGCATCATCTACTACTCGCCGACCACAATTCTGCGCGAGAAGGACGGCCTGCAGGCCTTCACGGCAATCGGCACCGTGCGCGAAGGCGAGCCTTATCAGGGCGACATGGGCGGTGGCTTCACGCCGTTCCGCAGGGATGTCGAATGGGCCAAGGCCGAGGAGGCGCCGATCAAGCCGCTGCTCGAGCAGCTCGACTTCACCGCGGGCAAATCGAACTGGGGTTATCAACTGCGCTTTGGCCTGTTCGAAATTACGGCGCATGATTTCGCGCTGATCGCCGAGGCGATGGGCGCTGCCATGAAGGCAGGCTGAAGCATCCAGCCGCCGGATCGGCAAGGCACCGTGACAAGGCTGCTGACACCAAGTTGTCAGCAGCCTTGTGCGACAAGCGATTGTCTTCAGATAGCGTCGCGCTTGCCCCAGGAGAATAAGATGGACTTCGTCTCGATCCGCATCATTACCGATCAGATCAAGCCCTTGGTGGCATTCTACGACACGATCACCGGGCTTACCGCAACCTGGTTCACAGACGATTTCGCCGAACTGGCAACGCCGTCCTGCACACTGGCGATCGGCAGCACCCGCACGCTGGCCCTGTTCGGAACTGATGTGGCGCAGCTGGCCGCCAATCGCTCAGCGATCATCGAGTTTCGCGTCGCCGATGTTGATGCTGAGTACAGCAGGCTGGCGAAAATTATCGGCGATTTCGTACAGACGCCGACGACGATGCCATGGGGTAACCGGTCGCTGCTGCTGCGCGATCCCGATGGCAATCTGGTGAACTTCTTCACCCCGGTCAGCGCGGAAGCGATCAGGAAGTTCGATCGCAGAACCGGCGCAGACGCTACTGCTTGAGCGCGTTGTAGACGGCAATGCCGGCGGCAAGGTCCTCAAGCGCGGCGCCGACCGACTTGAACAGCGTGACCTCAGTGGGGCTCTGCCGGCCCTGTTTTTCCCCGCGCGCCAGCTCATGCAAATCGGCGACGATGGCTTCCGGCTTCAGCACGCCGGAGGCGAGCGGCTGGACGATGTCGCCGGCTTCCTTGGTGGCGCCGGCGCGGGTGTCGACATAGACGCGGGCGCGCGCGATCGCGTCGTCGTCGCTCTCGCGCATGGTCGGCGTGAAGCCGCCGACCAGATCGACATGCGCGCCCGGCTTGAGCAGCGCACCCTTGACCAGCGGCGTCGTCGTGATCGTCGCCGATGAGACGATGTCGGCCTCGGCGAGTTCGGCGTCGAGATCGCTTGCGGCCTCGGCGTTGAAACCGTCCGCGCGCAAATCAGCCGCGACCTTTTCGGCATTGGCGGGCGTGCGGTTCCAGATGCGGATGGTCTTGATCGGCCGCACCGCGGAGTGCGCCTTGGCGAGGAACGGCGACAGCGCGCCGGCGCCGACCACCAGAAGCCGCGATGCGTCCTCGCAGGCGAGATAGGAGGCCGCCACCGCCGAGGCGCAAGCGGTGCGCCACTGTGTCAGCCGTTGGCCGTCGATCAGCGCTTCGGGCTCGCCGGTGGCGCCGTTGAGCAGGAGGTAGAGCCCCATCACCGCCGGTTTGCCGATGGCGTTGTTGTCGGGCGATACGGTGACGATCTTGACGCCGATATGACCCCCGACCGACGTGCCGGCCGCATGGAAGTCGGTCCACGCCGGCATCAAAAGCAGCGTGGATGTGGCACCGTCGGGCCGCTCGACCCCGTGATGATGGCGGACGGGTTGCACAGCACCCTCGCGGAAGGCCGCGCGCAATGTCTCGACCAGCCCGGGAAAGGTCAGCGCCTGGTCGACAGCGTCGGCCGAAATGGTCAGCATGCAAAACTCCGCGAAGATAAAAGCGCCGGCTTCAGGCCGTTGGCTTCGGCAGCGCCGGCCCCTGGCCCGAGCCTTGCGGTGCGGCGGGTACCCGGCTGACCGCCTGGCGCAAATTCTCGGCCTCGACGCCGCGCTGGCGCGCCAGCTTGCGGTAGCGGCCCTGCTTGACCCAGGTCGCCAGGCTGCCGACGACCATGCCGATGGCGAGCGCCACGAACAGGAAGATGAACAGCGGCAAGGTCAGCGTCAGTTTCGGATTGCCGGGGTTGAACGGGTCGAGCGTGAAGGCGACCAGCTCGCGGTTGGCGACGGCCAGCGCAATCAGGATGACGGCGAGCGGCACGAAGACCACGATAAGTATGAAGCGGTTCAACATAGAGATTCCCTGGAGAAGGCAGGCCTTGATAACGCCGGCGCGTTGGTCCGCGCCTACTTGCCGCCATTCAGCCTTTCACGCAATTCCTTGCCGGTCTTGAAGAACGGCACCCACTTCTCCTCGACGTCGACGGATTCGCCGGTGCGCGGGTTGCGGCCGGTGCGGGCAGGGCGATTTTTCACCGAAAAAGCGCCGAAGCCACGCAACTCGACCCGATTGCCTTCCGCCAGGGCATCGGTGATCTCGTCGAAGATCGCTCCCACGATGTTTTCGACGTCGCGCAGGAAAAGATGCGGGTTGCGCGTGGCAATGATCTGCACAAGCTCGGATTTGATCATCAGAAAGGTCCCCGTGAAAGCGCTGCGGTCAAATTATCAGGATGATTTTATTTGCTTTTTTACTCGCCCCAACCGGCAGATCAAGGGTGCCAGACGGAAACGAGACCGTCAAGAAACAAGCGATCCGCGCCAATTTCGTGAAGCACGTCGCTGCCGGCCTCCGACAGGCCGAGCGCGCTGCCGACGCTGCGCGCTATTGCTTTCGAGAACAGGAAGCCACCACGCCGCTCGGTGTCCTTCCATTCCACCACCTTGAGCTTGGCGTCGACACCCTTGGTCGCCAGCCAGTCGATCGCCACGCTCTCGCCGCCGACAGCGTCGATCAGCCCGTTGGCAAGGCCCTGGCGGCCGGTGAAGATCGAGCCGTCGGCAAGGGCCAGTGCCTGATCGCGGGTCATTTTGCGGCGCTCGGCGACGATGCCGACGAACCAGTCATAGCTGTCGAGGATGAGCTTGCGGACCATGGCTCGCTCGTCTTCATTGGTCGGTTTGAAGGGCGAGGGCGATGCCTTCAGCGGCGAGGATTTCACTTCCTCGAGCTTGATGCCGACCTTGTCCATCAGACCGCTGACATCGGGATACTGGATGAGCACACCGATCGAGCCGACGATCGACGTCTTGCGGGCAACGATATGGTCGCTGGCACTGGCGATCATGTAGCCGGCCGATGCGGCCAGCGTGCCGACCTCGGCCACCACCGGCTTGTCGGCGGCAAGCTTGCGCACCTCCTCGTAGATCGATTCGCCGCCGACCGTGGTGCCGCCGGGCGAATCGATCGCCAGGATGACGCCCTTGACCTGCGGGGATGTGCGGATGGTTTCCAGCCGCTTGATCAGTTCCTCGTCCTCGGCGATGGTGCCTTCGATCCTGACCTTGGCGATGTGGTCGACGGAAGAACCGCCGAGGTCGCCCCCATAGAACCAGCTTGCAAGCGCAATCACCCCAAGGGCCACGATGGCAATGGCGGCGCCGCGCCAGAAGGTCAGCTTGCGCCGCAAGCGGCGGCGGTCGATCAGGTCGTCGGCTCTCAGTGCCATGGTCTGCCTCACAGTCGGTGGGAAGCGATGCTTTTAAAGCAAGCGTCCGCGCCCGGCTACCTCTTCCTCAAGAGCCTGCGACGAAGCGACCTTCGCGACGGAGGCATTTCACGAAAAAATGCCGCGGCGCGTTCGTTTCTGCTATGAAGTGACGAAATTGTGTCGCCTGAGTTCCGTCTGTAAAACAGCGGCCGTCACATTTTTGCGGTTTTCCTCCGCTTGTGCTTGCTTGCGGGGGCCGGCAACCCACCTATAGCAGGTGTTTTGGCGGACAAGGGTTTATTAGAAGTCAGTCATGCTTGCGCGATCGAACGAACCGACCAACGCCGATGCGGCCTTGGCGCCCACGGCGCCAGCGGGCACGCGCGGCGACGCCTTCGACCGCGCCCAGCGCCACTCGCGCCGCGTGCGCGTGCTTAAGTTTGCCGTGCCGGTGCTTGCCGCCGGGATCGCGGTTGCGTTTCCGGTCTATTCCTATCTGGCGGCGCCGATCAACATTTCGATACAGGCAGACGGCACCGCTTTCGCGGATGGCAAGCTGGTGATGGCCAATCCGAAGCTCAACGGCTTCACCAAGGACAAGCTGCCCTATTCGCTGACGGCCTTGCGCGCCATCCAGGATGTCGGCAAGCAGGNTCAACGGCTTCACCAAGGACAAGCTGCCCTATTCGCTGACGGCCTTGCGCGCCATCCAGGATGTCGGCAAGCAGGACATCATCGAACTCGAAGGCATCCATGCCAAATTGCCGCTGACGGCCGACAATGTGGCGACCGTCGACGCCAAGCGCGGGATCTACAACAGAAACGCCAACACGATGGACATGACCAGCGACGTTACCGTCACCACCACCGACGGCGTCGCTGCCATCTTCAAATCGGTCTTCCTCGATATGGGCAAAGGCTCTATGAAGACAGGTGATGCGGTCGATGTCAGCCGTAACGGCTCGCGGATCACCGCGGGTTCAATGTCGGTCGAAGACAATGGCAAGGTCATCGTTTTCGAGAACAAGGTAAGCGTTCACATCGATCCGGCCACTATGAAGGCGGCAGAGGCAAAGAGCGGAGAAACGAATGCGTCCCAGTAATTCGGCACGGCTTGTCGCCGCAGCTTCGGCCTTGCTGTTGCTGGGTATGGCGCCGTCCTGGGCTCAGTCCAGCGCCAGCAGCCAATCCGGGCTCAAACTGTCGGGCGACCAGCCGATCCAGATCGAGAGCGACAAACTTGAGGTCCGCCAGGCCGACAGCATGGCGCTGTTCAGCGGCAACGTCACCGTCACGCAAGGGCCGACGCTGCTCAAGGCCGGCAGCATGGAGGTCTACTACGTCAAGGACCCCAACGCCGCCAAAGGTGCTGCCGCCGGCGCTTCGGCGATGACCGGTTCGGCCAATATCGACCATCTGGTGGTCAAGAACAAAGTCTACATCAAGTCGAATGACCAGATCGCCACCGGCGACAACGCCACGTTCGACATGAAGACGCAGGTGCTTGTTCTGTCGGGCAAGGAGGTCGTCTTGTCCCAAGGACCCAACGTCCTCAAGGGCTGCAAGCTCACCGTGCAGATGAAAAGCGGCCTTGCTCAGGTCGATGGCTGCGGCGGGCGCGTCATCATGTCGATGACGCCGCCACCGAAATCCGAGGCCCCGAAGCCCGAATGACTGGCGTGTCTTCGCTGCTGACCCGCCTTCCGGGACGGGCGGCCAGTAAACTTGCAGCACCGGCCACAGTCACCGTTGATTCCTCGAAGTTCAAGGGCACCCTGATCGCCAAGGGTCTGACCAAGAGCTACAAGGGCCGCAAGGTGGTCAGCGGTGTCACCATCGGCGTGCGCGCCGGCGAGGCTGTCGGGCTGCTCGGGCCGAACGGCGCCGGCAAGACCACCTGTTTCTACATGGTCACCGGCTTGGTGCCGGTCGATGAGGGCACGATCGAGATCGACGGTTTCGACGTCACCTCGATGCCGATGTACCGCCGCGCCCGCCTCGGCATCGGCTATTTGCCGCAGGAAGCCTCGATCTTCCGCGGCCTGAATGTCGAGCAGAACATCCGCGCCGTGCTCGAAGTGGTTGAGAAGGACCGCAAGGTGCGCGAGCGCAATCTCGACGAACTGCTCGAGGAATTTCACATCAGCCATCTGCGGAAGTCGCCGTCCATGTCGCTGTCGGGTGGCGAGCGGCGGCGTCTTGAGATCGCCCGAGCTTTGGCGACGCGCCCGGCCTACATGCTGCTCGACGAGCCGTTCGCCGGCATCGACCCGATTGCCGTCGCCGACATCCAGCAGCTGGTTCGTCATCTAACGGCGCGCGGCATCGGCGTGCTGATTACCGACCACAATGTGCGCGAAACGCTCGGCCTCATCGACCGCGCCTACATCATCCATGCCGGCCAGGTGCTGACTCATGGCCGTGCCGACGAGGTGGTGGCGAACCCCGATGTGCGCCGGCTCTACCTCGGCGAAGGTTTCACGCTCTGAGCGTGAAATTTGTTTCCTGACGTGATTTTTGCCGCCCCGCCGGGCTTTTTCTCCGATTTTGCGTGAGATAATGCTTCGGTAGGGGCCTTTTGCCATCGTTCGCCTTGACAAGCAAAAGCCGGGCCAGTTTCTATGGAAGGTCGGAAAAATTCATTTTCCGGCAGCTTCTGATGTGTAGGCTTCCGGGTGCAGAAGGGCGTTTGAAACCGAACCATGGCGTTGGCGGCGAAACTACAGCTACGACAATCCCAGTCGCTGGTGATGACGCCGCAGCTGATGCAGTCGATCAGGCTGTTGCAGCTCACCCATGTCGAGCTCGACCACTTCATCGACGACGAGATCGAGCGCAATCCGCTGCTGGAGCGCGCCGAGCCCCAGGATGACGCCGCAAGCGACCAGGTGCAGAAGGGCGATGCCGCTCCTGAGCCTGCCGCCGATGGCGACTGGTTCGAAAACGAGACGGCGTGGAGCGCCGAAGCGATCTCCGACAAGCTCGACAGCTCGCTGGAAAATCTGTTCCCCGACGATCCCGGCACCAGCGAGCGGCTCGGTCCGGACCTGACGGCGCAGTGGAAGTCGGCCACCGGCAATAGTTCGTCCGGTTCTTCCGAAGGCTTCGACGTCGGCGACATGGCCGCCGCGGCGATCACGCTGCGCCAGCATGTCGGCGAGCAGATCGCGCTTGCCTTTGCCGATCCGGCCGCAAGGCTGATCGCAGCCGAACTGGCCGACGGCCTGGACGAGGCCGGCTATCTGCGCGCCGATCCCGCCGAGATCGCCAAACGGCTCGGCGCCGATCAGGCGGTGGTGGCCAAGGTGCTGGCAGCCTGCCACACATTCGAGCCGGTCGGCCTGTTTGCGCGCGACCTTGCCGAATGCCTGTCGCTGCAACTTGCCATGCGCGATCGTCTCGATCCGGCGATGAAAACGCTGATCGGCAACCTCGAACTCCTGGCGCGGCGCGATTTCCAGACGCTGAAGCGGCTTTGCGGGGTTGACGAGGAGGATCTTCTCGACATGCTGGCCGAAATCCGCGCGCTCGATCCGCGTCCGGGCACGGCATTTTCAGGCGGCGCCAGCGATGCCATCGTCGCCGATGTCGAAGTCCGTGCCGCCAATGACGGTAGCTGGACGGTCGAGCTCAATGCCGAGACGCTGCCGCGCGTGCTGGTCGATCACATCTATTTCGCCCAGGTCTCGCCGCATGCGAAGAATCAGGCGGAGAAGGATTTCCTGGCCGAATGCCTGCAGAATGCCAACTGGCTGACGCGGAGCCTCGACCAGCGGGCAAAGACGATCCTGAAAGTGGCGTCGGAAATCGTGCGCCAGCAGGACGCTTTTCTCGTCCATGGCGTGCGCCAGCTCAGGCCGCTCAACCTGCGCACGGTGGCCGATGCCATCGGCATGCATGAATCGACCGTCAGCCGGGTGACGGCCAACAAATACATGCTGACGCCGCGTGGCGTGTTTGAGCTGCGTTATTTCTTCACGGCTTCGATCGCGGCGTCGGGCGGCGGTGATGCGCATTCCTCGGAAGCGGTGCGCGACCGCATCAAGCAGCTGATCGACGAGGAAAAGCCCGCCGATGTGCTGTCCGATGACGCAATCGTCGATATGTTGAAGGAAAGCGGCGTCGATATTGCCCGGCGCACGGTGGCCAAGTACCGGGAGGGTATGAATATTCCCTCGTCGGTGCAGCGGCGGCGTGAAAAGCGCGCTCTGGCGAGCGCGGGGCGCTAGGTCTGCTTGCCCGGCAAGGCTTTTGCTATGGCTGGATTCCACAACTTTCCGACCTTAAAGCGCATCGCGCTGAAACGGATTCATACGACGCGCTTTAAGTCTTTGTTTTGATGCATGTCGTTGTCCCAGAACCGCAGCGCACTTCTGGGCGACATGCATTAATTGACAAGCTGCAATGAAGTGTCTAGAAGCCCGCCCGCATGAGACGGGCTCGCGGCCCGCATGCGGATGGTCCGTCACGATGAAGGCCACGGGACGGCCAAGAAGGCGGATTGTGATCAACCGGAAAGTTCGGATCTAAAATCGGCGCGAGTTGACGCCGCAAAGCTTGTGCGCACGGATCACGAGTATAAACTCTGGCCAGTTTGAAGCCTGAGCAAGGAAGGTCAGTTTTCAGATGAAATTGCGCATATCGGGTAAACACATGGATATCGGCGATGCGTTGCGTACGCGCATTACCGATCGTGTCGGCGAGGCGATTGGAAAATATTTCGATCGCGGTTTTTCAGGGCACGTCACGGTCATCAAATCGGGGTCGCGTTACTCGGCCGATTGCATGATCAGGCTGGATTCCGGCGCTTCGCTGCAGGCAACCGGCGATTCCCAGGATCCGACACTTGCCTTCGAGGCGGCCGCGGACCGCCTCGAAACCAGGCTGCGGCGCTACAAACGCCGTCTGAAATCGCACAATTCAGGCACTGGAAATGGTGAAATCACCGACATCGCCTATACGGTGATGGCGCCGCTGACCGATGACGATGAGGACATTCCGGAGGACTACGCCCCGGCCATCGTCGCCGAATCAACCATGACGCTGCAGACCATGTCGGTGGCGTCGGCGGTTATCGAACTCGACACCAAGGACAGCCCGGTTTTCGTCTTCCGCAACGCCGGAAACGACCACCTCAACATCGTCTATCGGCGGCCGGACGGAAATATCGGCTGGATCGACCCGTCGACGACCAAAGTCGCACAGGCGTGACGACAACGACAATGGTCGCACAGGTGACGACAATGGTCGCACAGGGATAATAGCCAGCCGCGCGAGGGGCGAGGACTGGCGACGGCAGGCGAATAAGGGATTTCAAATATGGATCTGAGCGATCTTCTCAACGTTCCGGCGATCTTGCCGGCGTTGAAGGCGAACTCCAAAAAGCAGCTTCTGCAGTTGCTGTCCGAGAGAGCGGCGGCGATTTCCGGCATTCCGGAGCGCGAAGTGTTCGACACCATCCTGCAGCGCGAACGGCTGGGCTCCACCGGCGTCGGCAACGGCATCGCCATTCCGCACGGCAAGCTCGCCGGGGTGAAGCGCATCGCCGGCGTCTTTGCCCGTCTGGAGACGCCGGTCGATTTCGAGGCCTTGGATGACCAGCCGGTCGATCTGGTGTTTTTGCTGCTGGCCCCGGAAGGCGCCGGCGCCGATCACCTCAAGGCACTGTCGCGCATCGCCAGGGTTTTGCGCGACGCCGACACGGTGGCCAAGATCAGAGGCACGCGCGACGCGGTCGCCATCCACGCACTGCTTTCGGACACGCAGGCCTCGCACGCCGCCTGAAGTTCTTCGGATTTAAGTCTTCCAGGGGCCGCCGAAGGCGGCCCTCTCCATTTCAACCGCCAGCAGTCGCCTTAGTGAATGGCGACAGTGGTCAGGTCGTTTTCCATGGCGCCGGCCAAAGCCCGGTCTTTCGCATCCGAAAGCAGGATCGGCTGGCCGTTGGCGGCAAACAGGGCCCACAGGACCATACCAGGCGCTATTTCGCCGAGGTTGGGGAAGCGCCCGAGCAGCTCGTCGCTCGAGACCTTGCGGAGATAAGCGACCGAGCCTTCGCCGAGATGGGCGAATTCGCCGCTGGTCATGGTGATGGTTTCGTCAGTTCTGGTCATTTCAAGCCTCCTTGGCGCGAGGACGCCGCTCAAGGCCATCCCGCATGAGAGCCATCGGTAAAGATCAGTCTTTCACCGATATATTTATTTTCCGTACCAGCCGTTCGGTATCCGGCCGATCGAGATCGATCGACAAAAGGCCGTTCTTCAGTTCCGCTGCGATCACCCGCATGCCGTCTGCCAGCACGAAACAGCGCTGGAACTGGCGCGCGGCGATGCCGCGGTGGAGGAATTCGCGCTCAGTGTCGTCGGTTTGACGGCCGCGCACGACCAACTGGTTTTCCTCCGTGGTGACATCGAGATCGCTTTCGGCGAAACCCGCGACAGCCAGCGTAATGCGCAGCCTTTCGGCCTTGCCGTCAGCACCGCTGAGGCGCTCGATGTTGTAGGGAGGATAACTGTCACCGGATTTCGCCAGTCGTTCCAGGGTCTTTTCCATGGCATCGAAACCAAGGAGAAGCGGGCTGGAGAAGGGCGTCATTCGGCTCATGTTACACTGTCCTCTTTGGAGCGACATAAACTGGAAAAACCCGGATGGCATTTTTCCCGATGGTCTTGATATGGTCCGCGCCGCGGCCAAGTTCAAGCCGCCGAACACCCCCGCCAAAAAGACTCCCCCGCATAAGGAAATGAAATGCCCCAGACCCGCAAGATCATCATCGACACGGATCCCGGCCAGGACGATGCCGTCGCCATATTGCTGGCGCTCGGCAGCGCCGAGCTGGAGATCGTCGGCATCTCTGCTGTTGCCGGCAACGTGCCGCTGAAATTGACCGAAAAGAACGCCAGGAAAATCTGCGAACTGGCCGGCCGGCCCGACATCAAGGTCTATGCAGGCGCCATCCGCCCGTTGGCGCGCGAGCTGGTCACCGCCGAGGAAGTGCATGGCAAGACCGGCCTCAACGGCCCGCAACTGCCCGATCCGAAGATGAAGCTGCAGGGCCAGTATGCGGTCGACTTCATCGTCGAGACGCTGATGAAGGAAGAGGCCGGCACGATCACGCTGTGCGCGCTCGGCCCGCTCACCAATGTCGCGCTGGCGCTGATCCGTGAGCCGAAGATCGCGCCGCGCATCAAGGAAATCGTACTGATGGGCGGCGGTTTCTTCGAAGGCGGCAATGTCACGCCGACCGCAGAATTCAACATCTATGTCGATCCGCAAGCCGCCGACCTGGTGTTCAAATCCGGCATTCCGATCGTCATGATGCCGCTCGACGTCACCCACAAGGCGCTGACCACGGCCAAGCGCACGCAGGCCATCCGCCAGCTCGGCACCCGGGTCGGCACCGCGACGGCCGAGATGCTGGAGTTCTTCGAGCGCTTCGACGAGGAGAAATACGGCACCGATGGCGGCCCGCTGCACGACCCCTGCGTCATCGCCTATCTGTTGAAGCCGGAGCTGTTCAAGGGCCGCAACTGCAACGTCACCGTCGAAACGACCTCCGAACTCACCATGGGCATGACCGTGATCGACTGGTGGGGCGTGACCAAGCGGCCGAAGAACGCCATGGTGATGCGCGACATCGACCATGACGCGTTTTTCGCGCTGCTGGTTGAGAGGTTGGCGCGGCTTTAGCTCTGTCTTTCCTTTCTCCCATTGTGGGTTCCGAAGGGACGGGGCGAGACAAGTGGCTCGCCCCCGGGCGGCGTCGCCGAAGGCGACGGATGTGGGGTGTTCCAGGGAACGCCCACGTCTCACTCCGCTGGAACACCCCTCATCCGTCTCGGCGCTATCGCGCCGATCCACCTTCTCCCACAGGGGGAGAAGGAAGGCGCCGCCGCCGTTCACTTTGCAAATCGATAGAAGACCATTCCATTCTCGCGCGTGACGCGCTCCATGTTTGCCGTCGCGCCGATCAGATGCGGCCGGTCGTCATCGACAAGAATGGACGAACCGCTTTCGAGCGAAACCAGATAAAGGGTGTGGTCGTGGTCCGATTGGGCGCTTTTGACCGTTGCGTGGATTGGCTCGACTGACCGGATAGGGCTCGCGTCATTCGTCCATTTGTAGAGCGCCGAAGGAACCATCATCGCGAACATGGCGACGATCAGGACCACGCCGGGCGCGTTCCTTTTCAAATCCCTATAAGTCCATGACATTTGAAAGAATCCCCAGCACAAAGTCATGTGGTGGCGTGGAGACTGACTTTCAATCAGCCTTCACGTACGGGCTCATTCTGCCGTTGGAAACGACCGTCCACGGTTGTTACTTCGCCTTCGAAAAAGCTAGCCACAGGCCGCCGCCGACCAGAAAGCTGCCGCTGATCCTGGACATCAGCTTAATGCGGCTTGCCGAGAGCAGGCGGCCGGCGCGGCTGGCGGCGAGAGCATAGGTGGAATCCGAGACGGCGGCGAAGATCATGGCGGTGAGGCCCATGACGACGATCTGCAGGGTGTAATTGCCCTGCGGGGCGATGAATTGCGGGAAGAAGGCGCCGAAGAACACCAGGGTCTTGGGGTTGCTCAGCGCCACCAGCAGGCCCTGCAGGAAGAAGCCGCCGCGCGGCTTTCTCGCGGTGCCGTCGGCATTCAGCGCGCCCTTGGAACGGAACATCTGCACCCCCATCCAGATCAGATAGGCGGCGCCGATCAGGCGTACCCATTCGAACCAGTGGCCCATGCCCGATATCAGCGTGTTGAGGCCGATGCCGACAATGGCGATCATCACGGCGAGCCCAGCCTGCGTGCCGGCGACATTGGCAAGGCCGGCGCGGTAGCCATGGCGGATGCTGTTGGCGATGATCAGCGTGACAGTCGGACCGGGCACCAGGATGATGACGATGCAGGCAAGGACATAGGCGGCGTAGAGTTCCAGCGACATGGGGGATTTCCTCGAGGATGCGCTTAGGCGGCTGGCTGCAATCAATGCATGGCGGCGGGGCTGGTGCAAGCCGGTCGCAGACCGTGCCGCCCCTCGCGTCAGGACGCCCCCACCTGCCAAGGCAAGGTCGCCTCATAGGCCGCTCCGGCCCTGAGCACGGCGAGGTCGCCGCGCGGCCGGCCGATCAGCTGCATGCCCAAGGGGCGGCCTTTGTCGTCGAAGCCGACGGGCACGTTGAGCGCCGGACAGCCGCCGAGCGTGGCGAAGGCCGAAACCTGCATCCAGCGATGGTAGCTGTCCATCGTCCGTCCGGCGACCTCACTTGGCCAATGCGTGCCGACTTCGAAAGGAAAGACCTGCGCCGTCGGCAGCGCGATGAGATCGAAGTGCTCGAACAGCGACAGCAGCGTCCGGTGCCAGGAGGTGCGGATGACCGAGGCCGCGCGGATCTGCGGCGCCGTCAGCCGCATGGCGTTCTCCACCTCCCAGACGGCTTCCGGCTTCAGCAGGGCGCGCTTGTGCGGGTCGTCATAATGGACTTTCAGCGCCGAGCCGCTGCTCGCCTGCCGCAGCGTCACGAAGGCTTGCCACAGTGCCTCGAAATCGAAATCCGGCAGCAAGGGCTCGGTCAGGAAGGATGCCTCCGCGAAGCGGCCGAGTGCGGCCTCGCACAGATCGAGGATGCCAGGCTCCACCGGCAGGTGACCGCCGAGATCACCGAGCCAGCCGACGCGGCCGCCGCTTGCCGGCGTTGCCAGCCCTTCGAGGAATGAACCAGGCTTTTCCCAGGACAAGGGCGCATGCGGATGGTAGCCCGCCTGCACGTCGAGCAGCAGCGCCATGTCGCTGATGCTGCGGCCCATCGGCCCGTCTATGCCCATCTGAGCATGAAAGACTTCCAGGTCCGGCCCTCCGGGGACAAGGCCCTGCGACGGGCGGAAGCCATAGACATTGTTCCACGCCGCCGGATTGCGCAGCGAGCCGCCGAAATCGCTGCCGTCGGCGACCGGGACCATGTCGAGCGCAAGGGCGACCGCTGCGCCGCCGCTCGAGCCGCCGGCGGTCAGCGCCGGATCGAACGCGTTCAGCGTCGGTCCGAAAACATTATTGTAGGTGTTGGATCCCAGCCCGAATTCGGGAACGTTGGTCTTGCCGATGATGATGCCGCCGGCCTTGCGGATGCGCTCGACGAAGAAATCATCCTCCTGCGGCACGAAATCGGCGAAGATCGGCGAGCCGAAACTGGTCCTCAAGCCGCGCGTCATGGCGAGGTCTTTTATCGCCATCGGCAGGCCAAACAGCGAGCCGGCCGGCCCGCCTTGCGCTAGATGCGCGTCCGCCGCGTCGGCCTCGCGCAGGATGTCGGAGCGCTCGCGCAACGAGACGATGGCATTGACCAGCGGGTTTACCGCGTCGATGCGGTCAAGGAATGCGGCGACCAACTCGCGCACGGACAGGCGGCGCAGCCGGATCGCCTCGGCCAGGTCGACAGCGGACATCCGGCAGATGTCGCCGGCGGGGGGCACGGCGTGCTTCGTTGCGGGGCGCAGGGCTGTCATCCGGCGTTGTTGCGCAGGGCGGTGTCCACATCCGCGGCCAGCGGGATGGCCGGCTGGGCGCCGGGCTTCAGGCAGGCGAGCGAGCCGGCGGCTGCGGCGCGGGTGAGAGCCTGCTCCAGCGGCAGGTTGGACGCCAGCCCGGCGGCGAGATAACCGCAAAAAGTATCGCCGGCCCCGACGGTGTCGACCGGCGTGATCTTCAGCGCCGGCACGGTCAGGAAATCCTCCGGGGTCGCCGCCAGCACGCCGTCGCCGCCGAGCGTGACGACGATGGTGCGGCCGGTCTTGCGGGCGAAGTCGCGCATGCGCGCCGGGCGGTCGCGGCCTTTCAGCGACAGCGCCTCGCCGTAAAGGTCGAATTCGGTTTCGTTGGCGACGGCGTAGTCGGCCTTGCCGAGCAACGCTGCCGCCTCGCTACGGAACGGCGCGGTGTTGAGCACGGTGACCGCGGCGGCGGCGCGTGCGGCGTCGAGCGCTGCATCGACAGTCTGCAACGGGATCTCGTGCTGCAGCAGGACGACGTCGCCCTTCGCAAGGAAAGCCTTGGCGAGATCGCCGGGCAGCACCGAATCATTGGCGCCCGGCACCACGGCAATGACATTCTCGCCATCGGCGCCGACGAGGATCAGCGCCGTGCCGGTGGAGGCGAAGCTCTGGCCGACGCCGGAGAGATCGACCTTGCCGGCCACGAGCAAAGCCAGGGCTTCGGTTGCGAAATTGTCCTTGCCGACGGCGCCGACCATGCGCACCTTGGCGCCGGCGCGCGCCGCAGCCAGCGCCTGGTTGGCGCCCTTGCCGCCGGGCGCGGTGGTGAAGCCGGAGCCGCGGACCGTCTCGCCCGGCGAAGGCAGGCGGTCGACATTGGCGATAAGGTCGAGGTTGATCGAGCCGACAACGATGATCAAGAAAGCCTCCTGCGGAATGCGCGGGAAGCTAACCTGTAAGCCGGCGGCTTGCCAGAGCGTGCGGATGTTTTGCGCCGGGAGCTCGCAAAAAGAAAAACACCGGCGAAGGGATTTCGCCGGTGTTGTTTGATGCGGGCAGCTTCAGGACGCGGTCTGGCCCGCTTCCCAACCGAGGATGGCGCGTTTGCGGGTCAGGCCCCAGTGGTAGCCGGTGAGTGCGCCGGACTTGCCCAGCGCCCGATGGCAAGGGACGACGAAGGACAATGGGTTGGCGCCGACCGCCGCCCCCACCGCCCGGCTGGCGTTTGGCGCGCCGATCCTGGAGGCGATCGAAGAATAAGTGCAGGCCTTGCCCATCGGGATCCTGAGCAGCGCGTCCCAGACGCGCAGCTGGAAGTCGGAGCCGATCATCACCACGCGCAGCGGCTGGTCGGCGCGCCACAATGTCGGATCGAAGATGCGCGCCGCATAGGGCTGGGTGGCGCTCATGTCCTCGACATAGGTGGCGTTCGGCCAGCGGCCCGACATGTCGGCGAAAGCCGCCCGCTCGCCGCCCGGATCGTTGAAGGCGAGCCCCGCAAGGCCACGGTCGGTGACCATGATCAGGGCGATGCCGAAGGGCGAGATGTGGTAGCCGTAGCGGATGGTCAGGCCAGCGCCGCGCGTCTTGTAGTCGCCCGGCGACATCGCCTCGTGGGTGACGAACAAATCGTGCAGCCGGCCGGGGCCGGACATGCCGAGTTCGAACGATGTTTCGAGGAGCGGCATGCCGGAATCGAGCAGTTTGCGGGCATGGTCGAGGGTGACCGCCTGCAGGAAGGCTTTTGGCGACAGGCCGGCCCAGCGGGTGAACAGCTTTTGCAGGCCCGTGGGTGTCTCGCCGACATCAGCGGCCAAGGCTTCCAGCGAGGGCTGGTCGCGATAGTCGAGGCTGATCTTCTCGATGGCGCGGCGCACGACCTCGTAGTCGCTGCCGTTGGGGGTGATGTCGTGCTGCAGGATCGCTGTCGGTTTCATCTGCGTATTCATGGTCATCTGGGCGTTCATGGCAATATCTCCTTGACCGCGAATATCGGTCTTTCCGCCCCTTGCAACCACCCGAAACTTGCCTTGTTGCCGCCTGTTCCCAGATAAATACTGGATTGCGCCCCGGGAGATGCCAATGGCCGGCGAAAGGGTGAATCTGAGCGGAGCAAGGGAGACCTTGCTGATGACGCTTTATGGCAAGGCACTGGAAAGCCGGCTGCCGCATTCGCTGCTCGGGGATCGCTTCGCCGACGAGGCCGTGCGCAAGATCGACTATGATTTCTCGCGCCTCAAGGTCGACACCAATCTCGGCATCGGCCTGGCGATCCGGGCCAAGACGTATGATGTCCGCGTTCAGGACTTCATCGCCAGAAATCCCGGCGCCATCGTGCTGCATCTCGGCTGCGGGCTCGATACGCGCATTTTCCGTGTCGATCCACCCGAAGGCGTGGAGTGGTTCGATGTCGATTTTCCGGATGTCATCGCGCTCCGGCGCAAGCTTTACCCGTCCCGGGACCACTACCACCTCGTCGGCTCTTCGGTAACCGACCCAGACTGGCTGGCAGAAGTGCCGAGCAATCGTCCGGCCGTCGTGGTGATGGAGGGGTTGACGCCTTATCTCCCGGTAGAGGAGGGGCCACGGCTGCTGTCACGCCTTGTCGCGCATCTTGCCGGCGGCGAGCTGATGTTCGACGCCTACAGCCACTTCGGCCTGAAGATGCTGCGCCTCAATCCGACCATCAGGGCGACGGGCGCCGAGGTTCACTGGGCGATCGACGACCCGCAGGTACTGGAGCGTGCCGTTCCGAAGCTGCGCTTTGTCGACGATATCTCGGCCTACAGCGCGGAACGCACAGCGCATATGAGCTGGTCCGCAAAACTGTTCATCGGGCTCTGGAGACACATTCCCGCATTGCGCAAGGTCGGCAGGATTTTACGCTACCGGTTCTGACGCGCCGACTCTAACGCGTCCTGGCTTTTGTCAGAGCACGTGAAAATGCATTGGCAAAACTCTCGCGGGAGTCAGGGTCCAGGAATGACCCGATCGGCACATTCTGTCCTTGTGCTTCCACCGTCATCCTGGTGATGCCGATCTCGGCATGGCGAGCGACGGAAAAGCGCGCCCAGAACGGGTTGAAGCGATGCGCTTCCGACTTTCCCGAGGGCGCCGTCTTGCGGATGTCGAGGCTGGTGCGCGACACCGACACTTCCTCGCGGGCACGGGCGGCACGATAGTTGGCGCGGAAGGCGATGTAGACGGCGATGACGTCGAGGCCGAAGAAGCCGAACACCGGCCAGGCGCCGCGCGACAGGAAAAACGCCCCGGTCACCACCCAGCCGAACAGCAGCGCGCCCATCAGCACGGCAAAGCCGGTGCGGCCCAGCGAGCGGTGCGGTGTCAGCAGCGCCTGGAAGAATGGCTCGTCGGCCTGAAACGAGGCGTTTGTGTCGCTCATCCCAGGATATTATAGGAGGGAAATGGCCAGCCCCAAGTCCAAAAATCTTTCCCTATCCAAAAGTGAACTGCCGCCCGGGCGGCGCGACGGCTCGAATGCCAAGCCGCGACCGGCGCCGGCGCGGGTCCGTTCGCTCTACAGCGCGGCCGAGGTGCATGAGATCTTCCGGCGGTTTTCGGTGCAACGGCCCGAGCCGAAGGGCGAGCTCGAGCATGTCAACGCCTTCACGCTGCTGGTGGCCGTGGTGCTGTCGGCGCAGGCGACCGATGCCGGCGTCAACAAGGCGACGCGGGCGTTGTTCAAGGTCGCCGACACACCTGAAAAGATGCTGGCGCTGGGCGGAGCCAGGGTCGGCGAGTACATCCGCACGATCGGGCTCTGGCGCAACAAGGCCAAGAATGTCGTGGCGCTCTCGGAGGCGCTGATACGCGATTACGGCGGCGAGGTGCCCAGCGAGCGCGATGAATTGGTCAAGCTGCCGGGGGTCGGTCGCAAGACCGCCAATGTCGTGCTCAACATGGCATTCGGCCAGCACACGATGGCGGTCGACACCCATATTTTCCGCATCGGCAACCGCCTCGGCCTGGCGCCAGGCAAGACGCCCGAACAGGTCGAGCAAGGGCTGCTGCGGATCATCCCGGACGAGTATATGCGCCATGCGCATCACTGGCTGATCCTGCATGGCCGCTATGTCTGCAAGGCGCGCAAGCCCGATTGCCCGGCCTGCGTCATCGCCGATCTCTGCAAGGCCGAGGTGAAGACGACAGACGTGCCGGCGCCGCTCGTGGAAATCGCGGCGCCCGGCGTCCCGACAACTAGCTTTCCTCCACGAACACCTCTTCGCGCTTCTTCTTGACCGACGGCAGGAAGACGACGACGAGCACGGCCAGTGCGACGAGCAGCAGGCCGGCGCTGATCGGCCGCGTCACGAAGGTCGAGGGGTCGCCGCGCGACAGGATCATGGCGCGGCGCAGGTTTTCCTCGAGCAGCGGGCCGAGCACGAAGCCGAGCAGCAGGGGTGCGGGTTCGCAGCGCAGCTTGGTCAGGATGTAGCCGAGCAGGCCGAAGAATGCGACCGCGTAGAGATCGAAGGCGTTGGTGTTGACGCTGTAAACGCCGATCGAGCAGAACGCCATGATGATCGGGAAGAGCACATAATAGGGGATCGTCAGCAGCTTCACCCATAGCCCGATCAGCGGCAGGTTCAGCACGATCAGCATCAGATTGCCGATCCACATCGAGGCGATGATGCCCCAGAACAGCGCCGGCTGCTCGATCGCGACATTGGGGCCGGGCACGATGCCCTGGATGATCATGGCGCCGATCATCAGCGCCATGACCGGATTGGCCGGAATGCCCAGCGTCAGCATCGGAATGAAGGAGGTCTGGGCGCCGGCATTGTTGGCCGATTCCGGTCCGGCGACGCCGGCGATGGCGCCCTTGCCGAACTCCTCCGGGTGTTTCGACACGCGCTTTTCGACCGTGTAGGAGGCAAAGGCCGCAAGCACCGCGCCGCCGCCGGGCAGGATGCCGAGCGCCGAACCGATGATCGTGCCGCGCACGATGGGCGCGGCCATCGCCTTGAAGTCGTCGCGGGTCGGCATCAGGCCGGAGACCTTTTTGATCATCACCGAGCGCTCGTGCTCGTTTTCGAGATTGCGCAGGATCTCGGCAACGCCGAAGACGCCGACCGCCACCGCGACGAAGTTCAGCCCGTCGGCATATTCGCGGATGCCGAGCGTGAAGCGCGGCGTGCCGGTGTAGATGTCGGTGCCGACAATGCCGAGCAGCAGGCCGAGCACGACCATCGCCAGCGCCTTGACGATCGAGCCGTGGGCGAGCGCGATGGACGAGACGAGGCCGACGATCATCAGCGAAAAATATTCGGCCGCGCCGAATTGCAGGGCTATTGCCGTCAGCGGCGGGGCAAAGACGGCGACGAGAAAGGTCGACACCGTGCCGGCGAAGAACGAGCCGATCGCGGCGATCGCCAGAGCCGCCCCGGCGCGACCGTTCCTGGCCATCTGGTAGCCGTCGATGGCGGTCACGGCCGAGGAGGATTCGCCGGGCATGTTGATGAGAATGGCGGTGGTCGAACCGCCATACTGGGCGCCGTAGTAGATGCCGGCCAGCATGATGAGGGACGAGACCGGGTCGCCGATCTGGAAGGTGATCGGCAGCAGCATGGCGATGGTTGCGGTGGCGCCGATGCCGGGCAGGACGCCGATCAGCGTGCCGAGCAGAACGCCGATGAGGCAAAAACCCAGATTGGCCGGCGTGGTGGCCGTCGAAAAGCCGAGTTCGAGGTTCCTGAGGAGGTCCATCTCAGCGCCTCACAATGCCAGCCATTGGGGCAACCAGGGGCCGAAGCGCTGGAATGGCAGCCCGAGCGCGTAGCTGAAGACCAGCACCGAAAACAGCGTCAGGCCGGCCGACAGCAGAAGTGCCGTCAGCGGCTTCATGCGGGCGCTGGCAAAAGAGGCGATCAACGCCGTCAGGAAGATCGACGGGACGAAGCCGAGGCCGCGCACGGTCATGCCGAAAAAGATCGGCGCCGGCAGGATCAACAGCATGCCGCGCCACGCAATGGGGCCGATCGGCTCGTCCTCGACGCGCACCGCCTGGACGAGGATGATGGCGCCGAGCACGATCAGCACGATCGCCAGCACCAGCGGGAAATAGCCCGGTCCCATGCGAAAGGCGGTGCCGATTTCGAGGCCGAGCGATTGTATCGCGAAAAAGGCGCCGAAAAAGATGAACAGCGCGGCGCACAGGCCGTTTGTCCTGTCGATGGCGAAAGGTTTCATGGCGGTCCTCCCCTGACCCTTGCAACGGGCTTGCCGTTGCAAATGTGAAAACGGACGTCGAAGCGAAAACGGGGCGCCGGCAGCGCCCCGTTCAAGCCTCAGTCGGCGTATTGGCCGGCGGCTTCGATGATCGGCTTCCAGCGCGTGATCTCGCCTTCCAGCTTGGCCTTCAGCGCTGCCGGCGTCGCGTCGGCCTCGGACGACGGCTTGGTGCCGAGTTCGGCGAAGCGGGCGATGACGTTGGGGTCCTTCAGTGCGACCTGGAGCGATTTCGACAGTCGGCCGGTGATCTCGGCCGGCGTGCCCTTCGGCGCATAGAGGCCGTGCCAGATGCCGACCTGCACCGCGGGCAGGCCGGCTTCGATGGTCGTCGGCACGTCCTTCAGCACGTCGAGGCGTTCCGGCGTGGTGACGGCATAGGCCTTGATCGTGCCGCCCTGGATCTGCTTGGTGGTGTTGGTGGTCTGGTCGCACATAATGTCGACCTGGCCGCCGAGAAGGTCGGTCATGGCCGGGCCGGTGCCCTTGTAGGGCACGGTGACCAGCGGCGTGCCGATGGCGCTCATGAACAGCATGCCGCACAGATGCGAGGCAGCGCCGATGCCGGCGTTGGCGACGGTGATGGTGTCCTTGTTGGTCTTGGCGTATTCGACCAGCCCTTTCAGGTCGACCGGCTCAAGGTCCTTGCGGGCGACGATCGCCATCGGCACCTCGGTGACGAGGCCGACATACTCGAAGGCGTTCAGCGTGTCGTAGGCGAGTTTCCTGTAGAGGGTCGCGCTGGTCGCCATGCCGATGTGATGGAGGAGCAGCGTGTAGCCATCCGGGTCGGCGTTGGCGACGCGGCCGGCGCCCAGCGTGCCGCCGGCGCCGCCGACATTTTCGACGATGATCTGCTGGCCGAGATCCTTCGACATGGCTTCGGCGACGAGCCGCGTGACCGTGTCGGTCGGACCGCCGGCCGCAAACGGCACGACGACGGTGATGGTGCGCTCGGGATAGGTCTGTGCGCTGGCGGTGAACGAATAAAGCGTGACGGCCGCGGCGGCGGCCAGGGCGGCTACAATTTTCCTCATCGTAATTCTCCTCCCAGGATATCAATCTCCGATCGCTGTGCAGGTCAGGCAGCGAGGGTGCAACAAAGGCAAGCTAACAGATTGTCGCCTGACGCAAACTGCAAAATACAGTCGTGCGCAACCATGGCGATCAGTGGGGAGTATGCCCGGAGGAGATGGGTTTGGTGTTGGCGTTGCTTCAATAATCGTAGCCGCGCGCCATCGCCGCCGCGAAGATCGGGATCAGCAGGAAGATGAAGGCTTCGGCGCGCACATAGGTCTTCACCGAGGCGAGTTCCGCAACCGGCACCTGAAAGCCGGGATTTGCACTGGCTTGCCGGTTCCAGGAGATGAAGCGGATGGTCGGGATGATCGACAGCAGGCCAACGATGCCGAATGCCGCCATCTTGGTCCAAAACACCCAGTTGTAGACATAGAACTCCCAGCCCTTCAGGCCGTAGACGACGCGGCCGATGCCGACGATGATGATCGACATCGCGAGGATGCCGTAGTGGCGGTCGATGCCGGCAAGCCGCTTCAGCGTGGCGGCGGAGAGGTCGCCGCGGATCAGGACAAATTCGGCGCCAATGATGCCGGCCAGCGAGAACACCAGCAGATGATGGAAAATGGCAAGCACGAGATCGGTGGTGTCCATGGCGTTCTCCTCCCATTGGCGGTATCGAGACCGGCCCTTGCCGGACCGGTTGCGAAAGGTAGCATCGTTCGGCAGAATTCCCAGAGGCGGATCTGGGTTGGACCATCGGCGTCGCCATCCTGACAGCTGGGGTTTTCTGAAATGACCGGACTGAAGCGCGCCCTGTACCCGATGCCGGACGACATCCGCATCGCCCTGACCGAAAAAGGACTGACAGCGGCCTACGAGGCGCGGCCGGACTACCAGAAGAACGATTATCTCGGCTGGGTCGCCCGCGCCAAACGCAGCGACACCAGGCAGAAGCGGCTCGACCAGATGCTGGACGAATTGCGGCGCGGTGGGCTCTACATGAAGATGGTCTGGCACGGCTGAAAGTAAGCCGACGCTGTTCGCTTCGACCGCCTGGTCGCGCCAGGCCGTTCGGAAGCTTCCCTGGCTGAATGATGATCCGGCTTGGCCCTTGTCCGGGCGCGCTGGTTTGCTAAGCGCTGACCGTCAACGGAGGCAGAGTTTCATGGGCAGTCCAAAAACAGCCGGCGTCCCGGTTCTCGAAACGGAACGGACCATCATGCGGGCGCACCGGATCGAAGACTTCGACAACTATGCTGTCATGTGGGCCGACCCCGTCACCACCCGTTTCATCGGCGGCAAGCCGCGGACGCGGGAGGAAAGCTGGATGCGGTTCCTGCGGCATGCCGGCCTGTGGTCGCTGCTTGGCTACGGCTTCTGGGCGGTCGAGGACAAGGCCAGCGGTCGCTTCATCGGCGAGGCCGGATTCCACGATCTGAAGCGCGACATCGAGCCGTCGCTCGAGGGCATTCCGGAAGCCGGCTGGGCGCTGGCGCCGCAAGCGCATGGCAAGGGTCTTGCCAGCGAAGTCGTCAGAAGGGCCCTGGCCTGGGGCGACGAAACCTTTGCCGGCGCGAGAACCGTCTGCATCATCGATCCGGAAAACACCGGCTCGTTGAACGTCGCGGCAAAGTGCGGCTACACCAAGGTCCTGGAAACCACTTATCACGACGGGCCGACGATCCTGCTCGAACGGCGGGTGTGAAGCGCTTCATCGACGCAATTTCCACGTTCTGCCAGGGTTGGCTATTCTAATCTAGCTACGCAATTCCTGTGGGAAAACCGCTCACACTTTTCCTGGAATTGCTCTTTGGGGGAGCCGACCATGCGTGCGATCAATGCGATATTTCTGAAGCTTTTCTGGGCGGGGCTGCTGCTCCTGGCGGCCGTGCAACTGGCGGGCGCCGATGCGACGGTGCCGACCGCCGACATCGAGGGCGGTGCCGACAATCATCTGGCCAAGCGCTATGAGGGGTCGTTCATCGTCTCCTACGAAAAATTCGCCTATACCGATTTTACAGTGCCGCTGTCGCCGCTGAAGCCGAGCGCCGATCCGGATGCCCGTGACACGATGAACAACCGTGTGTTCGCGCCGGACAAGAAGGCCGAGGTCGAAGGCGCGCTGACCCGCATCGTCTATGTGCTGCCGGCCGAGCGCTCCCCGCTCGAAGTGCTGCGCAACTACCAGGATGTGATCGCGGCCGCCGGCGGCGAAGTCCTGTTCGAATGCAAGAAGGAAGAGTGCGGCGGCGCCGCCGACCGGTCGTCGAGCGGTGGCGGCGGCGACATGAGCCTGATGATGTATTTCTTCCATGAAAGCGACGTCAAGGACGCGGCCTTTTCCAATGGCGCCTGTGCGGTAACCACCGGTATCAACGACCAGCGCTTCTTCGCTGCCAAGGTGCCGCAGGATGGCGGCGACGCCTATGTCACGGTTCAGGCCTATTCGCTGATCGACGACCTCTACTGCAAGGAACTCAACGGCCGCACCATCGCCGTCGTTCAGGTGCTGGAGCCCAAGGCGCGCGACAAGAAGATGGTGGTGGTCGAAGCGGCCAAGATGGCGGAATCGCTGTCGGCCACCGGCTCCATCTCGCTCTACGGCATCTTCTTCGACACCGACAAGGCCGACATCAAGCCGGAATCGGAACCGACGCTGAAGGAGATCTCGACGCTTCTGACCAACGAGCCCGGCATGGCGGTGATCGTCGTCGGTCATACCGACAACCAGGGCGCCTTCGACTACAATATCGATCTGTCGTCGCGGCGGGCGCAGTCGGTAAAGGCGGCGCTGGTCTCGAAATACGGCATCGATGGCGGCCGGCTGACCGCCGCCGGCGCCGGCATGATGGCGCCTGTCGCCAGCAATGATGACGAAACCGGCCGCGCCAAGAACCGCCGCGTGGTGCTGGTCAAGGCGAACTGAGGCCGATCACGGTTTCAGCGCCGGCTAGGCGCGCTGCCTGCTCCAGCATCGAGGCATCCTCGCCGAAGGCGCGGGTGGCGCGAGCGGCGGCCTCCAGCAGGTCCGGTGTCATGCGGCGCAGGAACGCCGTATCGACGCGTGTCGACGGGCCGGCGAGCGTCAAGGCGCCGAGCAGAACGCGGCCCGGTCCGAACACCGGCACCGAGACGCCCGCCGTCTCAGGGTCGCGGTCGCCGATCGACAGATAGTGGCAGGCCTTGCGGATGGTCTCGTATGGTTCGCCCGGCTGGCCTGAAAACGCTGCCAGCACGCGGCCGCCCGAGCCGGTGAGCAACGGCAGCAGGTCGCCTTCCCGGATCGTGTAGCGGATAGGATGCTTGGATTCGACGCGGTAGAGACAGGTGCGGGCGTCGCCCGAGCGGACATAGAACGCCACGCTTTCCCAGCTGCGCTCGGCGAGATCGCGCATGATCGGCAGCAGGATGTCGACCGCCACCACGGAGCGCTGGTAGAGCGCGCCGAGCCGGAAGGTGGCGGGTCCGATGCGGTAGCGGCCATCGTCGAGCCGCTCCAGCAACTGCCCGCGCAGCAATGAGTTCGCCAGCCTCAAAATGGTGCTTTTGTAGAGCCCGGTGCGCGCCGCGATCTCGGCCAGGCTGAGCGAGCGGTCGGCGGTCGCGAACGCGTCGAGAATGGCGATCGCGCGGTCGAGCGCGGCAACGCCATCGGCCGGCAACGGCTGGGATCGCGCTTCGGTCATCTCACGAACAGTTTCATTCCAGTTTACCTGCTCGGACAAAGGCCGGCCGAAGCGATTGTGCCGCACATCCATGGTTCTGTCTAGTAGAACAGCGTTCCTGTTGACAGAACGTACCGAAATCGGCATGAATTTTTGCCGAGCGGGTCTGTTTTCAGGCTACGTTTCTGGCAGGCACCGGAGGAGGTGTCGTGATTTGGAGGAATCCCATGCTGAACAGACGCAGATTTTTGATGAGCACCGCGGCCGCAGGCGCTGCCGGATTCGTCGCAACGCATTTGACGCCCGCTTTCGCTCAGGATGCACCGCAGATCCAGATCTTCGTGCCGGCCGCGCCCGGCGGCGGCTGGGACCAGACGGGGCGCACCATCGACCAGGTGCTGCGCAGTGAAAAACTGATCTCCGGCTCGCAGATCACCAATGTCGGCGGCGCCGGCGGCACTGTCGGCCTGCCGCAGTTCATCAGCCAGTGGAAGGGCAAGGGCAATTCGCTGATGGTGGCCGGCATGGTCATGGTCGGCGCCATCATCGCCAACAAATCGGCCAACAACCTTTCCGAAGTGACGCCCATCGCCCGCCTCACCGGCGAGTTCGAGGCGCTGGTGGTGCCGGCGGATTCGCCGTTCAAGACGGCCGGCGATTTCGTCGCCGCGCTCAAAGCGGATCCGACCAAGGTTCCCGTGGCCGGCGGCTCGGCCGGCGGCTCCGACCACATCCTGTTCGGGCTGATCGCCAAGACGGTCGGCGTTCCGGCAACCAACCTCTCCTATGTGCCTTTCGCCGGCGGCGGCGAGGCGCTGTCGGCGCTGCTCGGCAACCAGGTGGCGGCCGGCATTTCCGGCTTCGGCGAGTTCTCCGAGCAGGTCAAGGCGGGCGCGCTTCGGCTGTTGGCGATCTCCGCCGACAAGCGCCAGGACGGCATCGACGCACCGACGATGAAGGAAGCCGGCATTGACGTCGAACTGTTCAACTGGCGCGGCGTCTTCGCACCGCCAGACGTCTCCGACGCCGACAAGGCGGCGATGGTCACGATGATCGAGACCATGGCCAAGAGCGATGCCTGGGCAGCCGAGTGCAAGAACCGTAACTGGACGCCCATCCTGCTTACCGGCGACGACTATGCGAAATTCCTCGTCGACGACACCGCCCGCATCACCGCGATCCTCAAGGATCTCGGCCTCGCCTGATGTCTTCAGGGGCGGCCACGGCCGCCCCTCCGACATTCGCCTGCGGCATGGACATATCATGCGCTGGGAGTGAAACTGCGGATGCGGCCGGCGGGAGGATGCCGGCCATCTCGGGAGGACATCGATGAGCACCAGCGACCAGCAGCCGGCGCCCCCGCGCCTTGCCATGCCCGAATTGTTGATCGGCATCGGGCTTCTCGCCTGTGCTGCGGCCGTGGCGTGGCAGACCCTGGCGATCCCGGTTTCGCCGCTCTATTCCAAGGTCGGGCCGACCGTCTTTCCCTACATCACCATGACCGGCATGATCGTGCTTTCGCTGCTGCTCATCGTCGCCGCGCTGCGCGGCGGCTGGCAGCCGCAGGAGGAAAAGGAAACGCCGACCGACTGGAAGGCGATGGGCATCGTCGTTGCAGGCCTGGTCGCCAATCTGGTGCTGATCCAGCCGCTCGGCTTCACCGCCGCCTCGGTCATCATGTTCGTGCTCGTCTGTTATGGCTTCGGCAGCAAGCACACGCTGCGCGATGCGCTGACCGGCTTGATCCTGGCGCTTGCCGCCTATTTCGGCTTTGCCAGGGCGCTCGGCGTCAACATTGGCGCCGGCTTCATCGAAAACCAGCTGAACACGGTGATCGACGCGATCATCGCCACTGTAAGGGGCTGACGCCATGGAGACGCTCGGCCATCTCGCCCACGGATTTTCCGTCGCTTTCTCGCCGATGAACCTGTTGTGGTGCCTGGTCGGCACCACGCTCGGCACCGCCATCGGCGTGCTGCCCGGCCTCGGGCCGGCGCTGACCATCGCGCTGCTGCTGCCGATCACCTAC
The DNA here is from genome assembly GCF_000502555.1 of Mesorhizobium sp. LNJC394B00. NCBI lineage: Bacteria > Pseudomonadati > Pseudomonadota > Alphaproteobacteria > Hyphomicrobiales > Phyllobacteriaceae > Mesorhizobium > Mesorhizobium sp. LNJC394B00. Next base: position 301,212 of record NZ_AYWH01000002.1, read on the forward strand.
CAGGTGGCGCCGGAGGCTTCCTTCATCCTGTTCGCCGGCATCTATTACGGCGCCATGTATGGCGGCTCGACGACCTCGATCCTGCTCAACACGCCGGGCGAAAGCGCCACCATCGTCACCGCGCTGGAAGGCAACAGGATGGCCCGCTCGGGTCGCGGCGGCGCGGCACTGGCGACCTCGGCGATCGGCTCCTTCGTCGCCGGCACCATCGGCACGATGGGCGTCGCCTTCCTGGCGCCGGTGGTGGTGAAGTTCGCGCTGGCCTTCGGGCCGGCCGAATATTTCTCGCTGATGGTGCTCGCCTTCATCACGGTTTCGGCGGTGCTCGGCTCGTCCTCCGTGCGCGGCCTCACCAGCCTGTTCATCGGCTTCGTCATCGGCATGATCGGCGTCGACCTGCAGACGGGACAGCCGCGCTTCACCTTCGGCATGAACGAACTGCTCGATGGCGTCGATGTCATCATTGCCGCGGTCGGCCTGTTTGCCGTCGGCGAGACGCTCTACATGGCCTCGCGCCGCTATGCCGGCAAGGACGAGATCGTGCCGCTCAAGGGATCGCTCTACATGACAGCGGCCGAATGGGGACGATCGTGGAAGCCATGGCTGCGCGGCGCTTTCATCGGCTTCCCGATCGGCGCCATGCCTGCCGGCGGCGCCGAGATCCCGACCTTCCTGTCCTATGCCATCGAGAAGAAGCTGTCGAAGCACAAGGAGGAGTTCGGCACGGTCGGCGCCATCGAGGGCGTTGCCGGACCGGAAGCCGCCAACAATGCGTCTGCCGCCGGCGTGCTGGTGCCGATGCTCACCCTTGGCCTGCCGACCTCGGCGACCGCCGCAATCATGCTGTCGGCCTTCCAGAGCTACGGCATCAATCCGGGACCGCTGCTGTTGACGACGCAGGCCGATCTGGTCTGGGGCCTGATCGCCAGCCTGTTCATCGCCAACGTCATCCTGGTCGTCCTCAACCTGCCGCTGATCGGGCTGTGGGTACGGCTGTTGAAAATCCCGGCGCCGCAGCTCTATGCCGGCATCCTGGTGTTCGCCACCGTCGGCACCTACGGCATCTCGCAATCGCCGATCGACCTCTTCATCCTCTATCTCCTGGGGGCCGCCGGCTTCCTGATGCGGCGCTTCGATTTCCCGACAGCGCCGGTCATCATCGGCATGATCCTGGGGCCGCTTGCCGAAACGCAGTTCCGCCGGGCGATGACGATCTCGAACGGCGACTGGTCGGTGTTCTACACCCACAAGCTGTCGCTGGTGCTGCTGATCCTTGCCTTCATCGGGCTCGCCGGTCCGCATATCTGGGCCTTCATCGAGCATCGGCGCCGGCGCGGGCCGGAGCATGTGCCGGGCGATGCCTGAGCGACCTGGAGCATCATGACCGATCTGCTTGCCGGCATCCGCATTCTCGACCTGACCAATGTGCTGGCAGGTCCTTACTGCGCCTACCAGCTGGCGCTGCTCGGCGCCGATGTCATCAAGGTCGAGACGCCGCAAGGCGGCGATCTGGCGCGTCAGCTCGGCGCCTCGCCGGCGCTCAACAAAGCCGGCATGGGCGCGTCGTTCCTGGCCCAGAATGCCGGCAAACGATCGGTGGTGCTGGATCTCAAAAGCGAAGCCGACCGCGAACGCTTCCTCGATCTCGTCGCCTCGGCCGACGCGCTGGTCGAGAACTTTCGACCGGGCGTGATGGGGCGGCTGGGTCTCGGCTATGAGGTGCTGAAAGCGGTCCGCCCCGGTCTCGTCTATTGCGCCATATCAGGGTTCGGCCAGAGCGGGCCGATGCGCGACAATCCGGCCTACGATCAGATCATCCAGGGGCTGTCCGGCATCATGAGCATCACCGGCACGCCGGAGACAGCACCCTTGCGGGTCGGCTATCCCGTCGCCGACACGCTGGGCGGGCTGGTCGGGGCCTTCGCCATTGCCGCGGCGCTGGTCAAGCAGAAGACCTCGGGCGAGGGCGCGTTTCTCGATGTCTCGATGCTCGAATGCACGCTGTCGGCGCTGGGCTGGCCGGTGTCCAACTATCTGACCGCCGGCGTCGAGCCGCAGCCGATGGGCAATGAGAACATGACGGCTGCGCCCTCCGGCGCGTTTCGCACCGGCGACGGCCTGCTCAACATCGCCGCCAACAAGCAGGAGCAGTTCGTCACGCTTTGCCGGCTGATCGGCCAGCCGGAGCTGGCCGACGATCCGCGCTTTGCCGAGCGCGAGACGCGCAAGCAGAACCGCGCCTCCTTGAAAGGGCTGATCGAGACAGCGCTTGCGAGCGCCTCGGCGGCTGCCTGGGAAGAAAAGTTCAACCGCGCCGGCGTTCCGGCGGGCCGGGTGCTGACGATCCCCCAAGTGCTTGGCGAGCGCCAGGTGGTCGAGCGCGACATGACCACGCGTTTCCAGGGTCTGCCCGGCATGGCGGAGCCGCTGACCGTGGTGCGCGGCGGCTTCATGGTCGATGGCGCGGCACCCTTGCCGGTCCTGCCGCCGCCTGTGCTGGGCGAGCATATGGACGAGGTTTTTTCCACCCTGCCGCCGCGCGCCAGGAGAAGCGCGTGAGCGAGAGAAAAACCGGCCGCGAGCGCGGCGAGGAGTGGTGGCAGACCGGCATCATCGAGATGGGCCCCGGCATCATCCGGCTGCGCGGCTATGAAATCCAGGAGCTGATCGGCCGCGTCAGCTTTCCGGCCACGATCTGGCTGATGCTGCGCGGCGAATTGCCGAGCGAGGAGCAGGCGGCGCTGCTCGGCATTGCGCTGGGGGCGGCCGTCGACCACGGGCCGCAGGCGCCGTCGATCGCCATTGCCCGCATGGCCATCACCTGCGGCGTCGGCATCAACAGCGCCATGGCGTCCGCCGTCAACGTGCTGGGTGACGTGCATGGCGGCGCCGGCGAACAGGCGCTGTCCTTCTATGGCGACATTGCCGTGGCACTTGACCAGGGTGTTGCGCTGGACCAAGCCGTAGCCGCACGGCTCGACCGTTTCTTCGCCGAGGAGAAAGGCTATGTGCCGGGATTTGGCCATCGCTTCCACCCGGTCGATCCGCGCGCGCCGCGCCTGATCGCAGTGACGCGCGAGTTTGCCGCGCGCGGCGTCGTCAGCGGACGCTTTGCCGACATCGCCGAGGCCGTCGAATCAGAGGTGGCACGGCGCAAGGGGAAGAAAATACCGCTCAACATCGACGGCGCCACCGCCGTCATCTATGGCGAGCTCGGCTTTCCGCCGCCGTTGACGCGCGGCCTGTTCGTGCTCTCGCGCTCGGTCGGCATCCTGGCGCATGCATGGGAACAGTCGCAGCAAAGCGAGCGCAACAAAGGGCCGCTGCCGCGCGAATGGCTGTGGGCCTATACGGGCACGCCGCTGCGGCCATTTCCAGGGGACCAGGGTCCCGCTGAAGGGGACGAGGGCAAGTGAGGTTGGTCAGGCCGGGTCCGGCACTGCCGGCTGAGGCGGCGCCAGGTTGGCCATCAGCGTCGAGAGATCCGGCTCATCGATGAGCAACGCCGCGTCCTGCGGCTTGAGCCATGCCCGCTGGCGGCTCTTGGCCTCCTGCCAGTTGGCCAGTTCCTCGGACACCTCCAACAGATAGACGACGACGTCGACGCGCACGAAATTGTGCTCCAGCCGTTTCCAATAGGAATAGCTGCCGGCCGGCGCCTTGCGGGTCTTGCCGAGCACGCCGGCTTCTTCGCGCGCCTCGATGGTGGCGGCCTTGCGCCCGCTCTTGCCTTTCATGGGCCAGCCCTTGGGCACGATGAACCGCTTCGTCGCTCGCGACGTCACCAGCATCACTTCGAAATTGCCTGAAACGTCCAGGCGAAAGGGAATGGCGGCGACCTGGCGAATGCGTTCGCCTCGCCTTGCCTTGCGTACCGCCTTTTTCTTGGTCGTCGCCATGTGCTGAAAATCCGGTCGGCGGGCGCACCGCCGCACGCCGCCTGCAAACCCCTGATATGCCCGCGAGGCAATGAGGCATTTTTAGTAAATAAGTCGACTAAGTAAATCGCAAGCGACCGATATCAACGGCAAACACGCACAATCTGGTTGTTGACGATCTGAATCGGACAAGCTTGCCGGACGACGGGCACTTCGGGGCGCGGCTGCGGCACGATCCGACGGTCCTGCTCGCGATATTGCTGCTGCTGTTGCTGGAACTGCTGCCGCTGCAGGCTGTTGCGCAATTGCTGCAGCTGGTTCTGCTGGATCAGCCGGTTGGCGCTGGGATTGACGGACTGAGCCGCAGCAGATTGCATGATGCCGGCGAGCGTTGCCGCCGCCAGCATTGCCGACATGAGAACTGTCGATAGGCGAAGCGTCGACATCAGTTCATTCCCGTACAGATATAACCTCCTCTCTATATAGGGCGTTCGTCTCGATCTGCCATGGGCCGGTCTGCCATGGGCCGATCTGCCACGGGTTGGCGAAATCCCTGAGGAAGCGGCCCGGCCGCACTTGACAGAAAAGATCGATTGACCGCTCTATCGGGCGCGGATCTCGGGCTCAATCGCGGCTGACTCGAGGCACAATCGGGAGCATATTGATGAAAAGCAGGCAAGTATATTTCGCGGCGCTACTGGGCAGCATCTGTATTCTTGGCCCGGTGGCAGTCGCGGCGCAAACCAAGACCGACAAGGCGGCGCCTGCCGCCGCAGCGCCCGCCCCTGCTGCCGGCCCGACATTGCCTGGCGGCGCCTCGGCGCTGTCCGAGACACATGGCGACTGGACGGTCAATTGCCAGGTAACCGGCACGGCCAAGGTTTGCAGCCTGTCGCATCAGCAGTTCAACAAGCAGTCCAACCAGCGCCTGCTGGCGATCGAGCTGTCGAGCAAGAGCGGCGAGGATGCCGCCGGAACGCTGGCGCTGCCGTTCGGCCTGGCGCTCGCCAAAGGCGTCAGCCTGACCATCGACGACCAGAAGCTGGAAGGCAGCCTGCCGTTCAACACCTGCCAGGCCGTCGGCTGCCTGGTGCCGGTGGCGTTCGATGCCAGCGTCACGCCGCTGCTGAAGGCAGCCACCACGCTGAAGATCGACGCCTTCGCGGCCGACACCGGTCAAGCGGTGAGTTTCACCATCCCGCTCAACGGCTTCGGCGGCGCACTGGCACGGACCGCGGAACTCTCGGCGGACTGAGCGGAAAACGTCCGGTCACTCAACCTCGCGTAGCCGGTACCCCACCCCGGTTTCGGTGGTGATGTAGCGCGGCTGGTCGGGCGACTTTTCGATCTTCTGCCGGAGCTGGCGGACATAGACCCTCAGATACTGCACGTCGGTCGAATCGCCCCACACCTGCTTCAGAATGAAATGGTGGGTCAGCACCTTGCCGGCATGCTGCACCATAATGCGCAATATGTCGTACTCCTTGGGGGAGAGCTTTATCTCCTTGCCTTCGACCTTGACGATGCGCTTGACCAGGTCGACGCTGAGATCGCCGGTGTGGAACACCGGCTTTTCGCCCTGCTGCTGGAATTTGTGGCGCAGCGCGACGCGGATGCGGGCGACCAGCTCGTTCATGCCGAACGGCTTGGTGATGTAGTCGTCAGCGCCGAGTTCGAGCGCCGCGACGATGCCGGCTTCGTCGGTGCGGCTGGACAGGATGACCACGGGCACGTCGAGGCCGTCGCCGCGCCATTTGCGCAGGAGGTCGAGGCCGCCCATGCCGGGCAGGCCGAGATCGAGCAGGATCAGATCCGGCTTTTGCGCGTCGACGAGTTCGATCGCAGCGTTGGCGTTGGGCGCTTCGCTGACCGCATAACCCTGGCTGCCGAGGCCGACGCGCAGCAGTTTGCGGATCGGCGGCTCGTCATCGACGACCAGTATGCTGACGTTGGAATTTGTCATGCCGGATCACCAGATGCTTGCTCGTCCACACCTGATACGTCCGTATCGGACGATTGTACCAACCTCGGCATGCGGATTGTGAAGACTGCGCCCGGGCGATCGCTGCGGTTCGCCGCCATGATCGTGCCGCCCATCGCCTCGATGAAGCCCCGGCAGATCGACAGGCCGAGCCCGGTGCCGGCCTGGACCTGATCGCGCTTGCGCACCCGGTAGAAGCTGTCGAAGACGCGCTCCAGGTCGGCGGGCGGAATGCCCGGTCCCTCATCCATGATCTGCAGCGCGACGGAGCCATTGTCGGCCCAGCCCTGCAGCCGGATTGTCGATCCCTGTGGCGCGTATTTCGCGGCATTGTCGAGCAGATTGAACAGCATCTGTTCGAACAGCACGGGATCAAGCTTCAGCATCGGCAGGTCGGCCGGAACATCAACCTCGGTCTTGTGCCCGGCAGTGATCTTGCGCGCCCGTTGCAAGGCCGAGCCGACGACATCGCCGACATAGTGGAGAGCAAAATTCGGCTCCATGGCGCCGGATTCAATCTTGGTCATGTCGAGCAGATTGGCGATGAAGCGGTTCAGCCGTTCGGACTCGTCGAGCACGGTGGTCAGCAGCTCGGCCCGATCGTTCTCGGGCAGTGCCGGCGCAAATTCCCTGAGCGTGCCGGCCGCGCCCATGATGGCCGCCAGCGGCGTCTTCAGATCATGCGAGATCGACGTCAGCAGTGCCGAGCGCAAGCGGTCGGCCTCGGCCGCCAGCCTGGCGCGATCGACATCGGCGACCAGCTGGATGCGCTCGATGGCAACCGCCGCCTGATCGGCCAGCGCGTCGAGCAGGCGCTGTTGCTCGGGCGTCAAGAGCGGCCCCTGCTTGTCATTGTCGAGGCCAACGACGCCGATGGCGGTACGGCCGGTCCGCAAGGGCAGGTAGAGCCGTTTTGCCCCGGGCAGGGTATCGGCGCCACGGCCGGCAGCCCGGTTGTGTTCCCAGGCCCAGCGTGCAGCCGCGATGTCGGCCTCGGCCAGCGTGTCGTCGGGGGGATAACCGGCCTTGACGGTGATCGTGCCTTCTTCCGGCAACAGCAGCACTACGCGCAGCTTCAGCATCGAGGCGATCTGGAACGCGGTGGCCCACAAAACGTCGTCGAGCGTGCCGGCGCCGGCGAGTTTCTTTGAAAAGAGGTAGATGTCCTCGGTGGCCCGGGCGCGTGAACGGGCGGCGGCTGCCTGACGCTGCACACGCGCCGTCAGATTGCTGGCGATGACGGCAACGACGAGGAAGACGGNAGACGGCGAAGGCAACGATGCTCTCCGGATCGCGGATCGTCATCGTGTAGCGCGGCTCGAGAAAGAAGAAGTTGAAGGCAATGGCGCTGAGGAAACAGGCGTACAGCGCCGGCCACAGGCCAAAGGTCACTGCCGATGTCAGCACCGCCAGCAGAAGCACGCTGGCAAGGTTGCGAACGTCGAGGAACTGATCGAGGACGGCACTGACGGCAAGCGCGCCGGCGACATAGACGGTCGAGAAAAGATAAGGCCAGATTTGAAATGGCGTCTGCTCGGCCGCCGCCTTGACCCTCGACGTGGCCTCGTTGTCGCGCTCCGTTCCTGAAATGACATGGACGCTGATATCGCCGGCATTGCGGATCAGATCGTAGGTGAGCGAGCCCTCGATCAGTTCGCGCCAGCGCGAGCGGGTCGGCCTGCCGACGACGATATGGGTGAAGTTGTTCACTGTGGCGTGGCGGACGATGTCCTGGGCGACGTTCTGGCCCGGAATGGTCGTCACCTCGGCGCCGAGCTGCTCGGCCAGGCGCAAGAGCGTGGCCAGCTGGTCCTTGTCTTCCTCCGACATGCCGGCCGAACGCGGCGTGTCGACATGCAGCGCCGTCCACGGTGCGCGCAGCCGGTCGGCCAGCCGGCGCGCATAGCGGACACGAGACGCTCCGCCCGGACGCGCATCGACGCAGACGAGCACCCTTTCGCCCGCCGCCCAGGGGCCGGGAATGGCGTGCGACTGCATGTGGTTGAGCAACTGCTCGTCGACGCGCTGGGCGGTGCGGCGCAGCGCCAATTCCCGAAGCGCGGTCAGATTGCCCGGCGAGAAATAGTTTTCGACTGCGCGCTGGGCAGTGTTGGGGAAATAGACCTTGCCCTCCTTCAGCCGCTTGATCAGGTCGTCGGGCGTGAGGTCGATGATCTCGATGTCGTCGGCCTGGTCGATGATGGAGTCCGGGACCGTTTCGCGCACCCTGACGCGGGTGATCTGTGCCACGACGTCATTCAGGCTCTCGACATGCTGGATATTGAGCGTGGTGTAGACGTCGATGCCGCGCGCAAGGATTTCCTGGACGTCGAGATAGCGCTTGGGGTGGCGGCTGCCGGGTGCGTTGGTGTGGGCGAGTTCGTCGACGAGCACCAGCGCCGGCCGGCGGGCGAGGATGGCGTCGATGTCCATCTCATTCAGCACGCGGTCCTTGTAGTCGACCTTCTGGCGCGGGATGACCTCGTAGCCGTCGACCAGCGCCAGTGTTTCCTTGCGGCCGTGGGTCTCGACGACGCCGATCACTACGTCGACGCCGTCGGCCAACCTGGCGCGGCCGGCCATCAGCATTTCATAGGTCTTGCCGACGCCGGGGGCCGCGCCGAGAAATATCCGCAGACGGCCGCGCTCTTCCCGTTCCGCATGCTCGAGCAGCGCGTCCGGAGAGGGTCTGGTATCGTTGCTTCTGGCGTCCGGCATCAGGCTCGATCATGAACGGCGCCGAGGATCGTGTCGATCCCCGGCCCCTGGCTTCAGAGATTGTCTCTCACTGCTTGGTATCGTCCAGTGCCAGGTTGAGCGCCAGCACATTGACGACCGGCTCGCCGAGGAAGCCGAGTTCGCGGCCTTCGACATGGCTGTCGACAAGCGCCTTGACCTTGGCTTCGTCGAAGCCCCTGGCCTTGGCCACCCGAGCGACCTGGAAATAGGCGGCGTCCGGGCTGATGGCGGGGTCGAGGCCGCTGCCGGACGTCGTCACCAGATCCATCGGCACCGGCTGGTTCGGGTTCTCCGCCTTCAGCTTTGCAACATCGCCCTTGATGCGGTCGATCAGCTTGGGGTTGGTTGGACCGAGATTGGAGCCGCTGGACGCTGCGGCGTTGTATCCGTCGCCGGCAGCCGAGGGGCGGCCATGGAAATACTTGTCGTCGGCAAAGCCCTGGCCGATCAGTTCGGAGCCGATGACCGTGCCGTTTTTCTCGATCAAGCTGCCATTGGCCTGGTGCGGAAACAGCGCCTGGGCGATGCCGGTCATGCCCAGGGGATAGATCAGGCCGGTCAAAACGGTGAAAAAGACGATCATGATAACAGCGGGTCTTATCTGAGTGAGCATGGACGTATTTCCTTAAGCGAGGCCGAGGCCGGTGACGATCATGTCGATCGCCTTGATGCCGACGAAGGGAACGATGATGCCGCCGAGGCCGTAGACCAGCAGGTTGCGGCTGAGCAGCGCGCCGGCGCCGATGGCGCGGTATTTGACGCCTTTAAGCGACAGCGGGATCAGAGCGATGATGATCAGCGCGTTGAAGATGATGGCCGACAGGATGGCGCTCTGCGGCGTCGCCAGATGCATGATGTTGAGCGCTTGCAGGGGGCCGATTGTATGTCCCGGCGCAACGTAGAAGACGGCAAACATGGCCGGGATGATGGCGAAGTATTTGGCGACGTCGTTGGCGATCGAGAAGGTCGTCAGCGAGCCGCGCGTCATCAGCAGCGCCTTGCCGATCTCGACGATCTCGATCAGCTTGGTCGGGTCACTATCGAGGTCGATCATGTTGCCGGCCTCGCGGGCGGCAACCGTGCCGGTGTTCATGGCGACGCCGACATCGGCCTGCGCCAAGGCCGGCGCGTCGTTGGTGCCGTCACCGCACATGGCGACCAGCTTGCCCTTGGCCTGTTCGTCGCGGATCAGCTTCAGCTTGTCCTCGGGCGTGGCCTGGGCGAGGAAATCGTCGACGCCGGCTTCGGCTGCGATCGCCGCCGCAGTCATCGGATTGTCGCCGGTGATCATCACGGTGCGGATGCCCATTTTGCGCAGTTCGGCAAAGCGCTCGCGGATACCACCCTTGACGATGTCCTTGAGGTGGACGACGCCGAGCAGGCGGCCGTCACGCTCGACGGCCAGCGGCGTGCCGCCCGACTTGGCGATCTCGTCGGCGATCGCCTGGAGATCCTTGACGGTGTCGCTGCCGGGGCGCGTGCCGTGAGTGGCCGATGACGACTGGCTGACATAGGCGAGAACCGAATCGACGGCGCCCTTGCGCACCGACGAGCCATCGATGTCGACGCCGCTCATCCGGGTCTGCGCGGTGAAGGGCACGAAGCTGGCATGCAAGGTTGCCATGTCACGGGCGCGGATGGCGTATTTCTCCTTGGCCAGCACGACGATCGAGCGTCCCTCAGGCGTCTCGTCGGCGAGCGAGGCGAGCTGCGCGGCATCGGCCAGTTCCTGTTCGGTGACGCCCTTGACCGGGCGGAATTCGGTGGCCTGGCGGTTGCCGAGCGTGATGGTGCCGGTCTTGTCGAGCAAAAGCGTATCGACGTCGCCCGCCGCTTCGACGGCACGGCCGGACATGGCCAGCACGTTGAAGCGCACCAGGCGGTCCATGCCGGCAATGCCGATGGCCGACAGCAGGGCGCCGATGGTGGTCGGGATCAAGGTGACGAACAGCGCGACCAGCACCGTCACCGGGATATAGCCGCCGGAATAGGAGGCAAAGCTCGGGATCGTGGCGGTGGCCAGCACGAAGATCAGCGTCATGCCGACGAGCAGGATGTTGAGCGCGATCTCGTTGGGCGTCTTCTGGCNGTCTTCTGGCGCGAGGCACCCTCGACCAGCGAGATCATGCGGTCGAGGAAGGTGTGGCCGGAGGCGGCTGATATGCGCACGCGAATCCAGTCGGACAGAACCTGCGTGCCGCCGGTGACCGCCGAACGGTCGCCGCCGGATTCGCGAATGACGGGTGCGGACTCGCCGGTGATTGCCGCCTCGTTGACCGAGGCCACGCCTTCGATCACTTCACCGTCGGACGGGATGATGTCGCCGGCTTCGACCAGCACGATGTCGCCAACCTTCAGGCTGGTGCCGGGCACCAGCTTGAACCTGGAGCGGTCTTCGCCGGCAAGCAGCTTGGCCTGGGTTTCGGTGCGCGCCTTGCGCAGCGAATCGGCCTGCGCCTTGCCGCGGCCTTCGGCGACGGCCTCGGCGAAGTTGGCGAACAGCACGGTGAACCACAGCCAGATGACGATCTGCAGCGTAAAGCCGAAATCGCCGCCGCCGGTGGCGAGATCCTTGACGAACAGGACCGTGGTAAGAAGCGAGACGATGGCGACGACGAACATCACCGGGTTCCTGACCAGCGTGCGGGGGTCGAGTTTCCTGAAGGCGCCGCCGATGGCCGGCCACAGGATGCGGGCATCCATGATGCTCGCGGATTTGGACTGGCTCATTTGGTGGCTCCAGTATCTGAACTGTTGGCCGGCACCGACCGATCGGATGCCGAAAAGAGGGGCGGCGGACCATAGGCCAGCAGCCAGATCACGATCATGACTGCCGCGAGGCCGAGGAAGGTAGATACGCTGGGGAAGGGAGGGGGCGTTTCCTCCCCCTCATTGCCGGCTCGTGGGCCGGCTCGCGGCCGGGCCTTCATGCGTTTCGGGTAGAACCAGGACATGACAAGCCTCAGAATGTCTGGCCGTTGATGGCAGCCAGGTGCTCGACGATCGGTCCGATCGCCAGTGCCGGGAAGAAGGTCAGGCCGACGACGATCAGGATGACGCCGACGAGCAGGCCGACGAACAGCGGGCCGTCGGTCGGGAAGGTGCCGGCGGAAGCCGGAACCGTCTTCTTCGTCGCTAGCGAGCCGGCAATGGCAAGCGCTGGAATGATGACGAAGAAGCGACCCACCCACATGGAGATGCCGAGCGTGATGTTGTACCAGGGCGTGTTGCCGGAAAGGCCGCCAAAGGCCGAGCCGTTGTTGGCCGCCGCCGAAGTGTAGGCATAAAGAACCTCGGAGAAGCCATGCGGACCGCCATTGGCCATCGAGGCGACGGCGCTTGGCAGCACGACCGCTATTGCCGTGAAGACCAGCATGACCAACGGCAGAGTGAGGATGGCGAGCATTGCCATCTTGACCTCCTTGGCCTCGATCTTCTTGCCGAGATATTCGGGCGTGCGGCCAACCATCAGGCCGGCGACGAACACGGTGATGACGATGAACATGACGATGCCGTAGAAGCCGGCGCCGACGCCGCCGACGATGACTTCGCCGAGCTGCATGTAGATCGGAAGAGCACACGTCTGAACTNGTAGAAGCCGGCGCCGACGCCGCCGACGATGACTTCGCCGAGCTGCATGTTGAGCATCGGGATCAGGCCGCCAAGTGCTGTGAACGAGTCATGCATGGCGTTCACCGCACCGCAGCTCGCAGCCGTGGTGATGACGGCGAATAGTGCCGAAGCGGCAATGCCGAAGCGGCTCTCCTTGCCTTCCATGTTGGCGCCGTCGACGCCCAACGCATGGACCAGCGGATTGCCCGCGGCTTCCGCCCAGTAGCAGATAACGACGCCAGCGATGAACAGCACACCCATCGTGGCCAGGATCGCCCAGCCCTGGCGCTGGTTGCCGACCATGCGGCCGAAGACGTTGGTGAGTGCAGCACCCAGCGCGAAGATCGTCACCATCTGGATCATGTTGGAGATGGCGTCGGGGTTTTCGAAAGGATGCGCGGCATTGGCGTTGAAGAAGCCGCCGCCATTGGTGCCGAGCATCTTGATGGCGACCTGCGAGGCGACCGGCCCAAGGGCGAGCGTCTGCTTGGCGCCCTCCAGCGTGGTGGCGTCGACATAAGGCCCGAGCGTCTGCGGCATGCCGAGCCAGACATAGACAAGGGTGAGCACGATGCTGAGCGGCAGCAGGATGTAGAGCGTGCAGCGGGTCATATCCACCCAGAAATTGCCGATCGATTTGGCCGAGGCGCGGGCGAAGCCGCGGATCAGCGCCACCGCAATGGAAATGCCGACGGCGGCGGACATGAAGTTCTGAACAGTCAGGCCGGCCATCTGCACGAGGTAGGACAACGTGCTTTCGCCGCCGTAATTCTGCCAGTTGGTGTTGGTGACGAAGCTGACGGCAGTGTTGAAGGCGAGATTGGGTTCGACCGATGCCATCCCGGCCGGATTGTAAGGCAGGACGCCCTGCAGGCGTTGCAGAAAGTACAGCACCAGGAAGCTGGCAAGGCTGAAGAAGATGATTCCTGCCGCGTAGGTCGTCCAGTGCTGCTCCTCGCGCTCGCTGGTTCCCGAAATGCGGTAGAGGCCGCGCTCAACGGGCCCGAGTATGGCCGAGAGAAAGGTGCGATCGCCATTGAAGACGCGGTACATGTAGCCGCCGAGCGGCTTCACCAGCAAAACGACCATCCCGCAATAAACCAGGATCTGTATCCATCCGTTGAGTGTCATGGGTTTCCGTGCCTTGCTTCAGAAGCGTTCTGGGCGAACGAGGGCGTATGTCAGGTAGACGAGCAGGAACAAGGTCACGCCGCCACCGAGGATGTAATCGACAAGCATGGTGCGATCCTTCCGCTTAAAGAGCGTCGCAAGCTTTGATGTAGGCGAGGGAAAGACCGAAGAACAAAACCTCGATCCCGATGACGACGATGTCCATTTGTGTTGGTCCTTGCTTCTGCTTGTATTTGGCGCCAGCGACCGGCGAGCCAGAAATTCCATGAGAACGGCCCGCCGTAACTCTGGGGTCACGGCGTCCGCAGCGTTTTGCTCGAGATGGAATATGGACCCGATCGCCATAAAGGTTCGAGACGGGGCCGGGAGGAAAGATATAAAATTCCTATAAAGATTTCCGGGAGATGGCTCCGTTCCGGGCCGCTAGAAACCGACGCCATGATATCGCGACCCCTCTTGCGGCGGCTCCGTCTTTCGAAACAATGGGAACGCAAAGTGAGGGAAAAACAGATGCTCGACATGGCACCATCGAAACAGGCGGCGACATGGCTTTGCGCGCTTGCACGGGCGCTGGAAGCTGATGACGCCGAGGCGGCCGCCAACCTGTTCGTCGAGGATTGCTACTGGCGCGATCTGCTGGCTTTCACCTGGAACATCACCACGATGGAAGGCCGCGATGAGATCCGCGACATGCTGCAAGCGACGCTGGCGGAAGCGAAGCCCTCACACTGGACGCTGTCCGGCGAGGCGACCTCGGATGAGGGCACCGTCGAGGCCTGGTTCACGTTCGAAACGGCGGTCGCGCGGGGCGAAGGGATTGTGCGCCTTACGGACGGCCGCTGCCGGACCTTGTTCACGGCGGTGCGTGAGCTCAAGGGGTTCGAGGAACAAAAGGGACCGGCGCGGCCGCTTGGTATCCGTCACAAGGCCGATCCGAAGCGCGAAACCTGGGCGGAGGCGCGGGCGCGCGAGACGCGCGACCTCGGCGCCACCGAGCAGCCCTATTGCCTGGTGATCGGCGGCGGGCAGGGCGGCATCATGCTCGGCGCGCGGCTGAGGCAGCTCGGTGTGCCCACCATCATCATCGAGAAAAATGCGCGCCCCGGCGATTCCTGGCGCAACCGTTATCGCTCGCTCGTGCTCCACGATCCGGTCTGGTACGACCATCTGCCCTACATTCCGTTCCCGGAGAACTGGCCGGTGTTCACGCCCAAGGACAAGATGGGCGACTGGCTGGAGATGTATGTCAGGGTGATGGAGCTCAACTACTGGGTCGCCACCAAATGCCTCAGCGCCAGCTATGACGAGGCCGAGAAGGTGTGGACTGTGGTGGTCGACCGTGTCGGCCGGCAGATCACGCTGAAGCCGAAGCACATTGTCTTTGCCACCGGCGCCTATGGCCCGCCACGCCAGATCGCGCTGCCCGGCGCCGAGACCTTCAAGGGCGAACTCCTGCATTCCAGCCAGTATGCAAGCGGCGAGAAATTCCGCGGCAGACGTGTCGCTGTCATCGGCGCGGCAAGCTCGGGGCACGATGTCAGCGTCGACCTCTGGGAGAGCGGCGCAGACGTCACCATGATCCAGCGGTCGCCGACGACAGTGGTGAAATCCGACACTCTGATGGAAGTCGGCTTCGAGATCTTCTCGGAAAAGGCTTTGGCGCGCGGCATCAGCACCGACAAGGCCGACCTGATCGTCGCGTCCACGCCGTTCGCGCTTGTACCCAAGGGCCAGCGGGATCTTTACGAGGTGATCAAGGCACGCGACGCAGACTTCTACGACCAGCTACGCGCCGCCGGCTTCGCCATCGATTTCGGGGAGGACGAGACCGGGCTGTTGATGAAGGCCTACCGCACCGGCTCCGGCTACTACATCGATGTCGGCGCCTGCGAACTGATCATCAATGGCGAGATCAAAGTGAAGAGCGGCGTCGGCATCAGTTCATTGACGCCGACCGGCATCCTGTTCGACGACCGCAGCGAGCTGGCCGTCGATGCGATCGTCGCCTGTACCGGCTACCAGTCGATGAACGAGACCGTGGCGGCCATCGTCTCGCGCGAGGTCGCCGACAAGGTCGGGCCATGCTGGGGCCTCGGCTCCGGCGTCAAGGGCGATCCCGGTCCTTGGCAAGGCGAGCTGCGCAACATGTGGAAGCCGACGGCGCAGGACGCGCTGTGGTTCCACGGCGGCAATCTGGCGCTGTCGCGGTTTTACTCGAAATATGTGGCGCTGCAGATCAAGGCGCGGATGGAAGGGATTGCGACGCCGGTGTTTGGGGCGGTGAGTAACGCAGGGCGCTAGCGATCTCCTCCCCCCTCGAGGGGGAGATGTCGCCGAAGGCGGCAGAGGGGGGTCGCCGCGCGTGGAGCGCTGACCTCCAGCTGCCGCGCGGAGCTTGCGTCCGGTCGAACCGACCCCCTCTGGCCTGCCGGCCATCTCCCCCTCAAGGAGGGAGATTATCCACGCCCGAAATGCCGTGCCGCGACCTCGACATGCGTATGTGCCGCACGCGGCTCGAAGCGCTCGGTCTCGTTGTGGTCGGGCGCCTCGTTCGGCCACCAGACACCGCCGATAACAATGCCTTCTGAGACCAGCCGCTGATCCGCGATCAGCGCCGCACCGACCGCATCGACGAAGGTAAAGCGCCCGGGGCGCAGTCTCAGCACCGCGACATCGCCGACACCGCCAACTTTCAGCGTCCCAAGCTCCGGCCTGGCGATCGCCTCGGCTGGCCTTTGCGTGGCGGCGCGCAGCACCTCGACCAGCGGCATGCCCAGCGCCATTAGCTTCGACATGCAGACCAGTATGTCGAAGGCCGGACCGTCGACGCAATAGAGATGCACGTCGCTGGAGATGACGTCGGGCGCGAGGCCCTCGGCCAGCATCGCTTTCGCCACGGCGAAGTCGAACGATCCCATGCCGTGGCCGATGTCGAAGATGACGCCGCGTTCGCGGGCCAGCCGCATGTCCGGCCGCACCGCGCCGGAGGCGAAGACCGGCGCGTTGGGGAACGGGCGAAAACAGTGCGTGAGGATGTCACCCTTGCGCAGCCGCGGCAGCACTTCGGAGCGGCCGGGCGGCGGCTCGTCTATATGCGCCATCAGCGGCAGGCCGGCCTGGTCGGCGGCTTCCAGCGCGAGATCGACCGGCGCGATGCCGCTGGCGCCGCCGGCATGCTTGCCGGAGCGCACTTTTACGCCGACGACGACATCGGCGTGCTCGCGCACCGCAGCCACCGTCTCGCGTGGCTCGCAGAGCCTGAGATCGCTGCATTCGCCGACAGAGACGCTTTGCGAGAAGCCGAATATGCCGGCAAAGGAGATGTTGACATAGGCCAGGATGCGCACCTTCGAGCGCTCGATGACATGGCGGCGAAAGCCCAGAAAATTGCCGGCGCCGGCGCTGCCGGCATCGATGAAGGTGGTGGTGCCGCTCTTGGCCGCCAGCCGGTCGGCGTCGACGCCAAGCGAGGTGCCGCCCCAATAGACATGGCTATGCAAATCGATGAGGCCGGGCGTGACGATGCAATCACGAGCGTCGACTATCTTGGTGGCGTGCTCGGCATCGATCGCCGCCTCGATGGCCACGATGCGTCCGCCCGCAACGGCGACATCGCGCGGCGCGTCCAGGCCCGAGGCCGGATCGATCAGGCGGCCGCCCTTGATCAGGAGATCGAACTGCATCGGCGCCTGCCTCTCTTCGTTTTGGGGCATGATCTCTGGACAAAACGGTTTCCGTTTGTCCGAGAAAACCCCGTCTCCACTTTTCGGGATCATGCCCCGGCTGGTCAAACCGGCCGGTAGGCGACGGCTTCGACCTCGATCTTGATGTCGATCATCAGCCGCGATTCGACCGTGGTGCGGGCCGGCGGATTCTTCGGGAAGTGCTTGGCGTAGACGGCATTGAAGGCGCCGAAGTCGCGCGCGTCCTCGAGCCAGACCGTGGTCTTGACGACATCGTCCATGGTGCAACCGGCCAGCGCGAGTGCCGCCTTCACATTCTGCAGCACCTGCTCGGTCTGCTCGGTGATGCCGCCCTTGACCACGATGCGGTCGCTGTCGACCGGCACCTGGCCTGAGATGTAGACGAAATCCCCGGCGCGCACGGCCGGCGACAGCGGCACGTGGGATGTTCCAAAACACTCTTTAGGCAAAGGAAACTCCTGTTCAGAATGGCGGGCCGCGCCCCGTTTTCGACGACCGCTCTACGCCTGTCCCGGTGATCCTCATAGGGGGCTTTTTGGAAAGCAGCATTTTTCCAAACGCGTGTTGCTTTATCGCAGGCTCGCCAGCATCTTGCGCGTCGCATTTTCCCGACAGGAGATTTCAATGACCTTCGACAAGAACCCGTTTCCAGAGGGCGATGCCGATCGCCACGCGCTCTGGGAAATGTTGGTGCGGCGCGACATCGACGCCTTTATCGGTCAGGACTGGTCGATGGTCGAGGATGATTTCCTCGCCGACAGCTTCTTCGGCATGCATGCGCATTTCCTCAGCGATGCCGACGCCTGGCGTCTGCAATTCCCGAGCCTTGCCGTCTATCGCGACGAATGGCTGCGCCAGGCCAAGGAGACGGCGGCGGCCAGATTCGCCGAGCCGCTGCGCGAGGCGCTGTTTCGCGTCACCAACATGCGCGACATCGATGTCGATGGCGACCGCGCCGTGCTGCACAAGAAGTTCAACGGCTCGGTGGCCAAGGCCGATGGCAGCGTCGACAAGCTGAAATGGCAGACGCTGTATTTTTGCAGGAAGGTGGCGGGCCACTGGAAGATCGGCGGCTTCGTCGGCTACATGCCACATCCCTTGGGGATCTGAGGTTTACCCGCTTATGCCATTGCCGGCCTTCGCGCACGAAGACGTCCGCTTCCGGGCTGCAGCTGTAAAAGCTCGCCAACCGAACCCACTCGAGCTCAAGCGAGTTGAACGGGACAGGTTCGTCCAACAGGGCTAGCGGGAGCGGTGGTCGAACACAACCGCCATGGTCTTACCAATTGCCGCCATGACGACGAGTTCGACGAGATCGTCGTCGCTGTCGACACAGGTTGGATCCATGCGGCGGATGGCGTCGAGCGCCGCCCTGGTCGAGACGGTATCGCCGGCGCGGAATCTGGAAAGCGCAGAGGAAACAAGGTTCTGGGTTGTCACGTCGATGACAGGTACGCTCGGCACTACGTTCATGGCTTCCTCCTGCCAAGAACCCTCTCCCGAAGGAAATAATACGCCGAACGACGGCGTGTGCCAGCGGAATCGTGGTCCGACCAGATTGCCTGGAGGGCACGTTTGCGTGTTTGATAGGATCGAGCCCACAGCGTCCAGGACGGGACATGAAACTGTACTTCAGCCGCAATCCCAATCCGCGCCTCGCGGTTGCAACTGCACGTCATCTGCAGGCCAAGGTCGAGTGTGAGTTTGCGGCACCCATGGCGCCCGGGCAGGCTGAGCGGTTTCGTCAGCTCAATCCCAATCTTACCCTGCCGATATTGGCATGGCCGGGCGGCAGCCTGTGGGAAGCAGACGCCATAGCCTGCCTTCTGTCGCGCGAAGCGGGTTCGGATTTCTGGCGCGGCGGCGATGACCAACCCGACATGATCCGCTGGCTGAGCTGGGGCAAGGAGAATTTCGTCCGGGCCTGCGACATCGTGCATTTCGAGCGCGGAACCAAGCAGCGCTACGGGATTGGGCCCGTCGACCAGGGCAAGGTCGAGGAGGGGCTGGCGGAGTTCCGCATCGCGGCAGCGATTCTCGAGGCGGAGCTCGCCAAGCGGCCATGGCTTGTGGGCAAGTCGCTCTCCTATGCCGATTTCCGTATGGCGACGTTTTTGCCGTTCAACGATGCAGCCGGCCTGCCGCTGGCGGACTATCCCTCTGTTCTGGGTTGGTATCGCCGGCTCGAAGCCATCGATGCCTGGCGCGATCCCTTCGACGGGCTGGACGCGCCGCTTCTGCCGCCGGTCAACTCCGCTTGATGTGCTTCCCTTTGGGCAGATGGGCTGATGTGTGGCGCTTTGGCAGCATAGGTGTGGAACAGCGGGCGAGTTGCCATGGCGCGCTCGACGGCTCGCGGCCGGGTTGATAAGCCCTGTCCGCAAGGAGAGTCGTGACATGACCGTAGCCATCGAGATGGGACAGACGACGGCGGGTGCGCCGGCGGCGCTCGACCTTGAGGAGCTGCTGGCGACCCGGCTTCTGGTGCAAGGCAATTCCGGCTCCGGCAAATCGCACCTTTTGCGCCGGCTCCTGGAGCAGAGCGCGCCCTGGGTGCAGCAGACCATCATCGACCCGGAAGGCGATTTCGTCTCGCTGGGCGACCATTACGGGCATCTGGTCATCGATGCCGAGGAGCATACGGAGCGTGGCCTGCAAGCAGCCGGCGAGCGGGCGCGCATCCACCGCGTCTCCACGGTGCTCAATCTCGAAGGGCTCGATGCCGAGAACCAGATGCGGCGCGCCGCTGCCTTTCTCGGCGGGTTGTTCGAGGTTGCCCGCGAGCATTGGTATCCGATGCTGGTGGTGGTCGACGAAGCGCAGCTGTTCGCGCCCGCCGTGGCCGGCGAAGTGTCCGACGAGGCGCGAAAGCTCTCGCTCGGCGCCATGACCAATTTGATGTGCCGCGGCCGCAAGCGCGGCCTTGCCGGCATCATCGCCACGCAGCGGCTGGCAAAGCTCGCCAAGAATGTCGCGGCGGAGGCGTCCAATTTCCTCATGGGCCGTACCTTCCTCGATATCGACATGGCGCGCGCCGCCGACCTTCTGGGCATGGAACGGCGTCAGGCCGAGGCGTTTCGAGACCTGGAGCGCGGGCACTTCATGGCGTTGGGCCCAGCGCTGTCGCGCCGTCCGCTGGGCGTGCGCATCGGCCAGACCGAGACCAGCCCGCGCAACGGTACGCCGCGGCTGATGGCAATGCCGGAAACAGCGCTTGAAGACGCGCGCGCCATCATCCTGGCGGCGCCGCCGCCCGAGACGATGCGCGCGCCGCGCCGGATGGCGTCGCCGGAGCTGCTCGACCAGCTGATGGCGGCCAAATCGGCGGCGATGGAGATCCGCCCGGAACCTGCGGAACCGGCGGTAAGCGCCGAGGATATGGCCGAGCGGCGGTTTTTCAGCCCGCAAGCGGCGGGGCGCGCGGATTGNGAGCGGCGAGAGCGGGTGGACCGTGTCCTGCGCGCCATCCTGGCGCAGCCCGATGCGGGTTTCCGCGTCATCGGCGTGCTTTATCAGGAGTTCGTCGTCCGCTGCCGCATCGAAGGCCTCGCTTCGGTGGTGCCGGACCTCTCAGAATTCCGTCGCATGCTGACGCGTGCCCGCGCCGGGCTCGGCGCAGACATGGCAGGCGATGACGCCTGGCAGGACGTTTCCGTGCGCGCCTCGCTGCTGCCCGAGGACATGCAGGGCGTGTTCATGATGATCGCCCGCGCCGCCAAGGAGGGCTGGCCGTGCCCGAGCGACGCGGCGATCGCGCGCGCCTACGGCTCGCATTCGCTGCGGCGCGCCCGGCGGCTGCTCACCTATATCGAGGAGCAGGGCCTCATCGTCTGCCAGCTCGACGGCACCGGCCGCCGCACGGTGACGCTGGTCGAGCTCGCCTGGGCGACGGCGCCGGGCGACCCCAATGCCGCGGAGGCGGAACAGGGCAGCCTGGCGCTCTGAAAGGCGAACAGGCAGCTACCTGACTTGCTTGCGCGGTTCTGAACAAGATGTGTTTCGCCGATCGGCGCGCGACGATTTATGATGGGTTTCCGAGAATCGCAGAACGGTTCGGGCGGGAGGGTTGTCCGGTGCGGTTGAAATCTCTGGCTGTCTTTGTCTTTGGCCTCCTCGCCATCGCCGGCATCGCCTTGACGGTGTCTGCCCGGTCTTTTGCCGCGTCCTCCGATATACCGGCCTGGCTGCAGGCCCATGTCGGCAATGACGACGGCGAGATTTCGCAAGTGGTGCTGGAGCGGGCGCGCGCGCTTTACCTGAAAAAGGTCGCGCAAGGCGCGGTCCACAATGGGTGCTATTTCGCCATGGATGCGACGCGCCCCGGCGATCTCGGCAATGGCGTGCTAGGGCGGCGCTACTACGTCATTTGCGAGGCCAAGCAGTCGTTCAGGGCGATCTCGTCGGGCCATGGCGGCGGCCGCAATTTGAAAGGCGTGGTCGATTTCTCCAACGGCAAACGCTGCGCGAAAAACTTCGGCAATGCCCTGGACTCGTCCTTGACGACCGGTGGCGCCTATATGACCGGCGAGGCAAAGACCTCATTCAAGGGTTTTTACCGCATCGGCGCAAAAAAGGACCAGGCGCTGCTGCGCACCTTCATCCAGTTCGACGGTGAGGGGGAGACGGCGAATGCCAGGCAGCGGGTGATCGGTGGCCACGCGGCGCGGCTGTTGCGCGGCATGTGCCTGCGCAAGAACCCGAACAGCTCCTATGCCGACCATGACGGCTTCGTGCCATACGGCAAGCTGGTGGATTATGCCGGCGGCCGCAGCAATGGCTGCACCAGCTGGTCGCCGTCCGACGCCGACCAGATCATTTCGATGGTGAAGGGCAATCCGACGACGCTCTATATCTACCCGGAATCGCGCGACATCGCCGCCGTTGGTAAATCGGGCGCCTATTGGAATGCGTCCTGCCTTAAGGAGATCGGCAAGCCGAAATTCTGGCCGCGAAAGAGCCTTGAGCCGATCATCGCGCAATACGCCAAGGACAACCCGCCACCGCCGCCGCAACCGTTGCCGGTCTGCACCGGGCCGTGAGGGATGAGTCCTCGGCTCGGCATTGTCGGCGGCGCGGACTGGCTGGGCGGCGCCGCCGATCCGATGGGCTCTACTGATTGATCTCGGGTTCGACGAGCTTTGCCAGATTGCGCAGCGACTCCTGCCAGCCGAGATAGCAGGCTTCAGCCGGAATAACGTCCGGAATGCCGGCCTGGGTGATGTCGAGTTCGGTGCCGACCGACACTTTCTTCAGGAGCACGGTCACTTCGATCTGGCCGGGCAAATTGGGGTCGTCGAACCTGTCGGTGTAGCGCAGGCGCTCGCCGGGAACGAGTTCGAGATATTCGCCGCCGAAGGAATGGCTGCCGCCCGTCGTGAAGTTTCGGAACGACATCTTGAAGGCGCCACCGACTTTCGCGTCGAAGCTGTGTACCGTGCAAGTGAAGCCGTTCGGCGGAAGCCATTTCGCCAGCGCGTCGGCTTCTGTGAATGCGCGGTAGACCTTCTCCGGGCTGGTCGTCAGAACGCGGTGCAAACGTACGGTGCTTGGCATCTCTTCGGTATCCTTTGTGGTTTCGTTGTCCGATGCCCCAAGGACGGGTGAACCTCACCCGGTCCGACATAGCCTGTCAAATTTTCTTGAGCCCTTTGCCGGCAGCCATCTGCCCGCGACTTCGAGTCGCCGCCTCAGGCGGTCGTGTCGCGTCAAATTGCATGCTCATTGACAGGTTGCCTAACCTTTCGGCGCGGATCTCACAATTTATTAAAATTGTAAGTCTCTCCTACAAAGTTGTATTAGGATCAGCTTAACGCCTTCGGCATTATCTATTAAATGATGGGCGACGATCTTCTTCGTGTACTATAGGATGATTCCCTGGAACGATGGATCAATTTAAAAGTTGATCCGAAATGGTTGCTCGAAGGTTGTCGAACGACCAAGGCAGCACGCGCAAGGAGTGTCGGAATGACCACAGTCCTCAACGCCAAAGGCATTCCACTTCCCTATACCGGCGCTTCCACCCATTGGTTCTCGGCGACTGGAGGCGCGTCTTACCGCTACGGCACCTCGGGCAACGATTCCTTCTGGGGCGACACCAACGTCAAGGTCACCATGTATGGCGGCGCGGGTGACGACTATTACCATCTCTATTCGACGATCAACAAAGCGGTCGAAAACTACGGCGCGGGCGTCGACACGATCGATACCTGGATGAGCTACAAGCTGCCCGCCAATTTCGAGAACCTCGTCGTCACCGGCGACGGCCACTATGCCTTCGGCAATGCTCAGGACAACATCATAACGGGCGGCGCTGGCAGCCAGACGCTGGACGGCGGCAAGGGCAATGACGTGCTGATCGGCGGCGCCGGCGCCGACACCTTCATCATCACCAAGGGCAATGGCAGCGACCTTATCTCCGATTTCGGCGCGACCGACACGGTGCGCCTCAACGGCTATGCCTTCACCTCGTTCGAGGCCGTCCACGCCAATATGGTCCAGGTGGGATCGAACGTGCAGCTGAACCTCGGCTCGAGCGAGGTGCTGGTGTTCCACAACACCACGATCGACAAGTTTCAGCCCGGCCAGTTCGAGCTGCCGATCGACAAGACCGGCATGACGCTGTCCTTCAACGACGATTTCAACACGCTGAGCCTGTGGAACGGCCAGAGCGGCATCTGGGATTCCAATTTCTGGTGGGGGGCGCAGAACGGCAGCTCGCAGCCCCAGAACGGCGAGCTGCAATGGTATATCGACGCCAATTATGCGCCGACCAGCTCGGTCCATCCGTTCAGCGTCGCAAGCGGCGTGCTCACCATAACCGCGGCGCATGCGCCCGACGACATCAAGCCGCTGATCAACAATTACGAATACACTTCCGGCATACTGACGACGCACGACACCTTCTCGCAGACCTATGGCTATTTCGAAATGCGGGCCGATCTCCCGGAAAATGCCGGCGCGTGGCCGGCCTTCTGGCTTCTGCCCGAAGACGGTTCATGGCCCCCGGAACTCGACGTGATCGAAATGTATGGGCAGAACCCGAATGCGCTTCTCATGACCGCGCACACAAATGAGACGGGAACCCACACCACGGTCGGGTCGACGGTGAATGTCTCCAACACCGACGGCTATCACACCTATGGCTTGTTGTGGACGCCGGACAAGCTGGTCTGGACCTATGATGGCGTCCAGGTCGCGGAAGCGGCGACGCCGTCCGATATGAACAAGCCCATGTATATGCTGGTCGACCTTGCGGTCGGCGGTCAAGCCGGCGCGCCGCCCGACCATCTGGCGACGCCCGCGCAAATGAAGATCGACTATATCCACGCCTATACGCTGAACGATTTGCAGCAGAGCCATCTGAGCACGACAGCCGAGCACGCGGTCTAGATGTCACGGGACCGCGCGCCACTCAGGGATGCGGCCATCGGCCTGCGCCCGGTTTTCCTGCGCGGCATCGCCGATATCGGCATCTTTTCGTTGCTGATCAACATCCTGCTCCTGGTGATCCCGCTCTATCTGCTGCAGGTCTATGACCGGGTGTTGCCGTCCTCCAGCGTCGAGACGCTGCTTTATCTCTCGGCCATGGCGGTCCTCGCGCTCGCCTTCCTCGGCCTGCTGGACGCGGTCCGCGCCATCTACGCGCAACGTGTTGCGGCCACCGTCGACCTGAAACTGGGCGCGCGGACATTCGCCGCCTCGCTTGGCGCCAGACATGCCGGCAGCGGGCTGTCGCCGCTGAACGACCTTGCCACGACTTGCGCCTTCATCAGGTCGCGCGGCGTGGCGGTGTTGTTCGACCTGCCGTTTGCGCCCGTCTTCCTGGCCTTGCTCTATTTCATCCATCCCGTCCTGTTCTGGCTGACGCTCGCCGGCGCCGTGCTGCTGTTTCTCTTGGTCGTGGCCAACCAGCTTGCCATCGGCAGGAACGATGCCATGTCGGCGGAACGCTCGGCGGTGGCCAGCCAGGCGGAACAGGCCTTCGCCCGCAACACCGACACGCTGCGCGCCATGGGCATGGTGCAAAATGCCGCCGCGGTCTGGGGACAACACGTTGCTGAGGCGCTGACCCTGCATGACCGTTCCGGAAGCGCCAATGCGATCTTCAGCGCGACGTCGCGGGCGCTGCGCATGATGCTGCAACTGGCGATCCTCGGCGCCGGCGCGTGGCTGGTGCTACAAGGGCAGATGACCGCCGGCATGATCTTCGCTTCGTCGCTGGTGTCGTCGCGCGCGCTGCAGCCGCTCGACCAGCTGATCGGATCCTGGCGGCAGATCGTCGACGCCAAGCGATGCTGGAAGCGGCTGGACACCGCCCTTGCGGCGCAACCAGCGCAGGGGCGCAAGCTCGCACTGCCCGATCCATTGGGCGCGATTTCGGTGCAGGATCTGTTCTTCATCGCGCCGACTGCGGCTTTCGGCACGGAGCCCATCCTCAAGCGGTTGAATTTTGCCATCGGCGCCGGCGAAGCGGTGGCGATCGTCGGCCCGAGCGGGGCCGGCAAATCGACGCTGGCGAAATTGCTTGTGGGCGCGCTGCAGCCGACCGGCGGCGCGGTCAGGGTCGACGGCGCCGACCTGAGGAGCTGGGACGAAACCCAGCTTGGCAGGCATATCGGCTATCTCGCGCAGGAGGTGGAGCTTTTCCCGGGATCGATCGCGCAAAATGTCGCCCGCTTCGAACCCGACGCCGATGACGCCGCGATCGTCGAAGCGGCCAGGCGCGCCGAGGCGCATGAGCTGATTCTCACGCTGCGCGACGGCTATCAGACCATGATAGGCCCGTCGCATACCGTGCTGTCGGGCGGCGAGCGCCAGCGGATAGGGCTGGCGCGCGCCTTCTACGGCAAGCCACGCATGCTGGTGCTGGACGAGCCCAACGCCCATCTCGACGGCAGTGGGGAGGCGGCGCTCGAAGGGATGCTTTCGGCCGCGCGAAGTGTAAGCGTCACGACAGTCGTCATCACGCATCGCCCTTCGATCGCCGCGGCCTGCGACCGCGTCATGGTCCTGCGCAACGGCATGGTCGAAGCTTTCGGACCTGCGAGCGAGGTGCTGAGGCAACCGGCGGCCGGCAAGGCCGGGAGCGCGGTGGTGACAGGCTCGTTCGTGCCGACCGTGCGCCCGCACAGCGTCCGCTTCGGGTCATAGACGATGATGCAGCAGAGCCTCGCCTTCGAAGGTCGACCGCGCACCGACTTCCGCCGCATGGCCGTCGTCGGCTACGTGGCCATAGCGCTCTTCGTCGGCTGCTTCGGCTATTGGGCGGCGAACGCGCCGCTCTCCGGCGCGGTGATCACCTCCGGCACGATCTCGGCGACGGGCGGCAACATCCTCATCCAGCACCCCGAGGGCGGCATCATCGAGCAGTTGCTGGTGCATGAAGGCGACCGCGTGCAACAAGGCGAACCGCTGGTCCTGCTCGACCGCAGGGCGGCCGAGACCGACCTCAACCGGCTGACCAGACAGACGATCGCGCTCAGGGCAAGTGCCGCGCGACTTGAGGCCGAGCGCGACGGATCGGACAGGCTGGCGCCGATCGCCGAAGCAGCACCCGCGCCGTTCCAGCGCGATTTCGACAATCTGGTGCACGAACAGCAGAAGGAGTTAGAGGCCAGGCTCGCCCGGTTCCGCTCCGAGCAGTCGATCCTGGCGCAACGCGTCGCCATGCATCGTGAGTCGGCGCTGGGACTGGAGGCGCAGAAACTCGCCATCCAGCAACAGGCCGAGATCGTGAAGAAGGAACTCGGCATCAAGACCGGCCTGCTCGACAAGGGTCTCACCAACCGCAGCGAATATTCGCAGCTTCTGCGCAGCGAGGCCGATCTGGTCGGCCAGGCCGGCGCGCTGGAGGCGGATATCGCAGCGACCAAGACGCAGATCGTCGAAGCCCAGGCGCAGGTCGAGCGCGCGACCACGCAGCGCGTCGAGGACGCGCTGACCAAGCTCGACGAGGTTCGCACCAGCCTGGCCGACATCGGCGAACAGATCACCGCAGCCGAGGCGGTGCTGGGGCGCACGACGATCAAGGCGCCGGCAGCCGGCATCGTGGTATGGTCGACCTACAACTCCAAAGGCAGCGTGATTGCGCCGGGGCAGAAGATCATGGAGATCCTGCCGACCGCGTCGGGCCTCATCGTCGACGCGAAGCTGCGGCCGAAGGACGTGGATCTGGTTCGCGTCGGCCAGCCGGCGAAGCTCAGGCTGTCCGCCCTGAACGCGCGCCTCACCCCTGAGGTCCCGGCTACGGTGACGCAAATTTCCGCCGACCGGCTGATCGATGAAACCACGCATGAGGCGTATTTCCGCGCCAGGCTGAAGATCACCGACACGCTGCCGCAGGGCGTGAAAGCCGAGCAGCTTTACCCAGGAACGCCGGTCGAGGCGTTTATCAGCACCGGCGACCGAACCTTCCTCGAATATCTGGCGCGGCCGATGCTGGACTCGTTCGCGCGGGCGTTCACGGAGCGATAGGCGCCAACTCGTCCTCCCAGTTGACGCCGCCGTAGAACACCCTGAGAATCACCACCTGGTCGCCTTCTACGGTGAAGGCCACAGTCAGGCGGCGCTCGAAGCCAACGATGCGAAGCCCCGGCCGCACATCATCCCTTAGGGTTCCGCGTTCCGAGGCATAGTCGAGACCCAGGCAAAATCGCTCGATCCGCTCGATGTAGCGAAGGGCGGTGAGGTTGCCGGATGCGTGAGCGACCGTATCGTATATCCATAACAGATCCGTCTGGGCTTCCGGCAAAAGGACAACATGCCGGCGCTTCACACGTTCCCCTTGAGGCGAGCTGCGTGATGTGCGCGAATGCTGTCAAAAGACTTGTCGGCCGGGATGGCCTGGGAGGGGTCTGCCTTCCACCTATCATAGGTCGGCGCGACCTCCTCACGCAGCCAGCGCTCCACGGCGGCGTCGCGTTCCTGCAATGCGCGAAGACCGGCGCGGATCACTTCACTGCTGGTCGCGTATGTGCCGGACCGAACGAGCTGGTCGATGAAAGCAGCCTGCTCGGCCGGCAGGCTGAAGGTGCGTTTTTCGGTGGCGGACATGGATCCCTCCTATCAGGTTGGTATGATATTATCATACCAACGGCGAGATCGCACGCCCCAATATAGGCTTAGGGACCGCTCCCCTTGCCGTCGGCAAAGACACCGGACATTCGGTTCGGATGCCTGAGATGGGTCGGCGTGATACCGGTCTGATGGCGGAAGACACGGCTGAAATGGCCGGCATTGGGAAAACCGCAGCGGTAGGCGATGTCGCCGATTGCCAAGTCGCTCCCCTCCAGCAGCGACTTGGCCTGATGTACGCGCAGCGCAAGATAGGCGGCCATCGGGCCGATGCCGAGCTCGGCGCCGAACAGCCGCTCAAGCTGGCGCCGGGATAAATGCAACCGGCCCGCGATCTCGGCGACCGACAGCGTCTCCTGGAGATTGCTTTCCATCAGAAGCAGCGCCCGTTTCACCGCTCGGCTCGACGCGGCCGGAAAGAGATCGCCGACGGGCTGCACATCCAGGCTCGAGCGGATGCGGTCGAGCACGAGGATCTTGGCGGCTTTTTCCGCCGCCTTGCGGCCGATGAACTGCGACACGAAATGGCCGGCAAGGTCGGCCGCACCCGTGCCGCCGGCGCAGGTCGAGCGGCCCCTATCGACGGAAAACAGGCTGTCGGCATGGGCGTTCACGTCAGGGAATTGGCTGCGGAAATCCTTGATATGGAACCAGCTGACGGCGGCACTGTAGCCATCGAGCAGGCCGTAGCGCGCGAGCACGAAGCTGCCGGTGCAGAGTGCCGTCAGCGGCACGCACTTTTCGGCCGCCCGCAACAGGAAGGCCTCCTTTTCGGAGCTGAGGCTGCGGTTGGTGTCGAGCAGACCGCCGACCACGACGACATTGTCGAACTCCTGCGGATTGCCGATCGCCTTGGTCGGCAGCAACTCGACACCGCAACTCGCGCGGATCGGCAGGCCACGCTCGCCGACGATCTCCCAGTCGAACTCGATCCGGCGGCTGCGGTCGCCTTCATCGCCGGCCAGCCGCAGCGTGTCGATGAACAGCGACAGCGGCGACAGCGTGAAGTCGCGAACCAAGAGAAACGCAAACCGCCTGGCCATTGTTGCTCCGAAACGTTCCTTCGGGTGGATGGAAGCAAAGATGTCGCACAGGCGAGCACGCGGCGCTTTTCAGGAGAAGCCACCGGATGTCGGAGATGAGATCGACGGCCTCAGTGCGGAGCTGGAAATTCTCTGGGTTGTGTGGTGGTCATGGGATGTCGTCATCTACGCTCACACAAGACAGGCAGATGGACCAGTGGAATTGATCAGCATGGCACGGCGTGAGAAAAACCCTATCGTGTTTGTGTAACCTGCAGCACCAAAGCGGAGCCCAAGCCATGACCCTCACCAATCGCGATATCATCGAGCTGACGGCATGGCGCCGCAAGCTGCACCAAAACCCGGAAATCTCCAACGAGGAAGAACAGACCGCCAAGGAAGTCGTCAGCTTCCTCGCCGATACAGCGCCGGATAAGGTGCTGACCGGCCTCGGCGGTCATGGCGTGGCGGCGGTCTATGACAGCGGCCAGGCGGGACCGACGGTGCTGTTCCGCTCGGAGATCGATGCGCTGCCTATCGAGGAGCTTTCGGGCGTCGAGCATGCCTCGCAGGTGCCGGGAAAATCGCATATGTGCGGCCATGACGGCCACACCGCGATCCTCGCCGCACTTGGCCGCCAGCTCGGGCGTGAGCGGCCGGCCCGCGGCCGCGTCGTCTTGATGTTCCAGCCGGCGGAGGAGACCGGCAATGGTGCGGCCGGCGTCGTCGCCGATCCACGCTTTGGCGAGATCGCGCCGGACTTCGCCTTCTCGCTGCACAATCTGCCGGGCGTGCCGTTCGGCGAGGTGCGTCTCAAGCCCGGCGTCGTCAACTGCGCCTCGCGCGGCATCCGCATCGTGCTGGACGGCAAGACCGCGCATTCCTCCATGCCCGAAACCGGCGTGTCGCCGATGCCGGCGATCAGCCAGCTGATGCCGGCGCTTCCGGCACTGGGGCGCGGCACTTTCGCCGATGACGATTTCAGCATGGTCACCGTCACCCATGCGACGATGGGCGAGGCCGTGTTCGGCATCGCGCCCGGCTACGCCGAGGTTTGGGCGACGCTGCGCACAAGGCGTGACGAGCGCATGGCGGAGCTGGTCGCAGCTGCGGAGGCGCTGGCCGCCAGGATAGCGGCCGAGCACCGCCTGTCCGTGCGCTGCGACTATCACGAAATCTTCGTCGCCAGCGTCAATGCGCCGGACGCGGTGGAACATCTCAACCGCGCGCTGGACGAAGAGGGCGTCGCGCGCAGCGAGGAAGCCCTGCCGATGCGCGCTTCGGAAGATTTTGGCATCTTCGGCCACAAGGCGAAGTCGGCGATGTTCTTCCTCGGCGCGGGCGAGCGCACCCCGTCATTGCACAATCCCGATTATGATTTTCCCGACGATCTGATCCCGATCGGTTCGAAGATCTTCATGCGCACGGCGCGCAACCTGCTGGGGTGAGCGGCCCTGCAAAATCCGCATCCTGAAGCTGCCTTTTTCCCGCTGGAATCGTCTTGTAGTCGCCTCCTACATTAGGAGGGGCTTGCGGATGAGAATTGCAATGGTCGTCGCGTTGACTGCGACAGTGGCAGGGTGCGTATCGTCTCCGGTCCAGTATGGAGCCTCGCTCTCGACCCAAGACCCGAAATGGGCGACGCCGGAATGCCAGCAGGCCCGCACCGATGCCATGAATTACGACGCGCGCGAGAAGGAGCATCCGGGATGGGCCGCCGGCGTCGTGCTGGGGCCCTACAGCATGGGCCTCGTGGCGGCCATCAAGGAGCATGAGCAGCAGCAGCGAAGGCTGTTGGCGCGCCAGATGCATCTGCAGTGCTCGAGCCTGCCGCTGCCGAAGGATTTGGACTTCGATCCGCAAATCTACGCACCAAAGCCGGGGAAATATCCGTAGGGCTGGGATTGGTTTGCACAGGGACCATAGCGGAGGCTTGCGCCCTACGAATACCCCCACCCTCAATCCCTCCCAACAAGGGGGAGGGAGACTAGGTTGGCGCTGATTTCCGCAAAACCGTCTAAGTCGACTTAAAAAAGGGCTGGGCGTGCGGCAGCGTTCCCTCCGCCTTGTGAGGGTCCGAAGGACGGGCGAAACCCTGGCTCGCCCCGGCAAGTTAGAGTGGGGGTCCTCTTCGTAAAAGCTCATATGCGATAGCCCTTGCCCCGAGGCATTGGCATTGCCAGCTCTGTATGAAGCGCTCCTCCGCTCTCCCCACCAGCTTTGCGCCTTGACCCACCGAGGGCTCTCCCTGGAACCAAATCCAAGCCTAAACTGTTCAAGTTGGCTACGACGCCGACGAGCCCTGCCGGTTGGGTGAGCGGCGCACTTGAGGAGCTCCCATCATGACCATCTCGTCCAGCTTTCGTTCGCTCGCGGTTGCGGCCATCGCCACTGTTGCCGTTAGCAGCGCCGCGCATGCCGATAGCGGCACGATCCGCTTTGCCGTTTACAAGGCGGCCTTCTTCGTCGGCGGTTCCGGTGGCGAGGGCACGCTGACCTTCCATGGCCGCAGTTACCCCATCACGATCGGCGGCGTCTCGGGCGGCTTCGCTTTCGGCGTTTCCAAGACCTACTTCAAGGGCACCGTGCGCCATATCCGCAGGGTGCGGGATGCGACCGGGGTTTATGGCGCGGCGGGTGGTGGCGGGGCGCTCGGCAAGGGGGCGCAGGTGATCGTCATGACCAATGACAAGGGCGCCACGCTCGAGCTTACGGGCCGGCAGGTGGGGCTGCAGGTGAATGCGGATTTGAGCGGGTTGGCGATTTCGTTGAAGTAAGGGGCGCTCCCTCGCGTTCTCGGTGGGGTAAGCTCGTCTGGGGCGATGATAATCGCCTATGGCTGCGCCAGCCCCCTCATCCGGCCGCTTCGCGGCCACCTTCTCCCCGCTGGGGAGAAGAGGCTGGCGTTGACGCTGGCGCCCTCCTCTCCCCTCGGGGAGAGGTCGGATTGCCCCGAATTGCCCTTCGCAATTCGGTTGGCAATCCGGGTGAGGGGGAACTTGCTCCCGTGCGCTTGGCCTGAACCTTGGATGGGAAAGCTTCGCCCAATGCAGCGTCGGGCGCCAGCCCCCTACCGCTCCTCCACAATCCGCAAATACGCCGCCGTCACGAACAGCACGATCAGCCCGAACAAGATCCGCCGTGCCCCCTCCGGCATCTGCAGGATGGTCAGCAGTGTTGTCAGCACGGTCAGGATCAGGGCGCCGATGATGGTGCCGGTGTAGCCGCCGCGGCCGCCGAAGATGGAGGTGCCGCCGATGACGGCGGCGGCGACCGAGGGCAGCACCAGCGGTTCGGCGAGCGACAGCGAGGGGGCCTTGATCAGGCCGATATAGAGCAGGCCGGTGATGCCGGCGAGCACGCTAGAGGTGACGTAGAGCGCGGTGATGACCTGCCAGTATTGCACGCCCGACAGGCGGGTCGCGCGCTCATTGTCGCCGACGGCGTAGAGCAGGCGGCCGAAGCCGGTGCGGGCGAGCGTGAAGACGATGAGGGCGGCGAGCGGCACGAACAAAAGCAGCGCGTTGGGGAAGCCCCATGTCACGCCGGTGCCGAGCCAAGCCAGGAAGTCGGGGATTTTTGCGCCCGACGCGATCACCGTGCGCTGGTAGACCTGCAGGCAGCCGGTGCCGATCAGGCTGGTGCCCAGCGTCATGATCAGCGGGTGGACGCGGAAGACACCGACGCCGATGCCGTTAACGAGGCCGATCAGCACCGCCGGCATCATCGCCAGGAGGAACGCCACCGCCGGGTCCTGGTTGACCACTTGCGTCGCCATGATGAAGGCGCTCATCGTTGCCACCGTGCCGACCGACAGGTCGATGCCGCCGGTCAGCATGGTCATGGTCTGGCATCCCGCCAGGATCGCCAGCGGTATGGCGAATTTAATAGTGTTGGCGATCCAGCGCTCGTTGACGATGCCGGGGCGCAGGATCTGCAGGATTATAACCAGGATGGCGAGCAGGACGATCAGCGGGATGAGCGGGCGATCGGCCATGAAGCGCTTTATGCGGCGGCCGAAGGGGACCGGGGTGATGGCCGTGGTGCTCATGGGGCGGCTCTTGCTCGCGATGAGGTTTGCAAGGTGCGGCAAGTTGGCGAGGACAGTGCTCTACGGCGCCCCCCTCTGGCCTGCCGGCCATCTCCCCCACTTGTGGGGAGATTGGCAGCTTCAGCGCCTCGCTCATTCGTGCAAGGTTGGAGATTGGCGAAGGTCGTCGCGACATCCAATCTCCCCCCTTGTGGGGGAGATGTCCGGCAGGACAGAGGGGGGCGCGAAGGAACGCCGACGTCTCTCTGCGACAGCACACCCATCATTGCCGCCCCCGCATGGTGATAAACGCCCCGAACATCACCACCGCCACCATGATCAGCCCTTCAATAATCGCGGTGACATTCGGGTCGATGGCGAGCAGCGTCAGGTCGGTGCGCACCAGCCTCAACACGAAGACGGCGACGATGGGGCCGAGCAGGCCGCCCTTGCCGCCGCCAAGCGCGACGCCGCCCAGCACCACGGCGGCGACGCTGGCGAGCAGATAGGGGCCGGGGATGGGGGCGCCGATGCCGGTGCTCATGGTCAGCGCCAGGCCGCCAAAGGCGGCGAACAGGCCGGACAGCGCATAGGCGATGATGCGGGTGCGCTTGACCGGCACGCCGGAGCGGAACGCCGCCAGTTCGCTGGAGCCGATGGCGTAGATGGAGAGGCCCAGGCGCGAGCGCCGCAGCGGGATCCAGATGACGCAGAGGCAGACGATCAGCACCAGCAGCGCCTTGGGCAGCCAGGCGTCTATGGTGTCGGGCAGGCCGGGGATCGGAACGGTGCCGGAGATCAGCACCTTCAGCCATTCGGCGATGCCGCCGCCCGGCGCGTCGAGCACCAGCAGGGCGGCGCCCTGCAGCACGAACAGCATGGCGAGGGTGACGACAATGTCGGGCACGCGGGTGACGACGATGAGCAGGCCGTTGAGCGCGCCGAGCACGAAACCCATGGCGAGCACGAAGGGCACCACGAACAGCGCGTATTCCTCGCTCGCGCCATTCATCATCGAGGCCGCGGTGACGCTGGTCAGCGCCATCATGGCGGCGACCGACAGATCGATGCCGCCGGCGATGACGACCACCGTCTGCGCGGCGACTGCGAAGGCATAGGGCAGAACGGCGCGGGCGAGCGAGCCGAAATCATTGCTGCCATAGGCCGGCTGGATGATCCGGGTGGCGATGAACAGGACGATGAGCAGGGCGAACAGGCCGACGACCCAGCCCTGGCGGCGCAGTAAATGGCTCATGGCGTCGCCTCCGGCGAAGCCGAAGTGTTCGCGGTCGGGTCTGCCAATATGCCGATGTCGGCCTTGGCACCGCGCGGCAGGCCGTAGGCGGCGCGCATCAGCGCCGGCTCGTCGGCCTCCTCGACGGGCAAGATGTCGACGAGGCGGCCGCCGAAGATGACGATGACGCGGTCGCAGACGCGCTGCACCTCTTCGAGTTCCGAGGTGTAGAACAGCACCGACTTACCGTTGCCGGCGAGTTCGCGCAGCAGCTTGTAGATCTCCTGCTTGGTGCCGACATCGATGCCGCGCGTCGGGTCGAAGCACAGGATGGTGCGGGCATCCGCCGCGATCCAGCGGGCAATCGTCACCTTCTGCTGGTTGCCGCCGGACAGGCGCTGCACCTCGCCTTGCGCGCGGGTGTCGATCTGCAGCCGCTCGATGGCGCTGAGCACGGTCGCGCGTTCGCGGCGCATGTTGATCGGACCCCAGTTGCGCAAGGCAGCGCTGAAAGGCAGCGCGATGTTTTCGCGCACCGAGCGCTGCATGGCGAGCGCTTCCGAGCGGTCGCCCGGCACATAGGCAATGCCGGCGCGGATGGCGTCGATCGGGTGGGCGAATTTCACTGGCTGGCCATCGACTTCGATCGTGCCGCCGGAGGGCCGGATCGAGCCGGCAAGGGCGGCGAACAATTCGTCCTGGCCCTGGCCTTCGAGCGCCACGACGCCGGCGACTTCGCCGTCGGCGAGATCGAAGGAGACGTCGCTGAGCTTGGCGCCGACGCGGAGATTGCGCACGGAGATGCGCGGCCGGGCAGCTGCGGGCGCGACCTTCTCGGCGGCGCTGCGGGCGGCGACATGAGTTTTCACGATGCGGGTGCCGAGCATCAGCTCGACGATCTTTTCCTCGACTCCGGGTACGATGTCGACGACACCGACGGTCTCGCCGTCGCGCAGCACGGTGGCGCGGTCGCACAGTGCGGAGATTTCGACGAAGCGGTGCGAGATGAAGATCACGGCGCGACCGGCATCGCCCTGGCGGCGCACCACTTCCAGCACTTTTTCGGCGAGGTTGGCGGGCAGGGCCGCCGTCATCTCGTCGAGCAGCAGCACGTCCGGCTCGACGGCGAGCGCCCGCGCCAGGTCGAGCACGCGC
Source organism: Mesorhizobium sp. LNJC394B00 (assembly GCF_000502555.1). Lineage (NCBI taxonomy): Bacteria > Pseudomonadati > Pseudomonadota > Alphaproteobacteria > Hyphomicrobiales > Phyllobacteriaceae > Mesorhizobium > Mesorhizobium sp. LNJC394B00. The sequence continues at coordinate 336,771 of NZ_AYWH01000002.1, forward strand.
AGCACGGCCAGCGGAATGTCGCGCGCGGTGTCGCGCAGATCGAGGTCGGTGATGCCGAGCTCGCGCACCCAGGCGCGGAACGGCTCGACCGGCGTGCCGGTGAGCCTGAGATTGGAGAGAACGTCGAGATCGGGGATTAGCGACGGCTCCTGGTAGACCGGCAGCAGCCCGGCGCGGCGCGCGTCGGCGGGCGAGCGAATGTCGCGCGCCTCGCCACGGATCAGGATGCGGCCGGAGTTCGCCGGAATGGCGCCGGTCAGGATCTTCACCAGCGTCGACTTGCCGGCGCCGTTGGCGCCCATCAGCGCGTGGACCTCGCCCGGCAGCACGGAGAGCGACGCGTTGCGAAGCGCTGCAACCGCGCCGTAGTACTTGGCGACGCCGGTGGCGTCGAGGAGGGGGCTGGTGGTCAACTGGTTTGTTGTCAAAATTGATGGTTCCAGAAACTAATGTCGGCGCTCTACGGCGCCCCCCTCTGTCCTGCCGGACATCTCCCCCACAAGGGGGGAGATTGGCAGTTCCGGCGCCGCCCCTCGTCTTGCGACGTAGAAAATTAGCGAAAGCCGAGATGACAGCCAATCTCCCCACCTGTGGGGGAGATGTCCGGCAGGACAGAGGGGCGCGGTAGAGCGCTAGTCTGTGTGGCGAGGACGGCCGTTCGCCGTCCTCGCCAGTTCATTCAAACCAGGCTTACTCCCCCGGCCCCTTGCAGGCCACGATCTGCTCCTTCGTGTAGGTCGTCCACTCCGGGATCGAGATCGAGACCGGCCATTCCGGGCTGAGCGACGGGTCGGCGGCTGCCTTCAGCTTGGCCTTGCCTTCGTCGGTGGCGTTGTCCCACAGCTGCGGGTCGACCAGCACGGTCTGCTGCGCCGGCTTCTTGCCGTCGAGGATCTGCAGTGCCAGCGTCACGCCCGCGCCGCCGATCGAGCCGGGGTTGGTGACGGCTGCACCGACGAGACCTTTCACCGAGCTCAGCTGGCCGACGAAGCCGGCATTGTCGGCGCCGACCACCGGCACCAGCGGCGCCTGCGATTCGACCAGCGCGTCGACGATGACGTTGTCGATGCCCGACGTCCACACGCCGTTGAACGGCGTGCCGGTGGCCAGGAACGACAGCATCTGCTGCTTGGCCTGATCCTGCTGCCAGCCGGTGAAGACTTCCTGCGCCACCTTCACGCCGGGGTTTTCGGCCAGCGCCTTCTTGAAGCCTTTGTCGCGATCGCTATCGGCCGAGGCGCCGGCGGCACCGCGCATGTAGAACACTTCGCCCTTGCCGCCCATCTGCTGGAACAGCCATTTGGCGCCGAGATAGGCATACTGTTCCTGGTTGTTGGAGATGATGTAGGCCGACGGTTCGGTCACCGCCTGGTCGACGGCAACGACGACGATGCCGGCCTTGGTGGCTTCTTCCAGGCCCGCCTTGATGCCGGCGGGATCAGCGGGGTTGACGACGATGGCGTCGACCTTGGCGCTGATCAGATTGCGGATGTCTTCGAGCTGGCCGGCGGCATCGGTGTTGCGGTGGGCGATGTTGAGCTTCGTCACTTCGCCCGAAGCCAGCGCCTGCGCCTTCATGGCGCAGACCATTTCCTCGCGCCAGCCATTGCCCTGCACGGTGTTGGAAATGCCGATCGTATATTTGGCTTCGGCCGACGACACGCCCATCGATGCCAGCAAGGCAGCGCCCGCAAGCAACGGGACCATGGTCAGTATTTTCTTCATGTCAGTACTCCTCCACATTGTTGTTTTTCGTCTCAGGGCCAGACCCTTCGGCAGGATCGGACCAAGTCATTCACCTCGTCATTTGACGAAGGGGCGCAGCACGTCGCGGGCGAGCAGGAAGCCCCGCTTCACCGCATCGTCGCTGCCTTCAAACCGCCTGTCCTCATGTTCGATGATGACCGAGCCGTCATAGCCGGCGCGGTAGAGGCCGGAGAAGAAGCCGCTCCAGTCGACATCGCCCAATCCCGGCATGCGCGGCACCTGCCAGCCTATCCCGGCGGAAAGGATTCCGCGCTCATACAAACCATCATGATCGATCATCAAATCCTTGGCGTGGACATGCAGCATGTAGGGGCCGAACTCCCGGATGAAACGGCCCTGGTCGATCATTTGCCAGACCAGGTGCGAGGGGTCGAAATTCATGCCGACCTCGCCGCCCCAGGCCTCGAGGATGCGCCGCCAGATGTAGGGCGAATAGGCGATGTTGTGCCCGCCCGGCCACTCGTCATAACTGAAGATCATCGGGCAGTTCTCGAAGGTGAGTTTTACCCCGTGATCGCGCGCATAGGCGACGGTCTCGGGCCAGACTTTCAGCGCGTCCTGCCAGTTGACGTCGACGGTCTTCGAGGCATCGCCACCGCAGAAGGTGTTGACCACCGGCACGCCCATATTGGCGGCCAGCACGATGACCTTCTTCAGATGGCCGATGACGGCCTCGCGATGGGCGGGGTCCGGATGCAACGGGTTGGGATAGTAGCCGAGGCCGGAGACCGTCAGCTTCTTCTCCGTCAGCGAGGCGACGATCTCCTTGGCCTGCGCGAGCGAGGTGGAAGCGGCATCGATATGGCTGGTGCCGGCATAGCGCCGCGTCGCGCCGGAGGTCTTCGGCCAGCAGGCGATTTCCAGCGCCTCGAAGCCGGCCGAGTGCGCCCAGTCGGCAACCTCGCCAAGCGGCGTCTCCGCAAAAGGTGCTGTAAGCACTCCTAGTTTCATTCTGCCTCCCTAGACCCCGACGACTATAATGCCGATTGTTTGGATCGCTTCAACCTCGCGACCTCATCTTGTTCGAGACTGTGCCGGACAGCCGCCATCGGATCGTCCGACAGCAGGTCGCCCAGCGCCGATGTGACGGCCGCGCGGAACGTCCCGTCAACGGCAAGGCCGGGGTCGAATATCCCGTCGATGGCAAGGATGGCGGACACCAGCGCGCTGGCATCGGGACCCGTCGCGTCGGCGATTGCGGCGACCTTGCCGGCATAGGGATCCGACACCGGCCAGCGTCTGCCGAAACGTTCCGAGGCCTGGATCAGATAGGCCATCCAGCCGGCGACCGGCACCGACAGCAGGCCGATGCTCTGGCCCATCGCAAGCCGGTCGCGGATCGGGTTGAGCAGGCGCTGGACGATCTTCTGCGAACCGTCGGTTGCGACCTGGTGGTTGCGGTGGCGGATCGCGGTGTTCTTCAGCCGGCCGAGGCTCTGCTCGACATAGGCAAGCGGCAGGATGCCCGGCACCGGCATCAGCGTCGGCACAGTCTCTTCGACCAGCATGCGCCTGATGAAGTCCGACAGCAGCGGGTCGGCCATTGCATCCGATGTGTGCTCGAGACCAGCCAGAACGCCGAGCGTGGCGAGTGCCGTCTGGGCGCCATTCAGCACCCGCATCTTGAGATGCTCAAACGGCGTGACGTCGTCGACAAAGGTGGCGCCGACCAGATCCCAGCGCGGCATGCGGCCGGCGAATTTTTCCTCGATCACCCATTGCCGGAACGGCTCACCGACAGCGACGGCGGCATCGTGGTAGCCGAACCATTGTTCGACACTGTCGAGGTCATCCTGCGTCACCGCCGGCGCGATGCGGTCGACCATGGCCGCGGGGAACGCGACATTGGCCTCTATCCAGCGGGCCAGCCCTTTGCTCCGCCGTTCGGCAAACGTCCGCACGACATTGTTCAGAATAGTACCGTTGGTCGGGATGTTGTCACAGGAGAGAAACGTTATGGGTCGCTCATGTGTGGCCCTGCGCTGCTCCAGCGCCCGCACCAGCAGGCCGGGCACGCTGCGCGGCGTCTCGGGGTTGGCGAGGTCGTGGACGATGTCGGGATGGCCAAGGTCGAGTTCGCCGCTGGACGGGATGTGGCAATAGCCTTTTTCGGTCACCGTCATCGTCACCAGCTCGATATCGGGTGAGATCAGCACGCCGAGCGCCGGTGCCGCACTCTCCTGGCTGTCGACCACCCGGACGATGCTGCCGATGACGCGCGCCTCGATGTGGCTGTTCTCGCGGATCAGCCTTGTGTAGAGCCCGCCCTGCCGTCCCAGCGTGTCGGCAAGGCTGGGCGGACGGATGTTGATGCCGACGATGCCCCAGCGGTCGAAGCGCAGCGAGATGAGATCGTCGGTGTATTCGGCCTGATGGCANGATGTTGATGCCGACGATGCCCCAGCGGTCGAAGCGCAGCGAGATGAGATCGTCGGTGTATTCGGCCTGATGGCAGCGATGGAAGGCGCCGACGCCGAGATGCGCCATGCCGGGCGCCAGCATCGTGCGGTCGTAGGACGGTGTCTGGACCGAAGCCGGCAAGCGATCGAGCAGCGCCGGCCCAAGCGTTTCGGTGGAAGCGCTCACCGGTTCGCTCCGATCACCGCCTGCTCCTGGTCGATGACCGCGCCGGTCATCGGGCCGGCGGCGTCGGACAGCAGGAAGACGGCGAGGCTGGCGATGTCGTTCGGGGTCAGCAGCCGCCCGAAAGGCTGCGCGGCATTGGCCTTGTCGAGCCAGCCGGGGCCGTTGCCCAATGTCTCCGCCTGCATGATGCGTTCGGCCGGCGTGTCGGTCCAGCCGACATTGATGCCGTTGACGCGGATGCGGTCGAAGCGGTGGGCGTTGGCGGCGTTCCTGGTCAGCGTCGCCAGCGCGCCCTTGGTGGCGGAATAGACGGCAAGCTCCGGCGAGCCGCAATGGGCATTGATCGACAGAATGTTGAGAATGGCGCCACCTTGGCCGCGCTGCTTCATGTCGGCAATCGCCGCCTGCATCAGGAAGAACGGCGCGCGCGCATTGACGGCAAACAGCGCCGCCCAATCGTCGAGGCTGGCGTCGAGGAAAGAGGCGCGATCGGTCAGGCCGGCGGCGTTGACCAGCGCATCGATGCGGCCGAAGCGCTCGATGCAGGCCTGCGCCAGAAGGGTGGGGGCGTCAGGATCGGCAAGGTCGGCGGCGACGAAGATGGTCGGCGTGCCCAATTGCGAAAGCTCGGCCGCCACGGCCTCGCCACGCGCCCTCTCGCGCCCGGTGACCAACAGCCCGGCGGCACCGGAACGTGCCAGCGTCTCGGCAATGGCGCGGCCAATGCCTTGCGTCGACCCGGTGACCAGAGCCACCTTGCCGTCAAGCCGGATCTCCATTCCTCCTCCCGGGAATAAAGTTTCTATTTTGAGAAATATGGAACGGCAATTCCCGATAGTCAATTGGACCAGTGACGCCTCATTCGCCGCGCAGCGTCGCCACGCCATGGACCAGCGCCATCCCAACGGCGAGCGATGCCGCCAGTGAGCGGAAGCCGGCAAAGTCGGATTCCACCACTTCCAGCCAGCTGTCCGAGAGCGGGGTCAGCGGGCTGAAGGTGCTGTCGGTGACGGTGACGATACGCGCCTTGCGCTCATGCGCCACCGCGACGAGATCGGGCGTGATCGAATTGTAGGGGCTGAAGGAGACAGCGAGCACGGCATCCCGGCCGCCGATGCAGCCGATCTGGTCGAGTGCGGAGGAGCCGACATTGTCGACCAGCACGTTGCGCACGCCCTGCTGCGAGAGCGTCAGCGAGAGATAGGCGGTGACGGGAAAGGCGCGCTTGGAGCCGATGACATAGATCAACTCGGCCGCTGCCAGCAGCGCCACCATCTTGTCGAAACTCTCGACATCGAAGCCGGCCTCGATGCGGCCAAGCGAGGCCTGCGATGCGCCGACCATGCCGTGCAGGAAATGCAGATTCGGCTCGGTCTCAGTGCGCGGCTCGCCGCGCCCTTCCGGCCATGAGCCCTTGATGTGCTCCTTGAACAGGCCCTGGAAATCGGAAAAGCCGGAATAGCCGAAGATCTGGGCAAAGCGCACCAGAGTCGAGGGCTGCACGCCGGCCTGTGCCGCAACCTGCGCGATGGTGCCGAGCGCGACGTCGCTCGGATGCTGCCACAGGAAGATTGCCACCTGGCGCAGCCGCTTGGGGAAATGCACCGTGCCCGACGACAGCACGGCGCGCAGCTCCTCGTAGGTCTGCGGCTGGATATAGCCGAGTGCTGCCAGGGAGCGCCCGCGCTTGCGCGTCGCCGCCTCGTCGGTGCTGGACCGTCCGGATGCCTTGCTTGCCCCAGTCATGATTTCAGGCTAGCGCGATACGATCGTTTTACAATATGAAAATTGGAAATCATGTTCGAAAGTGTGACTGATGCGAGCGGTCAAAAGCAGCGCTCTACGGCGCCCCCCTCTGTCCTGCCGGACATCTCCCCCACGGGTGGGGAGATTGGCAGTTTCGCCTTCGGCGCCCTCTTGCGACGTCTGAGATTGGCGAAGGCCGCTGTGGTGCCTGATCTCCCCCCTCGTGGGGGAGATGTCCGGTAGGACAGAGGGGGGCGGGACAGAACTCGACGACGGCAAAACTGTCTTCCCAGGAGGAAACATGGTCTACGCAACATCGGACGGATCGGCGGGCAAGCGGCTGCGGGTCGGCATGGTCGGCGGCGGCCGCAACGCTTTCATCGGCGCGGTGCATCGGCTCGCCATGCGCCTCGACGACCAGATCGTGCTGGTCGCCGGCGCGCTGTCGTCGGACCCGGAAAACGCCGCCGCATCGGCCGCCGTGATCGGCATCGCGCCCGAGCGCAGCTATGCCGATTATCGCGCCATGGCACGAGCCGAAGCGGCGCGGCCGGACGGCATCGAGGCGGTGGTCATCGTCACGCCCAACCATCTGCACGCGCCGATCGCCACGGCCTTTCTCGAGGCCGGCATCGACGTGATCTGCGACAAGCCGCTGTCGACGACGCTGGCCGACGCAGAAGCATTGGTGGCGCTGGCGCGGGAGAAAAAGCGACGCTTCGTCGTCACGCTCAACAACACCGGCTACGCCATGGTCCGCCAGGCGCGCGAGATGGTGGCGGCGGGCGCGCTTGGCCGCATCGTGTCCGTGCATGGCGCCTACATCCAGGACTGGCTGACCAAGCCGATCGACGCCGAGGGCCAGAAGCAGGCGGAGTGGCGCACCGATCCGGCGCGCGCCGGGCAGTCGGCGGTGCTGGCCGATATCGGCGTGCATGCCTTCAACCTGGCAAGCTATATCTCCGGCTGTGAGGCCGAGGCGGTGTCGGCCGATCTGTTCACCGCCGTCCCCAGACGCCGGCTCGACGACAATGCGCATGTGCTGGTGCACTGGACGGGCGGGGCGCGCGGCACGATCCTCGCCAGCCAGACCTCGCCCGGCCACTACAATGATCTCTCGGTGCGCATCTATGGCGACAAAGCCGGGCTCGAATGGTCGGGCGGCCGGCCGGAAGAACTGCGCTTCTCCATCTACGGCGAGGAGACCCGCACGCTGGTGCGCGGCGGCCATGGCTCGACCACTGAGAGCCAGCGCGTGTCGCGCATGCCGGCGGCGCATCCGGAGGGATATATCGAGGCCTTCGCCAATTTCTACCGCGACGCCGCCGACATCATTCGCGCGCACCGTTCGGGCGGGTCGGTTGATCCGGCGCGCGCGGCACAGGTGCCCGATGTCGTCGATGGCGCGCGCGGGGTGAAGTTTGTGGCGGCGGCGGTGGAGTCGAATGCTGCGGGTGGGGCTTGGACGGCGGCACGGTTCGGGTGAGGCGAGCTATCCCTTGATCGCCGAGCCGACGATGGAATCGACGAAGAAGCGCTGCAGGAAGACGAACAGGATGAGCGGCGGCAGCACGGCCAGCGTGGCGCCGGCCATCACCAGGCCGGTGTTGACCGCGCCCCTGTTGTAGCTCAGCAACCGGCTCAGGCTGATGACGATCGGATAGGCGTCGGCATTGCCCTGCAGCACGGTCAGCGGCCACAGATAGCTGTTCCAGTGATAGACGAAGGCGAAGAGGGCCAGAGCCGCGATTGCGGGGGCGACGCTCGGCGCGACGATCTTGTAGAGGATCAAGAACTCCGAGGCGCCGTCCATGCGCGCGGCGTCGATGAGCTCGTCGGGCACGCCGGAGATGAACTGGCGCATCAGGAAGATGCCGAAAGCATTGGCGAGATTGGGCACGATGATGCCGGCGAGGCTGGCGTTGAGGCCGATCGAGCCGACCAGGCGATAGAGCGGGATCAACGTCACGATCGGCGGCAGGAACATGGTGGCGATCAGCAGAGAAAACAGCAGCGACTTCCCGGGGAAGTGGTATTTGGCGAAGGCGTAGCCGGCCATCATGCTGGTCAGCAGGATGCCGGCGGTGGTGATCGAGGCGATGACCAGAGAATTCCACATCGAGCGGCCGACATTGATCACGCCCGACACCTTCTCATAGGCGTCGAGGCTCGGCGTAAGGGGGATCCACACCGGCGGCACCTGCATGCTCTCGGCCGGCGTCTTGAGGCTCGACAGCGCCATCCAGACCAGCGGGAAGGCCGAGGCGACGGCGACCAGCAGCATCAGCGTCGCCAGCAGCGCCTTGCGGCCGGACGGGCGCCGGCGCGACAGCCGGCTCGACGATCCCGCGCTCATTCGTCGTTCTTCCGGTTGGCGAAGGCAAACAGCGCGCAGACGACGACAATCAGCGAAAGCATCAGCATCACCGCCATGGCCGAACCCAGTCCACCCTGCGCACGCTCGATGCCGACGCGGCGGATGTGGTAGGTCAGCACATTGGTCGAGCCGACCGGCCCGCCCTGCGTGATCAGGGCAACCGGCTCGAACACCTGCACGGCGTTGATGATGGCGATGACGGCGCTGAACAACAGCGTGCGCCGCATCAGCGGCAGCGTGATGAAGCGGAACTGCTCGAAACGGTTGGCGCCGTCGAGCTTTGCTGCTTCATACAGGCTGCCGGGGATTTGCGTCAGTCCGGCGATCGCCAGCACGGTGAAATAGCCGACCTGCTGCCAGACATTGAGGAAGACGATCGAGATCAGCGCCGAGCGCGGCGACGACAGGAAAGGCTGCGGGCCGATGCCGATAAGGCCGAGCATCTGGTTGAGAGGGCCTTCGCTCGGCGAATAGAGTTTCGACCACACCAGCGCCACGGCGATCATCGGCACCATGTAGGTGGCAAACAGCACCGTGCGCAGCGCCGTGCCGCCGGCGACATCGCGCTGGTAGACCATCAGCCCAAAGGCCACCGACAGCGGCAGGATGAGGATGACGGAGAGCGCGGTGTAGACGGCTGTGTTGACGAGCGCGGCCTTGAAATCGCGGCCGACCGAGGTGGCCCCGAAAATCTCGCGGAAATTGTCGAGGCCGATGAAGCTGGCGCTGGAAAACGGTGTCTGCGTCGACCAGTCCTGGAACGACAGCCAGACGGTGAGCAGCATCGGCAACAGGACGAAGATGCCGATCAGCGTCACGGCGGGCGCCAGCATGATGCCCGCCGAGGCACGGTACCTCTGAATCATTATTTGGCGGCGCGCTCCAGGATCGAAATGGCGTCGGCCTGCGCCGTCGCCTGCGCATCCTTGGCCGAGACCTGGCCATACTGCAACGCCTCGAGCGTCTGCTGCAGCGATTCCGAGAATTCCTGGCCGCCGGGCACGACAGGGAACGGCTTGGCGTCGGTGAGCACGCTGACATAGCCGGAGAGGAATTCCGAGCCGAGCTTGTCCTTGTGCGCCTCGATGTCGGAGAGGCGTGAGGGCAGGATGCCCATCGACATCAGGATATCCGACATCGCGGAAGCGCCGTTCTTGCCGGACTTTGGATTGTTCAGCCAGGCGAGGAAGTCCCACGCCGCCTTCTGCTCGGCGGCACCTGCATTGGCGTTGACCACGGTCATCCAGGAGTAGGAGATCGAATGCGGCTTGTCGCCGCTCGGGCCGACGGGAATCGGCGCCGTTGCAATGTCGGCGAACTTGTCGCCCATGCCGGCCTTCAGTGCGCTCTCCCACCAATTGGCCATGATGATCATGCCGGTCTTGCCGGAGACGAAATTGTCGAGGAAGGGGCCGGTGGTGTTGGCGTCTGCGGTCGCCATCGCCGGCACGCTGGCGCCCGACTTGATCAGGTCCTCATAGAACTGGAAGGTCTCGGTCGCCTGCGGGCTGTCCAGCACCGGCTTGCCGTCCTTGACCAGGTCGCCGCCATTGGACACCAGCAGCGAGGCGAAGGGGTGGACGACGCCGGCGGCCCATGAATTGATCATGCCGAAGCCTTGCTGTCCCGCATCCTTATTGGTCAGCTTCTTGGCCGCATCCTTGAATTCGTCCCAGGTCTTGGGTGGCGCCGCGATGCCGGCCTGCTTGAACAGCGCCTTGTTATAGTTCAGCGCATAGACATCGATCTCGTTGGGGATGCCGTAGAGCGTGCCGCCGACCGAGGCGGCGCTGGTGACGCCCGCCGGCCAGGCGGCCATGACCTCGCTGGCCACCGCATCGGGAGCGGGCGCGACCAGCTTGTCGCGCGCCAGTTCCGGCAACCAGAGATCGTAGATGCCGCCGATCGTCGGGCCGTCCGCGCCGCCGCCTTGCGAGCGCAGCGTGGTCAGGAGGTCGCCAAAGGGGACGGCACGCACGGTGACGCTGACATCCGGATTGGTCTTGGCATAATCCTTGGCCGCCGCTTCCAGCAGCGCCACCGTCTCCGGCGACCAGTGGGTGAGATAGGAGATGTCGACCGATTGCGCCCAGGCCGTGGCGGGCAGGATGGCGAGGCCTGCGGCCAGTGCCAGTTTCGACGTCCAGGCAAACGACATTCCTCATCCTCCCTATCGGTTCACATGAGGTTATGACAAGTCAGCGCGGCGACGCAAGGGCTTGCTGGCGAAAAAGTCTCACATGGTACGGTCACAGATTTCTTTGCGGCGCTGGAATGTGGATATTTATCGTTAGGTAACAAACGGATGCAGGTACTGCAATGTCGTGAGGGGGCCAACGCCGCCATTCCTGAGGCGCAGCAGACCTCTTGCGAATACCGCTATGTCGTTATAATGACTTTTGCTGAACCAATGACTTCTCACGGCACGGGAACGCCGCGGGACGCCAAGGACAGAGAACAATGGGAGACTGGCAATGAGCATGCTTTCACTTCACCGGCGCGCAGCACTTGGGCTGATCGGCGGCCTTGCCGCCGCCTGCGCCGGCGTCTTCGCCTCATTGCCGGCGCGAGCCGCCGACAGCACGGTGACGCTGTGGAGCTGGCGCACCGAGGACGAGGCCGCGATGCGCCGCATCTTCGATGCCTTCGAGGCGAAGAGCCCCGGCATCAAGGTCGCCATCCAGTTCACGCCCGATGCCGACTACCAGAACCGGCTGAGTACGGCGCTGCGCGGCGGGCGCGGGCCCGACATCGCCCAGCTCAAGGCCTATGGCGAATTGCAGCCCTTCGTCGAGGCGGGCTATCTCGACGCGCTGGACGACAGCGTGCCGGAGCTGAAGAACATGGAGGACGCAGCGCTTGGCGGCGCGCGTGGCCGCGCTGACGGCAAGCTCTACGGCGTGCCCTACTCGGTGCCGATGATGGGCGTCTTCTACAACCAGGATATCTTCGCCGCCCAGGGCATCGAGATCCCCAAGACCTACAAGGATTTCACCGCCGTCTGCGAGAAGCTGAAGGCGGCCGGCATCACCCCGATCGCCACCGGTGGCGCCAACGGCTCGGCCTGGGAACTGGAGATCGCCGTCGGCGTCGTCGGCCCGACCGTCTATGGTCCCGGCTTCTACGACGAGATGATGAGCGGCAAGGCGACCTTCGAGGATCAGCGCTATGTGGCGGCGCTGAAGCGCTTCGCCGAGCTGAAGCCGTATTTCCCCGACGGCTTCGCCGGCATCGACTACACCACCGCCACGCAGCAGTTCATCGGCGGCAAGGCGGCGATGTTCCTCGGCGGTTCGTTCGAGAACGGCAGCTTCAAGGCGCAGAACCCGAAGCTGAAATTCTCGATCTTCCCGTTCCCCGCCGACGATGCCGGTGCAAAACTCTACACCTCGGCCTTCTCCGACGGCTCCTATGGCCTGGTCTCCGAGAGCCAGAACAAGGAGGCCGCGACCAAGGTGCTGGGCTTCATCGCTTCGGCAGAGTTCGCGCAGATGTTCGCCGACGAGCTCGGCTGGCCGCCGGCCCGCACGGATGTGACGGTGAAGGATCCAGTGCTGGCCTCGATGATGGAGATGGCGAAGAATTCGACGCCCTATCTGACGCTGGTCGGCTTCCGCTGGCAGTCGCCGACGGCGTCTTCGGTGCTGCAGTCGGAGATCATCGACATGGTCGAAGGCAACATCGCGCCGGAGAAGCTGGCGGCCGACATGCAGGCCGCGGTCGCCACCTGGTTCAAGCCGAAGCAGTAGGCGCGGCCGGTCGCAAAAGCGGCCGGCCTCTCACGGACCAGAAAAGCGCATGAGCACCCTTCGCCGCACCAGCAGCCTTCGCCGCACGCAGCAGCGCATGGCCGTGCTGTTCATCCTGCCGGCGCTGGCAGTCTATGCGCTGTTCGTCCTCTATCCCCTGGGGATGTCGCTGTGGGGCAGCTTCTTCGTCTGGAAGGGGCTGCGCATGGTCGAGTTCGCCGGCCTGTCGAATTTCGCAAGGCTGTTCGCTTTCCCGAGCGGCGCGCGGATCTACGGCGCGCTGTGGCACAACACCGCCTGGTTCTTCGGCATCATGGTCTTCCAAAATGGCCTCGGCCTGTTGTTTGCCTGGCTGCTGTTCCTGCGCGACAAGGGTGCGGCCTTCTTCCAGTCGGTGTTCTTCTTTCCGGCGGTGCTGAGCCCGGTGATCGTCGGCGCGCTGTGGCGGTTGCTTTTGGCACCGGGCGGCGTCGTCGAATGGGCGCTGAACGGGCTTGGCCTGCACCAGGGCAGCCTGACCGTGCTCGGCAACAGCCACACCGCGCTCGCCATGCTGATCGCCGTCGATGCCTGGAACTGGATGGGCCTGCCGGTGCTGATCTACACGGCAGGTCTGCGGCAGATTTCCGGCCAGATTTTCGAGGCGGCAAAACTTGACGGCGCCGGCAATGCGCGCATGCTGTTCTCGATCGCGCTGCCGCTGCTGATGCCGGCGCTGGGCACGCTGACGACGCTGTCGTTCATCAACACCTTCAACCAGTTCGACATCGTCTATGTCACGCAGGGCGTGCAGGGCAATCCGAGCTATTCGACCGACACGCTGGTGACCTACTTCTACCGGCTGGCCTTCGGCGCGGAAGGCGCTGTCGGCATCACCGATATCGGTCTGGCGCTGGCGCTCGGCACCGTGCTGTTTTTGATCCTCAGCATCGGCACGCTCATGATGCTGCGCTTCTTCGACCGCCGCACGGTGCAGCTATGAGCGCGCTGGCGATTGCGCAGAGGCCAGACATCTCTCGGCAGCTGGCGCGGCTGCCCGGCTGGACGGTGCTGGTCGTTTGGACGGCGGCTGTGCTGTTGCCGCTCTACATCCTTGTCGTCTCCTGTTTCAAGACCACGGCCGAGATCTACGACAACAGGCTCGGCCTGCCGCAAAGCTTTGCCTTCGACAATTTCATCAACGCCTGGACGCGCGCCGATCTCGGCCAGAATTTCATCAACAGCCTGATCGTCACGGGCGGCGCCGTCATCCTCACCATCGTCGTCTCGGCGATGGCCGCCTATCCGCTCAGCCGCTACAAGCTTGGCTGGAATGCCATCATGCTCGGCCTGTTCCTGTCCGGCATCATGCTGCCCATCCGGTTGGCCTCGGTCGAACTGTTCACGCTGATGCGCAATCTCGGCCTGCTGGATTCGCTGACCGGGCTGATCCTGGTCTATTCGGCGATCCGCATTCCCTTCGCCGTCTTCATCTTCGCCAATTTCATGCGCGTCTTGCCCTCCGAGTTGGACGAGGCCGCGCGCATGGACGGCGCCGGCGAGGTCCGCATCCTGTTCCAGATCATCCTGCCGATGGTCAAGCCGGCGGTGTCGATCGTGGCCATCTTCACCGCGATCGCGGTGTGGAACGATTTCTTCTTCCCGCTGATCTTCATCTTCGACGACCGCTACAAGACGGTGCCGCTGGCGATCAGCATCTTCGTCGGCCAGTTCCGCACCGACTGGGGCCTGGTGTTCGCCTCGCTGGCGATATCCATGGCGCCCATCCTGATCATGTATTGTCTGCTGGCGCGCCAGATTCGCGAAGGCGTGGGCACCGGAGGAGGCATGAAATGATCGAAGACAGAATTTATGCGGCGAAATCCATCCTGGTGGTCGGCGCGCACGCCTTCGATGCCGAGGTGATGGCCGGGCCGCTGGCGGCCGCTGCCGTCAAGCGCGGCGCCACGGTGACCTTCCTGCATCTGACCATGGGTGAGCAGGGCCATCCGTACCTGGTTCCCGCGCATTATTGCGTGCAGAAGGAAGAGGAAGCGGGCAGCGCGGCGGAGCGGCTCGGCGTCACCATGCGTGGCTTTGGCCTGCGCGACGGCTTCCTGCCCACAGACGATCAGACGGCGCTCGAAGTGGGCGACATCATTCGCGAGCTGAAACCCGAGATCGTCATCACCCATTGGCATGGCAGTTGGCACAAGGACCATCGCGCCGCCGCCCATTTGACGAAGACCGGTATCTTCTTCGCCGGACTGCCGACCGTTGCCAGCGACCATCCGGCGCACACGCCGCAACTGCTGCTGTTCGGCGAGAACTGGGAGGACGATGACGGCTTCCGGCCCGAGCATCTCGTCGATGTCAGCGACGGGTTCGAGGCCTGGCGCGACGCGGTCATGGAGTATGAGCTGGCGCGCGGCCTGAGCAGCTTCCCCTATGTCGACTATTACAGTTCGCTCTACCGGCTGCGCGGCTGCCTGCGCGGCACGCGCCATGCGCAGGCCTTCGCGGCGGCGTCGCATTCGTGGAATGCCGGCAGCGGTCTGTTCTCGCTCCCCTTCGGCAAAGGGTCGGGTCGATGACGCGGGTACTCGCCATCGATCTCGGCGCCACCAATCTGCGCGCTGCCGTATCTACGGGCGATGTCGGTGCGTTGGAGGCGCTGGGCAGCGAGCCGGCGCCGGCAACCCTTGATGCCTTCATTGCGCGCATCGACGCGCTGTGCACTGAGGCCGGGTCGGTCTCAGCGCTTGGCATCGCGGTGCCGGGTCTGGTCGAGGGCTCAATCTGCCGCTGGATCCCCAACTTGCCGTTCCTCGACGGCGTCGATATCCAGCCGCTGTTTCCCAAAGTGCGCGTAGCGCTCGGCAATGACGCACAGATCGCGCTGCTGGGAGAGGCTGTCGAAGGCAGTGCGAAAAACATGCCGGATGCGATCCTGCTCGCCATCGGCACCGGTATCGGTTCGGCGGTGCTGGCCAATGGCCGCATCGTTGCCGGCGCGCATGGCGGCGCCTGCTCGTTCGGCTGGGCCTGCGCCGACGTGAGGGATCATGGTGAAGAGCGCAGCGGCTGGCTGGAGCGCGTTGCGTCGGGCCGGGCGCTCGATGCCCTTGCCGGCCAGATCGGCCTTGCCGACGGCCGCCAACTGATCGCCGCTGCCCAGGCCGGCGAGCTGGCTGCACTCACCTTGCTTGAACTGCCGGCGCGACAGCTCGGCACCGCGCTGGCAGGCGCTGTCGCGCTGCTCGATCCGCAAGCGGTGCTGATTTCGGGTGGTTTGGCGGAGGCGCTGGATGTGATCCGGCCGCCGCTGCTTGCGGCGCTGCGACGTCAACTGCCGCCACATCTGCGCGGCATCGACGTCAAGGCTGGAAAGTTCGGTCCCCGCGCCGGTCTGGTCGGCGCGGCGCTGGCCGGCGCCGTTGGGCAAGGGTGGAGGCAGGTGCGATGAGCGAAGCAAGCTTTCAGCAACCGGACCGCAGACGGCCGGAGCCGCTCTGGTACCAGGTCGAAGAGGCGATCCGAGCCATCGTCAAGAGCGGCGAATGGGCAACGGGCGACCAGATCCCGGCGGAGGACAGGCTGTGCGCCCTGTTCGGCGTCAGCCGCATCACGCTGCGCCACGCCTTGCGCAATCTCGAGGAGGCAGGACTGCTCAGGCGCGAACATGGCCGCGGCACGTTCGTGCGCTCGACCACGCTGGTCGCCGGCACGCGCGAGCTGACCAGCTTTACCCAGGAGATGGGCAATATGGGCGTGGTCGCGGGCTCGCGCCTGCTCGACTGCAGCCTGACCACCGCCAATGCGGCGGCTGCCGGCGCGCTGGAGATCGAGGAGGGCGATCCGGTGGTGCGCATTCGCAGGCTGCGGCTCGGCAACAACGAGCCGATCGGCATCCAGACGGCGCAGCTGTCGGCGGTGCGCGTGCCGGGCTTCCTCGATGCCGGCCTGCTGCAGGGCTCGCTCTACGAGGCGCTGGAGCGCCATTACGGCATCGTGCCGGTGGCCGCGCGGGAGAACTACCGGGTCGGCGCGGTCGGCGCGGCGGACGCCGAACTGCTCGACCTCGCTGTCGGCAGCCCGGCCTTCGTCGTCGAACGCATCACCACCGACGAGCGCGGCCCGTTCGAATTCACCGTCTCGATCATGCGCGGCGACCGCTACGAAATCCGCTCGACGCTGCGCGCCGGACGCGTGCCGCTGAACCCGAGAAGCTGATCCATTCCAGACCGACACAGCAAACAGGAGTACCCACGTGTCCGATCTCTACATCCACCGTCTCGCCGCCCTCATCGACCAGGCTGCGAAAGCCAATGAAGAGGCCTTTGGCCAGGCCGCCAGCCGCTTTGCCGACTCCCTCGAGGGCGGCGGGCTGGTGCATCTCTATGGCTCCGGCCATTCGGTGCTGCCGGTACAGGAAGTGTTTCCGCGCTATGGCAGCTATGTCGGTTTCAACCCGCTGACCGACCCGCGCGTGATGTGGCACAATGTGCTCGGCGCCGGCGGCGTGCGCGAGCTTTTGTGGCTGGAGCGAACTGAAAAATACGCCGAAAAATTCCTCGACCACCAGCCGCTCAACAAGGGCGATTCGATCATCATCTTCGGCCATAGCGGCCGCAACTCGTCGGGCATCGACACCGCGCTCTACGCCAGGAAGCGCGGCATCTTCGTCGTCGCTGTCACCAGCAAGAACAATCTGGACAAACCGGCGACGCACTCGTCCGGCAAGCGGCTGGCGGATGCCGCCGACCTCGTCATCGACACCTGCTCGCCGATCGAGGACGCCATCGTGCCGGTCGAGGGCTGGAGCCGGCCGGTGTCGGGCTCATCGACGGTGCTTGCCATGATCCTGGCGCATGAGCTGATCGCGCGCACGGCCGAGCAGCTCGCCAAGCGCGGCATCGAACTGCCGGTCTTCGCCTCGCCGACCATTGCCGGCGTGACGCTGCACGACACCGACGTCATCTACGGCGTCTACCGCGAGCGCATGCTGGAGGCGCAGCAGAAGCACCTGCCGACCTTCCAGGCGACGATGCGGGGAGAGTGAAAGCACGGAGGCCCGGCACATGGCCAGGCCTCCAATTTCTCTCGCTGGAATTTTCCGGATGTTCAACGCCGCTTCGGGCGCCCGGCAGGCGATTTGTTGCCGCGCGGGCCGCTCTGAACCGGCGTGTTGCCCTGGTTTTCCTCCGACAGCTTGCGCCAGCGGGCAAGGCGCTCAGGGTCGAGCGTACCCGCCTTCAACGCAGCCTGCACCGCGCAGCCCGGTTCGTGGACATGGGTGCAGTCGCGGAACTTGCACAGCGGTGCGAGCTCGGTGATTTCGGCAAACAGCGTGTCGATGCCGGATGCGACGTCGCTGACATGCAGCGTGCGCATGCCCGGCGTGTCGATTACCCAGCCGCCACCGGCGATGGGGTGCAGCGACCGCGCCGTGGTGGTGTGGCGACCCTTGGCATCGTGTTCGCGGATGCCCGCAGTCTGTTGCGGCGATTGCTGCGCCGCTCCGGCCAGCGTGTTGACCAGCGTCGATTTGCCGACGCCGGAGGAGCCGACCAGCGCCACCGTCTGCCCTGCGCCACACCAGCGAGCAAGCGCCGCTGCGGCATCGGCGACGCGCGGGTTCAGCGTCACTACGGGCAAACCACGCTGAAGGGCGGCAGCCTGGCTTTGGTATCTCTCGGCATCGTCAGCGGTGTCGGCCTTGGTCAGCAGGATCACCGGCGTCGTTCCGGCCTCGTTGGCCAGCGCGAGATAGCGCTCGAGCCGGGCGATGTTGAAATCGGCATTGCAGGACGTCACGATGAACAGCGTGTCGACATTGGCCGCGGCCAGCTGCGGCACCCTGCCGCCCTGTGTGCGGCGCTCCAGCACCGTCTTGCGGGTCAGGCGGCGGCGCAGCAGATGCGTGTGAGGCTCGACCAGCACCCAGTCGCCGACGGCATAGTCGCCGGTGTTGGCATTGGCCGGCAGCGTCAGATCCACTGGCCCTGACAGAGACAGACCGGCCAGACGGTCGCGGTGCACCGAAGCGATGCGTGCCGGTACGAGGTCTGCTTCATCGGCTTCAAGCTGGTCGCCGAAGAAATCCGTCCAGCCCAGGCTTGCGAGGGAAGCCGTCACGGCTTTGACCAGGGGGACGGCGTCACAGACATCGGAGAGTATCCTTTGGCAAAATGGGCGCGGACCCTCGGGGCGGTTGTTCAAGCCGTGTATGGGCGGCGTGGCGGAATTTGGCAAGCCGAACCGCGCCGATGGCCGAGCCGTTTCGCGCACCACGTTGGAACGCATCGCGGCGGTGGTTCGCTGATGCGCTTACGCGTCGTTACTCTCAATGTCTGCAACACGGAAGGCGAACCGGAGCGCCTGGCGGCCATCAACCGGGAGCTGAGGCGGCTCGACCCCCATCTGTCGCTCTCCAGGACGTCGTCCAGACAGCCGATGTGAAATCCCTCGATACGCTGCCCGATGGTTTGGATTTGCATGCAACGCATCAGGCCTCGTCGTCGACCTCGAAGTTGGCAAGGACGGCTGAGGATGGCAGGTCGGGAAGCCTGGTAGAAGGGAGGGGGATGGCCGGCGCCACAGGGGGCGGGGGGTTGGGATGGGGTTGCCTGAAGCACCGGCCAAAGCGGGACAAGTCCCACGTCCACAAGCTAGCAGAGGTTGGATCGGTTCATATGGTGTGATCGCGGAACTGGCGCCAAAGCGCTTTCACATCCCCGCGCAGGCGTCGGCAACGGGCCCGCAACCGGGGGTTTCCGGTCGGTTGGTGGGTTGCGCAAGCGCCGGTTGAAGGCGCTGCGGGAGGCTGTCGTTTTTAGTGGGGTTCGAGTGCTATGCGCTCAGCGACAGGTGCTCAAGGCAAGGCAATCGCATGGCGCCACCACATGCCATTGTCCTGCTTACGCCACCGGCAGCATCCGCCCCGCAATCAGATCCGCCGCCTTCTCCGCAATCATGACCACGGCGGCGTTGGTGTTCGACGACACGATGCTCGGCATGACCGAGCTGTCGCAGACGCGCAGGCCTTGCAGCCCGCGCACGCGAAGCTCGGGGTCGACGACGCTGTCGGCATCGCCGCCCATCCGGCAGGTGCCGACTGGGTGATAGGCGCTGCGGCCATGTTCTCGGGCGAAGGCTTCGAGTGCTGAGCGCCCCTGCATCGCCTTGCCGGGCAGATGCTCGCGGCTGATGTATCTGGCGAAGGCTGGCTGCGACAGGATTTCGCGGCTGATCTCGATGCCGTCGATGGCGCGTTCGAGATCATAGCGCTCGGCGAACGGGTTGGGGTCGATGATGGGCGCATCGCGCAGGTCCGCGGACTTGAGCGTGACGCTGCCGCGCGAACGCGGGCGCACATGGTAGGAGTTCAGCGTGCAGCCATTGCCGCCGGGAACCGAGCCGATGCCTTCCTCGACGCCGGCGCCGGGCAGGAAATGGAACTGGATGTCCGGCGTCTTCTCCGCGCGGTCGCCCCACCAGAAGCCGCCGGCCTCGACGATGTTGGAGGCCACCGGCCCCTTGCCGAACAGCGCATATTCAAGACCGGCGACCGCTTGCCAGCGCTTCTTCTTGTAACGGTCGATGCCGTGCGGTCCGTTGAGCTCGGCGACGACATCGACGTCCATGTGATCGTGCAGATTCTGGCCGACGTTTTTGGAATCGTGGACCACCTTGATGCCGTGCTCGCCGAGATGCACGGCCGGGCCGATGCCGGACAGCATCAGCAATTTCGGCGAGCCGATGGCGCCGGCGGCGACGATGACTTCGCGCTCGGCGCGGAGCAGTTCGGTGCGGCCATTGACGATGATCTCGACACCGATGGCGCGGCCGTTCTCGACCACGATGCGGCTGACGGAGGCGTCGGTGCGTAGCGTCAGATTCTTGCGGCCGAGCGCCGGCTTCAGATAGGCGACCGCCGTGCTCGAGCGTTTCCCCCGGCGCGTCGTCGTCTGGTAGAAGCCGGCGCCCGCCTGCTTACCGGCGTTGAAGTCGGCGCGGAAAGGAAGGCCCGCCTGCTGCGCCGCCTTGACGAAGATGCGGGTCAGCGGATGCGGCGCGCCGCTGGAGACGCCGAGCGGGCCGTCAGTGCCGTGCTGCGCATCGGCAAAAGTGTCGTTGCCCTCGGAGCGGACGAAGTAGGGCAGCACGTCGGCATAGCTCCAGCCGGCACAGCCATTCTCAGTCGCCCAGCCGTCATAATCCTCAGGGCAACCGCGGGTGAACACCTGGGCGTTGATCGAGGAGCCGCCGCCCAGCACGCGGGCCTGCGGATAGACCATGGTGCGGCCGTCGATCTCCTTGCCGGGCGCGGTGTCATAACCCCAGATCAGCGGCCCCGACGTCATCTTGAAGAAGCCGACCGGCAAATGGATGTAGCGGTCGGTGTCGGGCGGACCGGCCTCGAGCAGCACGACGGACACGTCCGGGTCCTCGCTCAGCCGGGCGGCCAGAATGCAGCCAGCCGAACCGCCGCCGACAATGATGTAATCCGTCATTTCCACTCCCGGGTTCTCTTTGTTGGAGCATGATCTCCGGACAAAACGGTTTCCCGATTTGTCCGAGAAAACCGGTTCCCACTTCTAGGGATCATGCTCCGGCGGGCGATGAAAATCACCGCCCCTTCCTCTTGCGCGCGACGATCTCAAGTCGCTTGTGCCACGTCAAGAGAAAGGGTATGGTTATCGTGTTGAAGGGTTGTCGTACAAGTGGAGGAGCTTGACGATCCTCACCACGAGGTCCCGGCCGCGCTCCCTGCGCAAGATGCCGGGCGGAACAGAATTCAATCGGGAGGTTTCGAGGTATGAACGACACGAAGAATTTTGCGGTCAACCGGCGCACGCTGATGATGGGCGCCACCGCCGGCGTGGCGGCACTCGCCATGCCGAGCGTGCTGCGCGCGCAGGAAAAGCCGACGCTGGTGACGTCGATCCGCTCGCTGTCCAACCCCTATCACGCGGTGTGGAAGACCGGCGCGGAAGCGTATGCCAAATGGGCCGGGCTGGAACACGTCACGCTGGTTTCGGAAGGCAACAGCGAGAAGGGCATTGCCGACATCAAGGCGATGCTGGCCAAGACCGGCGGCAACATGGTGCTGAATTCCGATCCCAACGACACGCCCGATGCGCGCCCGATCGTCGAGGCCTGCGCCAAGGCCGGCGCCTATGTGGTGACCCAGTGGAACAAGCCTGGGGATCTGCACCCGAAGGATTTCAACCCGAACTATGTCTCGCATATCGAGTTCGACGGCATCGACAGCGGCAAGACCATCGCCGAGATCCTGTTCAAGACCATTGGCGGCAAGGGCGGCATCGTCGCACTCGGCGGCCTGATCTCGACCACGGCGGCGATCGAACGCAAGAAGGGCCTCGATGCGGCGCTCGCCGCCAACCCGGACATCAAGCTGCTCGACTTCCAGGTCGCCAACTGGAAGTCGACCGAAGCCTTCGACCTGATGGGCAATCTGCTCACCCGCTTCGGCGACGACATCAAGGGCATCTGGGCGGCCAATGACGATATGGGCTCCGGCGCACTGGAAGCGCTGCGTGCCGAAAATCTCGCCGGCAAGGTGCCGATCGTCGGCGTCGACGGCATCAAGACGGCGGTCGATGCGGTGCGCACCGGCGAGTTCGCCTGCACCGTCACTTCGGATCCGTTCTGGCAGGGTGGCATGGGTCTAGCCATCGGCTACAACGCCAAGATCGGCAAGTTCGACCCTACCAAGGAGCCCCCGGAGCACCGTGAGTTCTACGGCAAGGCGGTGCTGATCTCGCACGACAATGTCGAGGAATATTACAAGACCAATGTCGATGCGAAGCCCGAGATCGACTGGAACGATCTGTGGGGCCGGGTCACCGGAGCAATCCGCACCTGATCCATCGGAGTGGGCTGCAACTCCCTGGCGGCCCGCTTCCTCCCGCAGCCGTCGCGATCCCCTTGTCGCGACGGCTGTCACCAGCAGACGGGAAGCGGTTTCTTGACAATCCATACAGAACCCCTGAAGTCCGTTTCGGACATCGAGCGGACGACGCCCATGACATCGTTCCCCGGCCGCATCGCGACATTCCTGGGCGGCAGGCGCTGGCGCAGCCTGGCGCCGCTGGCGGTGCTGATTGTACTCTGCGTACTCATCGCCATTGCCAACCCCAATTTCATCGAGCTGCGCAATCTGGTGCGGCTTGCGAATTCCGCCGCCGTGCCGCTGACGCTGGCGATGGGGCTGACCTTCATCATCCTGATGGGCAGCATCGACCTCGCAGTCGAAGGCACGCTTTCGGTGGCGGCGATGGTGCTTGTGCTGCTCGCCGCCAATGACGGCAACGGCAACGACTATGGCTGGTGGGCGGTGCTCGCTGCCATCGCCGCCGGCACCGCCATGGGCTTCGTCAGCGGTCTCATCCAGACCATGCTGCGCATCCCGTCCTTCATGGGCACGCTCGGCATGTGGTTCATCGGCCTCGGCCTGTCGGTCTATATGCTGGGCGGCACGGCCATCAAGCTGAACGACGCCTCGATCCGCGACCTGGCCTTGCACCGTTTCCTCGGCCTGCCGGTGGCGGTCTGGGTCGCGTTCGGCGCCTTCCTGCTCGCCACTGTCATCCAGTATCACACCAAGCTCGGCCGCCACATATTGGCGATCGGCGGTGATGAGGATGTCGCCAAGCTCTCCGGCGTCAATGTCGTGCGCGTGCGCATCACCGCTTTTGCGCTGGCCGGGTTCTTCTTCGGCATTGCCGGCGTGCTGGCCGCGGCACAGCTCGGCCAGTCGCACGCCGTCATCGGCGACGGCAGGCTGTTTGCAGCGGTCACCGCAGTGGTCGTCGGCGGCACCGCTTTGACCGGCGGCGAGGGCGGCGTCGTCAACACGCTGATCGGTGTGCTGATCGTCACCGTGCTTGCCAATGGCATGATCCTGCTCGGCATCTCGCCCTACATCCAGCAGACGGTGCAGGGTCTGATGATCATCGCCGCGGTGGCGCTGTCGCTCGACCGTGTCCGCCTGAAAATCGTCAAGTGAACGCCATGCTGCAGGCGTCCAGCATCATCAAGAATTTCCCCGGCGTCCAGGCGCTGCGCGACGTCTCAATCGAGGTGCGGCCCAATGAAGTTGTCGGGCTGATCGGCGAGAACGGCGCCGGCAAGTCGACGCTGATGCGGGTGCTGGCCGGCGGCTACCGGCCGGATAGCGGCTCGCTGACGCTGGATGGCGAACAGCTGCGCATGCGCAACGCCCGTGATGCGGCCAGGCATGGCATCGGCATGTTGTTCCAGGAGCAGTCGCTGGTGCTGAACCTGACGGTTGCCGAAAACATCTATCTCGGCGAAGAGGACCGCTTCACCCGCTTCGGCCTCGTCAATTGGCGCGCCATGAACGCGGCGGCGCGGCGGCAACTGGCCAAGATCGGCATCGACATCGACGTCACCGCGCGCACCTCCGAACTCACCTTCGCCGCACGCCAGATGGTCGAGCTCGCCAAGGCGCTGACCTTGGAGGAAGTGGTCGAGCGGCAGTTGCTCATCCTGCTCGACGAGCCGACCTCGGTGCTCAACGCCGCTGATATCGAGGTGCTGTTCGCGCGGGTGCGCTCGCTTAAATCCCGCGCCAGTTTTGTGTTCGTCTCGCACCGCCTCGACGAGGTGCTCAACATCTCCGACCGTGTCTACACGATGAAGGACGGCGCGGTCGTCGCCGAGCACCGCGCAGCTGAAGTCACCGCGCCGGAGCTGCACGAGATCATGGTCGGGCGCGGCCTGCAGGCCGAATATTACCGCGAGGCCCGCCAGCTCGCGCCGCGCGATACAGTGATGGTCGAGGCCAAGGGCCTTGGCGCCAACGGTTACTATCACGGCGTCGATCTCTCGATCCGGGCGGGCGAGATCGTCGGCATTGCCGGCGTCGTCGGCTCCGGCCGCGAGGAGGTGACGCGCACCGTTGGCGGCTTCGTCCAGCATGATGCGGGCGAGATGAAAATCGCCGGCGATGCCGTGCGCTTCTCCTCGCCGGAACCGGCGGTGCGCAAGGGCATTGGCTATGTCCCGCGCGAGCGCCGGCTCGAAGGGCTGGTGATGTTCCTGTCGATCGCGGAGAACATTTCGCTGGCCGATCTCTCCAGCGTCATGCGCCATGGCGCCATCGATTATGGCAAGGAGCGCCGGCTTGCCGCCGACTGGATCAAGCGGCTGCGCATCAAGGCGCCCGGTCCCGATGCCGCCTGCCGCAAGCTCAGCGGCGGCAACCAGCAGAAGGTGGTGCTGGCGCGCTGGATGACGGCGGGCTCGCGCATCCTGGTGCTCGACCATCCCACACGCGGCCTCGATGTCGGCGCCAAGGAGGAGGTCTACGAATTGGTACGCGATCTCTCGGCGCAAGGCGTGGCGATCCTTTTGATTTCCGACACGCTGGAGGAAACGATCGGTCTGTCGCACCAGGTGCTGGTGATGCGCGACGGTGCAATCACCGCGCGCTTCGATGCCAGTCCGGGCAACAAGCCGAACCAGGTCGATCTTCTCAGGGCAATGGTGTGAACCGATGAATGAGGCGTTCTCCATCAGGCAGGTTTTCGAGGGCAAGTGGACGCAAGGCGCCATTCCGCTGATCCTGCTGGTCGGCCTGCTGCTGATCATCGAGATCGCCGCGCCCGGCTTCCTCACCGGCGAAACCGTGGCGCTTTTGTTTGCCAACACCGCCGTGCTGTTCATCCTGGCGACCGGCGTCACCTTCGCCATTCTGCTCGGCGGCATCGATTTGTCGATCCAGGCGGTGGCGTCACTAGCCAGCGTCATCCTGGCGCAATTGCTGCCGTCGCTCGGCCTCGCCGCCTTTCCGGTGGCGATCCTGTCGGGGCTCGCCTTCGGCGTGTTGAGCGGTGTCGTCCACGTCAAGCTGCGCGTGCCGTCCTTCGTCGCGACACTCGCCACCGGCGGCGTGGTCACCGGCCTGGCGCTCTGGGTCTCCAATGGCCGCGCCATCACCATCGAGGAGGCTGGTCGCGAAAACACCGCCTGGATCAACGCCACTGTCGCCGGCATTCCCGTGGTGGTGCTGATTTCGGCGGTCATCGGCATCGCCGCCTTTCTGGCGCTGCGCTACACGCGCTTCGGCCGGCAAGCGATCGCGGTCGGCGCCGGCGAACCGGCGGCGTGGGCGGCGGGCATCAATGTCGACCGCACCAAGATCATCGCCTTTGCCGCGTCGGGTATGCTCGCGGCCATCGCCGGCGTCGTGCTGGCGGCCAGGCTGTCGAGCGGCTCGCCAGTGCTGGCCAACCAGCTGCTGCTGCCGGCCATCGCCGCCGTCATCGTCGGCGGCACGGCGATCACCGGCGGGCTCGGCGGCGTTGCCCGCACGGCGGTCGGCGCGCTGATCATCTCGATCGTGCGCATCGGCATGACCTTTGTCGGCGTCAACATTTTCCTGGAAAATATGGTGTTCGGCGCGGTGCTGATCGCTGCCGTCGCCATTACCATCGACCGCAGCAAGATCGCGGTCATCAAGTGATCCCGCCTCCCAGGCAAGCGCGGACAGGACGGGACCGCATCGGCGCGAGGCCGATGCGGTCCGGCCCGATCGGATCACATTGTGTCGAGGCCGATCAGCTCGATCTTGTAGCCGTCGGGGTCTTCGACGAAAGCGATGTGGGTGGTGCCGTGCTGCATCGGGCCGGGCTTGCGCGGGATCTTGGCGCCGCGCTTTTCCAGTTCGGCGCAGACGGCGTAGATGTCGTTGACGCCGAGCGCCAGATGGCCGAAGCCGGTGCCGATCTCGTAGGGCTCCTCGCGGCCCCAGTTCAGCGTCAGCTCGACGACGGAATCCTTGTCCTCGGGGCCGTAGCCGACAAAGGCGTTGGTGAACTTGCCGCCGGGGTAGTCGTCGCGGCGCAGCAGGGTCATGCCGAGCACCTCGGTGTAGAAGGCGATCGACTTGTCGAGGTCGAGCACCCTGATCATGGTGTGCATATAGCGAAATCCCGGGGCGTCGCTCATTGGGGAAGTCCTCCGAATTCTGTGATTTGCGGGTCTGATCATCCACATCGCACGCTTGGCGGCAAGCCTCGCTTGATGTTCTCAATCAGGGTTGTATGATAACACGACAACGTCGGTATTTGTCCAGTCGTTTTGCCGAGGGGCACAGAGCCAATCCATGAATGCCGTGCTGCCAACCTCCGCATCGCAGATCGCAGCCCTGGTCGGCGTGCTGCCGAATGGCGGGCTGCTGACCGACGAAGAGGATCTGGCGCGCTACAGCCGCGATTGGTCGGGCGATCATTTCGGCCGGCCGCTGGCCGTGGCGCGGCCCTCTTCGGTGGAGGAAATGTCGGCGCTGATGCGGTTCTGCCATGCCGAGCGCATTCCGGTCGTGCCGCAAGGCGGCCTGACCGGGCTCGTCGGCGCCGCAGTGGCGGCGGATGGCGGCGAGGTCGTCATCTCGCTGGAGCGGATGACCAGGATTCGCTCGATCAGCCCGATCGACTTTGCCATGGTGGTCGAGGCCGGCTGCATTCTCGAGGACGCCAAGCGCGCCGCCGAAGCGAGCGACTGCCTGCTGCCGATCACTTTCGGCGCGCAGGGCAGCTGCCGCATCGGCGGCAATGTCGCCACCAATGCCGGCGGCTTCAACGTGCTGCGCTACGGCATGACGCGCGACCTGGTGCTTGGCCTCGAAGTGGTGCTGGCCGACGGCCGCATCTGGAACGGGCTGAAAGTGCTGCGCAAGGACAATCGCGGCTATGATCTGAAGCAGATCTTCATCGGCTCGGAGGGCACGCTGGGCATCGTCACCGCGGCGGCGCTGAAACTATTCCCCAAGCCGACGCAGATCGAAACCGCGCTGGTTGGCCTGCGCTCCGTCGAGGACGCGATGGCACTCTATGCAAGGGCGCGGCGCGATTGCAGCGATTTGCTCACCGCCTTCGAACTGATCCTGCGCGGCGGCATCGAGATCACCATGCGCGAAGGCCAGGATTTTCCCGATCCGCTCAGCCAGCCCTATCCCGTCTATGTGCTGATCGAGGTGTCGTCGGGCGGGCTGATCGACCTCTCCAATTTGCTTCTGGGGTTTCTCGGCAGCGTCGAGGACATCGTCGAGGACGGCGTCATCGCTTCGACGCGGGCGCAAGCCGAGCGGCTGTGGCTTTATCGCGAGATCATGGTCGAGCGGCAAGGCAGGGGCGGCCGCTACCTGCGCACCGATGTGTCGGTGCCGATCTCCAGGCTTGCCGATTTCGTCACCGATGCGCTGGCCGCCTTGGAGAAAGCCCGGCCCGACGCCCTGGCCGTCACCTATGGCCATGTCGGCGACGGCAACATCCACCTCAACGTCGTGCCGCCGGAAGGCATGGGCACCGAGGCGATGGAACATCTGTTCGAGCAGGCGGAAGCCGAGATCTTCACCGTCGTCGATCGTTATGGCGGCTCTATCAGCGCCGAGCACGGCATCGGCCGGGTCAAGCAGAAGGCGTTCCTCGAACGCATCGATCCGGTGACGCTCGACCTCGCCGCCGGCATCAAGGACGCATTCGACCCGCGCCACATTCTCAGCAACGGCCGCATTCTGGCGTCCGCACCCGCCGTCGACTATAGGTGAGCGATGACGCTGAAACTCGACAAGGTCAATCGCGGCCCACACCTCTCCACTCTGGTGGCCAGTTCCATCTCGCGCGAGATCGCGCAAGGCCGGCTGAAGCCGGGTGACCAGCTGCCGACCGAGGCGGCGCTGGCAACCACTTTCGGGGTCAGCCGCAACGTGGTGCGCGAGGCGATCGCGCGGCTGCGCTCGGAAGGCCGAATCTGGTCGCAGCAGGGGCGCGGCGCCTTCGTGGTCGAGAGCAACAACCCGACGGTGCTGACCATCGACCATGAGACGCTGCAGCGCGCCGACTCGTTTCGCAATCTGTTCGAACTGCGTGGCATCCTCGAAGTGCAGGCGGCGGCCCTTGCCGCAAAACGGCGCAGCGACGCCGATCTCAAAGCCATGGGCGATGCGCTGTCCGGCATGCGCGCCGCGCCCTATGGCAGCGTCGCCTGGCTGCGCAGCGACCTCGAATTCCACCGCACCGTCGCCGAGGCGACGCGCAATTCCTACATCGGCCAATTCCTGGTCTTCGTGTCCGAGCGGGTGCGCGAAAGCATTCTCGCCGCCGGCAACCAGCAAAAGTCGGACGACATGGCCCGCATCACGCTCGGCGAACATGAGCGCATCCTGAGAGCGATCCGTGCCGGCGACGCCGAAGGAGCGCACGCGGCGATGCGCGACCATCTGGCGGGCGCGGCGCTGCGGGTGGGGTTGCATGAGGGGGAAGCTGCGGAGATAGCGCCGGGGCCCGAGGCAGCGTCTCCGGTACGGCATTCGCGGTTGCGGAAGGCTGTGCGCGGGCAGGCTTAGGGATAGCCTTGCCTTATCCGCGCGCTGGGCCAATCGCCTATGGCGGCGCTGACCCCCACTCCGTCTCGGCTTCGCCGAGCCACCTTGCCGGGGCGAGCCACGGGTCTCGCCCGTCCTTCGGACCCCCCATTTCATGGGGGATGAGGAAATGTCAATCTCCGACATCGCAGCCCTTCAAAAGCTTGGGTTTCCTCTCCCCCACGAATGTGGGGGTAGAGGTGGCTCGGCGAAGCCGAGACGGAGTGGGGGAGCGCCATATCAGATTTCACTCGGTCGTCGGCTCACCAGCTCAGGGCCGGAGATAGGCCGCCACCCACCGCGCTATTTCAGCGGCAAAAACAGCTCAAGCACCACCTCGCGCACCGGTCCGTTCGACGAAAAGTGTCGCTGGCAATAGATCGGAAAGTCGCGCGCCTCCTCGCCGCTGGCCGGAAGCCATTCGCGGTAGAGGTAGAGCGCTGCCGGCTCGAGATTGTTGGTGTTGCCGGGATAGCGCAGCACCGCGCAGCGTCCGCCGGGGATCACGCCGGCCTTCATCTGCGCGTCCTCGATCGGCCCGCCTTCTATCGGCAGGTCGGTTCCGGCACAGATATCCATGCTGTAATCGGCCGGGTTCGCCGGCTCCCTTTCGGAACGGAACATGTTGAAGGTCGGGCTTGTCTCGGGCGAGAGGCCGGCCGCCTTGCGCCAGGCGATGAAGCGCTGGATGGTGTCCTGGAGCGTCGCCCGGTCGCCGCGATGCTCCATGATCGCCACCGGCGTCGGCGGCACTTCGCGGATCATCACGTCGTCGGGTTCGAAGATTATCTGCATGAGCGTGGTCCTTGCTTTGTCGAGCGGCCCGAAGGCCATGAGCCACGCCCCCCAGTCGGGAGACTTCCGGAACGACGAAGGCGATTGTCCGAACCGTTGCCGAAAGGCGCGGGCGAAGGCATCCGGCGCGTCGTAGCCGGCATCCATCGCTATGTCGGTCACGCTTTGGGCGTCGCTCTCGGCAAGCCGGTACGAAGCGCGTTTCAGGCGGGCGAGCTGGACATAGCGATGCACGGACAAGCCGAAGGTTGACGTGAACTGCCGGTGGAAATGGTATTTCGAGAACGCCGCGACGCCGCTCAACGCTTCCAGGCCCAGATCTCCGTCCAGATGCTGGTCTATGTGGTCCAGCACCCGCTGCATCCGGGCTTGGTAGTTTTCAAGTGGCGTCATCAACGTCTCGTCCTGTGTGGCGACACCAGATAGGCGCGTCAGGGCATTTCGCGCTCGACCGATATTGCGGTTTGACACGGATGGATGGCTGTTCGCTAGGCGGGTGCTTGGAGGTGCGCCAGGTCTGCTCGAGAGCGATGCGGCTGCGGAGTCGGCATCACGGGCGCGAGGGGCAGCGTCTCCGCTGCGGCATTCGAGATTGCGGAAGGCTGTGCTCGGGCGGGCTGACGGTCGAATTTCCGCCTTTGAATGTCCGGCGTTGAATGCCATATTCGTCGGATGGAAATGGATGCCTGCGAAATGAAGGTAGTCGATGGTTGGTCGTACCTCACGATCGACCAAGCGCTTGGTCTAAATCCCAAAATTCCGAAGCGTTGCCCAGAGTGCCATGGCGCTGTCCGTGCACACCGCGAAAGCAACAATGGGATGCGCGCTCATTTCGAACACATCGACGGCCATGATGGATGCTCACTGAAACCGCGAACCTTCTCAGGCAAACGGTCCATGCATCCTCACGCATTATCATGACCGATAAGCACCCGCACTGGCGACAGGTGAGACTGAGGATAAGAAGCTACTCGCCATACGCAACGCGCCGAAGCAGCTATCATAGACGCGACTGGCCAATGCCCGACCTATCAACAAACTAACCAAAACAAAGCAGTATGCTATACTTCGTACCCAAGACTCGATTCCGTTCGGGATGCGATGTATGCAATCCGAATTGGGATGGGTGGAGCATCATGGCTCTTGCATGTGGGGCGGTATGTCAGCCGGCGGAGGTGCGTCGGGAAATAGAGTCGTTTGGTTCAAGCACCAGCCCGATCCGGGTGGACACAGATTCAGGCGAGGGATTTCTCAAATCGATGGGAAATCCGATGGGTTCTGCGATACTTGTGTCGGAATTGGTGTCTGGAGAATTGGCTTCTTGGCTTGGCCTCAAGGTGCCGCCGTTTGCCATAGTCCACGACTGTCAAATAGACCTGACTATGGAAAGGAATGGGGCGCGCATGGTGCCGCCCATGTTCTTTTCACGCGCCGTTGATGGAACCCCACACGACGGAGGAGACACTTTTTTGTCTCGTCTCCGAGAGCCTGGTGACGTGGCGTTGCTGGTTGTTTTCGATACGTGGGTCCGCAATTGGGACCGGTTTTTTGATGGACAAGACAACGCCGACAACCTACTTTATGTGAAGGCTGAGGGGCGTCGTAAATACGATCTTGTCCCCATCGATCATTCAAGCTGTTTTATTGGGAATGACGTTGATTTTCCTATGGGGCCTGCCCCTGAGGCATGGGTCCTAGACCCAAATGTATATGGTAAGTTTCCGGCCTTCGATCCATATATCGACGCGAAGTCAGTCAAGCGCGCCGTCGAGAAGCTGTCTCAATTAAAGCGCGATTTCGTGGTTGAAGTCGTTAATTCTATTCCTGCACAATGGGGCTTTGGCCCCAACGCCGCGCTCTCGCTGGTCGATTTGATTTGTGAGCGCGGCCAATATGTGGTGAACACGATCTCAGGGCGATTGGTGGATGAACCGGAAATCCCGGGGTTGGTAAAATGATCCGAGAGTCACAAGGCTATTTTTCGCTCGTTCAATACTCAGAGTTCCCGGAGCGGGCTGAGTTTGTGAACATTGGCGTCATTGTGTTCGCTCATGCTTCGGTTTTTGTGAAGTTTAGCCATAGCCCGCGCCGCGCCGAGCAGGCGTTCAAAATCCATCTCGGTAACCATTTTCAGCACCTGAAAGAATCGATGGAAGGTCGATTGCGGTATGAATTTGGTAACGGCTGGGACAGGGAAAAGATCGAGAAATTTATAGGGCTTAGGTCTGGGAAGGTTCGCCTGTCCCCGGTTCGATCTGTGTTGGTTAAAGACCCCGAGAAGCTTGTCAGCGAACTGTTCGAAAAGCTGGTTGGTGAGGTACCCAGCTCGCCGCGCGGCCAAAGGCTGTCGACAAAACTGGCGCAAGCTTTTCGTTCTAATGGCGTCGAAGACTTCCTCGTGAAGCCTGACCCCGTCCATCTTTCCGGAGGCGTAAAGATCGAGGTTCCCTTTGCCTATCAGAATGGAGCCTTCAATCTGATTGACGCCGTGTCGCTTGCGGGTGACCCGGATAAGGCGCTCAACCGCGTCAGCCCGCATATGATAGAAGGCGAACTTCTTTACCAAGAAACCGCCCTTGATCGACCTGCTCGCTTAGTGGTGGTCGGGGACGATGCGCAGGCACAGGATGCGGAATTCGTAAACATGATTGCGGAGCAAATGGACCGCCACCATGTCCGATTCTATACCCTAAATGAGATCGAGCCGTTGGTTAGGGACATTCGCCAGAATTACGTCCTCCATCGCTAGTTCCGCGTTCGACGCCTTGCAATTTGTCAATCGCGGTTTCAAACCCCTTTCGCCTTCATATGCTTTAAGCTTCCGGGCGGCTCCGTTGAGCCGCTCGGATTTCACGCCAAGGGCTACAGGATGTAGGGACCGTTGGCTTGCGCCCGAATCCACCCGTTTTCTATTGGCCCGGTGATGTCGCCTCCACCAGCGACACCCCGTTCAACCCCGCAACAATATCCGACAGCGCCGGCACGAATTTCTCGCCGTGGCCGGTGGTGACCGCCGTGGCAAAGCCATTGCGCACCGCAGCGCCGATCGGGTTGGCCACGCCGGCTGATTGCGCGAAGGAGGCGAGCTAGGTCATGTCTTTCAGCGCGTTGACGATTGCGAAGCGTTGGGCGTTTTCGTTGCGGTTGAGGATGAAATCGAAGAAGGCCTGGTAGAAGCCGCAATCCATGCGGCTGCCGGAGATGACGCTGTTGAAGACCTGCGGCGTCAGGCCGGCTTTGGCGCCCAGCGTCAGCGCTTCGGAATAGATGGCGGAATAGCCCATCGAGACGAAATTGTTGAGCAGCTTCATGGTGTGGCCGCTGCCGGTCGGGCCGGTGGGAACGACGCGCGCGGCAAAGGCTTCGAGCACCGGGCGTGCGCGGGCGACCACTTCGGCCGCACCGCCGACCATGACGTCGAGTTTGCCTTCGGCGGCTTCCTTGGGCGTGCGCGCCAGCGGCGCGTCGATCAGCGTTATGTCTTGCTCCGCGAGGTCGGCGGCAAGCGCTGTCGTCGATGACGGGTTGGAGGTCGAGCAGTCGATGATCAGCAGCGGCGTCTTGGCCGCAGCAAGCCCGTCCGCGCCCTTGACCAGCGCTTCGACCTCGCGCGAACCGGTGACGCACAGGATCACGATGTCGCAGGCGGCGGCGAGTTCGCGCGGGCTTGGCGCTTCGGTGGCGCCGGCGGCGATCAGCCGGTCTGCGGCCGTGCGGCTGCGGTGGACATGGACCGTCAGCGGCCAGCCCTTGCGCAACAGATTGTCGGCCATGCCGGCGCCCATGCTGCCCAGGCCGATGAAGCCGATGCGTTCTTTCATGCAATCCTCCCATGGCTCGTGCCAGCGGGCCGAACTTTCGTCACCTTGCGGCGGGCACCCGTCGATGCAATTCTTTGAATAAGATTCGGCCTTCGAACAAGAAACGAACCGGAGTCGCGCTGATGGCGGAGCCCATGACTTTCGACGCCATACCGCAGGCGCCCAACCTGCGGACGGGTCTGGTCAACACGCTGATTGCGCAGATCGAATCCGGTGACCTTGCGCCGGGGCAGCGGCTGCCGACCGAGCAGGAGATTGTTGCTGCCACAGGCGTCAGCCGCACCGTGGTGCGCGAGGCGCTGGCGGCGCTGCGCGCGCGCGGGCTGATTACCACGCGCCAGGGGCTCGGCGCCTTCGTCGCCAAGGATCCGCCGCCGAAGACGTTTTCCGTGCTGCCCGACGATCTCGAATCGATCGACGAGGTGCTGCGCGTGCTCGAACTGCGCATGGGCATCGAGGTCGAAGCGACAGGCCTCGCTGCCCAACGGCGCAGCGAGGCGGCGCTTCAACAGATGAGCGCTCGGCTCGACGCGCTGGAGGCGGCGGTGCGTGCCGGCGGCTCCGGCTCGGAAGAGGATTTCGGCTTCCACCGCGCCATTCTCGCTGCGACGCAGAACCCGAATTTCACCCGGTTGTTCGACACGTTCGGCAGCGCCATGGTCCCGCGCCATTGGACGCGGCTCGACCGCATGACCGAGGATGAGCGGGAAAAATATCTCGACCGCATGCAGCGCGAGCATCGCGCCATTCTCGGGGCCATCGAGGCCAGGGACGTCAACGCCGCGCGCCGCGCCATGCGCAGCCATCTGACCAAAAGCTATGCCCGCTTCGAGGATCTGCGCGACAAGGCTGTTCACGATTAGGGAGCCAACCACGGTTGACCGACTGCTCATCCGGCGACCCCGCCGAGATAAAGTTGGCGCATCAGCGACATGTTCCTCCCGGCTCCAAATTGTTGCAATCTTGCCGGGTTGTCATACAACCCTGTAGTCTGGTAAATCCCAGGAAGAGGGATGTCAATCGCGTTGCCATGCGGTATGAGGCTCCCGAAATCAGAACCGTCATCAAAGCCGCAAGTCAGGAAGCAAAATGCAGTCACGGAAATTTGGCCGTACCGGCAGATCAGTCAGCGAGATCGGCTTCGGCGCCTGGGCGATCGGCGCCGCCTGGGGCGAGGTCAATGACGACGATGCGGTCGCCGCCCTGCATGCCGCGCTCGATGCCGGCGTCAGCTTCCTCGACACCGCCGACGTCTATGGCGACGGCCGTTCGGAAAAGCTGATCGCACGGGTGATGAAGGAACGCGGTGGCGCGCGCCCGTTCATCGCCACCAAGGCCGGACGGCGGCTGCCGAAGCAGACGGTCGAGGGCTACAGCGTCGAGAACCTCACCGGCTGGATCGACCGCAGCCTGAAATACCTCGAGACCGACACGCTCGACCTGGTGCAGCTGCATTGCCCGCCGACCGATCTCTACTATCATCCGGAGGTGTTCGAGCGTCTCGACAAGCTCACCGAGCAGGGCAAGATCCGCAATTACGGCGTCAGCGTCGAGCGTGTCGAAGAGGCGCTGAAGGCGATGCAATATCCCGGCGTCGTCAGCGTGCAGATCATCTTCAACGCCTTCCGCCAGCGCCCGGCCGAGCTGTTCTTCGACCAGGCGAAAAAGAACGATGTCGCCGTCATCGCCCGCGTGCCGCTGGCCAGCGGCCTGTTGTCCGGCAAGTTCAGGGCGGACACCAAGTTCGAGACCACCGACCATCGCCTGTTCAACAGGAAAGGCGAAGCCTTCGATGCCGGCGAGACGTTTTCGGGCGTGCCCTATGAGGTCGGCCTAGCGGCGGTCGAGAAGGTGCGGCCGCTGGTGTCAGGCGACACCGCGATGGCGAAATTCGCTCTGCGCTGGATCCTGATGTTCGACGCTGTGACGGTTGTCATTCCCGGCGCCCGCAATCCGGCGCAGGCGGTTTCCAATGCGGAAGCGGCGGAGCTTGCGCCGTTGTCCTCCGAGTCGATGGCCAAGGTGAAGGCGGTCTACGACGAGAACATCAAGCCCTACGTGCATCAGCGCTGGTAACCCGGCGCCTGCCGGCCTCGATCGGCTGACTGACCAGAGGTCAGCCGGGCCAAATTGCGTTCGTCCGTCACAGCCGTGCAGCGGATTCTATGATCCATCGGTCATTTAATCGGCCGCGCCGCTTGTTATTGTGCAGTGCAGCAACGATATTGCTGCGTGTGCGTTGTGTGCACGAGTCTGCCCATTCCGGCGCGCAAGGATACCGATTTGCGAGACATATCCGATACGATCGCTCGGCTGAGCGCGATGCGCGGCCGGCCAGCCGGTGCAGGACAGAGCAAGGACGATCACCTGTCCGAGATGACAGGGTTCGGGTCCAATCCCGGCGCCTTGCGCGCGCGGTTTTATCTCCCTGAAAACCTGCCGAAGCAGGCAGCGCTGGTCGTGGTGCTGCATGGCTGTACCCAGAATGCAGCCGCTTACGATCATGGTTCCGGCTGGACCGAACTTGCTGCCGAGCAGGGTTTTGCCGTGCTTCTCCCCGAGCAGCAGCGCGCCAACAACGCCAATCTTTGCTTCAACTGGTTCGTGCCGGGCGATGTAAGCCGCGACAGCGGCGAGGCACTGTCCATCCGCCAGATGATCGAGGCGGCGGTGGTCACCCACGGTCTCGACCGCAAGCGGATATTCGTCACCGGTCTTTCCGCCGGCGGCGCCATGGCGGCGGTGATGCTGGCGACCTACCCGGACGTGTTTGCCGGTGGCGCGATCATTGCCGGGCTTGCCTATGGCAGCGCCTCGACCATCCCCGAAGCCTTCGACCGCATGCGTGGCCATGGCGGACCGTCCAGAAGCGACCTGCAGCGTCTGTTGCGGGAAGCTTCGCCGCACAAGGGGCCGTGGCCGAGGATTTCGGTCTGGCAGGGCTCGGCCGATACGACCGTGGTGCCTTCCAATGCCGGCGCGGTGCTGGCGCAATGGCAGGGCGTGCACGGCCTCGCTCAAGCGCCGACACGCACGGAAAAGGTCGACGGTCAGAGCCGAAAAGTCTGGTGCGATGGCAAAGGCCGCGACGTGGTCGAGGCATACAGCATTGCCGGCATGGGCCATGGCACGCCATTGCAGGCGAGCGGCGACAATGCTCTCGGCAAAGCAGGGCCGTTCATGCTGGATGTCGGGATTTCCTCGACGCGCCACATCGCCCGTTTCTGGGGGCTGACGAAGCCAGACGTACGACGCGCGGCGAAAGCCGAGGCCGCTTCAGGCACTGCATTGCAGCCTTTCTCGCCGAAGGAAAAACCGCGAGCTGTCCGTGTCGATCCGGCCCCGGAGCCTGTCAATCCGCCAGGCGGTCCGGCGGGCGGGATTACCAAGGTCATCGAGGACGCGCTCCGGGCAGCGGGATTGATGCGCTGAGGCTGAGGCTCGCCCCGCACAAAGGACAAGGGCAAGCGCCAGCATCATTATCGCAGCAGGCCTTCGTCCTCGAACGCATCCCAGCCCTTCAGTCCGGGCGGCGGGCCATCCGTGTCCCGGGCG
Source organism: Mesorhizobium sp. LNJC394B00 (assembly GCF_000502555.1). NCBI lineage: Bacteria > Pseudomonadati > Pseudomonadota > Alphaproteobacteria > Hyphomicrobiales > Phyllobacteriaceae > Mesorhizobium > Mesorhizobium sp. LNJC394B00. The sequence goes on from NZ_AYWH01000002.1 coordinate 373,563, forward strand.
TTCCTCGCAGTGCGAGCCTGGCCGGTGCCCTTTCCCGCGCGCGTCAGCGCGGCCTTGCCCGCGCCGCGCCGCCTGTTCTCGGCGACCTCCTGGACATCCTGCTCTCTCCAGACGGTTGCCAGATCGCGATCCAGGACGTCCTCGATGTGGCGCGGGTCGAAAACGTGGAAGGTGACAGACTTTGATCGCCCACGCATCTTGACGGTGCGTGTGCCGGTGCTTTGCAGCCGACCGTCCTTGAGCCATTTGTGGCGCTCGCGCGAAGAGATCGTAAGGATATCCTCGACCTCGCGTGGAAGCACAGGCAGCGCTTCCACTCCCTCCAGTGTTTTGGAGATATTGGCAGAGGCGGCCTTGAACGCTTCCGCTTCGGATCTCGACATTCGCAATGCGATGCGGCCCGTCTCGGCCTTGACGTGCTTCCTGACTGCCCATGGCAGTCGGGCTCTGACTTCACGTTCGATCCCCTTGGAGCGCACGGCGGACCCGAGTGTCGCTGACGGCGACAACGGCCATTCGGCAATCAGTTGCGGGGACGGGCACATGCTTTCCTGGGCCTGGGTTCGTTGGTTCGACGTTAACACGGCGAGAGCCGGTAAAGCCAAGGCAACAGCGAAAAGGGGCAGGTCCGATGAGAACCCGCCCCTTATGGCCGAATCTGAACGTCGCTTGCAGTGCGCCGACAGCACCCTTGGCCCCGCCGCCGTACGGCGACGGGGCTCGATGATCAGAGTGGGCTGGCGTTGCGCGTTCTGTCGCGCTCGGCCTCGATGTCGGTGTAGGGGTCGGCATTGGCATCGAAGCCGGTCCAGCCACCGGCTTCATAGGCGCGTCGGCGGTCTTGCAGATCGACCGAGTTGGACTCGCCAAGAATACGCTCGGCCTCGTCGGCGAGTTCGTCACTGACCCTGGCGGTCACCATCGTGCCACCGCGGCGAACGCCCTCCGCATAGACATGCGCATCCCTTTCGGGGACGCCTGACTCGGTCAGCGCCCCGACGATGCCGCCGGCAGCGCCCCCGACGACCGCGCCGCCAACGGCGCCGACCGCGGTGGCGGCCAGCCATCCTGCGGCCACGACCGGACCGACGCCCGGAATGGCCATGATGCCGAGCCCTGTCAGAAGCCCGCCGGCGCCGCCAATGACGGCTCCGAGACCGGCGCCGCCGGCTGCATCCTCGGCGGCGTTGGAGGTGTCGCCATCGTCGTACCAGTCGTCCGAATTGTTGGCGACGATGCTGATGTCGGCCTGCGGCACGCCGATTGCCTCCAGTTCGCCGACGGCATCGGAGGCATCATCGTAGTTGTCGAAAAGTCCGGTTACGGTTTTCATGGTCTTGATCTCCTCGATCTGGTTCAGAGGTTCAGTTGGCGCCGGCAACGACGTTGCCCTGATAATCGAGCGCCACGGTCGTGGTCTTGCCATCCTTGGTGGCCTGACCGCGCCAGATGCCCTGGTCGTCTTTGGTCAGCTTGGACACGCCGGAGAAGCCGGCATCCTGAATGCGGCTCTTCGCCTGATCCTCGGTGAAGCTGTTGGCACCCGGGACCGGGGCGGCCGGATTGGTGGTGTCGGTCGTGCTCACGGCCGGGGTGGTGGAGCTGGTGGTCGACGATGCATTGTCGGCGGAAGCGATCTTCTCGACCATTTCCTGATGCATTTTGAGCGTCGGCAAGGTCTCGGAGGCGAAGGTCTTCAGCTGCGCGTTGTCGCCGTCCTTGGCGTAGCTCTCGAACAGCGTGACCGCCTCCGAATGCGCATCGCGCTGCATCTGGACATAGGGCTTGTCGACGGCATCGTTGGCATTCTGCAGAGCCTCCAGATCGGCCTTGTGCTTGGCGTCCAGCTCCGTCGGCACTTTCAGCTTCTGTTCGCCGGCGATGGTCGCAAGCTTGGCGTTGGCGGCGCCGTGATCGTCGATCATCTTCTTGGCGAAATCCTTGACGCCTTGATCCTGGGCCTTGCCTTCTGCGATCTTGCTGGAGTCCACTTCGAACAGGCCGCCGATGGCAGCCTTGTCGACAAAGTCCTGAGCACTGTCGGCGGCGAAGGCGGGCAGGGCGAAGACCATGGCTGTGGCGGTGGCCAGCGAAGCTAGAAGAACACGTGTTTTCATGGACAGAAATCCTCGTTGGGGCACACATCGTGCTGTGAGCCTAACCAGTGCGGCCAAGCTTTGTTCCGCCGCCCAAGCGTTATAACAGGGAGGGTCGATGCCGCGATGATGGTCCCTCATCCTCGGCTTCTGCGCCTTTGCAATGTCGACGCTGAGGACGGCGACCCGCTCGATGGGCGCCTTGCAAGTCGATCAAAAAGGGAAACGAGGCCCTTCGCCGCCGGCAAGTGAACACCGCCCGCGGTGAACTATCGAGGTTCAGCGATCGTTGCGTTCGAGGCGGCGCGCAACCTCTGTCTGGGCGACCTGCAGCAGCGTGTCTATTTCGAACATCGCCGCCGCATGGCCGCCGTCGCGAATGACACGGCGGGCGCGGTGTAGCAGATCGGAGACCGTCCGCAGCGTTTCAGCATGGCTCGATCGATTCGACAAATGCGTGCCCTCCATCAGCCACAACCGTTGGATCGGGAGAGTGTTCCCAAAGTTGGCGGCCGGCCGGGTGAATGACTGTGAGCGCAGGCAGCGGAACCATCCTTGTCCGTTGGCCGTTCCCCCTGCCTCAACGAAAGGAACAGCCATGGCCGAGAACGACACCCCGAAGGACACCGCGAAGGACACCCCCAAGGACACCCCGAAGATTTCCGCCCGAGAGGCCCAGGAGGCCCTGGAGAAGCAGGTCGCATCGCTGAGGCGCGAGATCAGCAAGATCAACCGGACGCTTGCCGAGCGCGCAGAAGATGCCGTCGGCGAAGCCGGCGGCTGGTACGGCAGCGCGACCGAGCGCGCGGCACGGGCAACGCAGCAGCTGAGATCGCAGGCGCAGACGGTGTCCGAAGCCGTCCAGCAAAATCCCGGCACCATCAGCAGCGCTTTCGTGCTTGGCGGCATTGCCGGGCTGTTGATCGGCATGCTGCTCGGGCAAAGCCAGGAACGCGACCGAGGCTGGTTCTAGCGAGGTATCTTACGAATATTGCGCCCGCCGGCTTTGCTGGCGGGCTTTGTATGGACGCCAGATCACTGTGGCTTTGAGTGAAAAACTCCCCGCTCGGGTAAACGGGATTTGTGGTCGCCGCCGCCTGCGTGGCGCCCTCGACAGGTGAGTTGAGTTTCCCTGCCGCGGTCGTATGTTGTTGACCGCAGTGGAGGATCACAAATGCCCATTCGACGCAAAGCCACCGAGGCCGGCGTTTTGCAGCCATCCGAACTCGAGCTGTTGGGCCGTGTATTCGAGCAGCTTAAGCGCGACGGTCAATCGCCGGAAGCACGCGACGCCATCGCATCCCGGATTATCGCGAACTATATGGCCGGCGTGGTCGACGAAGCCGAGCTCGTCAGTCTTTCGAGGCAACCGCTGGGCCGGTAGTGCGCTTTCCATTCCGGGTTCAGAAGAGTTTCAGGTCGTCAAATCAGAGGGATAAGGCAATGCCGGCTGACCCACCGATAGAGCGACGGTCACATATCCGTGATCTTGTTCTGAAGGAAGCGACAATCCGCGTTGGCGACGCCAGTATCAATTGTCTGGTTTGCAACCAGCACGCTCACGGTGCGGAGCTGCGGGTGAAGGCCGATATCGCAATCCCCGACCGTTTCGTCCTTCACGTGCCTGTCGATCATACCAGCTATCGCGCCGTGGTGCGGTGGAGACGGAACGAGCGACTTGGGGTGCAGCTTGATTCGGGAAGGCAGGCGTAGAGGGCGATAGCCGGGACGGATGCAGGGTTGATGGGACAAGGCAGAGCTCGTTTGCGGCACGAACGCTTCCTTCCATGCTGCTTGCGATTTGCAATCAGTTGCTATAGTGTCTGACTGCTTGCAAATTACAAGCGGTTAATCCGTGAACCGACCATGTGAAGGCGCTGCTTTTGGGCAAACTTATCTTGGGAATGAACGTTTCCATCGATGGCTATGTCGATGACCTTGCCGGAAATCTGGTCATGGGCGCACCAAGCCAGAAGCACTTCGAGTACTGGATCGAGACGATTCGCAACCATGCCGGCGCTGTGTATGGCCGCCGGATGTACGAGGTCATGCGCTATTGGGACGATGATCACGCGGAATGGGATGCTTCGCTTCGCCAGTTCGCGACACTCTGGCGCAAGCTGCCCAAATGGGTCGTTTCGCGCACACTTTCACGGGTCGGCCCGAACGCCACCCTCATCTCCGGCGATATTGAAGCGCAGATTCGCGAGATCGCGGCCCGCACGGAGGGTATCCTGAGCGTTTCCGGTCCGGAACTGGCCGGTCTTATGACCGGGCTGGGCCTGATCGAGGAATATCACCTGCACGTGAGGCCGTTCGTGCTCGGCAAGGGCAAGCCTTTCTTCCACGAGGCAAGGCCTCCGCTGCAACTGGTGTCGAGCACATTGATCGATGACGATACGGTTCATATGATCTATGTGCCGCGAGGCTGAACGATAAGGCGCTTCAGCGCCAACATGCGAACCAACACGTACGTTCGCAGTGGGTCTGGTCCCTGCCTTCGCACCGAGGTCTCACATGTCAGCTTGCGTGCTGGGTACCCAAGCAGCAGAGGGTCTGCTGTCGGCCGAAAATCTGCCGGTCAGCAATGCGCCCCATGCCGGTCAAAGAGGCCTTGCCGCCGTTCCTCGCCCGAAGCGCCGCTTCGGTTGGTCCTTCAGTGACCTGGCGGCCCAAGGGCGTCGTCCTCCACCGCCCGACCTCGTCCGCAACTCATCGTTGCCGCCAGCGGCTCTGCTCCTGGCCTTCCCGCGATGACCGAGCGGGTAGTGAAACATCATGGTCAAGCCTGAAAAGCAAGGTCCAACCTAGCCGCCTTTCCAGGCCTGCGTCATCATCGTCCAGCAGTTCAGGATCCTGCGTGCGCCAGCCGGGTCCGTCGGGTCGGCCGGCCGCACAGTTTTTTTCATCCCGCTGGAACATTGGCGAAGGAATGCAGTTGGGGTCGCTGCAGATGCCGCCGCGTGGTGCCTGTGGGCGATTGGTGGCAACACCTGATCGGCCGCCGCTCCTTTACGAGGCGGCTTAGCGTGTGAGCCAATCCTGCAGCAAAGGCCTTGGGATTGGAACGACCAACAGGAGGCAGTCATGAAGCACCAGACACTCGATCAACTCCAGTCAGTCGCGGACATCAGTCCACTATCGCCGGCTCTGCTGGCTACAAGGACGCAACGGATAGAGCGGTGGGCGGAACTGCTCTATCGAAATCCGACGCGCTCCCTTGTGGCTCTCACCGGGACTGAGCATCTGCATCCCTCTGTCCGCGGAGAAGCGCGCGCGGTCGGATCGGCGATCAGTGTCGCCTTTGACGATCCACTGCTGCGTGCATCGGGCATGCAATCGGATACCTACGGGGAAGCCAGACGCTTCTTCGAACTCTCCGATTGGCAGTTGCATGAGATCGTCTGCAGTTGCCACACCGGCGCCACCATGCAGGCTGGCTGGGCCGCCGGACGTGTCCGCAGGGTCCTCAATGGGAGCAAGATATTGGCTTGGCTGAGAAAAGGATTCATGCCGCACTGAGACACAGCGCTTGCGCCTGAAGAAGCATGCAGGCTCCAGCAGAGATTGCGTCGGCTCCGCGAAGGCATGGCTGACCTCAATGGAGTAGGGTGGCCGAGTTGCTTGCGACTTCAGAAATGACGTTCACCATTGCTTAGTGGACCTCGTCAGGGTGATCGGCAATTTCGTGAATAGCGAGTACCAGCGCCAGTTTCGACCAACCGGTCGGCAGCGCCCTCGTGACCAAGCGGGGTTACTTATCCTCGGTGCGTCACATGTGCGCTTCGTCAGCGGTATAGCCTGCCAATCCCTCCACAGCCGTTTTGACGCTGCGAAAAGCTCGAGGCGTGAGGGGGCAATTTAACCCAGGAATCCCGAAAACGGCACTTCCGCTTTCGGCCCCGAAATTGAAATTCGAGGCCCGCCCCATCACCCCGGAAAAATCGTAAACCCGCCATCCACCCGCAGCACCTGCCCGTTGATAAACCGCGCCCGCGGGCCAGCCAGAAACGCCACCGCCTCGGCGATCTCCTCCGGCTCGGCATAGCGGTTCAGCGACTTCTTGCTGGAATCCATGCGCTCCGGATCGACCACGCGGGTCGCCTGGAAGCGTGCCGTCTTGGTGGCGCCGGGGCTGACCGCGTTGATGCGCACGCCGTCGTCGATCAGTTCCTTGGCGAGACAGCGCGTGTAATGCACGACCGCGGCCTTCAAGGTGGAGTAAACGACCTCGGGCGAGCAGCCGAGATGTGCCGCCGCGGAGGCGATGTTGATGACGGAGCCGCCGCCGCGCTGCTTCATCGGCGGCACGAAGGCCTGGCAGACCAGCATCGTGCCGATCAGATTGTTCTCGGTGAGCACGCGGATGTCGTCGAGTTCGATGTCGAGGGCGTTGTTCGGGTTCGGCTTGCCGCCCCTGGCGCCGATGTCGCCGCCGGCACAATTGACCAGCACATGGACGTCGCCGAGATCGGCCTCGATCTTGCGCTTCATCGCGGCCACCGCCTTCTGGTCGCCAATGTTGCCGGTCACCGACGTCACCTTCGTGCCGTGCCGCTTCAGGCGCTCGACCACTTCGCTCAGATTGGCGAACTCGCCATATTTGGCCGGCGCTTCCTCGTCCATGTCGTGAATCGCGACATTGGCGCCGAGTTCGGCCAGGCGCTCGGCCATCACGCGGCCGAGGCCGCGGCCGGAGCCGGTTACGAAGGCGGTCAATCCATCGAGTTCACGTGCCGTCATCGGATATTCTCCATCAAACCAAATTTGCGCATGTTGGCGGCGCTGCGCCGGATCATGTCGAGCTCATAGGAAACCAGTGAGACGTCGGCTTCGCGCTCCCAAGGCGTGCGGTAGTCGGCATCGTCGGGCAGCCGGTTGCGCTGCGCGGCCGCCAGGCAGGCGGCAAATTCGCGTGCCGTCTTCGGGGGATAGCCGCGCCACCAGTCGTCGCTGAGATAGCGGACATGCCGCGCCTCCAATGCGCCCGGTTCGAGGACGGCGGTCAGGCGATCATGGTGCTGGGCAAGAATTGCAAACAGCTCGGCGAACGGCACAGCACCGTCACCGATGGCGCAGCGGATCAGCCGGTAACCTTCGGTCGTGAACTGCACGCGGTAATCCTTGAGGTGGACATGGCGGACATGGGGGGCGATCGCGCGCGTGAAATCGAGCGGCGCTTCGCCGACCGGGAACGTGTTGCCGGTGTCGAAGGTGACGCCCACACTGTCACCACCGAGGGCGCAGAAATCGACGAGTTCCCGGCTGGTAAAGTCCTGGTGGTTTTCGATCGCAAGGACATACCCGTCGGCATTCGCGCGGGGACCCCACTCCACCAATCGCCCCCGAATGATGCCGGCGTACTCGCTCCATTTTTCGCCGGCGGCGTTGCGGTCGCCGCAGAGAATGGGCGTCAGCGCCGTGCGGATGATTTTGGCCTTGAGCAGGCGCGCGGCCCGAAAGGCATCGTCGAGCGGTTCGCCCACCAGCAGGCCGCCGCTGACGACCGGCGTGATGCCAAGGCCGGCGAGCCGTTCGCGTAGCGCGATCACCGCGTCGTCGGAAAGCTCGCTCAGCCATGGCACCCAGATCTCCAGCACGCGCGCGCCGAGTTCGGTCGCCAGCGCGATGAAACCTTCGAGCCCCGCAGGCCTAGGATTGGCGCGTGGCGTGCCGCGACCCTGCAGGCCGAGATGATAGGTCAGGCCGTAGGGGTTCAGGCCGACCTCGAGCATGAAACGATCCTTTGAGTCAGGTGGGGTCATCGCAGGCCGGCGTCCACGGTGATCGACTGCTTGGTGATCATGCGGCTGTCGTCGGCGGCGAGGAACAGTACCGTGCGCGCGATCTCCTCGCCGAGCAGAATCTTGCGGATCACCTGGCGCTGCACGACCTGATCGACCGAACCTTGGGTCTTGTACCAAAGCTCCCGCTGCCGGTCGGTGATGACGGCGCCCGGCTCGATGGCGTTGACGCGGATGTTGTCGGGGCCAAACGCCCGCGCCAGCGCGAAGGTCAGCCCGACCACCGCAGCCTTGGCCGCCGCATAGGGGGCCATCTCTGATGCGCCGAAACGCCAGGCGATCGAGGAAAAATTGACGATCGAACCAAAGCCCAATTCCTGCATGTGCGGATGCACGGCCTGGGCGGCAAAGAAATGGTGCCTGAGGTTCACATCCTGGGCGTGGTCCCAGTATTCCTGCGTCACGTCGGCGACCGAGAGGCGATTGTCGTCGGCGGCGTTGTTGACCAGCACTGCGACAGGCCCGAGGCGGTCGCGCACCGTGCCGATCGCGGCCTGGAGGGCGGGGATATCGGTCACATCGCAGCGCAGGAACAGGGGCGCGTGCGCTGCCGCGGCGGCGAGTTCCCGCGCGAGCGCCTCGCCGGCCTCCTGCTGCAGATCAAGAAACGCCACTCGTGCGCCATTGGCGGCGAAGGCGCGGACCGTGTCGGCGCCGATGCCCGACGCACCGCCGGTGATCAGCACGACGCGCTCGGACAGGCTCGGATAGGTGGCGAAGGACAAGGCGGAACTCTTTTCAAATCAAGCTTTGGTCAGATCGGGTCAGATCAGGCGTTGGGTCGTCGGGTCGAACAGGCACGCACGCGCCATGTCGATGCCGAGCGTCACCGTCTCACCCATAAGCGGCGTGCCGTCGGGGTCGAAACGACCGGTGATCTCCTTGCCGCCCAGGCGCAGGACGGCCATGGTCTCCGCGCCTGTCGGCTCGACCAACTCGACCACGGCATCGATCTGCGCGATGCCCGGCTTGCGGCGCGCAAGATCGGGATCGAAGCGGTAGATGTGCTCGGGACGGATGCCGAGCACGAGCTGTTGCGGCGTGTCGGATGGGAGCGCCTGGACGATCGGCAGGCTGGCCGTCTTGCCGTCGGCGGTCTGCAGGACAACAGTGCGGCGACCGCCTTCCTGGCTCAGTTCGGCGGCCAAAAAATTCATCGCCGGCGACCCCATGAAGCCGGCGACGAACATGTTGGCCGGACGGTTGTAGATCGTGGCGGGATCGTCGAATTGCTGGACCTCGCCCTGATGCATCACGGCGATGCGCGACGCCAGCGTCATCGCCTCGACCTGGTCGTGGGTGACGTAGACGGTGGTCTTGCCGACGCGGTGATGCAGCTTCTTGATTTCGGTGCGCATGTCGACGCGCAGCTTGGCATCGAGATTGGAGAGCGGCTCGTCGAACAGGAACAGTTTGGGATCGCGCACCAGCGCCCGGCCCATGGCGACGCGCTGGCGCTGGCCGCCCGAAAGCTGTCCGGGCTTGCGCCCTAGCAGCGGTTCGATCTGCAGGAAGGCGGCAACCCGCTTGACGGCCTCGTCCTGCTGCGGCTTCGGGACGCGGCGGCTTTCCATGCCGAAGGTGATGTTCTCGCGCACCGTCATCGTCGGGTACAGGGCATAGGACTGGAACACCATGGCGATGTCGCGGTCCTTCGGCGCCACCGAATTGACCAGCCGCCCGTCGATGCGGATCTCGCCGGAGGTAACGGATTCGAGCCCGGCGATCATCGCCAGCAGAGTGGACTTGCCGCAGCCGGACGGTCCGACCAGCGCGATGAACTCGCCGTTCCGCGCTTCGAGATCGATGCCCTTCAGCACCTCGACCGCGCCGAAGTTCTTGCGCAGCGATCGGATGATCAATGTCGACATGCAATGCCCTTCACTTGATCGCGCCTCATTTGATGGCACCTTGCGTCAGGCCGCGCACAAAATACTTGCCGCCGAAGAGATAGATCAGCAGCGGCGGCAGCGCGCCGATCAGCACGGCGGCGCTCATGACATCGTAGGCGCGCACATTGGTGCCGCTTGCCGTCAGCGCGACGAGCGCTGCCGTGATCGGCTGTTGCTGCCCGGAGGTGAAGACGACGCCGAACAGATATTCGTTCCAGATGCCGGTGAACTGCCAGATCACCGTGACGATCAGGATCGGTGAGGAGAGCGGCAGAATGATCTTGCGGAAGATGCGCCAGAAGCCGGCGCCGTCGATGCGCGCCGCCTTGATCAGGTCGTCGGGGATGCTGACGTAGTAGTTGCGGCAAAACAAAGTGGTGAACGAAATGCCCTGGATGACGTGGATGAGGACGAGCCCGTAGACCGAATTGCTAAGGCCGAGATTGCCGAGGATGAACGCCCACGGCATCAATGAAATCTGGCCCGGAATGAAGACGCCGAGCAGCATGCAGGTGAACAAAGCTTCCGAACCTCTGAAGCGCCATTTCGACAGGATGTAACCGTTCATCGCGCCGACCGCCGTCGAGATGATCGTGGCCGGGATCGTCATCTTCAGGGAGTTGTAGAAGTTGCGCTGCATGCCCTCGCAGGTGCCGCCGATGCAATAGGTGCTCCAGGCCTGGCCCCAGGCATCGAGGCGGAAGCTGCGCGGCAGCGAGATCAACCCGTTGCGTGCGATCTCCTGCTGGTCGCGGAATGAATTCAGCACCACGACCAGCAACGGGACCAGGTAGATCGCCGCGAAGACGACCAGCAGCCCATAGATGGCGAAGCGGGTGAGAAAATGCCGGCGCGACGCGACTGCGGCAGCGCGACGGTCGAGCGACTGGTCCAGGGAGACGTCAGCCACGGCCGGCTTCCTTGCGCCGGCGCCAGACCACCCAGAATGAATAGGGCACCAGCACCACGGCAACAGCGGCAAGCATCATGATGGCGGCGGCCGCACCTTCGCCGATCTGGCCGCGTTGGAACATCAGGTCATAGACGTAGATGGCGGGGAAGGTGGTCGAGATCCCCGGGCCGCCTTTGGTCAGGGCCGCCACGAGGTCGAAGGTCTTGATGGCGAACTGGATCTGGATGACGGCGACCGCCAGGAAGATCGGCGCAATGGTTGGCAGAAGCACCTTGCGATAGATGCGGAACGTCGATGCGCCGTCGATCTGCGCGGCCTTGACGAGGTCCTGATCCACCGAGCGCAGGCCGGCCAGGAACAGCGCCATGGCAAAGCCCGAGGCCTGCCAGACACCGGTGATGATCACCGCGTAGATCGCATAGTGCCGGTCGCTGGCGAGTGCGAAACTGAAGCTCGCCCAGCCGAAACCGCGCACCATGGCCTGGATGCCGTCGGTCGGATTGTAGAGCCAGCTCCAGACCGTGCCGGTGACGATGAAGGAGACGGCCAGCGGATAGAGAAAGATCGTGCGCCAGGCCGCTTCGCCGCGCACGCGCTGGTCGATCAGGATCGCCAGCAGCAGTCCCACCGCCACCGAGCCGACGATGTAGAAAGCGCTGAAGAAAAACAGGTTGTTGTAGGCGATGTTCCAGCGCCGGTTCGCCCACAGCGACGCGTAGTTCTCCAGGCCGACGAAGCCGTAGGTCGGCAGCAGCGAGGAGTTGGACAGGGAGATATAGAGCGTCCAGCCGGTGAACACGAAGACGTAGACGAAGCTCGCCACAAGCGAGGGGCCGAGCACCAGCAAGGGCATCGCGGAGCCCAGCCGCTCGCGCCAGGGGCGGGCGGGCGCCGGTACCGACAGGATCGGGTCGTGATTTGACATTCAGAGCACGGAGATTGGCAGAGCACAGGACTGGCGGAGCGCGGGACCGGGATGGCGGATGGCCGGGTGCGGATGGCGCCCGGCCATTGCCATCTATTTCTGTGCTTCCGCCGCGTCGGCCATCGCATTGGCGCCATCCTCGGGCGACATGTCCGGCGTCGCCACGAACTCGGTAATGGAGTCCATGATCGCGCCGCGCATCTTCTGCGGGATGGTCATGTTGTGCGCCATCGAGCGGACCAGCGTGCCGTCCTTGATCGAAGCCTGCAGATCCTTCTGCGAGAGCTGCTGGCACGGATTGAAGCCCTTCGACAGATCGATATCCAGGCGTGCAGGGATCGAGCCCTTGGCCTGGTTGAAGACCGTCTGGAAGTCGGGCGACAGGATCAGGCTGGCCAGCAGCTTCTGGCCGTCGATGTAATCCTGGTCCTTCTGCTTGAAGAACACGACCGAGTCCGAGTTGAGGATGAAGCCGGGTTTGCCCCAATCGGTCGGCGCCTGGGCGCAGACATAGTCGGTGCCTTCCTTGAAGCCGGCGGCGGTCAAAAGGCCGATCGTCCAGTCGCCCATGATGTGGAACGCCGCGTCGCCCTTGCCGACGAGCGCCGACATCGAATCCCAGTCGCGGCCGACCATGCCCGGATCCATGTACCTGCTCGTCATCAGGCGCATCTGCGTGAAGGCCTTGACCATCCCCGGGCTGCGCATGGACTCGACATCGCCTTCGACGAAGGCCTTGCGGTAGAGATCGATGTCCTGGCCGTAGAGCACGACCTCGAACACCGTCGAATCCGTCCAGTCGGCGGTCGAATGCGAGATGCAGATCTTGCCTGTGGCGACGATCTTGTCGCAGGCCGCATTGAACTCGGCCCAGGTCTTCGGCATTTCCGCCACGCCGGCCGTCTGCATGACCTTGGGCGAGGCCCAGAGCCAGTTGATGCGGTGGATGTTCATGGGCGCGGCGACCCATTTGCCGGTCGGCTTCATCACCGGAAGCAATTCCGGCGCCACCACTTTCTCCCACCCTTCCGAGGCCGCCAACTCGTCGAGATCGGCGGTCATGCCGGTCTCGTTCCATTCGGCGATCTCAGGGCCTTTGAGCTGCACGGCAGGCGGGGCATTGCCGGCGATCACGTCGGCGCGCAGCTTCGCCAGCGTATTGGCGGTGTGGCCGGCAATCGAGGTCTGTTCCCATTTGCCGCCCTTGGCGGTGAACATCTCGCCGAGCTTGGCGATCGCCTGGGCGTCCGATCCGGTCGCCCATTGGTGCAAAAGGTTGGTCTTGGGCTCGGCGAAGGCTGTTCCGGCGAAAAATGTGCACGCAGCAGCGGCCGCAAGCGCGGTCATGACGGACTTCATCGTTTCACTCCCATATCGTGTTGCACGGTTCGTCTCGACCGCTTATGGCCGCGGTTTGAAGCCGCCGCCGGCGAGATGCGTCAATCTCGAGTTCTTTCCAAGATGACATATTGGAGCTATCAGTCAACGATGTTTATGTTGAGCCATGACAAAACCTTCGCTTAGAACCTGGCTGATCGACAGACCCTCCGCGTCGCCGGAGAGCATGATCGTGCGCTGCCTGAGCGAGCGCGGCGCACTCTCCGCGTTGCAGATCGCACGCGCCACCGGTCTGGCGCGCTCGACGGTGTCAACCGCGCTTAACGGCTTGAAAAGGTCTGGAATGGTGATCGAAGCCCCGGCCAGCCGCGGCATCAGAGGCATCGGCAGGCCAGCCGCGGCGGTGACGCTCAATCCGACAGCGGGCACCTGCGTCGGCATTCACCTAGCTCTTCAGCAGATACGGCTCATCGTCGCCGATGTCTCGCATTCCGTCATTGCCGAACAAAATATTCCAATGGCGCTGGACTACCAGCCGCAACAGGCGGCCCAGGCGGTCAAATCGGCGATTGCCCAATCCTACAGGGAAAATGGTCTGCCGATGGCGGGGCTCCTGGGGGTTGGTGTCTCCGTCTCCGGCCCTGTCAGCCGCGATGGAGTGGTGCTGCGCGCAAGCATGGTTCCAACATGGGCCGGCGTCAACATACGAGATGTGTTCGGACCCGTTCTGGAACAGCCGATCTTCGCCGACAACGAGAGCAACTGCGCGGCCATTGCCGAGCTGATGTGGGGTGCGGCCGTCGGCCAGGACGATTTCGTGCTGTTCAAGATCGATCTGGGTGTCGGCGGGGCCATTGTCCAGCATGGCCGGCTGGTGACGGGCGTCGCCGGCGGCGCCGGCGAATTCGGGCACATCAGCATCGATCCCGGCGGCGACCTTTGCCGCTGCGGCAATCGCGGATGCCTGGAGCTCTACGCGAGTTTTACCCGGCCGCTGGAACAGATTTCGCGTGTCGTTGGGCGGCAAGTCACCATGGACGATGTCATCGCCATGGCCGAGCAGGGCGACGTCAGGGCGTTGCGGATGATCGAGGATACCGCCGAGATCGCCGGCCGGGGTCTCGGCCTGATCGGCTCGGTGCTCAATCCGCCGCTTATCATCATCGGCGGCCACATGGCTTTGGCAGGGGACATTCTGTTGACGCCGCTGATCGCGTCCTATGAACGCCACACGCTGATCAAGTCCCGGGATGTCGCTCCCGCGCTGCGCACGCGCATCATCGTTGGCAGGCACACCGAGAACGATGCCTTGCTGGGCGCGGTCGGCCTCGTTTTGAGACACCAAACGAAGGAACTGTCGCCGGGGTGATCGTCAGGACCAGCCTGTGCTTGTTCAAGTCAATTGCATGTGCCCGCAGCCTTGAGCGCTTCGGCGCGGGACGATTTGGGCAAATCCGCGATCCGCCGGACAGAAGCGTAAAACCTTGGATAGTCGCCCGAACACAGGTCGAACAAGCGAAGAAAGGCCGGAACCTGTTCACCGTAGACGGCAGTCGCGGCGAGCTTTGCGTTGTTGATCGGGGCATCGAACCAGGCGTCGTATCCCCGGTATCCCGCCCAGTGCCTGTCGCGCATCCGCCGATAGCGCGCCCGCGTCCTCTCGATCGCGGCTGCCTTGGCAGTCGCCATCTGCTCCGGGGTACGGGGACTACCATAGACCTGCCTTAACTCGTCGCGCGTCCTCGCCACCAGTCCGAGAAAATCGGCGCCGCGTTTGCGGTCGGCTTCGTAGCGGCGCAATCCGGCCCGGTCGCCGGCGGCGCGGAGCCATTTCCTGACGCCGCTGGTTTCGACGGCAACGGCGAACGCCTCGTTGAATGCGGAATCGCCATCCACATAAAGCCGCTGATGCGCCAGTTCATGAAAAACAAGGCTTGCGAGATAGGTGTCGTCCTGACGCAGCATGGTGCTCAGCAGCGGGTCACTCGACCAGCCAAGCGTGGAATAGGCGGTGACGCCCGAGACATAGACGTCCAGCCCCTGTCTTTGAAGCTCGACAGCGCTTTCAGCCGCGGATTTCCGGGAGAAATAACCCCGGTATGGAACGCAGCCGAAAACCGGAAAGCACCATGTTCGTGGCGCCAGCGAGAATTGCGGCGCGGCAAAAACGGCCCAGGTCACGGCGTTGCGATGGATGTCGACATAGCTGCGGTAGCTGCTGTTCTCGGGCAATGCCAGTTCATCCGTCGCAAACCGTCTTATGGCGCTGGCCGACGTCAATTTGGCGCGCAATGCCTCAGGCGTCGAAGGATCACGGATGAGTTTTGTAATATTTTTGCGGGCGGCCATGATCTGCGCGTGACCCTGCAACGACTGCGCGTAGTAGGAAATGCTCGTGCAGCCGGTCGCCCCGGACGCGATGATCGCCGCGGCAAGCATCCGAAGAACGCGCTTCACTGTTTGCCCACCCTTGCCCATCTCCCCATGCAGCAAACGTCCTGGTCCACCTCAAATAGGAGGCACCGGTTTCCGTCAAGAGCTGCAGGGGCAGGGGGCGACACCGACCTGGGCAGGGCAATGCGGGCATTCGATCTAGGATTGACGAAAGTCCACCGCAGGGCGGAGCGGGCGAGATACGGACCGTCCGTCGAGACGCGGTTTCTCCGAAGCTGCCGCGCGCTACTGGTCCGAAAACTTCACGCTCACGCCGCGCTGGCGAAAATAAGCCTGCATCAACTTACGGCCCGAGCGGTTGTTCTGGGCCAATTTTGCCGGATCGAACACCGCCTGTTTTGCGCCCTCTCGTGTCAGCGCAGCCTTGAGCGTCGCGATATGGGCGTCGATGTCGGCATTGTCCGCCCGCAGCGAGGCATAGATACTTTCGGTCGCTTCGGCCACAGTCGGTTCGCTCACAGATGTCGTCCTTTGGTTGGTTGGGCGGCGGCTTTACCACAGATTTGCGGCTCCGACGATATCGACTGAACCGTCAGAGCACAGCGCCCAGGGCGCAAAACCGCAAAACGTATGTATTCGGCCCTGCTAAACATTGCCCGGCAGGCGAATGGGTCTAACTATCGGTAGGAAACGGGGGGAATCACGTGGCTGCCAATCGTCGAAACGACATCTCATCGTCCGAGCGGGGGCTAGGACGGATTCTTGCGGCAGGCAATGCCCATCCGCGCACAGCTCTGCCTACCGTGGCAACCATCGTCACGACAGTAGCTGCGCTGTATTTCGGTCGTGAGGTGTTCCTTCCCATTGCCATCGCGCTGCTTTTGACCTTTGCGCTGGTGCCGATGGTCTCCGCACTGAAGCGTGTCGGCTTGCCTCGGCTGCCCGCAGTGCTTCTGAGCGTGATTGGCGCATTCGCGGCCCTGGGCCTGTTCAGCTTCATTGTTGCGACCCAGGTAAGCGAGCTTGCTCAGAACATTTCCGTCTACCAGACAAACATTCTGACCAAGGTACGTTCCCTCAAGGAGACGGGCGTTGGTGGCGGCATAATTGCCAGGCTGAGCGGGGTGATCGAGCGTGTCGGTCAGGAGATCGACAAGCAGGATGTGGCGCCGCCTGCGGCCGACAAGCCCCGGCGCGAGCCTGTTCCCGTCGAGATCGTCGCCCGCGAGAGACCTCTGGAGGTATTGCAGAACATCATCGGACCGTTGATCAGCCCGCTGGCATCAGCTGGCCTGATCATCATCGTCGTCATCTTCATGTTGCTTGAGCGCGAGGATCTGCGCGACCGGTTTATCCGCCTCGTCGGCTATGGCGACCTCCATCGCACAACGCAGGCATTGCAGGATGCCGGCAAACGGGTTGGCCGCTATCTGATCATGCAATTGGTGGTCAATATCGTCTACGCGATACCAATCGCAATTGGCCTTTGGGTGCTCGGCATTCCCAACGCGCTGCTGTGGGGGTTGCTGGCACTGGCGCTGCGCTTCGTTCCCTATATCGGCCCTGTTATCGGCATGCTGCTGCCCTTGTTTCTGGCCTTGGCGGTTGCGCCCGGCTGGTCGCTGGTGCTGTGGACCGCCGCACTGTTTGTCGTCATGGAATTGGTAACCGGCAACGTCATCGAACCGTGGCTCTATGGCTCGCGCACGGGACTTTCTCCTTTGGCAATCATCGTTGCGGCAATTTTCTGGACATGGTTGTGGGGGCCGCTCGGCCTGGTCCTTTCGACGCCGCTGACAGTTTGCCTCGTCGTCCTCGGGCGACATGTTCCGCAGTTCGAATTTCTCGACGTCCTGTTTGGCAACGAGCCCGTCCTTGAATCTCACGCCCGGCTCTATCAACGGCTCCTGGCCGGCGATCCCGACGAGGCCACTGACCATGCCGAGGAGATCCTCGAGGAGAAGTACCTGATCGATTTCTACGACACTGTCGCCATTCCTGCTCTCCTGTTGGGCGAGCAGGACCGCATGCGTGGCGTGATGGGCGATCAACAGCGAAGGCAGGTGGCGGCGAGCGCCCAAATTCTTGTGGCAAATCTTGCCGACGATGCACAGGAAGAGGCAAGCGAGGAAGATACGCCGGCAACCACCGCGGAAGGGAGCGCGAGCAGGGAAACAGATGGCGTCGAAGAGGAAGAGATCGAGTTGCCCGACGGCAAGGACATGTCGGTGCTTTGTGCCGGCGGTCGCGGCGAACTCGACGATGCCGCTGCCGCCATGCTCGCTCAGGTGCTGGAGGTGCAAGGTGCTACGGTGGCGAAGGCCAGTTTTGTCGATATGGAGCCGGCAGGTATTCGTCGTCTCGAACTAGAGGCGATCGACACTGTCGTGGTCGGTTTCCTGAACCGGGATTCGCTCAAGCATGCCCGCTTTCTGGTCCGCAGACTGAAGCGCGCCAAGGCAGGTTTGAGAATTGGGATTGTGTTCTGGTCAGACGCGGAGCAGGGCGATGTCGGGCAAGAAAGGCAAGCTTTGGCCGCCGACATCAGCGCCGATTTCGTAGCCCACGGCATGGTCAACGCTGTGCTTGGCGCACTTTCTCCAGCGCCGGCCGTTCCCCTCAAAGTCGTTTCGAAACGCCGCGATCGACGCCGTCCGGCCCCTCGAAAACGGATCCCGGCCCAGGCAACGGCCGCAACAGCCTAGCAGCACCGCCATGTCTCAGATTGCCGCGCCGGCGCTGGAATCTCTGGTGCGACGGCAAGATCGTCCCCACTCGCAACCATGGAACAATCTCGCGGCCTTGCGGTTCCTAACATCGAAGGAGAACCCCCATGCTTAGATTCCTTATCCGCCTCGGCGCGATCTACGCGGCGTTCCAGATCGGCCGAGAGTTCGGCCGCAAGGAGACCGAAATCATGCTCCTGCCGCCGCCCGTTGACTACGAGCGGCACCCCACGTCAAGAAACGAAACCGATTTCGGAGAGGCATAGGACCGCTCAATCTGTCTGGTCGATCTGGCCCATGCTGGCGCCGTCCCTGCGCGGGGCGCTTTATCGTACGAACGGACCCGGCCACTTGGCTGTTGCCAGGATCGTTTCTGGCAACGCAATAATTGAGCCGCTATCTCTGTCGCTCAAACGCGGCACAGCGAGGTTGACCGTGCGTCGAAGAATGAGTCTCAGATCCTGGCGTTGAGCCGATGGAGAAGGCATGATCAGCACGGGCAAGGACGAGCACAACCCTAAGAAAGTGGAAGGGAATGAAGCACTGGTGCTGTCAACTGCCAAAGAGACCGGCATCACCGAGGATCAAGCGCGCGACCTTGTTCGCCTGATCGGCACCGGCCGCAATTCGCTGCTCCGTGAGGCACGGCAGCTGCTCCGGCAGCGCCTGGCTAGTTTAGACCGAAGGTGCTCAGAGCACGGCTATCCCGTCGCCTTCTGCTGCCCGGCGGTCATCGCTTTGAGAGCCCGGACCACCTCTGCAGGTCCGGCGGGTTTCATCACTCTTACGCCAGACGAGAACGCTTCGTGGGTTTCCTCGAGCCCCAGGCCGGAATAGACGATGAAAGGAACCGCCCGCCCTGCCAAGGTTTTTGCCGCGTCAACAGCCTCGCCGTCCGACAGCCTGACGTCCAGGATCGCTGCGGCGGGGGTATGGTCCGCAAGAAAACGTTTCGCCTGGGAACATGTCGCCGCCAATGCCACGGCAAAGCCCGCCTCCGAAAGAGTGGACTCCATATCCAGTGCTATCAAGGCTTCGTCGTCGACGACAAGGACCAAGGGTTTGCCCATGCGCGGATGATCGCACGTTTGTAGATGGAAGACGAGTCGAGGCTACGACCCTTTTAGGGTCCGGTTCCCGTACGCAGCGGGTCGAGACCGCGAGCAATGGGAACCAACTGATCCAAGCCGCATTATATTTGGTTGGACTGGACAAGGTGTTTGGGATGCATGAAGCAACACAGGCGAATGTTGTCGCCTTCGAAAACCCGGGGGTGTCCAGCAATGACGGTCTGGATTTCGATTACAAGGATTTCTTCGAAAACGGCGCCGTTGCCCTCCATCTGGTGAACGCAGACGGCGTAATCGTGCATGCCAACCAGGCTGAGCTCGACCTTCTCGGCTATCCCGCAGAGGACTACCTCGGTTGCCACATCGCCGAGTTCTATCCCGACCGGGACGTCATAGAGGACATTTTGGGTCGCCTTGCCAATGGCGAGAAGATCGTAAGATATCCGGCGCGATTGAGGGCCAGCGATGGATCGATCAAGCACGTCGAAGTCACCTCAAGCGGACATTTCCGGGACGGCAAGCTGATCAACACCCGGTGCTTCACGGTCGATGTAACCGACTTGGTGCACACCCGCTCGGAGCTCAGGCAGCATGACAGTACCTATCACCAGATACTCGACGGCCTACCCGTCGCCATCTACACGACCGATCAGGATGGGACGATCACCTACTACAACCGCGCCGCGGCCGATCTGGCAGGCAGGGAGCCTGAAATCGGCAAGGATAAATGGTGCGTGACGTTCAAGCTGTTCACTGCCGACGGCAAGGAATTGCCGCACGATGAATGCCCGATGGCCATTGCGCTCAAGGAGAACAGGCCGGTCCGCAATCAGCAAGCTGTTGCGCAACGTCCCGACGGATCGTTTTTTCCGTTCCTGCCCTACCCGACACCGCTGCGGGACGAGCACGGCGCTCTGATCGGCGCCGTCAACATGCTGCTGGACCTGACGGACCGCCAACGTGCCGAAGAAACCAGGCAGCACCTCTCAGCGATCGTGGAATCCTCATTTGACGCGATCGTCAGCAAGGATCTCAACACCATCATAAAAAGCTGGAACCAGGGCGCCGAACGGCTTTTCGGCTACACCGCCGACGAAGCGATTGGCCGGTCGGTGACCATGCTGATCCCCGAAGACCATCAGGACGAGGAACCCCGCATTCTCCAACGCATTCGCCGCGGCGAGCGCGTCGAACCATTCGAAACGACCCGCCAGCGCAAGGATGGCAGCCTGGTTCCGGTTTCACTGACGATATCGCCCGTGCGTAACGCAACCGGGCAGATCACCGGCGCATCGAAGATAGCGCGAGACATCACGTCGACGAAGGAGAATGAATACCGCATCCGCATGCTGATGCGCGAGGTCAACCACCGGGTGAAAAACCAGTATTCGGTCATCCTGTCGATGATCCGGGAGACCAACAAGCGATCGGAGACGCCAAAACAATTTGAAACCCAGGTGCGCGAGCGCATCATGGCGTTGTCACGATCTCACGACCTGCTTGTATCGGCGGATTGGAAGGGTGCCACGATCAGCGACCTTTTGGCGGCCCAGGTCGAGCCTTTCCCGCGGGGGGATTTGATCGAAATGTCGGGCCCATCATTGGTGCTCAGTCCCAACGCAGTTCAGTATCTCGGGATTGCCTTCCACGAACTGGCGACCAACTCGGCCAAATATGGCGTGCTCTCAGGGGACAAGGGCCGGATTTCGGTCACATGGGGCATCACCGGTTCCGGTGGTTCGAGGCTCTTTCACCTCACCTGGGTCGAAAGCGATGGTCCGCAGGTTCAGACTGTCGGACAAGGTGGCTTTGGAACCGTTGTGCTGAAGCGGGTTGCGCCCGCAGCGGTCAGTGGGCAGGGAAATCTCGAACACGGTCCGCATGGCATAACATGGGGCTTGGAAGCGCCTTTGGCTTCCGTAGCAGCTTCTGCCGTCCATGAAGCTTAGAAGCAGGAAGCAGCCCTGCAACGAGCATTCGTCAATTGGAAGCCCTTGATGCGGCCTTTGCCGAGCGAAAACCCCGTTTCCGCTAAAGATCGCCAGAGCCATTGCTAAAGTCGGCAGAGCAAATCACCGGCAGAGGGCGCATTTCGTTGCACGGAACGGGACAGGACCGGCGTAGCCAGAGGCGAGGTAACTATGGACATCGACGAGTTCCGTGCGACCCTTCAGGGAGTAGAGCCCCCGGCGAATCTTGGGATGGCGCTCCACGCTCTATGGTGGGATAGACAGGGCGATTGGGAGCGGGCGCATGAGTGTGTGCAGGCCAACGAATCTGATCCGGCCTCTGTATGGGTTCATGCCTATCTGCACCGCAAAGAAGGCGACCTTTCTAATGCAGCCTACTGGTACCGCCGCGCCGGGCAGCCTGTGGCAACTGGCAAGCTAGACGCAGAGTGGGAGTCGATTACAGAATCACTTCTTGCAGGATAGTGAGGGGTCGCTCAAGGGGCAGCCTAGCGCCTCATCGCCCCCGTAGAGGCGAAACTCACCTCCGCCCGATGGGATCGGCTGGAGCCCAGGAGGTCCGAACGTTTCCGCATAAATTGATGCAGCGAGATTGTTCTCGCGATTCCGTAAGGTCTCTGTTTAATAAGCTATATCTAATATTGACTATTTTCTGTCGCTCAAAAGTCGCAGACTTCATTTTACTGATCACCGTTAGCTTCTTGGTAGCTCTCATGACTATAAACTTCTTGCGGGCGAATAGCTTTCATGCTGCCTTCGCGCACTCAGGAATCAGGGAGCTTAGGCATGGCGGAGCGGATTGCGCGTGATGGGTTTTGGGTTTTGCATCTCGCGCGCTTGCCGCAAGTCGTGTCGCTTCGCTCCAGCACTTCCGCCTTGACGATCCTAACTGTTGCCCTTGCGCTGAGCGCCGCGCCGGCTCGGGCAGATGGCGGCAATGGTAGCAGCGCAGGCGCTGGACAAGGTGGCGTTGACGGCGCGCTCGCGAGTGCCACGGGTCAGAATGCCGCCAATGGCGCGACCGCTGGTGGCGGTGGTGGCGGCATTGACCTCACGACGGGTGACGGGGCGCCAGGAGGATCGGGAGCGGTAAGTGGGACAGCCAACAACCCAAATGGCGTTGCCGGTGCCACTGGTGCTACGGGTCTGGTCATCTCGACAGACGGGACCATTGCAACCAGCATCAGCGGCGGGGCCGGCGCTTTGGGCTCCCCTGGCACGAATGGCGTCGTCAGGAGCGGCGGCGGTGGCGGTGGCGGTGTGGGCGTCAGTGCCACGGCCGACGTTACAGTCACTGGCACAGGATCGGTGAGTGGTGGCACTGGCGGCCGAGGTGGGACCAATGGCAACAGCGGCAGCGGTGGTGGCGGCGTCGGCATATTCTCGTCCGCAAACGTGTTTGTAGAGGCGGGCGGCAGCGTTACCGGCGGCACGAGTCTTTCCACAATTGGGGTCCAAGCAGGTGGTGGCGGCGGCGCAGCTGCCATCGTCCTGATGGGCGGCGGGACAATCCAGAACAGCGGGAATCTGCTCGGGGGTGCCGGTGGAAGAACAGTTCTCGGCGGCGGTGGGGACGGTGGCGCCGCTGTTCTGCTGCTTTCAGGTGGAACCGTCATCAACAAGCTAGGTGCGACGATCGTTGGCGGCAGTGGCGGTCAGGGCTCCTTGGCAGGCGGCGATGGCGCCGCAGGGATCAAGGGCGCCAACATCGCGGTCATCAATGCGGGTACGATCAGCGGCGGTGCCGTCGGCACCGGTGGCGGAACGCCGGCAGCCGGCAAAGCCATCCAGTTCACCGGCGGCGTCAATTCGCTGGAGATTCAGGCCGGCTCCACCATCACAGGCAATGTGGTCGCTTTCAGCGCCGCGGATACATTCAAGCTGGGTGGCGATATCAGCGCCAGTTTCGGTGTGTCGCAGATCGGCGCTGGCGCCAAATATGACGGGTTTGGGTTCTACGAGAAAACCGGAAACAGCACCTGGACCCTAACGGGGACGACAACTGCCGTCACGCCTTGGACCTTGTCCGGCGGGACCCTGCAAATTTCGAGTGACAACAATCTGGGCGCCCTCTCGGGCGGCTTGACCTTCGACGGCGGCACGTTGCGCACGACCACCAGCTTCGCCACCAATCGCAATGTCCTGATCAATTCGACCGGCGGGTTCGACACGGTGGCAGGCACGCAGTTGGACGTGTCAGGCCAGGTGACCGGCACCGGCACACTGGTCAAGAGCGGCGCCGGCACGCTCAACGTCACCAATTTGTCCAACAGCTATACGGGTGGCAACATCGTCAATGCAGGAACGCTTGCCGGCAACACCGTGGCGATCCGTGGCGACATCCTGGACAACGGCGCTGTCTCGTTTCTCGACCTCGGCCCCCACACCTTCGGCGGAAATATCTCCGGCTCGGGTAGCGTCGACATCGAAGGCTTCGGCACGCTGACGCTGACCGGTGCCAACACCCACAGCGGCGGCACCAAGGTCGGGACCGGCAAAAGCATCTCGGTCGCGTCGGACCAGAATCTGGGTGCCGCTACGGGCCTGCTGACACTCGACGGCGGCGAACTCGGCACGACAGCAAGCTTCGCCATGAGCCGCGATGTCAAGCTCACTTCCGCCTATGGCTACTTCCGCGCGGCGGCGGGTACGACGCTGACCGCGAATGGCGAGCTGACCGGCGTGGGCGGCGTCTACAAGGAGGGCGCCGGCACCCTGGTGCTCAAGGGCGACAGTACCTATTCCGGCCGCACCACCGTCGACAGCGGCAAGCTTATCGTCGAGGGCTCGCTCGGCAGCACCGAAACGACGGTCAACAGCGGCGGCACGCTGGGCGGCTCCGGCTCGATCGGCGGCGCGGTGATCGTCGCCGATGGCGGTGTGCTGGCGCCGGGGTCCAGCCCTGGCACGCTTACGGTCGGATCGCTCAGCCTGAGCTCCGGTTCTATGCTCGACTACGAGCTCGGCCAGGCGGGCATTGTCGGCGGCGGTGTCAACGACCTGATCGAGGTGACCGGCGCGCTGACGCTGGACGGCAGCCTCAACATCACCGATGTCGGCGGCTTCGGGCCTGGCGTCTACCGGCTAATCAATTATGGCGGCGCACTCACCGACAATGGTCTCGAGCTCGGCAATCTGCCGGCCGGTGTCACGGCCGCCGACCTGACGGTGCAGACCTCCGTCGCCAACCAGGTCAATCTCGTCAGCAGCGTCGGCACCGACTTGCTCTTCTGGGATGGTGACGCGGCCGGCAATGCCAACAATGATCTGGTCGACGGCGGCAACGGCACGTGGACGGCGACAAGCCTGAACTGGACGACGAGCACCGGCCTGGTAACTGGCGCGATGAAGCCGCAGCCCGGCTTCGCCATCTTCCAGACGCTCGGCGGCACCGTCATCGCCGACGGCAGCGCCGGCGCGCTTGCGATTACGGGCATGCAATTCGCCGCCGATGGCTACCGCATCGAAGGCGACGCCATCACGCTTGATGGCGCTGGCGGCGAGAGCATCATTCGGGTCGGCGACGGCACGGTGGCCGGAGCAGGTTACACCGCCACCATCGCCTCCGTGCTAACCGGGACCAGCAGCCTGACCAAGACCGATGCGGGCACGCTGGTGCTGTCCGGCGCCAACACCTACACGGGCGGCACCACCGTCCTGGGCGGCGTGCTATCTGTTTCAGCCGACAACAATCTCGGCGTTGCCGCTGGCGGCCTGACGCTCTCCGGCGGGACGCTGCGCAACACAGCGGCGTTCAGCTCGGCGCGCGACGTCACGCTTTCGTCGGCCGGCGGCACCTTCGACACTGTGGCCGACCTGACCTTGTCCGGTGCGATCTCTGGCGCTGGCAGCCTTGCCAAGACCGGCGCCGGCACGCTGACGCTTACGGGAACGAACAGCTATGGCGGCAACTCGTTGGTCAGCGCTGGCACGCTGGTCGGCGATGCAACCTCGATTCGTGGCGACATCGGCAATTCCGGCACTGTCGTGTTCGACCAGGCGGCGGACGCCAGCTTCGCCGGCGATATCTCCGGCACCGGCGCAATGATGAAGGATGGCGCCGGCGTGCTGACGCTGTCAGGCACGTCGCTGCTGGACTGGACCGTCAATCAAGGCGGCCTCGTCTCGGCGGCCGAGCGCTTCGGTGGCGATGTCGCGATCGGCGCCGGCGCCTCCTTCACATTCGACCAAGTCGCCTCCGCCAGCTATGCCGGCGTGCTCTCGGGCGCCGGTACGTTCATCAAGGACGGCCAAGGCACGCTGCTGCTTGCGTTGGACAACTCAGGCTTTACCGGCGCCACTGCGGTCAGCGGCGGCACGCTTGCCGCGGGCGCTGCGAACGCGTTCAGTTCCTCCTCGCAGTTTTCCGTCGCCTCGGGCGCCACGCTCGATCTTGCCGGCACGTCCCAGACGATTGCGGGGCTGAGCAACGCCGGAACGGTGCGCATCGCGGGTGGCGTCCCAGGCGACACACTTACCGTAAGCGGCGACTATGTCGGCAATAGCGGCGCCGTCGTTCTCAACGCTGCGCTCGGTGGTGACGGTTCGCCGACAGACATGCTGGTGATCGCCGGCAACACGTCAGGGACGGGTACCCTTCAGGTCGTCAATTTCGGCGGGTCGGGCGCCCAAACGGTCGGAGGCATCAAGATCGTCGACGTCGGCGGCGTCTCGAACGGCAGCTTCTCGCTCGACGGCAATTATACCTTCGAAGGCGATGCAGCGGTCGTCGCGGGCGCCTATGCCTACAGGCTTTACCAAGGCGGCGTCAGCACACCGGCCGATGGCGATTGGTATCTGCGCTCGGCCCTGGTCAACGGCGATCCCGATCCGCAGCCGCTCTATTCGCCCGGCGTGCCGCTGTACGAGGCCTATGAAGGGGTGCTGCAGGCGTTCAATGAACTGGGCACCATGCAGCAACGCATTGGCAATCGGTCGTGGGGCGAGGGTGCTACGCCGCAAGGTGCGGACCTGCCAGGCCAGGGCTCGGTCGACGGCAAGGCGATATGGGCGCGCATCGAAGCTGCCCATGCCGAGATCAAGCCTGAGACGTCGACCTCCGGCACGAACTATGACGTGACCACCTGGAAGCTGCAGGCCGGCGTCGATGGCCTGCTGCACGAAAGCGACGCCGGTACCCTGATCGGAGGGATTACGGCCCACTACGGAACCGCGTCGTCGGACGTCTCCTCGATCTTCGGGGCAGGGTCGATCGCTGCCACCGGCTACGGCGTCGGCAGCACGCTCACCTGGTTCGGCAGCGGTGGCTTCTACGTCGACGCGCAGGCTGAGGCGACATGGTATGACAGTGACATCCGGTCGGCCACGCTGGGCACCACGCTTGCGGACGGCAACAACGGTTTCGGCCACGGGCTGAGCATCGAGACCGGACAGAAGATCGCCCTCAACGGCAACTGGTCGCTGACGCCGCAGGCCCAGCTTGCCTATTCCTCGGTCGACTTCGACGCGTTCACCGACCCGTTTGGCGCCGTCGTGTCGCCCGGCAGCAGCAACAGCCTCGTTGGCCGCCTCGGCCTCTCCGCGGACTATGAAGACCAGTGGGTGGACGATGCGGGGCAAGTCAGCCGCACCCACATCTACGGGCTCGGCAACCTTTACTACGACTTCCTCGACGGAAATGATGTCGATGTGTCTGGCACGAAACTGGTCAGCGAAAATCAGGCGCTGTGGGGCGGTGTCGGCCTTGGTGGTTCGCTGAGCTGGGCGGACGGCCGCTACGCCGTCTTCGGAGAAGGGACAGCGCGGACAAGCCTCAAGGATTTTGGCGATAGTCACGCCCTGGGCGCCAAGCTCGGGTTCGCTGTGAAATGGTAGCGGCGATCGAGATGGACATGTCGACCCTGGCTTGAGCGTCGTGTCCGGCAAGGCTGCCGAGGTCTATGGAATCCGGACTTGCGGTCATCCGGCTCGTCGGCCCTGGACGTTTCCTTACCGGCTGCCGGCATCAAGTACCAGGCTCGCATCCGAAGCACCCTGGCGCTCGATCACAGGGATGCCAGCGCGCTGGACATGCGTTCCAGTCCTTGGCGCAACAGAGGACGCGGGCAGCCGACATTCAGGCGGATGAAGCCTTCGCCGCCAGGCCCATAGACGCGGCCATCGTAGAGATTAACCCCGGCCCGATCGACAAAGAACTTCTGAATTCCACCCACTCGGCGATCGAGCGCGCACGCATCCAACCACACCAGAAACGATGCGTCGGGCCGCATGGGCGTGATGCCTGGAAGGTGTTCACCGGCGAACTCGCAAACCAGATCGATGTTGCCGGCGATGTAGCGCGTGAGTTGGTCGAGCCACGGCGCGCCGCTGCTGTAAGCAACCTCCAAAGCCAGGCGGCCGAAAAAGTTCGCATTCACCATGAATGACGCCTGCATTGCGGCAAGAAGCGCCCCGCGGCGCTTTTTGCTGGCTACCGAAATGGTTGCCGAAGGAACCCCGGCAAGATTGAAAGTCTTCGTTGGAGCGGTGCAGATGAACGATTTCTCCGCAGCATCTTCCGAGATGGAGGAGAAGACGATGTGGGGGCGATCCGACAACCTTATGTCGCAGTGAATGTCGTCGGATATGACCAGGATGCCATGACGCTCGCAGATGTCGTTGAGCGCCGTCAATTCTTCGCGTGTCCAGGCCATTCCGGCAGGGTTGTGAGGATTGCACAGCAGGAATGCCTTGGCGCCGCCGGCCGCCAGTTTCTCGAAATCATCCAGATCGAGTTCATATCTGTTGTTCTGCAGCCTCAGCCGGTTCGTAAGCAGAACCCGCCCGTTTCCCTGAACAACTTCGAAATAGGGCGAGTACACGGGCGACTGCACAATGACGCCGTCACCGGGCTTGGTGAAGGTTCGCAGTATCGCAGCCACAGACGGCATGATCGCCGGCGCGGGAAGCAAGGTCTCCAGTTTCGGCGACCAGTTGTGCCGGTGCGCGAACCACGATTGCACGATCTCATAGTGGCGCGGATCGCGGCGTGTGTAGCCGTAAATGCCATGCTCCGCGGCCTCGCGCAGTCGCGCGATGACGGTTTCCGGAGCGCGGAAATCCATATCCGCCGTCCACAGCGACAGCAGGTCCTGGCCCTCGACCTGAGGCGAGAACTCGTCCCACTGGTTGGCCCATTTGACGGATCCGAACTGCTGACGGTCGTGGATCTGGTCGAAATCTATTCCCGCGATATGTCGCTGCCCAAGCGCCGATGCGGGCGTGTCTGCACAAGCCATTTGATAGTCACCTTGCCGCGGGCATTGCTTGTGGCATCATCATCGCCTCCTAGGATTTGTGGCCACGCGCCAATTGGCGCTCCATAGATTGCGAGTAACGCGACATGCCGAAGCAAAAGCTCCAGTAGACCAGCCCCGCAAAGAGGTAGCCGGTTGATGAGATCGTCGGGCCTGCCCAATTCGGATCGACGCGTGCCGTTTCGACGGCCTTCAGGAAATCCGCGATTCCGACGATGGCGACCAGAGTCGTGTCTTTGAACAGACCGATGAAGGTCGAGACGATGCTCGGTATGACGATCGTCAACGCCTGAGGGAGGACGATCAGGCGCATCATGTCGAAGTAGCCGATCCCGAGCGCCTTGGCCGCTTCGTGTTGGCCCTTCGGGATCGCCTGAAGGCCGGCTCTCACGACCTCGGCCATATAGGCGGACGAGAACAACGCTATCGCGATGAGCGGGCGCAACAGTCGATCAGGCGTCAGATAATCCGGGACGAAGAGCGGCATCATGAAGTTCGCCATGAACAACACTGTGATAAACGGCACGCCGCGGACGACTTCGATGAACGTGACGCAAACCGTCTTGACGAAAGGGAGTTCCGACCTGCGTCCAAGCGCCAGGATAACCCCGATCGGAAGCGAGAAGACGATACCCACGATCGACATCAGCAACGTGATCAAGAGACCGCCCCAGAGCGTCGTATCGATGACAGGCAAATGAAGCCAGGCAACGCCGCGCACGAGAACGAACGCGGCCACGGGGTAGACGAGGAAGAACAGCAACGCCGCCACTTTGCGCCGCGGAGCCTTCGTCCACAGGAGCCAAACGATGAGGATGGCGCCGATCGCCTGCGCAAGGTCCACCCGCCACCGCTCGGAAACCGGATACGCGCCGTATCGCAGGTAGTCGAACTTCTCGGCGATGAAAGGCCAGCAAGCCCCCTGGCTGTTCGTACGGCAAGCTTCGTGGCCGCCGCTCCAGACCGCGTTGAAGATCGCAAAGCTCAGGAAGTGATGCAGCAGCCACGCGGCGAGGAGGACAAAGCATATTGTCAGCGCGCCTGAAGACGGCGTCGAAAACAGGTTCTTTTTCATCCAGCTCACTGGACCCGGTCGAACGTCCGCGGGAGGCGCCATGGCTGGTATGAGTGCGCTGATCACAACTGGCGAACGCATGGACTGATCGCTCACCCGTCACCTCTCAACGATTGCAAAATGTTGGTTGCACGCGTTCATGGCCAATGACGTGGCAAGGGAGATAACGAGATAGACCGACAGGGTAATCGCCATGACCTGGACGGCGGCTCCGGTCTGGTTGAGCACCGTGCCTGCAAAGATCTGAACGAGGTCGGGATAGCCGATGAACACGGCAAGCGACGAGTTCTTGATGAGATTGAGATACTGGCTTGTCAAAGGGGGAATGATGATGCGCAGCGCCTGGGGAACGACGACCAGACGAAGCGTCTTGCCCGGCGCCAGCCCCAGCGCATGCGCAGCCTCGGTCTGGCCCTTTGGCACTGCCTGGATTCCACCTCGCACGATCTCGGCGATGTATGAACCGGTGTAGACCGACAGACCGATCAGGAGAGCGGCAAACTCCGGATAGAGCTGATGCCCGCCTTGAAAATTGAAACCCCGCAGCTGCGGAGCGACGAACGAGACCGGCTCGCCAGCCGCCAGGAAAAGGACCAATGGAAATCCTGTCAAGGTCGCCAGACTGACCAGAAGCACCGGCAGCTGCCTGCCCGTCCGTCTCTGGACGCTCCTGGCGCGAAACCAGAATGCAACGCAGCAGGAAATGGCCGCAACGAATGCCAGGCCCACCAGACCCGCTCCCGGATGCAAATGAATCTCCGGAACGATGAGGCCGCGATTGTTGAGGTAGATGCCGCCGGGAATGGCGATGGACGCCTTCGGCGAGGGCAACGGCTTGAGGACGGCGTTGTACCAGAACAGCAGCTGCAGCAATAACGGAACATTGCGCACAAGCTCGACATAGGCGGTCGCCACCTTCGAAACGATCCAGTTCGGCGACAGGCGGGCAACGCCGATGACGAAGCCAAGCAAGGTCGCAAACAGGATTGCGAGGACACTGACGTAGAGGGTGTTGACCACTCCCACCCAGAACGCCTGACCGTAGCTGGACAATGCATCGTACGGTATCAGGGTTTGATTGATGTCGAAGCCGGCAGACTCATTCCAAAAGTCGAATGAGAGCGGAATCCCCCGGACCCGCATATTCGATGCAGTCTGCATGCCGATGCCCAGGGCCAAGGCCAGCAGGCAGCCGGCGAGCAAGAGCTGGTAGAAGATGCCCCGCACCTTCGTATCGTGCAGCGACAACCTCCTGCGCGACGGCGCGGGAAGCGACAAATGGGACATGGGCTGTTCCTATCGGGTCCGTGCAAGGCGCTGACGGTAACACGCCAGCGCCTTGCAACCATGCCTTTGCCTAAAGCGCGTCGCCATTGAACGGACTCAGGCGACGCGCTTTAGGGTCTTCGTTATGCATGTCGTGTCTCAAAACCGGGGCCATTTTTGAGCGACATGCGTTAGCGGATCGGCGGAGCGTATTGAACGCCGCCTTGGTTCCAGAGCGCGTTCATGCCGCGCTCCATTTTCAGCGGCGAATCCTTGCCGACATTGCGATCAAACACTTCGCCGTAATTGCCGACCTGCTTGATCACCTCGACCGGCCAGTTATCGCCGAGCCCGATGTCCTTGCCTATGCTGCCGTCCACGCCAAGCAAGCGGCGGATGCTGGGGTTGTCCGACGATTTCATGGCATCGACGTTCTTGGAGGTGACCCCGTATTCCTCCGCGGCCACCATGACGTAGAGCGTCCACTTCGCCACATTGAGCCACTGGTCGTCACCCTGCCGCACGGCCGGGCCAAGCGGCTCCTTGGAGATCAGCTCGGGAAGAACAATGCTGTCGTCCGGCTTGGCCATGCGAAGCCGCGACGCGTTCAAGGTGGAGGTGTCTGCGGACAAGACGTCGCAACGTCCCTCCTCATAAGCCTTCACTACAGCTTCCTCGTCTGCGAAACCAACCGTCGTGTACTTGATCGACTGCGAGCGAAAATAGTCGGCAAGGTTCAACTCGGTCGTGGTGCCCTGGGTGACGCATATCGATGCGCCGTCAAGTCCCTTGGCTGACGTGATATTGTCCGCCTTGCGCACCATGAACCCCTGGCCGTCATAGAAATACGTGCCGGCAAACAGTATGCCTAGCGACGTATCGCGGGACGATGTCCAGGTTGCGTTGTGGGCGAGAATGTCGATCTCTCCCGACTGCAAGGCGGTGAAGCGATCCTTTGGCGTCAATGGGATGAACTTGACCTTTTGCGCGTCCCCGAGCACGGCAGCGGCCACGGCGCGACAATAATCGACGACAAATCCGGTCCATTTGCCTTCATTGTCGGGAAGGCTGAAGCCAGCCGTGGCCGAATTCGTGCCACAGGTCAGCACGCCATTTTTCTTGACATTGTCGAGGGTTGCGGACCACGCCGAGGAGGCGGTGCACGCGATGGCGAGGGCAAGTAGGCCCTTGAACGTTGATCTCATTTCGGCATTCCCCTGTTATTGTTGAAGGGAATGTGCTCTCCAGGCCAAGTATTCGTCAAATCGATTGTTCTCATGGTGAAAATGAGCGTCGCTCATAGTTGCGAAGCACTCGCAGCTGAAAAGCGGTTGAGTGGTGAAGCAGCGCGCGCGACCTATTTTACGGCCGACCCCGGTGCTCCGACGGTGCCTTGGTGTCTCTTGCTCCGCGATTCGTTGTAGATTCCCACGATGATTTCCCGGAGCCACCTGGTTCCCGGGTCATTCGCCATCTGGCGGTGAACAATAAGCCAGGCATTCACATTCGCTATCGGAAGGGGTGGCGGGACCAACGTCACCTCACTCCTCTCATCCAGCATTTGCAGGATGGCATCACCGCAATGGGTAATCAGTTCAGTGCCGCGAAGCGCCCAGGGCAGCACCGGATAGTTCGAGATGGTCGCAACGACATTGCGGCGAAGACCCATCTGTTTGAGGGCGGCATCCGCGAGGCCTTCCGCCAGGCCATCTGCGGAAATCTGGAGGTGGGAACTGGCCAGATAGGTTTCCAGCGTCATTGCGCTTCTGGCGATCTTGCTTCCGCTCCACACTGCGCAAAACAATCGGTCCTGGCCAAGCTCCACCTTCAAGAGACCTGGGTCGTCGCGTATCGCTGCTCCCGTCAGCGCGCAGTCAACTTGTCTCAGATAGACCGATGAACCGATTTCGGGTCCGTTTGCGGGAATGACGTTCAGCGTCGCGCCAGGAGCTTGCCTGGAAAATTCTCGAATGAGGCCCGGGATGAAAACCATGGCATGATAATCTGTAAGTCCAACGCGAAAGTTGCGCCGCGTCGTTGCTGGATTGAAGATCTGATGCCGGTCGATCGATGCGCGGATCGTTGCGAGTGCGGCGGAAATATTCGACAGCAGCTCAACTGCCCGGGGAGTTGGCCGCATCTCGCCGCCATCTCTGGTGAACAATTCATCCTGCAATAGATACCGAAGCTTCGACAGGGAGTGGCTTACAGCTGATTGTGTTCTGCCCAATTCGGTAGCCGCCCGCGTCACGCTCCTTTCCCGCATCATCACGTCAAAGACCCGCAATAGATTGAGGTCGATATCGTTATAATTCATGGAATTACCTCATCTGCGACCTGAGACCGCACCAGGCGGCACTAACGCGTTGGTTGCGACGGTGACAGATGGGGCACGAAGAGTGAAGACAGAGGTCCGGCTACGCCTTTGAAACTCTGGCGGTTGAACAGGTGACGGCGACCGCCGGATCGCTCCGCGGCATTTCTGAGCCTGGCTTGGCGAGCAAGCCGGCAATCCGCCATGAACCCAGGGCGAGCATGTGAAGTAAAGTCAGCCGCACCCGCTGGGTGGGAAATCGCAGGCGGTTTCATTGGCTTGATAATGGCGGAGAGAGCGGGATTCGAACCCGCGTTACGGTCTCCCGTAAACACACTTTCCAGGCGTGCGCCTTCAACCACTCGGCCACCTCTCCGTCCTTGCATTCGCGCCGGCCGGTTTTGCCACGCGGGTTGGGGAGATGCATCCCTTTGGGATTTGCGGGAAGACCCGCTTGATGGACACCGCCAACCAGCGGATGCCCTTCCCGGCGCCCGTCAATCAAACAGGCGCGGGGCTCATCTAGTCGATCCGGCGCCGAATGCCAAGCCATAACGGCAGTCTATTCGCTTTGCCGGCCATGCATCGTTTCGCGGGGCGTTGAACGGCTCCGCTTCTAAGGCGCTTCGGTTCTGAATGGTGTGCACGGGCAAGGCGGCAGGGCCGGCCGCGCTTGACTTCGCCCCTCGCCACCTGTCGAGTGCGGCGGAGGCTTTGCGGGGGGCATCGTCCGACATGACATCGAGCAATGAACAGCCGGCCAGCGGAACGCCGGCCGGAGGCATGCCAGGCGGGCTGACGCCCGCAGGGCGTCCGGACAGCGGGCTGTCCTTCGTGCCCGTGGTCTGGCTCCTCTTCGTGATGGCATGGTCGGTCTACTGGCTGGTCTCGGCTCGGTGGCTGTTCGAGAGTTCCGGCCTACCGGACAGGGTCTTCTATTTCGTGCTTGGCGGACTGGCCTTCGACATCGTCACCATCGTGTGGGGGCTTTATCTGCTCGGCCTCGCCTTAAGCCGTTCCGCGCGCTTTCCGCGTCATTTCACCATCTGGCAGATCACCACCATCGCCTGGCGGCTGGCCGAGCAGGTCTATGCGCTGACCGTGCCCGATTTCACCGTCTCCGCCAGGGAGCTTGCGATCGCCGCCACCGAAATCGTCATCGGCCTGTTTTGCATTTACCTGCTGCGCCGCCGCGACGAGGCCAAGGCCTTTTATGCAAGGCCGGAAGCGCAGGCACCGTCAGCCTTTAGTTCGATCGTCGCCGCGCTGGCCGGCATCACCCTCGGCGCCGTCGTCGGCGCCGTCGCCGGCTTCGCGCTCGGCGCGGGGATCGCCGAAGCCACCGACATCAGCTGTTTCGAAGGCGGCTGCGGCTACTTCGCGGTGTTCATCGGCCTTGCCGGGCTGGTGGTCGGGGCCATTGGCGGCGGCGTCCTCGGCGTCTGGCTCGTCCATCGGCGGAGCCGAAAGGTTTCCATATAGGCGGGCGATAGGCTTCAAATTCGCGTATGGCGATTGCACGCCGGGCGTGCGCATTCTATTCCTCGCCTTGACCGGAAGGTCCTCGGGAGGAACTTGAGGATCGGGGAAGATTTTTCGATGTTGCGTTTTTTGTTTCGCCTCGCGGCCATGATCGCACTCTCGGTCGCCGTCATCATGGCCGTGCTCGACGCGACGCGCTCGGTGGCGGCTTCCGCATTGGTCATGACGCCGCTGAATTCGAGCTGGCTGGCGGTTTCGCCCGACACCCGCGCGGCCTTCGAGACCTTCGTGCGCGCCAAGGTCAATCCGGTGATATGGGATGGCGGCATCGCCTGGGTGCTTGCCCAGCCGGGGTTTGCCGTGTTCGCGGTGCTTGCCTTCATCCTCTATGCGATCGGCTACCGGCGCCGGCGGCGCGGCGGAGAATTCGCGCCGGGCTGATGGGTTGTGCCGGCGGACTTGCGACGACAACGCGGCCATCGTCCACAGCTGTCACCGCATTGGGCATGTTTTTCCAACGGGGGGCATGCTTTTCCAAAAGGTCAAAATTCCGCGTGAATTTTGTTTCGGGCCGTGCCAGATTGCCTTGAGCGGGAGGGGAGTACACTCCTGGCTGATGCCGCATGCCTGCCGGAGAACCGGGCAGGCGGACGGCGCGTAACGGAAAAAAATAACCGACAGGGTGTGGATCACATGAAACGTATCGTTCTCGGCCTCCTGGCCGCAACCGCAATGGTTCTTCCGGCTTTCGCCGCGGATGTCCAGCCGGCCATCCTCTACGATCTCGGCGGCAAGTTCGACAAGTCCTTCAACGAGGCTGCTTATCACGGGGCCGAAAAGTTCAAGACCGAGACCGGCACCGCCTATGTCGAGTTCGAAGTGTCGAACGCCTCGCAACGCGAGCAGGCGCTGCGCCGCTTCGCCGAGGACGGCCGCAACCCGATCGTCATGGCCGGGTTTGCCTGGGAGGATGCGCTGAAGGTGGTCGCGAAGGAATATCCCGATCTCAACTTCGCCATCATCGACGATGCCGTCGACATGCCCAATGTCCGCTCGCTGGTCTTCAAGGAAAACGAAGGCTCCTATCTCGTCGGTATCCTGGCGGCGATGGCCTCGAAGTCCAAGAAGGTCTCCTTCATCGGCGGCATGGACATTCCGCTGATCCGCAAGTTCGAATGCGGCTATGTCGGCGGCGCCAAGGCGGCCGGTGCGACCGATGTCATCCAGAACATGACCGGTGACACGCCCGCGGCGTGGAACGATCCGGCCAAGGGCGGCGAGATCGCCAAGACGCAGATCGACCAGGGCTCCGACGTCGTCTATGCCGCGGCCGGCGGCACCGGCGTCGGCGTGCTGCAGGCGGCGGCGGATGCCGGCAAGCTCGGCATCGGCGTCGATTCCAACCAGAACGGCCTGCAGCCCGGCAAGGTGCTGACCTCGATGCTGAAGCGCGTCGACGTTGCGGTCTACACCGCCTTCATGGACGGCAAGAACGGCACCTTCAAGGGCGGCCTGCAAAATCTCGGCCTCAAGGAAGGCGGCGTCGACTACGCCATGGACGACAACAACAAGGCGCTGGTCACCGACGAGATGAAGGCTGCCGTCGAAAAGGCCAAGGCCGACATCATCGCCGGCACGATCCAGGTGCACGACTACACCGCCGACAACGCCTGCCCGTATTGATCTGTATCCATTAGAGTTGAAACCGCCGGGCGAGAGTCCGGCGGTTTTGTTTTTGGGTTTGACGGGGGCCGCAACTTGAGAGGCGAGAGTGAAGCCGACCATCGGACCGATGACCGAACGCGATGTTGATGCAGTGGCGCGACTGCGCATCGCCGCCTTTTTCGAGGGCAGCGCAAGAACGCTGAATGAGGACGTCGCCGGGCTTCGCGAGTTGCTCAACGGAGATGGCTTCGAGGCGGCGCTTCTGGCGCGGATAAGGGACGTCCCGGTCGGGACCTGCCTGCTGGTTCGCCACGAACTTGAACCCGCGCATGAGCTGACGCCTTGGCTGGCGGGATTGGTCGTCGATAGCGACCACCGCGGCAAAGGGATCGGCCGCGCGCTGGTTGCAGCCATCGAAGCGCATGCAACCGCGATCGGTGTGGAGAGGACCTACCTCTATACGTGGGTGGCGCGAGACTTCTATGCCGGGCTCGGTTGGGCAGTGGTCGAGTCGTTTGAGCAGGACGGCTACCCGATGCTGCTGATGTCGCGCGAACTCGGCCTATAGCTGTCCGACGAGATAACCCAGCGCGAATACCATGATCAGCGCGATGGCGATGACGGCGCCGCGTCGGCCACCGAGCGAATGCACGCCGACGACGCCATAGGGCTTCCGCTCCAGTCTGCCGATCACCGGCTTCGCTTCGTCCTGGCCAACCACACGCATCTGCGGCAGTTCGGCGATGCGTTGCGAGATCAGCCGCCAGCGATCGCTGCCGCCCGATGGCGCACCACGGTCGAGGACATGCATGCGCTCGGCCAGCCGCATCACCGTGTCGCGGAAGGCGGGATCGATCTCCAGGTCGCGCTCGGCACGTTCGCGGTCGCGATCGTTCATCAGGCCAAGCACATAATCGCCCGCCGGCGCAACGCGGTCGCTTTCACCGGCCATAGGCTTCTCCTTGCTACCAGTGCGGCGGTTTGGTTATCGGCACGTCGGGTGCCGATTGTTCCTCCAGAGCCATGAAGCGCCCGGTCAGGGCATCGAGCTTGCGCTGCATGCGTTCGATCGCCGTCCACTGTTCGGCGATCTGGCCCGACAGTTCCTCGATGGTCTTTTCCTGCTCGGCGGCGCGGATTTCCAGCGTCGTCAGCCGGTCGACAGGCATGATCATTCGAAACTCCCCAGGTCCTGGTGCACGCAGTTGCAGCATGATGCGACTGTTGAGCCTTGCATATTAGTGAATGTGAAGGTCTGCGGCCACGTTCGAAATTGACAAGCGCACCGGGATTTGTCGAGAGTGGCCACTGCGCCGCCAATTGGCACGGGTGGGGCATCATGCTAGGCGTTTTGACCAAGCGATAAAAAAATAAGAGTGGGACAGGCTGCATGGCGCAAGCCGCAATCGAACTGATCGGCATCAACAAGAGTTTTGGCGCCGTTCGCGCCAATCGCGACATCAATCTGGAGATCGCACGCGGCACCATCCATGGCATCGTCGGCGAGAACGGCGCCGGCAAGTCGACGCTGATGTCGATCCTCTATGGCTTCTATCAGGCCGACAGCGGCGAGATCCGCGTCGGCGGCAAGCCGGCGTCGATCAAGACCTCCAACGACGCCATCGCGCTCGGCATCGGCATGGTGCATCAGCACTTCATGCTGGTCGACAATTTCACCGTGCTGGAAAACATCATCCTCGGCGCCGAAAGCGATGCGCTGTTGAAAAAGAGCATCGCCAAGGCGCGCTCCGAACTGGAGCGGCTCGAGCGCGAATACGGGCTGGAAGTCGATCCCGACGCCATCATCGAGGAATTGCCGGTCGGCCTGCAGCAGCGTGTGGAAATCCTCAAGGCGCTTTATCGCGGTGCCGAAATCCTGATTCTCGACGAGCCGACGGGCGTGTTGACGCCGGCCGAGGCCGACCATCTGTTCCGCATCCTCAGGCAATTGAAGGACCAGGGGAAAACGGTGGTGCTGATCACCCACAAGCTGCGCGAGATCATGGCCATCACCGACAATGTCTCGGTCATGCGCCAGGGCACGATGGTGGCGACGCGCGAGACCAGCAAGACGACAGTCGGCGAACTGGCCGAACTGATGGTCGGACGGCGCGTGCTGCTGCGGGTCGAAAAGGGCGAGACGGAGGCCGGCGCGGTCAAGCTCGCGGTCAAGAACCTGACGGTGAAAGACCAGCGCGGCGTCACCATGGTCGACGACATCTCCTTCGATATCCACGCCGGCGAGATCGTCGGCATTGCCGGTGTCGCCGGCAACGGCCAGTCCGAACTGCTCGAGGCGATTTCCGGCATCAGGCGCGCGGTTTCCGGCTCGGTGATGCTCGATGGCAAGCCGATCGACCTGACCGGGGCCGCCGATCCCGGCGAGTTGCGCGACCGTGGGCTCGCCCATGTGCCGGAGGACCGCCATCATGTCGGCCTGGTGCTGGCCTTCGAGGAGAACGAGAATTCGATCCTCGGCTACCATGACGACCCGCGCTACCTCAAAGGGCCGTTCCTCAACATCGACGCCATCATGACCGATGCCAAGGACAAGATCGAGAAATACGACATCCGTCCCGGCAATCCGCGTCTGAAGACGGCGAATTTCTCCGGCGGCAACCAGCAGAAGATCGTGCTGGCGCGAGAAATGGAGCAGGACCCCGGTGTTCTGATCGTCGGCCAGCCGACACGCGGCGTCGATGTCGGCGCCATAGAATTCATCCACAAGCGGCTGATTGCCATGCGCGACCAGGGCAAGGCGGTGCTGGTGGTGTCGGTCGAGCTCGACGAGATCCGTTCGCTGTCCGACCGCATCCTGGTGATGTTTGCCGGGCGCATCGTCGGCGAACGCGGCCCGGAGGCGACCGAAGGCGAGCTTGGTCTGCTGATGGCAGGCGTCGATCGCCAGGAGGCGGCAGAGTGAGCACGCCTTACGCCAAGCTGCCGGCCTGGGCCGATTATGGGCTGATCCCGCTGATCAATCTGTCAGTGGCCTTCATCGTTGCCGGTTTCGTCGTCATGCTGGTCGGCGAAAACCCGTTTCGTGCCGCCGTCATCCTGGTCGAGGGCGCTTTCGGCAAGGGAACCGGCATTGCCTTCACGCTGTTCTATGCCACCACCTTCATCTTCACCGGCCTGTCTGTGGCGGTGGCCGCGCATTGCGGCCTGTTCAACATCGGGACCGAGGGCCAGGCCTATATTGCCGGCCTTGGCGTGGGCGTGGTCTGCCTCGCCTTCGACACTGTGCTGCCGTGGTGGCTGACCTTTCCGCTGGCGATCGTCGCCGGAGCCGCCGTCGGTGCGCTGTGGGCGCTGATCCCGGCCTATCTGCAGGCCAAGCGCGGGTCGCACATCGTCATCACCACCATCATGTTCAACTTCATCGCGGCCTCGATCATGGTCTACCTCCTGGTCGGGCCGTTGAAGCCGGCAGCGTCGCAGGCGCCGCAGACGCGCAACTTCCTCGCCGGCGCCGAACTGCCCAAGCTCAACTGGATCATCGAACTGTTCGGCGCCAAGATCCGCTCGGCGCCGTTCAACATCTGCTTCCTGCTGGCGCTGGTCATGGCCTTCCTGGTCTGGCTGCTGATCTGGCGCACCAAGCTCGGCTACGAGATGCGCACCTACGGGCACAGCCCGAAAGCGGCGCGCTATGCCGGCATTTCGGAGACCCGCATCATCATCATCGCGATGATGATTTCGGGCGCGCTGGCCGGCATGATGACGCTGAACCCGGTGATGGGCGACCAGCACAATGTGGCGATCGATTTCGTCTCCGGCGCCGGCTTCGTCGGCATCGCCGTGGCGCTGATGGGCCGACTGCATCCGGTCGGCATCGTGCTGGCGGCGATCCTGTTCGGCATGCTCTACCAGGGCGGCGCCGAACTTGCCTTCGAAATGCCGGCGATTTCCCGCGACATGATCGTCATCATCCAGGGTTTGGTCATCATGTTTGCCGGTGCGCTGGAGCACATGTTCCGGCCCTACGTCCAGGCGCTGTTCGCCTCGTTCAGTCCAAGGTCGGTCGGCATCGAAGCGGTCAAAGGGAAGGGCGCCTGAGATGGACGTCTTCATCGCCATCGTGCAGATCCTGGACTCGACCATACGCCTGTCGGTGCCGCTGCTGCTCGCTTGCCTCGCCGGCCTCTATTCGGAACGCGCAGGCGTTTTCGACATCGGGCTGGAAGGCAAGATGCTGGTCGGCGCCTTTGCAGGTGCGGCCGCCGCTTCGGTCTTCCATTCGGTCTTCCTCGGTCTCGGCATGGCGATCGTGATGTCGGTCGCCTTTGCCCTGGTGCACGGCTTCGCCTCGATCACCCATC
Source organism: Mesorhizobium sp. LNJC394B00 (assembly GCF_000502555.1). Lineage (NCBI taxonomy): Bacteria > Pseudomonadati > Pseudomonadota > Alphaproteobacteria > Hyphomicrobiales > Phyllobacteriaceae > Mesorhizobium > Mesorhizobium sp. LNJC394B00. The sequence goes on from NZ_AYWH01000002.1 coordinate 414,071, forward strand.
GCGGCAACCAGATCGTCTCCGGTGTGGCCATCAACTTCGTCGCCGCCGGCTCGACCATCATTCTGGGCCAAGCCTGGTTCCAGCAGGGCGGGCGAACGCCGGCGCTGCAGCCGGGCGAGCGTTTCGAGGCCATCACTCTGCCTGGTGCTGCCGCGATCCACGACGTGCCGATCATCGGGCCAATCTATTCCGAGCTGCTCTCTGGCCATTCGATCCTGGTCTATCTCGCTTTCGCCATGGTGCCGTTCACCTGGTGGGTGTTGTTTCGCACCCGCTTCGGCCTGCGCCTGCGCGCCGTCGGCGAGAACCCGGCCGCCGTCGACACCGCCGGCATCTCGGTCGCCTGGCTGCGCTACCGGGCGCTGATCTGCACCGGCGTGCTGACCGGCATTGCCGGCGCCTACCTCTCGATGGTGCAGAATGGCGGCTTCGTGAAGGACATGACCGCCGGCAAGGGCTACATCGCGCTGGCGGCGCTGATCTTTGCCAAATGGCGACCGGTGAACGCCATGTTCGCCTGTCTTCTGTTCGGCTTCCTCGACGCGGCGGCGATCCGCCTGCAGGGTTCGCCGCTGCCGTTGATCGGCAAGGTGCCGGTGCAGTTCATGCAGGCGCTGCCCTATGTGCTGACCGTGATCCTGCTTGCCGGCTTCATCGGCAAGGCGATCCCGCCACGCGCCGGCGGCGTGCCTTATGTCAAGGAACGGTGATCCGGGCGCCCAGGAGCACTGTGTCGAACATGCGGCTGGTGCTCGAAAGGCGCCAGGAAAACGCAAATGGCCGGGTTTTGACCACGATCGTCGGAGAGAACACCTGAATGTCGCATGATCTGTTCGAAGCCGCGCAGGAGGCCATGGCCAAGGCCTACGCGCCCTATTCGAAGTTTCCGGTGGGTGCGGCGTTGCGCACCGAAGACGGCCGTGTCTTCACCGGCGCCAACATCGAGGTCGCGTCCTATCCGGAAGGCTGGTGCGCCGAGACCACGGCGCTCGGCCATTACATCATGGGCGGTGGCGGGAAGATTGTGGAAATCGCCGTCATTGCCTCGCGCATGGCGAAATGCTCGCCCTGCGGCGGCTGCCGGCAAAGGCTGGCGGAATTCTGCCGGCCGGACACGAAGCTCTATCTTTGCGACAACACCGGCGTGGTCGAGACCGTGACGATGGGCGACATGCTGCCCTACGGGTTTCGTGGCGACATTTTGAAGTGAGAGTTGGCTGATATGAAGGAAGCTCTGGACCACCTCGTCGAAAGGCTGGACGGGTTGGCGCCGACCACCGCCATGGTGCTGGGGTCGGGCCTTGGCGGGCTTGTCGACCAGGTCGAGAATGCCGTGCGCATCTCTTATGCCGACCTGCCGGGTTTCCCCCGCAGCGGGGTGACTGGCCATGCCGGCGAGGTGGTCGCGGGGCTTTTCGCCGGCACGCCGGTGCTGATGCTGTCCGGCCGCGCCCATTATTACGAGCACGGCGTTGCTGCGGCGATGCGGCCGGCGCTGGAGGTGCTTGCCGGCATCGGCATCACCAAGCTGATCCTTACCAATGCCGCCGGCTCGGTCGATCCCGACATGCTGCCTGGATCGGTGATGCTGATCACCGATCACATCAATTTCTCCGGCTCCAACCCGCTGATCGGCGAGCCGAGCGACCGCCGCTTCGTCGGCCTGACCGAAGCCTATGATGCCGGCTTGCGCGCGGCGATCGAACGGGCGGCGAAGGCGACAGGGACGGCGCTGCACAAGGGCGTCTATATGTGGTTTTCCGGTCCGTGTTTCGAAACCCCTGCTGAAATCCGCGTGGCCCGCGTCATGGGCGCCAATGCGGTAGGGATGTCGACCGTGCCGGAGGTCATTCTCGCCCGCTTCCTTGGGCTTCGCGTAGCCGCCTGTTCGGTGATCACCAATCTCGCCGCCGGGATGACCGGGGCGGAACTGTCGCACCAGGAGACCAAGGACATGGCGCCGATCGGCGGCGCACGGCTGGCGACGATCCTTGCGCATGTGTTCCAGGATGGGTTGCCGGAGCTGAAGGGCGACGCCTGATGCTTCCCCAGGAAATCATCCGCCGCAAGCGCGATGGCCAGAAACTGTCGGCGCAGGAGATTTCGGCCTTTGTCGCCGGCGTAACTTCGGGCAGCGTCTCGGACGGTCAGGTCGGCGCCTTTGCCATGGCGGTGTTCTTCAACGGCATGAACCGCGACGAGGCGGTGGCGCTGACGCTCGCCATGCGCGATTCCGGCGATGTGCTCGACTGGTCGGACCTGCCGGGTCCGGTCACCGACAAACATTCGACCGGCGGCGTCGGCGACAATGTCTCGCTGATGCTGGCGCCGATCGTCGCCGCTTGCGGCGCCTATGTGCCGATGATCTCCGGCAGGGGCCTTGGGCATACCGGCGGCACGCTGGACAAGATGGACGCCATCCCGGGCTATATCAGCCAGCCGGATATCGCGCGCTTCCGCAAGACGGTGCTCGAGACCGGCTGTGCCATCATCGGACAGACCGCCGATCTCGCGCCCGCCGACCGTCGCCTCTATGCGATCCGCGATGTGACCGGAACGGTGGAATCGGTGCCGCTGATCACTGCCTCTATCCTGTCGAAGAAACTCGCGGCCGGCCTGCGGTCGCTGGTGCTCGACGTCAAGGTCGGCAATGGCGCCTTCATGGAGAAGTCGCGCGACGCGACAGCACTGGCCAACAGCCTGGTCGAGATCGCCAACGGCGCCGGCCTGAAGGCCTCGGCGCTGGTCACCGGTATGAACGAGCCGCTGGCGTCGGCGGCCGGCAACGCGGTCGAGGTGCGCAACGCCGTCGATTTCCTCACCGGAAGGTTCCGCGACAAGCGACTGGAGGATGTGACGCTGGCGCTGGCCGCCGAGATGCTGCAATCGGCAGGGCTGGCGTCGTCCAATCAGGACGGTCTCAGGCGCGCGGCCGAGACGCTGGCCGGCGGCCGCGCGGCGGCCGCCTTCGCGCGTATGGTCGCAGCCCTTGGCGGTCCCGCCGATTTCGTCGACAAGCCGGAAAAATACCTGCCGAAAGCGGCGGTGGAGTTTGCGGTCAAGGCGACAGGCAACGGTTTTGCCACCGCTATTGCCACCCGCGATATCGGCCTTGCTGTGGTCGGGCTCGGTGGCGGGCGCACGCGGCCGGACGACAGGATCGACCATGCGGTCGGCATCACCAGGCTGCTGCCGCTCGGCGCCGAGGTGCGGGCCGGCGAGCCGCTGGCGCTGGTCCACGCCCGCACGCAAGTGGAGGCCGAAGCGGCCGCAGCCGCCGTGCTTTCGGCCTATACGATCGGGGCGTCGAAACCAGCCGCCGACAAGACTGTCATCCGGCGCGTGCTGCCGCGCGGGTAGCGGAACGCGCTACTGCACCAGTAACAGTGTGCCGTTTTCGACCTGGTATTTTGCCAGCCGCTGCAAAAAGCTCATGCCAATGAGGTTGGTGCGCAGAGCCTTGTCGTCGAGCACTACCGCCTGGACGTTGTCGACGCTGATCTTGCCGATCTGCAGGCGATCGATGTTGACCACGGCGGCCCTGATCGCGCCATTGGCGGTGTTGACCTGCTGGTTGAAGTCCGACGGGTTGAGCGAGATGCCGATGCGGCGCGCCGTCGAGGTGTTAATGGCGACCAAAGTGGCGCCGGTGTCGATCATGCCGTCGACCTGGCGGCCGTTGAGCTTGAAGGCGGAGGTGAAATGGCCGCGCTCGTCAGCCGCCACCAATACTTTGCGCCCAGTGGGCAGCGGTGCGGCCGGCTTGCCGGGAACCGAGGCCATGTTCAGTTCGGGCTGAGGCTGCGCGGACGGCTTGCCGGCGACGGTCGACTTCAACAGGTTGTCGAGAATCTGCGGATTCGACTGATAGACGATCGGGATCGATGCCGACGTTCCGGCGAACACGCCCAGAATGACAAGCTTGCGCAGCATGAATGGACCTTCGTGAAGGCCCATTCTTGCCCACGTATGGTGTGTGCCGCTTTAACGCCAACCCGAAACCGCGGCTTTGCGTAAACGGGCGGTAAACGACTGGATGTCAGCTGGCCTTGCCAGCCGCCGTCATTTGGTTCCGTACATGCGGTCGCCGGCATCGCCGAGGCCGGGCATGATGTAGCCCTTCTCGTTGAGCTGGCGGTCGATGGAAGCGGTGAACACGGGAACATCCGGATGCGCCTTGGTGAAGCGCTCGATGCCTTCTGGCGCCGCCAGCAGGCAAAGGAAACGGATGTTGGTGGCGCCGCGCTCCTTCAGCTTGTCGATGGCCGCGATGGCCGAGTTCGCGGTCGCCAGCATCGGATCGACGACGATCACCAGCCGGTCGGCGAGATCGCTCGGCGCCTTGAAGAAATATTCCACCGCCTCCAGCGTTTCGTGATCGCGGTAGAGGCCGACATGCGCGACGCGGGCCGCCGGGACCAGGTCGAGCAGGCCTTCGAGCAGGCCATTGCCGGCGCGCAGCACCGAGGCGAAGACCAGCTTCTTGCCCTCCAGCGTCGGCGCTTCCATGGTTTCCATCGGCGTTTCGATGGTCGTCGTCGTCAGTTCGAGGTTGCGGGTGACCTCGTAGCCGAGCAGGAGCGAGATCTCGCGCAGCAGCCGCCGGAAACCGGCGGTCGACGTCTCCTTCTTGCGCATGATGGTGAGCTTGTGCTGGACAAGCGGGTGGTCGACGACGGTGACGCCCTGCATGGGTTGCTCCAGTGAATGGTGAATGGTGAATGGTGAATAGTGAATAGTGAGCAGGTTTGCGAGTCCCGATGGATCGATCATTGCGGTTGACAGGCCGAAGAGCCGGCAAACCATTCACCATTCACCATTCACCATTCACCATTCACCATTCACCATTCACCATTCACCATTCACCTCTTCGCATCGAGCCGGGCAAGCAGCGCGCTTTTCGTCTTCCTGTCGACGAAAGCCGCCTCGATCGCGGTTCGCGTGATGGCGGCCAGCGCCTTTTCGTTCATGGCGAAATGCTCGGCGGCGATGTCGTATTCGCGCTTCAGCGAAGTCCAGAAATAGGGCGGGTCGTCAGAATTCAGCGTCACCTTGCAGCCGGCTGCCTGCAGCGCAGGGAAAGGGTGATCGGCGAAACTGTCGTAGACCTTGAGCGCGATGTTGGAGCCGGGGCAGCATTCCAGCACGATGCCCTCATCGGCGATGCGCCGCACCAGATCGGGGTTTTCGATGGCGCGCACGCCATGGCCGATGCGCGACGGGCGGATATGGTCGAGTGCGGCCTGCACCGTCTCCCATCCGGTCAGCTCGCCGGCATGGATGGTGATGCCGAGGCCGGCTTCGCGGGCGATCTCGAAGGCCCTGACATAATCCTCCATCTCGCCCATGCGCTCGTCGCCGGCGACGCCGAAGCCGGTGACCAGCGGATTTCCGCAGCGCGCCGCAAAGCGCGCCGCCTGCTCGATCGACTCGACGCCGACATGGCGTACGCCGGTGACGATCATGCGGCCCTCGATGCCGGTCTTGGCTTTGGCGCGCAGCATGCCTTCGCCGAGCGCATCGGTATAGGCCTTGGGCGACAGGCCGGCCCTGACGGCATGGTCGGGCGAGGTGAAGACCTCGGAATAGATGGCGCCGTCGCGGGCAAGGCTGGTCAGATAATGGTCGGCGAGGCGGGCATAATCCTCCTCGGTGCGGAACAGGTCGGCGGAAAAATCATAAGCCGCCAGGAACGAGGTGAAATCATGCCAGACGAAGGAGCCGTTCTGGATATAAAGCGAGGTGTCCTTGCCGTATTTCTGCGCCTGACGGATGACGAGTTCGGGCGCCGCTGCCCCCTCGATGTGGCAGTGCAGTTCTGCTTTCAAAGGCATGCAGTTATCCCGTCTCATCAGTCCAGGCCGTAAAGCCCACCACCTGGAAGCGCGGCCGAACACCGCGCCTTAAACAATAGCGCCCGCACCATCGATCGGCTATGGTCCCGCCGGTTTTATGACGGATCAAAATAATGTCAGTTGAGAGAACCACGGCCGCGGGCGGCATGGAAACCTCCTATGGTTTCAAGAAGGTAGGGCCAGGCGACAAGCAGCCTCTGGTCAATGAGGTTTTCCACAAGGTGGCGAACCGCTACGACCTGATGAACGACCTGATGTCGGCCGGGCTGCACCGGCTGTGGAAGGATGCCATGGTGACATGGCTCAATCCGCCGAAACGTCCGGGCTGGAAAGTGCTTGACGTGGCGGGCGGCACCGGCGACATCGCCTTCCGCATTGTAGACGCCAGCCATGGCAACGCGCATGCCACGGTGCTCGACATCAACGGCTCGATGCTCAGCGTCGGCCGTGACCGCGCGGAGAAAAAGCGCCTGTCCGGCAACACCGATTTCGTCGAGGCCAATGCCGAGGAACTGCCTTTCACCGATAGCACCTTTGACGCCTACACCATCGCATTCGGCATCCGCAACGTGCCGCGCATCGATGTCGCGCTGACGGAAGCCTTTCGCGTGCTGAAGCCCGGCGGACGGTTCCTGTGCCTGGAGTTTTCCGAGGTCGAGATGCCGCTGCTGGACAAGGTCTACGAAGCCTGGTCGTTCAACGCCATTCCGCAGATCGGCAAGATGGTGACGGGCGAGGGCGAACCCTATTCCTACCTGGTCGAATCGATCCGCAAATTTCCCAATCAGCAGAACTTTGCTGCCATGATCACCCGCGCGGGCTTCGGGCGCGTGTCGTTCCGCAACTATTCCGGCGGCATTGCCGCCCTGCATTCGGGCTGGAAGCTTTGAGGCACCACAGTTTGCAGCAGCAGGGTAGGCGATGAGCAGCGTCGGCGCCGCCTTTCGGCTCGCACGGGCCGGCTGGGTGCTGGTTCGCGAAGGCGTGATCGCAGCATTGCCGGGCGACGAACTCGGCGGCCTGCCGAAATTCGGCTGGCGCATGGCCCGGCTCTTCACCCGCCGCCGCGCACTCGCTTATGAGCGCAGCGACCGGCTGGCCAAGGCGGTGGTCCGGCTCGGACCCTCCTACGTCAAGCTCGGCCAGTTCCTGGCGACGCGGCCCGATGTCGTCGGCAACGACATGGCGCTCGACCTCGCCATGCTGCAGGACAAGATGCACACTTTTTCGCAGGCGGAAGCGGTGGCGGCGATCGAGGGCTCGCTCGGGCGCAAGATCGGCGAACTCTATACGCAGTTCGGCGGGCCGGTCGCGGCGGCCTCCATCGCCCAGGTCCATCCCGCGCAGGCCATGCATGACGGTGTCGATACCAAGGTGGCGGTGAAGGTGATCCGGCCTGGCGTGCGCCGCCGCTTCTTTCAGGATCTCGAAAGCTATTTCCTCGCCGCCCGGCTGCAGGAGAAATACATCCCGTCGTCGCGCCGACTGCGGCCGGTCGAGGTGACCGAGACGCTGGCGCAAACCACCAAGATCGAGATGGATCTGAGGCTCGAGGCGGCAGCGCTTTCGGAACTTGGCGAAAACACCAAGGACGATCCGGGCTTTCGCGTGCCGTCGGTCGACTGGGAGCGCACCGGGCGCGATGTGCTGACCATGGAATGGGTCGACGGCGTCAAGATGAACGACATCGCCGGCCTCGCGGCGGCGGGGCACGATCTGAAGGCGATCGCCACCAACCTGATCCAGTCGTTCCTGCGTCACACGCTGCGGGACGGCTTCTTCCATGCCGACATGCATCCAGGCAATCTGTTCGTCGAGGCCAATGGCAATATTGTCGCCGTCGATCTCGGCATTGCCGGACGGCTCGGCAAGAAGGAGCGCCGGTTCCTCGCCGAAATCCTCTACGGCTTCATCACGCGCGACTATCTGCGCGTCGCCGAGGTGCATTTCGAGGCCGGCTACGTGCCGCGCCAGCACAATGTCGCGGCTTTCGCGCAGGCGATCCGCGCCATCGGCGAGCCGATCCACGGCCAGCCGGCCGAGACCATTTCGATGGCCAAGCTTTTGACGCTGCTGTTCGAGGTCACCGAATTGTTCGATATGGCCACGCGGTCGGAACTGATCCTGTTGCAGAAGACCATGGTGGTGGTGGAGGGCGTCGCGCGTACGCTCGACCCGGCCTTCAACATGTGGAAGACGGCCGAGCCGGTGGTCGGCCAGTGGATCACCGGCAATCTCGGGCCGAGCGGCCTGCTGATGGACGCGCGCGACGGCGCCAAGGCGCTGCTGGCGCTGGCCCGCCAGGCGCCCGATCTTGCCGCCCGCACCGAGCGGCTGTCGCGCGAGATCGATTTTATGGCGGAGCACGGCCTCCGCTTCGACGAGGCGACATCGCGCGCCATCGGCAAGGCCGAAGCCCGTTACACCCGCTCGGGCCGGCTGGCGCTGTGGGTGATCGCGCTGACGCTGGTTTACATCGCGTGGAAGCTGCTTTGATCGCTTGCAACGCTAGCAACGGTGGTGCTAGCGTTGCAGTCGCGCTATTGATGTTGCGGAGCAAGTCATGGGCACCATTACTGTCCGCAATCTAGCTGACGACGTGAAGCAGAAATTGCGTGAGCGCGCTGCGGCGCGCGGGGTGTCGATGGAGGAAGAGGCGCGTGATGCGCTTGCCAAAAGCGTGCTGTCGGCGGAAGCCGGCATGCCCGAGAGCGAAACCCTCTATGCAACAATCCGCCGCTTGGTTGAGCCTCATGGAGGTTTTGACATCGATCTGCCCGAGCGAGGTCAATCCACAAAAACGCACAAAACCCTCGACGGCAAGCGCATCCTGCTGATCATCGGCGGCGGCATCGCCGCCTACAAGGCGCTGGACCTGATCCGCCGGCTGCGCGAGCGCGGTGCGGCGGTGCGCGTCGTGATGACATCGGCGGCGCAGGAGTTCGTCACCACGCTTTCGGTCGGCGCGCTTTCGGCCGACCATGTCTTCAGCGAATTGTTCGACCGCAATGACGAGCACGATGTCGGCCATATCCGCCTGTCGCGCGAGGCCGACCTTCTGGTAGTGGCGCCGGCCACTGCCGATCTGATGGCCAAGCTCGCCAACGGCCATGCCAACGATCTGGCCTCGACGGTGCTGCTCGCCACCGACAAGAAGGTGCTGATGGCGCCGGCGATGAACCCGAAAATGTGGTCGCATGCCGCGACGAGCCGCAACCGGGCGACGCTCGCCAAGGATGGCATCGCCTTCGTCGGCCCGGCCAAGGGCGAGATGGCGGAAAGCAACGAGGCGGGCGAGGGCCGCATGGCCGAGCCGCTGGAGATCGTGGCAGTGATCGAGGCACTGCTCGACAGCAGGCCGAAGCCGCTGGCCGGCCGCAGGATCATCGTCACCTCGGGGCCGACGCATGAGCCGATCGACCCGGTGCGCTACATCGCCAACCGCTCTTCGGGCAAGCAGGGCCATGCGATTGCGGCAGCGCTGGCAAGACTGGGCGCGGATGTACGCCTGGTCTCCGGTCCGGTTGGCATTGCCGATCCGGCCGGCGTTGTGACGACGCATGTGGAGACCGCGGCCGAGATGAAAGCGGCCGTCGAACAGTTGTTGCCGGCGGACGCCGCGGTCTTCGTAGCTGCCGTCGCCGACTGGCGCACCGCTGGCACGGCCGGCGAGAAGATCAAGAAGGTGGCGGGCCAAGGCCCACCGGCGCTGCAAATGGTCGAAAACCCCGACATTCTCGCCAGCGTCGGTCATCACGGGCAACGCCCGGGGCTGGTTGTCGGCTTCGCCGCCGAGACGCAGGACCTGATTGCCAATGCCGAGGCCAAGCTGAAGAAGAAGGGCGCCGATTTCATTGTCGCCAACGATGTCTCGCATGAAAGCGGCGTCGGCCCCACCGGCGTCATGGGCGGCGACCGCAACAAGGTGCGCATCGTCTCGAAGGACGGCGTCGAGGAATGGCCTGAGATGGGCAAGGACGAGGTGGCGGCGCGGCTCGCCGCGCTCATCGCCGAGCGTTTGCAAGCCTGAGCGGCCGCCGGTTCCGCAATCGGGCAGGCCATGGTCTTGCAGGCAGCCTTGTGGCCGAGGGCATTTGATGCCGACAGCGCCGGCGGAATGCTGTCGCCAAATTCTCGATCCGCCGTGCCCTCAGCCTGGCGCCAGTTGCGGCCGGCGTGCCTCCAAAGCCATCTTCAACGCCGCTAGGCAACCGACAATGCCGAGTGGCACGAAGGCCAGGTACAGCCAGCCGGCGACGTGCGCTGCTGCCTCGCGGTTCAGTCCGTCCGAAAAGCCGCTGGCATTGGCGATGATGCCGGCCATGGCGGCGCCCACGGCGTAGCCGATGCGCTGCATGGTCGGCACGGCGGCCGAGGCGATCGTCTGCTCGCCATCGCGGGCCGAGGCGACGATGATGCGGGTCAGGAAGGGCCATGACACGCCGAAGCCACCGCCTTGCAACAAAGCGCAGAGCAGGATCAGCGGGATCGAGCCGGCGGGGATGGCATAGGCGAAACCCGCGAGGCCGGCTGCAATCATCAGCGCGCCGATGACGAGGATCTGCCGTTCGCGCTGCAGCGGCGCATTGGCGACGGCGATCGACAGGATCGACCAGGCGATCGATTCGGCGGCGATGATGTAGCCTGTGGTCAGGATCGGGATGCCGTGCAGCGTGGTAAGCAGAAGCGGCCCGTAGATGGAAAAAGAGACTGTCGCCACCGAGAAGGCGGCAACCATGGTCATGCCGCTGCCGACCGGCGAGCGCCATGAGAACAGGCCCGACGGGAACAGTCGCGATTGCGGCTTCATGGCGTCGACGAAAACGAACAGCGCCAGGCCGGCGAGGCCGAGGGCCAGCAGCAGCGACGAGCGCAGCAAGGCGACGTCGACGCCTGCGGTGGCGATCAGCACGACGGCGATGGCGAGGCAGCCAAGTGCTGCATAGGGGAAGGGCGGCGATGTGCCGGCGGCGGACTGCGGCTTCGCCGCTTCCGGCGTGTTCAGGACGATGAAGCTTGCCGATGCCATGGCAATGCCACCCAGCACGAAGACGCCGAAGGCCCAGCGCCAGGACAGGAGCTCGACCATGATCGCGCCGAGCATCGGGCCGCTGAACGCGGCGACGCCCCAGATCGCCGACATTATGCCGAACAGCTGTGGCCAGATGTTGCGGTTAAACAGCCGCTCGACCGAGACGAAGGCCAGCGACACCAGCGCACCGCCGCCGAGCCCCTCGACCAGACGGCCGGCAAGAAACACCGGCATGGACGGCGCGGTGGCGCAGATCAGGGCGCCCACGGCATAGAGCAGGGCGGCAACCGTGACGTTGGAGCGTAGAGCGACATAGCTGACCAGCCGCCCCGCCGCAGCGCCGGCGACAATGGCGCCGAGCTCGTAGACGGCCAGCGACCAGCCGACGAACTGCACACCGGCGAGGTCCCCGACCATGGCCGGCATGACCGTCGCCACCATCGTCTCGTTGGTGGCGTGCAGCAGGATGCCGAGGCTGATGAAGCAGAAGCGCGCGAGGTCGCCGCTTGCCCACAATGCCCGCCAGTCGACCTTGTTGCTGGTGATTTCAGTCATTCTTTTACCCTGCCTTTGCATATCTCGATGCCGGCGCATGGCGCCAGAAGCCAGTCGGGCTTTCCGGCGGGGCCATGCGCGCTGTTTCAGTCAGGCGAGTTGTAAAACCTCAAGCGCAGTTGAGCTCAAGTGGCTTTTTATCGAAGTGCAAACGGTCGAGATTGGCCGGAAGCCTCTCCGCTTGATGCGCCGGTCAGTTCTCAATGCTGCGCAGCTGAAACTGGCTGACGCCGATGGCAATGTTGATACCGGTCTGCGTCTGCAGGCTGAGCGGCTGCAGGGTGAAGGCCTGCGAGGAGCCGCCGACCAGGAGATTGGCGCCGGCGCCGACCGCCGCCGTCACTTCGGCGCTGGCCCCGATATAGTCGCCGGCCAGCGCGCCGGGCGCATAGATGTTCCTCAGCGGCGTCAGCACCAGCCATTGCATGACGGTCTGCTTGGTGGTGCCGATGTCGAGCCCGTATTTGTTGACGGCGCCGAAATAGGCTTCCGGCGAAAAGCTCTTGTCGGCCGGCGTGAAGGTGCAGCTCAGATCCTTGCTGGAGCCGAAGATGAAGCCGGTGCCGCCGCCGATGGCGCAATCGAGCACACCGAGTTCGATGCCCTGGTCTTGCGCTTGGGCCTGGGCGGTACAGATGATGGTGATAGCGGCGGCGATGGCTGGTTTCAGCACGGCGGATCCCCCAAAAAGCATGCGGCGCGAAACAGTAACCTGTTCCGCGCCGCGCGTAGAGGGATCAGTCGATACTTATTTGCCGATGCTTATTTGAACGAGTGGATCAGCTCCAGGGAGGTCACGGCGACCGCTACATTGACGCCGGTCTGCGCCTGGACGCTGAGCGGCTCCAGCACAAAGGCGCCGTCGAGCCCGCCGACCAGCAGATTGGCGCCGCCGCCGGTCACCACGCTCGCCTCGGCGTTGACGCCGTAATAGTGGCCGGCAAGGTCGCCCTCGTCATGGCCGCGGGTGGCGGCCAGAACCGCCCACACCAGCTGGCCCTGATGCGTCTGGCCGAGATCGACCCCGAGCTTGGAGATCATCCCCGTGTATTTCTCGGACGGCCCATGGTGATAAGGGCGGAACGTGCAGTCGACGCCCTTGTTCGACGTGATGACGTAACCGACGCCGCCGTCGATGGTGCAATCGAGCGTGCCGAGCTGAAGCTTGCCGGCGCTGGCGGGAACGGCAAGCAGCGTCGTGGCAAGTGCCGCGGCACAGATGATTTTCTTGATCATGGGTCAGTCCTTTCGAAAATGCCTTCAACAACGGTTGAATGGCCCGGAGCGTTCCGCTGAAAACTTGGCGCGATCAAGGCAGGGGTTAACGCTTTGCCCCGGTGGTTAAGATTGGGTGATAGTGGGGTTTTCTGGATACGCAATCCGTAGCGGAAGGGCTCTGCGCTTTCCCGGGGAGAAACCGCTCACGCGGCGCACCGTATCAGGAATGGAGCGTTGTTGAAGAAGCCGCCGCCGATGGCGGCGCGCCGGCCGCATCTCAGCCGGCGGTGGCGCCCGATGTGCGCGACAGGCCGTCCTTGGCCGGCTGGTAGGTCGGGTCGAGATGGACGGCTTCGCGGTAGGCCTTCGAGGCCTTGACCTTGTCGCCGCGGCGCTCGTAGATCAGCGCCTGGTTGGACCAGGCTTCGGCGTTCTTGCCGTCGAGCTTGATGGCCATGTTGAAGTCGGAGAAGGCGTTGTCCTCGTCATTCATGGCGAGATAGGAGAGGCCGCGGCCGTTATAGGGTTCGGCCGCGTCCGGCGCTAGGGAGATGGCGGTCGAGAAATCCTCGATGGCAAACTTGTGCTGGCCCTGGCTTTGATAGATCAGGCCGCGATTGTGGTAGGCGCGGGCATCCGTGGTGTCGAGCTGGATCGCCTTCTGGAAATCGTTGAAGGCCTGCTGGGTCTGGCCTGCCTTGCGATAAAGGTTGCCGCGGCCGATATAGGCGGCGTCATAATTTGCATTGATCTGGATCGAGCGGTTGTAGTCGGCAAGGGCGGCCGCCTGGTTGCCGAGGAAGCGCTGGATCAGCGCCCGGTTCGAATAGGCTTGGTAGAAATTCGGGTTGAGCTGGATGGCGGTGTCGAAATCCTTCAGCGCCGCCTGATACTGGCCGCCACGGCCATAGGCCGAGCCGCGCACATTGTAGCCTTCCGGATCCTGCGGATTGCGCTGGATCACCGCCGACAGCGAGGAGATGTTCTCGCTCGAGCCTTGCGCCTTGTCGATGTTGTTGAATTCGCCGGTCGGAACGCTCTGGCAACCGGCCAGCACCAGGCCGGACATCAGGGCTGCCGCCAGGGCCAAACCGCGCATTGTGGTTCTGCGCTCTACGCCGATTGCGTTCATGTCTGCCCTGTCCTCACTTCAGCCGCGCCGTCCAGGTCCCCCTCCGGGCCGGGTCACAGATTGTCGTAACAAAATCTAGAACGCGGTTTGCGCATTCAAGGGAACGCCCTCCAACAGAATGGCGGCGCTCCAAACAAAAAGGTGGCGGCGATTCCGCATCGCGCCACCTCAGAGTATCCTTCGAAAAGGACGAAAAATTGGCGTCAGAACCGCGGCGGACGCGGAGCACCACCAGGACCACCGGCGGCGCCGGCAGCAACCGGGCGCGGCGTCATCGGCAGCAGGCCTTCGCGCTGGGCGCGCTTGCGGGCCAGCTTGCGGGCGCGGCGAACGGCTTCGGCCTTTTCACGGGCGCGCTTCTCGGAAGGCTTCTCGTAATGGCCGCGCATCTTCATTTCGCGGAAAATGCCTTCGCGCTGCATCTTCTTCTTGAGAGCGCGAAGCGCCTGATCAACGTTATTGTCGCGGACGAGTACCTGCACGGGCAATCCTGTCTTTCGGGTTTGATATCAACAGGCAAGTGACCATAGCCACATGCCTCCGCGGCGCTTTACACCACGAATTGTGGCGGCTGATAGCAGAATCAGGCCGCGCTGTCCACACTGGAAATGAAGGACAACCGCCAATTTGCCACGGCAGCCCCGAGATAGGGCGCCAACTAGGCGCTGGCCAGATGGAGCCGTGCGTAATCCTCGAAGAATTCGCCGTAATCGCAGGTAATTTCCTCGCCGGCTGATATATCTCGAGTGACGGTGGCGCCGCCATATTGCGAAAAATCCGTGTTCGGCCGCTCGGCGTGGTTCATGAAGCGGCCATTATCGACTTCATAGACCATGAAGCCGGGACGGTCGGGGCTCGGATAGGCATAGCGGTCGAGCAATTCCTTGAGGTGCGGCGGCGCCGCCTCGTATTTGTCCATCGGGATCAGCCGGTCGAAATCCGGATCGAGCCGCCATATCGAGGCGCCCTTCCTGATCGGCTCGGCGGCGAACACGCCGACGCCTTCGATTGCGCTCTGGGCGACATAGGTCCTGATCAGCAGCATGTCCGTCCTCCTCACCCGAAACCGAATCGCCAAATCGCGTGGAAAAAGCAAGTCCGGTTTCGGGGTCTATGGCTGATCGGCGCGGGCGATGGCCCGCGAAATGCTTCACGTCCGGGTGATCGAGACGCCGCCATCGGCAAACAGCGCCGATCCTGTGGTGAAGCTCGACGCATCCGATGCCAGGAAGAGCGCAGCGCGGGCGATCTCTTCAGGCACAGCGACACGTTTCAAGGCATGCAGGTTTTCCACGAAAGCGCGTGATTCCGGCGTCTTGAATGTTGCCGACGGGGTGTCGGTGCCACCCGGCATCAGCGCGTTGACCCGCACGCCCCTGGGGCCGTATTCGGCGGCCAGTACCTGCGTCAGGCCGATCAGTCCGGCCTTGCTCGCGGCATAGCTGGTCATGCCCGGCATGCCGACTGTGTGACCGACGAAGGTCGAGGTGAAGATCAGCGATCCGCCGCTGCGTTCGACCATCGCCGGCACCTGGTATTTCGCGCCGAGAAAGGCGCTGGTCAGATTGGCGTCGAGCGTCTCGCGCCATCCGTCCAGCGACAGTTCCGAAATCGGACCCATCGTTCCGACGGAGCCGACATTGTTGAAGGCGATATCGAGCCCGCCGAATTTTTCGACGGCGAGATCGACGAGGGCTTTTGCATAGGCTTCGTCGCGGACATCGCCGGCAAGCGCGACTGCCGTGCCGTCGGCGTCCTCGATTTCGACGACCAGCGCATCGAGTTCGGCCTGGCGGCGGGCGGCGATGACGACCCTGGCGCCTTCTTCGGCGAAGAGTTTTGCGGTGGCGCGGCCGATGCCGGAACTGGCGCCGGTGACGATCGCTATTTTATTGGTGAGTACGAACATTTTCTTACATCCTTTCATCGCGCCGGCTGTGCCGGCAACCGGGATGTTGATCGCAGTTCGGGACGGTGCTAGCCACCCGATACGTGCTCGACTTGCTGAATGGCTTCGCAGCGGCACAAGCGCGGCGCGCCGGACTATTGCTTCAGCAGCCAGCCGAGGCGGTCGAGCGAAAATGCGTAGCTGATGGCGATGAGCAGCGTGATGACAACGCCCGTGGTTGTGTGACCGGCGGCATAGAATCCGGCTGCACCGCCAAACAGGATGGCCAGTTCAAGCACCAGCCTGACTGCGCCTGGTACAGGAACCGGCGCGCGTCCGGACCGGCTCGGATCGCCGCGCACCGCGAAGGTTCCCCACAGCGCAGCTGCAATGAACGGCAAGGCCAAGGCGAAGAGCCAGCGCCACCATCCGCCGGAGAGGCTCCAGCCGGCAAAGCCGAGGCCAAGCAAGGCGGCAAGTTCCAGCAGGAAACGCAAGGTCAGATTCCACCAGACGTTGCCCATATTCGTCCTCCAGAGTCTCGCGATCGCCAGTGTGTCCGAACGCAGCCATGCCTGCCAGCCCGGGCAGGTCTTTTCCACCGCGGCGCAAAACGGCAAGCGCCGTCGCAAACAGCGCAAGGGTGGAAGCGCCGTTTCGCTAGTGATACACCTCGCGCGCCGGGGCTGCGTAAAATACCCCATCGCCATTTGCGAGGCTGGAACGTTGAAAAAATATTCGGTATTCGCCATCGCCCGCGAGGCCATGCGCGGCCACAAGGGCTGGGAGGAACAATGGTCCTCGCCGGAGCCGAAGAAGGAATATGACGTCATCATCGTCGGCGCCGGCGGTCATGGCCTGGCCACCGCCTACTATCTCGCCACCGTGCACGGCATCACCAATGTCGCGGTGCTGGAAAAGGGCTGGCTAGGCGGCGGCAACACCGGGCGCAACACCACCATCATCCGCTCCAACTACCTTTACGACGAGAGCGCCGGCATTTACGACCATGCGCTGAAGCTGTGGGATGGGCTCTCCCAGGAACTCAACTACAACGTCATGTATTCGGCGCGCGGCGTCATGATGCTGGCGCACAATGTGCACGACATCCAGGTGCTGAAGCGCCATGTCCATGCCAACCGTCTCAACGGCATCGACAATGAATGGCTGACGCCCGAGCAGGCGAAGGAATTCTGCCCGCCGCTCAACATTTCCAGGCAGGCGCGCTATCCCGTCGTCGGCGCCGCCTTGCAGCGGCGAGGCGGCACGGCGCGTCACGATGCGGTGGCCTGGGGCTATGCGCGCGGCGCTTCGGCGCGCGGCGTGCACATCATCCAGAATTGCGAGGTCACCGGCGTCAAGCGGGCGGCCAATGGCGCGGTCATGGGTGTCGACACGACGCGCGGCTTCATCGGCGCCAAGAAGGTCGGCGTGGTGGCTGCAGGCCACTCCTCGGTGATCATGAACATGGCGGGCGTGCGCATGCCGCTGGAAAGCTATCCCCTGCAGGCGCTGGTGTCGGAGCCGGTCAAGCCGGTGGTGCCTTGCGTGGTGATGTCGAACACGGTGCACGCCTACATCTCGCAGTCCGACAAGGGCGAGCTGGTGATCGGCGCCGGCACCGACCAGTATGTCTCCTATTCGCAGACCGGCGGCCTGCATATCCTGCAGCACACGCTCGACGCCATCTGCGAGATGTTCCCGATCTTCACCCGCATGAAGATGCTGCGCTCGTGGGGCGGCATCGTCGACGTGACGCCCGACCGTTCGCCGATCCTGGCCAAGACGCCGGTATCAGGCCTCTACGTCAATTGCGGCTGGGGCACGGGCGGCTTCAAGGCAACGCCCGGCTCAGGCCATGTCTTTGCCCACACGATTGCCAAGGACGATCCGCATCCTATCAACGCGCCCTTCACCATCGAGCGCTTCCGTACCGGCCGCCTCATCGACGAGGCAGCGGCGGCGGCGGTGGCGCACTGATGATGGTGGAGTTGGCTGTAGCGGTGCCGCTGGTGCTGGCGGGGGAGCAGGACCTGTTCCATTTTCCGTCACCGGACGAGGTGCGGACGCAGCCGATCAGCCGCGCCGGCAACGAAGCCAATTGGCCGTTTTCGATCGACGCCGGCATTCTGGCATGCGTGTGGAGCGGTGGCCAGAAGGTGGTCATCTTCATGGAGAACAGGCCCTCCGATCTCGGCGAGGACGACACATTCGATGCGCGCAGCGTCATCGTGACGACCGATCCGTTTCAGCTCACGATCGGCAACATGGCGTATCGCGAGCTGTTTCGCCCCGCCGCAAGTGTAGAGGAGCGCATTCGGCTCGTCGCGCCTTTTGCTGCGATGGGCCAGAGGCTTTGCAACCAACCGGCCGGCGCGCATGTCGGCCACGGCGAATTGTAGGAACGAACGATAATGCTTCTCATCCGCTGCCCCTATTGCGAGGAAGAGCGCCCGGAGCTCGAGTTCCGTAACGCCGGCGAGGCGCATATTGCGCGTTCGGCCAACATGGCGGGCGAGAGCGACGACGATTTTGAAAAGTTCTTCTTCATCCGCTCGAACCCCAAGGGCATCATCTATGAGCGCTGGCGCCACATCCATGGCTGCGCACGCTTCTTCAATGCGGTGCGCGACACCGTCACCGACAAGTTCGTCATGACTTACAAAGCCGGCGAGCCGAAACCGTCCAAGCTGCCCAAAAACTCCAACGAAATGGCTTCCAAATGAGCGGCGCGTTCCGCATTCCGAGCGCCGGCCGTCTCAGCCAGGCGAAGACCGCGCGGTTCTCTTTCGACGGCCAGTCTTACACCGGCATCGAAGGCGACACGCTGGCCTCGGCGCTGCTTGCCAATGGCGTGCATTTGGTGGGACGTTCGTTCAAGTATCACCGTCCGCGCGGCTTCCTGTCGGCCGGAGCGGAAGAGCCCAACGCGCTGGTCGAGGTCAAGCGCGACGCGGCACGCAAGGCGCCCAACATCCGCGCCACGGTGCAGGAGCTCTATGACGGGCTCGTCGCCAACTCGCAAAACCGCTGGCCGTCGCTCGCCTTCGACGTCGGCGCGGTCAACGACATTGCATCGCCGCTGTTTTCGGCCGGTTTCTACTACAAGACCTTCATGTGGCCGAAGGCGGCCTGGAAGAGCCTCTACGAGCCGAAGATCCGCGCCGCGGCCGGCCTCGGCGTTTCGCCTGACAAGCCAGATCCCGACCATTATTCGTCGCGCTATGCGCATTGCGACGTACTGGTGCTAGGCGGCGGTGCGGCCGGCATTGCGGCAGCGCTCGCCGCTGCCGAAACCGGCGCGCGTGTCATCCTCGCCGATGAACAGGCCAGCTTCGGCGGCAGCCTGCGCTTCGAGAGCGGGGCGAAGATCGACGGCCAGGACGGTTATGCCTGGGCGCAAGGCGCGGTGGCCAAGCTCACCGCCCTGGACAATGTCCGCGTTTTGTCGCGGACGACGGCGTTCGGCTACTACGCGCAGAACTTCGTCGGCCTGGTCGAGCGGGTCAGCGACCATCTGCAAAACCCCGGCCACGATTTGCCGCGCGAGCGCCTATGGCAGGTACGCGCCAAGCGCGTGGTGCTGGCGACCGGCGCCATCGAACGCCATATGGTGTTTGCCGACAATGACCGGCCCGGCATCATGCTGGCCTCGGCGGCGCGGACTTATCTCAACCAGTACGGTGTCGCGGTCGGCAAAAATGTCGGCGTCTACACCGCAAATGACTCGGCCTACTCCGCCGCGATCGACCTGAAGAAGGCCGGCGTCAACGTGGCGGCGATCGTCGACCTGCGCGACCATCCGACCGGACCTGTGATCGACGAGGCGAGGGCGCTCGGGATCGAGGTCAATTTCGGCCGCGCGGTGATCCGCGCCGGCGGCAAGTTGCGCGTGACCTCGATGACGGTGCAGCCGAAGAATGGGGGCGGCGAGCGCACCATTCCGGTCGACGCCATCCTGATGTCGGCCGGCTGGACGCCGTCGGTGCATCTGTTCTCACAGTCGCGCGGCAAGGTCGCCTTCAATGACGAGACCAAGCGCTTCGTGCCGGGCATCTATGCGCAGGACTGCGTTTCGGTCGGCGCCTGCAACGGTACGGATGGGCTCTCGGCGTCGATCGATGAGGCCTATGCGGCCGGCGCAAAGGCGGCGAAGGATGCGGGCGGCAAAGTGGCCAAGGGCGTAAAGCCGAAGGTCGACGCGTCGGAAAGCTGGTCGCGCGGCATGCTGGGCGCGGCGCCCGGCGCCGGGCCGGACAAGACGGTCAAGGCCTTCGTCGATTTTCAGAACGACGTCACCGCCAAGGACATCCGCCAGGCGGTGCATGAAGGCATGCGCTCGATCGAGCACGTCAAGCGCTTCACCACCAACGGCATGGCGACCGACCAGGGCAAGACGTCCAACATGCACGGCCTTGCGATTGCCGCCGAGACGCTTGGCAAGCCGATCCCCGAGGTCGGGCTGACCACATTCCGCGCGCCCTATACGCCTGTCACTTTCGGCGCGATAGTCAGCCATTCGCGCGGTCCGCTGTTCGACCCGACACGGAAGACCGCGATCCATCCCTGGGCGGAAGCGCATGGTGCGGTGTTCGAGGATGTCGGGCAGTGGAAGCGCGCCTGGTATTTCCCCCAGGCGGGCGAAGACATGCACAAGGCGGTCGACCGCGAATGCGTCGCGGTCCGCAGCAATGCCGGCCTGTTCGATGCCTCGACGCTGGGCAAGATCGAAGTGGTCGGGCCGGATGCGGCCAGGTTCATGGAACTGCTCTACACCAATCCGTGGGAGAAGCTGGAACGCGGCCGCTGCCGCTATGGCATCATGCTGCGCGAGGATGGTTTCATCTATGATGACGGCGTCGTCGGCAGGCTGGCGCCGGATCGTTTCCATGTGACGACGACAACGGGTGGCGCGCCCCGCGTCATGAACCATATGGAGGATTATCTCCAGACCGAGTTCCCGCATCTGAACGTCTGGCTGACCTCGATCACCGAACAGTGGGCGGTCATCGCCGTGCAGGGGCCGAAGTCGCGCGACATCATCGCGCCTTTGGTCGAAGGCATCGACATGTCCGACGAGGCGCTGCCGCATATGTCGGTGCGCGAAGGCAAGATCAGCGGCGTGCCGACCAGGCTGTTTCGCATGTCGTTCACCGGCGAGCGCGGTTTTGAAGTCAACGTGCCGGCCGATCACGGCCAGGCCGTCTGGGAAGCGCTGTGGGCCGAGGGCCAAAAGCATGGCGCGACTGCCTACGGCACCGAGGCGATGCACGTGCTGCGCGCCGAAAAGGGCTACATCATCGTCGGGCAGGACACGGACGGTACGGTGACGCCGAACGATGCCGGGCTCGACTGGGCGGTCGGCAAGAAGAAGACCGATTTCGTCGGCATTCGCGGCCTGACGCGGCCCGATCTGGTCGCCAAGGGCCGCAAGCAGCTGGTCGGCTTGAAGACCAAGGACCCGAAAGTGGTGCTTGAGGAAGGCGCGCAGATCGTCGCTGACCCGAAGCAGGCGATCCCGATGAAGATGATCGGTCACGTCACATCCAGCTACTGGTCGGAAAATTGCGGTCGCTCGATCGCGCTGGCGCTGGTTGCCGGCGGCCGCGACCGGATGGGCGACACGCTCTATGTGCCGATGCCGAACGGGGTGATCGAAGTGGAGGTTACCGGCATGGTGTTCTTCGACGAGACGGGAGGGCGCCTCAATGGCTAAGGCTGCTGCAAAGAAGACGGCCCCAGCTGCAGCGGCGTCGGTCGAGCGCCGCCCGGCCCTGGCTGGACGCGTCGTTTCCGCAACGGATGTCAAGGTCGAGGTGCTGCCGCCGGCGGAGCGCATGTCGCTGCGCGCGCCGGAGGCTTCCGTCGCGGCGCTGTCGAAGGCGCTCGGCCTGACCTTGCCGAAGCAGCCGAAAACTTCGGCGGCCAAGGCTGGCCGCACGGCGCTGTGGCTCGGCCCTGACGAGTGGCTGGTCATCGATGAGGCTGGCAAGGATCCGCTGGCCGATCGTGCTGGGGTTGCCGCATTGCATTCGGCGGTCGGCATCTCGCACCGCAACGTCGCCTTCGCCGTCACCGGCCCAGCGGCGGCCGCCGCGATCAATGCAGGCTGCCCGCAGGATTTGTCGCTCGAGGCTTTTCCGGTGCGCGCGGCGTCGCGCACCATTCTCGGCAAGTGCGAAATCCTGCTGTTGCGCACGGCAGCCGACGCTTTCCGGGTCGAGTGCTGGCGTTCCTTCTCGGACTATGTCTTTACTTTCCTGTCGGAAGCAGCCAGCGACGCGGCGGCGTAGGAACGTTTGACGGGTCAAGCCGTTCTGCTTCCCCCATCAGGGAGAACATACGATGCCGTCGAAAGCGCCGCCGAAGTCAGCTGGCAAGACGTCCGCCGTGCGCTCACTCGAACATGAGCAGCATCACGAGGTGACTGCCGAAGAGGAACTCGAGGAAGGCCTCGAGGACACGTTTCCGGCCAGCGATCCGGTGTCGATCACCTCGACCGCCATCCCAGGCGCGCCGGCAAGACCCGGCAAGGCCAAGACGGTGCCGGGTCGCAAACCGCGCAAGAAATAACCCGTTCGGCTACGCCAGGTTTGAACTCAGGAAAAGCCGACTTGCGCTGAGGAAATGGGGGCGCTGAGGAAAAAACGGGCGGCCGGGATTATCCTGCCGCCCTTAAATTAGTCGTTGTGCTGTGGTCGAGCCCGATCAACTTAGAACGTGCTCGGCACGATCCATGGGTTGATCTCGATGCCGAGACGCGGGCTCTTGGCCTTGACGTCGGACTTTTCGACCGAGCCGGTCACGGCGCAATCGAGCTTGGCATTGGTCGTGGTGTCGACGCAGGTGGCGGCGGGGGCCTGCTTGGTCGAGTGTGTGTTGTTGGCGGCGAAAGCCGAGCCGGAGAGAGCCAGCACGGTGGCGAGAGCGAGAAGGGTCTTGTTCATGTCTGTCTCCATCGGTTAAATTCTTTTCGTACATGTACGATACAACGTACACATACGCCCACCGAGATGGGTTTTCAAGTCGGAAACGGACGCGTACGAAAAATCTTTTTGAACGCCGAAAATTGCGGCGCACTGACACAGCCGAAGCTGTCAGGCCGGACGTTGAATTGGAGGGGCGGGGATGCTCAGCAGTCGACCGGGGTCTCGGTCAGCGGCGGCACATTCTGAGTGCTGAGCGTGGCGAGTGTGAAATCGCACATCCGCGTCACGAAAGCCTGCGGATCCCCGAAGGGGTAGAACGGGAACGTGATCAAAAGCGAGATGGTGCCGTGGCCGACTGCCCAAAGCATGGTGGCGAGGGCGCGCGGATCGCCCTGCAGCTTGCCTGCGGCAACGCAGGCCTCGACCCTGGATATCAGCGCTTTCATCGCCGGGTTGGCCTCTTCCATGTCCTCATAGCTTCTGCCTTCCGGCAGCTTGGTCTTTTCGGTCATGAACACGGTGCGGTATTCGTTGGGATTGCCGAGCCCGAAGGCAGCATATTCGGTCATCACCGCACGCAAGGCCTCGATCGGATCGTCGGAAGGGTGCTCCTCGATGCGGCGGGCAAGTGTTTCGAAGGCATCCTCGGCCAGCGCAAACAGGATGTCTTGCTTGTCGGCGAAGTAGGAATAGACCGACATCGGAGCATAGCCGACCCGCTTGGCCAACTTTCGGATGGTCAGGCCTTCATAGCCCTCTTCCTTGACGAGCTTGTGGGCTGCGTCGAGCAGTTCGGAACGCAGTTCGGCCTTTTGTTTCTCGCGGCGTTTCTGGACGCTCAGTGGCAAGATCCGGTGCCTTTGGTTGGTTGTGCATGACTAAATATATACGCTGTACGGAAACGGGCAAGGGCGCTGTCAGGGACATCAAAAAGCGACCTCAAGCTTTCTCTCGAATAGTCGTGCCCGTTCTGGTCAATTTCGCCAGCATCTATGTCACAGCATGTGTAACCTGGGCGCACGCAGGCAACATCGGACTGTTACAAACAAAGCCTATTTGGCGGCTCTGCAAGAAATTTCGGTTTTGGGGGGCCTCTATGGCTGCGATAGAGCTTTCGTCCGGGCTGCCGGGCGCACATCCACTTTCTCATGGCGCAAGGCTGGCGCTCAGGCGGGTCGTGATAGTCGCATGGCTGGCGATCGCAATCGGCTTCGCCATGGAAGCGCTTATCTTGACTGCCGGATTTGCGGCAGGTTCGCACCCGGCCCCGACCCAGGTTCTGATAGACTTGGCGCAAGGCGTGACCTGGTCATTCTTCGTCTGCGCCGGCGTCAGCCTCGGCACGGCGATCACCAAGGCGAGCCTCGCTTGGCGGCCTGATCGCCATGATCTCGGGGCCGCTGGCCATGGGCATCGCCAAAGGTACGCAAAAGGTGATGGTGAGCGCGCTTGATGTATCGGCAAAGCCCGTGATCCTGTCGCTCACTACGCTCGGTATGTTGCGGGCGATCGAGTATGGTTTGCTGGGCTGGATGCTGGCTTCGCTGGCATCCAAGGAAGAACCTCGCTCGCTGCATTTCATGCTGGCGGGTGCCTTGGCCGGCGCGGTGTTCGGCGGCGGGATCACGGCGCTGACGATCGAGACTGCCGCAGCCAAGGACATTGCGCTGGCATTGCCGCAGGCTGTCGCCACCGGCCTCATTGAGATCGTGTTTCCGATCGGATGCTCGCTGGTCGTCTACATCGCCCTGCAAGTCAGCCGGCACATGAAGTTCATTTCCAGCGATGCGCGCTAGAGCCGGATGATTTCCCGTCGAATTGACCTGAAATCAGAATCCGGCTCTAAATCAAATAGATAGAGCATGATGTCGTCCGAAAACCGCTTCACACTTTTCGGCATCATGCTCTGTCTACAGACGGTGATCGGTTTGCGTCCTGTTTCCAGGCCGGTTGCCACCACCTCCGTGTGGGCTTGCTCCCCGGTCGGGGAACGGAACTGATCCGATCTGTCATCAAATTGCGTCGACCACAATATCTCATTGTCGACTCAGGTTCGGTCGATCAGCTTGGCGGCAAGGTGCGACAGCAGCTTCACCGCTTCGCCATAGGTTTTTGCCTTCTCCGGATTGGAGGCGTTGCCGTCGAGCGCCCGCTTGTAGACACCCTGGCAGATGGCAGCCAAACGGAAGAAGGAGAAGGCGAGGAAGAAGCTCCAATTGTCGATGCCGGCCAGCCCGCGCCGACGGCAATACGCCGCGACATAGGCTTCCTCCAAGGGAAGGCCGAGGGCGGCGCGGTCGACGCCGCCAAGACCGCGAAAGCCCGAGGCGTGCGGCAAGCGCCATTGCATGCACTGGTAGGCGATGTCGGCAAAGGGGTGGCCAAGCGTCGACAGTTCCCAGTCGAGCACGGCCAGCACTTTCGGCTCATTGTGCGCGAAGATCATGTTGTCCAGCCGGTAGTCGCCATGCACGAGAGATTTTCGGCCGTCATCGGCCGGCATATGCGTCTCCAGCCACGCGATCAGCAGGTCCATGTCGGCGACCGTGCCGGTCTCCGAGGCGCGGTACTGGCTGGTCCAGCGTGCCAGCTGGCGTTCGAAGTAATTGCCGGGTTTGCCGAAATCGCCGAGCCCGACCGCCTCGACATCGACGTCGTGCAGGGCGGCCAGGGTGGCGTTCATGGCATCGTAGAGGGCGGCGCGCTCATCGTTGCCAGCGGCCTCCGGCACTGCCGGATCCCAGAAGATGCGGCCGTCGAGAAAATCCATGACGTAGAACATGCGGCCGATCGGCGTCGCCTCCGCCGACAGATGCAGCATCGCCGGCACCGGCACGGCGGTGCCGGCCAGCGCCTTCATGACCGTGAATTCGCGGTCGACCTGATGCGCCGATTTCAGCAACTGGCCCGGCGGCTTGGCGCGCAGGACATAGCGGCCGCTGGCCGCGGTCAGCAGATAGGTCGGGTTCGACTGGCCGGATTTGAATTTTTCGATTGCGGAAAGCCGTGCAAAACCAGGGATGTGCGCCTCGAGGTAAGGGGCTAGCGCTGTCTGGTCGAGCGTATTGGCGTCGCTCATGCGGTCTCCGGCTCACGCTCGATCAGCGTCAGCGTCAGCCAGCGCGCGGTCAGCGCCGGCTTCTTCGAGCCTTCGATCTCGATGGTCACGTCATGCGCCGTCTGCACCCAGCCCGACGGCCTGACCTTGACGTCGGCCAGCACGAAGCGGGTGCGGATGCGCGCGCCGGTCTTCACCGGCGCCAGGAAGCGCAGCGAATCGAAACCGTGGTTGACGCCCATCTTGCCCTTTTCCAGCGGCGGCATGGTCTCGAAGGTCATCGCCGAGAGCAGCGACAACGACAGGAAGCCATGCGCGATGGTGCCGCCGAACGGCGTCTCGTTTTTGGCCCGCTCGGGGTCGCAATGGATGAACTGGTGGTCGTCGGTGGCGTCGGCGAACTGGTCGATCATGGTCTGTGTGACCTCGCGCCATGGCGAGACGCCGACTTCCTTGCCGACGCTGGCCAGAAGCACATCGAGACTGATCGGTTCCACTGCGGTGTCCTCCCCTTGCCGCCGACCGCGGCTCATTCCTTGAACAGTGTCAGCCCATGCTGCACCGACTGCCCGCCGTCGATCGGCAGGATGGCGCCGGTGACATAGGAGCCGGCGCGGCTGCACAAATAGAGCGTTGCGCCGCCGATGTCATCCGCCACGCCGATACGTCCGATCGGCACATGGCTGCCGACATGTCTGGCCTTTTCTTCGGTGCCGGTGGCAAAGGCGGTCATCCGGCTCTGGAAGGGGCCGGGCGCGAAGGCGTTGACGGTGATGCGCCGCGCCGCGAGCTCGATCGCCAGCGTGCGCGTCAGGTGGTGAACGGCGCCTTTGGACGCGGTATAGGAATAGGCGTCGTCGGCCAGCGGCTGCGTGCCCATCACCGAGCCCAGATTGATGACGCGGGCCGGATCGGCATCGCTCGCGGCGGCTTCCAGCAGCGGCAGCAATTCGCGCGTCAGATGGAAGACGGCGGTGACGTTGACGGCGAACACCTTGGCCCAGCCGCTATAGGGAAAATCCTCCAGGGAGGCACCCCAGGATATGCCGGCATTGTTGACCAGAATGTGCAGCTTCTCGGTGCGCGCCTTGACCTCGCTGACCAGCGCGGCAACGCCGGCTTCGCTCGAGACGTCACCGGCGAAACCTTCGGCACTGCCGGAGCCGCCGAGCCCGTTCAACTCAGCGGCGACCTTGATGCAATCCTTGCCCTTGCGCGAGGCGATCATCACGGTAGCGCCGGCCTGGACCAAAGCGGTCGCAACCATGCGGCCGATGCCGGTCGCGGCTCCCGTTACCAGCGCGGTCTTACCCGCGACTGAGAACAGTTCTTCCAGATAGCTCATCGCAATTCCTCCGCGCCTTTCTGCTCACGGTCCGGGGCGAAAGGGCTCGCGTTGACAAGGCTAACCGAAGTACGGTCATCCTTGCCACGGGTAAAGTGCCTGGATGCGTGAAAGGGTTGGAGACCGATGGCGGACATCAATCTCGGCATGACCGAGCGGCTGAAGCCGATCCACGCCCGCGTCGCCGCTATGGTGCGCGACGAGATCATGCCGCTCGATCATGAGTTTTTGAGCGAGGTCGGCAAGGGCGGCGACCGCTGGGTCTATACCGCGCGGCAGACCGAAATCCTCGAAGGGTTGAAGAAAACGGCCAAGGATCGCGGCCTGTGGAATTTCTGGCTGACCGGCTCCGAGCGCGGCTATGGGCTGTCAACCGTCGAATATGCCTATCTGGCCGAGGAGATGGGCAAGGCGCATCTCGGCGCGGAGACCTTCAATTGCTCAGCGCCCGACACCGGCAATATGGAGGTGCTGGAGCGCTATGGCTCGGAGGACCACAAGCAGGCATGGCTGGCGCCGCTGCTCGAGGGGAAAATCCGCTCGGCCTATCTGATGACGGAGCCGGATGTCGCCTCCTCCGACGCCACCAACATCGCCATGCGCTGCGAAAAGCAAGGCGGCGACT
The DNA here is from genome assembly GCF_000502555.1 of Mesorhizobium sp. LNJC394B00. Taxonomy (NCBI): domain Bacteria; kingdom Pseudomonadati; phylum Pseudomonadota; class Alphaproteobacteria; order Hyphomicrobiales; family Phyllobacteriaceae; genus Mesorhizobium; species Mesorhizobium sp. LNJC394B00. Next base: position 441,708 of record NZ_AYWH01000002.1, read on the forward strand.
ATGTACTCAACGGCGAGAAATGGTGGGCGTCGGGGGCCGGGGACCCGCGCTGCGCCATCTACATTGTCATGGTTCGCACCGGCGAAGCCGAGACGCAGCACCGCCGCCATTCGATGATCCTGGTGCCGTCCGGCACCAAGGGCGTGACCAAGCTGCGGCCGATGCAGGTCTATGGCGACGACGACGCGCCGCATGGCCACATGCATCTTCGCTTCGACAATGTCAGGGTGCCGGCCGGAAACCTGATCCTCGGCGAGGGCAGGGGGTTCGAGATCGCCCAGGGGCGGCTTGGCCCCGGCCGCATCCACCATTGCATGCGCGCCATCGGCCAGGCCGAAATGGCGCTGGAGCTGCTGTGCCAGCGCTCGGTGCGCCGCGAGGCCTTCGGCCAGCCCTTGGCCAAGCTCGGCGCCAATTTCGACATCATCGCCGAATGCCGCATGGAGATCGAGATGGCGCGGCTGCTCTGCCTCAAGGCGGCGTGGATGATCGACCAAGGCGATGCGCGCGCAGCCGCGCCCTGGATCAGCCAGATCAAGGTCATCGCACCGCGCGTCGCGCTCAAGGTCACCGACGAGGCCGTGCAGATGTTCGGGGCGCAAGGCATCAGCCAGGACACGCCGCTGGCACGCTCATGGACGCATCTGCGAACCCTGCGCCTCGCCGACGGGCCGGACGCCGTGCACCGCCGGCAGGTGGCGCGTACGGAGCTCAGGAAATACACGCAGGAAAAGGTCTGAGCGGATGAAGGCCATTATCGCCCGCGATTTCGCGCCGCTCGGCCAGCTCGTCCATGCCGACAATCTGAAGGAACTGGTCGGCTGGCATCTCGCCGGCAAGGTTTGGCCGGTCATCGAAGGCACTTATCCGCTGGCCGATGCCGCCGCCGTGCTGACGCGCGTGCTTGGCCGTGGCGCATCCGGCAAGCTCATCCTCAAACGTTAAGGAGCCCCGCCATGGCGATACCTTCAGACATGAGAGCACTGCTGCTGATCGGCGACGGCTACACCAGGACGCCCTCCGGCAGCGTGCTGGAGGCGATGGAGCCGTATCTCACGCTGGGCAGCATCGGCGTGCCGACGCCCGGACCGAGCCAGGTGCTGATCAAGGTCAGCCTCGCCTCGATCAACCCGTCCGACGTCATGTTCATCAAGGGCCAGTACGGTCAGCCGCGCGCCAAGGGCCAGCCGGCCGGCTTCGAGGGTGTCGGCACGGTCGTTGCCAGCGGCGACGAGCCCTATGCGAAAAGCCTGATCGGCAAGCGCATCGCCTTCACCACCGGCGTCACCAATTGGGGCGCGTGGGCGGACTATGCAGTTGCCGAAGCTGCCGGCTGCATTCCGCTGCTCGACACGGTCCGCGACGAGGATGGCGCGGCGATGATCGTCAACCCGCTCACGGCGCTCGCCATGTTCGACATCGTCAAGCAGACGGGCGAAAAAGCCTTCATCATGACCGCCGGCGCCAGCCAGCTTTGCAAGCTGATCGCGGGTCTCGCCAAGGAGGCTGGGTTCCGGCCGATCGTCACCGTGCGCCGCGACGAGCAGATTCCGCTGTTGAAGGAGATCGGGGCTGCCCATGTGCTCAACGAGAAGGCGCCGGATTTCAAGGCAGCACTACGCGATGTGGTCAAGGCCGAGCAGCCGCGCATCTTCCTCGATGCCGTGACCGGGCCGCTGGCCTCGGCGATCTTCGACGCCATGCCGAAGCGCTCGCGCTGGATCATCTATGGACGGCTCGATCCGGACACCACTGTCATCCGTGAGCCCGGCCAGATGATCTTCCAACACAAGCACATTGAAGGCTTCTGGCTGGTCGAATGGATGCGCCAGTTCCGCGACAAGCGCGGCCCGGCGATCATGGAAGCACAGAAGCGCTTTTCGGATGGGCGCTGGTCAACCGACGTGACGGCGGTGCTACCGCTGGATGAGGCGATGGCGAAGGCCCCGGCGGAGCTGGCCAAGCCGAACGGGAAGGTGTTTATCAGGCCGTGACTTTCTACCCTCCCCCTTGTGGGGAGGGTCGACGAAGAGCAATTTTGCTCTTTCGTCGGGGTGGGGGTCTTGGCTCCTACCTCTGTTATTCGCGGGAGCGCTGGACCGACGTTAGTTGGCGCTGCACCCCCACCCCGGACCTGCGGTCCGACCCTCCCCACAAGGGGGAGGGTAAGCGGAGCTACTCCGCCGGCTCGACATTGGCGTACGCCGCTTCCTCAAGCTCCCGCTTCAGCCTCGCTTCCTCATGCGCCTTCGGCGTGACGAAGCGGCCGAGCAGGAGGTAGGCGACCGGGGTCAGGAACAGCGTCGAGACGGTGGCGAGACCCAGCCCGCCGACGATGACCCAGCCGAGCGCGATGCGCGCTTCGGCACCGGCGCCGGCGGCCAGCACCAGCGGGACCCCGCCGAGGATGGTGCAGATCATCGTCATCATCACCGGCCGCAGGCGGATGATCGAGGCCTGCTCGATCGCCTCGCGCACGCCGAGGCCGCGGTCGCGCAGCTGGTTGGCGAATTCGACGATGAGGATGCCGTTCTTGGCCATGACGCCGACCAGAAGCACGAGGCCGATCTGGCTGTAGGCATTGAGGCTGGTGCCTGACAAAAGCAGCGCAAAGATTGCGCAGGCAAGGCCAAGGGGGACCGTCGCCATGATGATGACGGCGCTGACGAAGCTTTCGAACTGGGCGGCGAGCACCAGGAGGATGATGACCAGCGCGAAGCCGAAAATGGTGATCATGGCGCTGTTGGTCTCGCCGAGCGTCGCGGCTTCGGCCAGCGGCAGGACGCGGCTGCCCGGCGGCAGCAGCGGGGCGGCGATCTGCTCGGCAACGCCGAGCGCGTCACCCAGTGCGAAATTGCCGTTCAGGTTCGAGGTGATCGCCACCGAAGGCTGCTGCTGTTCGCGGGTCAGCGACGGCGGCACGGCGCGCTCGGTCAGCGTGGCGATGGTCGACATTGGCACGAAGCGGCCGTCGGCGGTCTTCAGGAAGATGTTTTCCAGATCGGTCGGATCATTGATCGGGTTGGTGGTCGAGACCAGCTTCACGCCATAGCTGCGGTCGGCGATGTAGACATCGACGACATCGTTGCCGTCGAGCATGGCCTGCAAGGTGTTGGCGAGACCCGATATGTCGATGCCGAGATCGGAGGCGCGCTCGCGGTCGATCGCCACCGCCAGCTGCGGCTGCGTCGGGTCGATGGAAAGCCGCGGCGTCTGGAAGCGCGGATCGGCCTGCATCCGGGCGATGATCTTCACCGCCGCGTCGCCGAGCGCCTTGCGGTCGTTGCCGACCAGCGCGAATTGCAGGCCGTTGCCGGCGCCGCGAATGCCGAGGCTATTGGCCTGCACCGGGAAGATGCGCACGGATGGCACCTGCCGGGTCAGCTGGCTTATCTGCGCCATGATCTCCTGCTGGCTGCGCGTGCGCTCGTCCCACGGCGCCAGCGTCATCACCATGAAGCCGGAATTGTAGGCGCCGTTCTGGCCGGCGTTTTCGAAGGTCGAGACGATCTCGCCGGAATCGCGCAGCGGCTGGATCAGCCGCTCGATCTTCTGCATCTGCTGCGTGGTGTAATCGAGGCTGACGCCTTGCGGCGCGTTGATGCGCAACAGCACGACGGCGCGGTCCTCGCTCGGCGTCAGTTCCTGGCGGATGGTGCCGAACAGGCTGAAGGCGACGCCCGCAAACAGCACCGCAACCAGCAGCACGATCCACGGCGCGCCGAGGCAGGCATGCAAGGCGCGCTTGTAGGCCGCGTTCAGCGCGCCACCGACGCGCGCCCCAATGCCGTGACCGCCTTCATGGTGGAGCGATGCGCCGGTCAACATGCGCGAGGCCAGCATCGGGCACAGCGTCAGCGCCACCACGCAGGAGAGCAGCACCGACATGGCGAGGACGAAGCCGAATTCGCGAAACAGGCCGCCGGTCTGTCCCGGCAGGAAGGAGATCGGCACGAAAACGGCAACGAGCGTCAGCGTCGTGGCGATGACTGCGAAGAACACTTCTTGGGCGCCGAGCACGGCGGCGGCACGAGGCCCCATGCCTTCGTTGCGCCGTCGCACGATGTTTTCCAAAACGACGATGGCGTCGTCGACGACAAGGCCGGTCGCCAGCACCAGCGCCAGAAGCGTCAGAATGTTGATGGAGAAGCCTGCGAGATAGATGGCGGCGATGGTGCCGATCATGGCGACCGGCATTGACAGACCAGGGATCAGCGTCGCGCGCCAGTCGAGCAGGAAGATGTAGATGACGATCAGCACCATGGAGATCGACAGGCCGAGCGCGATCTCGACCTCGTGCACGGCGCCGTTGACGAAGACTGCGTCGTCGCTGGTGATCTTGATCGACATGCCCTTGGGCAGGTTTTCCTGCAGCTTGGCGACGGCTGCTTTCACTCCGGTGGAAATATCCAGCGTGTTCGATTCCGCCTGACGGATGATGCCAAGGCCAATGCCGGTCTTGCCGTCGGAGCGCAACGAGGTCTGGCCGATGTCGGGACCGAGCGTGACGGTGGCGACGTCGCGGATGCGCGTCGTGCCGCCGATGATGATGTTTTCGAATTCTTCCGGCGTCGTCACATCGGCCGTGGTGCGGACGATGAGATCCTGGTTGGTGGTGGTGATCGAACCGGCTGGTGAATCGAAAGCGACCGAGGCAAGCGCTGCCCTCAGATCGGCGACAGTGAAGCCGAGGCTGGCGAGCTTGTTCTGGTCGACATCGATGCGGAAGATCTTGTCGCGGTCGCCATAGACCTGAACGTCGGCGACGCCGGGCACGGCGGCCAGTTCGTCCTCGATCTGGTCCTGGACGATCACCGTCATGTCCTGCACCGACATGGTGTCGGAGGTGACGGCCAGTCGCATCACGGCATCGGAATTGGCATCGGCCTTGACGATGCGCGGCGGGTCGGCGGTCTCCGGTATCATGTTGGCGACACGGCCGACCGCGTCGCGCACGTCGGAGGCGGCGACGTTCAAATCGACGCCGTCGTTGAACTCGATGGTGACGCGGCTCTGGCCGAAGGAAGAGGTCGACGAGATCGACTTGACGCCGGAGACGCGGGCGACCGCGCCCTCGATGGTGTCGGTCAGTTCACGGTCGACGGTTTCGGCGGCGGCACCCTCGAAGGCCGTCGACACGGTGACCACGGCGCGGTCGACGTCGGGCAGTTCGCGGATTTCGACGCCATAGAAGGCGGCAAGGCCGGCCACTGCGATCAGCGTGTTCAGCACGAAGGCCATGACCGGCCTGCGGATGAAGAGAGCGGTGAAGCCGGTTTCGCTGGCGGTGCTGACAGGCGCGGTCATGAGCCTTCGGCGGCGTCCGCGGCGCGCTTGTCCTGGCCGGCGATGCGGACCGCGCCGCCTTCGCTGACGCTCTGGGTGCCTTCGGTCACCACCATGTCGCCATCCTCGATCTCGGCGTCGATCAGCACCGTCTCGGTGTTGCGCTGGATGATGCGCACGGGAACGCGCCTGGCCTTGCCGTCCTCGACCTGCCAGACATAGGCGCCGTCGGAACCCCACAGGATTGCCAGCGGGCTGACGGCCGGGTAGGTGTCGCCGGGGAAGCGCATGGTGATGCCGAACGACATGCCGGCGCGCAGCGAATCCGCTGGATTGGCGATTGCAGCCTTGACCAGCAGAGTGCGGCTCTTTTCGTCGATGTGGTTGTCGATGGCCGACACAGTGCCGGTATAGGCCTTGCTCGGATTGGCGATCGGCGTCGCCGACAGTTGCGCGCCGACCTTGACGGCGGCGGCGAAGCGCTCGGGCACCAAGAAATCGACCAGGATGGAGGAGCGGTCGTCAAGCGTGGCGATCGCCGACTGGCTGGTGACGTAATTGCCGGCCGATATCGGCAGGATGCCGACCGTGCCGGCGATAGGGGCGACGATCGAACGACGCTGCAAGGCGAGTTCGGCATCCTGCAGCGCCAGTTTGGCGCCGGCCAGCACCACTTGGGCATCGGCGACGGCGACCGGGGTCGCGGCGTTGGAGGCCCTCAATGATTTCACCCGCTCGAGCTTGTCCTGGGCATCCTGCAAGGCGAGCTTGGCACGATCCTGCGAGATCACCTCGGTCTCGGAATCGAGAACAGCGATGATCTGCCCCTTGTCGACGCGGGTACCGGACTGGACGAGGAATTCAACCAGCCGGCCGGAGCTGTACGGGTTGACCGTCACCGAGGCATTGGCGCGGCCGGTGCCGATCGCCTGCAGGCGATCGTTGATGGTGGCGGTGGCCGCAGGCAAGGCGACGACATTTGCCGGGCGGCCGGCAGCGTTGCGACCGCCTGCCTGTTTTGTCGTGTCGACCGCACCGGTTGTGGCGGGCGCCGAAGCATAGGTCCAGTCGATACCCCAGCGTGCCAGAACCTCCGGCGCGCCCGGGAAGAATCGCGCCCAGGCGAGGACAGCCGCGACCAGGATCACAAGCGCAAAAACGATCTGTTTCCAGGCGACCATCGACACTCCGGTTGGCAAAACGTCTACCGGTTTCACCAAGCAAAAAAACGCGCAGCGACGCACCCGGTATGTGCGAAGCCGCCGCAATATCATGGCTTTATGGCAATTCTGCCGCTTCCATGCACATTAAATCTGCGTAATTTTGCGCACCTGCGGCCGGGATTGAGCGTGTCAGCGCAGGCTTTCCAGGTCGCGGATGCGCTTGGCGCTGTCGGCCTCGAGCTGCCTGGTGACAGCGCCGATCAGCGTCTCGGCGACAACGAACAGAGCGGCGGAAGAGTCCCACGCCGAAGGCACGGCGGTGCGTCCTGCAATGACATGGCGGGCGAAGCGGGCGATCGGCGATAGCCACTGGTCGGTGAACAGCACGATCTGTACGCCGCGCTGATGCGCGGTCTCGGCAAAGCGTACCAGACTGTCCTGGTAGCGCCTGATGTCGAAGATCACCAGCACGTCGCGCTTGCCCATGTCGATCAGCCGGTCGCGCCAGATGCTCTCCTGACCGGCGAGGTGATAAACGTCGGGCTGGATGATGGCGAGGTGGGCGGCCATGTAGCGCGCCAACGGATCGGTGAAGCGGCCGCCGATCAGGAATGTCTTGCCGCGCCGTTCGGCGAGCCTTTCGGCGATGTCGGCAAGCTGCCTGTCGGACAGATGCCTGAAGGTCTCGCGCATATTGTCCAGCGTCGCCTCCAGCATTGGCGACACGGCACTGCTGCCCGGTGAGGCCGGATTGAGCGTGCGCGATGCCGGCGACTGCAATTGCGCCGCCAGTTCGTCCTGCAGCGCCGACTGGAATTCGGGATAGTTCTGGAACCCCAGCCTGGAGACAAAGCGCAGGATGGTCGGCGACGATACGCCGGCGGCGGTCGAGAACTCGGCGACCGTCTTCAGCCCGATCAGCGGATAGTTGGCAATCAGCGTTTGCGCGGCGCGGCGCTCGCCGGCCGGCATCGTGCCGATGCGGTCCGAAATCAGTTCGGCAATGCTGGAAATCATCGTTTTCCCCACCCCTGAGCCCGTCCAGACCGCTTCCCCGAAATCGCGTTTGACAAAGCCGGACAAACTGTATGAAATCATCCACAGGGACGCAATGACGCAAAATACGTAACATAAGATACAGCGCTCCCCAGGGGACGGCAGACTATGGAGAGAGCACGGCCCGCCAGCCTTGCATCGTCTGATACCGTAGGGGTGACGAACCCCGGCGGGTCCAGCCCTTTCGTGCTGACCTGCGACCACGCTTCCAACTTCCTGCCATCCGAATTCGGCACGCTTGGCCTGCCGGCCGAAGATCTCTCCCGCCACATCGCCTGGGACCCCGGCGCGCTGCCGGTGGCCCGCCGCATCGCGACCGCCCTCGATGCGACGCTCATCGAAACCCGCATCTCGCGCCTGATCATCGACTGCAACCGTCCGCTCGACGCACCGGACCTGGTGCCGCCGGTCAGCGAGACGACGGCCATTCCGGGCAATGCCGGCCTGTCGGACAGTGAGCGCGCCGAGCGCATCGCTTTGTCGTGGCGGCCGTTCCACGACACGATCGCATCGATCATCGACGACCGGCAGGCGCGTGGGCAGGAGACCCGGCTGGTGTCGGTGCATTCCTTCACCCCGGTCTACAAGGGCAAGAACCGGCCCTGGCATATCGGCATCATCCACGATGACGACCGCCGGCTGGCGTCGCCGCTCATAGCGGCGCTGCAGCGGCTCTCCGGCGTCAGTGTCGGCATCAACGAGCCCTATTCGCCGGCCGACCGCGTCTATTTCACTTTGGAGCGCCATGCACGCTCGCGCGGCCTTGCCTGCGCAATGATCGAAATCCGCAACGACGAGATCTCCGGCGAGACCGGGCAGCGGAAATGGGCGGATCTGCTCACAGGCATTTTTTCTGACCTGGAACCCGAGGAGGCCAAGGGTTCCCGGCGACACGCAGTGGGAAAGTCAGTTCAATCGGCCAGCTAGAAAAACAGGGGACGAAAATGGCAGGACCGGACAAATCAGACGCTGAAAGATCGGAGGATGTAAAAACCCTCCATAGCATGGGCTATGCCCAGGAGTTGGCTCGCCGCATGAGCGGCTTCTCGAACTTCGCTATTTCCTTTTCGATCATTTGCATTCTGGCGGGCGGCATCACGTCCTTCCCGCTGGCCATGGCGACCGGCAGCGGCTTCGAGGCGACTGTCGGCTGGGTCATCGGCGGCGTCTTTGCACTTGTCGTTGCCGCGTCCCTTGGCCAGATCGGCTCGGCCTATCCGACGGCCGGCGGTCTCTACCACTGGTCGTCAATTCTCGGCGGGCGCGGCTGGGGCTGGGCCACGGCCTGGATCAACTTGCTCGGCCTGGTCTTCGTCGTCGCCTCGGTCAATGTCGGCGTCTACGCGCTGTTCAAGGACCTTGTCTGGTCCGGCGTGTTCGGTAACGACGTCTCCGCGTGGGGCTATCAGGAGCAGGTGATCGGCGTTGTGATCATCACGGTCGCGCAGGCGCTGATCAACCATTTCGGTATCAGGCTCACCACCATGCTGACGGATTTCTCGGGCTACCTCATTCTGGTCGTCGCCGTCGTGTTGACCGCGATGTTCCTGATCTGGGGCGCAAGCTGGGATTTCTCGCGGCTCACCACCTTCGTCAACAACACCGGTGATCCAGGCGCAGGCTACGTTCCGACCGCACGGACGGCACTCGTCGCCTTCCTGATCGGCCTGCTCTACCCACTCTACACCATCACCGGCTTCGACGCTTCGGCCCACACGTCCGAAGAGACCCACAATGCCCGCGTGGCGGTGCCGCGCGGCATGATCCATTCGGTTCTGTGGTCGCTGGTGTTCGGCTTCGTCATGGCCGTTTCGTTCGTACTGGCCAGCCCCGATCTGGCAGCGACGGCCAAGGATGGCGCCAATGCCTGGTTCAATCTCTTCAACAATCTGCCGGCGCCATTCCTGCTGAAGAGCATCATTGCCATCGCGATCGTGCTGGCGAACTTCATCTGCGCGCTCGCCGGACTGACGTCGACCTCGCGCATGATCTTTGCCTTCGCGCGTGACGGCGGCCTGCCCGGTTCGTCGGTGTGGAAAACCGTCAGCCCGACATGGCGCACGCCCGTGGCGGCGATCTGGCTCGGAGCGGTGCTCGCAGTCGCAGCGACATTGTACTCGCCGGCTTTTGCCGCACTGGCGGCCGGCTGTGCATTGTTCCTCTACGTGTCCTACGCCATGCCCGTGGCCGCCGGCCTGCTTGCCGAGGGCAAGAGCTGGACCGAATTCGGCCCGTTCCGCCTCGGCATCTGGTCCAAGCCGTTCGCCGTCATCACGGTGCTTGGCGTTCTGGTGCTGATGTATGCCGGCATCCAGCCGCCCTTCGACATCCTGATCAACTATGCCATCGGCCTGATCGTTCTGCTGGTGGTTCTGTGGTTCGGCATCGAATCGCGCCGCTTCAAAGGCCCGCCGATCGGCGCCGACATTGCTCGCCGCGCTTCCGAGATCGCGGCCGCGGAAGCAGCCGTCGGCCAGACGGCAGGCTAACAGCAAAGACTAGATGCTCCGGCCGGCGCAAGCCGACCGGGGCAGGGCCGGCCAGCTAAGAATGCAAAGGGGACTACAATGGCAGCACCGGGTTATTCAGACACAGACAAGGCGGAAGACGTAAAGCACCTCCATTCCATGGGCTACGCCCAGGAACTTGAGCGGCGGCTAAGCCGCTTCTCCAACTTCGCCGTTTCCTTCTCCATCATCTGCATCCTGTCGGGCGGCATCAATTCGCTGGCGCAGGCAACGTCGGGCGCCGGCGGTATCGGCATCGGCATCGGCTGGCTGGTCGGCTGCTTCGTCTCGCTTACCTTCGCGGTCGCCATGTCGCAGATCAGCTCGGCCTATCCGACGGCCGGCGGCCTCTATCACTGGGGTTCGATCCTCGGCAATCGCGGCACCGGCTGGGTGACGGCCTGGCTCAACCTGCTCGGCCTGATCACCGTGCTCGGCGCCATCAATGTCGGCACCTGGACGTTCTTCATCGGCGCCTTCGGGCCGACGCTCGGCATCGAGGGTACGCTGACCAATCAGATGATCTTCCTGGTCATCATCACCGGCGCCCAAGCGCTGATCAACCATCTCGGCATCAAGCTGACTGCGAAGTTGACCGACTTTTCGGGTTACCTGATCTTCTTCGGCTCGATCCTGATTGCTGTCGTCTGCCTGTTCTCCGCCGAGACCTGGGATTTCAGCCGGCTCTTCACCTTCCACAACTACTCGGGTGAGGCCGGCGCCAGCGTCTGGCCGTCCGTCTCGAACGCCTGGGTGTTCGCTCTCGGCCTTCTGCTGCCGATCTACACCATCACCGGCTACGATGCTTCGGCACACACTTCCGAGGAAACCATCAAGGCGGCCTCATCGGTGCCGCGTGCGATGGTGATGTCGGTTATCTGGTCGGCGGTCTTCGGCTATTTGTTCCTGGCCGCCTTCGTACTGATGATCCCCAACATGGACGACGCCGCCAAGCAGGGTTGGAACGTGTTCTTCTGGGCCTTCGACCAGCGCGTCAGTCCCGGCCTCAAGGAGTTCGTCTACCTCGTCGTGTTCATCGCCCAGCTGTTGTGCGGCCTCGCAACCGTCACCTCGGCTTCGCGCATGATCTTTGCCTTCTCGCGTGACGGCGGCCTGCCGGGCTCGTCGGCACTGGCCAAGGTCAGCCCGACCTATCGCACGCCGGTGGCGGCGATCTGGACGGCGTCGGTCCTGTCGGTGCTGTTCGTCTGGGGTTCGACGCTGGTTTCGGTCGCCGGTACTTCGGCCTACACCATCGTCGTGTCCTGCACCGTCATCTTCCTGTTCCTGTCCTTCACCGTGCCGATCGTGCTCGGCATGCTGGCCTGGGGCACGCCGAAGTGGGACAAGATGGGACCGTGGAACCTGGGCCGTGGCATCTTCATGCTGTTCGGCGTTCTCTCGATCGTGTCGATGATCCTGATCTTCATCATCGGCATCCAGCCGCCGAACGACTGGGCGCTGTACATCACCGTCGGCTTCTTCATCCTGACGGCGATTATCTGGTTCGCCTTCGAGCGCAATCGCTTCCAGGGCCCGCCGCTGGGCGACATCATCGCGGCGCGTCAGGCAGCGATCAAGGCCGCCGAACAGGCGGTCGGCGAAACCGGCCACTGACGTCACCATCATGGCCATGGCCGGCGTGCAGCCGGCTATGGTTTCGTCCTCAACGACCAAGCACTGGAGTGCCAAAGGAATGGCCGGAAATTTCTCGTTCGATCAGTTGAAGAAAGCGGTCTCCAATGGCGAGATCGACACGGTGCTGGCCTGCATCGTCGACATGCAGGGGCGGCTGGCTGGAAAGCGTTTCCTGGCGCAGTACTTTGTGGATTCTGCTCATGACGAGACGCATGGCTGCAACTATCTGCTCGCCGCCGACATCGATATGGAGCCGGTGCCGGGCTACAAGGCGGCAAGCTGGTCGAAAGGCTATGGCGACTTCGTCATGAAGCCGGACCTGGCGACGCTGCGGCGCATTCCGTGGCTGGAAAAGACGGCGCTGGTGATCTGCGACGTGCTCGACCACCACACCCATGACGACCTGCCGCATTCGCCGCGCGCGATGCTGAAAAAGCAGGTCAAGCGGCTCACCGAACGCGGCTATATCGGCTACTTCGCCTCGGAGCTCGAATTCTATCTGTTCAACGAGACCTATGATTCCGCCCGCAAGAAGCACTGGCAGGGCCTCGATACCGCTTCGCCCTATATTGGCGACTACCAGATCGGCATCACCACCAAGGAAGAAGGCGTCATGCGCCGGCTTCGCAACGAGATGGAAGCGGCCGGCATTCCGATCGAGAATTCCAAGGGCGAATGGGGCCCGGGCCAGGAAGAGATCAATGTGCGCTATGCCGAAGCGCTCGACATGGCCGACCGCCACGTCATCCTGAAGAACGGCGCCAAGGAGATTGCCGAGTCCGAAGGCAAGTCGATTTCCTTCATGTCGAAATACAATTACGGGCTCGCCGGTAATTCCAGCCACATCCACAATTCGCTGTGGAGCGCCGACGGCAAGACGCCATTGTTCTTCGACAAGAAGGCGGACTGGACTTTGTCCACGCTTGGCCAGCAATGGGCGGCTGGGCAGCTCAAATACGCCAAGGAGTTTACCTGGTTCCTAGCGCCCTACATCAACTCCTACAAGCGCTTCCAGGCCGGCACCTTCGCACCGACCAAGATCATGTGGAGCGAGGACAACCGCACCGCCGGCTTCCGCCTGTGCGGCGAGGGCACCAAGGGCATCCGCATGGAATGCCGCATCGGCGGCGCCGACCTGAACCCCTATCTCGCTTTCGCAGCGCTGATCGCGGCCGGCCTTGCCGGCATCGATGAGAAGCTCGAACTGCAGAAGCCGTTCGTCGGCGATGCCTACCAGGCCTCGCGCCTGCCGGAGATCCCGAAAACGCTGCGTGACGCCACCGAGACGCTGGCCAAGTCGAAGATGCTGAAGCAGGCGCTCGGCGACGATGTGCTCGAACATTATGTCCACACCGCAAAGTGGGAGCAGTTCGAATACGACCGCCGCATTACGGATTGGGAACTGCACAGAGGGTTCGAGCGGTACTAAAACTTTATACAGCTTTAATGTTGACAATGTGGTGAAGTTAGTACCATATGGTACCTGTAAACTGCAGTGCTACATTGAGGAGTTTGCGATGTCCAAATATGCGCCGCTCAAGGATTTTCTCATTGCCCAAAATGTCGATCGCGTCCCGATGTCATTCGCCGAAATCGAGAGAGTGCTCAATCTGCCGCTGCCCGCATCGAAGCAATACCCTGCATGGTGGAGCAACAATCCGAGCAACAATCCCATGACAAGGGAGTGGCTTGAGGCTGGGTTCGAGACCGAATCCGTCAATATAGGGAGTGGGAAACTGGTATTTCGCCGCGTTCGCAAAGTGCCGATTTCGGCGCCGCCCAGTGGTAGCGTGCCTGCCGCGCCAAAGGAGGCGCGCGCGGATCGCCACCCCGGTTTTGGTTTCATGAAGGGCCTGATAACAATCGAAGCCGGATTTGATATCACCAAACCTTTCGATGACGAGCCATGGGACCGGGGCTATCTGGGCGGTGAGGCTGACGCGCGTGACGGCAAACTTGCGGTGAGTAAATGAGCGAAGGGCCAAACCTGCTTCTGGATACATGTGCGATGATCTTTGTCGCCAACGATAGTCTGATCGATCCGCACGCAAGCCGGGAGATTTCGGAAGCGGCCTATGACGGCCGTCTGTATCTTTCGCCGATGTCGGCATGGGAGATCGGAATCGGCGTAGCCAAGGGCCGGCTCAATCTGCCATTGACGCCACTCGACTTCGTGGAGCGTTTCATCGACCGAATGTCGGCAAAGCTCAGCGCTATCTCACCAGCCATTCTGATTGCGTCATCCAACCTGCCCGGTCCGCCTCATGGTGATCCCATGGATCGGATACTGATGGCAAGTGCGAGAGCGTTGGACATGGTTCTGGTGACGCGTGACGAGCCCATCCTTCGCTATGGCCGCAACGGCCATCTGCGTACGCTAGCCTGCTAAACTGGAGCATCCTTTGGAAACCGTAAAACTCAAATCGCCCATCGATGGTTCGATCTATGCCGAGCGACCGATCGCGACCGACCAGGCGATCAATGCCGCGGTCGAGCGCGCCAAAGCGGCGCAGGAGAAGTGGGCGCTGAAGCCGATCGTCGAGCGCGGCAAATTTATGCTGGCGATGCTCGAAGCGCTGGTCGCGATGACCGACGAGATCGTGCCGGAGATCGCCTGGCAGATGGGGCGACCGGTGCGCTATGGCGGCGAGTTCGGCGGCGTCAGGGAACGCACCAATTACATGGTCGAGATCGCTGAAGCCGCGCTGAAATCCGTGCCGGCATCCAACCCGAAGGACGGCTTCCGACGCTATGTGAAGAAGGATCCGCTCGGCGTCGTCATGGTGATCGCGCCGTGGAACTATCCCTATCTGACCGCCGTCAACACCATCGTGCCGGCACTGATGGCCGGCAATACTGTTATCCTCAAACATGCGGCGCAGACGCTGCTGGTCGGCGAACGGTTCCAGCAGGCGTTCGACAAGGTTGGGCTGCCCAAGGGCGTGTTCCAGAATGTCGTGCTGAACCATGCCCAGACTGAGAAGCTGCTCGGCTCGGGCAAGATCGACCATGTCAATTTCACCGGTTCGGTCGGCGGCGGCCGCGCCATCGAGAAGGCGGCGGCCGGCACCTTCATGACGCTCGGGCTCGAACTCGGCGGCAAGGATCCGGCCTATGTGCTGCCCGACGCCAAGCTCGACCATGCGGTGGCCAATCTGGTCGACGGCGCCTTCTACAATTCCGGCCAGTGCTGCTGCGGCATCGAGCGCGTCTATGTGCATGAGAAGGTCTACGACCAGTTCGTCGAAGGTTTCATCGCCGAGACGAAGAATTATGTGGTCGGCAATCCGCTGGAACAGGCGACGACAATGGGGCCGATGGCGCAGGCGCGCTTTGCCGACCTGATCCGCGAGCAGAAGGCCGAGGCGCTGCGCAAGGGTGCAATCGCACACATCAATATGAAGGTGGCTAACGACAAGGCCGGCTCGCCCTATCTGGCGCCGGAAGTGCTGACCGGCGTCGACCACCAGATGAGCGTCATGCGCGAGGAAAGTTTTGGCCCGATCGTCGGCATCATGAAAGTGCGCAACGACGAGGAGGCGATCGCGCTGATGAACGACAGCCCCTACGGGCTGACCGCTTCGATCTGGACCGGCGATATCGAGCATGCGGTGGCGATCGGCGACCGCGTCGAGACCGGCACCGTGTTCATGAACCGCTGCGACTACCTCGATCCGGCGCTGGTCTGGACCGGCGTCAAGGACACCGGCAAAGGCGTCGCCCTTTCGGCGCTCGGCTACGACAATCTGACCCGGCCGAAATCTTTCCATCTGCGCGAAGCCATCTGATTTTTTGAAAGACAAGACATGTCCAAGCTGATCTCCAAATGGAACTACCCGACCACCGTCCGCTTCGGCGCCGGGCGCATCAAGGAACTGCCTGAGGTGCTCGCTGCCACCGGCATTAAGCGGCCGCTATTCGTCACCGATCCGGGGTTGGCGAAACTGCCGGTCGTCGCTTCGACGCTGAAAATCCTCGACGACGCCAAGGTATCCTATGGCGTGTTCTCCGAGGTGAAGCCGAACCCGGTCGATTCCAACCTCACCGCCGGCATCGCCGTGTTCAAGAAGGGCAAGCATGACGGCGTCATCGCCTTCGGCGGCGGTTCAGCGCTCGATCTCGGCAAGCTGATCGCGTTCCAGGCTGGCCAGACGCGGCCGATCTGGGACTTTGAGGATGTCGGCGACTGGTGGACGCGCGCCAATTCGGATGCCATCGCGCCGATCATCGCCGTGCCGACCACTGCCGGCACAGGCTCGGAAGTCGGGCGTGCCGGCGTCATCACCAATGAGGCGACGCACACCAAGAAGGTCATCTTCCATCCGAAGCTTTTGCCGGCAATCGTTATTGCCGATCCGGAACTGTCGGTCGGCATGCCCGGCTTCATCACCGCCGGCACCGGCATGGATGCGCTGGCACATTGCCTCGAAGCCTATTGCGCGCCGGGCTATCACCCGATGGCCGACGGCATTGCCGTCGAAGGTGTGCGCCTGGTGTTCGAGAACCTGCCCAAGGCCTACGCCAACGGCAAGGACCTTGTCGCGCGCGCCCACATGATGAGTGCGGCCGCCATGGGTGCTGCCGCCTTCCAGAAGGGTCTTGGCGCCATCCACTCGCTGTCGCATCCGATCGGCGCGCTCTACGACACCCATCACGGCATGACGAATGCGGTGTTCATGCCCTATGTCTTGGCCTTCAATCGCGACTCCATCGAGGAGCGGATTGCCCGGCTCGCTGCCTATTGCGGCATCAAGGGTGGCTTCGACGGCTTTGCCAAAGCGATCATCAAGCTGCGCAAGGAATTGAAGGTGCCGCATGCGCTGCCCGATCTGATCAAGGGGCTCGACATGGACAAGAAGCGCAAGGGGCTGATCGCCGACATGGCGGTGGTCGATCCGACAGCCGGCGGCAACCCGGTCAAGCTGACCAAGAAAGCAGCGCTGACGCTGCTCGAGAACACTATCGCCGGCACTGTCTGAGGCGGTTTCTGCGCCGGACGTGATCTAAAAACGAAGGGAAAGGAAGGGCAAGGGGGCAAAAAGCAAGGCAATAAACCATTAGCCGGGAAATTAAGTCGAGGCTAATTGCTACAGCCGGTTAAAAAGAGTTAACTTTTCGTACCGCCGGGGGCCAGTTTCAAAAAGCTTTCATCTGGCTGTCATATGAAACCGATACCGCATCGCAGGCGTCCAGGACGCCAGTTCAACGGAGAGAACACATGTTCAAGTTCACAGGGAAAGTGCTTTCCCTTTCGGCCGTCGCCCTCATGGCGACCTCTGCTATCTCGTCGGCCCAGTCCATGGATGAACTGGTTGCCGCTGCGAAGAAGGAAGGCCAGCTCACGACAATCGCGCTGCCGCATGACTGGTGCGGCTACGGCGCCGTCATCGACGGCTTCAAGGCAAAGTATCCTGAGATCACCATCAACGAACTCAACCCCGATGCCGGCTCCGGCGACGAGGTCGAGGCGATCAAGGCCAACAAGGACAACAAGGGCCCGCAGGCGCCCGACGTCATCGACGTTGGCCTGTCCTTCGGCCCGACCGCCAAGGCTGACGGCCTGATCCAGCCCTACAAAGTGTCGACCTGGGACTCGATCCCCGACAGCGCCAAGGATGCCGATGGTTACTGGACCGGCGACTACTATGGCGTGCTATCCTTCCTGGTGAACAAGGACCTCGTCAAGGAAGCGCCTGCTGACTGGGCTGACCTGCTGAAGCCGGAATTCGCCAACACCGTGGCGCTTGCCGGCGACCCGCGCGCCTCGAACCAGGCCATCCAGGCCGTCTACGCGGCCGGCATTTCCGGTGGTGCGGCTGCGGGCGAAGCTGCTGGCACTGCTGGTCTCGACTTCTTCAAGAAGCTTAACGCCGCCGGCAATTTCGTGCCGGTCATCGGCAAACCGGCGACCCTGGCACAAGGCCAGACGCCGATCCTGGTGACCTGGGATTACAATGCACTTGCCGGTCGCGACACGCTGAAGGGCAATCCGCCCGTCGACGTCGTCGTGCCCAAGACCGGTGTCGTTGCCGGCGTCTATGTGCAGGCGATCAGTGCTTTCGCACCGCATCCGAACGCTGCCAAGCTCTGGCTGGAGTATCTCTACTCCGACGAAGGCCAGATCGGCTGGCTGAAGGGCTATTGCCACCCGATCCGCTTCAACGATCTTGCCAAGAACGGCAAGCTCCCGGCGGACGTGATGGCCAAGCTGCCGCCGGCCGAGGCTTACGCTGCCGCGGTGTTCCCGACGCTGGACGAGCAGGGCAAGGCAAAGGAAGCCGTCACCAAGAACTGGGATGCCGTCGTCGGCGCCAACGTCAAGTAAGGCTTGAAACCAACCGGGCGGCTTCGCGGCCGCCCGGTGTTCCTCGGAGACGGTAGCCGGCGCATGACAGATATCTCGCTTTCCGATCACGCAGTTGCCGGGAAGACCGCGCCCCCCAGCGAGGCGCGTGCAATGCGACTGCCGACGCAATGGCTCGGCGTTGCGCCATTCTTCATCTTCGCCATCATGTTCCTGATTCTACCCACGCTCTATCTGATGCTGGGTGCATTCCAGAACGATGCCGGCGAATTCACGTTCGAAAACATAGCAGCACTGGCGCAGCCATCGATTGTCGCCGCCTACTGGATCTCGCTCAAGGTCAGCCTTTCCTCGTCGCTGATCGGCGCCTTCGCAGGTCTCGGCATCGCCATCGCCATCGTGCGCGGCGGCCTGCCGGAGTGGATACGTTCGGCGACGCTGACATTCTCCGGCGTGGCTTCCAATTTCGCCGGCGTACCGCTGGCCTTCGCCTTCATCGCCACGCTCGGACGCCTCGGTCTCGCCACGGTGCTGCTCAACACCGTGTTCGGCCTCAACATTTATGCGCACGGCTTCAACATCCTATCGTTCTGGGGCCTGACGCTGACCTATGTCTATTTCCAGATTCCCCTAATGGTGGTCATCATCACGCCGGCGATCGACGGCTTGAAGAAGGAGTGGGGCGAGGCTGCGGCGACGCTTGGCGCCACCCAGACGCAATACTGGCGCATGGTGGTCATCCCGGTGATCTGGCCGAGTTTCCTCGGCACGGTCATCCTGCTCTTCGCCAATGCCTTCGGCGCCATCGCCACCGCCTATGCGCTGACCGGCTCTTCACTCAACATCGTGCCGATCCTGCTCTATGCGCAGATACGCGGTGACGTGCTGCACAATGCCCATCTCGGCTATGCGATCGCCTTCGGCATGATCGTCATCACCGGGCTGGCCAATGTCTTCTACATCTGGTTCCGGACGCGCTCGGAGAGGTGGCTGAAATGAAGTCCGGAAAATTCTGGGCCTGGGTCGTCTTCGGGCTGGGCGCGGCCTATTTCTTCATTCCGCTGATCGCGACGGTGGAATTTTCCTTGCGCATGCGGCGCGGCGCTTATTCCTTCGACGCCTATCAGATCGTGCTTGGCGACCCTCGTTTTCAGGCGACCTTTGGCTACTCAGTGCTTGCCGCCATCTTCACCATCATTCTGGGCGTGTTGATCGTGGTGCCCGCCGCCTACTGGATTCGACTGCGCCTGCCGCAACTGCGGCCGATCGTAGAGTTCATCACGCTGCTGCCGCTGGTCATTCCCGCCATCGTCATCGTCTTCGGCTATATCAGGATGTACGGTTCGAATTCGCCGCTGCCGTTCCTGGCGACCGACATGGGCACAAATGCCTTGCTGGTCATCGGCTATGCAATGCTGGCGCTGCCCTACATGTATCGCGCGGTCGATACCGGACTGCGCACCATCGACGTCAGGACGCTGACCGAAGCGGCGCAGATCCTTGGCGCCGGTTGGGGCACGATCATTGGTCGTGTGATCCTGCCCAATGTGCTGATCGCCGTGCTGTCGGGCGCCTTCCTTACCTTCGCCATCGTCATTGGCGAATTCACCATGGCCAGCTTGCTCAACCGGCCCGCCTTCGGCCCCTATCTGCAAAACGTTGGCGCCAACCGCGCCTATGAGCCGGCGGCGCTTGCCATCATCGCCTTCGCCATCACCTGGGGCTGTATGTCGCTGATCCAGATCCTGTCCCGTTTCGCGCCGAGATCGGCGAACCGCCCGAACTGATCGACAAAGTACTGATCGAAAGAAAAAGCCATGGCCGAACCATTCCTCTCCATCCAGCATGTGCGAAAATCCTTCGGCGCCACCACCGTGGTCGAAGATTTCAATCTTGATGTCGAGCCGGGCGAGTTCGTTTCCTTCCTTGGGCCATCGGGTTGCGGCAAGACCACCGTGCTGCGCATGGTCGCCGGTTTCGAAGAGCCGTCGGCGGGCAAGATCGTCGTCGCAGGCAAGGACATCACGAGGCTAAAGCCCAACCAGCGCAATGTCGGCATGGTGTTCCAAGCCTATGCGCTGTTCCCCAACCTGACGGTGGCGCAAAACATCGGCTTTGGCCTGAAGGTCGCCGGCTTGCCCAAGGCGGACATCGACAGACGCGTGGCCGAGATGCTCGATATCATCAAGCTGCCGCAGATGGCAGACCGCTATCCCTACCAGCTCTCCGGCGGCCAGCAGCAGCGTATCGCGCTGGCGCGTGCCATTGCGCCGAAGCCGAAGCTGCTTCTGCTCGACGAGCCGCTGTCGGCGCTCGATGCCAAAGTACGTGTGTCGTTGCGCGAGGAAATCCGCTCGATCCAGAAGAAGCTCGGCATCACCACCATCTTCGTCACCCATGACCAGGAAGAGGCGCTGTCGATCTCCGACCGCATCGCGGTGATGTATGGCGGCAAGGCCGAGCAGGTCGGCACGCCGTTCGAGATCTACAACCGGCCGGCGACCAAGTTCGTCGCCAATTTCGTCGGCACGCTGAACGTGCTCGAAGGCAAGGTCACTGACGCCGCGGCCGGCACGGTGCAAGTCAACACGCAGGAAGTCTCGCTCAAGGGCAAGCTCAACGGCTCGAAGTCGGGCGACACGCTGTCGCTGGCGCTGCGTCCCGAGGCGATCTCGCTCGGACGCCAGCCCGGTCGCGATTCAAGCCTGTCGGGCGAAATCTCTGAAGTGCACTTCCTCGGCTCGGTCATTCGCGTTCGCGTCGGCATCGGCGGCAACACGGTGTCGCTCGACACCTTCAACAGCCCGGCAACGCCACCGCCGGCTGTCGGCGAGAAGGCCGACATATCGTTCTCATCAAGCGATATGCTGGTGCTGCACTAGCAGAGCAGCATCCTGGGGCGACCGAGACGGTCGATTCAAGCTGGCGCGATGAACGGCCGTATCATTGCCAGACCCGAGCGCTGGACAATCAACAGCATCTTGTCATCCAGCCACTGCCCACGATGCCACTTCGCCGCTACGATAGGCCATGGCGCTATTCGAACTTACCCTCATCCTGCTCCTGGCTGCCGTCGCGCTGACGGCGCTGTCGCGGCGGCTGGAAATTCCCTATCCGTCCCTGCTGGCTCTGGCCGGCGTCGCGATTGCCTTCGTACCCGGTGCGCCGACGATCGAGATCGATCCGGAGCTGGCGCTTGCCCTGTTCATCGCGCCGGTGCTTCTCGACGCCGCCTATGACACGTCGCTGCGCGACCTCAAGCGCTACCGGCTGTCGCTCGCGTTGCTCGCGCTGGGCGCCGTGGTCTTCACCACCGTGGTGGTTGCCTTGGTCGGCTGGAAGATGGCCGGCCTGCCGATCGCGGCGGCAATCGCGCTTGGCGCCATCGTCGCGCCACCGGATGCGGTGGCCGCATCCGCCGTGCTCAGCCAGTTCAAGGTACCGCACCGCATCACCGCCATCCTGCAGGGCGAGAGCCTGCTCAACGATGCCACGGCGCTGCTGATCTACCGGCTGGCGGTTTCGGCGGCGC
The DNA here is from genome assembly GCF_000502555.1 of Mesorhizobium sp. LNJC394B00. Taxonomy (NCBI): domain Bacteria; kingdom Pseudomonadati; phylum Pseudomonadota; class Alphaproteobacteria; order Hyphomicrobiales; family Phyllobacteriaceae; genus Mesorhizobium; species Mesorhizobium sp. LNJC394B00. The sequence goes on from NZ_AYWH01000002.1 coordinate 463,194, forward strand.
TTGGCACGATCATGCTCAGCAACGCCGTTCCGGTGATCCTGCTGGCAACGATCGGCAGTGTGATCGCGGGCTATCTGTTTGGCCGCGTCTCGCTGCTGGCGCTCGGCCGCATCGAGGATGCGGCGAGCAGCACGGTGGTGCAGTTTGCCGGAACCTTCGCCGTGTGGATCATCGCCGACAGGCTCGGCCTTTCCGCCATCATCACCATCGTCGTCTATGCCATGACCATTGCGCGCAGGGCGCCGCGCCAGTCGTCGGCGAGACGCCGCGTCAGTACCTATTCGGTCTGGGAGTCGGCCGTGTTCGTGCTCAACGTGCTGGCTTTCGTGCTGATGGGCCTGCAGGCACGCACGATCGTTGGCAGGCTGGCCGGCGACGGGCAAGGCGAAGCATTCCTTTTCGCCGCAACGGTGCTGGTCGTCGTTATCGTCGCGCGCCTTGTCTGGGTGGCGAGTTACGTCGCGATCATCCGGTGGCTTGCCCGCTTCGGCAGCCAAGAGGCAAGGCGGGAATTGCCGACATTCGGCGGCGCCGTCATTGTCGGCTGGTGCGGCATGCGTGGGTTGGTGACGCTGGTGGTCGCCATTGCGCTGCCGGCCGATTTTCCCGGCCGAGACCCGATCGTGCTTGCCGCCTTCGCGGTGGTGCTGGGCACGCTGGTGCTGCAAGGCNGCTGCAAGGCATGACGCTGAAGCCGCTGCTGCGCTGGATCAACTTCGACCCCGATAGAACCGTCGACAATGAGGTGGCGCAAGCGCGCGTCGCCATCATGCAGGCAGCACTGGACGTGCTGAGCCGCAAGACATCTGCGGCCGCCGCCGTCGTGCGCGAACAGTATGAAGCGCAGCGCCTGATTGCGGAAAACCCGGAGGACGCTCAGGCCGCGACCGAATACGACCGGCTGCGCCTCTATGCCATCAACCGCCAGCGCGACACGCTCGAGGAGTTGCGCAGCAACGGCACGATCGGCGACGAAGCCTACCACCGGCTGGAGGAAGAGATCGACTGGGCCGAACTGGCGGCATCGCCGGCGGGCCGGTTCCAGCCGCTGACCACATCATAGACGCTGGCCCAGTTCCGCCGTCGTGCCGGTACATTGCAACCCATCTGCCGAACCGCTACTGCCAAAGCGAAATTGAGCCGGATAAGCAATGAAGCTGGTCAGCTACAACATCCAGTACGGGATCGGCGGCGATGGCCGTTACGATCTTTCGCGCTGCACCAAGCTGGTCGACGGCGCCGATATCATCGCGCTGCAGGAGGTCGAGCGGCATTGGCAGCGCACCAATGAGGACGACCAGCCGGAGGTCCTGTCCAAGCTGCTGCCTAGCTATTACTGGGTCTATGGCCCGGCCTTCGACATGGACGCCAGTGAGCAGCGCGACGGCCGGGTCGTCAACCGCCGCCGCCAGTTCGGCACCATGCTGCTGTCGAAGCTGCCGATCGCCTGGTCGCGGCTGCACGCGCTGCCCATGCGCCGCACGCTCAAGCCGCTCAACACCCGCAATGCGGCGCTCGAATGCATGATCCGCACACCCGCCGGACCGGTAAGGGTCCTGTCGCTGCACCTCGCCCATGTCGCGGCGGAGGAGCGGCTGGAGCAGATCGACTATCTCTTGGCCGAGCATCGCCGCGCGCCGTCCGAGGGCGGCCCGTGGAGCGGCGCGGACGATGAGCCTTCGCGCAACTGGACCAGCGGCGAGGCCGAGCCGGAGAACCCGACAGCTGCGATCTGGATGGGCGATTTCAACATGGAGCCTGGCAGCGCCGAATACAGCCGCATCGTCGGCAGCACGCCCTATCATCGCGGGGCAGCTTATCTCGACGGCTTTGTTGATGCCGCTGCCGTCGCTAGCGAGCCGGCTGCCGATTTCCACACCCATGTGAAAACGATCGACGGGAAAGTGGCAAAACGCCGGCTCGACCATTGCTTCGTCGGCGGTATGTTCGCGGACCGTGTGCGCTCGGTCAGTGCCGATATAGGCGAGATCGCTTCAGACCATTTTCCGGTCCGGATCGATATCGATCTCGAAACGCCTTTGAGCTCAGGAGATCGGTGAGCCCTCGATGACGCTTTTCGTCTTCTTCGCGGTGCTTGCCGCCGCCGCCATGCACGCGATCTGGAACGCGCTGGTCAAGGTCCATCTCGATCGCTTCCTGTCGATCACGCTGATGACACTGGGCATGGGTTTTGCCGCACTGTTCGTGCTGCCCTTCGTCGAGTTTCCAAAGGCCGCGGTATGGCCCTTTATAATCGCCTCGGTGCTCTTTCACATGGGCTACCGGACCTTCCTGATTGGCGCCTACAAGGCCGGCGATTTCGCCCAGACCTATCCGCTGGCGCGCGGCACGGCGCCGCTTTTGACCGCCCTCGGCGGCGTTGTCGTGGTGCAGGAGATGCCGGCGCCTTTCGCCATCCTCGGCATCCTGCTGCTGTCGGCCGGCACGCTGGTGATGTCGTTTCGCGGCGGCGCGCATCTGGAGCGGATCAATGTGCGGGCGGTCGGCTTTGCGCTCGGCACTTCGATCTTCATATCCAGCTACACGCTCTCCGACGGCAGCGGCGCGCGGCTGGCCGCAACGGCAACGAGCTATGCCGCATGGCTGTTCATCTGCGATGCCACGTGGGCGCTGGTGCTGTGCCTCATCTTTCGCGGGCCCAAGGCGCTGCCCGTGCTGGCGCGCGACTGGAAGGCAGGCCTGTTCACCGGCGTGCTTAGCGGCGCGGCCTACTGGATCGTCATGTGGGCGATGACCAAGGCGCCGATCGCCTCGGTGGCGTCGTTGCGCGAGACGTCGATCCTGTTTGCCATGATGATCTCGGTTTTCGCGCTCGGCGAGAAGATGACAGGCTGGCGCGGCGCCGCCGCGCTCAGCATCGTCGCCGGTGTCGTGGCCCTCAGACTGGGCTGAGAGCCTGATACTTCAGCCGAGCACCGTCATCACCTGTCCGCGCCGTTCCGGACTGAAGCGGATGACGACGATGATGCAGACGGCGACCACGCCGGCTAACAGCGCCAGCGCGTAGCCATAGCTGCCTCCAGACGCCTCGGCGATGCCGGCCTGGTAGGGACCGCCATAGGACGCCGCGAGATTGCCGGCCTGGTAGATGAAGCCGGGCAAGGTTGCCCGCACGGCGCCGGGCGACAGCTCGTTAAGATGCACCGGGATGACGCCCCAGGCGCCCTGCACCGCGACCTGCATGACGAAGGCGCTGATGGCCAGCATGAACGGTGTCGAGCCGAAGGCCCAGAGCGGAATCGAGGGCAAGGCAATCAGGCAGGCGAGCGTTATCGCGTTGACGCGGCCGATGTTCTCCGACAGTGCGCCGAACGCCAACCCGCCGACGATGGCGCCGATATTGGCGGCGATGGTGATCCAGCTCACCGTGTGCGGGTCGAAGCCATGCTGCTTCTTGAGGAAGGTCGGGTAGAGGTCCTGCGTGCCGTGGCTGAAGAAATTGAAGAACATCATCAGCACGACCGCATAGACGGCGACGCCCCAGTGCTTCCGCAGCGTTTCAAGAAGGCCAGGTCTGACGGATTTCTGCGCCTCGACGAAGGCCGGCGATTCCGGCACATGCGAGCGGATGAAGAGCACGATCAGCGCCGGCAGGAAGGAGAGCAGGAACATGGCGCGCCAGCCGATCGTGTAACCACCGATCGTCTGCTGGTAGAGCACGCCGTAAACCACGGCCGCCAGAAGGTAGCCGGTGGGATAGCCGCATTGCAGGATGCCCGAGACCATGCCGCGGGCACTGGGCGGAATGGACTCCATGGCGAGCGAACTGCCCAGCCCCCATTCGCCGCCCATGGCGATGCCGAACAGAGCGCGCAGCGCCAGGAAAATGCCGAGATCGGGCGAGAAGGCAGCCAGCGCGCCGATCACCGAATAGCTTACGATGTTGAGCATCAGAATGGGCTTGCGGCCATATTTGTCGGCCAGCCTGCCGAAGAAGAAGGCGCCGATGAAGCGTGTCGCCAGCGTCAGGAACAACGCTTTGGAGACTGCCGGGACGTCAGTGTTGAATTCGGTTGCGATATCGGTGAGCAGGAACGTCAGAAGGAAGAAATCAAAAGCGTCGAGCGTCCAGCCGAGGAAGGAGGCAAGGACGGTTTTCTTCTTCTGCGCGGTGAGAGCCACGACGTTCCTCCTAAACGCCCCCGGGGAACGATATGTTCCTTGGGGCGCAAAAGAGAACAGGCGTCAGCCGGCTTTCGAAAGAAGCGCGGTCACTTTTTCGTAATGTCGAGATCGAACACCATCAGCCCGTCGGTGCCGCCTTCGAGCGCTGCGACCAATCGGGCGCCGGCGCGCTGATGCGCTTCATGCACGAGATAGGCGTCGCGGGCGGCGGCATCGCGGAAGTCGATGGTGAAGGCATGGCTGAAGCCGCGCGCGAACGGCTCCGGGCTGACATTGGTGCTGAAATGGACCGTGTCCATGCCGTCGACAACGGAGCGCAGTGCTTCGAGATCGGCGTGGATTGCCGTGCGCTCGGTGGCGGGCACATCGCTGCGGAAGCGTACGAAGACGCAGTGTCTGATCATTGGTTCGTTCTCCTAAGTGGCTATGCGGCCCGATTGCCGGAGAACACCGCCGGCGGAAGCGGCTCGCGGCCGAGGATGATGTCGGCGCCTTTTTCGCCGACCATGATGGTCGGCGCATTGGTGTTGGAGGAAGGCACGCGCGGCATCACCGAGGCATCGCAGACGCGCAGGCCCTCGATGCCGCGCAGACGCAGGTCCGGTGTGACCACCGCCATATCGTCATGGCCCATGCGGCAGGTACCCACGGGGTGATGGTCGGTCTTGGCGGTGCGGCAGGCATAGTCGATCAGCTCGTCATCGCTGGCGAGCGATGGTCCGGGCAGCACCTCGCGCAACACGTAAGGCGCAAGCGCCTTCTGCCGCATGATCTCGCGCGCAAGCCTGAGGCCCTTGATCGACATGGCGCGGTCATAAGGGTCCGACCAATAGTTGGGATCGATCAGCGGGTGGTCGGCCGGGTCGGCGCTGCTCAGCCGCACCGTGCCGCGCGAGCGCGGGCGCAGGAAGGCCGAGTTCAAGGTCACGCCGGGGTTCTTCAACCTCTCGACGCCGGCCTCGATGCCGGAGCCCAGTCCCAGATGGAACTGGATGTCGGGCGAGGCGGCGGTCGGATCGGCGTACCAGAAGCCGCCGGTCTCGAACAGGCTGGAGGCGACCGGCCCTTTCTTCAGCAGCAGATACTGCAAGCCGGCCCACGCGGTGCGGTGCAGCTTGGCGTAGTTGTCATAGGTGTGGTCGCCGGTGCATTCGGCGATGACGAACAAATCGAGATGGTCCTGCATGTTGGAGCCGACACCGGGCAGATCATGCACCGGCGTCACGCCGACCGATTTCAGGTGATCAGCCGGGCCGATGCCCGACTGCATCAACAGCTTCGGCGAACCGATGGCGCCGGACGAGACGATCACTTCGCGCTCGGCGCGCATGATGGTCTTCTCGCCGCCGGGCCTGTCGACGATCTCGACGCCGATGGCGCGGCCTTTCTCGACGACGATGCGGGTGACCAGCACATCGGTTCGGACTGTCAGGTTCTTGCGGGCGCGGATGGGCTTCAAATAGGCGACCGAAGCGGATGAGCGCCGGGCGTCCTTCTGGGTCAGCTGGTAGTAGCCGACGCCTTCCTGGCTAGCGCCGTTGAAATCCGGGTTGAAGGGGATGCCCATCTCTTGGCCGGCACGGAAATAGGCCTCGCAAATCGGCAGCGGCGAAATCGGGTTCGACACGCCGAGCGGCCCCTGGTCGCCGTGAAAATCGTTGGCGAAGCGCTGGTTGTTCTCGGCGCGCTTGAAATAGGGCAGCACGTCGCGATAGCCCCAGCCCGCGAGGCCCTCTTCCTTCTCCCATGCGTCGTAGTCGCGAGCGTTGCCGCGCGTGTATATCTGGGCATTGATGGACGAGCCGCCGCCGACCACCTTCGCCTGCGTATACCAGAAGACGCGGTCCTGCATGTGCCTCTGCGGCACGGTCGACCAGCCCCAGGAAGCGATGCCCTTGGTCATTTTGGCAAAGCCCGCCGGCATGTGGATGTAGGGGTGCCAGTCCTTGCCGCCGGCCTCGAGCAGCAGCACGGAATTCGCTGGATCCTCGCTCAGCCGGTTGGCCAGAACGCAGCCGGCCGGGCCGGCACCTACGATGATGTAGTCGGTCATAACCCTATCCACCTACAGTCGAGGCACGGAGAGCGCGCCGTCGACATTGATAATCGAGCCTGTGGAAAAGCCGAGCTTGCCGGCGGCAAGCGTCGCCACCACGGCGCCGATGTCCGATGCTTCGCCCCAGCGTTTTGCCGGCACCAGGCCGCTGTCGATAAGCGCGTCGTATTTGGCTGATACGCTCGCGGTCATGTCGGTGCGAATGATGCCCGGCCGCAGTTCGAACACGCCGATGTTTTCCGGCGCAAGCCGTAGCGCCAGGTTCTTCACCCACATCGAAAGGCCGGCTTTCGAGATGCAGTAGTCGGCGCGTTCCGGCGAGGCCATATCGGCGCTGACCGAGGTGATGGTGATGATCGAGCGCGGATGATTGCTGGGAGCCGCCAGCATCGCCTTGGCGACGGCCTGGCTAAGGAAGACTGTGCCGCGCAGATTGACGTCCAGCGCACGGTCGAAATTCTCGGGCTTCAGCTCCAGCAGATCGCCGCGCACCACGGCGCCGATGCCGGCATTGTTGACGAGGCAGTCGATGCGGCTGAAGGCACGTATGGCGGCGTCGACGAGGGCCGTGTGATCCTCGAGGTTGGCGATATCACAACGGACATAGGCGAACTCCGCACCCCGTGCGGTGATGTTGGCGGCCAGTTCGTCCGGCGCTTGTTCGGCAAGGTCGGCGATCAAAATGTCGAAGCCGTCCCCGGCCAGCGCCTCGGCGCAGGCGAGCCCAATGCCGCGCGCACCGCCGGTGACGATTGCTGCGGGGCGGGTCATGCCGCGAGGTCCGTTCGGCGAATATGCTCGGCCACGCGCAGCGCCTGTGCCGCAATCGACAGCGCCGGATTCACGGCGGCCGAGTTCGGCAAAAAACTGGCGTCGACAACGAACAGGTTCGGGTGGTCGAAGGCGCGGCAGAAAGGGTCGAGCGGCGACGTCGCCGGATGGTCGCCCATTTTCACCGTGCCGCACTGGTGCGAGGGCGTGCGCTTGTCGAAGGGACGCGACAGCACGATGGGATAACCGCAGGCGCGGAAGTTCTCACGCATCACCCTGGTCAGCCCGTCCAGCGACTGCATGTTGGAGCGCCGCCATTGCATGACGATGTCCTTGCCGTCGACCATGATGCGGCTTTCCGGATCGGGCAGATCCTCGCACATCAGATACCAGTCGACGGCGCGACCGGCCATGTAATCGAGCGCGAATTTCGGCACGCGTTTCACGTTGGCCTTCAACATGTTGCCGTCGATCTTGCCGAGCAGCTGGACGTTGCCGAGCGGCTTGCCGCCTTTGCCGTCGGAGAGATAGTAGTCATTCAGCATAAGCGTCTTCTGGTAGACGCTGTCGTTCCTGCGGCGCGGATCGATCGCCAGCATGGCGCTCGAATTATGGTTCATGAAATTGCGGCCGACCTGGTCGGAGCTGTTGGCGAGGCCTTTGCCATCTGGTGAAGGCGAGCGCAGCAGGATGACGGCGGAATTGACCGCGCCGGCCGACAGGATGACCAGCTTCGGCGCGACTTTCTTCAGCTCGCCATTCTGACGGTAGTGAACGGCAGCGATGCTTTTGCCGTCGGACGACGCTTCGAGATATTCGACATGGCAGCCGGTTTCGAGCCGGATATTGCTGTCCTTAAGTGCCGCCGTCAGCGGTCCGGTCTGCGCATCGACCTTGCCCTGGGCGGTATTGGGGAATGCGTCCCAGCCGGTCTTGCCCTCTTTCAGCCAGGTGTCGATGTCGACGCCGAGCGGCAGCGAGGCCGGATGCAGGCCGAGGGCTTTCAACTCAGCGCGGGCGCGCGCAATCGGCGCTTCGTCGGGCACCGGCTTGAAAGCATAGGGCATCGAGTGGAACGGTTCGGTCGGGTCCTCGCCGAGCGAGCCGCGGACGCGAAACAGCTGCTCGGCTTTCGAATACCAAGGCTCGAATTCATCGTAGGAAAACGGCCATGCCGGCGAGACGCCACCGAAGTGCTCCATGGCGGCGAAATCCTCTTTGCGGTAGCGGATCAGCACCGCGCCGTAGAATTTCGAATTGCCGCCGACATAGTAGTAATTGCCGGGGTTGAAGGCCGCACCGCCGGCCTCGCGCCACATCTCCTTCGGACGGTAGTGGCCGTCGACGAAGATGGAGCGCGTGTCGCGGGCATGCGGCGTTGCCGTCAAGGGCTCACCGCGCTCCAGCATCAGGATCGTGGCACCGCTGCCCGCCAGGCCGGAGGCGATCGTAGCGCCGCCGATACCGGAGCCGATGATGACGATATCGGGGCTGACCATCTCGATCAGCGGATGCGGTGTTCGGTCGCCGGATCGAAGAACACGGCCTTGGTCAGGTTGAAGGCGAGCGGCGTGCTGGTGCCCGGCTGGATGTTGGCGTCGGCCCGCAACCGCGCCACCACGCCCTTGCCGCCGAGGTTGGTCACCGCGAACGTGTCGGACCCTGCCGGCTCGACCACTTCGATGTGCAGGTCGGCAGTGGCAATGTTGGAGGCGTTGCGTTCCGCACCTTCCGGATCGGTCAGCGCTTCCGGGCGCACGCCGAAGATGATCGGCTTGCCCTGGAATGCCGAAAGACCCGCCGGCGCGTTGGCCATCGGCAGCGTGATCGGCTCGCGCGCCTCGCGCTCCAACACGACGGACAGCGCATTGCCCGACGTGGCAATGGTCGCCGGGATCAGGTTCATCGCTGGCGAACCCATGAAGTCGGCGACGAACAAATTGGTCGGGTTGTTGTAGATCTCGGCCGGGGTGCCGAACTGCTGCACCTCGCCGTCGCGCATGACGGCGATCTTGGTAGCCAGCGTCATCGCCTCGATCTGGTCGTGGGTGACGTAGACGATGGTTGTGCCGGTGGTGGCATGCAGGCGCTTGATCTCGATGCGCATGTCGACGCGCAATTTGGCGTCGAGGTTGGACAAAGGCTCGTCGAACAGGAACAGCTTGGGGTCGCGCACCAGCGCCCGGCCCATGGCGACGCGCTGGCGCTGGCCGCCGGAAAGCTGGCTCGGCTTGCGCTGCAGGAGGTGGCCGATCTGCAGGACCTTGGCCACCTTGTCGATCGCCTTTTGGCGTTCGTCGGCCGGCACGCCGCGCATCTCCATGCCGAAGGAGATGTTTCCGGCCACCGTCATGTTCGGATAGAGCGCATAGCTCTGGAACACCATGGCGATGTCGCGCTTGGATGGGTGCAGATCGTTGATGGCGCGGCCGTCGACGCGGATTTCGCCCTCGGTGATCTGCTCCAGGCCGGCAATCGTGTTGAGCAAGGTGGACTTGCCGCAGCCGGACGGGCCGACCAGCACCAGGAAGCCGCCCTTTTCGAGCTCGACATCGATGCCCTTCAGGATCTCGACATTCCCGAAGCGCTTCTTCAGCCCATCAATTTCCAGAAAAGCCATGGTCGTTCCTTCCGAATTGATCAGCCCTTGACCGCGCCAGCCATCAGCCCGCGCACGAAATAGCGGCCGGCGACGACATAGACGATCAGAGTGGGCAGAGCCGCGATCATCGCGGCCGCCATGTTGACGTTGTATTCGACGACGCCGGTCGAGGTGTTGACGACGTTGTTGAGCGCCACCGTCATCGGCATGGAGTCGCCTGTGCCGGCGTAAGCCGAAGCGAACAGGAAGTCGTTCCAGATGTTGGTGAACTGGTAGATGACGGTGACGACGAAGATCGGCATCGAGTTCGGCAGCATGATGCGGCGGAAGATCTGGAAGAAGGAGGCGCCGTCGACCTGCGCCGCCTTGATCAGTTCGTTCGGGAACGCCTCGTAATAGTTGCGGAAAAACAGCGTGGTGAAGCCGATGCCGTAGACGACATGGACGAAGACCAGGTTGACCGTCGGATTGCCGAGACCGAAACTCGTACCCGTCGCATTCTGCAGCTTCACGCCGAAACGTCCCAGGCTGCCGAGGATGGTCGCCATCGGCAGCAGCACCGACTGGAACGGAATGAAGCAGGCAAACAGCATCAGCCCGAACACCAGCGTGGCGCCGCGAAAACGCCATTTGGTCAAGACGTAGCCGTTGAGCGCGCCGAGCATGGTCGAGATCAGTACGGCTGGAACCACCATCTTGATCGAGTTCCAGAAATAGCCCTTGATGCCGGCGCAGGTGAGGCCGACGCAGGTCTCGCCCCAGGCCTTCAGCCACGGGTCGAAGGTCGGCGCCGTGGGCAACGCCAGCATGTTGCCGTTCTGGATCTCGTCCATGGTCTTGAACGAGGTCACCAGCATGACGAACAGCGGCATCAGATAAAACAGCGCAAACAGCGCCAGAAGCCCGTAAATTACGATGCGGTTGAGGGTCTTGGTGCTCATGCCGCCGGAGGCCTTTTGGGAAGCAGCGGGGCGGGCAGGGGTGGCGACAGCGCTCATCGCGGCTTCTCCCGCAGTTCGGAATAGAGATAGGGCACGATGATGGCGACGATGGTCATCAGCATGATCACGGCACTGGCCGAGCCGACGGCCATTTCGTTGCGCTTGAAGGTGTACTCATACATGAAGTTGGACGGCAGCCAGGCCGAGCCACCGGGGCCGCCGCTGGTCAGCGCCACGACGAGATCGTAGGACTTGATGGCAAGGTGCGCGAGCACGATGAAGGCCGACAGGAAGATTGGCCGCAGCAGCGGAATGACGATGCGGCGGTAGAGCTGAAAGGTGGTGGCACCGTCGATCTGCGCCGCCTTCATGATCTCGCCGTCAATGCCACGCAGGCCGGCCAGGAACATCGCCATGATGAAGCCGGAGGCCTGCCAGACGCCGGCAATGACCACCGTGTAGATGACGAAATCCTTGTTCTTGATCCAGTCGAAATGGAAGCTCGTCCAGCCCCACTGATGCAAGGTCTGCTCAAGACCGAGGCCGGGGTCGAGGAACCATTTCCAGGCGACGCCGGTGACGATGAAGGACAGCGCCATCGGGTAGAGATAGATCGGCCGCAACACGCCTTCGCCGCGAATCTTCTGGTCGAGCAGGATGGCCAGGAACAGGCCGAGCGCCAGGCAGATGGCGATGTAGAGAAAGCCAAAAATGCCCATATTGACGATCGACGTGTACCAGCTCGATGGCGGGTCGGAGTCGAACGTCCAGCCCCACAGCCGTAGATACGCGCGTGGTCCGGTAATGACATAGGACGGGAAGGTCTTGGAATTAGTGAAGGACAGATAGACAGTCCACAGGATAAAGCCATAGACGAAGACGATGGTGATGGCGAAGCTCGGCGCCAGCACGATCTTCGGCAGCGCGTCCTGCAATCGCGCGCGCACGGAGGGGCGAGACCGCTCGGGTGTCAGCTTGATCTGGGTCGTCGCTACACTGCTCATGAGGCTCCTCCCGTTAGGGTCGTCCGTGCTCTGCCGTCAGGAGGCAAGGCGGCCCCGTGCATACGGGTCTCTGGTCGGCATGGTGTTCAAGAGGGTTTCACCGTTTCACGGAAACGGCGAACCTCTCTAACTCTTTCTTTTACGCAATTCCGGCCGGAAAACCGCTCACACTTTTCCTGGAATTGCGCCAGCCGGCCAATCCTGAGGCGAACCTTCCCCGCCGAAGCGGGAAAGGTGTCTTGCCGGCCAGGGCTTACTTGGCGTCGTCGATTGCCTTGACCAGTTCGGTCACGGCTTCGTCCGAGGTCTTGATCTGACCGTGGACGAACTTCGAAACGACGTCCTTGTAGGCATTGGCGACCGCCGGAGGCGCGCCATAGCCCTGGGCAAGCGAGCCGAACAGTGTGCCGCCTTCGTTGGCAGCCTTCAGGTCGGCGATGCCCTTCTTGCCGCACGCGTCGAAGTCGGTGTCCGGAACGTCGGTACGGGCGGGAACCGAACCCTTGACGACGTTGAAGGCCGACTGGAAGCTCTTCGACAGGGTGGCGGTGGCCAACGCGACCTGGGCGGCCTTGCGGTCGTCCGGAACGTTGAACATGCCGAACATGTCGGAGTTGTAGACCACCGAGCCTTCCGTGCCCGGGAAGCGATAGCACAGGAAGTCGGTGCCCGGCGTTTTCTTGGCGGCGTTGAACTCGCCCTTGGCCCAGTCACCCATCACCTGCACCAGGGCATCGCCCTTGATGACCATGGCGGTGGCAAGGTTCCAGTCGCGGCCCGAGAAGTTCGGGTCGACATAGGTGACGAGCTTGGCGAGGTTGTCGAACGACTTCTTCATCGTGTCCGACTTGAGGGACTCGTCGTCGAGGTCGTTGAAGGCCTTCTTGTAGAACTCAGGTCCGCCGGTCGACAGCACAACCGAGTCGAACATGGTGGCTTCCTGCCAGTTCTGGCCGCCAAGGGCGAGCGGAATAACGCCAGCCGCCTTGGCTTTGTCGAGCAGGGCGACGAAGTCGTCGAAGGTCTTTGGCTCGGTGCCGCCGATCTTGTCCATCACCGCCTTGTTGATCCACAGCCAGTTGACGGAGTGGACGTTGACTGGAGCAGCGACCCACTTGCCATCATAGACGGAGAACTTCTGCAGGGCTGCCGGAACCGACTTGTCCCAGCCTTCCTTCTTCGCCGTCTCGGTCAGGTCGCCCATGACGCCGGCCGCCGCATAGTCGAGCACGGTGTAGCCGAGCATCTGCGACGCGGTCGGGTAATTGCCGGCCGCGACCATCGCCTTCAGCGCAGTCATGGCGGCGTCGCCGCCACCACCGGCCACCGGCACGTCCTTCCAGGCATAGCCTTCCTTGGCAAGGTCGCCCTTGAGGACGTTGAGAGCAGCCGCTTCGCCGCCCGACGTCCACCAATGCAGCATCTGCACTTCCTTGACGTCCTCGGCATGGGCCGAGAAAGCAAAGGCCGTCGCCAGAGCCGTTCCGATAAGCATTTTGCGCAACATGTTCTACCTCCCTTGTTGCATTACACGACCGGTGGAAGCCCACCGGGTTCTTCCAAACTCAGCCGACCCACCAACCGGTGCGCTGGCCGCGATGAAACTGGATTGTCTTTTCCTCGGTATAATCCTCGACAGCGCGTTTGCCGAGTTCGCGTCCGATGCCGGACTGCTTGTAGCCCCCGAATGGCAGCTCGGGAAAGCCTTCCATGAATGTGTTCACCCAAACGGTCCCCGAACGCACACCACGCGCCACCGACATACAAGTGTCGATGCTGGCGCTCCACACCCCTGCCGACAGACCATAGGGCGTGTTGTTGGCGATGTGCAACGCCTTTTCAATCGATCCAAAAGTCAGCACGGAGAGCACCGGGCCAAACACTTCCTCGCGCGCAATAGCCATGTCTTCGGTAACGCCGCGAATGATGGTCGGATCGAGGTACTGGCCGGCATTGGACGCCAATTGGCCGCCACCGCTATAGACATTGCTGCCGTCTTTTGCTGCTGCCGCAACGTAATCTGCGACCTTGGTCAGATGGTCGGCGGAAATCATCGCGCCAACCTTGGTTTGGTCGTCGAGTGGGTCGCCGACCGTTACCTTGGCGGTCAGGGCCTTGACAGTGGCGAGGAAATCGTCGGCGATGGCTTCATGCACGATCAGCCGACTGCCGGCATTGCAGCATTCGCCGGCGTTGAAGAAGCCGCCGAACACTGCTGCGTCAGCGGCCGCCTCGAGATCGGCATCGGGGAAGACGATCTGGCCGTTCTTGCCGCCGAGCTCCATCGAGACTTTCTTCAGCGACTGCGCGGCGGAAGCCATGGTCATCTTGCCGACGCGGGTAGAGCCGGTGAACGACACCATCTCGACCAGCGGATGGCTGACCATCGGCCCCCCGACATCGGCGCCGAGGCCGGCCAGGATGTTGACGACGCCCGCGGGCAGGCCGGCCTGCATCAGGATGTCGCCGAGGACGAAGGTCGAGGCCGAGGTCATTTCGCTCGGCTTGACCACCGCGGTGCAGCCGGCGGCGAGCGCGAAGGGCAGTTTCTGGCTGACGATCAGGAACGGGAAATTCCACGGGGTGATGATCGAGACGACGCCGATCGGCTCGCGCAGGACCACGCCCAGCATGGCGTCGCCGAGATTGGCGTAGCTTTCGCCGTGCAGCGTGCGGGCGAGCGAGGCGGCATAGCGCCAGATGTCGATGGCGCCGCCGATCTCGCCGCGCGCCTGGGCGATCGGCTTGCCGGATTCCAGCGCATCGAGTCGGGCGATGTCTTCGAGCTGGGCCTCGATCAGGTCGGCCGTCTTGAGCAGGATGGCTGCGCGCTCGGCCGCCTTCGTGCGCGGCCACGGGCCGGTCTCGAATGCCTTGTGCGCGGCCTGCATGGCCGCCTCCACCTCGGCCTCGCCGGCCTGCGCATAGCGCGAAACGGTGAAGCCATGGCCGGGGCTGTTGCGCGCAATCGTGCGGCCGTCACGGGCATCGACATGCTTGCCGTCGATCAGGAGCTTGTAAACCTTCGGCGCCTTGGACGCCTCGGCCGGCATGGAAATGTTGAGCGGTGCGTTCATCATGCTTTCTCTAAGATCTGGAAAAGGCCGGCCTCTGCTTGGCCTTGAAGGCGCTCACGCCGGCTTTGAGGTCGCCGGTCAGCGCAACGAAGCCGCTGGCGAGCGCCTCGGTGGCGGCCGCACTTTCCTCGCCTTCGGCGACTGCGATCATCAGCTTGGCGGCTTCGGTTGCGAGCGGCCCGCGCCCGGCGATTTTTTCGGCCCAAGTCCTGGCCTCTGCCAGCGCCTGGCCGGTCTCGACCACACGATCGACAATGCCGAGGGCGAGCGCGTCGGGGGCGGCAAAGACCTCGCCGCCGAGCGCCATGCGGCGCACGATCTGCGCCCCGAAGCGGCGCACGGCGCGCTGCGTGCCGGACCAGCCGGGGACGACGCCGATCGATGTCTCGGGAAAGCCGAGCTTCACCTGCGTTTCGGCGACACGGAAGTCGCAGGCGACTGCCAGCTCCAGCCCGCCACCCAACGCATGGCCGGAAAGCACCGCGATGGTCGGTTGCCGCAGCCGCGCCAGTCGGTCGAAGACGCGGTGGCCGTAGCGCACCCATTGCACCTGAAAGTCGGCAGCGCTCATCTCGCCCCAGGCCTCGACATCGCCGCCGGCGCAAAAGCCCTTGCCTTCGCCGCGGATCAGCGCGACGCGCACGCCTTCAGCCATTTCGGCTTCGTCGAGCGCTGTCTCGAGCGCGCGCAGCATCGGAATGTCCAGCGCGTTGAACTTCTCCGGCCGGCGCAGCGTGACGATACCGATGGCGCCGTCCTGCTCGAAGGTGACGAGGCGCTCAGCCATGCGCGCCTCCGAGAGAAGCGCCGCCATTCAGCGACAGGCCGATCGGCCGATCCTGGTACAGCGCCGCCGGTGTCACCTTGAGGTCGTTGGCGACGCCGAGCGGTGTTTCGGACTGCGCCAGCACATCGCGTTCGAGGTCGATGCCAGGCGCCAGTTCCGTCACCATCAGACCGTCCGGCGTCAGCTTCATCACGCAGCGCTCGGTGACGTAGGTGATGTCCTGCCCTTGTGCGACGGCGCGCTTGCCGGAGAAGGAGATGTGCTCGACCTCGTTGACCACCTTCTTCACCTTGCCTTCTGCATCGATGCGAATGCCGCCATCGGCGAGCGACAGTTTTGCGCCGGCATTGAAGAAGCCGGAGAAGACGATCTTTTTCGCCCGTGCCGTGATGTCGACAAAGCCGCCGGCCCCGGCGGTGACATGTGGCCGGGCCGAGAGTTTCGACACGTTGACGGAGCCATGGCGGTCGATCTGCAAGAAGGAGAGCAGCGAGGCATCGAAGCCGCCGGCCTGGAAATAGATGAACTGGTGCGGCGAGGGCATGATCGCCTCGGCATTGGAAGCGCAGCCGAACTTGAAGTCGAGCAGCGGCACGCCGCCGACGGCGCCCTGCTCGATCACCCAGGTGACTTTGCCGTGCTGGTCTTCCTCGAGAAGGATACGCGGCACGTTTGCCGAGATGCCGAAGCCGATATTGACCGCCATGCCGTCGCGCAATTCCATGGCGACGCGGCGCGCGATTACTTTCTGGACGTTCATCTCAGCGTTGCGGAAGCTGGACAACGGCCGGAAGATCTCGCCCGAAATCGCCGGGTCGTAAGGCGTCAACGTCGTCTGCAACTGGTCCGGCGCCACCACGATGTGGTCTACCAGCACGCCGGGCACGCGCACGTCATGCGGCTTCAGCGTGCCGTTCTCGACGACGCGCTTGACCTGCGCAATGACGATGCCGCCATTGTTGCGCGCGGCGAGCGCCTGTTCGAGGCCGCCCAAATAGGCGCCTTCATGCTCGTAAGTGAGGTTGCCGCGCTCGTCGGCGGTGGTGGCGCGGATGATCGAAACGTTGGGCACGATCGAGCGGAAATAGAGCCATTCCTCGCCGTCGAACTGCTGCACCGAGACGATCGGCTCGCTTGCAGCCTCATTCATGGCGCAGCCCTGGTGGCGCGGGTCGGCAAAAGTGTCGAGGCCGACCTTGGTCAGCACGCCCGGCCGCTTGGCGGCGGCCTCGCGGTGCATGTCGAAAAGGATGCCGGAGGGCACGTTGTAGGCGGCGACCGAATTGTCGCCGATCATCTTCCATATCTGCGGCGGCTCGGACGAGGATGGGCCTGAGGGATAGGAGCCGCAGAGCGTGCGCTTCAACAAGCCGGGCTTGGCCAGATGGTCGATGCCCTTGATGCCATACATGTCGCCGGCGGCGATCGGATGCAGCGTGGTGATGTCTTTCGGATGGCCTTCGGCGTCGAAGCGCTCGCCGATGGCAGCCAGGACGGCGTCAGGGCAGCCAAGGCCGCTCGACGACGAGACGGAGACGGTCATGCCGTCCTTGATGAGGCTTGCTGCTTCAGCGGCGGAGACGAGCTTGCTCACACGACACCTTTCGGATCGATAGTGACGGCCTTGCCGGACTTTGCCGACTGCAACGCTGCTTCGGCTGAGGCCAGCGACCAGACGCCGTCCTCGCCGGTGGCGGAGGGCTGGCCTTCTCCACGCATGGCGGCATGGAACTGGCGCAGCGACCTGGCGTAGAGGTCTTCTCGGTCGAAGCTCAGTTCTTCCTCGCCTTTGGCGGTGCGTAGCAGCACCGAGCCGACTGGCTTCTGCGTCATCACATTTTTTGCGACCAGCGAACCTTCGGAACCATGCACCTCAAAGCCGGTATCGGCGAACTTGGTTGTGAAGCCTTCATGCGACTGGGCGATGATGCCCGACCAGAAGCGCCAGATGCACATGGCGCCGTCTTCCAGCCCGCTGCTGGCCATGCCGGCCAACTGGGTGAAGGCCGAAATCTCGACCGGGTCGTCGCCGAGCACGAAGCGCAGCGTGTCGGCATCATGCACGGTGATGTCGAGCACCACGCCGCCGCCGGACTCAGGCTTGGTAATGCGCCAGCCCTGCAGGTTTTCCGGCAAATAGACGGAATGGAAGACGCGCGCGGCAATCGGCTTGCCGATATGGCCGGCTGATATGGCGTCGCGCATGGCGCGGTGGGCGCCGGCATTGCGCAGATGATGATTGGTGCCAAGCACGACACCGGCTTCCTTGGCGGCGGCGACCATTGTGCGCGCGTCGGCGCTGTTCAGCGCCAGCGGCTTTTCGCACAGAACATGCTTTCCCGCCTTGATCGCAGCCAATGCCTGTTCGAGATGCAGTTCATTGGTGGTCGAGATGTAGACGGCGTCGATTTCGGCGCCGAGCAGGTCGTCCAGCCTCGAGACGGCAAGCGGAATATTCTGTTCCGCGGCATAAGTCTTGGCGCGCTGCGGACTGGAGCTCATCACCGCCGCGATCTCGCCACCCTCTTGCGCGCGGATGGCGTTGATCATGAACTGTTTGGCGATCGTGCTGGCGCCGATCAGTCCCCATTTGACGCTCATGCCGCGTCTCCCATTCCTGCTGATGTGTCCTGGGCGCCGCGATCGGGACCGCAGCTGTCCCTGACGACTAGATTGACGGCGCCGATATGGTCCTCGGCATGCGTGATGCGCGACTGGATCATCTTCAGCATGACGTGGGCGGCGCGTTCGCCGAGGCCGGGTGTGTCCACCGAGACGCTGGTCAGCGCCGGCATATAATGCTCGGCCTCGACCACGTCGTCGAAGCCGACGACGGCGAAATCCGCGCCGGGCTCCAGCCAGCGCTTGCGCAGCGCCAGCATGACGCCGAAGGCGACGGCGTCGTTGAAGCACAGCGCCGCCGTCGGCGGCTCGGCCATGGCAAGGGCGGTTTCCAGGCAGGCGATCCCGCCCCTGCGGCTGGTCTCGCCTTCGACGACAAGCACGTCGCGTCTGGCCATGCCCAATGTCTCGCAAGCTTCACGAAAACCGCCCAGGCGCTCCTGATAGACGACCAGGTCGGAGGTGCCGCCGAAGAAGGCCAGCCGGCGATGGCCCTTGCCGATCAGATGGGCGGCGGCGAGATACGCGCCGCGATGGTTGTCAGGAGCGATCACCGGGATGCGGCTGTCCGGCAGGCGGCGCATGGCGAAGACGACCGGCACGCCCGCCATCTCGAGGCGACGGAAGGCGCCCGGCGTGGTGCCGCGTGCCGGTGACACGATCAGGCCTGCGACGCCCTGTTCCATCAGCGACTTCAGCACTTCTTCCTGGCGCACCGGGTTCTCCGCCGTGTTGGCGATGAAGGGCACGATGCCGGCTGACTGGAAGACGCGCTCCATGCCGACCGCCAGTTCGGCGAAAAAGGGGTTGGTGAGATCGTTGATGACCATGCCGATGACGTTGGAATGGGCTTTGCGCAGATTGGCGGCGCCGCGGTTGTAGACATAGCCGACATCCTCGATCGCCTTGCGAACCTTGACCGCGGTTTCAGGCCGGATCAGCCCTGAGCCTTGCAGCACAAGCGACACCGTCGATTTGGACACACCAGCCTCGCGGGCGATGTCCAGGATCGTTGCCTTGGCCCGGCTGGCCATGTCGGTGGTTTCCTCCGCTTAAATGGGCAAATCTATTGGAACGTTCTAATCACTCTGCCAACCGAGAGTCAATCGGGATTCTTGCGGAGATCGATAAGGTGATGAATGTGGTTCCTAGCAAGGACTCTTAGCCTTCTTCGGCATTTGGACCGGTTCAATCGCCGCAATCATAAAGGTTCTTGATTTATTGGAACGTTCCATTTATAGGATGCCGAAAACGGAGGTTGCCATGGATATCACCCTGCCTACGCAGAATGGCGGCCGCGTCAGCTACAAGCTGGCGGGCAGTCCGGTCGAGCCCGTAATCGGTGCGGTTTTCCCGCGCATCGCCTATGCCGCGGCCCATGTCGTCGCCGATCCTTTCGCGATGACCGACCCCTGGTCGAAGCCTGCGGTCGATTGGGACAAGACGATGGCGTTTCGGCATCATTTGTGGCGGCTTGGCTTCCGCATCGCCGAGGCGATGGACACCTCCCAGCGCGGCATGGGTTTCGACTGGGCGAATGCGCAGGAATTGATCCGCCGCTCGATCGCCGAGGCGCGCAGCGTCGAAGGCGCAGACCTCGCCTCGGGCGCCGGCACCGATCATCTGGCGCCGGGAGCTGCCAAAACCCTCGACGAGGTGACCGCCGCCTATGAGCAGCAGTTCGCTTTCATAGAAGGGCAGGGCGGCAAGGCGATCATGATGGCAAGCCGGGCGCTGGCAGCCGTGGCCAAGAGCTCAGATGACTATGTGCACGTCTACGATCGCATCCTCAGCCAGGCATCCGGCAAGGTCATCCTGCATTGGCTGGGCGACATGTTCGATCCGGCACTGAAAGGTTATTGGGGCAGCGGCAATTTCGAGGCCGCGCTCGACACCGTCGTCGCCATCATCGAGCGCCATGCTAATAAGGTCGAGGGGATAAAGATATCGCTGCTCGATGCCGGCAAGGAAGTTGCCTTGCGCAACCGGCTGCCGGAAGGCGTCGTCATGTTCACTGGCGACGATTTCAACTATCCCGTACTGATTGCCGGCGACGGGAAGCGGCACTCGCACGCCTTGCTCGGCATCTTCGACGCCATCGCGCCGGTCGCCAGTGCGGCGCTGGCGAAACTGGCTGAGGGCGACCGCGCCGGCTATGACGCGCTGATGGCGCCGACAGTGCCGTTGTCGCGCAAGATCTTCGAGGCGCCGACGGAGTATTACAAGGCCGGCATCGTCTTCATGGCCTGGCTCAACGGCCATCAGGACCATTTCGCCATGGTCGGCGGCATGCAGTCGGCGCGCGGCATCCTGCACTATGCCGACATCTTCCGCCTTGCCGACCAGGCAGGGTTGCTCGCCGATCCCGAGCTTGCGCTGGCCAGGATGAAGCATTTCTGCGCGGTTGCAGGTGCCTGAGAACGACACAATCGCTGGCTGAAACCTATCCCACGTATGGAGGATTTGCGTTCTCGCGCCAAATCTGTATTCGGTTGCCGGGATTGGATGCGGACGGAGCGGCAATGACGGAAAAAGTGGCGCTCATCACCGGTGTAACCGGGCAGGACGGGGCCTATCTCG
Organism: Mesorhizobium sp. LNJC394B00; assembly: GCF_000502555.1. Classification (NCBI taxonomy): domain Bacteria; kingdom Pseudomonadati; phylum Pseudomonadota; class Alphaproteobacteria; order Hyphomicrobiales; family Phyllobacteriaceae; genus Mesorhizobium; species Mesorhizobium sp. LNJC394B00. Next base: position 483,780 of record NZ_AYWH01000002.1, read on the forward strand.
CAGAATTGCTTCTGCAGAAGGGCTATATTGTCCATGGCGTCAAACGCCGCTCGTCCTCGTTCAACACCGAGCGCGTTGACGACATCTATGTCGATCCGCACGAGCGCGGTGCGCGTTTCTTCCTGCATTATGGCGACCTGACCGACGCGACCAACCTTATTCGCCTGGTGCAGGAGACACAGCCCGGCGAGATCTACAATCTCGGCGCCCAGAGTCATGTCCAGGTGAGTTTCGAGACGCCGGAATACACCGGCAATGCCGATGCGCTGGGAACACTCAGGCTGCTCGAGGCGATCCGCATCCTGCGCCTGGAGAAGTCGGTGCGCTTCTATCAGGCATCGACGTCGGAGCTTTACGGCAAGGCGCGCGAGGTCCCGCAAAGCGAGGCGACGCCCTTCCATCCGCGCTCGCCCTATGCCGCCGCCAAGCTTTACGCCTACTGGATCACGGTCAACTACCGCGAGGCTTACGGCATGTTCGCCGCCAACGGAATCCTGTTCAACCACGAAAGCCCGACACGCGGCGAAACCTTCGTCACCCGCAAGATCACGCGGGCCGTCGCCTCGATCCATCACGGCCTTCAGGCCACGCTCTATCTCGGCAATCTCGACGCCAAGCGTGACTGGGGCCATGCGCGCGACTATGTGGAGGGCATGTGGCGCATTCTGCAGCACAGTGAAGCCGACGATTTCGTGCTGGCGACCGGTGAGGCGCATTCGGTGCGCGAATTCGTCGAACTGGCTTTTGCCGAGACCGGACGCACCATCCGCTGGCAAGGCGAGGGTGTCGATGAAGTTGGTGTCGATGCCGGTTCGGGCACTGTCCTGGTGCGCATCGATCCGCGCTATTTCCGGCCGACCGAGGTCGACCTGCTGCTCGGCGACCCCGCCAAGGCCAAAGCCAGGCTGGGGTGGTCGCACACGACCGGCTTCAGGGATCTGGTGGCGGAAATGGTGCAGGCCGATCTGGCGCGCACCGCCGGCGGCACGCGGCAGAACAGCCGTTCTGCGTGAGGCAGGTTCATGGACGCGACATTTGATCTGAAAGGCAAGCGTGTCTTCGTCGCCGGGCATCGCGGCATGGTCGGTTCGGCCGTCGTGCGCCGGCTGGCGAGCGAGGACTGCGAGATACTCACCGTATCGCGCGACAGGCTCGACCTGCTCGACCAGGCAGGGGTGCGGCGCTGGATGGCCGAGCACAGGCCGGATGCGGTGGTGATGGCGGCCGCCAAAGTCGGCGGTATCCTGGCCAATGACCGGTTCCCTGTCGATTTCCTGCAGCAAAACCTGGTTATGCAGGGCAATGTCATTGACGGCGCCTTTCGCAGCGAGGTCGGCAAGCTTTTGTTTCTCGGCTCGTCCTGCATCTATCCAAAGCTCGCGCCGCAGCCGATCAGGGAAGACGCGCTGCTGACCGGTCCGCTCGAACCCACCAATGAATGGTATGCGATCGCCAAGATCGCCGGGCTCAAACTGTGCCAGGCCTATCGGCGCCAGCATGGCGTCGACTACATCTCGGCGATGCCGGCCAACCTTTACGGTCCTGGCGACAATTTCGATCTCCAGTCCAGCCATGTCGTGCCGGCCCTGATGCGAAAGGCGCATGCACTGGCGCTGAGCGGCGGCAACAGCCTCGAGGTCTGGGGCTCGGGCACGCCACGGCGTGAATTCCTGCATGTCGACGACGCCGCCGATGCCTTGGTCTGGCTGTTGAAGAATTATGCCGGCGACAGCCACGTCAATGTCGGTTCGGGCGAGGATGTCACCATTGCCGAGCTTGCCCAGACCGTCGCATCGGTCGTCGGCGTCGAGGCTAATATCGCCTTCGATACGACCAAGCCAGACGGCACGCCGCGCAAGTTGATGGATGTTTCGCGGCTGTTTGCAACGGGATGGCGCCCCCGCTACGCGCTTCGCGGTGGATTGGAACAGACATATGCGTGGTTTCTCAACCATATTGGGAAGGGTGGTGTCCGCCTCGGCGCGGCCTGATTCCAATTTTCCTTGAACCATTTCGCTGCCGCCCGCGACCAAGCGGTGTGTAGCAAACACGGTCCATCAAGGAGAACGTCAATGTTTATCACTTCAAGAAACGCATTTCTCGCCGCCATCGCGGTTTCGGTGCTGGCAGGGTGTCAGACGGCACCGCCGAGGGAATGCGAGAAGACCAAGCCCGGTGTCACCTACAACGGCAAATGCTGCGGCATCGGCACACCGTGCCGTGAAGGCAACAACACCCCTCATGACAAGCCCGACAGGCCCGATCCGCGGCCACAGTGATCCGCGAGCCAGAAACGTCCCGGCACGTGCCGGGACGTTTCGCCCCCGACAGGGCGGATACGGATCGGAAGGCCGCTACCCGGTTCCTTGCTGGCCGGCATTTGAACACGAAACGGGACGGCGGGGCAGTAGACGATGCGGTCGCGCAGATCGCGCGAAAACTTCCCGCCGGATCTGTACTTCAAGGGGCTGTTCGACTGTTCGAAGGGAAGGTCCCGTAGAAACTCAGATTTCGCTTTCCGTCGATGCGAAGGATGCTACTAAAAAAAATTCGAGATGCTCTTGAACTCATTTGGGGCGCCTCCTAATTCGATTTCCGCCAAGGCCATAAGGCTCGGCAAAAAATGGCGGCGCCGCACAGGGCGGCGTCCTTGTACCCATGTTGCTTCAAGGAGGATGTGGCTATGAGAACCTTTGATACCCTCTATCGGACCACCGTCGGTTTCGACCGGCTTTTCGACATGCTCGACAGCGGCACGCGTCCAGACTGGCCGCCCTATAACATCGAGAAGGTCGACGAGAACGATTACCGTATCTCGATGGCCATCGCAGGCTTCAGCCAGGATGAGGTCGAGCTTACCCAGCATGGACCCGAACTGGTCGTGGTAGGCCAGAAAGCTGATGATCAGAGCGGACGCCAGCTGCTGCACCAGGGCATCGCCTACCGCAGTTTCAGGCAGACGTTCAAGCTTGCCGACCACATGAAGATCAAGGCAGCNTGCACCAGGGCATCGCCTACCGCAGTTTCAGGCAGACGTTCAAGCTTGCCGACCACATGAAGATCAAGGCAGCCAAACTGGAGAATGGCCTCCTCTCGATCGACATTGTCCGCGAGATTCCCGAAGAGCTGAAGCCGCGCCGCATCAGCATCGGCGTGGGCGACACGCCGACGGCCGCCACTCAGATCACGCAAGACACGGACCGCGCGCGTAAAGCCGCGTAATCCTGTCGATCTGTCACACTTTGAACTGCGGGTCCGCCTCCCGGTTTTCGGCCGGGAGGCTGTGATTGCGGAGAAACGAAGATGATCACTGCAGGACGTACTGGCGCGCCTCTGTCGCGCGCCCGCAGTTGGCCTGGACCGCGCAAACCATGAAACTCAATGGTTCGTTCGATTTGGAGGATCATATGAACGATCGGATGTTCGACAGCGCCGTTTTCGTGAAAAGCGGCGACAACCTTGTTCAGGAAATCACGTGTCTCGAGGACGCTCTGGAGTTCCTCTATGAATGGCCGAAGGACAGGCGCGGCCCCATTCACCAAACCGCATTGCGGGCCTGCCAGCGAGCTTTCGATAGCGATTATCCGCTTTCCGCAGCCAGAGACGCGTTCAGCGGTTTTGCGAAAGCAGCCAGAATCCTTGAGGAAGTATCCACGACAATGCCGTGGATGATGGGCAGAGGTGGCGAAGGCGGAGGAGTGACTGCCTAAAGCGCGTCGCGAAACGGATTCATGCGACACGCTTTAAGTCTTTGTTTTGATGCATGTCGTTGTCCCAGAACCGCGGCATACTTCTGGGTGACATGCATTAGGAAAGGAGGTCATGATGCTATCGAAACCTTTTGAGAAGCCAGTCCGGGTGTGGGTGGGATTGGGCTTTCCCCGCCAACTCAACACGGTCGCGGATGCTTATCAATTCGCAGCCGAATGGTGTGGCAACAGCCCGGAGCAGAGAGCTGCTATTCGCGCTTGCAAAGCCGCTCTGATTGGTGATGTGGAACCCGAGACAGCACGAGGCGTCTTCGTCGCGTTCGCTCGCAAGAAGGATATTCTTATGGAGGACGGCATCGAGCCTGCGCCTTCAAGGACGCTAAGTCCGCGCCACGTCTAAAGCGCGTCGCGTTTGAACGGACTCAGACGACGCGCTTTAGGTCTTTGTTTTTATGCATGTCGTAGTCTCAAAACCGGGGCACTTTTGAGCGCCATGCATTAGAATGTCCACAAACACGAGGCGGCTGCCATAAGCGGTGGCCGCCTTACCGGCTAAGTCGTCGAAGGGGTGCGCCAAAAACGGGCTTGGCTAAGTTATCGAAAGGATGGTGGGCGTGACAGGGATTGAACCTGTGACCCCTGCAATGTCAATGCAGTGCTCTCCCGCTGAGCTACACGCCCATCCGAAGCCGCGCATACACCATTTTTGGTCCAGCGCGTCAATAGCCGGAAAAGGGAAAGAAAGGCTCGTTTTGCCGCGCCGCCGACGAAGCGGCGAGATCACACTGTGCGCGCTTCAGGCGGCCTGAAGCATTTTTTCGACCTCATTGACGAGATCGCGCAGGTGGAAGGGCTTGGACAGCACCTTGGCGTCTTTCGGCGCCTTGGAATCGGGGTTGAGCGCGACGGCCGCGAAACCGGTGATGAACATCACCTTGAGGTCGGGATCGATCTCGGTGGCGCGGCGGGCGAGTTCGATGCCGTCCATCTCCGGCATGACGATATCGGTCAGCAGCAGGGAGAAAGGTTCTTCGCGCAGCCGCTCGTAGGCGCTGGCGCCATTGTCGAAATCGCTGACGTGATAGCCGGCCCGCTCCAGTGCCTTGACCAGGAACCGGCGCATGTCGTCGTCGTCTTCCGCCAGCAGAATGCGTGCCATCTTGTCCCGTCCGAATCACCCCAGCCGAGCCTGCCGTCCGGCAAGCCCGTTAACCATCCTGTATATGAGGAGCTGACGGTAAACATCAAGTGAACGTTGGCGGCATTAATCCTGATTTGACGGGGTTCCTGACATGCCGAAATGCTGGACATGCGGCCGATGAGGTGGCAGTTTCCCATCATGATGCATTGCTGTTTCCGGGTTCGTTCAAATTGACGACGGCAGCCGAAGATTTTTCGGTCGTTCCACCCTTCGAAATCCGATCGGGCGCCGAGCAGCGCGTTCCGTTCGTCTTCAACTCACCGCATAGCGGCCGCTATTATCCAGACCGCTTCCTGGCCATGGCGCGGCTCGACCGGAGCGCCATCCGCCGCTCCGAGGATTGCTATGTCGACGAACTGTTCGGCGGCGCGGTGGCGCTGGGCGCGCCGATGCTGGCGGCGAATTTTCCGCGCGCCTATCTCGACGTCAATCGCGAACCCTGGGAACTCGACCCGCGCATGTTCGCCGAGCCGGTGCCGTCCTTCTGCAACATCCGCTCGGCGCGCGTTGCCGGCGGGCTCGGCACCGTGCCCAAGCTGGTGGGTGAGGGGCTCGACATCTATTCCGGCCGTCTGCCGCTGGCGGAGGCCGTCCAGCGCATAGAGGCGGTCTACAAACCCTATCACGAGACGCTGAAGCGGCTATTGACCAGAACCCATGCCAGGTTCGGCTATGCCGTGCTGATCGACTGCCATTCGATGCCGGCGAGCATCAGGGTGGGCGACAGCGGCCTGCGGCCGGATTTCATCGTCGGCGACCGTTTCGGCATCTCGGCCACGGCAGCCCTGACCGAGACGGCGATCGGCCTGCTCATCGGCATGGGCTACACCGTCGCCCACAACAAACCCTATGCAGGCGGCTTCATCACCGAGCATTACGGCCGGCCGGCGCGCCATCTGCATGCGCTGCAGATCGAGGTCAATCGCGGCCTCTACATGAATGAGCGGACGTTCCAGAAATCGGCCGGCTTCGATGCGCTGGCCGACGATATGGCGCGCTTTTCGGCCGACCTGATGGCGATGCCCGACCACCACTTCATAGACCTGCCGCTGGCCGCCGAATGACACGGAGCGGCGGCTGTTCATGAGATCCCGCGCTGGCCATCCCGCAGCGTAAAAAAAGACCGCATCGTTTGCACGACACGGTCGAAGTCTAGGGAGGAAACGCCCAAGGAGGGCATGGACAGGAAAACCTGTCCGAGAACAAATTTATTGTGCGATGCACAAATGTCAATCGATCCCACGCTTTTTTAATTCACTCTGATGTGAAAATGCGTTTCGATGGCGCCGATGTGTGATATTTCGGCAACGCTGATGTCTCTAATAAATCGATAAACCGGCTTGTTTTGGTGGGAAAGTGCCTGCAGACCGGGTTGGCACTCTGCAATGCGGGAGAATCACGTGGACATCAGCATCGATTTCATGCGCCGGATCGCGCAAGCGGCGGCGGCTGAAACCTTGCCGCGTTTCCGCGCACAGGGCGCGGTGGCCAACAAGGAAAAAGGCAGTTTCGACCCGGTCACCGAGGCCGACCGCGAGGCCGAGCGCGCCATCCGGGCGCTGATCTCGGCTGAGTATCCCGATCACGGTATCCTTGGCGAAGAACATGGCAGCGAAAACATCTCCTCAAGGCATGTCTGGGTGATCGATCCGATCGATGGTACCCGCGCCTTCATCTCAGGCCTGCCGGTGTGGGGAACGCTGGTCGGATTGACGGTCGACGGTGACGCCGTCGCCGGCATGATGGCGCAGCCGTTCACCGGCGAGCTGTTCTACGCCAACGCTTCCGGCTCCCACTACGAAGGCCCCGGTGGGCCGCGGAAGCTGTCGACCCGCAAGAGGACGAAGCTTGACGAGGCGACCTTGTTCACCACCACGCCGGCGCTTTTCAAGGGCGAGGCGCGCACCCGCTACGACGCGTTCGAGAAACAGATCCAGCTCGCCCGGTACGGAGCCGATTGCTACGCCTTTGCCATGATTGCCTCGGGCAGCGTCGACATCGTCGCCGATCCCGGATTGAAACCCTACGACATCGTGGCGCTGATCCCGATCATCGAAAAGGCCGGCGGCGTCGTCACCACATTCGAGGGCGGTCCGGCGGAAAAGGGCGGCGACATCCTGGCCGCCGCAACGCCGGAGCTTCACGCGGCTGCAATGGCAGCCCTGCGCGGCTGATAGTCGACCCGATCAGCGCGGCTTGATCGAGCGCTGGAATTCCGCCGGCGTTCGCCCGTAGACCTGCCTGAACGCTGAGCTGAAATGGCTGTGGCTGGAGAAGCCGAGGTCCAGGCCGAGCGTGGTCAGATTGTCGTAGCGGCCAAGCAGGTCGAGCGCGCGCGCCAGCCGCAGGCGCAGATGGTAGCGATAGAGCGGCATCGCCTCGACCTGCTGGAAAACCTGCGTGAGATAAACCGGTGACACCCCGACTTCAGCGGCGATCTCGGCCAGCGTCCAGCGCCGCGAAAGATCCGAGGACAGGACGAGCTTGGCGCGATCGACCAGCTTCTGCCGGCCAGCGCTGGCGCCGGCGGCATGCGAGGTGCCCTCGCCGAGGGAGCGCCGCACCAGCGTCAGCGCCAGGGTTTCGGCCTCCAGCGTTTCGGCAATGTTGCGGCTCAGGCTGTGGCGCAGCACCGCCACCAGCGCCTGAGCCCGCGGGTCGATGCGGCGGCGCTGACGACGAAACGCCACGGCGCTGCCCAAGCGCAACTGCTCCTTCGGCGTCAGCTCCTGCAGTTGCGCCTCCTCGACAACGAGATCGAGGCAGGAATCGCCACCCTCGACGGGATGGCTGATCCGGTAGCCTTCGGCGTTGTTGAAGAACAACAACTGGTTGGCTTCGGCGACCGCATCGTTGCGGCCGACATGGCGCACGAAGACGCCGCGATAGGGAAACACAAGATGCGTGGCAGCGGTGCACTCTTCTTCGCTCTTGTGCCGGCATTCGCCGCTGCAGAGGACATCCCTCACCCTGACGGTGCCGGTGTCCAGAAGCGTCTGTACCGTGAACTGCGACATGGTGAGCTGAGACATGGCCGTTGCATTCTACCCTTGCACCGAAAGCTGCTCCGGCACATTTAGGCGATTGGCTTGTCCAAACCTGTCAGGAGACTTCACCTGTCGGGCCCTTCGTAGCGGCCATGGCTCAGTCCCACAAACGGCGCATGTATTCGCAGTGAGCGTCGCTGCGCGACAGACCGATGTCCTTGAGCTGTTCGTCGGTCATTTCGAGCAAGGCAAGGCGGCTTCGGCGCCTTTCCAGTTGACGGCCGATCCAGTTGGCCGCCGCGATGCCTTGTGTCCGCAAGGACCGCCGGAACGTCGCGGTTTGAGTTGTCGGCTGATGTGCGAGGCATTGCGCCGCCGCTGCATGATCGGGGCGCATCGCTCAGGCTTCCCCGTTGCCGGCCACTGATGCGCCGGCCACTGAGGCGCCGGCTTCGTTCAGCGCAATCGCGCATTCCTCGCAGCAGACCTCGACGGTCTTGCCGCCGACCTTGACGCGGATCGGATTGGCGTCCAGCTGGCAATCGCAGGCAGCGCAGGTTTTCTCGGTCATGACGTCATCTCCTTGGCGTTCGGTTCGACACGGAGAGATGAGCATTCCGGGGCGGCACCGGCTGTCAGAATCTTTAGCTCTTTGTGTGCTGCCGGCGCTGCTCCTGACAGAAGGCTGTCAGCAGGCGCAAGCTCAAGGCGCCGTAACATGCAGCGCCGGCGGCATCAGGCTGTGGGGTCGTCGTTGCCGGGTATGAAGGCGTCGAAGGCGGCGAGCAACTGCTCGCGATAGACATCGGCCTCCTGCAGGATCTCGTGTTTCGAGCCATCGATCATCAGCAGCGAGCCGAGGCGCAGACGCCTGGCGTAGGCTTCCACGGCCTTGGTCGAGACGACCTGATCGGCGCCGGCGGCGATCATCAGCAGCGGCACTTGGATCCTGGCCATGAAGTCGGGCTCGCTGATGGCTTCGCCTGCCTTGATTGCCGCCTGCAGCCAGCGGATCGTCGGCCCGCCGAGCGCCAGTTGCGGATAGTGCTCGTAGATTTTCGTGTTGCGCTGATAGCGCCCGGGGTCCGATGTCACCTTGTTGAGGGCGAAGGGCAGGGTTTCCCTGGGACGCGGACCCCAGGCGGCGTAGAGCCGACCGAGGCCGAGAAAGCACAATACCGAGCAGACGCGGCGCGCCGTTTTTGCCGACACGGGCGAGTCGGGCACCGTCAGGAAAGGCGCAATCAGCACCATTCGACGCACCCGGTTGACCATCGACGGCGCCGCGAGCAGCGCGATCACGGCGCCCATCGAATGGGCGAGGATGTAATACGGGCCGCGGCAGTCGGGCAGCACGATGTCCTCGAAGAACTGTTCGAGGTCGCCGGTGTAATCGTAGAAGGAGCGGACATAGCCGCGTTGCGGGTCGGCGATCAGCCGGTCGGAATCGCCCTGGCCGCGCCAGTCGAGCGTGGCGACGCCGAGGCCGCGGTCGGTCAGGTTGCGGATGGTTTCGAAATACTTCTCGATGCACTCGTTGCGGCCGGGCAGCAGCACGACGGTGCCTTTCAGCGGCCGAGTGACCGCGGCAAACAGGCCGTAGCGGATCTTCTTGCCGTCGCGCGTGGTGAAAAAGCCGCCGGCGACATTTTGCGGCGGCGGATTGCCTGGCGTGGGATGGAAGAGATCCGTCATTAGGCGCTTGCGTCTTCGTGGTGTCTCACCCGGCAGGGCGTCGGCATGGTGATAGACGCCAATGGATGAAAAGCAAAGGGAGGACGCCAAGGGGGCGGACGAACGACAAGCAAGGCCGGAAGCAGCCTGCGGCGGCGTGCTTCCGGCCTCTGTCGATCCGGGAGGAAGGGACGTTACACCCGGTCGGCCTCGTCGCGGCGCTTTCATCCGGCGCCGCCTGGTTCTTTATCCTGGGGGCACTCTAGCGCCGGCCGGCTGAACGGGCGCCGAAGCAGCGGTTCATCTGCCGTTCATCGACGCCTCGATTGGCGCTCTTCAAAAATCCTTGAAATGAGCTTTTGCGCTCCCCAAATGTCGGATGCAGCCGCCGATGTCGGGGCTGCTGGTCCACCCGAAACGCCTTTCCAGGGTTTCGCACCGGCCACACGCAAACATGTTGCTCAACAGGAGAACACCTCATGCGTCACGTTGATTTTTCCCCGCTCTATCGCTCGACCGTCGGCTTCGACCGCCTGTTCACCATGCTCGACTCGCTGGCCCAGCCCGATGGCGCGCAGACCTATCCGCCCTACAACATCGAGCGCACCGGCGAGGACGCCTATCGCATCTCGATGGCGGTTGCCGGCTTCTCGGACGAAGAGATTTCGATCGAAGCCCACCGCAACGTGCTGACCGTCAAGGGTGAGCGCAAGGAAGAGGGCAATGGCGAAGGCTCCGAGCTGCTCTACCGCGGCATTGCCTCGCGTTCGTTCGAGCGCCGCTTCCAGCTTGCCGACCATGTCGAGGTCGTCGGCGCCACGCTGAAGAACGGCCTGCTTTTCGTCGACCTTAAGCGCAACATCCCCGAGGAGTTGAAGCCGCGCAAGATCGCGATTACCGCCTCTTCGGCCAACGCCAAGCAGATCGAGGCCAAGAACGCCGCGTGATCAAGACGGCGGCGTCACAACGCCCAAGGTTAAAAGCGTCTCCTCCCGAGACGAAAGCGGCGCCGCAAGGCGCCGCTTTTTTTCGCCGCAGCCTCTGTCACCCCAACCGAAGAGTTCTGGCTCTTTTGCGGCGGGCGCCGTCTTCCCATGAAGGGCAATGTCTGATCTCTCGGCTGATTTTTCCCTGGCCCTAACGGCAACCATTGCGGTGACCTTCCTGCTGGCCGGCATCGTCAAGGGCGTTACCGGTATGGGACTGCCGACGTTGGCGATGGGGCTGCTGGGCACAATCATGCGGCCGGTCGCCGCGGCTTCGCTGCTGATCGTGCCGTCCTTCGTCACCAATATCTGGCAGCTGTTTGCCGGCCCGAGCTTCGGCTGGATCCTCAGGCGGCTGTGGCTGATGATGGTCGGCATCGTCGCCGGCACGCTGGCCGGCTCATGGCTGCTGGCCAGCGACAATGTCAAATGGACGACGGCCGGCCTCGGGGCGGCGCTGATCGTCTATGCCGTCTATACGCTGCTGGCGCGGCAGTTGACGGTTCTCGCGTCAGCCGAGCGCTGGTCGTCGCCGATTGTCGGTTTCCTTACCGGCCTCGTCACCGGCGGCACCGGCGTGTTTGTCGTGCCCGCTGTGCCTTACATTCAGGCGCTGGGCTTGAGCCGTGACGATCTGATCCAGGCGCTCGGCCTGTCCTTCACCGTGTCGACGATCGCGCTCGCTGCCGGCCTTGCCTCGCACGGCGCGTTCCAGGTCGGGCATGTCGCCATGTCGTCGCTGGCGGTTGCGCCGGCCTTGCTCGGCATGTGGCTCGGACAGTTGCTCCGGCAGCGGATCAGCCCGGCGACCTTCCGGCGCTGGTTTCTTATTTTCCTGATCTTGCTTGGCCTCGAGCTTTTGGCGCGGCCTTTCCTTGCTTAGCGACCGGTGCCGGTTGCGAGAACGGCCTCGACGTTTTGCCGGTGGACGGGCTCGTACAGCGCGAAGTACTCGACCGCGCCCGTGGCGAACATGTCGGCGCCGAAGGTTTTCAGATCCTGCTTCGCAAGATCAGGCTCACGCCGGCAGCGAAGCAGTTTTTGAACGTAGGCTTGCGTGGCGGCGATGAGGCCTTTGTCGTAGCCGCCTCGCTCAATCGCTTCGAGCGAGCCGTGATTGGGCAAGATGCGGTCTATCGACCAGCCGGCCATGCGTTCGAGATCAACCAGATGTTGCGCCAGCCGATCCGCCTCGCTGACATAGGTGATCGGATCCTCGAGCGTGTCGCCCGCCAGGAGCAGGCCGGTTTCGGGCATGAACAGCACCGTGCCGTCATGGCTGTGGATTTCGACCTGACGCAGTTCGACGGCGATCGATCCAACGGCGAGGTCAAGACTGCCTGCGAAGGTCCTGTTCGGCAGCACGAGAGGCTTGATCGGTGGAACACCGCTTTCGATCTCAGCCCGGTTGTTCGCGAGCGCCGAGGCGGTGAGCGTGTTGGCGATAATCTCGCAATCCTGAAACACCTCATTGCCGGCAATATGATCGTCATGCCAGTGGCTGAGCACGACCCGGATCGATGTTGCGCCCATCTCTTCGAGCGTCTGCCTGATGAAGCGCGCGTGAGGGAGCGAAATATGCGTGTCGTAGACAAGCGCCTGCGAACCATCGACGATCGCATAGGTGCAGATGCCGAGGGCATAGGCGCCGTCGTCCAGCCAGTTCGGCTCGTCCGACCAGGCGCGAACGCCGTCAACGCGGCCATCGTAGAAGCCGAGCACGTTTGGCGCCGGGCGAACCAGCCGCATGGTTGAGCCGAGAGGTGGCTTTGTCATTGGCGCGGTCTCGCGGGTTCAGGCGATCATCTGGCCGAAGCGATCGACCTCATCTGAAGTCGTGGCAAAGCTGGTGACGAAGCGATAGAGCAACTCGTCCTCGCCGACATGGCCGTCGAAGCCGTGCGGCCTGTGCCAGTCGTAAAAGGCTGCGCCGACGGATTGCAGCCTTTCGGCTTCCGCCTTTTTCATCACCGCGAACACCTCGTTGGCCTGCGGCAACCAGGCGAGCTTCGCCGTTGCCGAATCCTCGATCGCAGCCGCCAGGCGCGCGGCCATGGCATTGGCATGACGGGCCGTGTCCAGCCACAGGCCGTCTGTGAAGTAGGCGTCGAACTGCGCTGCGATGAAGCGCGACTTGGAGAACAGCTGTGCGGCGCGCTTGCGCAGGAAGGACAACTCCTTGGCGCGGTCTAGATCGAACAGCACCACCGCTTCGGCGCACCAGCAGCCGTTCTTGGTGCCGCCGAACGAGACGATGTCGACGCCGCGCTTCCAGGTCATTTCGGCCGGCGTCGTCTCAAGCGCGACCAATGCGTTGGCAAAACGGGCGCCGTCCATATGCAGCGGCAGGGAAAAGCGTTTGGCGATCTCCGAAATGGTGGAAATGTCGTCGAGCCCGTACACTGTGCCGACTTCGGTCGATTGGGTGATCGAGACGGCCGTCGGGCGTCCCCAATGGACGATTTCGGGTGCGAAACGGGCGACGGCGCGTTCAAGATTGTGCGGATCGATCTTGCCCAGGGCGCCGTCGACAGCATGGAGACGCGAGCCGCCGCTGAAATATTCCGGCGCGCCGCATTCGTCCTCGATGATGTGCGATTCGCGGTGCGCAAAGGAAATGCCGCCGGGCTTGTTGTAAGCGGCCAGGGACAGCGAGTTGGCCGCCGTGCCGGTAGCGACGAAGAACACCGCGACCTCGCGTTCGAAGATCTCGCTGAAACGCTGGTAGACGGCCCGGTCGAGATCGCCATCGCCATAGGCGGTCGAAAAGCCGCCAGCATTGGCTGACAGCCCGGCGGCAATGTTGGAATGGACGCCCGCCCAGTTGTCGGATGCAAAGAACATCAGGAAAGTCCCTGCCTGGTTGAGAAAGTCTGGTTGCGACAAGAGCGCGACCATGGCCGTTTCGGGGTTTGACGCGCAAGGGCCAAGGGCTGAAAAAGCGGTAAAGCCAAAGGCGATCACGAAGGAGTGCCGGGACCGAAATTTCGTTTCAACAGCGCCCGACGCAATTTTCTGTCGCCAAACGTCCAAGAATTTGGTGAATCGGTCTTGTGTGCGCCTAGGATTTCTGCCATAAAAATTTAGGACAGTAGTGCTGTCTTATTTTGTCGCACAAGTCAGGCTGGATTGGCGTATCATTTGGGCCACTCCGGCCGTTGCCGCGAGCGACGGGTAGACGGCTCGGCTGTGGCCTGTACGATACCGGATACGAACCGGCGGTGCACCGCACGGTCCGCCAAGGATTTCGAAAAGACGTGCCGCAAGAATGAGAGCGGAAGCCAGTCGCTTCCCAAGGTAGACCAGCGCCCCAAATGCTAGACGTGCAAGGGGCCGGAACGGAGGACAGGACGATGACGGAACTGACGCCATCTGCGATTATCGGCCAGGCCGCGCAGACGAAAGCGGCAGCCGTTAAAAATACCGTTCTGACCAAAGAAGGCCAGACCACCAACGGCCTGACCACCAATGGCATGGCCGCGCAGGGTCTCTATGATCCGCGCAACGAGCATGACGCGTGCGGCGTCGGCTTCATCGTCAACATGAAGAACGTGAAGTCGCACCAGATCGTCAAGGACGGGCTCTTCGTGCTCGAAAACCTGACGCATCGCGGCGCTGTCGGCGCCGATCCGCTGATGGGCGACGGCGCCGGCGTGCTGGTGCAGGTTCCCGATCATTTCTTCCGCGAAGAGATGGCGGCCCAGGGCGTCGAACTGCCGGCGGCAGGCCAATACGGCGTCGGCCACTGGTTCATGCCGCAGGATGCGGCACTGCGCGCCCATATCGAAGAGATCATCGCCGAATCGGCGCAGTCAGAAGGGCTGCCGCTGCTCGGCTTTCGCGACGTGCCGGTCGACAATTCATCGCTGTCGAAGGCGCCCGATATTGCGGCCTCCGAACCGTTCCATCGCCAGGTCTTCATCGGCCGCACATCGGACATTCCAGATGACGAGGAATACGAGGCCAGGCTGTACCTGCTGCGCAAGGTGATTTCCGGCCGCATCTACGCCGAGAACAACAACAAGGATATCGGCGCCTACTGTGTGTCGCTATCGGCGCGTACCATCGTCTACAAGGGCATGTTCCTGGCCTACCAGGTCGGCGCCTATTACAAGGATTTGTCGGATCCGCGTTTCGAGACCGCGCTGATCCTCGTCCACCAGCGCTTCTCGACCAACACCTTCCCGTCATGGAAGCTCGCGCACCCCTACCGCATGGTCGCGCATAATGGCGAGATCAACACGGTGCGCGGCAACAACAACTGGATGGCGGCGCGCCAGGCCTCGGTCGATTCCGAACTGTTCGGCAACAACATCTCCAAGCTGTGGCCGATCTCCTATGACGGCCAGTCCGACACGGCGTGCTTCGACAATGCGCTCGAATTCCTGTTCCAGGGCGGCTACAGCCTCAGCCACGCCATGATGATGCTGATCCCGGAAGCCTGGGCCGGCAACAAGCTGATGGATGCCGACCGCAAGGCTTTCTACGAATACCACGCAGCCCTTATGGAGCCGTGGGACGGGCCGGCCGCGGTCGCCTTCACCGACGGTCGCCAGATCGGCGCCACGCTCGACCGCAACGGTCTGCGCCCGGCGCGCTACATCGTCACCGACGACGACCGCGTCATCATGGCGTCAGAGGCCGGCGTGCTGCCGGTGCCGGAGGAGAGGATCGTCAAGAAGTGGCGGCTGCAGCCCGGCCGCATGCTTCTGATCGACCTCGCCAAGGGCCGCATCATTTCCGACGAGGAGATCAAGTCGGAGATCGCCACCAGGCATCCCTACAAGACCTGGCTCAACAACACGCAGCTGATCCTGGAGGATCTGAAGCCGGTCGAGCCGCGCGCGCTGCGCAAGGATGTCAGCCTGCTCGATCGCCAGCAGGCGTTCGGCTACAGCCAGGAAGACACCAAGCTGCTGATGTCGCCGATGGCGACCACCGGCCAGGAAGCGGTGGGTTCGATGGGCACGGACACGCCGATCTCGGCGATGTCGGACAAGTCGAAGCTGCTCTACACCTACTTCAAGCAGAATTTCGCCCAGGTCACCAACCCGCCGATCGACCCGATCCGCGAGGAACTGGTGATGAGCCTGGTGTCCTTCATCGGGCCGCGGCCGAACATCTTCGACCTGGTTGGCAATTCGCGCCGCAAGCGGCTCGAAGTGCGCCAGCCGATCCTGACCAATGGCGATCTGGAAAAGATCCGCTCGATCGGCCACACGGAAGACCGTTTCGACACCAAGACCATCGATATCACCTACGGGTCGAGCGAGGGCGCGTCCGGCATGCAGGGCGCGGTCGAACGTCTGTGCGAGCGGGCGGAAGCCGCTGTCGCCGGCGGCTACAACATCATCATCCTGTCCGACCGCCAGGTCGGTCCCGACCGTATCGCCATTCCGGCACTGCTGGCGACGGCTGCGGTGCACCACCATCTGATCCGCAAGGGTCTGCGCACCGCGGTCGGCCTGGTCGTGGAATCCGGCGAGCCGCGCGAAGTGCATCATTTCTGCTGTCTCGCCGGCTACGGCGCCGAGGCGATCAACCCCTACCTTGCCTTCGATACGCTGCTCGACATGCACAAGCGTGGCGAACTGCCGGCTGAGGTTGACGCCTACGAGGTGGTCTCGCGCTACATCAAGTCGATCGGCAAGGGCATCCTCAAGGTGATGTCGAAGATGGGCATCTCCACCTACCAGTCCTATTGCGGCGCGCAGATATTCGACGCCATCGGGCTGAAGTCAGATTTCGTCGAGAAGTACTTCACCGGCACAGCGACGCTGATCGAAGGTGTCGGCCTGGACGAGGTCGCGGCTGAGACGCTCAGCCGCCACACCGACGGTTTCGGCAACGATCCGGTGCTGCGCAACAGCCTCGAGGTCGGCGGCGAGTACATGTACCGCATGCGCGGCGAAGCCCATATGTGGTCGCCCGACGCCGTCGCCACCTTGCAGCACGCCGTGCGCCAGGGCTCGTGGGAGACGTTCAAGGAGTATTCCGCGCAGATCGACAGCGAGACGGCCCGTGCCCAGACCATACGCGGCCTGTTCAGGATCAAGCTTGCGGAAGAGACCGGCCGCAAGAAGGTGGCGATAGAGGACGTGATGTCGGCGGCCGATATCGTCAAGCGCTTCTCGACAGGGGCGATGTCGTTCGGCTCGATCTCGCGCGAGGCACACACGACGCTGGCGCGCGCCATGAACCAGATCGGCGGCAAGTCGAACACCGGCGAGGGCGGCGAAGAGGCCGACCGCTATCTGCCGCTGCCCGGCGGCGGCAAGAACCCCGAACGTTCGGCGATCAAGCAGGTCGCCTCGGGGCGGTTTGGCGTCACCGCCGAGTATCTCGTCAATTCCGATGTCATGCAGATCAAGGTCGCGCAGGGCGCCAAGCCCGGTGAGGGCGGCCAGCTGCCCGGCCACAAGGTCGACGCCACCATCGCCAAGGTCCGGCACTCGACGCCTGGCGTCGGCCTGATCTCGCCGCCGCCGCATCACGACATCTATTCGATCGAGGATCTGGCGCAGCTGATCTACGATCTGAAGAACGTCAACCCGGCGGCCGATGTCTCGGTAAAGCTGGTGTCGGAAGTCGGTGTCGGCACGGTCGCGGCGGGCGTCGCCAAGGCGCGCGCCGACCACATCACCATCTCCGGCTATGATGGCGGCACCGGCGCGTCGCCGCTGACCTCGCTCAAGCATGCCGGCAGTCCATGGGAAATGGGCCTTGCCGAGACGCACCAGACGCTGGTGCTGAACGGGCTGCGCTCGCGCGTTGCACTGCAGGTCGATGGCGGCTTGCGCACGGGGCGCGACGTCATCATCGGTGCGCTGCTCGGTGCCGACGAGTTCGGCTTCTCGACCGCGCCGCTGATCGCGGCCGGCTGCATCATGATGCGCAAGTGCCACTTGAACACCTGCCCGGTCGGCGTCGCGACGCAGGACCCGGTTCTGCGCAAGCGTTTCAAGGGCACGCCCGAGCATGTCATCAACTTCTTCTTCTATGTTGCGGAAGAGGCGAGGGGGCTGCTGGCCGAGATGGGCTACACCCATATCGACCAGATCATCGGCGACAGCGACCTGCTGGAAAAGCGCGAGATGATCCAGCATTGGAAGGCGCGTGGGCTCGATTTCGGCAAGATGTTCTTCAAGCCGGACGCGCCGCATGAGGCGGTGCACTGGACCGAACGGCAGAAACACCCGATCGACGATGTACTCGATCGCAAGCTGATCAAACTGGCGAAGCCCGCGCTCGAAAGCAAGCAGCCGGTCAAGATCGAGGTCGACATCCGCAATGTCGATCGCTCCACGGGCGCCATGCTGTCGGGCGAAGTCGCCAAGCGCTTCAGGCACAAGGGCCTGCGCGAGGACACGATCCAGGTGAAGCTGACCGGCACCGCCGGCCAGTCGTTCGGCGCCTTCCTGGCGCGCGGCATCTCGTTCGATCTCGTCGGTGCGGCCAACGACTATGTCGGCAAGGGCCTGTCGGGCGGACGCATCGTCATCCGGCCGCCGGAGGAGTCCAGGATCGTCGCGGCGGAATCGATCATCGTCGGCAACACCGTCCTCTATGGCGCGACCGAGGGCGAGGCCTATTTCGCAGGTGTCGCCGGCGAGCGCTTCGCGGTGCGCAATTCGGGCGTCGCCGCCGTCGTTGAAGGCGTCGGCGATCATGGCTGCGAATACATGACCGGCGGCATCGTCGTCGTCATCGGCCAGACCGGTCGCAACTTCGCTGCCGGCATGTCGGGCGGCGTGGCCTATGTTCTGGATGAGGCCGGCGATTTCGCCGCGCGCTGCAACATGGCGATGGTCGAGCTGGAGCCGGTTCCGGAAGAAGACGATCTGATGGAAAGGCTGCTGCATCATGGCGGTGACCTCGACCACAAGGGTCGCGTCGACGTCTCGGGTGACATGACCACCCATGACGAGGAACGGCTTTACCAGCTTATCTCGAACCACGTCCATTTCACCGGTTCAGTACGCGGCCGCGAGATACTCGACGACTGGACGACCTTCCGGCCGAAATTCCGCAAGATCATGCCGGTCGAATACCGCCGCGCGCTGATCGAGATGGAACGCATGCGCATGGGCGTGGCGGCGGAATAGTTTTTCGACTTGCCGGGAGGCGCAGGCTTCCCGGCGGAACTTTCAGCGACAGTTTGACCTCGGATGCAAGGTTGCCACGGCTGCCTCAAGGGGTTAACGGGTGCGAAAACCGCACCATCTGGACAGCAGGAACTGGACTATGGGCAAGGTAACAGGCTTTCTCGAAATCGACCGGCAGGTGCACAAGTACCAGCCGGCCTCCGACCGCATCCGGCATTTTCGTGAATTCACGCTGCCGATGTCGGACAAGGAGGTCGAGAAACAGGCCGCGCGCTGCATGGATTGCGGCATCCCGTTCTGCCACGGGCCGACCGGTTGCCCGATCCACAACCAGATCCCGGACTGGAACGACCTCGTCTACAATGGCGACTGGGACAATGCGATCCGCAACCTGCATTCGACCAACAATTTCCCCGAGTTCACCGGCCGCATCTGCCCCGCGCCCTGCGAGGAAGCCTGCACGCTGAACCTCGAGGACATTCCGGTTGCCATCAAGACTGTCGAACAGGCAATCGCCGACAAGGCTTATGAAACCGGCCATATCCGGCCTTATCCGCCAGAGAAGAAGACGGGCAAGCGGGTCGCTGTCATCGGCTCCGGCCCGGCAGGGATGGCGGCGGCGCAGCAGCTTGGCCGCGCCGGCCACGAGGTCAGCGTTTATGAGCGTGAGAGCCGTCCCGGCGGGCTGATGCGCTACGGCATTCCCGACTTCAAGATCGAGAAGCACTATATCGACCGCCGCATCGAGCAGATGCAGGGCGAGGGCGTGACCTTCCATTGCGGCGTCAATGTCGGCGTCGACAAGCCGGTGGCAGAGTTGCTCGCCGGATACGATGCGGTGCTCTATTGCGGCGGTTCGGAATCGCCGCGTCCGGCCAATATTCCGGGCGACGATCTCGGCGGCGTCTATGACGCCATGCCCTATCTGGTGCAGCAGAACCGCCGCGTCGGCGGCGAGCCGATCCAGTCGGTGGCCTGGCCGTCGCATCCGATCATCGCCGGCGGCCAGCATGTCGTCGTCGTCGGCGGCGGCGATACCGCGTCCGACTGCGTCGGCACCGCCTTCCGCCAGGGCGCGGTGCGTGTCACCCAGCTCGACATCCGCCCGCAGCCGCCGGAGAAGGAAGACAAGCTTTCGGTCTGGCCTTACTGGGCGACCAAGATGCGCACCTCGTCCTCACAGGCCGAAGGTGCGGAGCGCGAATTCCAGGTGGCGACGCTCGAATTCATCGGCGAGGACGGCCAGCTGACCGGCGTCAAATGCTGCGAAGTCGACGAGAAGCGCAAGCCTATCCCCGGCACCGAATTCGTCATCCGTGCAGACCTCGCCTTCATCGCCATCGGCTTTGCCGGACCGGCTGCCGCCGGCGTCGCGAAAGAGCTGGACGGTGAGATGAAAATCACCACCGACAGCCGCCGTTCCCGCAATGTCGAAGCCAACGATCGCGACTACAAGACCAGCGTCGACAAGCTCTACGCCGCAGGTGATGTGCGCCGCGGCCAGTCGCTGGTTGTGTGGGCGATCCGCGAAGGCCGCCAGGCCGCGCGCTCGATCGATGAAGCGCTGATGGGGTCGACGGTACTCCCCCGTTAACGGTTGATCGCCGTCGTCGTATCCGTCGCGGCAGCGGCCTTGGGCGGCCACGAGAAGTCGTCGGCGCGGCCGGGCGAGGCCTCGGGCGCCTTGCCTTCGAGGATTAGTTTTTCGCCGGGCAGATCCGGATTGGCTTTCGGCGCCGCCGCCGCACCGAGAAGTTCGGTACCGCCGTCGAGCGCCGGATCGTTGAGCAGCATCGGAACGGTGCGGTCGACCACGATCGGGGCGGCGGGCAGCGACGGCGCCTCGACCGGGGCGCCGGCCGGTGCGGCAGCCGTCACCACGCTTCCCGGCGCTGCCAGGCCGAGGATCTTGGCCAGCGGCTTTTCGGTGTAGAAGGCGAGCTTTCGCTTGCCGGCTTTCGAGACGTTGATGCCGTCGTCGGAGCGCAGCCGCACGGCCTGGCCGTTAATGTCGGGGCCGGTCGAGACAAAGGCGCCGTTCTCGTCGACGAACCCATCCCAGACATCGACGAATTCGCCGCCGTTCTTCTCGGCAGCCGAGTGGTAGATGTCGTTGAATGCCAGCATGTCGGAGGTCATCTTCGGCGTCTTGAAGGCTGGCATGCCGACCCACAGATAAGGCACCTTGGTCGCCGCCAGTGCCTTTCCCAAGGCTTCGGTCCGGCGTTCGTATTCCTTGGTCCAGTTCTCGGAGCGCGGCTGCTCGCGCACTTCGTTGACGCGCATCTGCTGGCGGTCGTTGGAGCCGAGCATGACGACGACCACGGAGGGTTTTTCGGTCTCGACCAGCGATTTGACCTGTTCGGGCCAATTGTAGACATCATCGCGCACGAAACCCGAAGAACCGTTGGCGCGCTCGACGATCCTGACGTTGGCATTGTCGGCAAAGGCTGTTTCGAGGCCTTCGGCCAGGCCGTAGGCCATGAAATCGCCGATCACCAGAACGACGCGGGCATCCGGTGTCTTCTCGACAATCGGAGCGGAAGGTTCAACGGGTGCACGGGGCTTCTTCTTGACCTTCGGCTTTGCCTTGCGGACGTCGAGCGGCGGCTCGATGCGTTCGCTGCGGCGCGGGAACAGAAGGTCGCGCAGCGACCAGCCGCGGTTCTGCGGTTGTTCCTGCGCCAAAGCCGGTGTGTCGAAACTGCCGGCGACCCCCGTCGCCAGGACAACGATGGCCAGAACGAGGATCGGCAAGCGGAAAACGATCACACGGATACGCGCTGCCGAAACCAAGCACCCTCTCCATCCCTTGGTGCATGGCCCTCGCAGCGGATCATGCACACATCAATGCTACGGCATCCCTTGTGCGCCGCAATGCGCGGCGCTGCCGATGGCTCTATTTCTTTCTGAGCCATTTGAGCACTTCCATGCTCGGATACCCGTCCTGGGTCAAGCCGACCGTTGCCTGATAGGTCATGATGGCGGTTTTCGTGCCGTCACCGATCTTGCCGTCGAACTTGCCGTCGTAAAGTCCGTGCTGCGAAAGCCGCTTCTGCAACTCCTGCCTTTCCTCGAAGGACAGTTTGGTGAAAGGCCGCTTCCAGTCCTGCACCAGACCATTAGAACCGGCGATTTCGTCGGCAAGAAGGCCGACGGCCAGGGCATATTTGTCCGCGTTGTTGTAGGCCTTGATGACGGAGAAGTTCTTGATCATCAGGAAGGCCGGTCCGCCGCGGCCGTCCGGCACTTTCAGGGTCGCCTTGTCGGTTGCGTTCTTGAACGGCTTGCCATTGGCCCTGGCGACGCCGAGCGCCTGCCACTGCGCCAATGTCTTCGAGCCGGCCGGCAGTTTGCCCGCCGGAATGGTGACCTCGTAGCCCCAGGTCTTGCCGCCCTGCCAGCCATTCTTCTTCAGCAGATTGGCTGATGTCGCCAACGCATCGGGGATCGAATTCCAGATGTCGCGCTTGCCGTTGCCGTCCATGTCGACGGCATAATGCTGGTAGCTGGTCGGGATGAACTGGGTCTGGCCCATGGCGCCGGCCCAGGAGCCCATCAGGTGGCTTTCGTCGATGTCGCCGGTCTGCAGGATTTTCAGCGCGGCGACCAATTGGGTGCGGGCGAATTTCGAACGCTTGGCGTCGCCATAGGCGAGGGTTGCCAGCGAGCGGATGACATTGCGCATGATGTCGTCGCGCTTGAGGATCTCGCCATAATTCGATTCCATCGACCAGATGGCGAGCAGGATGTAGCGGTCGACGCCGAACCTGGCTTCGATCCGGTCCAGCCACGGCTTCCATTTCCTGGCCATCTGCTGGCCGACGGCAACGGACTGGTCGTGGACGCGGTTGTCGAAATAGTCCCAGGCGGGCGCGGTGAACTCGGGCTGGGTGCGTGCCTTTTCCAGCACCACCGGGTCGGGTTCATTGATGCCCCGGAACGCTCGGTCGTAGACCGCGCCGGAAACGCCGCCCGCCACGGCCGTGGCGCGGAAGCCGGCGACCCATTGCCGAAACCCGGCATCGGCGAAGGCCGGTCCGGCCGGCATCAGCAAGGCGAGCGAGAGGCTGGCCGCCGTCAGCACGCTGGTAAAGAGTTTTGCGGCACTGCGAACGGACATATTTTCCCCTTTCTCTATCTCAGGAAAGACCATTCATCGCCGAACCGGGTTAGCAATTGGTTTACCATAGGCGGCGCCTGGAACGAAAAGACACCTGGATGCTTTACCGGTTGATGTTCCCTCAATGGCCCGATAATCCACAATTCCGGCGCGAAAATGTCGCGAGGCGGGATTGCCGGGCACGCCCTCAAACGGATAATTGACGCATGAAGCGAGTTCGCAAGGCAGTTTTCCCGGTCGCCGGTCTCGGCACACGGTTTCTCCCGGCCACCAAGGCCATTCCCAAGGAGATGCTGACCGTCGTCGACCGGCCGGTCATCCAGTATGTCGTCGATGAGGCGCGCGAGGCCGGCATCGAACATTTCATCTTCGTCACCGGCCGCAACAAGGCGGTCATAGAAGACCATTTCGATATCCAGTTCGAGCTCTATGATACGCTGGCACAGCGCGGCAAGGACGATCAGCTGGCCCGCTTGCAGCGGCTGCAGCCGGCGCCGGGGCAGACCTCGTTCACCCGCCAGCAGGTGCCGATGGGGCTCGGCCACGCCGTCTGGTGCGCCCGCGAACTGGTCGGCGACGAACCCTTCGCGCTGTTGCTGCCCGACATGATCATGCAGTCGGAGAAGAGCTGCACGAAGGCCATGGTCGAGCTCTACGAGGAGACGGGCAACAACATCATCGCCGTGCAGGAATGCGATCCGGCCGAGACCCACAAATATGGCATTGTCGGCCGCGGCGAGGACACGCATCACGGCTTCCGCATCACCGAGATGGTCGAAAAGCCGAAGACCGGCACCGCACCGTCCAATCTCTACATCAACGGCCGCTACATCCTGCAGCCCGAGATTTTCAAGATCCTCGAAAGCCAGGAAAAGGGCGCCGGCAACGAGATCCAGCTCACCGACGCGATGCTGAAGCTGGAAAAGCAGCAGCCCTTCTTTGGCTACCACTTTCAGGGCCGCACCTTCGATTGCGGCTCGCCGGAAGGCTTCGTCGAGGCCAATGTCGCCTTCGCGCTGTGGCGCAGCGACATGAACGAGAACATGGCCGGCGTCATCCGCACGCTGCTCGATGAGATGAAGCCGTCCGAGCGTCGCGGCGCTGCTTTTTAGCTACCGCTGCAGCTTCAGCCCCAAATAGATGCTGTTGGCGGTGTAGTTGCGCCCGGGCAGATTGCTGGTCAGCTTTTCGGTGCGGGCGCGGCTGGTGAGGCCGACATAGCGGTTCAGCCACCAGGTCAGCCCGGCCTCTGCACTCAGCGTCATGTCATGGCCGTCGGAGCCGGTGTAATTGCGCCAGTCGAGCCCAAGGGCTGCGTTGCCGGTCAGGTCGGCGCGGATCTGCCGCTCGCCGGTGAGGCGGCCGGAATAGAGGATGTCGCCGCTCTCACCGGCATTCGTTGTGCCTTCGACCGTGGTTCGCCCGGTGAGGCCGATGATGGTACCGCGCTCGGGCGACCATTTGAGGTCGGCATTGATGGTGGCTCCCGAAATCGCCTCCAGGTTCTTGTCGTCGATCGCCTCCCTCAGCCAGCCGGCCGAGAACTCACCCTTGAGCTTCTCGCCCATGTCGACTTCGATACCGGCGCGTGCGCCAAGCCGGGTCGAGGAGCGCTCGAAGCCCTTGTTGTCGATCCGTTGGTCATATACCCGGCGGCCGAGCTCAATCTCAGCAAAGGGCGTCAGAGCCGGGGAAATTTCATAGCCAGTCCGCAACGTTGCGGTGTAGAGCGTGTTGTCCTGGTCCTTCTGCGACAGCGAGGTGCCATCGGTAAGTTCGGCATCGCCATAGATGTCGTGGGAGACGGCGCCGGTCAGCGCAAAGCGCATCTTGCCGACGTCCTTCTCGACGCCGAGGCTGCCGTCGACCGTCTGGCGGATCGGCTGCGATTTGACGCCGGCAATGGCGTCGGGCGCGGAGGCCGATTCCGGTGCAATCTCGTAGCCGAGCTTGGCGATGGCGCGCAGTTCATTGTCGAGGTCGACATTGTACGTGCCTTGGATACGGCCGCGTGCCTCATTGATCTTCTGGCCCGAAATGGTGTTGCGGAAATTGCCGTAGCCGTCGATGACCGCCGAATTCTCGCGCCAATCGGAGGCGGCGGAGAAACGCAGCGCCGTTTCGGACAGCACCGCCGACTTGCCGCCAGCGCTGGAATCGGCGTTCGACGTGACGGCAACGCCCTGCTCGAGCGTCGGCCGCAGCAGGAACGAGCCGACCTTGATGCCGGTTGCCGCGTACGGGTCGTCCTCGAGCTTCTTCTTCTGGCCCTCGATGGCGTCGGTGCGCTCGGCGCCAGGGTCGAGCTTTCGTCGGTCGACGCCGTCGACGGTGAGGACACGGCGGTTGGCTGTGTCCTGATCGGCGTCGTCTGCCGCAGTGCCGTCCGGAGTCGTTCCGGTGGTGGTCTGGTCCGTGGCTTTGCCAGGCTTCTTCTTGTCGGCAGCCTTGGTTTTGTCCTTGGCCTTGTCTGCATCCGCGGCGGCGCGTTGCTTTGCCGTCGACGGACGGCGTGGCTGGACGGTTGGCGGCTTGTCCGCGAACGAATCGTAGATGGTCGCCGGCGGGTCGAAAATGCTGTCTGCGCCGGCCTGTGACGGGTCGGTGTCGTCAGGCAAGGCGCCATGGCTGGCCGGCACATAAGCGGTTGGCGTGTTTCCCGTGGGGGCCGTGTCGGCAGGGGCGGGCTTGACCTGCCTGTTGGCCTTGCTCAATTGCCTGGCCCGGCGCTGCTGGTCGGACAGGATCGCCGATTCCGAAACTTCGCCGCGCAGCTCGGTCTCCTGGGCATGAAGCGCAGTTGGCCGTAGCAAAGCGAGCACGCTCGTCGCCAGAAGCAGAGCGCAAAAGGCTCTGCCCGTTCGACCTTTTTTCTCTTGAGGCTGGGCCCGCGACATCGTCACCACTGCTTGCGCGGCGCAAGCGCGCCATACTTACCGAACCGTAAACGGGGATGGTTAACGGAGGGTTGAAGGTGTGCCTGTACGACATGGCTGGACGGCAATTCTGTTGGACAGGCGAACGGCAAAGCGCTAATCGCATCAGCCATGCATGCGGGATCCCCAGAAAAGAAGCCTTTGGAGGCTTCGGTCGCCTCGGCGCTGAGAACGGTAGCCACGGAACAGGCCGGCGTGGCGGCATTGGCCGCCGCGCTGGAGAACGAACTGGCCGAACCTTTCGCCCGCGCCGTCGACATGGTGTCGCGCATCAATGGCCGCGTCATAGTCACCGGCGTCGGCAAAAGCGGCCATATCGGCACTAAGATCGCGGCTAGTCTGGCTTCGACCGGCACGCCTGCCTTCTTCGTCCATCCGGCGGAGGCCAATCACGGCGACCTTGGCATGATCGCCAGAGACGATGCCATCATCGCCATGTCATGGTCCGGCGAGAGCAAAGAATTGATGGGCATCGTCGCCTATTCCAGGCGCTTCTCGATCCCGCTGATTGCGATTACCGCGGGCGCGGCCTCGGCGCTGGCGCGCGCGGCCGACGTGGTGGTGCTCCTGCCGTCCGCGCCGGAAGCCTGCCCGCACGGTCTGGCGCCGACGACATCGACCCTGCTGCAACTGGTGGTCGGCGATGCGCTGGCCATCGCGCTGCTCGAAGCGCGCGGCTTCACGCCCGACCATTTCCGCACGTTCCACCCCGGCGGCCAGCTCGGCGCCAACCTCACGCAGATCCACGAGATCATGCATGTCGGCGAAAGGCTGCCGCTGGTGTCTTCCGGCACGGGCATGCGCGAGGCGATCCTCGAATTGTCGAACAAGGGCTTCGGCTGCGTGGCGATCGCGACGGCGGATGGCGCGTTGGTGGGCATCATCACCGACGGCGACATCAGGCGTCACATCGGCAGCAATCTCATGGAAATGAGCGTCGATCAGGTGATGACGAAAAAGCCGAAGACCGCCACACCGGACACGCTGGTGGCGACGGCGCTGCAGATTATCAACAATTCGGCCATTACGAGCCTGATGGTGGTCGAAGGCAGGCGGCTCGTGGGACTGGTTCATCTGCACGACCTGCTGCGCATCGGCGCCGCCTGAAAAAATCAAAGGACGCGTCGCGTTCGGGAAGCCCTAGGCGACGCGGCCTGATTTTCCGGATCGAAAGCGCCATGCGCTTTCGAAATGTCAAACTGCCTCGACGGTCAGTTCCAGATCGGTGTCGGCCGAACTGACGACGCGCACCTGCGTGCCGGCCGGCAGGTCGGGACCGGAGACGCGCCACAGTGTGTCGCCGAGTTTGATGCGGCCGCGACCGTCCTTGATCGGCTCGGCCAGCGTTGCCATCCTGCCGACCAACTGCGCGCCGCGCCGGTTGAGCAGCGGCTGGTCGCTAGGGGTATTACGCCCACCAACCAGCTTCTTTCCGGCAAAGGCCGAGACCAGCGACAGGGCCAGGAAGGCGAGGACCTGGACTTCCCAGGCCCAGAAGCTTGCGTCCCAGACGAGCAGGGAAATCACACCGATCACCAATGCGGCGATGCCGATCCACAGCATGAATATTCCTGGCGCGATGACCTCCATCACCAGGAGGACGAAGCCCAGAACCATCCAGTTCCACGGACCAAGTTCGGAAATGATGCGGTCGAACATGGGAGTGCGCTCCTATGATCTCAGTTCTCAGCTAGCCTCAATTCTCGCTTGGGCGAACCACCGGAGGGCGGGCGGCTTGCCTGGCGGCGCCGGCGGTACCTTCGCTGCGGAACACCTCCCTGGCGATCTCGCTTATGCCGCCGAGCGTGCCGATCAGCGCCGAGGCTTCCATCGGCATCAGCACGACCTTGCTGTTGTTGGCGGTGCCGATCTTGCCCATCGCTTCAGTGTATTTCAGCGCCACGAAGTAGTTGAGTGCCTGCACGTCGCCCTTGGAGATGGCTTCCGATACAACCTGGGTGGCTCGCGCTTCGGCTTCGGCCGAGCGTTCGCGCGCCTCGGCGTCGCGGAAGGCGGCTTCCTTGCGGCCCTCGGCCTCGAGGATCTGCGACTGCTTGAGGCCTTCGGCGGCGAGGATCTGCGCACGCTTGTTGCGTTCGGCGGTCATCTGACGGCCCATCGATTCGATGAGGTTGGCCGGCGGATTGATGTCCTTGATCTCGACGCGGGTAATCTTGATGCCCCACGGATGCGCCGCTTCGTCGACGACGCGCAGCAGCCGTTCGTTGATGGCGTCGCGGTTCGACAGCAGTTCGTCGAGGTCCATCGAACCCATGACGGTACGGATGTTGGTCATCGTCAAATTGAGGATGGCGTTCTCCAGGCCGGCGACCTGGTAGGCGGCCTGGGCCGCATTGAGGATCTGGTAGAAGGCGATGCCGTCGACGCCCACAATGGCGTTGTCGCGCGTGATGATTTCCTGGCTCGGAACGTCGAGCACCTGCTCCATCATGTTCATCTTGGCGCCGATTCGGTCGACGAACGGCACGATGAGGTTGAGGCCGGGGCTTAGTGTTTTGGTGTAACGACCAAAGCGCTCCACCGTATAATTATAGCCTTGCGGGATTGTCCGGATGCCTTTGATAAGAAGCACCAATACCAGAAAGGCAAGCGCACCAATCGCAATACCGAAACCACTGAAGTCCATTTGAATCTCCCTCAGATGCCGGCCATGGCGTTGATTCCATGCAACCGACTTCACCAAACACTTAGGTGTGTTTCAATAATGTTACAATCAGGTGATCGTTGATTATTAGTGCATGGAATAGCGCAACTGCGGCGATCGATCGCCGCAACGTGGCGGCCTCAGACCCAGCCCGACAGCTCGCGCCGCACCATCGCCTCGATCACCGCCATGCCTTCTGCACTGTCGTTGAGGCACGGGATGTGGGCGAATTTCTCGCCGCCGGCGTGATGGAAGGTCTCGGCCGCCTCGCGGCCGATTTCGTCCAGCGTCTCGATGCAGTCGACGGAAAAGCCTGGGTTGACGAT
Source organism: Mesorhizobium sp. LNJC394B00 (assembly GCF_000502555.1). Classification (NCBI taxonomy): domain Bacteria; kingdom Pseudomonadati; phylum Pseudomonadota; class Alphaproteobacteria; order Hyphomicrobiales; family Phyllobacteriaceae; genus Mesorhizobium; species Mesorhizobium sp. LNJC394B00. The sequence continues at coordinate 512,493 of NZ_AYWH01000002.1, forward strand.
GGCGATCGATTTCACGCCGTCCTTCGCCAGTTTCTCGACCGTCTTGTCGGTGTAGGGCTGCAGCCATTCCTGGGCGCCGAAGCGCGACTGGAAGGTGATGATCAGCTTCTTTTCATCCCACCCCAGTCGTTCACGCAACAGCCGTGTCGTCTTCTGGCAGTGGCAGTGATAGGGATCGCCCTTCTCGAAATAGGGCTTCGGGATGCCGTGATAGGAGGTGATGACCACCTCGGGCTCGAAGTCTAGCGTTGCCAGATGCCGTTCGATCGAATGGGCGAGCGCCTCGATGTAGACCGGCTCGTCATAGTAGGGCGGAACACTGCGCACGGCAGGCGCGCGGCGCATCTTCATCAAGGCGCGAAACAGCTGGTCGTTGGCGGTCGCGGTGGTGGTCGCGGAGTATTGCGGGTAGAGTGGGAACGACAGGATGCGGTCGCAGCCTTGCTCGACCAGCCTTTGAGCGACGCTCGCGGTCGAGGGGTTGCCGTAGCGCATCGCCCAGTCGACCACGACATCGGGTAGGTCGATGAGCGCTGCGGCCAGCTTTTCGCCCTGCGCGCGGGTGTAGGTGCGCAGCGGCGACTCGTTCCTCTCGCGGTTCCATATCCTGGCGTAATTGGCGCCGGACTTCTTCGGTCTGGTGGTCAGCACCAAGCCGTAGAGGATCGGATACCAGATCGCCTTGTTGAGTTCGATGACGCGCGGATCGGACAGGAATTCGCGGAGATAGCGCCACATCGGCTTGAAATCGGTACCGTCCGGCGTGCCGAGATTGACCAACATGACGCCGATCTTGCCTGCCTTTACCGGCGGATGTCCGGCCGGCAGCGGGTCGAGCGCTTTCGCGGCTTTGGGGTCGACAGGCGTGGAAAGCGTCATGAAGGTCTCCCGACACCGCGAAACCGACGATGTCGGGCGAACCTAGCGATGTGGCGCGAGTTTTCAATGCCGCGTCTGGCCGCACCTTACCCTGAAAGCCAAAAACCCGTCCGGTTACCCGGACGGGTTTTGCTGGTCGCAAGTGCGAAGCGAGGTTACTTCGCCGGAATGGTCAAGGTCGCGCCGACAGGAAGCCGGCGTGGTTCGTAGCCTTTGTTGGCCTCGGAGATCACCTTCCACTTGGCGCCGTCGCCGTAGGCCTTCTTGGCGAGATCCCAATAGGTATCGCCGGCGACGATGACATGGCTGGCTTCGGCCGGGGCGGCGTCAGCCGGCTTTGCCGGAGCAGGTGCGGCTTCGGCCGGTTTTGCCGGTTCGGCCGGAGCCGGCGTTGCCGGGGCGGTTTCCGCCGGGACAGTCGGCGGCGTGGTGGTGATGTCGCCGGAGCCTGCCGGCAATGCGGGCATCGCCGGCTCCGCCGGTGCAGCCTCGGCCGGTTTTGCCGGTTCCGCTGGAGCAGGTGCCGGTTCGGCTGGTTTTGCCGGCTCGGCGGCCGGGGCAGCCGCTACGGTTGCCGCGACCTCGGTGATGCGGCCGTCGAGCTTCGGCGTATAGGGCCGGTGCGCCGCGAGATAGTCGGCAACCACCTGTTCGAGGCCGGGGCCGTAATCGTAGGCGTTCTTGGCCTTCTCGGCGAAGACCTTGTAGCCGTCGCCGCCCTGGCGGACGTAATTGTTGGTGGCGACCAGATAGTCCTTGTCCGGATTGATCGGCGCCCAGGCACCGTTCTGCATCACCTCGACCGACTTGACTCGGCCGGCATTGGGCGCGACCGACTTGTCGAAGGAGTATTTGAGACCTGCCACCTGCGGGAAGCGGCCGCCGCCGTCCTCGACCTGGCTGACGCCGTTTTCCAGCCCGGCAACCAGATCCTTGCCGGAAATCTGGAAGGTCGCCAGCGTGTTCTGGAAAGGCAGCACGGTCAGCACCTCGCCCATGGTGACGGTGCCCTTGTCGATCGAAGCACGCAGGCCGCCGCCATTGGAGACGACGATCTCGACGCCCTGTCCCTTGACGCGGTCGAGAATGGCGTCGGAGACGAGATTGCCCATCGCGCATTCCTTGGTGCGGCAGCTTTCGCGGCTGCCGTCGATGGCCTCGGTGGTCTCGGCCACTTCCTTGTTCTTCAGCGCCTCGATCGGCGCGCCGAGCTCCTTGATGCGGGCAAGAACGGCCGGATCGGGGATGATCGACTTGTCGAGGAAGATCGGGTCGCCGCTGGCTTCCTTGACGTTGCCGTTGTCGTCGAACACGACCTTGAATTCGCCGAGATATTTCGAATAGGACGCGGCCTGCACGACAGGCACCTTGGAGCCGTCGGGGTTGTCGACCATCGTCGGATAGGGGCCTTCCCCCTTCGGGTCGGTGTTGGACAGAAGCGAATGGCTGTGGCCGCCGACCACCACATCGATGCCCGGGATCTTGGCGATGACATCGCGCTCGCGCCTGTAGCCGATATGGGTGACGGCAATTATCTTGTTGACGCCTTGCGCCTTCAGCTTCTCGACCTCGGCGGTGATCGACTTGACGTCGTCCTCGATGGTAATGTTGGGGCCGGGAGAGGCGAGTTCCGGTGTGTCGTTGGTCACGGCGCCGACAATGCCGATCTTCTGGCCGCCGACCTCAAGCACAATCGACGGCTTGATCTTGCCTGCGGCGCCGGACTTGTCGTTGGGCACGACATTGGCGCTGACGATCGGGAACTTCGCCTTGTCGAGATAAGGCACCAGCGCGCTCTCGCCATCGTCGAATTCGTGGTTGCCGAGCGTCACCGCGTCAGGCTTGATCTGATTGAGGAATTCCTCCTCCGCCGTGCCCTTGTAGGTGATGTAGAACAGCGATCCCTGAAAGCTGTCGCCGGCATTGAGCAGCAGCACGTTCTGGCCTTCGAGCTTCTTGCGCTCCTGTGCGATCGCGGTGACCAGCCGGCCGGCGCCGCCGATGCACTCACCCTTGGTCTCTTCCTCGGCCGAGCAGGTCGACTCGTATTTGTTGTTGCCTTCGATGCGGCTGTGCCAATCGTTGAAATGCAGGATGTTCAACGTGTAGTCGGCAAAGGATGGTGCGGCCGACAGGCCGAGTGTCGAGGCAGAGAGGGCGGCAATGGCGGCGAGCTTCTTCATCTTCGTCTCCCGGATATGATCAAAGGCGTTTAACGCTCTTGCCCGACTGCAGGATAACAGCCAGCATTTCGGGTATGTTCACATCGCGGTTGTGGCGATGCAAGAAGAATCAGGGCGGATAACCGGCATCGGTTTGCCGGCATAAAAAAGGCGGCGGCATCGCGCCGCCGCCATCCGCAAAGCCGCATGGGAAAGGTTCAGCCGCGCCTGGTCAGCACGAAGTTCTGCCCGGCGGAGCTGGTGCAATTCAGCTGGTTTATGGACACCAGCAGGCAGTTGAAAGCGATTGGCTGCTGCCGGATCAGCGAGGTTCCGTTGATCTCGACCGAGGTGGCGCCGGTCTTGGTGTAGCTGCCGTCAGCGAATTTCTCACCGGTCTCCGCCGAAACGGTGGTGAAGACGCCGCCGTTCAATGTCGAGACCGCCTTGCCTTCGGCGTTCAGCCATGAGCCTTCGACGCCTCGCGCCTGCGATGAGATCGGTGGCCCGTCGGAGCCGCCGGTGGTGCAGGCGGCAAGCATCGTCGCAAGAGCGCCCGCCGCGCCCGCAGAAAGAATTTTGCGCGCAATCGTCATATCAAATCCTCTCCTGACGCATCGGCCCAATCGTCAAACGACGTTTTGGAGCACACGATGTGCGTGGCCTCAAGTTTCCAGAGCCGTCCCTCGCGCGTCCAAATGGATGCACACTGCTCTCGTCCGCATCCTTTCAATCGCCCGATTTCCGGGCGATTGCAAGGCAGTGGGGCAGGGGTATGGAACCGCTATCGAACGAGGATGTTGCGGAATTGCCACGGGTCGCTTTTGTCGAGGTCCTCGGGAAACAGGCCCGGACGGTTATCGAGCGGCGTCCAGTCGGTGTAGTAGCCCTTGACCGGTCCGAGATACTGGGACTGCACTTCCAGGCAGCGCTTGTAGTCCATCTCGTCGGCCTCGACGATGCCGGCCTCCGGGTTTTCCAGCGCCCAGACCATGCCGGCGAGCACGGCCGAGGTGACCTGCATGCCGGTAGCGTTCTGGTAGGGCGCCAGCTTGCGGGCTTCGGCCAGCGACAGCTGCGAACCGTACCAGTAGGCGTTCTTGGCATGGCCGTAGAGCAGCACGCCAAGCTCGTCGACGCCGTCGACCAGTTCGTTTTCGTCAAGCACATGGTGGACCGGCTGCGGCTTGCCGGCAGCGCCGAACATTTCGTGCAGCGACAGCACGGCGTCGTTGCAGGGGTGATAGGCATAGTGGCAGGTCGGGCGGTATTGCACCTTGCCCTTCTTACCGCGCACGGTGAAGAAGTCGGCGATCGAGATCGCCTCATTGTGCGTCACCAGGAAACCGTATTGCGCGCCCGGCGTCGGGCACCAGGAGCGCACGCGGGTGTTGGCGCCGGGCTGTTCGAGATAGATCGCAGCCTTGGAGCCATGCTTGTGCTCCTTGCCGTTCTTCGGCATCCATCTCTCATGCGTGCCCCAGCCGAGCTCGGCCGGCTGCAGCCCTTCCGAGATGAAACCCTCGACCGACCAGGTGTTCCAGAACACGTTCATCGGCTTCGGCTTCTTGGTGCGCTGGGTGTCGCGCTCGGCGATGTGGATGCCCTTGACGCCGGCCTTTTTCATCAGCTTGGCCCAGCGGTCACGGTCGTCCTGCGCGGGTTCGGAAAACTCGAGGCCGAGGTCGCCGGCAAGGTTCAGCAGCGCCTGCTTGACGAACCACGAGACCATGCCCGGATTGGCGCCACAGGTCGAAACCGCGGTAGCGCCGCCGGGCTTGTCGTGCTTCTCCTTGATCAAGGCTTCGCGCAGCGCGTAGTTGGTGCGGCTGGCATTGTCGGCCCTGGCGTCGAAATAGAAGCCGCGCCACGGCTCGACGACGGTGTCGATGTAGAGCACGCCGAGCTTGCGGCAGAGCCGCATCAGGTCGACCGAGCCGGTATCGACCGACAGATTGATGCAAAAGCCCTGGCCGCCACCATTGGTCAAAAGCGGCGTCAGCAGTTTCTTGTAGTTTTTCTCGGTCACGTGCTCCTGGACGAAGGCGATGCCGCGCTCGTCGAGCAGCTTGCGGTCGGTGTCGAGCGGGTCGATGACCGTCATGCGCGACTTGTCGAATTTGAAATGGCGCTCGATCAGAGGCAGCGTTCCCCGTCCGATCGAACCAAAGCCGATCATCACGACAGGGCCGGTGATTTCACCGTAAACGGGCCAGTTTTCATTCGCCATTTTATCGAGCACTCCTTCAAGCAACGCGCCAAAACGGCCGTTCGACCGCCGCGCGACAAACCATAGATCATTGTCACAATAAAGCGAAAAGCAGGGATAAGGTTAGTTCCCGACGGCGCAGATGCGCCTACGGTTCGAGCAGTTTCGCGAATTCCGGCGTGAGCAGCGCTTGTGCTTCGGAGTCCGGGATTTCAACGAGATCGCCGCCGCAAGCCTGGATGACGTTGGGCAAACCTTGCAGGCCGAAGACCAGAACCTGCCTGTCGCCATCGCGCTTCAGGCTGGCGCCGAGATAGTCGCCGATCAAATCGTCGATGCCGCATTCGGCCTCGTAATCCACCTCGGTCTGGTCGCTTGGCTTCTTGCGCTTCTCCTTGACGAAGGTGGCCAGCGAGGGGCCTGGCTTGCCGTCGACCGTATCGGAAAACATGTCCTGAAGGGTAAGCAAGGCGCCACGGCGCACGTCCATGACATAGGCGTCGGAATAGTTGTTCGGATGCGCACCGCCGCAATAGAGGCTGCCGGATTCCGACCAGCTCATCAGCTTCGGCGTCAATGACGTAACTTTGGACGTCGTGTCTTCATAGCCGCCAAGCGAATCGTCGTCCATGCCCTCCATCGGCGGCCCGTCGTGGAAACCGGCATATTGCAGCGCCGCGCATGTCAAGGCGCTGAGGCTGTCATGCCAATGGCGGTTCTGCAGCAAGGCATTGGCGGCTTCGATCGGCGCACTGCCGGCGAGATCGACGATGCGCGGCCTGGCGAATTTGGTGCGCGGATCGGTGACATAGTTGTAGGCTGCATCCGGCCAACCTTCCTTGGCGTCTGCCTTGGGCGCGAAATCCAGCTTGAGATAGTCGTAGGGCGATGCCGCCATGGTGATCGGCGCATCGTCACCCGAGAATGTCATGTCGGTGAAATCATAGAGATCGCGTGGCGTCGTCGCCGGCGTCTCTGTCTGGGCACGGCTGGCGATCCTTGTCAGCTTCAGCGGCAGGGTCTTTTTGGCCGTCCAGGTGCCTTCCAGCGTCTTGCCCTTGTCGGCGGAACTCAACCGCCAGACGGCGCCGATGGGTGGAGCCTGGCCGTCGCCGCACTTCTTGGCATCGCAGGCTTCTTCCTCGGCCAATTGAAAGGTGGCGCCCTTGCTCGACTTCGCCTGCAGAGGAATATCGATGCCCTTGGTGCGGTAGAAATAGCGCGCCGCCAGTGCCTCTCCAGCCGTCGCCGGATCGCCGGTAAACTCGACGACGATGTCGATGTTGCCGAGCTTGCCGGCATAGGTGACGGGGTCGGCGAGCGCCGTTGCCGGCAACGCCAGCAATGCACCGAGCAATACGGCTTGCTCCAGGATTTTTCGGATCATCGTCACTCCAGCGTCATGGCTTGCAGGCGTTGCACCAGCCTGTCACGGTCTGACGTCATCCCCTTATAGTCGAGTTGAGCCTCATCCAGCGCCTGCAATTGCGCCGCGAAAGAGGCGGCAAGCGTTGCCCGGTCGGGATGCCGCGCCAGCACTTTCAGCGGGTCGAGGTGGATGCGGATGGTGAACAGGATGTCGCGCGACAGAGGCAGTTTGCGCAGCGTCTGGCGCTCGACGCGGATGAAGGCGTGGGTGTTGACGTCGCCGTCGGGAAATCGCGAGGGGCGCCTGGTGGCGCGGTCGATGCGCTCGACATTGGAGAGCGGATGATAGAGCGCGTCGTCGGCCTGGATCGACCAGTTGAAGCGTTCGACAGCCTGACCCTGCAGGCCGTCGAACATGCGGTTGATGAGCTCGGCCGGCCTGGTGCCCGGACCGAAGCCCGGCACCGGTGCGTGGATCTGCTGCAGCGGCCGGCCGAATTTTTCGACCAGCGACCAGGATGACGGGAAGCACAGCGAGCCGGCGGCGAGTCGCCAGCCGGTGTCGTCACGGCGCATCAGGATCAGGTCTTCCTGGACGAGCAGCGACGCTGCGACCAGCGGGGCATCGGGGAAGGTGGCGTCAGAGTCGGCTTTGGCGCCAATGACCTCAACCCCGGCATTGGTGCGCCGGTACATCCCGGGAAATGTCGACAGCAGATGTGCTTCGATGAGGCCGCGCACTTCGCGCTGGGCGTCGCGCGTGCCGTCTTCCTCGACAAACACCTTGTCGGGGATTTCGGCATACAGCCGGCGCTTTTCGGCGAGATGGTCGAAGAGATACCGGTCGACCTCGATCCACTTGTCGAGTTCGAGCGGCTTCAGCCCGATGGTGAAGAGCTTTGAGGAGCCATCATAGGGCGTGTGCGTGGGCTGACGAGAATTCATGCTTCGCTAGAAAGTGTCCAATGCCGGCGGTTATTCTCGCAGCCGCTTCGTATCAGGCCAATGTTGCCGGGATCAAGCCGCGCAGAGAATTGCCGACGAACAGTGTTTTGGCGGATTTCAACTCGTCATAGCTGTAGATCGCCTCCTGGGCGCGGCCTTCGTCCAGCAGCTCGGCGCGCAATACGCCAGGCAGCAGCCCGCAGTCGAGCCTGGGTGTCATCAGCATGCCATCACCGAAATCGGCGAAGACGTTGGTGATGGTGCCTTCGCAGATTTCACTGCGCTCATTTGCGAGCAACACTTCGTCGGCCTGGGTGATCAGATATTCGGAGCGGGCGTGAGTGTAGACTTGCCGCCGGCCGGTCTTGTGGCGCAGCAGCGTGTCGGTGGAGGAGAGCCGCACCCGTGCCAGCTGCAGCCGCCAGACCTTGTCGGCGGCGAACGGCTCATAGGGCTGGACCGAGGCGGTCACTTCGCCATTGCGCTGCAGGACGAGCCGGGTGCGCAGCGCCTTTTGCTGCGCCCCGATAGTATTCGCCAGCACCTCGCCGATCCGCTGCGGATCGCAGGCAAAGCCGAGTTCTTCCGCCGAGCCATAAAGGCGCGCGAGATGGCGTTCGAAGCGCAGAAAGCCCTGGCCGGGCTCCCAGCGCATCGTCTCGATCAGCTCGAAATCGGCGGTGTCCCCGTCGCGAAGCGCGCCTTCAGCAGACACTCCTGATACTCCTCTTGCGCCGTCGAATCGAAGACGACGCCGCCGCCGACATTGTAAACGGCCTCGCCACTGGAAAAGAGCGATATGGTGCGGATCGCCACCGAAAAGCGCATCATGCCGGCAGGCGCGATCCAGCCGATGGCGCCGCAATAGACGTCGCGCGGTGTCTCTTCCAGCTCGTGCAGGATTTCCATGGCGCGGATTTTCGGTGCGCCGGTAATCGAGCCACAGGGAAACAGCGCGCCAAAGATTTGGCGGATGCCGAGATCAGGCAGAAGCTTCGCCCGCACACGGCTCACCATCTGATGGACGGTCGGGTAGCTCTCGATGCGGAACAGTTCCGGCACTTCCAGCGTGCCGATCTCGCTGATCAGGGAGATGTCGTTGCGCAGGAGATCGACGATCATCCGGTTCTCGGCCTGGTTCTTTTCATCGCTGCGCAAGAAGGACTTCAACCGCGCGTCCTCGGCCTTGGTCGCGCCGCGCGGTGCGGTGCCCTTCATCGGATGGGTTTCGATCATGCCTAAGGCATCGATCTCGAAGAACAGCTCGGGCGAACGCGACAAGACGATGGGATCGCCGAGCGAAATCAGTGCGCCATACTTGACCGGCTGGCGTCCTGTCAGTGCGTCGAAGGCAGCAAGCGGATCGCCCGACCATTGGGCACGGACCGGAAAGGTCAGGTTGCCTTGGTAGCAATCGCCCTTGCGGATGTGGTCGTGAAGGCGCGCGAAGCGTTTGGCGTAGTCCTGAGCGGACCAACTGGCCCTGGCGTCGAAGATGGGGCCATTGGTGGCCGGCGCATCGTTGCGCGGCACGGCCTCTTCGGCCGGGGCATCGAAGACACCCAGACAAACCAGTGGCGCGCGCCGGCCTTCAGGCAACAGCGGCACCAGTTTCGGTTCGAGCAGATAGCCCGCTTCGTAGGAGAAATAGCCGGCCAGCCATTTGCCGGCATCGCTCGCCGCCTGCGCGGCCGCCAGCGCCGGCAGAAAATCCTTGCCATCATAGGCAATGATGATGTCGGCCGGGTGGTCGAAGACCAACTGACGGCCGCTTTCATCGTTGCGGAAAATGGCAGAGGGCAGGGGCATGGGGCTCGGGTACTGCGGTCGATGACGCCAGAACCGCTCTATATGGGGGCCGGGCGGCGTGCAATCGAGGGAGCGGCGTCGCAGGGCGCAAAGACAGTGGCGAATGCAAAAACAAAGACGGCGCCCGAGAGCGCCGCCTTCTGGTTATGTTGCCGATGACAGATCAGCTGTTGTTGGCGGTCCCGGCGCTCGGGAATTGGCGTGCGAACTCCTTTTCGTCGCCGGCGGCAAGCAGCTTGGCCTGCTCGACCCACTTTTCGCGAGCGATGCGGCCGTCGAAATTCAGCGTGTCCTCGATGCGCTTGACGTCGGCCGCGGTCCAGCCGGCGATCTGCGCGTAGGTCGTGACGCCAAGGCCCTTGAGCAGTTTGTCGTTGACCGGGCCGATACCGATCAGGCGACGCAAGTTGTCGGCCTTCCCAGCTGCCGGGGCGGCCTTCTTCGGGACGGCGGCGGGCTTTGAAGCCGCGGCTTTGGGCGCGGCCTTGGCGGCGGCAGGTTTGCTGGCCGCTGGTTTTGCGGCCGCGGATTTGGCCGCAGCTGGTTTGGCCGCGGCGGGTTTGGCGGGGGCAGGTTTCGCGGCCGAGGCGGACTTGGCCGTTGCCGCTGTCGACACCAGCGCGGCCGGCGCCGAACTGGAAGGCTTGGCGGATGGAGTCGATGTTTCACGCAGCCGGCGTTCGAGATCGGCGCGGGTCTTGCCGCAGGCGTCGAGTTCGCCAGTCAGACGATCGGCGTCGGCGCGCAGTCTGTCACGCTCGCTGCGGGTGCGGTCGAGATCGCCGCGCAGGCTGTCAAGTTCGCCGCGCAGCCGGCCCCAGATAAACCAGCCAACCAACACACCTACAAGGAACGCCAGGACAATGTAAAAGAAGGTCATCGTCTCTCTCCAGTCGGATCCGTCCGCCGCCGTCCCAAGTCATGACCTTGGCAGATCGGATCATCCAATGTGGTTCGGCGGCTCAGGGAACAGCCGGTCTGTCGTCGACTGTCGGCGTTCGGCTTTCCCGCCCATTGCCAACCGTCGCTGTCGCATTCGTCAGACCGCTGCCATGGGCCGGGATGCTGTCCGGCCTTAAGCCGCGCGCCCGGCTGAGCTTCGGTCGGAAAGCTATCATACGGCTTCGGGAAAGCTAACGGAAAATTTCGCCGGAGAGTTATTCAAGAACAGATATTTAGAACAAGAACAACGCTGCCGTCACATGCATTCCGGCTAAACTGTTCTGCGATTCCGCAAAGTCGAGACCGCTCCTGAACCTGTCACTCTGCGCCATCGGTCCAATGGGTGCGCGCATTAACTGTCGAGCGCTTCCAACTCGTCGATCAGGCCGCCGATCACGCCAAGCCCGATCTGCCAGAAGGCGGGGTCGGTGGCGTCGAGGCCGAAGGGCGCGAGAAGCTCCGAGTGATGCTTGGTGCCGCCGGCGCGCAACATCTCGAAATACTTGTCCTGGAAGCCATGCTCGGCGTTCTGGTAGACCGCGTAGAGCGAGTTCACCAGGCAGTCGCCAAAGGCATAGGCGTACACGTAGAAGGGGGAGTGGACGAAGTGCGGGATGTAGGTCCAGAAGACCTCATAGCCCTCACGCAGCTTGATCGCCGGCCCCAGGCTTTCGGCCTGCACCTCGAGCCAGAACTGGCCGAGCTTGTCGGAGGTCAGTTCGCCGTTCTTGCGCTCTGCATGCACCTTGCGCTCGAACTCGTAGAAGGCGATCTGGCGCACGACCGTGTTGATCATGTCCTCGACCTTCTGGGCGAGCATCGCCTTGCGCTCGCGCTTGTCGGTGGTCTGGTCGAGCAGCGAACGGAAGGTCAGCATCTCGCCGAACACCGAGGCCGTCTCGGCCAAAGTCAGCGGCGTCGAAGCCATCAGGGCGCCCTGGCCGCCGGCCAGCACCTGATGCACGCCGTGGCCGAGTTCATGCGCCAGCGTCATCACATCGCGCGGCTTGCCCATGTAGTTGAGCAGCACGTAAGGGTGCGCCGAAGGCACGGTCGGATGGGCGAAGGCGCCGGGCGATTTGCCGGGCCTGACCGGCGCGTCGATCCAGTTGCGGTCGAAGAAGGTGCGGGCGATCTCCGCCATGTCGGGGGAAAAGCGCTGATAGGCCGACAGCACAGTGTTCCTGGCATCATCCCAAGGAATCACCGCTTGCGGCGTTTCGGGCAAGGGGGCGTTGCGGTCCCAGTGGTTCATCACCTCCATGCCGAGCCAGCGCGCCTTCATCGCGTAGTAGCGATGAGACAGGCGCGGATAGGCCTCGCGCACGGCAGACGCCAGCGCATCGACCACGCTGCGCTCGACGCGGTTGGCGAGATGGCGGGAGTCGGCGATGTCCTCGAAGCCACGCCAGCGGTCGGAAATCTCCTTGTCCTTGGCCAGCGTGTTGGTGATCAGCGTGAAGGTGCGCAGGCTCTTGCGGAAGGTTGCGGCCAGCGCTTCGGAGGCGCGGCGGCGGACCTCCCCATCGGCGTCCTGGAGGCGGTTCAGCGCCGGCTCCAGCGTCAGTTCCTCGCCGTCTATGTCGAAGCGCAGATCGGTCATCGTCTCGTCGAACAGCCGGTTCCAGGCACCGCGTCCGGTGATCGATTTCTCATGGAACAGCTGCTCGACCCGGTCCTCGAGCTGGTAGGGCTTGTCCATTCTGAGGTCGAGCACCCAGGGGCGGTAATGGGCAAAGCCGGCGTCGGCGGCGAGGGCTGCTTCGAGCGCCTTGTCGTCGATCAGGTTCAGCTCCAGCGCGAAGAACAAAAGATGCGCGCTGGCGTCGGTCATCTTCTCCTGGATGTCGCCATAGAGCTTTGCGCGCTGCGGATCGGCGGTGTTGCCGGCATAGATCAGGCCGGCATAGGAGACGATGCGGCCGATCAGTTCCTCCAGCGCCTCATAGGCTGTCAGCGCCTCGCCAAGCCTGCCGGCGCTGCCGCGCTCGGCCTCCGCAGCCAGCGTGCCCTTCCAGCGGTTCTCGAAGGCGACGGCATCGGCCGCCGCCTTGGCAAGGTCGCGCTTCAGTTCGGGCGCCTCCATGCCGGAATAAAGATCGGCGAGATTCCATTCCGGCAGGTCGCCGAGTTCCGCCGCGCCCTGACCGGACGCTACCGCCGCAAGCTGCCGACCGAGAATCCTGCTCATCAACAATTACCTTCTGGAATCAAGGGGAAAGGACAAGCCGGTCAAATCCTAAGGAATTCGTTCACCGGGTTTTTTGAAACCTTGTTTAGAACCCTGTGCCAAGATGATCCATGGGAATTTCCCAGGCGGGCAACTCAAATCAGTCATGACAGGTTCCATTCTTATAGTCGATGACGATCCCGTGCAGCGCCGGCTGCTCGAGGCGGCGGTGACGAAATTCGGCCACAGCGCCATCGTTGCCGATGGCGGCGAGGCCGGTCTGAGCGCGCTTGACGGACCCAATGCGAGGGATATTTCGGCAGTCATCCTCGACCTTGTCATGCCGGGCCTCGACGGCATCGGCGTGCTGAAGGCGATGCGCGAGCGCGGCATCACTGTTCCCGTCATTGTGCAGACTGCGCAGGGCGGCATCGAAACGGTGGTTTCGGCGATGCGCCACGGCGCTTTCGATTTTGTCGTCAAGCCGGCGTCTCCCGACCGGCTGCAGACCGCGGTCGGCAACGCGCTCAAGGTCGAGGCGGTCGAGGACGAGGTCAAGCGCACGTCGCGGCGTCGCGGCGGCCACCTGACCTTCAAGGACATGATCACGCACAGCCCGGCGATGGACCGGGTGATCCGCCTCGGCCAGAAGGCTGCGGCCTCCAACATCCCGATCCTGATCGAGGGCGAATCGGGCGTCGGCAAGGAATTGGTGGCGCGCGCCATCCAGGGCAGCGGCGAACGCCGCACAAAGCCGTTCGTCACCGTCAATTGCGGCGCCATCCCCGACAATCTGGTCGAATCGATCCTGTTCGGTCACGAAAAAGGTTCGTTCACCGGCGCCACCGAAAAGCACACCGGCAAGTTCGTCGAGGCGCATTCGGGCACCCTGTTCCTGGATGAGATCGGCGACCTGCCGCTCGACGTGCAGGTCAAGCTGTTGCGCGCCGTGCAGGATGGCGAGGTCGATCCGGTCGGCGGCCGTTCCACCGTCAGGGTCGACATCAGGCTGATCTCGGCCACGCACCGCAACCTTCTGCAGCAGGTCAAGGACGGCAAGTTTCGCGAGGACCTGTTCTACCGGCTCAACGTTTACCCGATCGTCGTGCCGCCGCTGCGCGACCGCCGCGACGACATCCCCTATCTGGTCAAGCATTTCATGGACAAGGTGGCGCCGGCGGGCAATCGCCTGCACGGCATCTCGGATGCCGCACTGGCCATGCTGCAGGCCTATGATTGGCCGGGAAACATCAGGCAGCTGGAAAACGCCGTGTTCAGGGCCTCGGTGCTTGCCGAAGGCGATGTGCTCACGACTGACGAATTTCCGCAGATCCGGGCGCAGGTCGACGGCACCGTCAATCTCGACGCCGATGCGTCCTTGTCGGACCCCGGCATGGCCTTGAGCACCGGATCGCAAGGCGATGGCGCGCAGACTGATGACGCCGGTACTGCAGCTGCCGAGCTCGCCCCTCCGGCCAGGTTGCTTCAGCGTTTCGGCACATTGAGGGCGCTGGACGAGCGTGGCAATGTGCGTGCGCTGGCCGATGTCGAACTCGAAATGATCAAGCTCGCCATCGACCATTACAACGGCCAGATGAGCGAGGTCGCACGGCGTCTCGGCATCGGCCGCTCGACGCTCTACCGCAAGCTCAAGGAATACGGCATCGACCCGGAAACCGGCCGCCTCGACCGCCTTGCCTCCTGAACGCCGAATTCCACAGCTTGCCAACGCAACGCCGGGACCAGCTTGCCATGCCACATCCGGCGCTGCATAAGGGGTTGGGGCGGGAATATGGCTGATGCGACGCCGTTGTTCACGCATTAAGGCCAGCGGTAACAGATCGTGTAGCGGGAAAAGGCTGAATCTTGATCTAAACCAGCAGTTTACCAAGAAATCCTGTGTATTATTTTTGACGGGATATCGCCACGGTGTTACCGCATTTCGGCTTCAATAAGCGATGATTAACCATTAGGATCGATATTCGGATGTGAGAACCACGCATCCGTTTGGACAAATCCGGGGACAAACGGCAGCCTGCAAGGCCTTTTGATTTGAACAAAGTCGAACGACACAGAAACGGGCGGCGCGATCACATGGGCGTCTGGCCGAGATGGCTGGCAGCGTTGATCGTTGCGTTCGCTTTCCTCGCCGCAACTGCTGCCGGCGCCAGCGCTGAAACGCGCTCGCTCAAGCTCTATCACCTACACACGCACGAAAAGGCCGAGATCGTCTACAAGCGCAATGGCCGCTACGATCCGGCAGGCCTCAGGAAGATCAACATCATCCTGCGCGACTGGCGTCGCAACGAACCGACCAAGATGGATCCGCGCCTGCTCGATCTGGTGTGGGAAGCTTACCGGCAGGCCGGCGCCACCGACTACATCCAGGTCGTTTGCGGCTATCGCTCGCCGTCGACCAATTCGATGCTGCGCAGCCGCAGCCGCGGTGTCGCCAAGGAAAGCCAGCATATGCTGGGCAAGGCGATGGACTTCTACATTCCGGGTGTGCCGCTGAAAAAGCTGCGCAACATCGGCCTGAAGATGCAGGGCGGCGGCGTCGGCTACTATCCGTCGTCGGGTTCGCCCTTCGTCCACATGGACGTCGGCAATGTGCGGCATTGGCCAGGCATCAGCCGCCAGGAACTGGTCAGCCTGTTCCCCAATGGCAAGACGCTGCATGTGCCGAGCGACGGCAGGCCGTTGCCGGGTTATGACCAAGCGCTCGCCTCCTACAAGGCACGCAAGGGCGCCGGTTCTCCTGCCATCATGATGGCCAGCGCAGGCGGCAGCACCAAGAAATCCGGTGGCTTCCTGTCCGCGTTCTTTGGCGGTGGCGGTGAAGACGAAGCCGACGACAGCGCCGATGTCGCTACCGCCGCGCCGCCGCCGAGAAGCGTGAAGCCGGTGCTGGCTGCCACGAGCAACAACAACAGCAATCTGCCTGGCATCGCGATCGTGTCGCCGCAGAACGCCAAGCGCGCCAACATTCCGCAGCTTGCCGACGACAGCGCTGACGATGCGGAGCCGCAGGACACGCCGGAGACGATCATCGCCGCGCTGCCCGCCAAGGAAGTGCCGCTGCCCGCTTTCGCACCGCGGCCGAAGGCCGATGTCGGCGCGCAACAACCTGAGACCGTGCCGTTCGGCGTGGCCGATGCCACCACCGAACAGACGGTGGCGACGGCGCAGGCGCCGGCCAATGTGCCGTTCGGCACGGCCGATGCGAGCAATGCCGACCAGGGGGCCGATCAAGCTGCCGCTCCGGCGCAGGTCGCGGTCAACGTCCCGTTGCCGACCTGGCGTCCCGACCGCTCTTCGCCGCCGGCTGAGCTTGCGCCGCAGGACAAGGGCGTTCTGCTGGCGCTGGCCGATACGGCTGCCCACAAGCAGACCGCAACCGACGCGTTCTCGGTGCTGCCGTCGCAGCGTCCGGACGAGGTCAAGGCGGTTCTCGAACAGGCCAGCGCCGCCGATACAGCCGGTGCTACCGACGACTATCAGGTTGCGTCGCTTGAGCCGCGCTCTGCGTTCAACGATCCGTCAGGTGTCGATGCCGCATCGCCGCGCGGCGCTATTGCTGCCCGTCCCGCCGGTACCGATCCAGCCTCGGTGATCGGCGCCGGCGTCAAGACGACACGCAAGGAAGCCAGGGCTTCGGCCCGCGACCTGAAGCCAGGACCGAAGGCAGTGGTGGTGGCGGCCGAACCGCAGGCGGCCCGCTGGGCGCTGAGCAGCGGCGACAACATCGCCACCGTTTCCAGCCCAACGACAGCGCCGCGCTATGCCTACAACATCGTGCATACGCCGCCGAGCGAGGTCTACACCGCAGGCTTCCAGGCGGACAACCAGATGGCCGATGCCAACCGCTTCACCGGCAATGCCGTAAAATTCCTTTCGGTCGCCCGCTTCCAGACGAAGTAAGGGCGTGACCGGGGCGTTATCGACTCGAAGCCGCGCTGGGCAACCTGTGCGGCTTTTGTTTTTAGCGAGATCTCGAGCACTGGCTTCCATCGCCACAGAATGCTAACCACCAAGCTGCATTCCCGCTTCGTCTAATGGTAGGACAGCGCCCTTTGAAGGCGTGAATCGTGGTTCGAGCCCATGAGCGGGAACCAAAATCTCAACGCGTAGCAAACCCAGTCGGCGCAGCTGGCGGGTTTTTGTGCCGAGTGCAATTCCGGGAACACTGTGATTTTCCCGGAAAAGCGCGGAGCGCTTCCCTTGGGAATTGCGCAAAGACAAAGTAGCGGAGGTTATTTTCCGAGCTTGCTCGCGGTCTGTGCGAGCGCCTCGATCTCATCCCACTTGCCGGCCTTGACCAACTCGTCCGGCGCCACCCACGAGCCGCCGACGCAGATAACGTTGGACAGGCTGAGATAGTCGGCGGCGTTCTTGGCCGAGATGCCGCCGGTCGGGCAGAATTTCACGTCGGCCAGCGGCGAGGCAAAGGCCTTCAGCGAGGCGATGCCGCCGGATTGTTCGGCCGGGAAGAATTTCAGGAACCGCAGGCCGGCCTCGCGGGCAGCCATGATCTCGCCGGGCGTGATGGCGCCGGGCAGCAAGGGAACGTCGCTGTCCTTGGTCGCCGCCAGCAACTCTCGCGTGACGCCGGGGCTGACGATGAATTTCGATCCGGCGGCCGCTGCCTCGTCGAACTGCTTGGCATCGAGAATTGTGCCGGCGCCGACAATGGCGCCCTCGACCTCACCGGCGACGCGGCGGATCGCTTCCAGCGCATCGGCGGTTCTCAGCGTGATCTCGATCGCCGGCAGGCCGCCGGCGGCGAGCGCCCGGGCGAGCGGGACGGCGTCCGCGACATTGGCGATCTTCAGCACCGGAATGACCGGCTGGCCATTGAGCAGCGACAGGAGCTTTTCGGTCTTGCTGGGCATTGGCTTGTCTCTCCCTAGGTGATTTCAACCGATTAGCAGAAGGCCGATTCCGAGTCCACGAAACCCGGCCTGCCGCGATGTCACATGTCGGCCAACGAGCCTGCTGGCGAATACCGACAAGGTGTCTTTAGCTCTGCCTTGAATCCGCTTTGACCACGGTTTAGTGGCTCGGCGATGACCAATCATGAACCCGTGCGCGTCGCTGCGCTCTACAAATTTGCGAGGCTAGGCGACTTCGACGCGCTGCGAGAATTGCGCACGCCGCTTGCCGCCTTCTGCTGCGGGCGCGGCATCAAGGGCACATTGCTTCTGGCGCAGGAAGGTATCAACGGCACGGTCGCCGGCAGCGAAACCGACATAGCCGACCTGATCGCTTATCTCGAGGCCATCGAGGGTCTTGCCGATCTCGAGGTCAAATACAGCACTGCCGCCGAAATGCCGTTCCATCGCATGAAGGTGCGGCTGAAGCGCGAGATCGTCACCATGGGCGTCGAAGACCTCGACCCGGCGACGGGTGCGGGGACCTATGTCGCGCCGGCCGACTGGAACGCGCTGATCTCGGACCCCGGCACCATCGTCATCGACACTCGCAACACGTACGAAGTGTCGATCGGCACGTTCGAGGGCGCGGTGGATCCACGCACGTCGAGCTTTCGCGAATTCCCGGCCTGGGTGGAAAAACACCGCGACCAACTCGACGGCCGCAAGGTTGCGATGTTCTGCACCGGCGGCATCCGCTGCGAAAAGGCGACGGCCTATGTGAAGTCGCTCGGCTTCGAGGATGTGTTCCATCTCAAGGGCGGCATCCTCAGATATCTTGAAGAGGTGCCGGCCGAAGACAGCCTGTGGCAGGGCGAGTGTTTCGTCTTCGACGAGCGGGTCTCGGTGTCGCATGGGTTGACCGAAGGCGAGGCCGAACTCTGCCGCGCCTGCCGGCATCCGCTGACGCCGGAGGACCGGCTGTCGCCGCATTTTTCCACCGGCGTGTCATGCCCGCATTGCTACGAGGCACGCTCGGATGAGGATCGCACCCGCTATGCCGAGCGCCAGCGCCAGGTCGAACTTGCGCAGGCGCGGGGCAGGGGACATATCGGCAGTTAAGTGCCGCCGACGCCCTGACTGGATCACCACACGACAGAATAGCGGTCGATCACCCACAGCCATGTGCCGTCGGCCTGCCGGCGCGCGACCTCTGAGGTTATCGAGCCGTCGGCAAGCCTGGTCGACGTCAACGCGAGGTCGCCGTTGATGGCCGCCGGGCGCTGCTCGCCGCGCTGGAACTTTCGTCCGCTCGCGGCAAAGGCTTCGAACAAAGCGCGGGGATCGCCTCGTGGCCACGCGTCAATTCGGCTGCTCCGGTGTCGATGACGGCATCGGGTTGGAACAGCGCCACCATGCCGTCAATGTCTCCGGCCCACTGCCGGTCGATCAACAAACGTTCCAGATCCTGCGGATCGCGCGCCGGTTCCCGGCCAGGTTGATCGGTCACGGCAAGGTTCCTCCCTCGGCAATGCGGCGGCGACATTAGCGCAAGCCGAGGCCGGTATCGACACACCGATCACCGATTTGCGGCATTGCCGGCGCCGATAGTAAAGCGCGTCTCCGTCAAAATGTCAGTGTGCGGGACCTACCTCTGCAACGTCCAAAACCTGCCCGTTCACGTTTGGCGCGGGCCCTTTTCTGGAGGCACCATGTTCGACCCCAAGAAGCTTCTCGACGATCTGCTCGGCTCGCAAGTTCCCGGCACAACCGGCACCGTTCGCGACAAGGCCGGGCAGGCTGTGCAGATGGCCAAGGACAATCCGCTGGCCGCCGGTGCGCTGGCCGCGGTGCTGCTTGGAACCGGCACGGGACGGCAGGTCACCGGCACGGCCGTGAAGCTCGGCGGACTGGCTGCGATCGGCGGTCTCGCCTACAAGGCCTACCAGAATTACAAGGCCGGCAATGCACCCGAGCAGGCGCCGGCGGCCGGCCAGCCGGAATTGCTGCCGCCGCCCGCCGACACCGGCTTTCATCCTTCACAGGCGCCACAGGGGGAGGACGAGTTCACGCTGACCCTGGTGCGGGCGATGATCTCGGCGGCCAAGGCCGATGGCCATGTCGATGACGCGGAACGCCAAAAGATCGCCGGCAAGCTCAGTCTGGCCGGCATCGGCACGGAAGCGGAAAAGTTTCTGATGGCGGAGCTGGACAGCCCGCTCGACCTCGATACGCTGATCGCCGGCGCCAAGACCGATGAGCAGAGGCTCGAGCTCTACACGGCGTCGCGACTGACGATCGACCCCGATACGCGCGCCGAACGCGGCTATCTCGACCTGCTCGCCGGCCGGCTCGGCCTGCCGGATGCGCTGGTCGACCATGTCGAGGCGACCGTGTCTGCGGCCAAGGTGCCGGTTCCGTCAGGCACGGCGCCGAACCCGCGCTGGTAGACAACGCAGCCGCGCGCCTGAGGCAGGGGGGCCGAGGCGGAAAAAATGCGTTAACGTCTCGTTTACCGAGGAAGCGCATGATTTTAGTCAGTCGGATCGGCTTTCCTCCTCCCAAGCCCGGTTCAGATCAGGGCGGTCGCCAATGACCGCCCTTTTTGTTGGACCGATCACATAAAGCGCGTCGCGCTTCATGTTTTTGTCCTGATGCATGTCGTTGTCTCAAAACTGGGGCCACTTGCCATGATCGCCTTCATTTGCGATGGGTCGGTGCATTCGGATGCACCCCGATCTGTGCCGGGATGCGCGGCGCGCAGGAGCAAAATCCATGACAGCCCTCCCAGAGAAAACCGCCATCGTCACCGGCGCCGGCACCGGCATCGGCAAGAGCGTCGCCACGGCGCTGCTGAAGGCGGGCTGGAACACGGTGTTTTGCGGCCGCCGCAAAGCGGTGCTCGATGCCGCCATTACCGAGGCCGGGAAAACGGACGCCAAGGCGCTGGCGGTTGCCTGCGACATCAGCAAGGCCGGCGAAGTCGATGATCTGTTCGAGACGGTGGCCGCAGCCTTCGGCCGCGTCGACCTGCTCTTCAACAATGCCGGCATGAGCTACAAGTCGACGCCCATCGACGAGATCCCGGTCGAGGTCTGGAACGATATTGTCGGCGTCAATCTCACCGGATCGTTCCTATGCGCCCGCGCCGCCTTCAGCGTCATGCGCAAGCAAAAGCCAATGGGCGGCCGCATCATCAACAATGGCTCGGTGTCGGCCTATGCGCCACGGCCGGGCTCGGTGCCCTACACCGCGACCAAGCACGCCATATCGGGGCTGACCAAGACGCTGGCGCTCGACGGCCGGCCCTATGACATCGCCTGCGGCCAGATCGACATAGGCAACGCGCTGACCGATATGGCGCACGCAATGACCGTCGGCGTGCCGCAGGCCAATGGCACCATCGCCGCCGAAGCGGTGATGGACGTCCAGCGCGTCGCCGACGCCGTCGTCCACATGGCCAGCCTGCCGCTCGACGCCAACGTGCTGTTCATGACCGTGATGGCGACCAAGATGCCGTTCGTGGGGCGTGGGTGAACAGCCGAAGGCCTACTTCTTCAAAAACGCCTCGATCCGCTCCAGCGCGTGCAAGATGTTCTCTTCGGAATTGGCGTAGGAAAGCCTGATGTAGCCTTCGCCGAGAATGCCGAAATCGGGGCCGCCGATCAGCGCCACGCCGGCCTCCTCGAGCAGTGCCGAGGCGAGCTTCTTGGCCTTCCAGCCGGTCTTCGAGACATTGGGGAAGGCATAGAAGGCGCCCTTGGGCGTGATGCAGGAGACGCCGGGCAGCGCGTTCAGCCCCTCGACCACGATCTTCCTGCGGTTGTCGAAGGCGCGCATCATCTTGTCGACATCGTCCTGCGGGCCGTCGATGGCGGCGATGCCGGCGAACTGGCTCGGCGCGTTGACGCAGGACCAGCAATTGACCGCCAGCTTGCGGACCTTGTCGTAGAGATGCCCGCCCTTGTGGCCATTCGGCCAGATCGACCAGCCCATGCGCCAGCCGGTCATCGCCCATGTCTTCGACCAGCCGTTGAGCACGATCAGCCGGTCGCGAATTTCCGGAAAATTGAGCAGCGAAAAATGCGTCTCGCCGTCATAGGTCATGACGTCGTAGATTTCGTCGGAGAGGATAGCGACCTGCGGATGCGCTTGCAGTCCCTTCACCAGCTTCTCCATCTCGGCGCGCGGCGTGACGCCGCCGGTCGGGTTGGCCGGTGAGTTGAGGATTAGCAGCCTCGTCTTCGAGGTGATCAGCCCCAGCGTCTCCTCGGCCGAGAAGGCAAAGCCGTTCTCCTCGCGGATCGGCACCGGAATGGGCGCGGCGCCGGTGAACTCGATCATCGAGCGGTAGATCGGAAAGCCTGGGTCTGGATAGAGGATCTCGGCGCCGGGTTCGCCGAACATCAAGATGGCCGCGAACATGGTCGGCTTGCCGCCGGGCAGGATCATTACATTCTCGGGCGAGACTTCGACGCCGGTAGTGGTCAGCGTGCGCCGCACCACCGCTTCGCGCGTCGCCAGCAGGCCATTGGCCGGGGTGTAGCCATGGTGGCCGTCGCGCAGCGCCTTGATCGCGGCCTCGACAATGTGCTGCGGCGTTTTGAAGTCGGGCTGGCCGATGCCGAGATTGACGATGTCGCGGCCCTGTTGAGCCAGTGCAGTCGCGCGCGCCAGCACGGCAAAGGCGTTTTCCTCGCCGAGACGGTCGAAGGCCGAAATCGTGTGGAGCATTTTTCCCGTCCGTGTGGTTCTTGCTGTTAGGTCGCGTTTTTGTGAGCGTCTGCTCACAAAAGTCAAACGGATTGGAGTTTTGCGTGTCGGAAAATCTCAAAGATTGGCAAGCGCGTCCGCGGCCCGGGCGCAAGCCCATTGACGGCCGCTATGTCCGGCTCGAACCGCTGAGCGCCGAAAAGCACGGCGATGGGTTGTACGAGGCGTCGTCCGTGCCCGACATCGATGGACGCTTTGCCTGGCTGCCCGACTACCCGCCACAAACCCGCGCCGATTTCCAGCCATGGCTAGACAAGGTCGAGGCGAGCGAGGATCCGCTGTTCTTCGCCGTCATCGACAAGGCCAGCGGCAAGGTCGCCGGGCGACAGGCGCTGATGCGCATCGATCCCACCTATGGCGTCATCGAGATCGGCAACATCTATTGGGGGCCGCTGATCTCGCGCAAGCCGGCAGCGACCGAAGCGCAGTTCCTGTTCATGAAGTACATTTTCGACGGGCTCGGCTATCGCCGCTACGAGTGGAAATGCAACAACCGCAACGACCCTTCGAAGCGCGCTGCGGAGCGGTTCGGCTTCAAGTTCGAGGGCATTTTCCGCCAGCATCTTGTGGTCAAGGGTGAAAACCGCGATACGGCATGGTACTCGATCATCGACAAGGAATGGCCGGCGCTGCGCAAAGCCTATGAGGCATGGCTCGATCCTGCCAATTTCGATGGCGAAGGCCGGCAGAAGCGGCGGCTCGAGGATTTCCGCGCCGAGTTCGGCGCGTAACAGGAGTTTTTTTCGATGGCGCACAGCCATGATCATGGTTCGCATGCTGGGCATGGCGCCGGCCATGTGCATGGCTCGACCGACAAGAAACGCGTGCTGATCGCAGCCTGCCTGACCGCCGGCTTCATGGTTGCCGAAGTGCTTGGCGGCCTTTTGACGGGATCGCTGGCGCTGCTGGCCGACGCCGGCCACATGCTCGCGGACTCGATCGCGCTTGGCCTTGCCTGGTACGCCTTCCATCTTGGCGGAAGGCCGGCGACAGTGCGCCTGACCTATGGCTTCGGCCGGGTCAAGACGCTGGTCGCCTACACCAACGGCATCGCCATCTTCGCCATTGCGTTGTGGATCGTCTACGAAGCCTGGGGCCGGCTGATGACGCCGGCGCCGGTGCTGGGCGGGCCGATGCTGGTGGTGGCGATCGCCGGCCTTCTGGTAAACTTCGCCTCGTTCTTCGTGCTGCATGGCGGCGACCACGACAGCCTCAACATGCGCGGCGCCATCCTGCATGTGCTGGGCGACCTGCTCGGTTCGGCGGCGGCGATCGTGGCGGCGCTGGTCATCCTGGCCACCGGCTGGACGCCGATCGACCCGATTCTGTCGGTGCTGGTCTCGGTGCTGATCCTGTCCACCGCATGGTCGTTGATGCGCGAAGCCGCCCACGTCCTTCTCGAAGGCGTACCGGCAAGCCTCGACCGCGACATCATCGCCAAGGACATTGCCGGCACCGTCAAGGGCGTGCGCGAGGTGCACCATATGCATGTCTGGTCGCTGGACGGCTCCAGCAACATGGCGACGCTGCATGCCTGCCTCAACGATGGCGTCGATCCGCACCAGGCGGTCAGCGCCATCAAGAAGCGGCTCGCCGCCGAACACGGCATCAGCCACGCGACGGTCGAACCGGAATTCGGCCAGTGCGCCGACAGCCATGACGAGCACGATCATGACCACGACCATGGTGCGCCACCGCATCACGGCCATTATCACTGACAGGGAATTTCATGGCATTGGCATCCGAGTTGACGAGTTCCCAATGTGGCGGGACGGCATGATGGATCGCGACACGCGAAACGCGCTGATTGCCGCAGCCTGGATCATGCTGCTGTTCGGCATCGCGGCGTTCTATCTGCCGACGGTGATGCTGGCTGTCGGCAATATCTCGACCGTACTTGCCGGCATCGTCGGCATCGCCTTCGTGCTGGCATTCTTTCTGGTGTTCTGGTTGCGGGGTCGCAGCCAGAACAAGGGCAAATAAGAGGCTTTGAAATGCGCATCCTGATTACTGGCGCCGCCGGCATGGTCGGCCGCAAACTTGTCGACCGGCTGGCCAAGGACGGCACGCTCAACGGCCGCAAGATCACCGGGCTCGACCTGCACGACATCGTGCCGCCGCAGGCGCCGGCGATGGACGGCGTCAGCATCGCCACGCATACCGGCGACCTTGCCGACGCCGGTGCTGCCGAGAGCCTGGTGGCGTCACGCCCCGACGTCATGTTCCATCTCGCCGGCATCGTGTCGGGTGAGGCGGAAGCCAATTTCGATCTCGGCTACCGCGTCAATCTCGACGGCACACGGGCTCTGTTCGATGCGGTCCGGCTGGCGGGCTTTTCGCCGCGTCTGGTCTTCACCTCGTCGATCGCGGTGTTCGGCGCGCCGTTCCCCGATGTCATCCCGGACGACTTTCATCCGACGCCGCTGACCTCCTACGGCACCCAGAAGCAGATGAGCGAGGCGCTGCTGGCCGACTATTCCAGGCGCGGCTTCTTCGACGGCATCGGCATAAGGCTGCCGACCATCTGCGTGCGGCCCGGCAAGCCGAACAAGGCGGCGTCAGGTTTCTTCTCCGGCATCATCCGCGAGCCGCTGAGCGGCCACGAGGCGATCCTGCCGGTGCCGCGCTCGGTGCTGCACACCCATGCCAGCCCGCGTTCGGCGGTGAACTTCCTGATCCATGCCGCCGGGCTCGACGGTGCCGCTGTCGGGCCGCGCCGCAACCTCACAATGCCCGGCGTTGCCGTCACCGTCGGCGAGCAGATCGAGGCGCTGGAGCGCATTGCAGGCGCCGACGTCGTGAAGCTGATCCGCGAACAGCCGGATGAGACCATCTGGGCGATCGTCAAGGGTTGGCCGACGCGCTTCGAGGCGCGCCGTGCAACGGACCTCGGCTTCAGCGCCGAAAACAGTTTCGATGAAATCATCCGCGCTCATATCGAGGATGAGTTGGGCGGAAAGATCGCGGGTCAGGCCTGACCCGCCGAGGTCATACAGTTCCGGACAGGCTCGCCGACAACAGCAACAGCCCGAACAGGAAGACGAACGCGGCGCCGCCGATTTCGACGAATGTGTGGATACGGTTGCCCATGCGGCCATCGCCGGCGAAATAGACCGCCCAGTTCTTGGCTGTCACAGCGATCGTCGCCAACGCCGAGACTGTGATGGCGGTGCCGATAGACATCGCCAGCACCGACAGCAGGCCGCCGAGCCACAGGCCGTTGAGCAGCGCGAAGCTGAGCACAATCAGCGCGCCGGAGCAGGGGCGGATGCCGACGGCGGCTACAGCCGACCAGGCCGTGCGCCAGTCGAAGCGATCGCCCGACAGCAGCGCCGGATCAGGCGCATGCGAATGGCCGCACGTGTCGCAGACCTCGCCGGCCGGTTGATCGTGAGCGGCGTGATTGTGATGAGCGTGGTCGTGATGGGAATGATCGTGTGTGTCGTCGTCGTGCGCGGCGTGATCGTGATGATCATGCGAATGGTCGTGATGCACATGCAAGGCATGCGCCTGCGCCGCGTGGCTGTGACCGGCATGCGAATGGCCGCCATGGCCGGCGTGGGCTGCCGACAGGCTGTAGGCGGGCGCCCTGCCGAACCAGCGCTGGACCGTGGGCCCAAGCTTGCGCCACAGCAGCCAGGCGCCGAACAAAGTGACGAAGACATAGCTCATGATCTCCATGAACCAGGCTGCGTCGGTCATCGAGATCGCGGTGCCGCGCAGGACGAAATAGGCAAGCAGCATCACCAGGATCGCGGTCAGGCCCTGCAGCAGCGCCGAGACGAAGGACAGCAGGATACCGCGCCTGAGCGCCACTTCATTGGCCACCATGTAGGACGAGATCACCGCCTTGCCATGGCCGGGGCCGGCGGCGTGGAAAATGCCGTAGGCGAAGGACAGGCCGATCAGCAGCCACATCTTGCTGCCGTCCTCGCGCATTGCTTTCATCGCCGTGGCCAGTGCGCGGTAGAATTCCTGCTGGCGCAGATTGATCCACATCAGGATGTGGGCGAACGGGCCGGTCGTGGGCGCCATGCCGTCATTGACACCGATGCCGAGTGAACTCTGGGCATGGGCCTGCCCGAGAAAGTGCGTCATCAGCAGGGCAGCGGCCACGAGGCCGAATGCCAAACGCAGGGACGTTTTCATCACCGGATCTATCCTTCTGGCGGGCAATTCAGTTCGAGCTTGGTGGCGAAGATCTTGCTCATGTCGGTGCCTGTCGGGTCGTTGAAGAACGCGTCCGTCAGGGTCTTCTGGTTTTCCTTGATCGCCTCGTCTGGATCTGGCCGGATGACGCTCTTGGTGCAGTTCGAGGGCAGGCCTTCCACGGTGATGTTGCTATCCTCGGTGAAGTCGATCGCTGTGTAGAAGGTTGGATCGTAGACGCCGAAATCGATCTTGCCGGCGAGCTTGATCGGCACCTTGGGTTCGGATTCGAACAGGATGATCAACTGGTCGTTGTCGAAATTGGCCATCAGATGCGGTGGCGGCGTCATCGGCACGTCCTTGCCGTCGACGGTGACGAGCTGGAAATAGTTGAATTCGGCCAGCGAGGCATGAACGGTGTCGGCGACATCCTTCAGCTCCTTGTCGTCAAGCTTCAGGTCGGAGTTCTTGTCGAACTCCATCATCACCGTACTCGAAAACAGATCATCGAAACGCCAGAGGTGGCGCAGCGCTTTCACACTTTGGTGATCCGGAGAGAGGATCACGTCGAGGCGGGCCTCGGCGAAGACATGAGGATGCGCGCCAGCCGCTCCGACGGCAGCAAAAGGCGCCGTCAGGGCCGAAGCCAGCATGATTGCGTGCCGTTTCAGATGCATTCTCGGTCGCTGTTCCATCGGCCTCGGAGAGATTTCGAGAGGTTACCAGAAAGCGGGCGAAATTGGGACCGCGACACAGCAAGACCGGGTCAGGCGCTCTCGCGCGTCTTGAACCACTGCACCAGGAAATCGACGAAAACACGGACTTTGGCCGGCAGATAGCGACGGTGCGGGTAGACGGCGAAAATCCCGCTGCCCGACTGGATGCGGTCGTCGAGCAACGACACCAGCAGCCCGGATGCGAGGTCGGGGGCGGCGATGAAATCGGGCAGGATGGTGAAGCCCAGGCCGGACACGGCGGCGGCTCGCGCGGCCATCGGGCTGTTGACCTCGATGGGACCCGATACGTTGACACTGACTGACTCCTCGCCCTCGCCCCTGAAGCGCCAGTTGGCGAGCGAGCGGCCATTGGTGTCGACGATGCAGGGCAAGTTGGCGAGATCCTGCGGGCGTGTCGGCTTGCCGTGCTTGGCGATCAGCTCCGGCGAGGCGCAAAGCTTGATCGAAAACGGCCCCAGGCGGCGGGCGATCAGCGATGAGTTCTCCAGGCGCGAGATGCGCACGGCGAGATCGAAACCTTCCTCGACCAGATCGACAAAACGGTCGTCGAGATGGATGTCGAGCACGATGTCGGGATGCTGTTTGGCGAAATCGATGAGCGACTGGCCGATCGGCGCGTCGGCGAAGGTGCGCGCCGCCGACAGCTTGATCCTGCCGCGCACGTCGCCGGAGGATTCGCGCACGGCGTCGGCCAGGCTGTCGACCTCGCGCACGATTTCCGAAGCGCGGCTGTAATAGGTATGGCCGGCCTCGGTCAACGAGAACTGCCGCGTGGTGCGGTTGAGCAGCAGCGCGCCGAGTTCGTCCTCAAGTTCGCGCACATATTTCGACAGCAGCGCCTTGGAGCGACCGATCTTGCGCGCGGCCGCCGAAAAGCCTTCGGCCTCGACGACGTCGATGAAGGCGCGCATGCGGGTCAGTGTATCCATCATCAGGCCTTTCGAGCCGCATCGAGAATTCGCCGGCCGAGCCGTATCAGGGCAATGTCGCTGCCGGGAGGGCCGAGCAGAGAGAGGCCGAAAGGGGCACCGTCGACCGAGCCCAGCGGCAGGGTGATTTGCGGAAAGCCTGAAAGACCCGAAAGGCACAAAAGATGCAAGGCCCTTGCGCGGTAGGCTTGGAGCTGCTGCGGCTCGCTTTTGACCAGAGGTGCGGGGCCTGGAACGGTAGGCAGGACAAGAAACCCGTCCTGGCCGAGCAGCGCGGCTAGCTCGGAGCGGAACGTCAAGCGTCGCACCGCCTCGGCCCGCGCGGTCTTTTCGTCGATTGTCCGGCCGAAACCAAAGCGCTCCTCGACGCCCGGCCCGAGATCGCGCTCGCCCGAA
Source organism: Mesorhizobium sp. LNJC394B00 (assembly GCF_000502555.1). NCBI lineage: Bacteria > Pseudomonadati > Pseudomonadota > Alphaproteobacteria > Hyphomicrobiales > Phyllobacteriaceae > Mesorhizobium > Mesorhizobium sp. LNJC394B00. Next base: position 540,832 of record NZ_AYWH01000002.1, read on the forward strand.
ATGATCCAGGCGCCATGCTGCTGCCAGGCCTCGGCGGCCTGGAGGCGGCGAAAGCACCAGTAGAGCTCGTCGGGGAAGGAGGCGAAGCTGTACTCTACCGGCGCCGGCTCACCGACAAGACTGGCGGCCAGCGCTCTCATCCTGGCATATTCGGCTGCCTCGGCGGGGCCGGCCACGAAAGCGTCCAGCCAGCGGATCGAAAGCGGCCGGTTGAGCGGATGCTGATGCGGGTCGCGGCCAAGCAACAGCTTGCCGATCGTCTCATAGGTTTCGATGTCGTCGGCGAACCAGCCGAACGTATCGAAGCTCGGCGCCAGCTTCATCGTGCCTTCGAGCGAGATGCGGCCATGCGTGGTGCGCAGCCCGATCAATCCGCAAAAGCTCGCCGGGGCGCGGATCGAGCCGCCGGTGTCGGAGCCGGTGGCGATATCGGCAAGCTTGCCGGCCACCGCCGCCGCCGATCCGGAGGACGAGCCGCCGGTGACGCGATCGGGAGCGGCCGGGTTCACCGGAAACGGAAAATGCGCGTTCTGGCCCATCAGCGAGAAGGCGAACTCGTCGGTCTGCGTCTTGCCGATGAAACGCGCGCCGGCGTCGAGAATCATCTGCACGGCCGGTGCCGTGCTGGACGCGGCGTGGGACTCGGCGAACTTCACCGGATTGCCGCAACCGGTGCGGTAGCCGGCGACGTCGTAAATGTCCTTCACAGCCAGGCGCAGCCCGGCCAGTGGCCCCAGTTCCGCATTGGCGACCGGCATTCGACGCAGGTCGAGAAGGGCGTTGAGCGGGCCGTGCGTGCCTGGCATCGTTCGATATCCGTATACAGTAGGCCCAGCATTGTTCGATGCCGGAAATTTTACAACCTGGAGTACGATTTTTATTGATTGTGAAATCTTTCGATCTTATATCGCGCTTGCCCAAAGTCGCACGTGCCTGTGGGTGTCCGCCGATCCTCGAATGGTGAGGGAAATCGGTAAGGTAACTGGAGCTAACCCCTCCAGTCGGTCTAGCGGCCAACCGCCAGCCCGAGGACACCTTGAAGCAACGACGGTGCGGGCCTTTCTGGTGTTCTGCCGGTCGTCCAAAGACCGGGGTTACTGAAGAGGCACACCTTCATTGCCGGCAGTGCGGACGGGTCTCCCATCCAAGCCAAGGCAGACAAAGCGAACCGAGGCCGGGCAAGGCCAAGGTTCACCGCCGCGAGACGGCGTTTCATGGTTCCGGGGTCTCCACCGGCTGGTTCCATGGATTTCCGTCCCGCCTTTGTTTGACCGCGTGTTCGCGAGGCCGAAAGCCCGCGTCCCGCAGCCTTATTGCGCGCCGCAAGGCGTTAATGGAGAGACCCCGATGGCCACCCAGCGCATCCTCGACTTCCTCGCCACCCGACGTCCGTCCGGCCCCTGCCTCGTCGTCGACCTCGATGTCGTGCGCGACAATTTCCGTGCCTTCGAGAAGGCGCTGCCCGATTCCAGAATCTACTATGCGGTGAAAGCAAACCCTGCGCCGGAGATCCTGCGCCTGCTTGCTGCGATGGGCTCGTCCTTCGACACCGCTTCCGTTGCCGAGGTCGAGATGGCGATGGACGCCGGTGCGCCGGCGGACCGTATCTCCTTCGGCAACACCATCAAGAAGGAGCGTGACATTGCACGCGCCTACCAGCTCGGCATTCGGCTGTTTGCCGTCGATTGCGTCGAGGAGGTCGACAAGATCGCCCGCGTCGCTCCCGGCGCGCGCGTGTTCTGCCGCGTGCTGACCGACGGCGAAGGCGCCGAGTGGCCGCTGTCGCGCAAGTTCGGCTGCGTGCCGGCGATGGCCGTCGATGTGCTGCGCCATGCCAGGACGCTCGGCCTCGACGCCTATGGCGTGTCGTTCCATGTCGGCTCGCAGCAGACCGACCTGACGGCGTGGGACCGTGCGCTGGCCGACGCCAAGAAGGTGTTCGCCACGCTCGCCGACGAAGGCATCGTCCTCAAGATGGTCAATATGGGCGGCGGTTTCCCGACGCGCTATCTGCGTGATGTGCCGGCGGCTCAGGCTTACGGCCAGGCCATCTTCTCGGCGCTGCGCAAGCATTTCGGCAATGCGATCCCTGAGACCATCATCGAGCCGGGCCGCGGCATGGTCGGCAATGCCGGCGTCATCAAGTCGGAAGTCGTGCTGATCTCGAAGAAGGCCGAAAACGACAATGTGCGCTGGGTGTTCCTCGACATCGGCAAGTTCGGCGGTCTGGCCGAGACGATGGACGAGGCGATCCGCTATCCGATCGTCACCCGCCATGACGGTTCGGAGACCGCACCTTGCGTGCTCGCCGGCCCGACCTGCGATTCGGCCGACGTGATGTACGAGAAGACGCCGTATCCGCTGCCTCTGTCGCTGACCATCGGCGACGATGTGCTGATCGAAGGCACCGGCGCCTACACGACCACCTACTCGGCGGTCGCCTTCAACGGCTTCGAGCCTCTCCGATCCTACGTGATCTGACGGCTTCGGCCTTCAGATCACCCCAGGCGGACGTTTGCGTCCGCCCGGGTTCGCCTGTGGAACAAGCTCCGCTCGTGAAGGATCGCGGAAATGGACATTGTAAATTACATTGATGGTGCCGTGGGAATCTCCCCCCTTGAGGGGGAGATGGCAGGCAGGCCAGAGGGGGTCGTCTCGCGTGAAGCGCCGGCATCCCTCGTCCACGACGCGGTGTCGCGTCACGTCGTGCCGACCCCCTCTGTCGCCTTCGGCGACATCTCCCCCTCGAGGGGGGAGAGTGCCCGCGCCATTCCCATCGTCGCCGAAACTGCGGCAGACATTGCATTGCGTGAAGCGTTGCTCGATCGCGCTATGGGGCCGATGCGGCGCAAGAAATCGTCGGAGAAGCTGCGGCGTGGCCGCCGGCCTTCCAAAGGCCTCGCTTTTGTCGTGCGCGATGCAACCGGCGCGGTTGCTGGTACGGTGCGGCTGTGGGACGTGCGTCTGGGCGAGGGTGGCCCGGGAGCACTTCTGCTCGGACCGCTCGCCGTCGATCCGGCGCTGAAGAACGCCGGCATCGGCTCGGCGCTGATGCGCCATGCTTTGGCCGAGGCCGCGCGTCTCGGCCATGCCGCGGTGCTGCTGGTAGGCGATGCGCCTTACTATGGCCGCTTCGGCTTCTCGGCGGAGAAGACCGGCGCGCTCGCCATGCCTGGTCCGTACGAGCGGCACCGCCTGCTGGCGCTGGAATTGATCGATGGTGCGCTCGACGGCGCGCATGGCACGCTGAAGGCTGCAGGTCGCAAGCTCAAGACACAGAGGCTGTCGCTGGCCGCCTGATTGTCCAAAAACAAACGCCGCCGGTCCTTTGCATTTCAGCGAGGGCGGCGTTTTGTTTTTGCGAAGGGCTCAGCCGATCAGCTGGCTGAGCGCCATGGCGACCGACATATCGCCTTCGACCTTTATCTTGCCGGACATGAACGCCATGGTCGGATTGAGGTCGCCGGCGATCAGCGAATCCAGATCGTCGAGCGACAGCTTGATGGTGCAGTCGGTCGGCGCATCAGTGTTTGAGACGGTCGCACCGTCAATGACGATGACGCCGTCACTGCCGGTATCGAACTTCACGGAATGTTCGAACCCGGCGCTCGCCACGCGCGACCTCATCTTCTCGGCAATGTCCTGAACGCTCATGACTGTTCTCCTGGTCTCGTTGCGTTTTGCCGCGCTTCAGTGACCGGCCTCCGCCAAAGTCGCTGTCTCGCGCGTGCCGCGATCCTGGTCGCTTGGCGCATATAGCTTCGAGTTGACGTAAACGTCAACGCGGTCGCGATGCGTCATCTCGTTTCAGTCGGAAGGAATGCGGCAGAGACATTCACCCTGCGATGAAGGTTAGTGTTCAGCAGCGGACTTCGCCGCCTCGGCCTGGGCCGATTCCGCCGGGGCCGGTTCGGTCGGCGTGGCCGGATCCTTGCGGCGGCGCATGGCGTTGTCGCGGATTTCGTCCTTGGTCAGGAAGTTGACCTGGTCGATCAGCACTTCATGCACCAGGTCGGCGCCGACGCGCGCGTTGACGGTGTCGCGTATGGCCTTGCGGAAGGCATCGAGATCGATGGTTTCCTTCTTGGTGAAGTCGATCTGAGGATTGGAGTAGAGATAGGAATAGACCTGATCGGTCATCAGGGCTTCGGCCGGAATCGACATCTTCTTTATCTCGGCCGGCTCGACCGTGTAGACGAGCTTGGTGAGGAAATAGCCGTCGATCTTGGAATCGCGGATCAGCGGCACCGAGATGATGTCGGTCTTGACGTAGTCGAGGCCACCCAGCATCGGTTTCGGCGTCTCGCCGACGCCGCGCTCACCGGCCGCCTGGAACGAATAGAACACGGCGCCCAGCGTGGCGGCGCAGATCCAGATCGCGGCGGCGATGAATTTGATCACCGGTTGTTCCCGCCTGGTGCCGAGATCATCAGCTCGCCCAACCGAATTCGCCGGCCGAATAGGTGCCGTCGGCTTCGGCGCGCTGAATGGCGTTCTTCAACAGCGTGGCGACTTCGTTGACCGCGTTGAGGTGGGCGAGGATTGCAGCCTCGTTTTTCGCGAGCTTCTGGCGCAGCCGCGCCAGACTGTCGCGATGCTGTTCCAGGAATTCGATCTCGTTGGCGCCCTTCATGGCGCGGGTCAGCTCATAGAGGTAGCGGCTCTTGCGGGCGTTGGAGGCCTTGAGGTCATAGCTGGTGTCGTTCTTCAAACCGGCCGTCTCTTCCTCGACCGCTTCCTCGATGCGGCCGATGATGGCGGCAAGGTTGCCCGGCCGTGCAAACGGGATCGGCGCTTCGGACGTACGCGCCGGCAGGTTGGAAGAGTATTTTGAAAAATCGGCCATTGAAAATCCTGGTCTAGATCTTGATTTCGGTTTTGATGGTCGTCTCGTCGCCGGTCATCGACCGTGCGGCCTTGCGCTGCAATTCCTCGACCAGCGAGGTGGACAGCCGGGTCTGCTGGTCGATCTCGGTCTTGTGCGGCCCGGTTGACACCGGGCCGATCGGCACGGTGCGCTTGCCGTCCTTGTAGTGGTCGGCGACCAGCGATTTGGCGATGCCGATCCCTCCGCGCTCGGCCATGACGTCGGCGACACGCTCGGCAAGCTGCGATTTCCACATGTCGCCGGCCAGCCCCTTGCCGTAGACGCCCTCTGTGTCCTTGGGCAGCATGTTCTGGATGAAGGTCTGCAAGACCATCGCCTCGAACTTCTTGAACTTGCTGGCGGGATCGTCATTTGCGGCGGCCTTGTCGGCGGTGGCGCGCGACAGAATCGAGCCGGCATCGACCGAAGCAGCCATGTCGACAGAAAAATTACCGCCAACGCCGTTGGCCCGCTTGGCCAGCGCGGCACGGGCAGCCTCGATATCCGCCGGGTCGACGGCTCGGGCAACATCGAGAACGATGTCACTGGGTGGAGAAATCGCCAAGAAAGTCCGCCTCTTTGCCGGGTTTCCTGAGCGACCATGCCGCAACAAGCTTGTGGCAGGCTTGCCGGCTCGAAATTCTTCGCCGGATGCTAGGCCATTGCTATCAGCAGCGGCAACTCCGGCTGGGTCGATGCGATCTGGTCGTTTGCGGTGGGCGCTGCCGGCTCGCCATGGTCAGATCGTAGGTGGCGTAGGCGCAGAGGCCGAACACGGCGCCGTACACCCAACACAGCCCGCCGCACGGAACGAAACCGAACGCCGTCCGCAGGTGACCCGGCTCTAACTTCCGATTATTCCTGCCCTCGCCTCTGCGCGATCAGATCGAGCCGGTCGCGGTCGGAGCGTTCGCGTTCGTCGCGGCTTCGGACGTCCTTGTAGGCACGTTCGACCATGTTGGTGCGCGCCGTCGCAGTGGCGATGAGCGTGATCTCCTGCCTGGCGCTTTCCAGGCTCGCTTCCTGCCGGACCAGCGCATTGGCGATGCGGCGATGGTAGAGGTCAGGGAACAGCACCGCCATCGACTGGTCGGCGTCGAAATGCTGGACAAGTTCCCTGGCCTCGGTTTCGGCGGTTGCCGCTGCCGCCAGGAAGGCCGCATGGCGCGTCTCGTGCAGGGCCTTCAGCTGCTCCTGCACCTTGACCAGTTTCTTCAGCCGTTCCTTGCGCGTGCTCATCTCACCTCGCCAGCGTCAGATCGACAAAGCCGTCGACGAACAGCGACAGCATGGTGCCGATGGCGAAGTAGAAGATGATCATGCCGCCGGCGATGACGAAAGGCAGTGAGATGAAGTAGACCGGAATCTGCGGCGTCAGCTTGTTGACGAAGCCGATCGTCAAATTGACCAGGATGGCATAGGCGATGAACGGGCTGCCGAGCCGGATGACCAGGAAGAAGGCGTCCGACACCGTGTCGGTGAGATCGACCAGGGCGGCCTGCGGATTGAAGAAGACGTTGACCGGCGCCACCGTGTAGGAGGCGACCAGAGCGCGGATGATCTCGTGGTCGAAATCGAAGACGAAGAGCAGCAGCAACGCTGAAAACGAGATGATGGCGGCGAGGGCCGCCTGCGGCTCTGGCTCCTCGATGGCGGGGCCGCCGGTGCCGCCATAGCCGATCAGCATGGCGATGGCCGAACCCATGAAGCGCAGCGCCTCCATGTAGAGCCTCGTCATCGCGCCGATCAGCCCGCCGACCAAAAGTTCGGAGATGATCATCGGCGCCAGCACCTGCGGACGCGCATCGACGAAGGGAAAGATCTTGTCCCACAGGAAGGCGAGCAGGCCACCGGTGGCGGCGATCGACACGAACAGCCGGACCTGGACCGGCACGCGGGCGCTGGACAGGCCCGGCATCAGCATGAAGCAGGCGCCGATGCGACAGAAGGCGAGGAAGGCGGCGATGACGACGCCTTGCGACAGTATGTTCACGAGATCGTCCCGAGCACCTTGATCTCGACGCCCTTGGCGATTTCGACATGGGAGAGAACGGGAAGCGTCGTGAACAGGCGCTCGATGATCATGCGCACATAGGGGCGAGCATCGGGCGCGGTGACGAGGACAAAACGCTCGCCGGCCTCGAGATGCTTGCGGATCGCCTTGGTCGCGTCCTGGCCGAATTCCTCCAGCTGGCGCGGGTCGATGTCGAATTCGCGCACCTCGCCCTTGGCGTCGCGCTTGAGGCTCTGGTGGAAGGCGAGGTCCCAGCGGTTGCCGAGGCGCAGCACCTTGAGCATGCCGCCCTCGGAGAGATCGCCGCAGATCTGCTGGGCCATGCGGATGCGGACATGCTCGACGATCTGCTCGGTGCGGCGCACATGCGGTGCGATCTCGGCGATAGCCTCGATGATCAAATGCAGGTTGCGGATCGATACGCGTTCGGCCAGCAGCAGTTTCAGCACCGCCTGCAGGCCGGGATAGGAGATGTGCGAGGTGCAGATCTCGTCGGCGAGCTTGCGGTATTCCGGATCCTGGCGCTCGAGCAGCGCCTTCATGTCCTTGTAGGACAGAAGCTGCGGCAGGTTGTTGCGGATCACCTCGGACAAATGGGTGAGCAGCACCGACATGTTGTCGGCAAAGGTATAGTTCTCGCGCTTCAGATCCTCGGCGAAGGTTTCCAGCACCGAGAAGGCGCGCATGCCGAAGGCCGGCTCGCGGATTTCCTCGCCGGGAACGTCGGGCAAATCCCGGTTGCCGAGCAGCACCATGATCTCGCCGACGCGCATCTGGTATTCGGCGACGACGGTGCCGTGGACCTTGATCTGGTAGCTCTTCGGCGGGATGCCGAAATCGTCGGCGACGCGCACTTCCGGCACGACGAAGCCGTATTGCGTGGCAAATTTCTTGCGCATCTTGGCCATGCGGAACACCAGTTCCTGATGCGACACCAGCAGCCGCGTCGACAGCTGCTTGCCGATCAGAAGCTCGATCTCGGCGGTGGTCAGCGAAGCCTTGACCGAGTTCTTCTCTTCCTCGACCTTGTTCGCCTTCTCCAGATCCTTGATCGCTTCGGCGGCGGCAGCCTCTCGGTTGGCGCGCATCGGGATGACGTAGCCAAGGCCGGCCATGCCTGCAGCCAGCGTGAAGAACGGGAAGAACGGCAGGCCGGGCATCAGGCCGAGCAGGACGAGCAGCGAGGCCGCGACATAGAGCGCGCGCGGATGCGCGCCGAGCTGGCCGAACACCGCCTGGTTGGTCGAGCCGCGCGTGCCGCCCTTGGACACAAGCAGGCCGGCGGCGAGCGAAACGATAAGCGCCGGGATCTGGGTGACGAGGCCGTCGCCGACCGACAGCTTGATGAAGACATCGGCGGCTTCGCCCATGCCCATGCCGTGCCTGATGTAGCCGATGGCGATGCCGCCGACGATGTTGATTGCGGTGATGATGAGGCCGGCAATGGCGTCGCCGCGGACGAATTTCGAGGCGCCGTCCATCGAGCCGAAGAAGGAGGATTCCTCTTCCAGCTCGCGGCGGCGCAGTTGCGCTGTCTTGTCGTCGATCATGCCGGCGGACAGGTCGGCGTCGATCGACATCTGCTTGCCGGGGATAGCGTCGAGGGTGAAGCGGGCGCCGACTTCGGCAATACGGGTGGCACCCTTGGTGATGACGATGAAGTTGACCACAATCAGGATCATGAAGACGATCAGGCCGATGACGAAATCGCTGGCCATCACAAGTTTGGAGAAGCCGGCGATGACATAGCCGGCGGCGTGCGTGCCCTCATTGCCGTGCGACAGGATCATGCGCGTGGTGGCGATGTTGAGCGATAGCCGTAGCATGGTGGCGATCAGCAGCACGGTCGGGAAGGACGAGAAATCGAGCGGCCGCTGGATCCACAGCGCCACCATCAGGATCAGCACCGACAGTGCGATCGAGAAGGCGAGGCCGATGTCGATGAGGAAGGCCGGGATCGGCAGGAACAGCACGGCCAGGATGATGACGATGCCGATGGCGAAGAAGACATCGCGGCCGTTCTTGGCCACTGTTCCTGTCGCTAAGCTTTCGCTGACCGCCATGTCGTCCCCAATCACAAGCCTGCCGAGCACGCGACAGCCCTTCGAGCCTAACCGGTCAAGCTTGCGCGAGGGTGGGAGGACTGGTTACTTGCCAGGACGACAGAGGCCTTGAGGAGAGAGATCATGCTGGTGATCATCGGCACCATTCGCCTGCCTGCGCAACGGCTCGACGAGGCAAGGCCGGCCATGCGGCGCATGATACTGGGCAGCCGTGCGGAGCCCGGCTGCATCGAATACTCCTACGCGCAGGACGTGCTCGACGTCGGGCTCATCCATGTAACCGAGGTGTGGAGCGACAGGGCCGCGCTCGACGCGCATTTCCGCTCGCCTCACATCGCCGATTGGCGGGCGAGTTGGGCATCGCTCGGCATAGGCGAGCGCAACCTCATGCTCTATGAGGCCGGCGAGCCGAAGCCGATCTGAGGACCGGGCACAGTCAAGAAGGCGAGGCCCCAAGAAAGTCTAGCAGGCGTTGACCTGTCTGCAGGACCATCCGCCGCCATCGGTATCGTGGCAGTCTTCATAGCTGCCGTAGCAGGTGTTCGTTGAATTGCGATACCAAGGGTAGCCGCCAGGACAGCAAACATCTTGTTGTGCAGTATGGATAAATTCCTTTGCCGGCCGGCTTTGGTTTTCCGGATTGCCTCCCGCCAAAAAAAGAGACATCGGGTGTGACACAACAGACCTAACCGGCATATCCATGCTTGAATTGCTCACCGCAGACGAGCTCAAAAAAATCATGCCAACAGCTAATGAAAAAAATCCCCGCGCACTCATCTTCTCCTCCTTGAGGGAAATAGAGACGGCCAAAAATAACACAGCTGCGTCGATTGCGTAAGCGATCGCTCATATACCTCGACACGCTCGCGGGGAATTGAAGCGGGGCGGCAAGCCTGACTGCGCCTCAGCGCCAGAATGGCGCCGCAAGCAGCCGGCATTATGTCGGCGTGCTGATCGTCGCCGAACTGCACAGCGATCCGTCCGATGGTGAGACGCCGGTGCTGGCGCCGGCCAAATTCCGGCATGCGGTGCTGGTGCCGACCATGAACGTCCAGTCCACCGCCGAAACCTCCAGCGCGCCGTCGCCGAGGAACTGGCGGTGGTCGAGAATTTCGACAACCGGGCCGTTGTCGGCTTTTGACCGAGGGCCATCTGATGCGACGCTACGCCGAGGACTCGACAATGCGCGGCGCGACCTGTCGGGCGAAGACTAGGCCTCGGCCGGCATCTTAAATGTCCCTACTCGGCGCTTGCCACGTGTACAGTGTCACTGTACAAATTGTTCAGTGGGAGAAAAAGACGGGATGAGCACCGACCAGGCTCCGGTCAAGAATGGCGTCGCCTCGACGGCGACGCATGCCCATCAGATGCTGGGCCAGCGGCTGAAGAGCCTGCGTCTCGGCCGGCGGCTTTCGCTGCGCGAACTCGCCGAGCTGACCGGGACCAGCGCCAGCTTCATCAGCCAGCTCGAGCGCGGCCTGACCGGCGCCAGCACCGCCTCGCTCAACCAGATGGCCTCGGCGCTTGGGGTGAGCGTGGCGATGCTGTTCGAGGATAGTGCCGCCGGGCAGCGCGGGGTCTTGCTGCGCAGCGAGCGGCCGAGCCTGCCGCCCAGCGACGGCTGCCGCAAGATGCTGCTCTCGCGTCCCCCTTTAAGCGACATGGAAGTCTATGTCGGCGAGTTCGAAATCGGCGGCTCGACCGGCCCAGCGCTCTACACCCATGGCGACGCGCACGAGATGCTCGTCGTGCTGCGCGGCATCGTCGAGGTTTCGCTCGGCGATGTCAGGCATGTGCTGGAAGAGGGCGACAGCATCGAATACGCGACATCGACAGCACATCGCTCAGAGAACATCGGCAGTGGCCGAGCCGAGGTGATGTGGATCATTGCGCCACCGACTTCGGTGCGCGCCGAACTCGATCAATACAGGGCCTGGAAACCGCTCGCAGCCAGGTAGGTTCAATCCATGCGGGTCAAATGGGAGAACAATAATCATGCTGAAAACAAGACATCTTGGCCTTGGCGCCGTGCTGGCGCTCGGCGTTCTGGCAACCGCAGCGTTCGCGCAGGAAAAGCCTGTCGCGGGTGAGGTCAAGGAAGGCTCGCTCAAGGGCAAGACGCTGACGCTCGTCTCCTATGGCGGCATCTACCAGGACGGCCAGGCCGCCGCGCTCAAGGAGTTCGTCGAAAAGTCCGGCGCCACGCTGCTCAATGACGGGCCGACAGAGATCGCCAAGCTGCAGGCGCAGGTCGAATCCGGCAACGTCACCTGGGACGTCGTCGACACCGCCGACCTGCCGCCTTACGTCTATTGCGGCAAGCTGTTCCAGAAGCTTGATTTCAGCAAGCTTGACGTCTCCAAGGTGCCCGAGGGCCAGGTCGGCGAATGCTCGGTGCCGGCCATGAACTACGGCGTCGTGCTGATGTACAACAAGGAGAAGTATGGGGATAACCCGCCCAAGAACTGGGCCGATTTCTTCGACACGGCAAAATTCCCCGGCACGCGCGCGCTCGACGGTTCGGGCGACCCGACGGGCGGCCTGCTGGAGCAGGCGTTGAAGGCGTCTGGCGGCGACCCGAAGGCGATGACGGCGGCCGACATCGACAAGGCCATCGATGTCATCCGCAAGCTCGGTCCCGACACGATCTATTGGAAGACCGGCGCTGAGTCGCAGCAGCTTGCCGAATCTGGCGAAGCCGACATGCTGATGATGTGGACCGGACGTGCCATGACGGCGGTGAAGAACGGCGCCAAATATGCGCCGGCCTGGCAGGACTGGCTGGTGGTGATGGACCAGATGACCATTCCGGTCGGCGTCAAGGATACGGATGCGGCTTATGCGCTGCTCAATGCCTATCTCGGCAAGGGGGCGCAGGAGATCCTGGCGCAGCAGACCTCCTATACGCCGATCAACAATGACGCGCAGCCCAAGGTCGATGCGTCGGTCGCCGCCTTCCTGACCAACACGCCCGAGCGCCAGAAGCAGGGTTACAAGCAGAACATCAAGTTCTGGGTCGAGAACTTCCCGGTGGCGCAGGAGAAGTGGTCGGCGCTGATGGCAGGCAACTGAACAGCCAAGTGAGAGCCAGGCCGTGAGCGCGTCCGAACCCATCGCCCAACCCGCCGCCCATGCGCGGCCGGGTCGGGCATGGCGGCCGTTCGCGCTCACGGCGCCGGCGCTCATCCTGCTTGTCGCGGTGATCGGCTACCCACTGCTCACCATCGTACTGCGCAGCCTGTCGGAACCTGAGTGGGGGCTGCGGAACTATGCCTGGTTCTTCGGCGCGCCGGTCAACCTGACAGTGCTGCAGCGGACTTTCGTCATTTCGGCCTGGGTGACGCTGGTCTGCGTCATCGCGGCCTATCCCTATGCCTATCTGATGACCGCGGTCGGGCCGCGCGTCCGGCTGGTGCTTGTGCTTTGCGTGCTGATCCCGTTCTGGGTGAGTGGTGTGGTGCGAACGCTGTCATGGGTGATCCTGCTGCAGGATTCGGGCGTCATCAATTCGTTGCTGCGCTCGGTCGGGTTCGACGGCGTCAAGCTGATCCGCACCCAGACCGGCGTGGTCATCGGCATGGCGCAGGTGCTGTTGCCGTTCATGATCCTGCCGCTCTATTCCGTGATGCAAGGTATCGACCTCAGGCTGATGCGTGCGGCGCAAAGCCTCGGTGCGCGGCCGTCGCGCGCGTTCTTCACCGTCTATCTGCCGCTGTCGCTGCCCGGCGTCTATGCCGGCGCGATCATCGTCTTCATCCTGTCGCTCGGCTTCTACATCACGCCGGCTTTGCTCGGCGGCCCGCGCTCGACCATGCTGTCGACGCTGGTGCAGACGCAGGTGCTCAGCCTGCTGCAATGGGGCAGGGGCGGCGCCATGGGCGTCGTTCTGCTGGTCACCACCTTCGTGCTGCTGGCGCTGGCAGCACCCGTGATGCGGTCCAGTCATCGGGAAGCGGGGCGGCGCTGATGGAGATGAAGCCGCTCACCCGCGTTCTTCTCGGGCTCGTCTGCCTGCTGGTGGCGATATGGCTGGTGGCGCCGACGCTGGTCGTGGTGCCGATGTCGTTCAACGAAAACAAATCGCTGGCGTTTCCGCCGCAAGGCTTTTCCTGGCAGTGGTACCAGAATTTCGCCACCAATCCGGACTGGTCGAACAGCTTCCTGAACTCGCTGAAAGTCGCCTCCATCGTTGCCGTCCTGGCAACGGTGCTCGGCACGCTTGCCGCCTTCGGCCTCGACCGCATGAAGGCGCGGCCGGCGAACCTTTTGCGTATGCTGATGCTGACGCCGATGGTGGTGCCGGGCGTGGTGCTGGCGATCGGCATCTATGCCGTCTATCTCGACACGCAGCTCGTCGGGACGCTGCTCGGCTTCGTGCTGGCCCACACCATCCTTGCGCTGCCCTTCGTGCTGATCGCGGTCTCGGCCAGTCTCGAAGTGTTCGACCGCCGGCTGGAGACAGCCGCCGCGAGCCTGGGCGCCAGCGCACTGACCACGTTTCGCACGGTGACGCTGCCGCTGATCGCGCCGGGCGTGCTCTCAGGCCTGCTGTTCGCTTTCGCCACCTCGTTCGACGAGATTGTCGTGTCGCTGTTCATCACGAACCCCTATCTCAAGACATTGCCGGTGCAGATTTTTGCCTCGATCACGCGCGACGCCGATCCGACGGTGGCGGCTGTCGGCACGATCCTGCTTTTCGCGACCACGATCCTGATCGGCGGCGGCATGCTCCTTCTTGGCCGCGAGCGGAAAGGACGCCAATGAATCCGAAGCCGACAAGCAAGGGCGCGGCGATCGATCTCGAAGCGATCAGCAAGGCCTATGGCGGCTTCAAGGCGCTGGACGGCGTGTCGCTGCGCATCGAGCCCGGCGAGTTCATGACGCTGCTCGGCCCCAGCGGCTCGGGCAAGACGACGACGCTCAACGTGATTGCCGGTTTCACCGATGTCACCAGCGGCAAGCTTCTGGTCGGGGAAAAAAGCGTCGTCGGCGTGCCGGCGCACAAGCGCAACATCGGCGTCGTCTTCCAGCATTACGCGCTGTTCCCGCATATGAGCGTCGGCCGCAACGTCGCCTATCCGCTGACGCTTCGCGGCGTCGACCAGGCGACGAGGCAGACACGCGTGGCAAGGGCGCTCGACATGGTCAAGATGGGCGATTTCGCGCATCGCTATCCCAGCGAATTGTCGGGCGGCCAGCAGCAGCGCGTGGCGTTGGCACGCGCCATCGTCTTCGACCCGCCGCTGCTCCTGATGGACGAGCCGCTCGGCGCGCTCGACAAGAAGCTGCGCGAATGGCTTCAGCTCGAGATAAAGCGCATCCATCGCGAACTCGGCACCACCTTCGTCTATGTCACGCACGATCAGGAAGAGGCGCTGGTGCTGTCGGACCGCATCGCCGTGTTCAACCGCGGGCGCATCGAGCAGGTCGGCACCGGCCGCCAGCTCTATGACGAGCCGGCAACGCTGTTCGTCGGCCGCTTCATCGGCGATTCCACCGTGCTGCGCGGCAAGGCGCGCAGCGATGGCAACAGCACCGCGCTGAGCATCGCCGGCGAGACGGTGACGGTACCGCGTAAGCTGTCGGGAGAAGCCAGTCCGGTGATGCTGCTGCGTCCCGAAAAGCTCGCGATCCGAAGAGCCGGCCAAAGTGCTGCCAATGGCGCCAACCGCCTGTCGGGGACGATCGCGGAAGCCATCTATCTCGGCTCGGAATCGAAATACGAAGTTAAGCTCGCCGACGGCTCGGCCGCGATCGTGCGCTCACCACTGACCGGCGAGAGTTTTGGCCTCGGCGACAAGGTCGAGCTCTGCTTCGACGGCACCGACGCCAAGCTGCTGGCGGACGACGCAAGCGCCGACACCACACTCACCTGATTCCATCTGGCCTGATCCCATCTGGCCTGATCCCATCTGAAAGTCATTCCATGCAAGCCAAGCGCAACGGCGACATATCGTTCTGGTATGCGGATCTGGGGGCGGTTCCCGTTCCGCGCCCGCCCTTGCCTGGAAACATCGAGGCCGATGTCGCCATTGTCGGCGCCGGCTATACCGGCCTGTGGACCGCCTACTATCTGAAAAAGGCGAAGCCATCGCTGCGCGTCGTGATCGTCGAGCGCGAATTTGCCGGCTTCGGCGCTTCGGGGCGCAATGGCGGCTGGCTGTCGGGCGGCTTCAGCTGGTCGCGCGAAAAATATCTCAAGACATCGAGCCGGCAAGGCGTGATGGCGATGCAGGCTGCGATGGCAGGCTGCGTTGACGAAGTGATCCGGGTCGCGACCGAGGAAGGCATCGACGCCGACATTCGCCGCGTCGACAACCTGACGGTGGCCACCAACGCAGCGCAGTTGGAGCGCGTGCGCGAAGAATGCGAGACGATCCGTTCCTGGGATGTCGACCCGAACCGCGTCGAGATGCTGAACGCCGCCTCAACGCGCACGCGCATCAACATCCGTAACGTCATGGGCGGCTTCGTAGTCCATGGCCAGGCGCGGGTGCAGCCGGCCAAGCTGGTGCGTGGGCTTGCCGATGCCGTCGAGCGGCTGGGCGTGCCGATCTATGAGAAGACGACGGTGACAAGCATCGCCAAGGGCAGCGTGACAACAGACCGCGGTACGGTGCAGGCGGAGACGATCATCCGCGCGACCGAGGGTTTTACATCAGGCATCCCCGGCGAGGAGCGGACCTGGCTGGCGCTCAACAGCGCGCAGATCGTGACTGAGCCGCTGCCCGCCGACCTGTGGCGCGACATCGGTTGGGAAGGGCACGAACTGCTCGGCAATGCGGCGCATGCCTATTGCTATGCCCAGCGCACGCGTGAGGGACGCATCACGATGGGCGGACGCGGCGTGCCTTATCGCTACGGCTCGCGCACCGACGTCAACGGCCAGACGCAGCAGGCCACGATCGACCAGCTGCACACGATCCTGACGACGCTCTTGCCGCAGACCAAGGGATGCCGCATCGATCACGCCTGGTGCGGCGTGCTCGGCGTGCCGCGCGACTGGTGCACCACGGTCGGCCTCGATCCCGCGACCCGCATCGGCTGGGCCGGCGGCTATGTCGGCCTCGGCGTGTCCAGCTCCAACCTTTCGGGGCGCACGCTGGCTGACCTTGTTCTCGGGGCAAACACCGAGCTGACGAAGCTGCCCTGGGTCAACCGCAAGGTCAGGCCATGGGAACCGGAGCCCTTCCGCTGGCTGGGCGTGCATTCGATGTACCAGCTTTATCGCATTGCCGATGGCCGCGAGGCGGCAGGGCTTGCGCGCACCTCGAAGCTGGCCGCGTTGGCCGACAGCATCACCGGCCACTAAAGCCATTTGTTCTCACGCAATTCCGGGGCAGACCCCTTTCCTGGAATTGCTCTTATCCATGGAGCTAGACTTGATCGATCTTTCGACCTTCCACGATCTCGCCAAGGCCGAGATCGGCGCGTTCTCTCCTAAGCCAAGCTCGATTGAAGGCGATCAGGTCGAGGCCGTGCGCTCGTTCTTTCAATCGCCTGACGGGACTGTCGATGTCGGCATCTGGGAATGCACGCCCGGCCGCTTCACCGCCGATCGTTCGGACTCGTCGGAGATCTGCCACATCATTTCGGGGCGCGTGGAACTGAGCCGCATCGATGGCGAGGTGCGGGAACTCGGTCCGGGCGATCTCCTCGTCCTGCCGCAGGGCTGGAAGGGCGAGTGGCTGATACGCGAGACCACGCGCAAGCTCTACATGATCCAGAGCGCCGGCTGACCGGCGCTACGGCTATGGCGAGCTCAGTGATCGATCGGCCCCTTCGGCGAGACCAGCGCGGTGCCGGCGGTCGTCGGGCGCTCGATCAGGCGGCGCACGCGCGGCGGTTCGTCGCCGCTGTGCAGCGCCCGCACCCGCTCGCCGACGACGGCGTCGGCATGGGTGGCGCGCCGGTTGTGGCGGATGTATTCCAGCCAGGTCGGCGTGTGGTAGTGTTCGATCCAGACTGCGGGATTTTCTAGGTCCCGAGCCAGCGTCCAGTTGCGGGCGCCGTCGCGGCGGCGGATGCGCCCGCGCTCGGCCATGGTGGCGAGGAATTCGGGCACATCTTCGTCGCGGATAATGTACTCTATCATGATGGCGATGGGGCCGCTGCGCGGCTTCAGGTCGAGGCCGAGATGCGGCTCCTTGAAGCGGTTGAGCGGGTCGAGGTTGAGAGTCGTCTGCTGCGGCAGCGGCAGGAACAGGCCGATGGCGCCGCCAACAAGCATCGCGATGGCCGCCGCAATCAGCGCGGTTTCGGCGCCATGCGCATCGGCAACGACGCCCCAGATCCAGCTGCCCAGCGCAATGCCGCCGAAGGTCGCCGTCTGGTAGACCGACAGCACCCGGCCGACGACCCAGCGCGGCGTCGACATCTGCACCGTGACGTTGAAATGCGACAGCGCGATCACCCAGCAGGCGCCGCCGATGAGCAAACCCGCCGCAGTCTGCCAGGCATTGAGGCTGATGGCGGCATTGAAGGCGCAGACGGCAAAGCCGGCGAAGGCCATCCGCACCATCGTCTCGCTGGACAGCAATTGTCTGAGACGCACGCTTATCAGCGCGCCGCCGACGGCGCCGATGCCGAAGGCGCCGAGCATGATGCCGTAGGTCAAGGCATCGCCCTTGACGACGTCGCGCGCCACCAGCGGCAGCAGCGCCAAAACCGCGCCGGCGCTGAAGCCGAAGGCGAAGCCCCTGACCAGCACCTTGCCGATGTTGGGCGACATGGCGACATAGCGCAGGCCGGCGCCCATGGCGGCGCCCAGCGTCTCGCGCGGCAGCGTCGAGACCGGCAGCTCCGGCTTCCAGCGGAAGAGCACGATGATAAGACCTATATAGCTCAGCGCATTGGCGGCGAACGCAGCAGCCGCACCAGCGGCGGCAACGATGATGCCGCCGATCGCCGGGCCGACGCTGCGTGTCAGGTTGAAGCCCAGTGAATTGAGTGCAACCGCGGCCGGCAGCTTGTTGCGCGGCACCATGTCGCCGACCGATGCCTGCCAGGACGGGTTGTTGAGCGCCGTGCCGCTGTCGATCAGGAAGGTGAAGGCAAGCAGCGTCCACGGCGTCATCCAGCCGTTCCAGGTGAACAGCGTTAGAAGTGCAGAGACGACCAGCATGAAGATTTGGGCGATCAGCATCACCTTGCGCCGGTTGAAGCTGTCGGCGATGGCGCCGGCGACGAGTGCAAACAGCATGATCGGCAGAGTGGCCGAGGCCTGGACCAGCGCCACCTGATAGGGCGACGTGGCGATGGTGGTCATCATCCAGGCGGCGCCGACGCCCTGGATCAGGCCACCGAAATTCGACACCAGACTGGCCGACCAGACGGCGCGGAAGATGCCGTGCCGGAACGGCGCCAGCGCCGAAACGCGTTCGCTGTCCGGCTCGTCATCGATCATCAGACCTGTCCCACCTTAACGTGCTGGTTTCGTCCGCCGGGACGACAATCATGGCATCCGTTTGAAATAGAGCACGACATCCAAAAGGGCGAACGCGTCTTCGAAAAAGATCATGATCCAACAACAGGATAGCAAGGCGAAAATACGTCAGCCGGGAAGGGTTCGCTACCCAGAGCGATGTTCTCATTGGTCCACTGCTCGGGCTGTCGGCCGCGCGCGAAGTCAGCTTCTGTCCCGGGCAGCGGTATGCAAGGCTTCGGTCAGCGTGCCTGTCGTCTCGCCGCCGGCGTGAAGGCGCAGGAAAAGCTCCATGCCGACAAGCCGCAGCCTGGACGGTTGCTCGCGCCGGGCCAACTGGACCATGTCCTCCAAATTGGCGGCGGGCCATTTCAAGGCATCGCGCAGGAAACCGCCGCGTAGCAAAGTCTCCGTGCCGGCCGAAAATTGCGACGACATCTCGAAGCCGATCTTGCGCGCATGGACGTTCTGGCGCGGAATATGCTTTTCAGCGACCTTTCGCAAAAGCCATTTTCCTGTCTTGTCGCGGTATTTCTGCCGCCTCGGCAAATGGATGGCGAAGTCGATCAGGCGGTTTTCCAGGAACGGGACCCGCAGTTCCACGGACGCCGCCATGCTCAGCCGGTCGTGCCGGTGCAGGATGTCCTGCAGATGCGAATAGAGGTCGTAGAGGCAACTACCGAGAAAGGCGCGATCGGCGGGCGGCGTCACCGGCTCCAGCCGGTCGAAGATCTCGGTTTGCAGGAAATTCAGCTCCGGCGACAAAGCACGCAGGACCATGCTGCGATCCATTTGTGAGTGGCTTCCAGCCGAGACCTTGTAGGGGGCATGACGCTGTTGCTCGAATCTCCGGTCGAGCGAGCGCTTCGAATGGACCAGGAGCCGGGGCCACGACCAGGAACGCCACTTCTTCATGCTCAAGGCCTGCAATGGGTAGCCGCCAAACAATTCGTCTGCGCCTTCGCCGGTGAGCAGCACCTTGACGCCATCGGCCCGGCATTGTTCAGCAAGCGCCAGCAGCGCGACATGGCTGGCGTGCCAGCCATCGCTTTCAAGATGCCAGATTACCCTTGGCCAAAGTTCGAAAAACCGGTTCCTGTCGACCTGCACCCGGCGCAAGGGCACGCCCACATGGCGGCCGGTGCGTTCGGCGTCTTCGGCCTCGCTGTGACCGAGCTGCGGGTCGACGACATAACCATGGACTTCCGGCCTGAACCGCTTTGCCAGCGCCGTTATCAGGCCGGAATCGACACCGCTGCTGCAGGCGGTGGCAACGCTGGTATCGNCTGAACCGCTTTGCCAGCGCCGTTATCAGGCCGGAATCGACACCGCTGCTGCAGGCGGTGGCAACGCTGGTATCGGCGATGCAGTGAAGTCCGACGCTGTCCTTGAGCAACGCCTCGAGCGTCGCCATCTGTTCAGCATCAGCGGATGCATCGCCGGTAATGCGCGCGGTCTCCAGCACGTCCAGCACATGCCAGAAGCGGCGCTTCTCGATAACGCCATCGGTGATCTTCCACAGGCCGGCGGGCGGCAGGCGCTCGATGCGGTCGAACAGGCTGTAGCTGGAATCGCGGCTCTGCCAGGCAAGCCGCAAGGTGATCTCGCGGCTGTCGATGTCGCGCGGAAAACCGTCGCAGGCGAGGATCGCCTTGTCCTCCGAGGCGAACAGGATTCGCTCCGGCGTGTCGGCCACCGACATCGGCTTGATTCCAAGACGGTCACGCGCAAGCCACAGCGCACTGTTGCGAGCGTCGAAATAGGCGAAGGAAAACATGCCGTCGAACAGCGGCACGGCTTTTTCGGGACCCCAGTGATGCAAGGCTTCGAGAACCACTTCGGCATCGCAGATGGTTCGAAAGACGACGCCTTGGGCCTGCAGCGTTTCGCGCAACGAGCGGTAATTGTAGACCTCGCCATTGTAGACGAGAACGCCATCGCCGGAAGAAGTCAGCATCGGCTCACGGGCGGCGGGCGAGGGATCGATGATGGTAAGTCGGCGGTGACCGAGCGCCAGCCGATTGTTGTGCCAGCTGTCATGATCGTCGGGGCCGCGATGTACCAGCGCCTGCATCATGCTGGCGACATCCGACAGGTCGTTGGCGTCGATCGGGTTTCGTTTGCGCCAGACGCCGGCTATTCCGCACATGGCCTGCCGGTGAGTTCTGCCTGAGTCATGGCCTGCAATCTAGCCGGAACACAGCCGCCTGCAAGCGCTGCCTAGAACCCGTTTTCGATGCGCTCGAAGATGACGTTGGTGAAGGCCGAGATCTGGCTGCCGATGAACGGACCGGTCAGCGCCACGACCAGCATGATGGCGACGATCTTGGGCACGAAGGTCAGGGTGATTTCCTGGATCTGGGTCAGGGCCTGGATCAGGGCGATGCCGATGCCGACCACCATGGCGACCAGCACCACCGGCGCGGACGCGACGAGCACCGTCCACACCGCATACTGGACGATGTCTAGGGCGTCGGCCTCGTTCATGTGAGCGCGCCTCTATGGAACTGTCTAGCTGGCCGGCTTTATCGAAACGCCCGCGCCGACCGGCACTTCGGTGCCGTTCTGCAGCACGGCGATCACGCCGTTGCTTGCAAGCTTGACCGAGGCCACGACGCCGGTCGTCTTGCCGTCGGCCGAGGTGATCGAGCGGCCGATCAAGGCATCGGCCTGCGACAGCGCCGACGACTGCATGATCTGGTCGAGCTTGGTGTTGGTCTGCACCGATTGCTCTACCTGCGAGAAGGTGGCGAGCTGGGCGACATACTGTGTCGAATCCATCGGTTTCGTCGGATCCTGGTTCTTCATCTCGGCGATCAACAGCTTCAGGAACGACTGGTAGTCGACCGCTGTCTTCGACGTCTGCTGGGTACCCTGGTTGGCGCCCGTGGGGATCGTCGTCGTCATGTCCACATTCATCAGCATTGTGCTCCCACGGCCAGCGGGCGCTTCGCACCCTGAACATCGTCATTGCCGCCAAGTGCGCGGCGTTCGAGCGGATAAAGCGCACGGATAGCCTTCAGCGCTTCATAGATATGGCCTTCGCCGACCATGCGGTCGATCTGCTTCAGCGCGCCACTGATCTGCTCATCCTCGAAGCTTGCCAAAAGCAAGGGCAGCGAGCGGCGGAACATGGCGCGCGCCTCGATGGCGCCGGCCGGGTTCATCAGCATCACCTGCAGGATGAAATAGAGCTGCTTGAGCGGCGTCGAGGCATCGTCGGCCTGGATGACATGGTTCTCGAGCAGGAACTGGACGTCGTTCATCAGCTCGACGGTGACCTTGCGGTCGACGCGGATGACGGCGCCGTTGATGTAGATCTTCTCGTTCGGCTTCAGCGATATCTTCAGCGTGTTGGTCATTGAATGCCGTCCCGGATGATCTGGGACACTTCGATCAGCCCTTCGAAATTGTCGGTGCGGCCCTGGCGGATGTCCTCGGCCTCGCGCAGCAGCCACAGGCCGATGGAGATGAGGTTGGCGCGCAGTTCCTTGGGCAGGACATTGTCGCTGGAACCGAGATCCTCGACGAAGGTGGTCCAGACCCGGTTGGTGAAGTGCAGCGCCTCGACCGCTTCCATCGAGGTGTGGCCGACCGCCGCCGCCGCCGCCAGCATTTCGATCGAGCGGGTCAAAAGCTGCCGCTCGCGATCTTTCGCATCGGCAACGGAGTCGGTCTGGATGTCGGCGTAGGAGAATTGGTACATCGTTTGGCTCTACCGTTGCGGTTGAGATTGTCAGGTCAGGTAGTTCAGCAGGCTCATCTGCTGCAGGCGCGCGGTCAGCGCGAAGGACGTCTCGATATGCTGCGTCAGATCCGCGACGCGGGTGGCGGCCTCGGCCGGATCGACGCCCTCCAGATCGAGGATATGGCGCTCGAACAGGTCGACCTGCGTCTTCATGCGGTCGCTCGCGTCGGAAACACGCTTCTCGGCAAGGCCGGTCTCGGCCTGCAACTGGCCGAGTCCGCCCAGCGCCTCGCCGACCATCGCCTGGGCGCGACCGACGACGGTGGTCTTCGCCGCCTGGCTGATGTTGCCGGAGAGCAGGCCGGTGACCAGGGCGGAAGCCATGGCGAGCTTGCGGATGCTGTCTTCATTGGCGCTGGCCGAGGTCTGGGTGGTTTCGCCCAGCGAAATGCGGCTGACGATCTGCTGGTCGGTGGCGTTCGACCAGTTGGCCTGCCAGCCGGCGCCCATGAACTGCGGCACGACATTGCTGGTGATGAAGCCGTCCATCTGGGCGGCGGTGATGTTGGCGGCGAGCGGATCGGTCTGCGTGAAGCCGAAATACGACGAGAAGGAAGCGTCGAACGCCGCCTTGGCCGGCGAGCCGGCGGCGGTGAAATCGTCGATCGGCTTGACGTCGGTGTTGGTGCCGGCAAACAGATATTCGCCGTTGACGCTGGCATTGAGGATAGAGGTCATCTGCTGCACGGCGGCCTTGCCGGCTTGCTGCGTGATGGTGCTCGAGGAATTGCCGGCGGCGGTCAGTGCGGTCAGCAAATTCTGCGCAGTGTCGGAAAGCTGGCCAAGCGCAGCCTGCGTCGAGGACAGCCGAGCGGTGACCAGCGAATTGGAATCGATGATGACGTTCAACCGGTCGAGGTCGCGCGAGAAGGTGACCGCCTGCGAGGTGCGCGCGCCGAGCGCCAGACCGACATCGGCGACGGTGCCGGTCATCGATTCCTTAGTGGCTTTGACCAGTTCGCCCTGCATGCGCATCTGCTGATAGCGCGCGGCGTTGGAGAGAGCGGCTGAGGAGACGGATGTGGCTTTCATGGCTTATCCCACGGCATCGAGCAGGGCCGACAGCATGTCGTCGACGGTTTTCATCATGCGCGCCGAGGCCTGATAGGTGTGTTCGAGGTCGAGCAGCAGCGACATCTCCTGGTCGACATTGACGCCGGTGTCGTTGGACAGCGCCTCGGCGGTGCGCGATGCCAGCGCCTCCTTGGCGTCGGCGTTGCTCGAGGCCTGCTGGCGCTGGCCTTCGAACCAGCCAATGGCATTGGCGGCGTAGTCGGAGACGCTGGACGTGACGGTGATGCCGGCCGCAGCGTCGAAAGGCATCGGCTTGTCGAGCTTGTCGCCATAGCCGATCAAGAGCTGCGAATAGGAGGCGTTGCCGGCAGTGTTGGCGATATAGGCCGCACCATTGGCGCCGCCGTCGCGCAGCAGCACCGGATTGCCGCCGACGCTCGAGTCCATTGCGGCGTTGACCTTGATCGAGCCGGCAAGCCCGTCGATCAGCGTGCCGGCGGCCGGAATGGCGGGCGCACCCGACCAGGTGAACAGGCCGGTTCGGTCGGGCTGCGAAGGTGCTGTTTCGGCAAAGGCGGTGATGAGGCCGCGCGCCACTTCGTCGAGCTGGCTCTGCATCGTGGCCGCGACGCCGTCGCGCAAGGTGATGAGCCCGGCGAGCTTGCCGTCGGCGCTGGTGTTGCCGCCAGCCCCGGCGCTGACCGGCACATTGTCGATGTAGATGGTGTTGCCTGGTGTGCCGGCCGTGTAGCCCGCCGACGGGGTGAAACTTACCGAGCGCGGAATGGTCTCGAACAGTGTCGTGCCATCCTTGGTGGTGATGACCATGTCGTTGTCGCCACGCGTGAAGGTCGACACCGGCACATAGTCCGCGATCTTCTTCAGCAAAGCGTCGCGCTGGTCGAGCGCGTCGGATGCGTCGGTACCCGAACGGGTTGCGGAGATGACCGCCTTGTTGGCGTCCTGGAACTGACTAAGCAGCGAGTTGAGATCGTCGACCGCCGTCGATATCTCGCCATCGGCCTGGGTGCGGAAATCCTGGATCGCGTTGGTGCCGTCGTTCAGAGCGCGCACCACCTGCTGGGCCGCGTCGATGACGCTGGAGCCGAGGTTCTGGTTCGATGGCGTAGCGGCGTAAAGCTGCAGCGCGTTCTGCAGCTTGCCGATCGCGGTCGAGGCAGAGGAGGCGTTGTCGACGCCGTTGACGGCAACGGCGAGGCGGTCAATTCCGCTGTAAAGCGTGCTCTGGCCGCTCCATGCCGATTGCGCGCTGAGGTTCTGGCGAAACAGCAGGGCGTTGGTGGCGCGCTGGATCTCGACCGAGCGGGCGCCGGGCGCGCTGCTGACGACGACCGCCGTGCGGCGGGCATAGTCGGGGTTGCTGGCGTCGGCAATATTGCGGGAAAGGACGCTGGTCTGCTTCGATGTGGTCTGAAGCGACTGTTGGGCTATGGTCAATGCGGAAGTCAGCGACATGCGGGTCTTTCACGAGGCCAGTGGGGAGGGGATGACGTCTCTGCCCTGTCGGCGGCGTCGGCGTTCGGAAACCTGCAATTCCAGACCACCCCGGCCGGTTTGCCGGTGTGGCCTTGAATTCGAAATCCGCGCACCGCGCTGCTCTGGTTTGGGTTCATTCCCCTGGCGCCCGTCGTTTATCTCTTCAGGTTGACAAGGACATCCATGAGGTCGGAACCGGTCTGGAACACTTTCGAGTTAGCGGTGTAGCTGCGCTGCGCCGCGATCATGTTGGTCAATTCCTCGGCGATATCGACGTTGGAATTTTCCAACGCGCCGGAGATGATGCTGCCGAGCTTGCCTTCATTGGCGAAGCCGATGCGCACGGTGCCGGAGTCGGTGGACTGCGCATAGACATTGCCAGGCAGTGCGGTGAGGTTGTCGGCGCTCTGGACGTCGGCCAGTGGGATCTTGAACAGCGGCTTGGTCGAGCCGTCCTGATACTGGGCGTAAATGACTCCGTCCTCGCCGATCTGGATCTTTTCGATCGTGCTGGGCGCGTTGCCGTTGACCTTGGCTTCGGAGACCGTGAAGCCGGTGCCGAGCTGAGTCAGCTTGGACAAATCGAGGTCGAGCGACGCACCGCCCGGTACGGGGATGGTAATCGAATCGACGGCGCCGGTGAGTTTGCCGGTGGTGGTGTCGAAGGTCAGGTTGGCCGTGGCCAGCGCGCCGCCCGTATAGGGAAAGGATGTGCCCGGCGTCGCCTGGGACTGGTCGAACACAGAGACCGACCAGGTGCCGGTCCCGGTGTTGGTGAAATAGAGGTCGAGCAGCTTCTTGTTGCCGAGATTGTCGTAGGTGACCATCGAGGATTTCGACGTGTATTCCGCCGTCGGGCTGTTGGTGGACGGCAGCGGACCGGCGGGCGGCGTGGCGCCGGCCGGCAGATTGGCGTTGAAGTTGCCCGCGGTGCTGGGCGTCGCGGTCATTTCCTGGTCGGAGATCTGGACCGGCACCAGCCCTTCGAAACCGTTGGCGGTGGCAGCCGGTGTGCCGTTGGCGTAGCTGTAGGCCATCAGCTGGTAGCCGGCGGCGTTGACCAGTCTGCCCTGAGCGTCGGGAACGAATGCGCCGGCGCGGGTGAGGAAAGGCGTTCCGCTGGGGTCCTGGACGACGAAGAAACCGTTGCCGTTGACCGCAAGGTCGGAAACCGAGGTCGTGTACTGCAGCACGCCCTGGGCGCTGATGGCCGAGCGGATGGTGGTGTTGACGCCGCCGGAATTATAGGCGCCGCCGACCTGCGGCATGATCAGCGTCGAAAACTCGGCCGAGGATCGCTTGTAGCCGGTGGTGTCGGAATTGGCGATGTTGTCGGCTGTGGCCGAAAGGCGGTTGGCCTGCGCGTTCATGCCGGAAACGCCGGTCCGCATCATTCCGTAAAGGCTCATCGAACGTCTCCTCAATGCCCAACATCGTTGGGCCCATCTGTGGTCGCGAGGATATAATTTCTGTCTTGCGCGAGGCTGGCGCAGACCGCCATCAGAACACCAGCCGGTAGCCAAGGAAGCGCTTGGAATCTATCGGGTCCTGGCCGAGCTTTTCGCGCAGCTTCTTGCGCAATTTGGAGATGTGGCTCTCGACGACGTTCTCCTCGACCTCTTCGTCGAAGATGCCGTAGATGGCGTTGAAGACCTGGGTCTTGGTGACGCGGCGTCCGCGGTTGCTCGCCAGATATTCGAGGATGCGGCGTTCGCGGCGCGGCAGAGGCAACGGCTGGCCATCGATCTCGGGATCGCGGCCGTCCATGAAGATGCGCATGGCGCCGATCTCGGTATAGCTGACGTCCTCATGGGCGCGGCGGCGGATGGCGGTGATGCGGGCCAGGATCTCCCGGATATGGACCGGCTTGCGGATGACGTCGTCGACACCGCTCTCGAACAGCCGCAGCGTATTTTCAAGCGAGTGCTGTTCGCTGAGCGCGATAACCGGAGCGCCGGTGCGGTCGCGGATCTGGCGTGGCGAGATGGCGCCTTCGCGGCAGTCGCCGATGAGGAAGGCTCGGACCGATCGCAAATCCGTGTCGGCGGCCGATGTCACCCACTCGCCGAATTCACCGGACGCGAAGCCTGCACAGGCGACGCCCTCACGATCGAAAAGTGAATTATAGCCTTCAGTTACGAGCTCACGCTCGTCAACGATTACAATCATCGGCCCCGCCTCCGAATCAGATCATCTGCCCCGTGGGAAGAGCCGTAACCGGTGCCGGGAATCCTGAACAACCATCATTTCTTGTAGCTATTTTCTTGGGAGTTATTTCGAGTTTCGAAATAACCGCAATCAGGAGGTTGTATCGTTGGTTGCCGAACGGGTGACGTGGCACGTCACCCGCCGGGCGTGGATTTGCAGCCGTTCGCAAGAGATGATTCACCTAATGGTTGCAGAAGTTGCGGGCGTTCGGGGTCCATTTGCCGAAGCCGGTGGCGACCATATTGGCGATGACGCGGCAGACATAGAATTTCTGCGCGGGGTCATTGTCGGGGCCGGCGTGGTAGCGGGCGACGGCCATCGACCAGCTGACATGACGCGCATGCAGGCTGGCCAGGAAGCGCGCGGCATAGTCGACATTCTGGCGCGGGTCCAGCATGTCGTCGACGCTGCGGAAATGCGCGGCGTGATAATGATGGTTGATCTGCATGCAGCCGAGATCGATGAGTGTCTTGCCCTCGCGCCGGGCTGCTTCGAAGGCGGCCAGGGCCTCGGTGCGGTTCCTTGGAAATACCGCTTTCCCCTCTATATTCAACGCATTAGGCTGCAGGCTTCCCTTCTTGCCGGTCTCGGTCAGTCCGACCGCATAGAGGATGCCGGCCGGCACGCCATAGCGATCGGCGGCACGCAAAATCTCGGGCTCGCAAGGGTTGGTGGCGGCGGTGGCCGGCTTGGTGGCGAGGCTAGATAAACATATCGTCGCCAGCACGCTCGCGAGCAGGCGCGCCAGCGCGGCCGAATTCCTGGGCATCGTCATTGCGGTTTCTTCCCGACTGGTGGCCGCCCGAACCCGTATTGTTGCCGCTCGAGTTTCCGGGCTGAAAAGCGGACTGGTCGCGGCCTTGCGGCATTGGATGCGAGTTCGCTGCATCGCTGCGGGCCGCTGCGTGGATCGCTATCGAGGGTTGCAGGATGGTCACCTTGTCGACATCGAAGCCGAGCCCGCGCAACGACTTCACGATGGCGTCGCTGTCGGTGGCGAGACGGCGGTAAGCCTCATGGGTTTCGGGCTTCAATTCTATCGAAAGTTGTTCTCCGGAAAGCCTGAGACTGGCGGTGACCATGCCGAGCTCTGCCGGGTGAAGCTCGATCTTCAATATATGTGTCGGAACGGCAACAGAACCGGCCGTCTGGGCGGTCGTCGACGGCGTCGAAACCGCTTGCCGCAGGCCGTTATCCGAAGCCAGCGCGTCGATAAGCGCCGAAGTCGTTTGGTTTATCGGACTATGCGCCGGCGCGGGGAAGCTCTGTTCGGCGACAATGTCGACGCGCGCAGCGAATGGCGGCTGTTTTCCCTGTGTGGACGATGCCGCGGAATGGGCTCCATCGACGGACTTCGCCGACGGCGCGGACCGTTTTGCCTCGGGTGCCGAAA
This sequence comes from Mesorhizobium sp. LNJC394B00, assembly GCF_000502555.1. Classification (NCBI taxonomy): domain Bacteria; kingdom Pseudomonadati; phylum Pseudomonadota; class Alphaproteobacteria; order Hyphomicrobiales; family Phyllobacteriaceae; genus Mesorhizobium; species Mesorhizobium sp. LNJC394B00. The sequence goes on from NZ_AYWH01000002.1 coordinate 569,060, forward strand.
CGTCGCTTGCCGTCTGGCCCGCCGGTAGAGGAGGCGTCGGACCATCCTGGTGCGGCAGTTTGCCGGACTGGAGCCCGATCGCGGGCAGCTTTTGCCCCTGATCCTGTGCGGAAACGCTGGTACCGGGCTTGGCCCGTTCCGATCGCGTCGTCGTGTCGAGTCTGTTGTCAATGCCGGACGCTGCGCGGTGTCTCTTCAGAGGCGACGTCTGTGCAGAAGTGGCCTCGCCAGCGGGCGCCGGTTGCCCAGTCTGTCCATTCGTCGCGATGCCGTTCCCGCTTGTCCGGACCGTTGAGAAATGCCTGATATCGTGCAGCGCCAGCACCAGTGGCAAATGATCCTGCAGCGATCCTGCATCCGCGTCTCGTCCGGCCACCTCAGCGTCCTTGGATGGTTTGTCCGGGCCACTATCGGCATGTTCTTTTGCGGCCTTGCCGGCAGCGGATTTCGTCCCCGTTTTGCCAGACTGGGTGTGTGGGATTTCGCTTTTGCCGGGACCGGCAGGGCTGCGTTTGGCCCAATGCAGCTCGTGCGACGCGGCCTCAATTGCTCCCTGGCCTATCGGTGTCGGCGCATCGTCGTCGCCGCGCACCATGTCGCCGAAGCTTTTGTCGCCGCCCTTGGCGTTTGAGGCCGACTGCTTCGATCCGGCGTGCGCGGGAGCCGGCAGGGCCTGGCCAACATTGGTGGTCATTTCGGGGCTGCTCCAAGCATCTGGTCGATCAAATCGAGCTGGTGACGCGTCCTCGCCATGGCGGCGTCGGTGGGATCGGTAGGCTCTACTGCGGCGGGGGCCGGCACCGATGCCGGCACGACCGGAGCCGCATCGCTGGCCGAGGCGACTGCAGGCGTTTCCGCCGCCTTTGGCTCGGGCGTGCTCGGTGCCTGCGCGGCCGGCTCACTTGCCGCCTTCGGTTGGTCGGTTGCGGGCTGTTCACTCGACGTTGTGGCGGCTGGCTGTTCCGGCATCGCGCCTTCGACCGGCGGCAGCTCTGGCTCGTCGGGTCTTTCCACGGCCGCGGTCTTGACCGGCTCCTGCCTGGCCGCGGCAGGTGCGGGCTTTTCGGCAGGCAGCGGCGCCGGCGGGGCGATGACTTCACCCGCCACGGCCTGCGCGGCATCGAGCAGGTCGCGGTCGCTTTGCGAAAGCTGGTTGCGATCGATCTTGTCCAGCTTGGCGCGGACCTCGCCGATGGTGCCGGACGTTACCGTGGACAGGCTGGAATAGAGCTGGGCGCGCGGATCGTCCTGATTGTGGATGCCGTCGCGGCCCCGTTCAGCCCTGGCCGAGGCAAAGGCGGAGAGATCGGCAAAGCCGTCGATCGCGGCGCGGCGGGCGATGCGCAGATAGATCACCTTCTCGCGTTCTGGATCCATCATTGCGGTGATGTCGGCGAGCTTGTCCTGGCTGATCGCCATGTGCAGCGTGATGACGCCGGAGACGAAGGCGTCGGCGAACTGGCTGGCATAGGGCGAATAGAGGTAGTCTTCGACGTATTGGGTTGAGGCAAGCGCGAAACGCGCACCGTCGCCTTGCGCGGCGGCGATGCCGACCGAGCGGCGCAGTGCTGCTTCCTCGACCAGCGTGCCGGGGCTGAGCAGGCGAGCATCGTCGAGCAGCGCAAGCGCGCTGACCGGTTGCTCGGTGGCGAGAAGCGAGCCCTTGACCAGCGCCAGAAAGGCACCGACATCGGGGGGCAGGGTCATCGGATCGATCGGCTTCAGCGCCTCGATCGCAGCCGCCTGCCGGCCGTTCAGATAATCGACAATGCCCTTGGCGATGGTCAGGCTTTGCGGGTCGGTCTTGGCGCGCGACACCGCCGCCTCGACGGTGACGGGGTTGCCGCCACTCATGCCATAGACCAGCAAGGCGCGAAAATTCTTCGGGTCGCTGAAATCATCTGCGTCCGCCGCGCGCAGCCTTGTGTCGGCCATTTCGAGCAGCTTGGCCTGCATCGGCAGCGCGGCGTGATCGCCGGCGGCGATGCGGTCCTGCACAAGCTGCAGCGAGCGCACCAGCTGATAGGGCTGCAAGCCGTCCTCGGCGAAGGCCGATGGCGGATGGACAGCGCTCAGCAGCAGCAGCCCGACGGCGCGGCCGATGATGGCGGCGCGCCTCATCCGTCGGTCGCCATCAGGATTTCGATGCGGCGGTTCGCGGCCGCCATCGGGTCGGCTGCAATTTTCGGCTCGCGATCGGCGAAGCCGGCGACCTCGGTGATGCGGCGCTCGTCGACGCCGCCGCGCACCAGCATGTAATAGGCGGAATGGGCGCGCGCCGTGGACAGCCGCCAATTGTCGTAAGTGTCGCTGCGGAACGGCCGCGCGTCGGTGTGGCCGTTGATGCTGATCGTGCCTTTCTGCTCGTTGACGATGCGGCCGATCTTTTCCATCGCCAGCACCAGTTCACGCCTAGGCACCGCCGATCCGATCTCGAACATGCCGAAATCGAACTGGTCCGTGATCGAAATGACGACACCCTTGTCGGTGGCTTCGACGGAGACGCCATTATGCAATTTGTCGCCTGGCTTGAAGGCCTCGGCCAGTTCCTGCTTGACCTGCGCCGCGGCTCTAACAGTGGCGGCCGTCGGCGCTTTTTCCGCGGCTTCGGGTTTGGGTGCGGGTTGTGCTTCGGCGGCTTCGGCCTTTGCAATTTCGGCCTTCGCTGCTTCAGCCTTGGCCTCTGCTTTGGCTTCAGCCTTGGTCAGCGGCTTATCGGAAACGGATTTCGCCAGCGGCTCGAGCGGCGCCGCGGCCACTGGCGGCGCGGCCGGCACGGCCTTCACCTCCGCCACTTGCGTCTGTGCCGCCTTGTCACCCGGCTTCAGGGGATCGCCTTCGATCTTGGTGCGTTCGGCGGTGGCTTCGGCGCCTGGTGCAGCCACCTGCTGCGACCAGAAATCCGGCGCGAACGGGTCGCGGTAGGATTGGCCGCCGGATGCGCCGGTAGCCGGGCCGGACGCCTGCGCGCCGCCATCGCCCTTCTCGCTGACATTTTGCATGACGCCGGTGTCGGTGGCGATTTCCGACAGCACCGCATAGGGATCGGCAAACAGATGCTCGTCGGAAAGATCCGTCTTTGGCGCCGATTCCTTCGATTGCTCCTTGTCGGAAGTACCGGCGCCGCCGACGCCGTCCTGTCCGGCCTTGCTGGTCTTGTCCCGCGGGTCGTCCGCCGTCAGCCCGACCTTGCTCGGGCCATCGCCGAGGTCTTCGAGGCCCTTGCGGCTGGCGTTGCGATCGACCAGCTTGACCGGATTGAAGTAGCTGGCGACGGCTGCCTTGGTCTGCTCGTTGGCGGCGTTGATCAGCCACATGACGAGGAAGAAGCACATCATGGCAGTCATGAAATCGGCAAAGGCGATCTTCCAGACGCCGCCATGGTGGGCGTCGTCGTGGTCGTCGTGGTTGCGCCGCACGATGATGATCTCATGCCTGGCGTCTGCGGCCTCGACAACGCTCATGACGTCCACTCGTTCGTAAGAGGGCCCTCGCTCATGACAGGGCCTCCGACAAGGCGGCCGACCATTCGGCAATGCGGGTTTCGAACACCGCCTCGTCAATGGCGACGGTAAGGTCGAAGCCGGGCGCCTCGACGAAATCGAGATTGGCCGCGCGTGGGCCGAGCGAAGCCTTCAGCGTCTCGAACAATGACAGCGGTCCGCGCACGGCGATGCGCACCGCCTCGCTGTCGCCGACGGCTTCGCGGATCGTGCCGGCAAGGGTTTCCAGCGAACGCTTCTGCAGATCGTCGCTGACAAGGCCGCCAATGATGCGCGCAATGGTGGCGCCGACGAGGTCGCTGACCTTGGCCTCCATGATCTCGATGCGGGCAGTGACGACCGCGCCGAGATCGCCGCCGAAACTTTCTAGAAAGGCCTTTGCTTCATCGGCGTTGGCCTGTCTCTGCGCCTCGAGCGCTGCCTGGTGGGCGATGGCAAGGCGGGCTTCAAGGGCGGCTTCGGCATCGATGACCGCTTCGGCGATCAGCGCGCCGATGTCGGCCTGCGGCGCCGACGTCTCCGGCCTTGGCTCGGCCATGGCGGCGAGCGAGGGCTGGCCGGCACGCTGGCTGCGTGCGCCGAAATCCGGCAAAAGGTCGAAAAGCGCTGCCGAGGCCATGGTCTATACCGCTGCTTCCTGGGCCGCCCATTTGCGCAGGATCTGCGCGGTGCGCTCCTCATTGATGTCGACCATGCGGGCAAGCCGCTCCTGCGGCGCCGGCCTGATCTTCTGACGAAGATCGTCGAGTGGAGTCGGGCCTGGGCGGCTGCCGGGCAAGGCAGCCGGCGCCTGTTCGGCGCTGGCGGCTTCGGGTGTCGGCAGTGAACGCTGGACGTCGTCGAAGCTCGGACCGGCAAGTGCCGGCGTCGGCCGCGCGCTCAGCGCGGTGGCCATCGGCCTCAGGCCGAAGAAGGCGACCAGGAACACCACGACGATGAAAGCGCCGGCGTTGATCATCGTACCGGCATGGGTTCCGATCGACGCCATTATGCCCGGCTGTTCGACCGCCTCGCCGTCGAGCCCGTCGATGAACTCGACGGCCGAGACATCGATGATGTCGCCGCGCTTGTCGTCGAAGCCAGTGGCCGAAGCCACCATCTTCTGGATGTCGGCAACGCGCTTGGCGATCTGCTCGGGCGTTGCGTCCTTGCCGAGGATGGTCATCAGCCGCTGCTGATTGACGACGACGGCGATCGACATCTTGGTGACGGAATAGCCGTTCGAGACTGTGGCGATCTTCTTGGAGTTGATCTCGTAATTGGTGATCTCCTCCTTGCGATCATTCTCCGATGACGTCTGCGGACCATCGGTGCTGGTCGCCTGGGTCTCGGGCAGGTTCTGCTCGACGGTGGCCGGGGTCGAGGCCTGCCTCTGATTGCTGTTTTCGTTGGCGCGCACCGACTGCACGGAACGCTCCACGCGTGACTCCGGATCGAAGATCGTCTCTTCGGTCTGGCGGGTGTCGGTGTTGACATCGGCCTTGACGCTGGCGCGGAAATTGTCGGGGCCGAGATAAGGCGTCAGCGCGCGGCGGATGTTGTCGCCGATCTGCGCCTCGACGGTCTGCTCGACGCCGAGCGTGCGGGCAGCACTTGTGTTGGAGGGATCGTCGCCGGCGGCGAGAAGGTTGCCGTTGGAATCGAGCACGGTAACCTTGTCGGCCGACAGGCCCGGCACGGCGGCGGCGACGAGATGGCGGATCGACATGGCGCTCTTTTCGGCGTCGATGCCGGAATAGCGGATGACCACCGAGGCGGAGGGTTGCTGTTCGTCGCGGCGGAAATTGGCGCGCTCGGACATGACGATGTGAACGCGGGCGGCCTTGATGCCGGATATCGACTGGATGGTGCGGGCGATCTCGCCTTCCAGCGCGCGCACGCGGGTGATCTGCTGCATGAAGGAGGTCAGGCCAAGAGAACCGACATTGTCGAACAGTTCGTAGCCGGCATTGGCGCTGGTCGGCAGGCCCTTTTCGGCGAGCAGCATGCGCGCCTGCGCGGTGGTGCCGGCCGGCACCAGCACGGAGGTGCCGTCGGAGCCGACGTCGAAGCCGATGCCGGCTTCGCCGAGCACCAGGCCGATCTGGTTCACGTCGGAGCGATCGAGCCCGACATAGAGCGTCTCATAGGCCGGGCGGTTGAGATAGACCGAGCCGATGCCGATGACGGCCATCACCAATGCGGCAATGCCGGCCAGCATGGCAAGGCGCCTGACGCCAAATGCCCTGAGATTCGAGATGATGCTCTGGATCTGTTGCGGCACGATTCAAGCGCTCCCAGCATGATATTCCGTGGGAACACTAGACCGCGAAGCTTGTGCGAAGATGATAGAGCATGTCGCCCGGAAGTGTGCAGCGGTTCCGGGTCAACGACATGCGTCAAAACACACCCATACAGGAAAGGGCCGCGCTGTTGGCGCGGCCTATTCAAGGAAGAGAAAGCCGGGTCAGGCTTACTGCTTGAACAGCGCCAGGATCGACTGCGAGTTGCCGTTGGCGATCGACAGCGACTGGATGCCGAGCTGCTGCTGGACCTGGAGGGCCTGCAGCCGCGTGGATTCCTTGTTCATGTCGGCGTCGACCAGCGCGCCGACGCCCTTGTCGATGGAGTCCGAGAGGTTCGACAGGAAGCTCTTCTGGGTGTCGATGCGCGACTTGGCGGCGCCGAGATAGGCGGCACCCGTGGACAGCTTGGCAAGCGCCGTTTCAACGGCGCCGAGTGCGGTGTCGATGGCCGCCGGGAGGACCTGGGTGGTGCTGGGATCGAAGAAGGTCGTCGCCAGCAGAGCGCCGACGATGCCGCCAGTGCCAGGAAGATCGAGAACCTGCGTGTCGGCCGCCTTGACGTCGATGGTGTCGATGGCGACGGTCGTGCCGGTGCGGTTATAGGACGCGACGATCTTCAGGTCGGAGGTCGCAGCAGCGTCGTTCTGCAGCAGGTTCGAGCCGGCATAGGAGGCGTTGGTGACCGACGACTTGATCTGGTCCTGGATGGCCTTGATTTCGGTCGCGATCTTCTGCTGGTCGTCCTTGCTGGCGCTGCGTGCAGTGACCAGCTTGGCCTTGATCAGGTCGACCTGGTCCTTGATGTCGGTGATGGCGGTGTAGGCGGTATCGACCTTGCCGGCGCCGAGGCCAAGCGCGTCCTGAACGGCCGAAAGCGCCTTGTTGTCGGACTTCATCGTGGTGGCGATCGACCAGTAGGCGGCGTTGTCGCTGGCGGTGGCGACGCGGTAGCCGGTCGAAATGCGTGACTGGGTGGTTTCAAGCTGCTTGTTGGTGTTGTTCAGGCTCTGCAGCGCGGTCAGAGCCGAAGCGTTCGTCATGATGCTAGCCAAGATATTTACCCCTTTTCAAACACTGGCGTGTCCCGAACACGCCGGATCAACTTCATCAAGGGGGTAGGCATAAGCCCATCGACCGTATGGTCTGCCCGCCATGGAATGGTTAACCATGACTACCGGGATATGGTTAACGGCCTGTTAAACCAAGCCATTCAGGGCGCTGGCCAAGAGCAAAAATCGGCAGCCATTCAGCAAGACAATCAACAGCCGCAAAAGAAATCGGGCCGCGCTGTTGGCGCGGCCCGACGGATGGTGTCAGTCGTAATGTCGAGAGATCAGCCGCGGAAGAGCGACAGGATCGACTGCGAGTTGCCGTTGGCGATCGACAGCGCCTGGATGCCGAGCTGCTGCTGGACCTGCAGGGCCTGCAGCCGCGTCGATTCCTTGTTCATGTCGGCGTCGACCAGCGCGCCGACGCCCTTGTCGATCGAGTCCGACAGGTTCGACAGGAAGCTCTTCTGGGTGTCAATGCGCGACTTGGCGGCGCCGAGCGAGGCAGCGCCGGTGGACAGCTTGGCAAGCGCGGTTTCAACAGTGCCGAGCGCGGTGTCGATGGCGGCGGGGGTAACCGCCGTGGTGCTCGGGTCGAAGAAGGCAGCGGCGAGCAGGCCGCCGACGATGCCGCCCGTGCCGGCGACATCGAGAACCTGCGTATCGGCTGCCTTGACGTCGATGGTGTCGATGGTGACGGTCGCGCCGGTACGGTTGTAAGCCGCAACGATCTTCAGGTCGGACGCAGCGGCAGCGTCGTTCTGCAGCAGGTTCGAGCCGGCGAAGTTGGCGTTGGCGACCGAGGACTTGATCTGCGCCTGGATGGCGTTGATTTCGGTCGCGATCTTCTGCTGGTCTTCCTTCGAGGCGCTACGGGCAGTGACCAGCTTGGTCTTGATCAGGTCGACCTGGTCCTTGACGTCGTTGATGGCGGTGTAGGCGGTGTCAACCTTGCCGGCGCCGAGGCCGAGGGCGTCCTGCACGGCCGAGTTGGCCTTGTTGTCGGACTTCATCGAGGTCGCGATCGACCAGTAAGCGGCGTTGTCGGAAGCGGTGGCAACGCGGTAGCCGGTCGAGATGCGGGCCTGCGTCTGCTCGAGGGATTTGTTGGTGTTGTTCAGGCTCTGCAGCGCGGTCAGCGCCGAGGCGTTCGTCATGATACTGGACATGGCTACTCGTACCTTGATTTTTACAGGGTGTTTTTGACATACCGGCTTTTCCGGTATGACGGAGCGGCATCATGCCAATGATCGTGAGACCCGATCACCCGCCATCTGCGAGCAATATGCGGGCAAGTCCCTACCAAAGGGCTAAACGGGACGGTTAACCGGAAATATATTGCATAAAACTTTAGCAAGGCGCCAACGGCGCGCGGACGGTCAGGTGAAGGAGCGCACCAGGCTGCCGACAAGCAGGTTCCAGCCGTCGATGAGGACGAAGAACAGGATCTTGAAGGGCAGCGAAACGACGGTCGGCGGCAGCATCATCATGCCCATGGCCATGGTGATGGTGGCGACGATCAGGTCGATGACGAGGAACGGCAGCACGATCAGGAAGCCGATCTCGAAGCCGCGGCGGATTTCGGAGATCATGAAGGCCGGCACCAGGATGCGCAGGTCGACGGTGTCCCTGGCAACGACCTGGCCGCGTTCGCGGGCGAGATCGGCGAACAGGTCGAAGTCCTTGTCGCGGACATTGTGCAGCATGAAGGTGCGGAACGGGTCCGAAATCTTTTCGAACGCCTCGGTCTGGCTGATCTGGTTGTCCATCAGCGGCTTGACGCCGGTGTTCCAGGCCTGGTCGAAGGTCGGCGCCATGACGTAGAAGGTCATGAACAGCGACAGCGAGATCAGGATCAGATTGGCCGGCGTCGACTGCAGGCCGATGCCGGCGCGCAGGATCGAGAAGGCGATGACGAAGCGGGTGAAGCTCGTCACCATGATCAACAGGCCCGGCGCCACCGACAGCACGGTGATCAGACCGAACATCTGGATGATATAGCCGACGGTGGCGCCGTCGGCCTTGCCGATGCCGCCGAGATCGAGCTGCTGGGCGGCGGCGACAGAGGTGGCGGCGACGACGATCGCGGCGGCGAGGACGAGTTTTCTCATTCGAGCAGCAATGTCCTGATCAGAACCTGTTTGGCATGGCCACCGCTGCGGATTGCGGCGCGCTCCTCGAGGTCGGCTTTCAAATGCTGGTAGCCGCTGGCGCCTTCGATCTGATGCATCTTCAGGGTGCGGACCATGGCAAGCAGGTCCTGGTGAATGCTTTCGGTAAGTTCCGGCGGCTGCGGCGCATCGTAGACCACCGACGCTTCCAGCCTTATCCAGGTGTCGGCAGGCGAAGCCAGATTGGTGGTGATCGGCGCCAGCTGGACAAGCGTCGGCCCGGTGCCGGGCGCATGTTCGGCCGCCTTGCTCGGTTGCTCGGCGTTGGACTGGTTCTCGGGCGCGGCGGGCACCGGCACCGGTCCCCCGACGCCCTTCAGATAGCCGCCGGACATCCAGCCCATGCCGATCGCGGCGCCCGTCATCGCCAGCAGCATCGCAAGCTGGATGACAAGCGACGGGCCCTTTTTTTGCTGAACCTGTTCGACATTTGCCACGGCGCCGTTCTCCAGTCCTAAAAGGGGAGGACTTGGTCGAGGATCTGCTGACCGTAAGCGGGCTGCTGGATTTCGCTGACGCGGCCGCGGCCGCCATAGGAGATGCGCGCCTCGGCGATGCGTTCATAAGAGATGGTGTTTTCAGCGCCGATATCGGATGGACGCACCATGCCGGCGATGGTCAGCACCCTGAGCTCGTAATTGACGCGCACCTCCTGTGAGCCCCGGATCATCAGATTGCCGTTGGGCAGGACTTCGGTGACGACGGCGGCGACGTTGAGCTCGAGGTTCTCCGAGCGCTTGATTTCGCCGTCCGCATTGGTTTCGGTGGTGGAGCTCAGCCCCGCGTCGCCCTTGCCGCTGGTGGTGGCACCTTCCCATCCGAGGTTGACGTCATAGCCGAGCTTGCGCCCGGCGGTGCGGCTGCGGTCGTTCTGGTTCTTGAAGTTGGCCTTGTCGTTGAGCTTGATCCTGACGGTGAGGATGTCGCCGTCGCGCAGCGCGCGTGGGTCGGTGAACAACCGGCTCTGGCGATCATCCCACAGCGAGAATTTCTTCACTGGCGCGGGTGGCGTTTCGGGATAGGAGTAGGGCGCATTGACGCTGCCGGTAATGCCGGTGCCAACCGGCGACAGCGCCGGCTCCCTGCCGATCTCCCTGGGGTCGGAGGCGCAGCCGGCAAGTGAAGCGGTGGCGACCAGGGCGAGTATATGCGACTTCATGACGGGTCTACCCTTCGCGCCGCGCTGGCCATGATGCCGGTGAGCGTGGCTGCCGCCTTCTGGTCCATTTCGTTGAGAATGACGCCGGCCTTGCGCGAATCGAGTTTCATCAGGATGGCGGCGGCGAGATCGGTGTTGACCATGGCCAGGCGCTCGGCCGCGGCATCCGGTTTCATGCCGGCATAGATCTTGACGACGCCATCCTCGGCGCGGGCCAGGAAAACTTCACGCCGCTTCAGCCATTGCTCGTATTCGGCGCGCTTGTCGTCCAGCGCCTTCATGCGCTGGTCGATGCCAGCCTGCAACTGCTTCAACTCGTCGGCCTGCAGCGCGTAACGGCGGTCGCGGGCGGCGTCGGCGATGTTGGAGCAGAAGCGCTGGATCTCGCTTTCATCGGGCACCTTCTCGCGGACCAGCTGCTGCACTGCCGCCGGCTGTTGCCCGCCAGGCAGAACCTGCCGCACCGCTTCTTCCGCGCGGACAGTGCCGCCGGCAAGGACGGTGGCGGCGATGACGCAAGCTGCCAAGGCTGCGCTGCGTCGGTGCTGCTTTTGGGAAAAGAAATCGATCATCGGCATGGCCTATTGGAGAACCAGATCGGCCTGCAAAGCGCCGGCCGACTTGATGGCTTGCAAAATGGCAATGATGCCGTCCGGCTTGACGCCGAGACGGTTGAGGCCCGACACCAGCGTTTCGAGGTTCGGTCCGTCGAGCACATTGACGCGGGCGTCAGGCCGCGTGGCATCGATGGTGGTGAAGGGTTCCTCCGCTGTCACGCCCTTGGAGAACGGTTCCGGCTGGACGATCTTCGGCTGTTCGGTGATGCGCACGGTGAGCGTGCCGTGGCTGATCGCCACCCGCGAGATCTTGACCTCGTTGCCGATGACGATGGTGCCGGTGCGTTCGTCGATGACGACGCGTGCCGGCGTGTCGGTCTCGACCACCAAATTCTCGATCTCGGCGTAGAAGCGCGCCGCCGAAACATTCTTCGGCCGCCTGATCTGCACGGTACGTGCATCGCGCTCCGCCGCCACGCGCATGCCGAAGCGTTGCGAGGTGTAGCCGTTGATGGCGTCGGCGATGCGAACGGCAGTGGAGAAATCGGGGTTGCGCAATTGCAAGGTGAGCAGCGCCTGGTCCTCGAATTCGGCGCGCACCGTGCGCTCGACGATGGCGCCGTTGGGCACGCGGCCGGCCGTCGGCACGCCCTGCGTCAGCTTTTCGGCATCGCCCTGGGCAGTGAAGCCGGAAACGATGACCGAGCCTTGCCCGACAGCATAGATTTCGCCATCGGCCGCCTTCAGTGGCGTCATTATCAGCGTGCCGCCGGCAAGCGATGTGGCGTCGCCCATCGAGGAGACGTCGATGTCGATGCGGGCGCCCGACTGCACGTAAGGCGGCATGTTGGCGGTGACGATGACGGCGGCGACGTTCTTGGCCCGCGCGCTGCCGCCTTCGGTGGCGATGCCGAGATTTTCGAGCATGGCGCGGATCGACTGTTCGGTGAAGGGCGAATTGCGCAGGCTGTCGCCCGATCCGGCGAGGCCGATGACGAGGCCGTAGCCGACGAGCTGGTTGTCGCGCGAAGCCTGCAGCTGCGCAATGTCCTTGATGCGCGATGCGACCTGGCCGGGTGGCAGAGAGCTTGGGCCGTTGGAGACCCTGAACATGCGGTTGGTGGTGGCCGGATCATATTCGGGATCGACAAAGGCGCCGCCATTCTGGCCGGCAAGATCGCGCTTTTGCTTCGGCGTAAGACCGTCGGCCAGCGCCGGCTGCAGGCCGACAACGGTCGCGAGCAGAAGGGCAGCTCCGCGTCTCATGACGCGCTGACCCGGACGGTGCCGTCCGCCATCACCGTGCCGGAAAAGATCTTGCCGCTGTCTGTGTTGCGGACCTTGATCAAATCGCCGGCGGCACCCGGCTGCAGCGACACCGCCGTAGCCGAAATGGTGAGGTCGCCGGCGATGAAATAGACCTGCACGGCGGCGCCCTGTTCGACCAGCCAGGCGTCGCGGATGGCGGCGGCCGGGATGTAGCGGCCGGGCAGCAGCGTGCGCTTGGCGACCTTGCCCTGGAGTTCCATGGCCTGCGTGGCGACCGCATCCGGCCTGTGCTTTCCGGGGAGCAGCGTCACCGGTTTCAGCACGCCGGTGTCGATCATCTCGCCGGGATAAATGACCCGGTTGGGGATCAGAACGATCTCGCCGGTTGCCTGACTGCTCGCGACGTGGGTGCTGGTCTGCTGGTCTGCGCTCTCCTGGGCAAACGCCGGCACACCGCCGGCTACCAGCGCGAGCATCAGCGCGGTGCGGCAAAGCGCGGAGCGGGAGGCCGGAGAGAGCATCAAACCTTACCTGATGTTCTTGGACACGACGGAGGCCATGTCGTCGGCGGCCTGGATGACCTTGGAGTTCATCTCATAGGCGCGCTGCGCCGAGATCAGCTCGGTGATTTCCTTGACAGGATCGACGTTGGAGGCCTCGAGATAACCCTGCTCGACCGAGGCGAAGCCGGGATCGCCGGGCACGCCGACATTGGCCGGGCCCGAGGCCGGCGTTTCCTGGAACAGATTATCGCCGAGCGGCGCCAGGCCGGCTTCATTGGCGAAGTTGGCGAGTTGCAGCTGGCCGAGCAGCTGGAGGTCGGTCTGGCCGTCGATGCGGGCAAAGACCTGGCCGGTCTTGTTGACCACGACTTCGATGGCATCGGTCGGCACGGTGATGGCCGGGATGACATTGGCGCCGTCGACGGTCACCAGCTGGCCGGTGGCGTTGGTGTTGAAGGCGCCGGCGCGGCTGTAGAGTGTGCCGCCGTCGGCGCCCTCGATCTGGAACCAGCCTCGGCCGGTCAGCGCCATGTCGAAACTGTTGCCGGTCGAGGTCAGTTCGCCCTGGGTATGGACGTTGCGCACCGCCGTCGTCTTGACGCCAAGGCCAATCGACACGCCTTCCGGCACCAGCGATGAATTGGAGCGGTTGGGCACGCCCTGCGTGCGGTCGACCTGGTAGAGCAGGTCGGAGAATTCGGCGCGCGCGCGCTTGTAGCCGGTGGTGTTGATGTTGGCGATGTTGTTGGCGATCACTTCCAGATTGGTCTGCTGGGCATTCATGCCGGTCGCTGCGATGGCGAGTGCTTTCACGGCAAGTCTCCTCAGATGCCCATACGGCTGATTTCGAGATAGGCGGAGACGACCTTGTCGCGGATGGCGATCGTGGTCTGCAGGGCCTGCTGGGCGCTCATGACGGCGTCGACGACCTGACGGGTATCGGCGTCGCCCTTGAGCGCCTGGATCGAGACCTGCTCGGCGTTCTGCAAGGTGTTGACGGTCTTTGAAGCAGCCTGGCTCAGCGCTTCGGCGAAGGTGGCGCCGATTTCGCTGCCGGCCATCGGCGCCCTGGTGCCCTGGAACAGGTCGGTCGTGGTATCGGCGCCACCGATCTCCGGCTTGAGGGGAAGCGATCCGATACCGCCAATGCCGCTGATCATTACTGGTTCCTCATCAGGTCGATGGTCATGGAGATCAGATCACGCGCCTGCTTGATGACCTGAAGGTTGGCTTCGTAGGAGCGGTTGGCCTCGCTCATGTCGGCCATCTCGACCAGCACGTTGACATTGGGCATCTTGACGTAGCCCTTGTCGTCGGCGGCCTCGTTGCCGGGCTGGAATTCGACGGGAAAGTCGCTGGGGTCGCGGTCGATGGAGTTGACCTCAACTGTCGTGCCACCGGAGGCACGGTCGAGTTCCGAGACGAAACTGATGGTCTTGCGGCGATAGGGGTCAGCGCCCGGGGTGTTGCCGGTCGACTGCGCGTTGGCGAGATTTTCCGAGACGACGCGCAAGCGGTCCGACTGGGCGCTGAGGCCGGACGCGGCGATCTTGAGGGCTGAGGTCAAGGAGTCCATGGTCAGCTCTTCACCGCCATCATCATCATCGAATGGAAGGCCTTGACGATCGCGGTGTTGAGTTCAAACGAGCGGCGGACCTCGCCGGCCTTCATCAGTTCGTTCTCGACCACGACCGTGTTCTTCGAGGGCATGATGGCGCCGGTCGTCTCTTCTGGCTTGACCGTGAAGCCGGCATTAGTGGCGGCAGTGCCGAGGTGGCCTGCCTGGGTGGCGGTCAGCGACACTGCCGTGCGGTCGAGCACCTTCTCAAACGGCTCGACATCGCCGGCGGTGTAGCCCGGCGTGTTGACGTTGGCGATGTTGCCGGCAATGGCCGACTGGCGCACCGACAGCCATTGCGACTGCTTGGCGGCGAGATCGAAAAGATTGACGGGCTCCATGGGGATCTCCGGGCTGGTACGTACAAGACTAGGCTGCCAGTCTTGCGCGGACCTTGCGCGGCTCGGGGGTAAATCCGGTGTGCCGCTATTTGGAGAGTTCGATCACCTGGTCGGTGCTGGTGACCATGACCCACTTGCCGCCCCGTTGCTCGATCGACGAGACGACGCTGGTATCGGGCAGCTTCGAGCCGCGCTGGACGATCCACAGGCCGGCATCGTCCTCGATCATGGCGCGGCCATTGGCGACATGAACCATGCGAAATTTGGCGTCCGCCGGGAAGGGCTGCTCGTCGACGCCGGGAGGCTGGGTCTTGTCCTCGGGGTCCTGCAGCGTGCCGGTGGCGAACAGGTCGACATCGGGAACATCGTTTGCCGTCAGCGGCTGACCGCTGTTCTCCATCTGCGAGCCGCCGCTGACCCGCCCTGCATTGGTGCCGCTGCCGCCGAACTTGATCGCCTGCACGCCGAACTGGTCCTGATTGAAGAAGATATACCAGGGAAACAGCGCGCAGATCAGGCCAAGCGTGATGCCGAGCGCGGCAAAGACGATATCGCTGCGGCGGTCGGATTTCTTGTCGAGCCTGGGATATTGCGGCCTTGGCGGCTGCGGCCATTCGGTGACCGGGAACAGCCCGTCGAGAAGCGAGTCACGACTGGTCTCGATCGCTTCTTTGGGGCCGGCGCGAGGGGTCCTTGGCAATTCAGGCTTGACGACGCTGGGCAAGGCAGGCTCGGCCAAGCGAGGCACAGTGGACTCGACTACGCTGGCTACCCTGGGCAAGAATGGCCTGGCGGCCCTGGCCAGAATGGCCTCAGCCTTGGCGGCCTTGTCGAGATCGGCCTTTGCCCTGACAGCTCTCGCTTCGTTGGCCCGGGCTTCCTCGGCGGCACTGGCCTCTGCGATCATCTCGCGCAAAAGCCGCTCGGTGTACTGAAGCTCAGTCTCCTGCATCGACACTTTGCTTGCCTTTCAGATGACGGGCGAGGTCGGAGAATGCGTCGCTCGAGGCGCGATCCCTGGGCGACTGCGTCAGCGCCTCGTAGATCAGCGGCACCTGGCGCACGGCAATATCGAGCTCGGCATCGGCGCCGCCCTGATAGGCGCCGAGCAGGCGGATGTCGCGCGTGTCCTCGAAGCGCGAGATCATCGACTTCAGCCTGGTCACCAGCATGCGTTGCTCGGGGCTCCATGCCTTGTCGGCGAGGCGCGAGATCGACGACAGCGGATTGACCGGGGGGTAGCGGCCCTGTTCGGCAATGGCGCGGTCGAGCACGACATGGCCGTCGAGAATGCCGCGTACCGAATCGGCGACCGGGTCGTTGTGGTCGTCGCCGTCGACCAGCACCGAGATGATGGCAGTGATTGATCCCTGTCCTTTGATACCGGGGCCTTCAGCGCCCGGGCCAGCGCGTTCGAGCAGCTTGGGCAGGTCGGTGAAAACCGAAGCGGGATAGCCGCGGGCGACCGGCGGCTCGCCGGTGCCGGTCGCTACCTCGCGCAGCGCATGGGCAAAGCGGGTAATCGAATCCAGCACCAGCAGCACGCGATGGCCCTGGTCGCGAAAATGTTCGGCAACGCGCATGGCGGTATCCGGCGCGCGCCGGCGCATCATGGCGCTCTCGTCGCTGGTAGCGACGACGGCGACCGTCTTGGCCATGCTCTCTGCGCCGATCGTGTCTTCGAGGAATTCGCGTACCTCGCGGCCGCGCTCGCCGATCAGCGCCACGACCACGGTGTCGAAGGCGTCGGCGCCGGCCAGCATGGCGAGCAGCGTCGACTTGCCGACGCCGGAACCGGCAAAGACGCCGAGGCGCTGGCCGAGGCAGAGCGGCGTGAAGATGTCGATGACCTTGACCCCGGTCGTGAAGGCGGTGCCGACGCGCTGCCGCGCCATGGCGCCGGGCGTTGTGCCGTCGCCGCTCGCAGCCTCGCCGATCCTGATCAGCGGCGGGCCGCCGTCGATGACGCGGGTCAGCGCGTCGATGGCGCGCCCACGCCACGAAGCATGCGGCGTTACCGTCAGCGGGCCGCGGCGAAACACGGCGTCGCCGATGCCGGCGTCGGCGCTGCGTTCGAAAGGGGCGATGACGACTTCGTCGCGGCCGATCCTGACGATCTCGCCGCGGCGCGTGCCGGCATTGCCGCGCTGTTCGACGAGGTCGCCAAGCCTGGCGACTTCAGACAGGCCGCGCACCTTGTAATGCGTTGGCGAAACCTCCGAAACACGGCCGCCGCGCCGCAGCAACGTCTCGGTGTCATCGAAGCGGCGCCAGATCCGCTCCAGCGCAGCCAGCCGGTTTTCCGGTGCTGTCTCCGGTTGCCGTTCAAGCGCGCGTATCGATGATTTGCTGCTCGACATGCTGCTACGACTTGGAGCCGAGCGTCTTGATGGCGTCGTCGGTCGAGGCATCGGTCTGGCGCATCAGCGCCGCCGTGTTCTCGAAGGCGCGCTGGACCATGATCAGGCGCGTCATCTCCAGCACCGGATTGACGTTGGATTCCTCGACATAGCCCTGCGCGACGCCGAGATCGGAACGGTCGGTGACCGGCTCCGGCGCACGCGCGGGCACGATGCCAGAATTGCCGTAGCGGACGAAATTCGGGCCGGGATCGAAATTGAACAGGCCGATGGCGCCGACGAGCTTGTCGCCCTGGCGCAGCGAGCCGTCGGCGCCCGCCTTGGGTGGGCCGTCGCGCGGGTCGAGCTGGATCGGCGCACCGCCGGCGTCGAGCACCGGATGGCCTTCGAGCGACATCAACTCGCCGTTCTCGTTCATCGAAAAGCGTCCGTCGCGCGTCATCACGGTGCCGGCCGGGGTGTCGATGCCGAACCAGGCATCGCCCTGGACGGCGAAGTCGAACGGGTTGCCGGTCTGCGTCATCGCGCCATGCGCGCCGGACAAATAGGTCTTGCCGGAGGAGGCGAAGGACACCGATTTGGGGCCGCTGCCGGAGACGACATCCTCGAACTTCACGCCGGTGGCGCGAAAGCCGATGGTCGAGGCGTTGGCGACATTATCGGCGATGGTGTCGAGACGGCGCTCAAGCGCGATCTGCGAGGAAAGGGCGACGTAAAGGCTGTCCTGCATGGTGTTCTCAGAATCTCAGTTTCTGCATGGCCATCATCAGATCGGTCGAGATGCCGACGGTGGTCGGCTGCGCAAACAGCACACCGATCGATGTCTGGGCGGTCGAGGTCGGATGATTGATTTCCCAAAGGCTGGTGAAGCGGGTGAGGAATTTCTCGAGCTTGGCCGGGTCGGTGAAATCGGTGAGGTCGAGCTTTGCCTCGAAGGCCTGCGCCTGCTTGTCGATATCTGCGGCAGCGAAGGAATCGGGCAGGCCGATGGCGGTGCGTACCACGCTGGCCAGGGCCGTGTCGGCCAGCACGTCGTACCAGTTGGTGATGGTCGAGGCCTTGCGCTCGAAATAGAGCGCCAACCGCACGCCCTCATTGGTCTTGCCGGCGTCTTCTTCCAGGGTCTGGCGCATGTATTTGTCGACCACCGGCTGCTGCGACGGGCTGCGGGTCGTTGCCGCTTCGCCGTAGGCCTCGAAATTCAACGAGGTGGCGAGCCTGGCATAGGCCTTGTTGGAGAGCTTGTTGGCGACACTGGCGGGATCGCGGACACCGCCCTCAAGGACATCACGGACGAGATCCTTGTTGGTGGTCGCCGGATCGAGCCCGCTTGCGGACAGAGCATAGTTGTAGAGGCGGCTGTCGGCCATCAGATCGTCGACCGATTTCACCTTGATGATGTTGGCGAGGTAGTAGCTGGTCTCGGCCTGGACAGCGTCCGCGTTCGGCTTGATCAACCCAAGGCTGGACTCGGTCGTGTAGAGCTTGCGCGTCGTCTTCAGCACGGCGTCGCGCGTGGTCGTCTGATCACCATACTGGGCGAAATTGAAGGCCGTGACGAAGTTGGCGTAGCTTTTGTCGGTCAACAAATTGGCGGGACTCAACGGATCGGCAACGCCGCCGGTAAGCATGGTGCGGATCTGCTTCGTCGTCTGGGTCGATGCATCGAGCCCATAGGCAGCCATGGCGAAGGTCAGCAGGCGCTTGTCCTTCAGCAGGTCTTCGATGGACTTCACCTTGGAGATGTTTGCTGCGTAGTAGTCGGCCTCGCCCTTGATGTATTGCGCGGTCGGCTTGACGAGCAGCAGCCCGGTCCCGCCGATCACAGCTTTTGGGACCGCCTGCTGGACGGCGTCGCGCGCCGTTGCCTGGTCGCCATATTGGGCAAAGTCGAAAGCCGCGACGAAAGCCGCATAGCCCTTGTTTGTTGACGTGTTTGCGGGGCTGTTCGGGTCGGTGACGCCGCCTTCCAGCATGGCCCGCACAGTCGCAGCCGGCTCGGCGTCGGCGTCGAGGCCGAACGCGGCCATGGCATAGGTGAGCAGGCGATCGTTGCCCATCAGGTCGTCGATCGATTTTACGTTGGAGATGTTGCTCAGGTAGTACGAGGTTTCGCCCTTGTAGTAGGTGAAGCCGTTCTGCGAAGGGCCGACCGAGACCTGGAGGCCGTAATTGTTGGTCACGCCCTGCTGTGCCGAATTGTAGCTCGTGGCATTAGCGCCAAGTGCGGCGAAATTGAAGGCCGACACGAACTCGGCATAACGCTTGTCGCTCAGTTTGTTGGCGAAGCTGTCGGAATCCGACACCCCTTCCTTCAGGGCTTTGACCATGAAGGCCTTGGCGTAAGCCATGTCGCCGAGACCGAAGGCTTTCATGGCATATTTGAACAGCCGGTCGTTCTTGACGAAATCGTCGATCGATTTCACGCTGCCGATGTTGGCGAGATAGTAGTCGGTGTCGCGCTTGGTGATCGGCTCCGCCTCGATGCGGTCGATCGCCTTGGGGATGTCCCTGGCGATGAGCTGGTAGCTGGTAAAAGTGCTCAACACGACATGCCTCCGGTCGCAGCTTCAAAAGCAAGACTATGCGGACTTGCTTGCGCGAGGCTGAATCGCCTCACCTTGCATGATTCAAGCCTCACACAAGGCACGGGGGCTATCGGTTAGGCCTGACGTGATGCGGAAGGATCTGGCGTGGGCATTCTGATCGGACTTGTGGTGACGCTCGGCTGTGTTCTCGGCGGCTTCATGGCGATGGGCGGCCATCTGCATGTGCTGATGCAGCCTTGGGAAGCGGTGGTCATCTGTGGCGCCGCACTTGGAACCTTTCTCGTCGCCAACCCGATGAAGACGGTCAAGGACACCGGCAGGGGTATCCTCGAAGCGTTCAAGCAGGCGGTGCCGAAAGAGCGCGACTATCTGGAGACGCTGGGCGTGCTGCACAGCCTGATGCGCGAACTGCGCTCGAAGTCGCGCAGCGAGGTCGAGGCGCATATCGACAATCCGGAGGAGTCGGCAATCTTCCAGGCGTTCCCGACCGTGCTCAAGAACCACGACCTGACGAATTTCATCTGCGACTACTGCCGCATCATCATCATCGGCAATGCCCGCTCGCATGAGATCGAGGCGCTGATGGACGAGGAAATCCAGACCATCAAGTCCGACAAGATGAAGGCCTACCACGCGCTGGTGGCAGTGGGTGACGGTCTGCCTGCGCTCGGCATCGTCGCCGCCGTGCTCGGCGTGGTCAAGGCGATGGGCGCGCTAGACCAGTCGCCCGAAATCCTCGGCGGCCTGATCGGCGCCGCCCTTGTCGGAACCTTCCTCGGCATCTTCCTGTCCTATGCGGTGGTCGGGCCGGTCGCCACCAAGATCAAGACGGTGCGCGAGAAGAAGAACCGCCTCTATATCATCGTCAAGCAGACGCTGCTTGCCTACATGAACGGCGCCCTGCCGCAGGTGGCCATCGAGTTCGGTCGCAAGACCATCTCGTCCTATGAGCGGCCGACGATCGACGCCGTCGAGCAAAGCACGATGAACACAGCTTCCGCCGAGAAGAAAGCGGCTTGAGCCATGCATGACGACAGACAGGACCGCACGCCGTCATGACAAGTCCTGGCAGCCCCTCGCAAGCCCGCTCGCTGATCATTGAGCGTCTGGTCGGTGACAGCGGTGAGGCCGCTCATGTCATCGGCACCGGGCGCTCGATGGGCGAGCGCGCCCTGCCGCTGCTGCAGAAGAGCCTGGCCGGCGAACTCGGCGCACCGGTCACCGTCGACCTGCGCGCGGTCGAGATCAGCCGTGTTCCCGATGCCCGCACGAATGCCGGCGATGCCTTTGCCATGGCCATCATAGCATCGCCGACGTCTTCGGATGCGATGACGCTGGTGGCTGATGCGCCGGCCATCGCCGTGATGGTGTGCGCGCTGTTCGGCGGCGATCCGGATCAGCCGGTTTCGCCGATCGAGCGCGCTCTGTCGCAGATCGAGACCGATGTCGCGACCACGGTCTTCCAGGAAGTTGCGCAGGCGTTGAACGGATCGGGCCGGCGCTCGCTCGAGCTGCGGCTGCCGGTGCCGCGGGCGCTTTCGGGCAGCGAAGCCAAGCGTCGCGTGCTGCGCGATGGCGCGGCGGTGCGCATCGTCTTCGGCATCTCGACGCCGACCGACAGCGGAACGGTCACGGTGATGATCCCGCAGCGCATTCTGCTTGCCACACGCGGTATCGCCGATGTCCACGACAGCGAAGGCACGACCTCCGACTGGCGGGCACGTTTTTCCGAAGAAGTGATGCGCTCGACGGTGACGCTCGAAGCGACCATGCCGCTGGCCCGCCTGACGCTCGGCGATCTCGCCGGTTTCGAGCCAGGCCAGGTCATCGAGTTCGAGGAAACCGCGCAGTCGCAGGCCAAGCTGAGCGCGCGCGACAAGACGCTGTTTGTCTGCGAGTTCGGTAAACTCGGGCAGAACTACACCGTCCGGATCAGGCATCCTTACGATGCCGGTCAGGATTTTATCGATGGGCTCATGCCGGGCTGACGCCGGGCAAGCCCAAGCATTTGGAGACGACTGATGGCCAAGACCAAGGTGGAAGCCAATATCGACCAGCCGGACGAACAGCTCGACCGCGCCATCGAGGAATTGCGCGGCGTCCTCCAGGAGGAGGAAAAGCGCCCCGACGCCGCCTTGCGGGCTGCCACGTCCGGCGCCAATTCCAACATCATCATGAGCATCCCGGTCGATGTGCAGATCATCCTCGGCAGTACGGAAATGCCGGTGTCGGACCTGATGGCGCTGCAGAAGGGCTCGACGGTGGCGCTCAACCGGCGCATCGGCGAACCGGTCGATGTCGTGGTCAACGGCCGCAAGATCGCGCGCGGCGAGATCACCGTGCTGGAAAGCGATCCGTCGCGCTTTGGCATCAGGCTGACCGAAATTATCGCGGCGACCAAGGGCGCTTGAGCAATGAATGACATGCGGTCTCAGCAGGAGCGGATGCCATGACGACGCCGGTGACGCTCACGCGCCCGCAAAAGGCCGCCGCCATCCTGGTGGCGATGGGCAAACCTTCGGCCAGCCGGCTGCTGAAATTCTTCAAGCAAGAAGAACTGAAGGCACTGATCGAAGGGGCGCGGCTGCTGCGCACCATTCCGCAAAGCGACCTCGAACGCATCGTTGCCGAATTCGAGGCCGAGTTCACCGAAGGTGCGGGCCTGCTCGATTCCGCCGACCGGATGGACACGATCCTCAATGAATCGCTGTCGCCCGAAGAGATGAGCGCCATCATGGGCGACAAGCGCTTCGAGGTTGCGCCGGAAGGGCCACCGCCGATCTGGCCGGAGCTGGAAAAGCTCGAACCGACGCGTCTGGGCACATTCCTTGCCGCCGAGCATCCCCAGACCGCGGCCATGGTGCTGTCGAAGCTTGCGCCGCAAGCCGCCGCCAACATTTTGCTGACCATGGAAAAGCCGATGCGCAGCGAGATCATCAAGCGCATGGTGACGATGGCGACCATTCCGGACGCGGCCACCAGGATCATCGAGAACCAGCTGCGCGCCAGCGTGCTGGCGCAGACCGCGACCAAGGATATCTCGGCGGGACAGGCGCGCGTCGCCAGTATGCTCAACGAGATGGACAAGCCTCAGTTGGAAGAGGTCATGCAGGATCTGGAAGAGGCCGGCACGCCGGACCTCGGCGGTGTTCGCTCCAGGTTGTTTGCCTTCGACGATCTGCCGCTTTTGACGCAGAAGGCGAGGGTACTCCTTTTCGACGGGCTGTCGACCGAACTGATCACGCTGGCGCTGCGCGGTGCGGCGCCCGCATTGACGGAATCGGTGCTGTCGGCGATCGGCGCACGGTCGCGGCGCATGATCGAGTCCGAGCTCGGCCAGGGCTCGGAAGGCATTCAGCTTGCCGACATCATGACGGCGCGCAAGAACATCGCGGTGGCGACAATCCGGCTTTCGCGCGAGGGGGCTTTCGAACTGCCCTCATCGCAGCAGAGCGAAGCGGCTTAACGCCGAGCGCTGAATGGCTGAAGCGGCGGACAAAGACTCCAAAACCGAAGACGCGACCGAAAAGAAGATCCGCGACACCGTCGAACAGGGCAAGCTGCCCCATTCGCGAGAGGCCGCACTTCTGGCGTCCTTCATCGCCATACTGGTGTTCACCGTCTTCTACGCCAAGGACGCGGTCGTTGATCTCGGCATGTTCCTGTCGATGTTCCTGGAAAAGCCCGAGGCGTGGCCGATGGACACCGAGACCGACGTCATCGCGCTCTACAAGACCGTGATGATGGAAATAGGCAACGCCGTCGTCAGCCTGCTGGTGCTGCTGGTGGTGGCCGGCATCGGCGCCTCGGTGCTGCAGAACATGCCGCAAGTCGTCGGCGAGCGGATCCGGCCGCAACTGTCGCGCATCTCGATAGCCAAAGGCTGGACCAGGATGTTCGGCATTCAGGGCTGGGTCGAGTTCCTGAAATCGCTGGGCAAGCTCGGCTTCGCCAGCATCGTGCTCTACTTCACGCTATCGCAGGACTACCGCCAGCTCCTGGCCGGCATGATCACCAACCCCGTCGCTTTCGGCCTCGTCATCAAAAGCATCACCGTCGACATATTGGTGGCGATCGTCTTCGTCATGGGGCTGATCGCGGCGGTCGACGTCGTCTGGTCGCGCTTCCACTGGAAGCAGGATCTGCGGATGACCAAGCAGGAGGTCAAGGACGAGTTCAAGCAGTCCGAGGGCGACCCGATCATCAAGTCGCGGCTGCGCTCGCTGGCGCGCGACCGGGCGCGCAAGCGGATGATGACGGCGGTGCCGCGCGCGACGCTGATCATCGCCAATCCGACGCACTTTTCCATCGCGCTCAGATATGTCCGCGACGAGGATTCAGCACCCATGGTGCTGGCCAAGGGCCAGGACCTTGTGGCGCTCAAGATTCGCGAGATTGCCAAGGAGCACAACATCCCGATCTTCGAGGACGTGGCGCTCGCCCGCTCCATGTACAAGCAAGTTTCGGTTGATAGCGTGATCCCGTCGCAATTCTACCAGGCCGTCGCCGAACTGGTGCGGATCGTCTACTCCAAAAAGGCTGAGCGGAGACAAATTTCATGAACCGCCAACCGCACGCAAAATCCCGCGAACTCATCGTCGCCAAGGCCATCGAGCAGGTGGTCGACGAGTTGCGGCTGATCGACGTCGCCGACTACATCGCCTTCATCCGGCTCGAGCATTTCGCTTGCCTGTCGGATCTGGTGGATTCGGCTGTGGAGCTTTTTTTCCTCCCAGGCACGCTCAGGCTCGGCCATGGCGGAGAGGCACATGTCGACTGGAGCGGCAGCCCGCGCATCGTGCTCGATCTCGAGCTTCGGCCGCCGGGCGTCACCGTCTATTTCCAGCTGACGCTGAGCGAGGAGAGGTCTTCGGTCGCGGTCAACTATGTGTCGTTCGAAAAGCCCGGGGAAGACCCCGAGCACAACACCGCTTTGCTGGAGACGGTGATCGAAGAGGCGCGAATCCGCAGGACCGAGCCGCTCGCCTATCGCTGATCTTTTGTCTTACTCCAACTGCCAGACGCGATCACTCGATCAGCCCCAGCCGCAGCGCCTTGGCCACCGCCTGGTTGCGGTTGACCGCGTTGAGCTTCTGCGTCGACTGGGTGAGATACTGGTTGGCGGTGTGGACCGACAGCTTCAACAGCCTGGCGATCTCTTCGCTGGTGTTGCCGTTGGCGGTCAGCTTCAGGCACTCCAGTTCACGCTTGGAGATCGACCGCATCCGGCCGGCATCGTTCGGACGAATGCGGGCGACGGCGGCGAACAGCGAAAAACAGCGGGCGTGGATTTCGTAGAGCGTGTCCTCCGGCAAAGCGATCGTCGAGCCGAGGAACACCACCAGCCCGCAATGGCCGCGATCGGCATGGACGGGAAAGCCAATGCCGTTGGTGCCCGGCGCCAGCGGCTCCGTCCGCTCCGCCCAGGCGAGGTTCTTGAAGACGGCGTCCGAGCCGGCGATGCCGTCATCGGCCCACCAGCGCGGCGCTGTCGAGGCGCCGCTGTGGCGAACCATCTCCTCACCGTTGGCGCCGGCAATGAATTTGGTTGTCACCGCGGTGGCGGGATAGTCGGAATCGAAGCTCGGCACCAGGCGCGCCCGTTCCGGCGAGGGGCTGACGAAGTAGAGGCCAAACGCCGACGCGTTGATGTCGACGGCGATCCAGCGGCAGCGGCGCACCGCGTCCGGGATGGTAACGGCATGGTGCGTCTCGGAACCGATGGAGAAGGCGCCGAACGGATTGCGCTGCTCGTTGAAAAGGGCTTCGGCCGCCGCCTTGATGTCAGCATGTTTCAAATGATGCCGCTCCTGATCGCCGTGGCGATGGCCATCGCGCGGTTCGACGCCGCGAATTTCTGGATGGCGTGGGTGATGTAGCTGTTGACGGTGTTGGACGAGACCCCGAGGATCACTGCGACCTCATCGGTGGTTTTGCCTTCAGACACCCAGAACAGGCATTCGCGCTCGCGGTCGGACAGCGGGTCCTGCATGGCGACGGCGGCGATCAATTGCGGGATGGCGGACAGCGCGTAACAGCACTTCAACTGAGCCTTCATCAGCGCCGGCTGGTCGATACTGCCGGCCTCGGCCGCCGAGAAAAGCGCAAACAGCCGCTGGCGGCCGACATTGAGCCGCAGTGAATAGACTTCGGCATGTCCAAGCACGTCGAGCAGGCGCGCCTCTTCGCCTGTGAGCAGTCCGCCGGCGTCGGGTGCCGCGGCGGCGACCAGGGGCCTCGGGCGGATGCCAGGTGCAACGGTCAGCGGTCCCTGGGCAAGGCCGGCGATCAGCCGCTTGCCGATCAGTTCAATGGCGTCGAAGATCCAGTTGGATGAGACGATGCGGGCGTCGTTGCGGTCCTGGTCGTGGACGATGGCGACGAGCATGTAGCTGTCGGCGCCGATCTCGGCGGCAAGCTGCATGAAAAAGGAGGTGAGATCGCCGCGCGATTCGAGGCGCGAGCCTAACGTATCGGATTGGAGAAGCGCGGCGGAACTGCTCATTGGATGCTTTGGTTGTATGTCATGGCCGGAGTCTTTTCTTGAGCCCGGACGCTGGGGTTAGCAGCGGCCGAACTTGAAGACGCATCACGTTTACGAAGCACTCACACGGCGCGGCGGTCGCGCTGATCGCCGAATCCATTCAGGGAACGCGAAGCCGTCCGCGTCTGGTGCCGGTCATTGGCCGGAACTTGAGACTTTGGGTGGTCGCCGCGCCCCCCAAGGACCGGCTGATTCGGGTCTAATCTACCCGCAGATGAATCCGACATCAAACGCGATTTGACAAAATCAATATTATTGGACTCAAGCGACTCAGGGGCTGCTTTCGCGGCCTTTTCCGCCGCAAAAGGCCTGAAACGCCGACACGAAAAAGCCAGAGGGTGTTGCGATACTGCCGTATCGAGGGCCGATCGATTCCGATAGGGTCTCGGCAGCCGGCAGGGGTGGGCATCCCTTCGGTCATACGGCGGATTTGGCGGCGCTTGCTCGCGGCCATCAGCATCGGGGGTCATGATGAAGCAGGTTTTCCTGGCGTTCACGGTGGTGCTTGCGGCTCTTGCCGGCATGGCAGCGCCCGCCAAGGCTGAGCCGACCGTTACCTATGCGCTCGACAACGGGCTGCAGGTGGTGCTGGTGCCCGACCATCGCGTGCCGAAGGTGGTGATGAACCTGCGCTACCGCGTCGGGTCGATGAATGAACCCGCGGGACGCTCGGGCTTTGCGCATCTGTTCGAACATCTGATGTTTTCCGGCACGCCGGCCTGGCCGAACGTGTTCGGCGCGCACGCCGCGCTCGGCAACGAGATCAATGCCTGGACCACCGAAGACGGCACGGTTTATTACGTCGACGGGCTGTCGTCGTCACTGCCGATGATCTTGTCGCTGGAGGCCGACCGCATGGCCAATCTCGGCCGCTCGGTGACTCAGGCCAAGCTCGATCTGCAGCGCTCGGTGGTCAAGAACGAGATGCGCCAGAACGTGCTCGACAAGGCCGGCGCATCCGGCTGGGAAGCTTTCTGGTCCGGGCTGTTCCCGAAGCCGCATCCCTATAGCCGCATGGTCATCGGCTCGGTCGCCGATCTCGANCGATCTCGATGCGGCGACGCTCGACGATGTCAGGGGTTTCTTCAACAGCTACTATCTGCCCAACAATGCGGTGTTGGTGCTGGTCGGCGACTTGGAGATCGACGACACCAAGGCGCTGATTGCCGACACGTTCGGCCGCGTGGCGCGCGGCGCCGATGTGGCGCGGCCCGCCGTGCCGGAACCGACGCAGGCCCGGCTCAAGCTGGTGCTCGAGGATCGCGTGCCAAGCCCCATCGTTGTGGTCGGCTTCAGTGGCCCGGTGGCGCAGTCGCCCGACAATGGTGCGCTCAGCATTGCCGCCGAACTGCTCGGCAACGGCGAATATGGTTTTTTGCGCAACCGGCTGGTTTCGCAGTTGGGCATTGCCACCTATGCCAGCGCGAGCTGGACCGGCGGTCTGCTCGGTGGCCGCTTTACCTTCGAGGCGGGTGCCGCCGAAGATGTGGCGCCGGAAGCGCTGGAAAGCGCGATGAAAACGGCGTTTGCGGATTTCCTGAAGACCCCGCTCGATCCGGTCGATGTCGAGCGTGCGCGCACCGGCATCTTGCAGGCAGCGCGGCTCGGCAGCGAAGCATTGAAGGATCGCGCCGGCGTCGTCTCCTACAATGCCGACGTGCTCGGCGATGCGCAGAGCGCGCTGGTCGACGACCCGCGGGTGAAGGACGCCAGCGTGGCGGATCTCGAGGCAACGATGAAGCGGCTGTTGAAACCGGAAGACGCCAGCGTGCTGGTGCTGAAGCCCGGCCCGCGCGGCGGCTATCCCGATGCACTGATCGGCTCGTCCGGCACACCGCAGCCGTTCACCGCGCCGGAGCGAGCGGCGATCGACATTCCGAAGCATGCGGCCGGGCAAGCGCCTTCGGCAACACTGCCCGCCATGGAAACGGCGACGCTCTCGAATGGCATCAAACTCGTCCACTACACAATGCCGGAAGCGCCGATGGTCTATGTCGCGGCCAGTGCCGCCGGCGGCTGGAACAGCGTGCCGGAAGGCAAGGAGGGATTGCTGGAGCTTGCAGCAAGCATGGCGACACGCGGGGCCGCCGATCGCGGCTCGGCTGATTTCGCCAAGGCGGCCAGCGACATCGGCGCCGGCGTCAGCCACCAGGCCGGAACGCTGGCCACGATGATGACGCTTGGCGTGCCGCCGGAAAAGCTCGACCAGGGTATTGGGCTGCTCGCCGACGCGGTACTGAAGCCTCGTTTCGACAAGACCGAATGGACGGTGCTGATGGCGCAGACGGTCGACTGGCTAAACGGCCGCGAGGCGGATCTGCCCGGCGTTGCCGGCCGCATGGCAAAGGCGACGCTGATCCCGCAGGTGCCGGGCAAGGCAGCGGTGGACTGGTCGGCAAAGGCGCTGGCCTCGATCTCGCTCGACGAGGCGAGGGACGCATTCAAGGCGGAGTTCACGCCGAAGGCGGTGACCTTCTACAGCGTCGGCCCGATGCCGGTCGCGACCGTCGCCGCCAGCCTTGAAAAAGCATTTGGCGCGTGGACAAGCGACACCGCCGGCTATGCCGTCGAGCCGTCGCCGGCGGCGCATTTCAACGGGGGACAGAAAGTGCTGCTGGTGCCCGAACCCGGCGCCAGCCAGTCGGCGCTGTTCGTGGCGCGGCCGGCGCCCGGCACCGACGAGAGCGAGCGCGCTGAATCGACCGCGGTCTCCAACCTGCTTGGCGCCGATTTCTCCAGCCGGCTGAATTCGGTGATCCGCGAGGAGAAGGGCTACTCCTATGGCGTGTCGAGCTATCTGATGAGCCCGATGAAGGCCGGCTCGGGATTGGTCGTGGCAACCACCGTCGAGCGCGCCAACACCGGGCCGGCGATTACCGAAATCCTGAAAGGATTTGCCGGCCTGACAACCTTGCCGGTAGCGCAGGACGAGGTCGACCGCACGGTGACCGTCTATCGCCGGGCGCTGGCTGGATCGGCCGAGACGTCGGCTGGTCTGTTCTCCTCGCTGATTGGCGCGGTCGGCAGCGGATCGACGCTGGAGGACCAGCAAACCCGCATGGCGGCGCGCACAAAGCTGACGCTCGATGCGGTTCAGAAACAGGCGCTGGCCCTGGCGTCGCTCGATCCGTCGCTGATCGTGGTGGCGGGCGACCCCGATGTGGTGATGCCGCAGCTTGCCGCGATCGGCCTCAAGGACGTCGAGATCGTCAAGCGTGACGAGGCTGGCGAAGACACGGCGATGCGGGCGCTCGATCTTCTCGGGGGCAATCGCCAGGCGCCGCTGTCTGCCTCGCCGTGGCGGGTTGGCGATGGCGGCACGACACGCGCGGTGCACGCCTGCGCCGGCGACAGGGATTGCGGCGCGCAGATCCACGCCGACTGATCGATACGAGGCGGCCGCCGGCCGCGTTTAAATCTTGGGCAACTTTGTTTCGGGGAAACGATGAGCGATTCATTTCGGGAAGTAACGTCCGTCTCGTGGTTCGGGCGGATCAAGCGCGCGGTCGGCGGGGTCATCTTCGGCCTTATCCTGATCGTGCTGATGGTGATCGGGCTGTTCTGGAACGAAGGCCGCGCCGTGCAGACGGCGCGCTCGCTGGCCGAAGGTTCTGGAGCGGTGGTTTCGGTCGGCGCCGACAGCGTCGATACCGCCAATGACGGCAAGCTGGTTCATGTCAGCGGACTGGTGACGGCGGACAGCGGCCTGGCGGATCCGGATTTCGGCATCGCCACGCAAGGGCTGCGGCTGTCGCGCAGTGTCGAGATGTATCAGTGGAAGGAAGAGTCCAAGTCGGAGACGACCAAGAAGCTCGGCGGTGGCGAAGAGACGGTGACCACCTACAGCTATTCCAAGGTGTGGGACGACAGCCAGATCGACTCGTCGGACTTCAAGAAGCCGGACGGCCACCAGAATCCGCCGATGGAAATCCACGGCCGGACCTTCCAGATTCCTGAGGGCAAGCTTGTCGCCTTCGATCTCGATACGCCAGTGCTGGACCGTATCGAGGGTGACAAGGACTATTCGCTCTCAGCCGACCAGTCGGCGGCGATAAAGGCTGCCTATACCGGAACGAAACCGCTCAGCATCGTCGATGGCAAGATTTTTCTCGGCAATGACAACACGACGCCCGCTTTGGGCGACTATCGCATCGGCTACGAACTGGCGCCGCTGGGCGTGATCAGCATCATCGCGCGCCAGGCCGACAGCCGCTTCGAGCCCTACCAGACGCAAGCCGGCGATGCGCTGCTGATGGTCGACACCGGCAACGTCCCGGCCGAAAAGATGTTCGCCGACGCCGTCAGCGCCAACACGCTGATCACCTGGCTGCTGCGCGGCGCCGGCTTGCTGTTGCTGACCATAGGCTTTGCGCTGTTCCTCAGCCCGATCGGGGTGATCCTCGATGTCATACCCTTCCTCGGCAGCATGGCGCGGATGGGTACCGGCATTATCGCCTTCGTCCTGGCGATCCTGGTCGGCACGGTGACGATTGCGATTGCCTGGTTCTGGTACCGGCCGTTGCTGGCGGTGGCCATCCTGGCGACAGGCGTGATTGCGGCGGTGATTGTCTACCGCATCGGCCGGTTGCGAAGGCCAGCCGTTCCGGTGGTTGCACCCAACCCGGCTGCGGCCGCCTAGATGGTCGGGGCGGCCGGAGCCGCCCCATATCTCCTTGGCGCAATTCCGGCCGGAAAACCGCCTCACACTTATCCTGGAATTGCTTTCCTATTTGTCCTCGAAGCCGGTGAGCACGCCGACGGCGTTGATGCCGATCTCCTCGACGGCGTAGCCGCCTTCCATCACGAACAGCGTCGGCAGGCCGAGCTTGGCGATGCGATGGCCGATCTTCGGATAGTCCGGGCTTTTCAGCTTGAACTGGCTGATCGGGTCCTTCTCGAAGGTGTCGACGCCGAGCGACACGATGACGATATCGGGGGCGTAGGCGGCGAGCTTGGCGCAGGCATCCTCCAGCGAGGCGTTCCAGGCGTCCCAATTGGTGCCGAAGGGCATGGGATAATTGACGTTGAAACCTTCGCCGGCGCTGGCGCCGCGTTCATCGGCATGGCCGAGGAAGAACGGATACTCCACCATGGGATCGCCATGCAGGTTGAGAACCTGCACGTCGGCGCGTTCATAGAAGATCTCCTGCGTGCCATTGCCGTGGTGATAGTCGACGTCGAGGATCGAGACGCGTTTTGCGCCCTGATCGAGGAACCACTGCGCGGCGACCGCGGCATTGTTGATGTAGCAGTAGCCGCCCATGAACCCGGCACCGGCGTGATGGCCGGGCGGGCGGCAGAGCGCGAAGGCCGACCGCTCGCCACCCTTGACCAAGGCCGCCGCCGTCAGCGCCACGTCGTAGGACGATTTGATCGCGGTCCATGTGCCTTCGACGAAGGTGGCGCCGGCGTCGAAGGAATAGTAGCCGAGCAAGGCGTCGACGCGCTTGGGTGGCACGTCGCCGCGCAGGCCGCGCGTCGGCCAGGTGAAGGGCATCGCCGTGCCCTCGAAGCCGGCGGCCTTCCACGCCGGCCAGACGGTCGGCAGGAAGTCGATATAGTCGGCCTTGTGGATGCGCTTGGCGGCTGTGAGATCGTGCTCGACCGGTCCGATGATCGGCCCCAGCTTCTCGCTCTCGACCCGCGCCTTGATGAACTCGGCCCGCGACGGCTTTTCGAAACCCGGCACGATTGCCGACGTGACCAGTTCCATCTGGCCGGCATGGCCGGTATGAAGCGGCGAATAGACAGTCTTCATGAATTTCCTCTCGAAATAGCGAAATCAGTCAAGGTTGAGATAGGGGGTGACCAAAGCGAGCCACATTCTTTCCACATCGTCCTCGATGAGGTCGTATGTCTTGCGATCCCGCTTCAACCCCACAAGCCGGCAGGCGTGCCCGACATCCATCATCAGCACGCCGAGCCGGCTGGCGATCTTGTCTTCAAGGGCCGGGTTCACATGCTGCAGCCACGCGGCGTAAAGCGCGATGATCTGCTCGTCATATTCGTCCTGGATCGGCCTGAGGTCGGCATTGCCGGATATCGCCTCGATCACCGGCATCAGGGTGGCGTTTTCGAGATATATTCTGGAGGTATCGATGAAGAGCTTGCGCACCTCCTGCCGAAACTCGTCGCGGTTGGTGGGTGGGGTGACCTCGATGCGCCTGGCGATCACCTCGGGAAACGACGACAGCCAGCGCCGGGCGAGGTCGAGGAGAATGGCTTCCTTGTTGGGAAAGTACTGGTAGACCGAACCGACCGACAGGCCCGCGCGCCGGGCAATGGCGAGCGTCGTCGGCGTCTTGGTTCCCTGCTCCCGCGTCAGGATCAAAGCCGCGTCGAGTATCCGGTCGACCACCTTGCTCGACCGTTCCTGCCGCGGCTGCTTGCGCGGTTCGAGCGCCATCCTGGTTTCGCGGCTGAGACTGCGCTTCACGGATTGATGCCTTCGTTCCCTGCCGGTTTCAACACAGGTCCCGGTCTCAACATTGGCGTGGTGTGTTGTCCACAATACATTCGAAATTCGGCACGTTGACAAACGCGAATAATTAGTCGCATTCTTTTATCCACGCTGTTTTGAGAGATCACAAGGGGAATTTCGAAACAGCGCACTGGCATCAGTTTTCGTCCGATAACGCCGCTCCAGCGGAGTGGCAGCTTGTCGGACAAGAGGGTTGTCGGTCTCAGCCAGTCGTCAAAAGCGCGGAGTCGCGATGTCTGTCACGGGTGCGGGTCAAAATGCTGATCTGATCGTCATCAATGGTCGCGTGCGGACCATGGACGATGACAATCCCGCCGCCGATGCGATTGCCGTCAAGGACGGCGCCATCATCGCCATAGGCAACCACGCCGCCATCGAAAAACTCAAGGGAACGACCACAGAGGTGATCGACGCCAAGGGCGGTTCGGTCCTGCCCGGTTTCATCGAAGCCCACATGCATCTGTTCTCGGGAGGGGCCGAGCTCGCGCATCTTCAACTCGGCGGTATCCATGGCTTCGAGGCGCTTCAAAGCGCCATCCGCGACTACGCAACGACGCGGCCCGAGGCGAAAATGCTTGTGGGCCAGGGCGTCGACTACACCGTGCTCGGCGACGAGCGGGTGACACGCCATCATCTCGACGCCATCCTGCCCGACCGCCCCTTCTGCATGGCAGCGCCCGACCACCATACGATGTGGGCCAACACCAAGGCGTTGGAGATAGCCGGCATCCTGAAGGGACGCACGCTCGGTCCGGGCAACGAGATCGTGATGGGTGGCGACGGCCTGGCCGCGGGCGAATTGCGCGAGGGCGAGGCCTTCGGTCCGGTGCTCGACCTTGCCGGCGAAAGCCGGGTGCGGCTGGGGCTGTCGACCGGCGGTGAGCCCGACCCAATGCCGTCGGCCGCCGAGCGGGCCGCTGACCGTGACATCATGCGGCGCGGGCTTGCATGGTCCGCGCGCCACGGCATCACCTCGATCCAGAACATGGACGGCAATCTCTACCAGCTCGAACTGCTTTCCGAGATCGAGGCCGAGGAGGGATTGCCCTGCCGCGTCAAGATCCCGTTCCACTACAAGAATTTCATGACACTCGACATGCTCGAGAAGGCGTCCGTCATGGCCGAGCGCTACCACAGTGAGTGGCTGTCATCGGGCATGGTCAAGGTGTTCTATGACGGCGTGCTCGATTCCTGGACCGCTGTTATGGTCGAACCCTATGCGGATCGTCCCGACTGGGTCGGCGAGCCGCTGTTCACGCCGCAGCAATTTATCGATCTCGCCGTGGCTATCGACAAACGCGGGCTGCAGATCGCGGTGCACTCGATCGGTGACGGCGCGGTGCGCGCAGTGCTCGACGGTTACGAGGCAGCGCAGAAGCTCAATGGCAAGCGCGACAGCCGGCACAGGGTTGAGCACATCGAGGTCACCACAGCAGCCGACGTGCCGCGTTTTGCCGAACTCGGCGTCATCGCCTCGATGCAGCCGTCGCATCCGCCCGGCGCCATGGATTTTCCACTGGAGCCGACGGTGTCACGCATCGGACCGGCCCGCTGGCCGCTGAGCTATGCCTGGCGCACCCTGAAAAGCGCCGGCGCCCATGTCGTGTTCGCCTCGGACTGGCCGGTGGCGGCGATCGACCCGATCCTGAGCATTCAGGCGGCAGTGCAGCGCAAACCATGGGCAGAAGGCGATCCTGACCAGAGTTTCTCGCTGCAGGAAGCGATTGCCGCCTACACGGTCGAGGGCGCCTATGCCGAATTCGCCGAGCATCGCAAAGGCGTTCTGAAACCCGGCTACATGGCGGATCTGGTGGTTTTGTCGGCCGATATCGAGAAGACGGCGCCCGCCGATCTGCACAAGCTGCGACCGGTGACGACGGTCTGCGGTGGCAAGGTCACCTACCAGGCCTGACAATGGCATGCGGCTTGCACAGCTTGCCGCTTGCAAGACGAAATGACCGACTGAACTGTGATTCAATGCCGGACTTGCCAACCTACCGGCCGTGTGGTCACATCGAACAGGGGAAAAACTCCGCCAGCAAGAGCGGGGTCAACAGTGAGGCGTATCGTGCCGGAAAAACCGGATCGGAATGCAATTGAAGTCGTAAACGTCAGTAAAATTTTCGGATCGGGTGAGGGGCAGGTCGCTGCCCTCGATACGGTCTCGGTATCCATCCGCGAGAATGAGTTCTTCACCCTGCTGGGACCATCCGGCTGCGGCAAGACCACGTTGCTGCGGCTGATTGCCGGCTTCGACTTTCCAACCGCCGGCGAAATCCTCCTCTACGGTCAGGACATCGCGCCGTTGCCGCCCTTCAAGCGGCCGGTCAACACCGTCTTCCAATCCTACGCGCTGTTCCCGCATATGACGGTCGCCGACAATATCGGCTTTGGCCTGGAAATGCTGGGCAAGCCGAAGGCCGAGATCAAGGCGCGCGTCGCCGAGATGCTGAAACTGGTGAAGATGGAGGCGCTGGCGGGTCGCCGAACCAGCCAGATCTCCGGCGGCCAGCAGCAGCGCGTGGCGCTCGCCCGGGCGCTGGCGCCGCAGCCCAAGGTGCTCCTGCTCGACGAACCGCTCTCGGCGCTCGACTACAAGCTGCGCAAGGAAATGCAGATCGAATTGAAGCGGCTGCAGCACGAGACGGGCATTACCTTCATCTTCGTCACCCACGACCAGGAGGAAGCGCTGACCATGTCGGACCGCATCGCGGTGATGTCGTCGGGCAAAATCCTGCAGGTCGGCTCGCCGCGCGACATCTACGACCGGCCGGCCGAGCGTTTCGTCGCCGACTTCATCGGCGAGTCGAACTTCCTCAAGGCGGATGTGGTTAGCGCGACTGGTGGCCGGGCGACGGTGAAGCTGCCGTCTGGTGTGGAAATCCCAGCCTCGCTGCCGGAAGGCTTCAGCCCCAGCGGCAAGGTCACCATCGTCGTGCGTCCAGAGCATGCGCAGTTGGGCACGGCCAGCCCGATCGCTTCGCTGTCCGGCACCGTCGAAAACATCGTCTATCTCGGCACCGACACGCACTTCCATCTGCGCCTTGCCGGTGGCGAGCCGTTCATCGTGCGGCGTCAGAACAGCCGCGGCGCCGGTGACGGCTTCGTGCAGGGCGGCCAGATCGGCATCATGATCGGCAACGACGCCGCGCAAGTGCTGAAGGACTGATCATGGCGACCGCGGAACAAGTCGCCAAGGCAGCGGAGCGGCGCGATGTGCGCGACCGCTGGCTGCTGTCAGCGCCAGCCTTGCTGGTGATCTTCCTCGCCGCGACCGGCCCCTTGCTGATCGTGCTGATCTACTCGTTCCTGACGCCTGGCCCCTATGGCGATGTGAAGTGGCAGTTTTCGCCCGATGCCTGGCTGTCGGTGTTCATGGAACGCGACATTTTCGACGATACGCTTTCGCTTGCGGCAGCGCATGTCACCATCTTCTGGCGCTCGATCAAGCTGGCGGTGATAACGACGATCGCCACTTTGGCGTTGGGGTTTCCAACCGCCTATTTCATGGCGACGCGCAGCGAGAAAACCAGGGATCTCTGGCTGTTCCTGATCACCATTCCGTTCTGGACCAACCTTCTGATCCGCACCTTCGCCGTGCTGCAGATCATCCGCAACGAAGGCATCATCAACACCATCCTTATGAAGCTTGGTATCGTCTCAGCGCCGGTGCAGATTCTCTTCACCGACACGGCGATTCTGATCGGCATGGCCTATGTCTATCTGCCGCTGATGGTGCTGCCGATCTATGCCAGCATGGAGAAGCTTGATTTTCGCCTCGTCGAGGCGGGCTACGACCTCTACGCGACCCGTTTCAATGTATTGCGGAAGATCATTTTCCCGCTGGTCAAACCCGGCGTCATTGCCGGCTCCATCCTGGTCTTCATTCCAGCCCTTGGCGCCTATGTGACGCCGAGCGTGCTTGGCGGCGGCAAGAATATGATGCTGTCCAACCTGATCGAATTGCAGTTCGGCCAAGGCCGCAACTGGCCGCTCGGCTCGGCGCTGTCGATCACGGTGATGATCATCGTCATGGTGGCGCTGCTTGCCTATGTGCGCAATGCCGGCAAGTCGGGGGCGCGGCATGGCTAAGAACTTTTCCATCAAGCACCAGACCGGCTTCACGGTGATCGCTGCGACCTGTTTTATCGTGCTCTATCTGCCGATCATCGTGCTGGTCGCCTATGCCTTCAACGCGGCGAACTCGACGTCCGAATGGGGCGGCTTTTCGATGCGCTGGTTCCAGTCGGCTTGGCAGAACGTGCAAGTTATCGACGCGACGCTACGCTCGTTCCAGATCGGCGCCGTCGCTGCGGTGCTGTCGACAATCTTTGCCACCATGGCCGCGCTCGCCACCACGCGCACCGCGTCCTATCCGGGCCTCACCTTCAAATATGCGGCGATCAACCAGCCGCTGATGGTACCCGAGATCGTCACCGGCGTGGCGCTGCTGATCTTCTTCTCGCGCATCAAGATCTTCACCGGCTATTCCGGCATTGGCTATCTGATCGCCGCGCACACGGCGTTCTGCATCCCGTTCGCCTATCTGCCGATCCGGGCGCGGCTGGAAAACATGGACCTGACGCTGGAGCGCGCGGCCGCCGATCTGTACGCGACGCCTTGGAAGACCTTCCGCCGCATCACGCTGCCGCTTTTGTGGCCCGGCATACTGGCCGGACTGATGCTGGCCTTCGTCATCTCGCTCGATGACGTCGTCATCACCGAGTTTGTCAAATCGGGCGGCCAGGATACGCTGCCCACCTACATGCTCGGCCAGATCCGCCGCGGCATCACGCCTGAGATCAACGCGATATCGACCGCCTTCCTGCTGCTTTCGGTCGCGATCGTCACGTTGTTTTTCTTCGTCAGCAGGAAAAGAGACTGAACCGACAAATGGGAGCTAAAACCATGAACTGGAAAACAACGACAGCCGCCATCGGGTTGGCGCTGCTCGCAACGACGAGCCTGGCCCGCGCCGATGGCGAGCTGAACATTTACAATTGGGGCAACTATACCAGCCCCGATGTGATCAAAAAGTTCGAAGCCAAATACAACGTCAAGGTGACGATCACCGATTACGATTCCAACGATACGGCGCTCGCCAAGGTACGCCAGGGCGGCACCGGCTTCGACATCGCCGTTCCGTCGCAAACCTACGTGCCGATCTGGATCAAGGAGGGCCTCGTGCAGGAGACCGATCCGGGCAAGATGGAGAACTTCAAGAACGTGGCGCCGGAATGGGCCAATCCAGACTTCGACCCCGGCCGCAAATATTCCGTGCCGTGGGCGCTGGGCACTGTCGGCGTCGTCGTCAACACCGATGCCTACAAGGGACCAGCCGACAGCTGGGGCATCATCTTCAACACGCCGGACGAGCTGAAGGGCAAGACCAATGTCGTTCCCGAGATGAATGACGTTATCTTCGCGGCGATCAAATATGTCGGCGGCCAGCAGTGCACCGACGACAAGACGGTGCTGAAGAAGGTGCGCGACACGCTTGTCGCGGCCAAGCCGAACTGGATCGCCATGGAATACAACACCATCGAAAAGATGGGCGCCGGCGACTTCAAGGCGACCAGCGACTGGAACGGTTCGGCGCTGCGTCAGCGGCTGGCCAATCCGGCCATCCATTACAATTATCCGAAGGAAGGCTACGGCCTGTGGAGCGATAACGTCGTCGTTCTCAAGGAAGCCAAAAATGTCGAGAACGCCAAGCTGTTCCAGAACTTCATCATGGATCCGGAAAACGCGGCCGGCCTCTCGGCCTTCCATCGCTACGCAAACGCCATTACCGGCTCGGACAAGTACATGCCGGCCGATATGAAGGATGCCCCGGAAGTCGTCATTCCGGAGGCTGCGAAGGCACAAGGCGAATTCCAGAAGATGTGCGCGCCTGAGATCCAGGACATCTACACCAAGATCTGGACCGAACTGCAGAAATAACCGCAGTCTGACAGACCCGGCGGCATGCGCCGCCGGGTCTTTTCTTTTCCGGAATGGCTTTCATGGACTCCTATCGCAACAGCGATCCGCGGCCGTCGATCATGCAGGGCTCGCCGCCTCAAATGGTGCTGCCGAAGCTCGACTGGGACCGGCCGCCATGGAATCGCTGGGCCTTCCAACACATCCGCGAATTCCTGCCGACCATCGAGGTCTGGCGCGGTAACGGCCATCGCCATCGTCTTGAGCGCGCAGAGACCGATCTCGACGCGCTGCCGGTGGAAGACAGCAAGGGCCGTCCGACGACGCTCGTTGGCCTGCTCGACGAGACCTACACGGACGGCTTCCTGGTGCTCAAAGACGGCAAGGTCGCCTATGAGCGCTATTTCAACGGCATGGCCGAGCGCACGCTGCATCTGTCGCAGTCGATGGCGAAGTCGGTAACAGGCACCGTGTTCGGTATTCTGGTTGGGCGCGGCTTGATCGACCCGGCCAAACCGGTGACCGCCTATCTGCCGGAGCTCGGCGCGACCGGCTGGGACGGCGCCAGCGTGCAGCATGTGCTCGATATGACCACCGGCGTGCGCTTTTCCGAGGAATACACCGACCGTTACTCCGACATCGGCCAGGTTGATGTCGCCACGGGCTGGAAGCCGGTGCCGCCGGACAGCGATCCGGATTTCCAATGGCCGCCGCATCTGTTCGAGTTGATCCTGCAGCTGAAGGACAAGGTGCGGCCGCATGGCGCCGCGTTCGAGTACCGCTCGATCGAGACCGACGTGCTTGCCTTCATCATGGAGCGGGTCACCGGTAAACGGCTGGCGCAGCTGGTGTCCGAGGAGCTGTGGCAAAAGCTCGGCGCCGACGAAAGCGCTTGCTTCACGGTCGACAGCGCCGGCTATGCGCTGGCCGATGGCGGCTTCAACGCGACGCTGCGCGATTACGCCCGCTTCGGCCAGCTGATCCTCGACAAGGGCCGCGGCATCGTGCCGGCCGACTGGGTCGAGGCGACGCGCAACGGCAGGCATGGGCCGGACTTCAATCCGAGCCTGCCCGAAGGCAGCTATCGCAACCAGTTCTGGATCGAAAACCCGCGCTCACGCGCGCT
This sequence comes from Mesorhizobium sp. LNJC394B00, assembly GCF_000502555.1. NCBI lineage: Bacteria > Pseudomonadati > Pseudomonadota > Alphaproteobacteria > Hyphomicrobiales > Phyllobacteriaceae > Mesorhizobium > Mesorhizobium sp. LNJC394B00. Next base: position 608,497 of record NZ_AYWH01000002.1, read on the forward strand.
GATGTGCCGGGGCGTGTTCGGGCAGATGATCCATATCGACTGGGACACCGGCATGGTCGTGGTCAAGCTTTCGACCTATCCGGATTTCAGCAATGTCGCCTATTCGGTGGCAACGCTGAAGGCGGTGCACACCATCGCCATGGCGCTTGGTTGACCCACAACAAATCACCCTCTGAGGAAACGTTCATGACCGGCAAGACCGCGTTCGAGACCCGCTACGGCTTCGCCCGCAATGAGGTGCTGCTCTCCAACTGGCGCGAAAGCCCGTTCAACCGCTGGTCGTTCCAGAACCTTGGCGAGCTGGTGCCTACCGCCCCCGTGGCGGCGACGCCGGGAAGCGTCGAGGCACCGGTGCGGGACCTGAGCGGCCTGCTCGGCGAAAACGTCCCCGTCGCCGGCGCGCCGGAGACGGTGGCCGAATTCCTCACACGTTCGAGCAGCGACGCGCTGACGGTGATGAAGGCTGGCAAGGTCATCGGCGACTGGTTCGCGCCCAATATGGATTTCGGTGCCCGTCACATCATCTTTTCGATCAGCAAATCGGTCACCGCGATCATCGCCGGAATACTGGAAGGCGAGGGCGTGTTCGACCCGGAAGCGCCGGTGACCCAGTACATTCCGGAAGCCGCCGGCTCGGCCTATGCCGATGCAAGCTGCCGGCATGTGCTCGATATGAGCGTCAGCCTCGATTTCGAGGAGGCCTATCTCGATCCCGAAAGCGCCTTTGCCCGTTACCGCCGCGCGACGCTGTGGAATCCGGGCGGCGGCACTGAAAGCTTGCGCGAATTCATTCTGACCTTGCAGCGGCTCGAAGAACCGCACGGCAAAACCTTCCGCTACCGTTCGCCCAATTCCGATCTGCTCGGCCTGCTGCTCGAACGAGCTTCCGGCCAGCGCTTCCCGGACCTGATGCGCGAGAAACTGTGGCTACCGCTGGGTGCAGTCAGCGAGGCTTCGATCGGCGTCGACATGGAAGGTACGGCGCGCACCGCCGGCGGCATTTCGGTGACGCCGCGCGACCTGGCGCGTATCGGCGAGATGATGCGGCAGGGCGGCACGGCCAATGGCCGCGGCATCGTGCCGGAAGGCTGGGTGCGCGATACGACCGTTGCCGGCGGCAGCGCGGAGGCCTGGCAGCGCGGCACAATGGTGCATCTGTTCCCGAAGGGCCGCTACCGTAACAAATGGTACCAGACGGGGGCGGCAAACGGCGCCTTCTGCGGCATCGGCATCCACGGCCAATGGCTCTACGTCAACCCGAAGACGGAAGTGGTGATTGCAAAAATGGGGTCGCAGCCGGTGCCTGAAGATTATCCGCTCGAACGCGAGATCGTTGCCTTTTTCGAGGCGCTGAGCGGGATGGTCTGAGGACGAGCCAAAGCAAGGCGCTTTCCTGTGGACCTCTTTGACGCTTGAGAACACTGCGGTTGGCGTGACGGACATCAGCGCCTATGGTCGCCGCTCTTTGCGACAGGGACCAGCATGGCAGCAGACAGCAAACGCATCGCATCCATCATCGCGGCAGAGATCGGGGCGCGGCCGGAGCAGGCATCAGCAGCTATAGGGCTGCTCGATGAGGGCGCGACGGTGCCGTTCGTGGCGCGCTACCGCAAGGAGGTCACCGGCGGGCTCGACGACACCCAATTGCGCGACCTTGCCGAGCGATTGGCCTATCTGCGCGAACTCGATGCGCGCCGCGATACCATTCTCAGTTCGATCCGCGAGCAGGGCAAGCTGACCGAAGAACTTGAGGCCAAAATTGTGGCTGCCGCCACCAAGGCTGAACTGGAAGACATCTACCTGCCCTACAAGCCCAAGCGGCGCACCAAGGCCGAGATCGCCCGGGAGCGCGGGCTGGCGCCATTGGCGGAGGCTATTTTGGCCAACCGGTCGTTGGTGCCCGCCGAGGCGGCGCTGGCTTATGTGACCGAGGATGTGACCGACGCCAAGGCCGCACTGGAAGGCGCACGCGACATCCTGTCGGAACAGTTCGCGGAAAATGCCGATCTGGTCGGCAAGCTTCGCACCTACATGAAGGAGCGCGCTTTCATGCGTGCCCGTGTCGTCGACGGTAAGCAGGAGGCCGGGGCGAAATTCTCCGACTATTTCGAGCATGTCGAGCGTTGGGCAAATGTTCCGAGCCACCGCGCGCTGGCCATGCTGCGCGGCCGCAACGAAGAGGTGTTGTCGCTAGACATCGAGGTCGATGCCGACGATGCCTCGCCGGTGAAGCCGGTCGAGCGGATGATCGCCAATGCCTACGCCATCGGCGGCAGCCTGCCGGGCGACCGCTGGCTGATGGAAGTCGCCGGCTGGACCTGGCGGATCAAGCTTTCGCTGCACCTGACGCTCGATTTGATGCGCGACCTGCGCGAGCGGGCGGAGGAAGAGGCGATCCATGTCTTTGCACGCAACCTCAAGGATTTGCTTCTGGCGGCACCCGCCGGCTCGCGGCCGACCATGGGGCTCGATCCCGGCATCCGCACCGGCGTCAAGGTCGCGGTGGTAGATGGCACCGGCAAGGTGCTGACGACGACGACCGTCTATCCATTTCCGCCGCGGAACGATGTGCGCGGCACACAGGCCCAGCTCGCAGCACTCATCCGCCAGCATAAGGTCGAGCTGATCTCGATCGGCAACGGCACCGGCAGCCGCGAGACTGAAAAGCTGGTCGCCGACATGCTGTCCGACATGCCTTCGGATGGTAGGCCAAAGCCGCTCAAGGTGATCGTCAGCGAGGCCGGCGCCTCGGTCTATTCGGCCTCGGCGACAGCGGCGGCTGAGTTTCCCGGGCTCGACGTGTCGCTGCGCGGTGCGGTGTCCATAGCCAGGCGGCTGCAGGATCCGCTCGCCGAACTGGTCAAGATCGAACCGAAATCGATCGGCGTCGGCCAGTACCAGCATGACGTCGACCAGTATCGGCTCGGCCGTTCGCTGGAAGCGGTGGTGGAGGACGCGGTCAATGCCGTCGGTGTCGATCTCAACACCGCCTCGGCGCCGCTCTTGGCCCGCGTGTCAGGCCTAGGCGCTTCGCTTGCCGACGCCATTGTCGCGCATCGCGATGCGACCGGGCCGTTCGCCAGCCGCAAGGAGCTGCTCAAGGTAGCGCGGCTCGGACCGCGCGCGTTCGAACAGTCCGCAGGCTTCCTGCGCATTGCCAATGGCAGCGAGCCGCTCGACGCCTCGTCGGTCCATCCGGAAGCCTATGGCGTGGCCAAGAAGATCGTCGCCGCCTGCGGTCGCGATGTGCGCTCGCTGATGGGAGACAGTGCCGCGCTCAAGGCGCTCGATCCGCGCGTCTTCGTCGACGAACGGTTCGGCCTGCCGACGGTGCGCGACATCATTGCCGAGCTGGAAAAGCCCGGCCGCGACCCGCGCCCCGGCTTCAAGACCGCAACCTTTGCCGATGGCATCGACGACATCAAGGATCTGAAGCCCGGCATGCTTCTGGAAGGCACCGTCACCAATGTCGCTGCCTTCGGCGCCTTCGTCGATATCGGCGTGCACCAGGACGGGCTGGTGCATGTCTCGCAACTGGCCGATCGTTTCATCAAGGACGCGCATGAGGTGGTGAAGGCCGGCGACGTGGTGAAGGTGCGGGTCGTCGATGTCGACATCAAGCGCAAGCGCATCGCGCTGTCCATGCGCAAGGACGGCGGCGAGGGCGGGACGCCGAAGGGGCCGCGCGACAATGGCGGCGGCAAGCCGGCGCAACCTTCGCCGATGCCGCAGCGTCAGCCGGAACGACCGGCACAGCAAGGCGCGTTTGGCGCAGCACTGGCCGATGCCTTGAAGCGGAAGTAGCCTCGAATGGTTCCTTGCAATCGCTAGAGCGTTATCTACCATCCTTGTGTGGAGATACGCGCGATATGGCAAGTTTCGAGAAAGTGAGTGTCCAAGAGTTGGGGCGTCTTTGGGACGAGGGCATGGCGAGTGGCAGTTCGGTCGATGGAGACCAGGCTTTCGCCCGGATCAAAAGCAAGCTCGATGCGAAAGTTGCCGAACGCAAGTCGCAAAAACGCTGCGCTTCCAGCCGGAAACCGTGCCGATGAAGCGGAAGTAGCTACCAGGCCAGAACGGCCGGTTCCTTCTCAACCTGGCCCAGCAGCCAGTCGCGAAAGCTGACGACGGGCGGGTGGCCGCGCTTGTCGTTCGGGACGACGAGGTAGTAGGCGCTGCGGCTTTGCATCGGCTGTCCCGGCGCCGGCACGAGCTGACCGCGCTGCAATTCGCCGGCGATAAGAACTTGCGGCAGGAGCGCGACGCCAAGCCCCGCCATGCAGGCTTGGGCAACGGTGCCGAATTGCTCGAACTGCATGCCGGGTCCGATCGGTGCGCTCAAGCCCTGTTCCTCGAACCATTCGCCCCAGGCCCCGGGACGCGTCGCCATGTGCAGCAGCGGCAGGCGGCTGATGTCGGCCGCAGTGGTGATATCGCGGCTGGCAAGGAAGTCGGGCGAAACCACCGGCATCACGGTTTCGCGCATCAACAATGTGGAATCGGCGTCCGGCCAGTCGGGCTGGCCATGATGGATGGCGGCGTCGAGCCGCTCGCGGGCGAAGTCGAAGCGGCCGATGCGGGTGACAAAGTTGATGGTGATGTCAGGGTTTTCTGCGACGAAATCCGGGATCAGAGGCATCAGCCAGCGCGTGCCGAAGGTCGGCAGTATGGCGAGGTTCAGCATGCCGCTATGCCGATTGCTCATCAATCCGAGCGCGGCGTCGCGCAATTGCCCGAGTGCCGCCCGCACGGCTTCGGCATAGATTTCGCCCGCCGTGGACAGCCGAACATTGCGGCTGTCGCGCTCGAACAGCCGGCGGCCGAACTGTTCCTCCAGAAGGGCTATCTGGCGGCTGACGGCCCCTTGGGTCAAATCGAGTTCCTGGGCGGCAGCGGTGAAGGAGCCAAGGCGGGCCACGGCCTCGAAGGCGGCAAGGGCGCTGGTGCTGGGTAAAAGCCGGCGTTGGACGTTCATGATCCATTACTAAACCTCATTGATCTGTGATGCAATTTTGTTTGATTTTTCCGAAGCGGAGGTGGATAAGCCCGAGCACTTCAAGATTTGGGAGAGGGCGAAGCCATGGCCGCCGACAAGAACGCGTTCGTCTGGGAAGACCCCTTCCTGATCGAGAACCAGCTTTCCGAGGATGAGCGTATGGTGCGCGATGGCGCGGCCGCCTTTGCCGCCGACAAGCTCGCGCCGCGCATCGAGGAGGCCTATCTCGAGGAAAAGACCGACGCCGGCATTTTTCGCGAGATGGGCGAGGCCGGCCTGCTCGGCATCACCATTCCCGAGGAATATGGCGGGCTCGGCGCCAATTACGTCACCTACGGGTTGGTGGCGCGCGAGGTCGAGCGGGTCGATTCCGGCTACCGGTCGATGATGTCGGTGCAATCGTCGCTGGTGATGTACCCCATCCATGCCTATGGCTCGGAAGAACAGCGCAAGAGGTACCTGCCGAAGCTGGCTTCGGGCGAATGGATCGGCTGTTTCGGCCTGACCGAGCCGGATGCCGGTTCCGATCCGGGCGGCATGAAGACGCGGGCCGAGAAGACGGCGAACGGCTACAAGATTTCCGGCTCGAAAATGTGGATATCCAACGCGCCGATCGCCGACGTGTTCGTGGTCTGGGCGAAGCTGAAGGGCGACAACGGCAAGGACGAAATCCGCGGTTTCGTGCTGGAGAAGGGCATGAAGGGGCTGTCGGCGCCGAAGATCGGCGGCAAGCTCAGCCTTAGGGCCTCGATCACCGGCGAGGTGGTGATGGAAGGCGTCGAAGTCGGCGAAGACGCGCTGCTGCCCAACGCCAGGGGCCTCGGCGGCCCATTCGGCTGCCTCAACCGGGCCCGCTACGGCATTTCCTGGGGCGCGATGGGCGCCGCCGAGGATTGCTGGCACCGGGCCCGGCAGTATGGACTCGACCGCAAGCAGTTCGGCAAGCCGCTCGCCGGCACGCAGCTGTTCCAGAAAAAGCTCGCCGACATGCAGACCGAGATTGCGCTCGGCTTGCAGGGCTCGCTGCGCGTCGGGCGGCTGATGGATGAAGGCAAGATGGCCCCGGAAATGATCTCGATCGTCAAGCGCAACAATTGCGGCAAGGCGCTCGACATCGCGCGCCAGGCCCGCGACATGCATGGCGGCAACGGCATCCAGATCGGCTACCACGTCATGCGCCACGCGCAGAACCTGGAGACGGTCAACACCTATGAAGGCACGCATGACGTGCATGCGCTGATCCTTGGCAGGGCTCAGACGGGGATACAGGCGTTTTTCTAAGCTGTGCCGAATTCAAGTGAGGCCGGCCTGCAAATGGCCGATACCTGCGCTTCCGGTGCTCGCGTACCAAAAGTACGCTCTGCTCCGGTTCTCGGTATCAGCCATTTTCGACTCGGCCTGACCTGAATCTCGACACAGCGTAGCCGACTTCGGCTGCTTAATTTAGGTGCAGCGCAACATCTCTGCTTGGAGAATGGCCAATAGATGTGTCAGGGTTCGGCTGAAGAAACGCCGATCTCCGGGGCCCCATGGCAATACTGGCAGCCGTCTACCACCTGACCCATTACAAATACGACCGGCCGGTGGTTCTCGGGCCCCAGGTCATCAGGCTGCAGCCGGCACCGCATTCCCGCACCAAGGTGCTCAGCCATTCGCTGAAGGTCGGGCCGGCGAACCACTTCGTCAATCTGCAGCAGGACCCCTACGGCAATTTCCTGGCCCGCTTCGTCTTCCCGGAACCGGTGACGGAATTGAAGATCGAGGTCGACCTCGTCGCCGACATGACGGTCTACAATCCGTTCGATTTCTTCGTCGAGCCATCGGCCGAGACCTTCCCGTTCGAGTACCCCGAAGACATCAGGGACGATCTCGCCATCTACCGCACGCCGGAGCCGGCAGGGCCGCTGCTGTCTGCTTTCCTCGCAACCATCGACCGTAGCGCCACCAACACCGTCAATTTCGTCGTCGACCTCAATGCGCGGCTGCAGCGGGAGATCGCTTATATCGTGCGGATGGAAACCGGCGTGTTCTCGCCGGAGGAAACGCTGGCCGCGAAAAAGGGATCGTGCCGGGATTCGAGCTGGCTGCTGGTGCAAATCCTCAGGAATCTCGGCCTCGCCGCGCGTTTCGTCTCCGGCTATCTGATCCAGCTGAAGCCCGATCTGGTCGCGCTCGATGGCCCCGCCGGAACCGCCGTCGACTTCACCGACCTGCACGCCTGGTGCGAGGTCTATCTGCCGGGCGCCGGCTGGATCGGCTTCGATCCGACGTCCGGCCTGCTCACCGGCGAAAGCCATGTGCCGCTGGCGGCCACGCCGCATTTCCGCAACGCCGCACCCATTTCCGGCATGGCGAGCTTCGCCAATGTCGAATTCGGCTTCGACATGCGTGTCGACCGCATCGCCGAACATCCGCGCATCACCAAGCCATTCTCGGACGAAAGCTGGCAGGCGCTGGATGCGCTGGGCAACAAGGTCGACGCCGCACTTCAAGCGGGCGACGTCAGGCTGACCATGGGCGGCGAGCCGACCTTTGTCTCCATCGACGATTTCGAGTCCGCCGAGTGGAACACCGCCGCCGTCGGCCCGACCAAGCGCGAAAAGGCCGATGCGCTGATCCGTAAATTGCGCGAACGCTTCGCGCCGGGCGGCTTCCTCCACTACGGCCAGGGCAAATGGTATCCGGGCGAAAGCCTGCCGCGCTGGACCTTTTCGCTCTATTGGCGCACCGACGGCCAGCCGGTGTGGAGCGATCCGTCGCTGATCGCACGCGAAAAGAGCGACGCAAAGGTGGGGCCGCAGCAGGCCGAGAGCTTGCTGACGGCAATCGCCGGCGAACTCGGCATCGACAAGGCGATGGTCAGCGAGGCCTATGAGGACCCGGCCGAATGGCTGCTGAAAGAAGGCAAGCTGCCCGACAATGTCGATCCGTCCAACTCCAAGCTGGAAGACCCGGAAGAGCGCAGCCGCATGGCGAAAGTGTTCGAGCGCGGGCTGACCAAGCCGTCGGGCTACGTGCTGCCGGTGCAGCGCTGGAACAGCCAGGCTTCGGACCCGCGCTGGCGCTCGGAGAAGTGGAAGACCCGGCGCGGGCGGCTGTTCCTGGTGCCGGGCGATTCCCCTGTCGGTTACCGCCTGCCGCTGGGCACGCTGCCCTATGTGCCGCCGGCGCAGTTCCCCTATATTGTGCCGGTCGATCCGTCGCTGCCGCGTGGACCGCTGCCGGCGCGGGAAGCCATACTGCCAGAACCGGCTCCGGCCGAGCTGGAAGGCGCCGACGAGATGGCACGACGCCAGCAGGCGATTTCTTTCACGGCGACGACCGGCCAGCAGGATAGGGTCGAACAGGAGATCACCGAGATCGGCGGCGCGGTGCGTACAGCACTTTCGGTCGAGCCACGCGACGGGCGGCTGTGCGTGTTCATGCCGCCGGTCGAGGCGCTGGAAGACTATCTCGAACTCGTCGCAGCCGCCGAAAACGCGGCCAAGGCGATCGGCCTTCCCGTGCATATCGAAGGCTATGGACCGCCGCACGATCCGCGCCTCAACGTCATCAGGGTGGCACCCGATCCCGGCGTCATCGAGGTCAACATCCATCCGGCTGCCAACTGGCAGGACTGCGTGGCGACGACGACGGCGATCTACGAGGAAGCACGGCAGACGCGGCTTGGCGCCGACAAGTTCATGATCGACGGCCGCCACACCGGTACCGGCGGGGGCAACCATGTCGTCGTCGGCGGCGCGACGCCCAATGACAGCCCGTTCCTGCGCCGGCCCGATCTGTTGAAGAGCCTGGTGCTGCAATGGCAGCGGCGCCCGTCGCTGTCCTATCTATTCTCCGGCCTGTTCATCGGCCCGACCAGCCAGGCGCCGCGCTTCGACGAGGCGCGGCACGATTCGCTTTACGAACTCGAGATCGCGATGGCGCAGGTGCCGCACCCGGGCCAGGGCAACCCACCGCAGCCTTGGCTGGTCGACCGACTGTTTCGCAACCTGTTGACCGATGTCACCGGCAATACGCACCGCTCGGAAATCTGCATCGACAAGCTGTTTTCGCCCGATGGCCCGACCGGCCGGCTTGGGCTTGTCGAGTTCCGCGGTTTCGAGATGCCGCCCAATGCGCGCATGTCGCTGGCGCAGCAATTGCTGGTACGCGCCATCATCGCCCGTGCGTGGAACAACCCGCTTGATGGCCGCTTCGTGCGCTGGGGCACCTCGCTCCATGACCGTTTCATGCTGCCGCATTATGTCTGGGCGGATTTCCTCGACATGCTCGACGACCTCAAGCTCAACGGTTTCGAATTCCGGCCGGAATGGTTCGATGCCCAGCTGGAGTTCCGCTTTCCGTTCTGCGGCGAAGTCCAGCATGCCGGCATCAAGCTGGAACTGCGGCAGGCGCTGGAGCCGTGGCATGTGATGGGTGAGCAAGGCGCCATCGGCGGCACCGTGCGCTTCGTCGATTCCTCGGTCGAACGGCTGCAGGTCAGGACCGAAGGCCTCAACCCGGAACGTCATGCCATTGTCTGCAATGGCCGAATCGTGCCGATGAAGGTCACCGACAATCGCGAGGTCGCGGTGGCCGGTGTGCGCTTCAAGGCCTGGCAGCCTTCGTCGGGCCTGCATCCGGCGCTGCCGGTCAACACGCCTTTGGTCTTCGACATCTACGACCGTTGGTCGGGGCGGGCGGTGGGCGGCTGCGTCTACCATGTCGCGCATCCAGGTGGGCGCAGCTACGACACGTTCCCGGTCAACGGCAATGAGGCCGAGGCGAGGCGTCTCGCCCGCTTCGAGCCGCGCGGCCATACGCCGTCGGCCTATGTGCTGCGCAATGAAGAAGCCTCTGAAGACTTCCCCATGACCCTTGACCTCAGGCGGCCAGCAAGAGTCTGATCAGCGATGGCAAAGGGGAATCAGAAAAAGGTCCGCGGCAAGCCGCTGAGGCACAGTCTGCTGGAGCACTACCAGCCGATTGACGGCGTCGTCGACGAGATGGTCGATGCTTCGGGCCATCCGCGTCCGGCCTGGGCACCCTTCATCGAGGCGTTGGAGGAACTAGGCCCGGAAAAGCTCGGCCAGCGCTTTGCCCGCGCCGACCAGTATCTGCGCGACGCCGGGGTTTATTACCGCGTCTATGACAAGGCCGGCGCCAATGAGCGCGAATGGCCGCTGGCGCATATCCCGCTGCTGATCGAAGACAAGGAATGGGCCGGGATCAGCGCCGGTCTCGTCCAGCGCGCCGACCTTTTCGAGGAGATAGTCGCTGATATCTATGGCCCGAACCGGCTGATCGAGAAGGGAATCCTGCCGGCAGGCCTGATTGCGGCGAGCCCCGAATTTTTGCGCCCCGTCGTCGGCACCATGCCGGCCAGCGGTCATTTCCTGCATTTTTGCGCCTTCGAGCTCGGCCGTGGGCCGGATGGAAGCTGGTGGGTGCTGGGCGACCGCACGCAGGCGCCGTCGGGCGCCGGCTTTGCGCTGGAAAACCGCGTCGCCACGACGCGGGCTTTGTCCGACGTCTATGGCGAGATGCATGTGCATCGCCTGGCCGGTTTCTTCCGCCGCTTTCGCGATGCGCTGATCGGCATGGCGAAGGAGAATGACGGCCGCGTCGCCATTCTGACGCCGGGGCCGCTCAACGAGACCTATTATGAGCACGCCTATATCGCCCGCTATCTCGGCATCATGCTGCTCGAGGGCGAGGATCTGACCGTCTCCGGCGGCAAGCTGATGGTGCGCACGGTTTCGGGGCTGATGCCGATCAGCGTGCTGTGGCGGCGGCTCGATGCCGCCTTTGCCGATCCGCTGGAACTGAGGTCGGACTCGCATATCGGCACGCCGGGGCTGGTCGAGGCGATCCGCCGCGGCACCGTGTCTACGGTCAATGCGCTGGGGTCGGGCTTGATGGAAACCCGGGCGCTGCTCGCCTTCCTGCCGAAGATTTCGCGCGCATTGCGCGGCGAAGAACTTCTGTTGCCAAGCGTCGCCACCTGGTGGTGCGGGCAAGCAACCGAACGGGCCCATGTGCTTGCCAACATCGATCGCATGGTGATCGGTCCGGCGCTGTCGACGCGGCTGGCCTTCGAGGATGACGGCCAGACCAGGCTCGGTTCGGCACTGACGCCGGAGGAACGCATCGCGCTGATCGCGCGCATCGAGAGCGATGGCAGCGGTTTCGTCGGCCAGGAAGCGGTGACGCTGTCGACGACGCCGGTCTATGTCGGCGGCTGGCTGGAACCGCGACCGGCAAGCCTGCGCGTCTATCTGGCGCGCACGCCCGATGGCTGGACGGTAATGCCGGGCGGTTTCGCCCGTGTCGGCCTTTCGCTCGACCCGACGGCCATCGCCATGCAGCGCGGCGGCCAGGCGGCCGACGTCTGGGTGGTCAGCGACCGGTCGGTCGAGCGCGAGACGCTGCTGCCGCAGGAGCATGACAGCTTCGTCCGCACCATGCCGGGGAGCCTGCCCAGCCGCGCGGCGGAAAACCTGACCTGGCTCGGCCGCTATATCGAGCGCTCGGAGGACACGGTTCGCATCCTGCGCGCCTATCATGTGCGGCTGGCCGAGACATCCGATCCTGACATGCTGCTGCTCGCCGATATAAGGGACTATCTCGAACCCTTCGGCATCGATCTCGAAGCGGCCATTCCGCCCGGATTGATCGGCACGCTGGACAGCGCCGTCTACAGCGCCGGACAGATCCGCGACCGCTTTTCGCCCGATGGCTGGCTGGCGCTGAAGGACCTGTCGAAGACCATTCATCAGTTCGCCACCACGGTGGCGCCGGGTGACGACGCGACACGGGCCATGACGGTCATGCTGCGCAAGCTCGCCGGTTTCTCCGGCCTGTTGCACGAGAATATGTACCGTTTCACCGGCTGGCGTTTCCTCGAGATCGGCCGGCGGATCGAGCGCGGCATCCAGATCGCCCGTACGCTAGCCCGACTGACAAGGTCCGGTGCGTCGGACGGCTCGCTCGACATGATGCTGGAGATCGGCGACAGCGTCATGACCCACCGCCGGCAATATCCGGTGCGGGCCGGACGGCGCACGGTGATCGACCTCTTGGCGCTCGACCCACTCAACCCGCGCTCGATCCTGTTCCAGCTCGAACGGCTGAAGGCGGAGATCGGCCTGTTGCCATCGGTTGGGCCGGAGGGGCATATGTCGGTCGCGGCCAAGGAAATCCTGCAGCTCAACACGGCAATTGCCGTCATGGAGCCATCGGAGATGTCGGCGGAGGTGCTGGACGATCTCGCAACTGAGATCGGCAACCTCTATAGCAGCCTGGCTAAAGCGTATTTTGGTTAACATGCTGTACGATATCAGGCTTCATCTCAGCTACGATTATGACGCCGCGGCCGGCGGCAGCCGGCATCAGGTGCGTGTATTGCCGCCGACCATTGCCGGCGTGCAGCGCGTGATCGCGGCCTCGCTTTCGTTTGTGCCGACCCCATCGGAGCGCACGGATTTTGCCGATTTCTTCGGCAACAATGTCACCGCGATCGCCTTTCGCGACGTCCATGACGGGCTCGACATCAGAATGAGCGCGCGCGTGTCGGTGTCACGGCCGGAGCCTGGGCTCGACGTGTCGCCCGATCTGCAGCGCCTGCAGGAAGAACTCGGCGCCGTACGGTCACTGGCGCCGGATGCACCGCATCACTTTCTCGCCGCCAGCGATCATGCCGGCATCGATGCGGCGATCACCGCCTATGCCCGCGACAGCGCCGGCGGCTCGACGGTCGGCATGGCCATCGATCTGTGCAACCGCATCCACCGCGATTTCACCTATGACGGGGAAGCGACCACGGTGCGTACCGGGGCCAGCGATGCCTTCGGTTTGAAGCGGGGCGTGTGCCAGGACTTCTCCCACATCATGATCGCCGGCCTGCGCGGGCTAGGTATTCCTGCGGGTTATGTCAGCGGCTTCCTGCGCACCATTCCCCCGAAAGGGAAGCCGCGGCTCGAAGGCGCCGATGCCATGCATGCCTGGGTCAAGGTGTGGTGTGGGCGCGATGCCGGCTGGCAGGAATTCGACCCGACCAATGGCATGCGGGCCAGCAACGACCACATCACCGTTGGCTATGGCCGCGACTATTCCGACGTGGCTCCGATCGTCGGCGTGCTGAAAACCACCGGCGGCCAGGTCGGCGACCAGGCCGTCGACGTCATCCCGGTCGCGCTCGAGAAGGCCTGACAGCCTCGAAGCACAGCTTCTCAACAACGGCGATGCCCGTTATGCTCGGTTGAAACTTCGGGGAGGATCGGTCGGCAGGCATGCTGATGCGGAGTTCGGTATTGACGGCAATCAGTGTCATCATCCCGGCGCACAATGCGGCGGCAACCATAGCGGCCACGCTGGCCTCGCTTCGTTCCGAAGCCGAGGTTATCGGCGAGGTGCTGCTGGTCGACGATTCCTCCTCGGACGGGACGGCAGAAGCCGCGCTGAATGCCGCCACGCAATTCTCGTTGCCGTTGCGCGTGCTCATGAGCAACTGCCGGGACGCGGGCGGCTCCCGCAATGTGGCGCTGGCGCAGGCGCAATGCTCCTGGATCTACCTGATCGACGCCGACGACTTGCATCTGGAGGGCGGGCTGCGGTCGATGCTGGTCCGGGCGGGGGCGCAGCCGGCCGCCGACATGGTGATCGGCGCCTACCGTCGGCGCACCGATGGCGAGAACCGGAACCTCAAGCTTCCAGCCGGCTACATAGAAGATGGTATAGCCAATGCCTCGGCCTATCTGGAAGGTCACATTCGCTCGATCGCCGTGGGCAGTGCGCTGGTTTCCCGGCGCGTCGTCGGCGACACGCGCTTCCCGACCGGGCTTGCCTATGACGAGGACACGCTGTTCTGGTCCAGGCTGATGGGCAGGGCGTCGCTTGCCCTGATCGTGCATCCCGTCATGATCTACCACGTTTCGGCAGTGCGTTCCGATGATCGCTTCATCACCAGGCCGGTGCGCCGCTTTCTCGACTGGCGGCTGGCGCTGCGCGAGCTGACTGACTGTGGCATCCCACTGTCGTCGCTAAAAACCAGGGAGGGGCTGGTCGCCCTCAAGATCGCCAGGGTTCACTATGCGCGCGGCGATCTGGAGACGGCGGCGCGGTTCCTGAGGATCGCGGCGGCGGCGCCGAAGGTGCGGTCGAACACCTGGCGTTGCAGGCGCTACCAGCTGAAGCTGGCGCTGCGGCGCTGGTTTTCCTCTCCGCGCGTCCAGTTGCAACGTGCCTGAATCAGCCCCGCCGCAGCTTGCCGTCATTGTCATCGGCTATCGCGCGCCGGCTCAAATCGTCGAGGCGGTGACATCCCTGCTTGATCAGAATGCGCCGCTCGAGATCATGGTGGTCAACTCGGGCGGAGGCGAGGTCCTGGCGCTGCTGACCGGCGCCGGGGTCAAGGTGCCAGTGATCGAGGTCGGTCGAAGGCTGTTTGTCGGCGCAGCCCGCAATCTCGGCATTGCGGCCACCAAAGCGCCTTTCGTTGCCTTTCTTGCCGATGATTGCCTCGCCTGTTCGGGCTGGGCCGAGGCACGGATGCAGCGGCATCTGGCTGGCGACCGCGCCGTGGCGAGCGCGATGGTGAATAGCCATCCGCGCAATCTGATCGCCTGTGCGGCTCATCTGATCATGTTCATGCGACGGCTTCCCGGTCTGCCGTCGGATCGTGCGCTGCGTTACGGCGTGTCGTTCGATCGGCGGCTGTTCGATGAATATGGCTTGTTCGATGAAACCATGCCTGCTGCCGAAGACACCGAATTCCTGGGGCGGCTGCCGCAGGAACTGCAGCCGGTCTGGGAGCCTAAGGTGCAAACCGTTCATCGCAACGAAACCCGGCTGTCCAGATTGCTTGCCGATCAGTACAGGCGCGGCTGTCGCCGCGGCGATTACCTCGCAGCGTCCGCCCTGAACACTCCGTTTCGGTGTTTTCGCGACACGTTTCGCGATCGGCGGAATGCCCGCAAGCTGGCGAAGATCGGGCTTTCCGATCGGGATCGAACTTTCGCGATGATGTCGATGCCAATTGTCTGGCTTGCCCTGCTGGTCAAATCCGTGGGTGTCTATATTGGCGTGCGAAATCGCGTGAAAGCGGCAACAAGAAAATGATAACGAGCCAAATCAAGCCTCGACGCTGGCGACGGAGCCGACTGTTCTGGACGCGCCAGAGAACGGTCGCAGTTTTCAGCTATCGTTATGACGCGCATCTGGTTGCCGATCTGATCACCAATATCGATCCGGTCGTTGACGGCTGGATTGCCTATGACGATCGCGGGGCGACCGGCGTGTTCAGCAGCGAGCCGCAGCGGCGGCGGATCTTGCTCGACGCAGCGCATGAAGCTGCCGCCGACTGGATCCTGGCTATTGATCCCGATGAGCGGCTGGAACGCGGTACCGCGGAGCGGATCGGACAGCTGACGGGGGATTACAGGCGCATGGCCTGGGGGTTCCGGCTCCGCGAATTGTATTCGCCGACCGAGTACCGGGTCGACGGGCTGTGGGCCGAAAAGTTCCAGTATCGTCTGTTCAGAGCCTACGATCCGGCGAAGTACCGACCAGAGGACCTGCACGGGCTCTGGTATCCTCCCGATCTTGGTTTCAAGGCCCGCAACAGCGGGCTCAACCTCTATCATTTAAAGATGATGGAGCCGAAGCGGCGGATCGCCCGCCGCAATCTCTACCACCACCTTGATCCAAAGGGGCTCCTGCAGGATGTGGGCTATGACTACCTTGCCGATGAGGCAGGGGCCGTGTTCGAACAGATTCCGCCCGGGCGCGACTACCATCCGCCTCACGTCGACGATGGCGGCCTCTGGATGGCCGTGCCGGCTGGTGCCACCATTGGTGGACCCGACCACATTCCATAGCAACGGGGTGGAACCAGCAGTCGGCTTAGCGCTTATCTACGAGAAAAATCTCGTGGAGCGGGCATGCTTGACAAATCTGGGACGCCATCCGGCCGGTCGGCTGCCGGACGGGGGGACGATGGAGCGCCGAAGAACGGCGCGCAGACCGCTGCCGAACAGGCCTCGCTCACCTATATCAGCGACAGCGAGCCGGGGATCCGGCGCCTGAAGGCGGGCGAAGGCTTTTCCTACAAGGGCGCGAAAGGACAGGCCGTCGGCGCGGCAGCCATTGCCCGCATCAAGGCGCTGGCCATTCCGCCGGCATGGACGGATGTGTGGATCTCGCCCGATCCCGCCGGCCACATCCAGGCGACCGGCCGCGACCAACGCGGGCGCAAACAGTACCGCTACCATCCGCTGTGGGCCGCCGAGCGCGACGGCGCCAAATACTCCAGCCTTGTCGCCTTTGCCGAAAGCCTGCCGGAGCTGCGCCGCCGGATCGATGCCGATCTGCGCCGCCGTGGCCTGCCGGCCGAGCGCGTCGTGGCGGCAATTGTCTGGCTGCTCGACAACACGATGATCCGGGTCGGCAATGCCGCCTATGCCCGCGACAACAAGAGCTTTGGGCTGACGACGCTGCGCGACCGCCACGTCGACATCAAGGGATCCAGCCTGCGCTTTGCCTTCAAGGGCAAGTCCGGCAAGGAATGGAAATTGAAGCTGGTCGACCGCCGCATCGCCCGGGTCGTGCGCGGCGCGCAGGATATTCCGGGGCAGCAACTGTTCCAATATCTCGACGAGGACGGCGAGAGGCATGGGGTGCGTTCCGACGATGTCAACCGCTATATCCGCGACGCGATCGGCGCCAATTTCAGCTCCAAGCATTTCCGCACCTGGGGCGGTACCATCCATGCCGCGTCGCTGTTTGCGCGGACGGATCTTCCCGAAAGCCAGGCGCAGACCAAGCGTGTAATGAACGCCGTCATCGACAAGGTGGCCGAGCGGCTCGGCAACACACGCGCCGTCTGCCGCAAATGCTACATCCATCCACAGGTTTTCGAAGCCTGGGTGGAAGGGCGGCTGCTTAGCGAAATGACCGAGGCCAACAAGCGCAAGCGATCGATAGACGGTCTCGATGATGAAGAGGCTCTTGTGCTGAGATGGTTGAAGGCAAGCGAAGGCTGACAAAAATGGCGTAACTTTTTTGTCGACGCCATGTCGGCATAGGCCCTACTGTTTCGTCCTTTGAGACAGAAAAGGACGTCCCATGCTCTACGCTATCCTCTGCTATGCCTCCGAAGATGTCGTCTCCTCCTGGAGCAAGGCACAGGATGACGAGGTCATGGCAAAGCTCATGCATGTGCAGGAAAAATACGCTCAAGCCGGCCGGCTTGGGCCGGTGGCGCGGCTTTTGCCCACCACCGCCGCGACGACGCTGCGCAAGGTCAAGGGCGAATCGGTCGTCATCGACGGACCGTTTGCCGAGACCAAGGAACAGTTCCTCGGCTTCTACACGCTGGAATGCGCCGATCTCGACGAAGCCGTCGACTTCGCGCGCGAGCTTTCCGAGGTCAATCCCAGCGGCGGATCCTATGAGATCCGACCGGTTTCCGTCTTCAACCCAACCAGAGTAGCCACATGACAGACCTCGCCTGGATAAGCTCGGCGATCAGCGCTGCCCGCCCGCAGGCTATGGGTGCGCTGCTGCGCTATTTCCGCAATCTCGATACGGCGGAGGAAGCTTTCCAGGACGCGTGCCTGAGGGCACTCAAGAACTGGCCGCAGAACGGGCCGCCGCGCGATCCTGCGGCCTGGCTGATCTTTGTCGGCCGCAACACCGGCATCGACGCGGTGCGCAAGCGCGCCAAGCAGGCGCCGATGCCGGAAGAGGACCAGATCTCGGACCTGGAAGATGCCGAGAGCGATATCGCCGAACGGCTGGACGGCGCGCACTACCGCGATGACATATTGCGGCTCTTGTTCATCTGCTGCCATCCGGATCTGCCGCCTACGCAGCAGATCGCGGTGGCGCTGCGCATCGTCTCCGGTCTCACCGTCAAGCAGATCGCGCGTGCGTTCCTGGTCGGCGAAAGCGCCATGGAACAGCGCATCACGCGCGCCAAGGCGCGCATTGCCGATGCCGGCGTGCCGTTCGAGACGCCCGGCGCGGTCGAGCGCTCGGAGCGGCTCGCCGCCGTTGCCGCCATGGTCTATCTGATCTTCAACGAAGGTTATTCCACCAACAGCGGCGAGGCGCCGGCGCGTGCGCCGCTTTGCGAGGAGGCGATCCGGCTGGCGCGCCTGTTGCTGCGGCTGTTCCAGACCGAGCCGGAGATCATGGGCCTGACGGCATTGCTTTTGCTGCAGCATGCGCGCGCGCCGGCCCGCTTCGACGAGAATGGCGAGATCGTGCTGCTCGACGACCAGGACCGCTCGCTGTGGAGCCGCAAGATGATCGACGAAGGCCTGGCGCTGGTCGACAAGGCCCTGCGCCACCAGAAGCCCGGACCCTACCAGGTGCAGGCGGCGATCGCCGCCCTTCATGCGCGGGCGGCAACCCCCGAGGAGACCGACTGGACAGAGATCGACCTGCTCTACAGCCTGCTGGAGGCGATGCAACCTTCGCCGGTGGTGACGCTGAACCGTGCCGTTGCGGTCGCCAAGGTGCGCGGGCCGGAAGCTGCCCTTGCCATGATCGAGCCGCTTGGCGAGAGGCTGTCCGGCTATTTCCACTTCTTCGGCCTCAAGGGCGGTCTGTTGATGCAGCTCGGCCGTGGCGAAGAGGCGCGTGTCGCCTTCGATCGCGCCATTGCGTTGGCCAACACGGCAGCGGAAGCCGCCCATATCCGCATGCATATCGACCGGCTGATGCGAGACGGAGCCGTGAAGGCGCCGGCGAAGACAGCGCACTAAGCCTGTTCCTCCTCTGGCTCAATCGTGCAATCTCGGCTTGGACCATGCCGGGGTGGCGATTTTCCCCTGAAACGAGTAATGGCACGCCATGACAGCGCCTGCGGCATGCGGGCGATAATGGCGCCAAGGCTCGACCGCCGCCCTATGATGGCGAGCGGATCTGAAAGGGACAAAAATGACGATAGCGAAGGAAACGGCCGAACTTCTGGCGAAACTGGGTGTGGCCAAGGACGCGCTGACCGGCGGCGACCTCGTCGTGCGCAGTCCGGTGACGGGTGAACAGATCGCGGCGCTGAAGACGATTTCGCCGGCCGATGCGGCCAAGACCATCGATGCCGCGCACACGGCGTTCCAGGCCTGGCGGATGGTGCCGGGTCCCCGGCGCGGCGAACTGGTGCGGGTGCTCGGCGAGGAGTTGCGCGCGCACAAAACCGAGCTCGGCCGGCTGGTGTCGATCGAGGTCGGCAAGATCCCGTCGGAAGGCCTCGGCGAAGTCCAGGAAATGATCGACATCTGCGATTTCGCCGTCGGCCTTTCCCGCCAGCTCTACGGTCTAACCATCGCCACCGAGCGTCCGGGACATCGCATGATGGAGACCTGGCATCCGCTCGGCGTCGTCGGCGTCATTTCGGCCTTCAACTTCCCGGTCGCGGTGTGGTCGTGGAACGCGGCGCTCGCGCTGGTCTGCGGCGACGCCGTGGTGTGGAAGCCCTCGGAAAAGACGCCGCTGACGGCGCTCGCCTGCGAGGCGATTTTTGCCGGCGCGGTCAAGCGCTTCGGCGCAGATGCGCCGCAGGGCCTGGCACCGGTGCTGATTGGCGACCGCTCCGTCGGCGAGATCCTGGTCGACCACCCGAAGGTGGCGCTGGTTTCGGCCACCGGCTCGACCCGCATGGGCCGGGATGTCGGCCCGCGTCTGGCCAAGCGCTTTGCCCGCGCCGTGCTCGAACTCGGCGGCAACAATGCCGGCATCGTCTGCCCGACCGCCGATCTCGACATGGCGCTGCGCGCCATCGCCTTTGGCGCCATGGGCACCGCCGGCCAGCGCTGCACGACGCTGCGGCGCCTGTTCGTGCATGACAGCGTCTATGACGCGCTGCTGCCGCGGCTGAAGAAGGCCTATGAGAGCGTCTCGGTCGGCAATCCGCTGGAGACGTCTTCGCTCGTCGGGCCGCTGATCGACAAGGCGGCCTTCGACGCCATGCAGAAGGCGCTCAAGGAAGCCACCGCTCACGGCGGCAAGCTGACCGGCGGTTCGCGGGTCGAGAATGGCCATCCCGATGCCTATTACGTGCATCCGGCGCTGGTCGAAATGCCGAAGCAGGTGGCTCCTGTCACCGAAGAAACCTTCGCGCCGATCCTCTACGTGATGAAATATTCCGATTTCGATGCCGTGCTCGACGAGCACAATGCGGTCGGCGCCGGACTGTCGTCGTCGATCTTCACCCGCGACCTGCAGGAATCCGAGCGCTTCCTCGGCGTCGATGGTTCGGATTGCGGCATCGCCAACGTCAACATCGGCACGTCGGGCGCCGAGATCGGCGGCGCCTTCGGCGGCGAGAAGGAAACCGGCGGCGGGCGCGAGAGCGGCTCCGATGCCTGGAAGGCCTATATGCGCCGCGCCACCAACACGGTGAACTATTCCAAGGCGCTGCCGCTGGCGCAGGGCGTGTCATTCGACATCGATTGAGATGCTGCGCCCGGCTTTTGACCAGTTGATCCACCCGAACCCGTCGGGCGGATCGCTGCCGCTCGCGCGGATCGTTCCGCTTTCAGGCTTCGCCCCCGCTGTCCAGATGTCCGTATCCCGACGGCGGAAAGGCCACCTCGGCCATGCGCCCGGACGGGTCCTCGCGGTCGGCACGATCGGCTGCGCAACAGCGTCTGCGCCGAACGTTCAGCCAGCGTGCGGCGACGCCGGTCGGCAGGCCTCGAACGCGGCATCGATGACGGCAAGCTTGGCGGCCTGCACGGTCATGTATTCCTGGTAGAAGCTGTTGGACACCCACATCACCGAATGCCCGCGCCGGCCCAGCCAGCCGACGCTGCCGCGCTTTTCGGCGTCGCGCAATTTGCGCGCAAGATGGGTGCGCGAGAGTTTTAGCCAACTGGCGAATTCGCCGATCGAAACCACGCTGGTCGGGATCCGGTCGAGGGCGGCATTGTCGGGATCGATGCCGGACATCAGCCAATCCATGACGATGCCGCCATTGTTGAGCCAGATGAACAGCGAAAACGTCTGCTTGGGCTCACGCACTGGGTTGGAGGAGAGCAGGCCTTCCGCCACCAGCGGCTGCAGCCTGGAAATCATGCCGTGCTGCTCGAGAAAGGCGGCGAGGCGGCTGCCGCTGTCGAGACCGTCGAGCGTGCGCAGATGCGCAACCACCCAGCCGTCGAATTCCTTCAGCGTCGCTGCCGTCACCTGAAAGGGATGGGCTCGTCCATCACCGGTGTGCGGCAGGTATTCGATGATGTGATAGTATAGCATCTCCTTGATGAAGGCTTCGGCCGTGTTGCGGCTAGCGACGGAATAGTGAAGCACGGCATCGATGAAGCGGGCCAGTGTCAGTTCCGTGCGGGGATCGCGCGGGTCGCGGGCGAAATGCAGGGCTAGGCCGGTGTGAGCCAGCAACCAGCGCTGTTGCGTGGCGAACACGGCGGCCAGGCGTGGGCTCGTTTCATAGATATGCAGCAACGCCTTCGACTGCGCCTCGACATGACGGTGCAGCGCCGGATGGCCGGCAATATATTCGAAATTCAGCGCCATCCTCCTCGTCCTCCGGCCAGCCCCCCGGCAGCGAAGACGTGCAATCACATTTCCAGCCTTAGCCGCCCGTGTCCGGCCATGCCAACCCGGACAAAAGGCCTAGAGCGATCAACCGTTCTACAGACACGTTGAAACCCCCGTCATCTCTTGATTTCGAGGCAAATTGCTTGAGAAGCGCCGCGCGCTTCTGCAGAGAAAACCGTGTCACACTTTTTTGGAAACGCTCTGGTCCGTTCGCGCCTAGGGCGTGTCGGAAAACGCTAAGCCATTGCAACCGTTGAAAAACCTACCGCAATAATAGTCAGCCCGGCAGCCTGCGGTTGAATTTGCCTTAAGATCGCCAGCACGTTGCGCGCGGTCCGTTTGTATCCAGGCGGTTCGCCACGTCGGAGCGCCTGGGCTATCGTTCCGGCTATTACGGCCGCAAGCGCGAGGTGATGGAGAGCCATCGCGTCCTAGCCACCAAGACCACATCGTGGCAAACTTCTTGTTAACCACATGCTCGGTGAAATTATCGGATTAACCCCAGATGCCACTATCGAGGTTATGTTCCGTACCTTAGCGTTCAATATGAGTTCAAGGGATGTGTGGATTCGGGGGTTATTTCGGGTCAATCCGGGATGCGGAAGCTTTGCTCACGCACATGGTAGCCGCAATTGCCCATCGTGGGCCGGATGAGCAAGGGAAATTCGTAGCACCCGATGCCGGGCTCGGGCATGCGCGGCTGTCGGTGATCGGCATCGGCGATGGCCAGCAACCGATGTCCGACGAGGCCGGCAATTTGACGATTGCGTTCAACGGCGAGATTTTCAACTACATAGAACTGCGTGAAGGGCTGATCGCCAAGGGCCGGCACTTTCGGACGTCGAGCGACACAGAGGTCATCCTTCAGCTCTATGAGGAGATGGGCGAAGACTGCTTGTCTCTCCTGAACGGTGATTTCGCCTTGGCGATATGGGACAATCGGCAGCGACGAATGGTGCTTGCACGAGACCGGATGGGTGTCCGGCCGCTCTTCTACACAAGTAAGGACGGGGTGCTTTACTTTGCCTCGGAGATCAAAGCTCTGTTGAAGGTCCCGGGCGTCTCCGCTGAAATTGATCCGATTGCGCTGGATCAGATCTTTACGCTGTGGGCGCCGATCGCTCCGCGCACGGCGTTCCGCAATATCCACGAGTTGGAACCGGCAAGTGTGATGATCGCGACGCAGGGGCAGGTCACGGTCAGACGGTACTGGCACCTGGACTATCCGCATCGTGATGAGCCGTCGAAGATCACGAACGAGGACCACGCGGCAGAGGAATTGCAAGCCCTTCTGACCGATGCGGTGAGGCTTCGCATGCGGGCCGACGTGCCGGTCGGTTCCTATCTTTCCGGAGGGCTCGATTCGTCGCTCGTTTCGGCGCTTGCCGCCGGCATGACTCCTCGGAGACTGGAGACATTTTCCGTAACCTTCGACAGCGCCGAGCATGACGAAAGCGCCTTTCAGACCGAAATGGCCTCGGCGCTCGGCACGCGCCACCACGCCATAGAATGCGGCGCCCGCGATATCGCCAGCGTCTTTCCTGACGTCATCCGCTTTGCCGAGCGGCCGATCATCCGCACGGCGCCAGCGCCACTCTACAAATTGTCCGCCCTGGTTCGCCAGGCCGGCCTGAAGGTGGTGCTGACGGGTGAAGGCGCCGACGAGGTCTTCGCCGGTTACGACGTCTTCAAGGAGGCGCGTGTCCGCCGGTTCTGCGGGCGGCAGCCCACATCGCGCATAAGGCCGCAGCTGTTCCGCCGGCTTTACCCGTATCTGCCGGGCCTGCAACAGCAATCGGTGGAGTATCTGGCTGCCTTCTTCGGCACCAGCAACGCTGCCCTCGACGATCCGCTGTTCTCGCATCGGCCACGCTTCAAGACCACGGCGGCGGCGAAAATCTTCTTTTCCGGCGACCTGCGCGCGACGTTGAAGGGTTATGACGCAGCTGAAGAGCTGACCAGCCGCCTACCCGAGGCGTTTTCCCTATGGCATCCGCTGCATCAGGCGCAATATCTCGAAACCCGCTTCCTCCTGCCCGGCTACATCCTCTCCAGTCAAGGCGATCGGATGGCCATGGCGCACGGCATCGAAGGGCGGTTTCCTTTCCTGGATCATCGCGTGGTAGAGTTCGCGGCAAGACTTCCGCCGGAGATGAAACTGAAAGGCTTGATGGAGAAGCACATATTGCGCAAGGTGGCCAGGCACCACCTTCCGGCGGCGATCGGTAAACGCACCAAGCAACCTTACCGCGCCCCGGAGGCCCGCTCCTTCGTCGGGGCGGAGGAACTAGACTATGTTCGTGACTGCCTGGGCGAGGCGAGCATTACCGCCGGCGGCCTGTTCAACGCCAAGGCGGTGGCCAAGCTCCACGAGAAATGCCGCATTGAGACCGCGACCGGATTTCGCGACAACGCCGCCTTCGTCGGCATTCTGTCGACGCAGCTGTGGCAGAAGAATTTCGCCGGCCAAGCGGCCGGCGCGGCAAGAGCGGCCTGAGACGGCGAGGAAAAGGAAAGACATGATGACGGCAATCAAGGACAGGGTCAGAAGCTTTATCGTCGACAACTTCCTGTTCGGCGACACCTCCTACAAACTGTCGGATTCAGCCTCGCTGATCGAGAACGACATTATCGACTCGACTGCGGTACTTGAGCTGGTGGCCTTCATCGAGGACAATTTCGGCATCGCGATGGTGGATGCCGACATCGTTCCGGCCAACCTGGACTCGCTTGACCGCATCTCGTCCTTCATCGAGGCGAGAGCACAAACGCTGGCAGCGTAAGCGCCAACGGCGAGGAACGTCCCGTGCGGATCGAGCATTTTCTGGTGGCGAAGGCTGCTGCCCACCCGGCCAAGACGGCATTGGTCACCAAGGGCAAAAGGCTGAGCTACGAAGAACTCGACGACCTTTCGAGCCGGCTGGCCACCGCTCTCTTCATGAATGGGATCAGGCGCGACGACCGCGTTCTGATCTTCATGGACAATTGCTGGGAGGCCGCCGTATCGATCTTTGCCGCACTCAAGGCAGGTGCGACCTTCAGTCCGATCAACCCCTCCACAAAGGCCGACAAGCTCGGTTACGTCATCGCCGATTGCGACGCCAGGGCGGTCCTGACGCAGGCGAAGCTGATGCCCGTGGTCACCGAAGCCTGCGCATCGCAAGGCAAGCCCGGCATCTTCGTGGCTTCCACCCCTGGGGCCGACGGGCAATGCCCGGCAGGGGCCGCGTCCCTGACTGACTGCCTGACGTTCGATGGCGCGGAGGTAAACCATCGCGGCATCGACGTCGACCTTGCGATGCTGATCTACACGTCAGGTTCGACCGGCCGGCCCAAGGGTGTGATGATGACGCATCGCAATTGCGACGCCGCCGCGGGGTCGATCGCCACCTATCTGCGCAACGCGCCGGACGACATCATCCTGAACGTCCTCCCGCTTGCCTTCGACTATGGCCTCTACCAGTTGCTGATGGCAGTCAGGCTCGGGGCCACGCTGTTGCTCGAGAAGTCCTTCGCCTTCCCGCACGAGATCTTCGAACGCATCCGCAAAGAGGGCGTCACCGGCCTTCCGCTGGTGCCTACCATGGCGGCGATGATCCTGCAGATGCGTGATCTGGCGCCGGGTTTCCTGCCCAGCCTCCGCTATATTTCCAACACCGCGGCCGCCTTGCCGCCAGCCCACATAGAACGCCTGCGCTCGCTGCTGCCCGGCGTCCGGATCTATTCGATGTATGGGCTGACCGAATGCAAGCGCTGCACCTATTTGCCACCCGAGGAACTTGACCGCCGGCCAGGGTCGGTCGGCATAGCCATCCCCAACACGGAAGCCTTTGTCGTCGACGACCTTGGACAACGCGTGCCGGCGGGCGTGGCAGGTGAGCTAGTCATCCGCGGTCCGCACGTGATGCAGGGCTATTGGCGCAACAAGGCCGCGACGGAACGAGCGCTCCGGCCGGGGCCTAACCCTTGGGAAAAGGTGCTCTATACGGGCGACCTGTTCCAGACCGACGAGGACGGCTTTCTCTATTTTGTCGGGCGTAAGGACGACATCATCAAGACGCGTGGCGAGAAGGTCGCCCCCAAGGAAGTGGAGGCCGTGCTCCACGCCCATCCAGGTATCGCGGAAGCGGTGGTCGTCGGCGTGCCGGATCCGGTGCTGGGGCATGCGATTGGCGCGCTCGTCGTGCGGTCCGATCCGGCGCTTGGCGGAAAGGACATCATTCGTCACTGCGCGCGCCACCTGGAGGATTTCATGGTCCCCAAAATCATAGAGTTCCGGAGCGAATTACCGAAGACTGAGTCGGGCAAGGTCAGCCGCCGGCTCGCGGCTGAGATGATGGAGGCCGAGCAATGAACATCGGCTCAACCCAGGATGCGCCGGCCTTCACGCAAGCCCTGGCCATCGATCCCGCCGCCGAAACGGACAGGATCGTGGCGGCGCTGCGCGAGCAGTTGCGCGGCATTCGCAAGCGCGGCCTCGTGCTTGGTCTTTCGGGCGGTATAGATTCCAGCGTTTCGGCTGCATTGGCCGCGCGGGCCGTCGGCCACCAGAATGTGCTGTGCGTCCTCATGCCGGAAAGCGATTCCGACCCCGAAAGCCTGCGGCTCGGCCATCTGGTCGCCGACACTTTCGGCGTCGAGGCCGTTGTGGAGGATATCGGGCCGACCCTGCGGGCAATGGGCTGCTATGAACGCCGCGACGCCTTCATCCGCGAATTGGTCCCGGACTATGGCAAGGGCTGGGCCTCGAAGATCGTGATCGCGAACGTGCTCGAAGGCGAGGGCTACAACATCTCGTCGCTGGTGGTGCAGGACCCGCAAGGCAAGCAGACGAAACTGCGGATGCCGGTGGCAGTCTATCTCGGCATCGTTGCCGCCACCAACATGAAGCAGCGCACCCGCAAGCAGCTCGAATATTATCATGCCGACCGGCTGAACTTCGCCGTGCTCGGCACACCGAACCGGCTGGAATACGATCAGGGGTTCTTCGTCAAGAACGGCGACGGCGCCGCCGACGTCAAGCCGATCGCGCATCTCTACAAGACGCAGGTCTATGCGCTAGCCGCCTATCTCGGCATTCCGGAAGAGGTCCGCAACCGGCCGCCGACCACCGACACCTACTCGCTGGCGCAGACGCAGGAAGAATTCTACTTCTCCCTGCCTTACGATCGGATGGATCTGTGTCTCTACGGCCTCAACAACGGCGTGTCCGCCGAGGTGGTAGGGCAAGCGGCGGGATTGGCCGCCTCACAGATCGAACGCGTCTGGGCCGACATCGCCGCCAAGCGAAAGGCGACGCGCTATCTGCACCTGCGCCCGCAGCTCGTTGACGGCGTGGACGAAGTCGGCTCCTGACCTGATGCATTATGCCATTCCGGACGGAAACCGCGCACCCTTTCCTGGAATTGCTCTAGGCGGAACGCCTCAGGTGAAGCGGCCGCCGATCAACTGGCTCCACTGCTCGCCCGCAAGCCCGTTCAGAAAGACCTGCGCGTTCTTCATGGCATCGAGAAGCTCGGGATCGCGTGAATGCACGACGGTCGAGGCGACCGGTATGAAGGCTATGCGTCTTACAAGCATGGCGTCCAGAAGCGCGGGCTGGACGCGGCCGCGCAAGCCGGAGACACCGCGCCGGGCGGCATGCTCGACCAGGCAATCGATCACCGGCCCGGCCTGGCCGGGAAGAGCGAGGACCTGCAGCACGCGGCCGATCCCGTCCGGTCGAGCGTAGTAGGCGAAAGCGCCGACATTGGCGCCGTTCGGCGATGCCACCGACACGCAGACAAGCTCTCCGAAATCCGGCTTTTGCGCCGCATCGCCCAGAATATGGTCGAGCTGACCTTCCGCCCACTGCGGACGTAGCGGAAACTGGGCGCAAAGCGGCTCCAGCAGCCCCGCAAAGCTGCCGCTGTCGATCTCGGAGGTCCGAAATGCCCCCCGGCTCGATGCGTTGGCGACGACGCCGGTCCAGCGTCGTTGACCGCCCTCCATTTTGCGAAGGTAGAGCCGGTCGACCATCCGGGCGAGCGGGTTCAACATCCAGGCAAGCTTCATGTGACTGGCAAAAAGGCTGAGCACGAAGGTCGCCGGCCGCATCACGCGAACCCAGTCAAGGCTGTATTGCGGCAGCACAACGCCGCGAAGCCGCGTCCACAGTTTCACGGACGTATCATTGGCGGTTTCGCTGAAGGAGATGTCCTGCGGACCATCGAGGAAGGCCTTCAACAGGCGGGCACCGGCCATCGGATCGGTCTCGTGATCCTCGACCATCAGCGAGCTGCAGATGGCAGCGTAGAGCTGCCGGCCGTTGAATTTCATCGGCAGCGCATGAACGCCGACGAAGCCGGAAACCTGGCCGGCGTCATTGACATGGACAAGCGAACGGAGCCCGCTGCCCCAGTCGGGTGCGTCCAGATAAAACCGCCTCATGTAATCGACGAGGGAGGCCGGCGCTGGCCCCCGCTTCTTGCGCAGCATGCGTTGAAACATGCCCGCGACGGCCGCAAGGTCGGCCTGATCGAGGGCGCGGACGACGCTCACGCCGGGCTCCCGGTTCCGGGAACCCGGCCACCATGTTTGCGCGCCATGGCGACACGGGGCTGGCCGTCGGCCGTCACGGCAAAGGTTGGGGTTTCGTAGGATTTCGTTCTCGATAAAAGGGTTGCTATCTGCCGATCCTGACCTTCGCCGAACTCAAACAGCAGCCATCCGCCTGGCTTGAGGAAAGCTGCGGCATCCCGGACCAGCCTTTGGAGGATCGAAATACCGTAAGGGCCGCCGTCGAAAGCTTCCCGAGGTTCGTTCTCCAACAGATGCGCGCTTTCGCTATCGAGACGGGACGACGAAATATAGGGCGGGTTGCACAAAACCATGTCGGCAGCGCCGTGGAGGCCGTCACCCTCGATCGCGGCAAATAGGTCGCCTTGCCGGACCTTGATCCTGTCCTGCAGGGCGAGGCGCACAACATTGCGGCGGGCAAGCGAAACCGTGCTGTCGGTCAGGTCCGCCGCCCATGCCCGAGCCCGAGGACATTCGCTGACGATGCCCACGGCAAGATTGCCGCTGCCGCAGCACATGTCGATCAGGATCGTTTCGTGCGCCTGTTCGCCAAGAATGGCCGCGGCCGTCCGGCCAAGCAGTTCCGTTTCGGCTCGCGGCACCAGGACGTCAGGCGCGAGTTCCAGCTCAACCCGCATGAAGCGGTGCAATCGCGGCCAATTGCGATCGTTTGCACGGCCGGCAGGAAGACTGTGATGCTGCGGCAAGGAAAATCCCTATCCTGAGGATAAAACGCGGGTTCCCTGTTGTTACCAACTCCGGGTAAATTGATGTTAAAGATCATGATTGGATTGGGAGTAACCGGCCTATGTTGGCGGCGTCCTGTCCCATCAATGGCGGATTCCTGTGCCGCCGCAAGCCGATCCATGCGCTAATTCAGAGCAACGCCTCGTACCGGTCTCCGATCTTTTCAATTTCGAAATCCGCCGCCCTGCTTTTCAGGATCGCGGCGGTTGTCGGCTGGTCGAGCATTCCGGCCATCGCCACTGCCAGGGCCGCGGCATCGCCGACCGGCACCAGGGCGCCGAAGCGGCCGTCATCAAGTATTTCGCGCGGGCCGTGCGGCGCGTCCGTGGAGACCACCGGAATCCCCGCTGCCATGGCCTCGACCAGAACATTGCCGAAGCCCTCGCTGGTCGATGATAGGACGAACAAGTCAGCTACGGCGTAGCAGGCCGCCAGATCATTGACATAGCCCGCAAACAGAACGTCTGCGCCGATACCGGATTCTTCGGCATAGGCGCGCAGCTCGTCGGCCAGCGGACCCTCGCCGAAGATGACAAGCCGAGCCCGGCGGCCGGCGCGCAGCACAGCGAAGGCCCGCAGCAACGTCCAATGATCCTTAACCGGCACCAGGCGTCCGGCGGTGATGATGACGGGGCCGTCGCCCAGCGCCGCGAGCTCTGCCTGCCAGGCGTAGGAGCGTTGCTGGGATGCCGCAACCGGCGGCAGCGGGTTGTTGATGACCACGACCTTGGATTTCGGGAAGCCTCGGGCCACAAGATCGCCGCCGACGCCCTCAGAAACCGCGATGGCCCTGTCGGCGCGGGCCGCAACCAGGGCCGAAAGCCAGACCGCCATTTTCGCGCCAAGGTTGCCGGAAGGCAGTGAGGCGGCGGCGTGGAAACTCGGGAAGAACCGCGCCCTGCTTCGCGCGAGGGAAAGCGCCAGCGCCACGACCAGATTGGCGAATTCCGGGGCGCTGTAGATCGCGTCGGGAGAAACGCGGCCAAGCAGGCCCGCGCTTCGCACGATGCCTTTCAATGTCGCCCACTTGCCATAACCCTCGCCGCGAATGGGGAGGCCGAAATCGACCAGATGTACGGCAGGCGAAAGCAGGGCGGCATTGGGCCCCTGCGCGTTCCAGGTAAAAAGCGTGACGTTGTGGCCGCGCGATGCCAGTTCGTTCGCCATCAGGACGAATACACGCTCGGCGCCGCCGCCCCTGAGGCTGGCAATGTGAAAGACAATCCGCTTCGCCATTTCAGGCGCGGCTGGCAATGACGTCCGGGCGGTTCGGCGGAAGACGCATGTCGCGCACGATACCCAGGGTAATGGCGAGCAACATGCCAAGGATCATGCCGCCAATGGCCCCCAGGCCGATCATCACGACCGTGCGCGGGGGCCATGAACGGCCCTTTGGCGGCACTGCGGTGGAAATCACCTGCACATTGGTGCTGTCGATCTGTTCGCGCTCGGTTATCTGGCGTGCCCGCGACAGGAAGCTCTCATAGATAGCCGTCTTCGACGCGGCGTCACGTTCAAGCTCACGCAAGGCGACCTCGGAATCGCTATCCGAGAACACGTTGCCCTTCAAGTCATTCATCTTGGCATTGAGGGAGGCCGACGAGGTTTTGGCGGCATCGAGATTGACCTTCGCCAGGCGCAGGGTGCGCGCGTATTCGGCGCTGAGTTGCGCGCTGACCGTGTTGTACTCCGTCTTCAGCCTGACGATCGACGGATGACGGGGGCCAAAGGTCATCGACTGCGAATCGATCTGCTGGCGCAGGCCGTTGGCCGTTGCGCGCAGCGCCACAAGCGCCTCCGACGTGGCGGGACCGGAATTGGTGCCGTTTGCGCCGGCGGCAAGCAGGGCGTCGTAACTTGCCTGCGCGGCGATGACGCGCGATTGCGTCTCCACGATCTGGCCGTTGAGCTGGGTCATGGTTTGCGAGGAAACAAGCTGCCCATTGCTGGTGGCCAGATTGTGGCTGCGCCTATAGGCCTCGACCTTCTCTTCGGCCGCCTGCACATCGCTCTTGAGCTGGCCCAGCCGCCCGTCCAGCGCGGCCGCGGCACGGCTGGCGCCGGAAGCCTCGGCGCTGGCCAGCTCTTCCTGGAAAGTCTTGACGATATCCTGCGAAATCAGGATCGCCTTAGCGGGGGTTTCCGCCGATACCATCAAGGTCGTGACAAACGACTTTTCATCCGCGATGCTGCTAACCCGTTCCGCGAGGTTCTTCAGGGCGGTAAGCTTTGGATCGGGTTTGGCGCCGTCCGTCCCTGTGCGGCTTCGGTCCGCGTCGAAGAACTCAGGGTCACTGGCCAGGTCAAGATCGTCTACAACACGTGAAAGCACGCTGCCCGAGGTCAAGATGCGCTCTTTGCTGCGCGCGCTGAGCAGCTGTCCATCGACCTGGGCCGATTGCGGGTAAAGATCGTTCGGAACAACCTGAAGATTGGCGGGATTGATGAGGATGTCCGTGGTCACGGTGTAGCGCTGCTTGCTCAGCAGAGCGTAGGCACCGCCGATGATCCCGCCGGCGATTGCCAGCAGGCATACCAGAGCAAGGCCGGCGCGCAGCCAGACAAACAGACGCCCGAAATCGAGTTCGAGAAAGGTTCCGATCTTGTTGAGCGTCACCGTCGTGACGGGCTCGGCTACAGGCGGCGCCACGGGTGCAGGCGACACAGGGGCCGACGTTACAGGGGCCGACGTTACAGGGGCCGACGTTACAGCGGGTGCCGCCGCATGTGCCATGATCGGCGCGGTTTGTTGCGGCTTTGGCCTGCTGGCGCGCCGCGCATTTTCGATCCGTTCATAGGGGCTAATGCCGGCGGCGGCCGCGGTTGGAGGAGGACCGGAAGCGGCGGACATCATGCTAACCCTTTAATATTCAATACGCACAGCCTGCTTTACGGAAACATCGTTAACATTTCATTTTCCAGGCGTGTCAGGCGCGTTCCGGAACAGCGATCTATCCACCCTTCGTCGGTATTCTGCCACGCCCGTCGTAGCCTGGCAAAGCGTGCAGGCGTTTCAAATGGAAATACAAGAGGTCGTCGCGAGAGCACCCACAAGGAACGGGCTTTGGCGTCATGTCGATGTTGATGCTGGTTGGCCTTGAAGGGGCGTGCCGGTTTGGCGCCCATCCGGCTTTCGATAAGCGAGCAACAAGATGACGAGCAGCATGATATCCGGCGCCTTCGAAGAAAGGGCATTGTTTGACAATGCCGCGAGAATGGACGCGGCCGCTGCGATATGGGCGGCCCGTGGCGTATTGCGCAGGAGCTTGAAAAGGAACCGGAAGAAAGAAAAGGCGAAGAGCAGGGCGATCGGCAGGCCGAACAAAAGCGTAAGAACGACCGGCGTGCTTTCGATGAAGGGGAGGTTGAGCTTTTCGTTGACGATCTTCAACAACTCGTTGGGATTCATGCCAAGCAGGATGTCCCTCCATTCAACAAACTTGAATACATCGTAGATCTTGACGCGCGCGTCGTAATTTTGATCAAAGAGCGTGTTGCTGAAGCGGTTCAGCAGCCCCGCCGAAAAGAGTATCGCAATCATTATGGCGCCACCGGACAGCGTCAGCATCAGCACCAGGAGTTTGGCCTGGCGTTGATGTCTGGGTGACAAGTCCGGCCAAGGCAGGAACACGAGCAGGAACAGGATCTCGCCGCAAGCGAGCAGCAGGGCGGTGCGCGCGCCCGAAGCGGCCGTGCCGATGAAGAGAATGAAGATGCAAAGCGCACACACCCAGATACGCCACCGCGTCAATGCAACGAAACCTATGGCGGTGGTGCAAAGCGCGCCCAGCGCCAGCGGATGGGCCGACAGTCCGATCGGCCGAAAGTCCAGCTCAACGAGGGGATAGGGCAGGAATCGATGCTGGGTGACGGCCTCGATCGTTCCGATGATGGCGCTGAGGACGATCATGCCGACGATGACATTGCCAAGCGCCCTGCGCACATGGTCACCCAGGGCAAGCATGATCATCGCCGCGGCACAAGAGACCAGATAGGAATCGATTATGAAGCCGGCCGAGCCGGCACGGCCTATCACGAAGAGATAAGGCACCAGCCACAACAGCAGCAGCGAATATAACAATGTCGCCTTGAACAGCCTGACTTCATCGCCTTCGAGCCGAATTGGCCGGGTCGTGGCGATGACGACAAGCAGCAGAAAGATCGCATAGGTCCCGATATGCAGCTTTTCGGGAAACGACCCCCCCTCCGTCGAATAGGACATCACCATATTCATCAATTGCGGAGAGATGGTCGAGCGGAGCAGGAAAGCGAAGGCCGCGAGGAGAAAGAACAGGAGTGTGAGGGCGTCTTGGCGGCTGGCCTGCGCGGTCACGAACTGTTGCTCTGTAGGGGTGACACTCACGATTATCTGACCAGCGTTGCGGCTTGCGATTGAGATGGCAGGGGACGAACGCACCCCCGGGTACATTTTCCTGCACGAACGTAAAGGAATATGGATAACCCGATCTTAACAGTGGCGATGCCCGGCATGGGCCGCCACATGTCAGCTTTGTCGAAAAGCCGGACACCGCTCATTGAAATCTCACCAAAGTGCGCCGAGAGGGAACGAATGCACGCAATGCACTTGTTGCGCGACATGCATCGGCAGCCGGATTTACGCTATCCATGAAGTCGGTAACTCACACTTAATTGGCCGGTCGTATTGATGGCGATGCTTTGCACGGCGCCCGACGCGCTGCCTGTGGACGGCACAATGGCATCAGGCGCCGGCAAAGCGCAGGAGATCAAGGTGAAGAAATTCTATTCGATTCAGTATCTTCGCGCCTGCGCCGCCTTGCTGGTTCTGTTCGCACACGCCTTTTCCTATCAGGTTGGCGTGGACAATCTGATTATCGTGACGGCGGGCCGCCTGGGCGTCGTTCTGTTCTTTGTCATCAGCGGTTTCATAATGGTCCATATTACGGGAGATGGTCCGTTTTCCGCTGCCACCTTCCTGAAACGCCGAGCAATCCGGATCATCCCCGTTTACTGGCTTTTCACCAGCCTCGCCGCGGTTCTGGCGGCGCTCGCGCCAAGTCTCTTCCAGAAGACCGTCTTTACATGGCCCCACTATCTTCAGTCGCTCCTCTTCATTGTTCACGAAGCGCCTGGACGGGATAGCGCCAGTCCAATCCTCTCACTCGGCTGGACGCTCAATTACGAGGTATTTTTCTATATCGCTTTTGCGGTGTTCGCATTCCTGTCCGTGACCTCGCGCGTATTTGTGCTGACGGTCTTTTTCATTGCGATGTGGATAGCCGGGCTGTGGCTGGCTCCCACCAACCCTGTTATCCAGTTCTATCTCAACCCTTCTCCGGTGGCATTCGTAATCGGCATGTGGATAGGGCGGCGCTATTTGGACGGTGATTTCACTTCCGACATACGCCATGCCTGGATATTCGGCGTAATGACCGCTGCAGGCGTGGTGCTTTCATTCGTCGATGACGGTACGCCGCTCTTGGGTCAGATCAGCTTCGCGGGACAAGCAATGTGGGCGGCGGGCCTGCTTCATCTCAGCCTCATTCTGGAGCCGAAACTCAAGCACTGGAGCCTTCTCGAGCAGTTGGGCGACGCTTCCTACGCGCTTTATCTGTCGCATATCTTCGTGATCGGCGCTGTGGCGTACCTGGCCAGACGCACCGTCGGATACGAGCATCCGACAACGGTATTGTTGGTGTCGGTGGTCAGCATCGTGGCAGCCTGCCTCGTCAGTCTGGTGATTTACGAGATGATCGAGAAGCCGATTCTTCAGACCCTGAACGGCAGAAGGAAGACGAGAAACACACCGCTTCCTCATATTGCCACGGAGAACAAATAAGCAGGCCACGCAACGGGACGCTCACGGCTTTCAGCGCTTCAGTCAGCCCGCGCTGTCCACGACCTCGACATTGCCGGCGCGGTTAAGCGTATGAATGCCCGTGCGTGCCCATGCCGGACCCGCGCCGATCGGCCGGGGCGAGGCAAAACGGACATCGGACGCGTCGAGTCGCTCAAGCCGCATCAGCCCCAGACCACCGCCATAGGCCCTCGATCCGTTCTGCACCGGCAGCACCAGGGCATCGTCGTGGCGGATAAAGGCGCCGCCCGGCCGGGTGGCCGAATGATCGACGGCAATGGGATTGAGCGGATGGGCGACCCATGGCCCTCGCAGCGAGGGTGCGCAATAGACCGCCATCGTGTCCGACGCGCTGCCGTAGCCGAACCGCTCCGTTCCAACCAGCCAGAAGCGACCGTCGGATTCGAGCAGCGTCGCGTCGTTGAAATCCCTGTCCGCCATCAGCACCGTGTCGCGGACCCAGCGGTCGGGAAACTGCGCGGCGCGATAGAGCACAAGTTCGCGAGCCGAACCACTTTCGGGGATCATGAAAATCTCGCCATCGTGTGCGAACACCTGCGGATACGACAGGTGGTGCGCTTCCTCCAATACAACCCTTGGAACACCGAAAGTGCCATCGTCACCGAGCTCGGCGACGGAAATCACGCCGCGACTCGTCGCGTAGGGGAATTCCTCGACAAACAGATGATGGCGGCGGTCGGCCTCGAAGACGAACGGGTCGGCATAGAAGCGTTGGCCATCGTCCGGCAGGACTGTGAACGGTTTGCCGTCGAGTTGCCCGGTTTCGGCGATGCCTGGTCCGTCGATCACCCGATAGGCAACCTGCCAATAGAAGGGGCGTCGTCCCCGCCTGATTTTTTGCACGGCGCGATCGATCAAAGCCCTGCCAAAAAAGGGCACATAGTGTCGAACAAAACTGTCGTTCTTCAGGATCGGCACCGGGTTGTCGCTTACCGGCACAAGCTTGCCCGCAAAGAAGCGGGCGACGGTTTGCATGATCAGCGACATGGCGCCGGCGAGCAGGTCGTTGCAGCTTCGAGACAGCCAGAGCCTGTCTGCCAGCATCGGTCTAGCCTGGGCCACGACAACGCCATCGAGGCGAGCGCCAAGTTCAGGCAATTGTCCGCTCGCCAACATTGCGGCAACGCCGGCTGGAAAGCTGTTGCGACCGCAAAATTCGAGCCTCAGGACTGGCGCGTCTTGCCCCGTTGCGCTGGCAGTGAGATCTATGACGAGGTCCGGAGGGCCGCGATCGATGGGCGGCAACGGCTCGGACTGGCCCGCCAGCGAGGGACCGAAACGCCGGCTCTCGATCGCCAAGACAGTGTCCAGCCCCCGAGCGGTTGGCGCCGGCGCCGGCGCGTGGCAACTCGAGACCCCATAACCTGCCGCACCCAACCGCATGAAAAGCTCATTTTCCCAGCGCCGGGATGCGACGGCGTGGCCGATGATTAAAATATTAGTCAACCCAAGTTATTCTCGTTAAAGCAAAAAATGGCTTTGCTCTGGTATCTTTCCCCACAGTTCCTGGCAAGGGTTGCCCAAGGGGGGCTGCGGACTCTAGCGTTAATCATACGTTAATTTTTTTGAATACGAAGGCGGTTCAGGGCGCTATTGTTAGGCTGAAAGCACATGTCAGCCGGGCGCCCACGCTTTCGGTGACCAGGGTCAACCATGAACGCCGTTTCACATCCGAACTTGCCCTCAAGGCGAAAACTGCTGATCGTGTTCGGCACGAGGCCGGAGGCGCTCAAATGTTTTCCGGTGGCGCGGGCCGCGCTCGCCCATCCAGGCTTCACCACGGAAATATGTGTGACGGGCCAGCATCGCGAGATGGTCAATCAGGTCATTGAACTGACGGGCCTGCCGGTGCACTACGATCTCAACATCATGCAGCCAGGTCAGACGTTGTTCGACGTGACCTCGCGCGTGCTCCTCGGAATGGCGGGGGTGCTGGAGAAGGCGAAGCCGGACATCGTCGTCGTCCAGGGCGACACAACCACCGCGATGACCGCGGCTCTAGCTGCCTTCTACAAGCGGATTCCGGTTGCCCATATCGAGGCGGGATTGCGCAGCCACAACATCAACTCTCCCTTTCCGGAGGAACTGAACCGCAAGATTGCCGGCAACATCGCCACCTGGCATTTTGCGCCGACCACCGAGGCGCGCGACAATCTCATCGCCGAAGGAAAGGCTGCGAACACCATCTTCGTAACCGGCAATACCGTTATCGACACGCTGCTGCATTTCTCCAGCGAGATCGATGCCGACAAGCTGATGAACGCCAAGCTCGCCGCTCGTTTCCCCTTCATCGATCCGACCAAGAAAATGATACTCGTCACCGGTCATCGCCGTGAGAATTTCGATGGCGGCATCCAGAGAATCTGCACCGCGCTGAAGGCATTGTCGGCGCGCAGGGATGTGCAGATCATCTACCCGGTCCATCCCAACCCGAATGTGCGCTCCGTGGTCGAGGCCGAAATCGGGACGGTGCCGAACATCCACCTGATCGACCCGCAGGACTATTTGCCGTTCCTGTACCTGCAGAAACAGAGCTACCTGGTGTTGACCGACAGCGGCGGCGTGCAGGAAGAGGCGCCTTCACTCGGCAAGCCGGTGCTGGTGATGCGGGAAAACACGGAGCGACCCGAAGGGATCGCCGCTGGTACTGCCCGGCTGGTCGGCACCGATATCGAAAAAATTCTGGCCAATGCCAATAGCCTGCTCGATGATGAGAGCGTCTATCGCGGCATGGCGGAGAGGCACAATCCATACGGCAATGGCCAAGCTGCGAGCCGGATCGTTGAGGAATTGCTGAATCATGGCTGAAATCAAAACCGTTTCCGTTATCGGCATGGGCTATATCGGCCTGCCGACCTGTGCCATTTTTGCCAGCCGCGGACTCGATGTCATCGGTGTCGATATCAACGAGGCGGTGGTCGCGAAGGTCAACCGCGGCGAAATCCACATCATCGAACCGGACCTGGATGGTTTGATCCAGAAAGTCGTCGCCAATGGCAAGCTCAAGGCATTCAGTACGCCTCAGCCGGCCGATGCCTATATTATCGCCGTTCCAACTCCGATCACCCCGGACCGCAAGCCGGATGTCAGCTACGTGCTTGCGGCAGCGCGAAGCATCGCTCCGGTGCTAAAACGGGACGACCTGGTGGTGCTGGAATCAACATCGCCGGTCGGTACGACGCGTGTCATGACAGCGCTGCTCGCGGAACTGCGACCCGATCTCAAATTTCCCGTCGCACATGGCGAGGAAGCTGACGTCCTGGTCGCCTACTCTCCCGAGCGCGTGCTGCCGGGAAAGGTGCTGACCGAACTGATCAACAATGATCGCTCGATCGGCGGGCTGTCCCGAAAGTCTTCGGAGCGGACAGCGGCACTCTATTCAAGCTTCGTCGCCGGCGACCTGTTCATAACCCAGGCCGAAAGCGCGGAACTGGTTAAGCTGACCGAAAATGCGTTCCGCGATGTCAATATCGCCTTCGCCAATGAGCTTGCGGCGGTGTGCCAGGATCTGTCGCTCAACGTCTGGGAGGTAATCGATCTCGCCAACCGGCATCCCCGCGTGAACATCCTGCAGCCGAGCCCGGGCGTGGGCGGCCACTGCATTGCGATCGATCCGTATTTTATCATCGACGCCGCACCGAACAATACGCGGCTGATCAGTTCGGCACGGCGCATCAATTCCGAGCGACCCTTGTCGGTGGTCAGGGACATCGAGGCATTGCTCGACCCGACCCGCAAGCAGACGATCGCCTGTCTTGGCCTCAGCTTCAAACCCAATATCGACGATATGCGCGAGAGCCCGGCTGTCGAGGTTGTTAAGCTTCTGTCCAAGATTCCCAATATCAAGATCGTCGCTGCCGAGCCCAATGCGCGTCAGTTGCCACACGAGCTCGAGGGCAGCGGCGTCATGTTCACCGATGCACTTTCCGCTATTGACCAATCCGATATCGTCGTCCTGCTGGTCGACCATCGACAATTCAATCTGATCGATCCCGAAGCGCTCAAGGACAAGAAGCTCGTCGACACACGGGGCCTGTGGACCTGGCGCAAGGCGCGCAAGCCCGACGCCCGCATCGAAGGCAAGAAATCCGAAA
Source organism: Mesorhizobium sp. LNJC394B00 (assembly GCF_000502555.1). Lineage (NCBI taxonomy): Bacteria > Pseudomonadati > Pseudomonadota > Alphaproteobacteria > Hyphomicrobiales > Phyllobacteriaceae > Mesorhizobium > Mesorhizobium sp. LNJC394B00. The sequence continues at coordinate 647,291 of NZ_AYWH01000002.1, forward strand.
TGGAACGCTCGCAGTCTCTCGCTCGCACCGGAGAAGCGGCATGAACTCGCATGACCCGGCATGGGCGCAACACTCCCTATTGGCATCACGCCGCCGCGAGTTTCTCGGTGCGACCATCCATGCGCTGACCATGGCCGAGACGCTGGCCATCGCAGACGAGGCGATGGCGACGCGGCGGCCGCTTCATCATGTTGTCGTGAACGTCGCCAAGCTTGTGAACATGCGCAAGAATGCCGAACTGCGCGAGGATGTCGTCGGGGCGGATATGGTCAATGTCGACGGCAAAGGCGTGCTTTGGGGCGCACGGCTCTGCGGCGTCGAGTTGCCGGAGCGTGTGACGGGCGTCGACGTCATGATCAACCTGCTTGCGCTGTGCGCCAAGCGTGGCTATCGCCCCTACCTGCTGGGCGCTGAACAGCACATTCTCGACGCAGTTGAAAGCCGACTTGCCAGAGATCATCCGAGCCTGGCCATTGCCGGCCGGCGCAATGGGTATTTCAAGGCGGAGGAAGAGGCCGCGATCGTCGAGGCCATCAACGCTTCAGGTGCCGACTGCCTGTTTGTGGCGATGCCCACGCCGAGCAAGGAGCGCTTTCTCAAGCGCTATCGCGACGCACTCGCTCCGAGTTTCGTCATGGGCGTGGGCGGCAGCTTCGACGTCTATGGTGGAAAGGTCGCCCGGGCACCGAAACTGGTTCAGGCGGCGGGCCTGGAGTGGCTGTTTCGCGTGGCGCAGGAGCCGCGACGCTTGTGGCGCCGCTACTACGATACCAACACCGCCTATGCACTGCTGCTGTGGCGTGAGTTCTGGTCTCGCCGGGGACGCCGAAACGTCAATCCGTAGGCTCGCGACTTTCAGACAAGCATGCCTCATTGCGCGGGATTTATGCGATCCGGAGCCGTGCCCTTAGCTTGCCGATGAACTGCGTCACGGCCGCGGGGTGAAACAACCAGGTCAGTCCCAGGAAAGCCGCAGCGCCGGCGACACCGCCCGCCGCGAGCGGAAAGATCGCCGGCATATTGCCCAGCGCAGTGCTGGCGAGGCTGGCGGCCAATCCGGTGCAGATAGAAATGATGGCCGAGACAGCGATGTCGCGCCAGGGCACCGGCACCGGCGTGAGCCTCTCGGCGATGACGATGCAGGCTGCAAGACCTGCCAGCGATCCGCCCGCCAACGCCAACGCCGCGCCAACCTCCGCCATGGTGGGAATCAATAGAAAAGACAGTGAAATCGTTGCCACCGAGCCGAAGGAATTGGCGATGATCAGCAACCACGGCCGCTTATGTGCGTGCACCACGACGCCATAAACGAAGCTTGTGAGATTGGCACAAAGAACGCTGAAGGCGATGATCGGGAACAGCAGGCCGAAGCGACCATGATATTCCGCGGGCAGCAGGAGTCGCGTGATGTCGCCGCTGAGCGCGATAAGCATTGCTGCGACCGGCAGGCAAAGGCGTATCATCAAGGCCATGAGTTGCGACAACAACCGCCCGGACGCCTCGGATCCCTCTTCGTCGAAGCGGCTGACCACTTCTGGAAATGCGCCCATGTTGATTGCGTTGGCGACCATATCGATCGGCTGCCGAGCCAATGCGTAGGCGGCTGCGAAGACAGCCACCGCGCCGGCATCGTAGTAGAGCTTGAGGAAGACGCGTTCAGCGCTGTTGAGACCGAAACCGACCAGCGCCATGATGACGAGGGGCACGCCGAGGGCAAAAAACTCCTTGTGGGTGAAGCGCGGCGGGCCGCCAATAACGCGCCCGGATGCCACAACGCACGCCACGATGCCGGCAATCAGCACGGCGAGGCTCGAGCCGAGCGATACCGTCAGAAAAGAGCGTTGGAAGATAAGGATGGCGGCGATCGGCAAGGCGAGTTGCAGCAGGCCGCGCAGATATTCAAGCATCGAATAGAGGGAATGACGCTGCTGCATTTGCAGCACCGTCAACGCGAACCGGCTGATGGAGCCGGCAATCAGATAGCTGCAGACGGCGATTGCAAATTCGATCCAGCGCTCCGGCACGATCACCGCCGAGGCGATCACGGATATGATCAGGGCCAGCACCGTGGTGGCAAGCAATACCTGTCCGGCAAGCATCAGGCTGCCACGGCTGACGTCGCCTTTTCCACCAAGCCGCAGCAAGGCAATGCGCAGCCAGTTGGTAACGGCAACATCCGTCATTTCGCCCACGGTGACCACCAGGGTCAGCAGGCCATACTCGGTCTGGTCGATCAACCGCGTCATGACGACCAGCAGGAGCAGAGCGGAAACCCGCGTCAGCAGAATAGCTGGGCCATAGATGAGCGTGGAACGGAGCAGCAAAGGGTTGTCCCGGAAAATTTGCCGTCGATTAACCGTTGACCGACAGGAATTCCAGCATGATGACGGCAAAGGGTGAACGGATACAGTTTGAACCAAAAGATTTGTCGTAAACCTTTTTTGGAACCTTTGCTTTACGGTCACCCGGCATCCGCAATCCAAACGGTGTCATGTTGCAGCGTCTCGCCCACAATAGAAAAATACATGTCCTGGTCGCAACGCCCTCGGGCGTTTCGGGACAAGGCGGCATTGACCGGATCATGGGGGCGCTGAAGCAGGAGTTCGAACGGCAAGAGATCGCCGACATCGATCTGCGCTTTCTTTCCAGCCGTGGCCCGGGACATGTCGGGCTTTCGATCTTCTACATGCTTGGTTTTTGCGCGCGGATGGTTGCGGCCCGCCTCGACAGACGCGCCGACGTCATTCACATCAATATATCGGTCTCCGGCAGCACCTATCGCAAGATGATTATCGCCGCCTGCGCCAGGCTGTTGTCGATACCGTATGTCCTTCATCTGCATGGGGCGCAGTATCAGACATTCTGGAAAGATGATCATAGTTTCATGAGCCGCCATATCAGGGCTCTGTTCGAGCATGCCGGCCGGGTGATTGTCCTGGGCGGGCTTTGGCGCGATTTCGTCGCCAGCCGGGCACCGGCGAGCGGCGGCAATATTGTCATCGTTCCCAACGCCACGGCAGTTCCTTCCCTGGCGCATGTCGGTGGAGGCGATCAGGTGCACATCCTGTTCCTCGGCCGCATCGGCGAGCGAAAGGGCGTGCCGCAGTTGGGCGAGGCGCTGGAGCGGATGAAACATCTCAGGGGTTGGCGTGCCACGATCGCCGGCGATGGTGAGGTCGAGCCGGCACGAGCGAGGTCGGTCGCTCTAGGGATTGCCGACCGTATTGCTTTTCCGGGCTGGGTGGGACCTGACGAGGTCGCATCACTGATCGCTTCGGCCGATATTCTGGTGCTCCCCTCGTTCGCCGAAAATCTGCCAATGTCGGTGATCGAAGGCATGGCGGCCGGCCTGGCTGTCGTGGCCACCCCGGTTGGCGCGGTCGAGGACATCATCACCCACGAACAATCCGGTCTGTTGGTGCCGCCCGGCGATGTGGCGGCGTTGACCGAGGCGTTAACTCGGCTGGTCGAGGATACGGCGCTGCGCGCGCGGCTTGGCGCCGCCGCCATGGCGGTGCACCGGGAAAGGCTTGAGCTTGCACCGTTTGTCGACGCGATCTGCGATGTCTGGAGATCGGTCGCGTCCGAGGCGCGATCGGTCAAGCGCTGACGCTGTCCTTCAGTGTCGTCACTGCGGCGGGCCAAGCGCGAATTCGCGGTGGAATATCTCCAGGTTCAAAAGCGCCCATATCAGTTTTTCGTGGTCCGCGGCGCGCTCGGCGTGCTCCCTGACAATCTGGTCCAGCTTCTTGGCGCTCAAATAGCTACGGATGACCGAATGGGACGAACACAGATGGTCCCGTACATAATCGCTCATCGGCCCGCGGAACCATTCGGCGACGGGCACCTTGAAGCCGATCTTTGGGCGGTTGAGGACCTCGTCGGGAACCATGCCGGCCATGCAGTCGCGCAGGATCTGTTTGCTGTGCAGGAGGCCCAGCCTGTAACGATCGGGCAGTTGGCTGACGAAGGAAACCAGATCGCGATCAAGGAATGGCATTCGCCCCTCGATTGAACCGGCCATCATCACTCGGTCGCCCCGTTCCAAGAGGTTGTCGGGCAACCACGATGTCTGATCAAAAAACAACACACGGCGCAGATGAGATTCCGTCACACTCGAAGAGAACGGGAAATCGTTGCAGTCATGGCCGCAAGTGGCCAACCCACCGAGGAGCGAATCGCGTTCCCGCGCCGTCATGGCTCCAAACCAGGAGATCATCCGGGTGGCAAAGTCCCGTTCACCCGCGCTTCGGGCAAATGTATCGAACTTGGCCGATGCGCCGGGCAATGCGCGCATCAAAGGGGCGAGGAGATTGTTGTGAAGCGACGCTGGAATAAGTGACCGGTAGACACCCGCCAGAGACTCTGCGCGATGTTTGGGGTAGCCGCCGAGAATCTCGTCCGCACCTTCGCCCGTAAGCACCATCTTGACGTCCTGCGAGGCTCGAACCGACATCAGGTAAATTGGAATGTCCGTACTTTGTGAAACAGGTGCCCCCCGATGGCGGACCATCTTGGGCAGATGATTCATCAGGTCATCCGCCTGGATGACGATTTCGCAATGATCGGTCTTGAAATGATCGGCGACGCGCCGGGCGAATGGAAGCTCGCTGTAAGCCTGTTCGCTGAAACCGACCGAAAACGTACGAATGGGGTTGTCGCTGTGCCTGGTCATCAGGGCAACGATTGCCGACGAGTCGAGCCCCCCGGACAGAAAGGCGCCAAACGGCGCATCACTGCGCATCCTGATCTCGACAGAACGGTCGAGCAATTCCAGAAATCGTCGCTTGGCGGTTCCTGGATCGATATCCGCTGTCAGATCGGTCTGATCCGGGGGCGCATAATAGCGCGTTTCCGTTACTTCCCCTTGCGACCACACAGCGTAGCTTCCCGGGTTGAGCTTGCGGATCTGTTTGAAAAGCGTCCGCGGTCCAGGCACGTAACGCCAGGTCAGATACTCGCGCACTCCATCCAGATCGAGCTGCTGGCCATCTGGCTGCGCAGACAACAACGCGCTGATCTCCGAGGCAAACGACAGCAAATTTCTGCCTTGCATGAGGTAAAGGGGTTTTTTTCCAAAGGGGTCGCGGGCGAGGATCAATTCGCGCCGTTGAGCGTCCCACAGCGCAAAAGCGAACATCCCGCTCAACCGGTCGAACATGGCCAGGCGCCACTGGTCATAAGCCCTGAGCAGCACTTCCGTGTCGGAGCGTGTGCGAAAACGGTGACCGAGACCGATCAACTCCTCACGCAGCTCGATGTAGTTGTATATTTCGCCGTTGAAAATAATCCGGAGCCGTCCGTCCTCGGTCTGCATCGGCTGATTTGAATCGGCGTTTAAGTCAATAATCGCCAGGCGGCGATGCACCAATGCCAACTGGTCCTCGCCTGTGTTCAGGTCCAGGAGTTCGATGCCTTCGGCATCGGGACCACGATGCTGCAAGGCATTCGACATCCCGGCGGCCCGATCTTGTGGCTTCTCGACCCTGCGCCCAATCCAGCCGGCAATTCCGCACATTCTTTCCCTTGGCCCTCTTTCCCTTGTTTGCGTATGATCGAGGACACCAATCTACAGCGAATATATTAAATAGCTGCTCGGTGGAGTGATTTTAAAACTGAGCCTGATTTGGTTCGATCAGGCCCTCTCGGCTGCAACTGGAGACGACAGTCCTTGGGTTTCACGCGATTGATCGCCAGCAACCAGGCAGACCGCTCGAACCGATCCTGACCCGATGACGAGTTATGGCAGGCCCAGTGCCCGCAACATCTCCCGGTCCGGGATCGCAGGCCCCTTGGGTTGGATAACACTCATTCCGTAAGGATTGGAGAATTCCCAGGCCGACCACGGCATCGCGAAGCGTTCCGCCTCTCTGCGCACTGCCATGAGATAGCGCAGGCGATCAGCATCGAAAGCTCCCATGCGGCCATCCGCAGACATCAGGATAACGCCGAATTCGCCCACGAACAGGCGTCGGCTCGCTATGCCATGGGCTTCAGCCCAGTCGACCGCCTGACGGAAACCCGCTTCGAGCTGGCTCTGCCCCCAATTCTGCTCAAAGTATCGGGCGATCGTTTCACGCGCCGAGGCCATGTTCATCACCTCTTCGATCTGGCTCAAGCCGGCGGCGTCCATCTGCGCCTTGAGGGTTTCGGCGACCACTTCGGGCGTGCTGGCGTCGGCAGGCCAGGGAAGGCCGGAGGAGAAAGCGTTCTTGTCATCGGCCCGCTGGTGCGTGAAGCTGTGCGGATCATACATGTGGAAGCTGTAATAGACGTTGGGGTCGTCGAAGTTGGGGTCCAGGTTGACCAGTCCCGCGATGCTCCCGCCGCAGGCGCCGGTCGCGACGATGGTGAGTTCGCTGCTGACGGCGCGAATATCGCGAACCGTGCCTGCCATGATCCGCTGCCAGTCATCGCTGCCGCTTGAATCGCAAGGGTAGTAGGCGGGCTCGTTATAGGGCTCGAGGGCGACCTTGTCGGCGCCAATTTTGATCAGCATGGCAGCCACCGCCACTACCATTTTGCGATAGCGGGCAACACCCTCGCTGTCGGCCCCGCCATAGATCATTTCCATGCTGTAGGCCGGAACCTGGCTGACGCCATGCAGATCGAAAACCACCTTGAGCCCGCTTGAAACGACCCGCTGCACCGCAGCGGCAAGCATGTCCAGCGCCTGTTGTCGTTTGGCGCCCTCGCTGGCAAGCAGAGGGCCAGGGTCGACACTCAGCCGGACAAAGTCGAAGCCCATGGATCGAATGCGATCAAACTGGTCGCCGTCCGGCCAATCGGTGAGCGGCCTGCCGCCCGCAAGCCATTCCTTCTCGCTGCGATAGGGCGGCCATTTGTAGGAACCATCTTTCTCCACCGGCGACCAGTTGAGCCATTCATGGACGCCAACGCCGCGCTCAAGCGGGATCGGCGCCGCCTGGGCTGACAAAGCCATGCCAAGCGCGCACGCTATGACGTAGACAACTTTTCTCATCGCAAAACTCCGCGTCATGGCCGAAGATATTAACCGCGGGAACGGAAAAGAGGATGCCGCCACACGCTTTTTCGACGGGATGGTGTATGAGGATCAAAATCTTGGCGGAGCGCGGATGAGGGTCGGGTGGTATTTCAACCGATTGCGCAGCATGGAGTTGGCCGAGATATTGCATCGGTTGGACGAGCAGCGCCGGAAGACCGTTTCGCGCCGCCGCGACAACGGCTGGCAGCGCTATGCGTCGCCGCAGTTGCACCCGGTGCTGCACGGATTGCGGAATGCTGTGCCGGCCGCTGCGACACCAGCCCAGCGGCAAGCTATCGAGGCGGCTGCGCAAAACACTCTTCGGGGCCAGTTTTCAGCACTTGGCCAGACCTGGCCACAGCGAGACCCCTATACTCTCTTTCCATCCGAGCTCTGGCGCCTTGATCCGGTGACCGGCCGGCTTTGGCCAGGCCCCAAGACCCATACTTTCGATATCGATTTTCGCCATGCCACCGGCCGTGGCGATGTAAAATATGTCTGGGAAATCAACCGGCTGCAGCAACTGCCGCCACTGGCTGCCCATCTGCTTCTCACCGGCGATGATCAATCCCGTGCGGCCATCGAGGCGGCGATCGAGAGCTGGCATTTCGCCAACCCACCATTTCGGGGCGTTGGCTGGGCCTCGGGCATCGAGGTCGCGCTACGAGCCATCAGCCTGATTGTCACGCTCGACCTCGTCGGCGACCGGCTTGGCGCGGCGACGCGAGAAAAAGTCGGTGAAATACTGGCGGCAAGCGCCTATTGGCTGCCGCGGTTTCCCTCCCGTTTTTCGTCCGCCAACAACCATCTCGTCGCGGAATTGGCTGGCGAATATTTGATCGGTCTGGCTTTCGGGGCCGAGGTGGCTCGCGAGTCGCTCCTGGCTGAGGTGCTCAAACAAATCCTGGCCGATGGCGCCGGGGCCGAGCAGACCCCGACCTACGCCGCCTTCAGTGCCGAACTTTTCCTGCTGTGCGCTGCGGCGGCGCGCCAGGCCGGACTGCCTTTTCCCCAGCCCGTCGAAGCGCGTTTGGCCGCTTTCGCCAATTTCGCAGGCTGGCTCCCGCCGAAAGCCAGCGGCTTCGGCGACAATGATGAAGGCCGCGTGATCACGCTGGGGGGCGAAACCGATTATGTCGGATCGGTCGCGGCCGCCATCCATGGTTTTCTACGGATGCCGGGCAGGGCACCGGAGCCCGGCGATTTTCGCGCGCTTTTCTTCGGCGCGCCACCGCGGCCGGCGCCGGTGCCGGATGGATTGCATACGTTCACGCAAGGCGGGCTCTCCGTCTGGCGCGGCGAGATGAATGGTCGCAACGTCCATCTGACATACGACCACGGCCCGCTGGGCTACCTTTCGATAGCGGCGCACGGTCATGCCGACGCGCTGTCGCTCACCCTGTGCATTGACGGCGATCCGGTGCTGGTCGACCCCGGCACATGGCTCTATGGTTCGGGGGGAGGCTGGCGCGACTGGTTCCGCTCGACGCCGGCGCACAACACGCTGAACCTAGAGGGTAAAAGCCAAAGCATCATCTCCGGGGCGTTCAACTGGTCGCACAAGGCGGTTGCGACATTGGTGGAGAGCGAGCCGGGGCCGCACTGGAGGCTGTGTGCCCGACATGACGGGTACAAAGGCCGCTTCGGCGTTGTGCATCAACGCGCCGTGACACGCGATGGCGACGGCATCCTCGTGACCGACCAACTGCTCGGCGGCAGCCGCGTCGCTGAGATCGTCTTCCAACTCGCCGCCGACCTCCACGCCAACAGGGATGGAAACATTGTCACGATATTGCGCGGCGCTGAACCTTTGATGACTATCCACTTTCCAGACGCAGCGATCCACATCCGTTCCGGCGGCGACACACCGGGCCAGGGCGGCTGGGTTTCGCCGCGTTTTGGTGCAAGGCAGCCAGCCGAACGCCTCGCATGGCGTGGCCAAGTAGGCGAAAAGGGAGTAGTCATCCGGCTCGCGCCAAGTCCGCCGCAGACCCGATAACGGGCAGGTTGCAGGCGCAGCGTTCGACATTAATTACGTTCAGATATTTAGCGGTTTTGACACCGTTGATCTGCTAATTTGGCCATGATTGTTCTGCCAGTCGCATCCCGATACACAGTTGCGGGCAGCATATGATGGGCTTGGCAATATGTGCTTCGCGACGAGCCGGATCACCATTTCACCACCTAGGAGCCACTGCATCGATGTTTTCGGAATTCGCCAGAGTGATCGTGGAAAAACTCTCACACATCAATCTGCTGACACTCGGTCTCCTGTTGCTCACGGCGCTGGGGAGCGCGGTGGTCGCCTACTGGCGAACGGTCGAACAGAAATCCTTCCGGGACTTTTTCGACTTCGCCTTTCCCGCGGAAGTCATCATGCACCCATCGGCGCGAGCGGACGCATTGTTCTGGATCACGAAAAGGCTGGTGATGCCCTTCCTGCTCATTCCCGCCGGTGTCACCTTCGTTGCCGCCACGGGATATGCAACAAACCAGGCAGTCGGCTGGCTCTTCAGCATCTCGCAACCGCTGATACCCGGCCCCGCCGGCCCAGTGACGATCATCCTCTTCACCGCAACCATGCTCGCTGCTTACGATATCTCCTACTACCTATATCACGTTGCCCAGCACCGTTTTCCGTTCCTGTGGGAATTGCACAAGGTGCATCATTCGGCCGAAGTGATGGTTGGGATCACCAAGGACCGGGTTCACCCCCTGGACGATCTGATGAACCGGATCTGGGACGGCGTCATACCGGGGATCAGTTTCGGCTTGTGGAGCCTGATTGCGCTTAATCCGGTCGAGATCGCCATATTTGGCATCAACGTCTATGTCATTCGCAACATTCTCATGATGGACTTTGTTCGCCACACGCATCTGAAGATTTCCTTCGGCCGGTTGAACGGCGTCATCTTGTGTCCGCACTGGCACCAGGTGCATCACAGTGTCGACCCTCGCCACTACGACAAGAATTTCGGGCTGCTTTTTTCATTCTGGGATCGCATATTCGGAACGCAGTTCATCCCGGATCCGGACGAAGACCTCAAGTTTGGACTGATAGATCGCGACGTACGCGACTATCAGTCACTTTTCGGACTTTACGTGCTGCCGCTCAAGAAAATGGCAAACCATATCATGCGACTTTTTCAAAAGCGCATCGATGTCGCGCAGCCGCAGGACCGTCTCCAACCATGAACAAAATGGCTTCGATTGACGCTGTTGGTGCGGAGCGCCTGGAAATCGTCAGTTCGACGGATCGCCTGGCCGCCATCGAAGCCGAATGGGTAGACCTATGGCATCGTACCCATGCACTGATCTTTCAGAGCCATGCCTGGGTTTCGGCATGGTGGAGCACCGTGCGTGACCGCGACCGGCGCTCGCTGCGGATCGGCCTGGTATGGAGCGATGACAGGCTGGTCGCTGTCATTCCCCTGGCGATCGGCAGACGAAAAGGACTTCGGCTCCTCGAATGGGCCGCCAATAGCTATACGGACTATGGTGATATTCTTGTCGCGCCGGAATGCTCCCTATCGGCCCTCCAGAACCTCTGGAACCGGATCTGTTCGGCGGGTGGGTTCGATCTTGCTTTTATCAATCGTCTGTCTCCGGATGCGGCAGCCCGCAGGATTTTTACACCGGCCTCTTCCAGCGGCGTCAAGCTTCGCGCGAATCACCGGGAGGAAGTCAGTTATCGCGTCGCTGGACAGTGGGCCAGCGGAGCAGCGTGGCTGGCGGACCAGCCGAAAAAGATGCGCCAGAACTATCGGCGCGGCATCAAGATACTGGATGAAACAGGCGAAGTGAAATTCCGCCTCCTGTCGGCCGACGAGCCGCTGCAGCCATTGCTGGAGCGACTATCGGCGCTGAAGCGCAGATGGCTGGAAAAGCACACGCGTGAATCCGACCTTTTCGAAGAGGGCGAGCCGGTTCTTGCCGCCCTGGTGGACGCGCTGTCACGCGCCGGTGTGCTGCGCATTTTCGTACTTGAATGCAATGGTGCGATGGTCGCGGTTTCCATCAACATCGTCCAGCACAACGTCATGATGGCATTCGTTACCACCTACGACCCTGATTTTAGCCGAGCGTCGCCGGGTGCGGTCCTGATTACGGAGTATATACAGTGGTCGTTTGATCACGGCTTGGGATTGGTCGATTTCCTCTGTGGCGGAGAGGCCTTCAAACATAGGTTTGCAACACAGGCCGTTACCCTCCAATCCGTTCTTGGGGCACGCACTGTGCAGGGCGCGCTCGCTTCTCTCGCTGATCGTATCTGTCAGACGATCCGCGTACGCACACGCGGATTGGCGTCGGCGAATCCAGAGCGCCCGCCCGATGAGACTGCTTAATTTAGCTGGATAACTCGGGCATAAGCCGCCGAGCGTTGAGGGCTTGGCGTGCGACATGGGCGCGCCATTCGAAAATCCGCGTCTATTGCGCCTCGGAATCGGGACCGAATGTGGTCCGCAGGTGGAGGCTTCAGCCAATTCTCGCAAATCACGTCTCTCGAGGCGCAGTTTGTCGTCTGCGAAGCGTCGCAACACGTTCGTTGGCGTCACAACGGTAGCAGGCTAGGTCCTGAAAATCATTGAAGATTTTTTCGGGACAGGGCGCCTACCATAGGTCCGCGTTTTACTGTGATTTCAATAGCTTAGGTAGGCTGGTAGCGGGAGAGGGACTTGAACCCCCGACCCCAGGATTATGATTCCCGTGCTCTAACCAACTGAGCTACCCCGCCAGGGCGGCGAAAGGCCCGAAATCCGCCTTAAATCGAAAGGCATTTCGAGGCGTTCGCCAGGTCGCGCGGATATAAGGTTGGGAGGGCGAGCCTGTCAAGCATCGATGCGCGAGGGGCGCCGGCATATTGTCGCCGGTAAAAGCTTTGCCGGGCTGGCATCTCCGGTAAGCCACCGGGGTTGAGTTCGACGGGGCACGCCGCTATGTCTCGGCCAAGAAATTAGAGTTTGAAGCTGATGAAGCCGCGCATTGCAGTCCTCGGTTGCGGATACTGGGGCAGCAACCACATCCGCACCCTCAAGGCGCTCGGCGCGCTGCATGCGGTTTCCGATGCCAATCGGGCGCGGGCCGAAGGCTTTGCCAGCGAGCAGGACTGCCTGGCGATCGAGCCCGACCAGCTGTTCGTGCGTGACGATATCGACGCCATCGTCATGGCGCTGCCGCCGCAATTCCATGCCGATCTTGCCGTGCGCGCCGCTGAGGCCGGCAAGGACGTGCTGGTGGAAAAGCCGATTGCGTTGACCGTGCCCGACGCCGAGCGCGCCGTGCAGGCGGCCAAGGACAATGGCCGCGTGTTCATGGTCGGCCATGTCTTGCGCTTCCATCCCGCCTTCGAGACGCTGAAGGCGCTGATCGACAATGGCGAGCTCGGCGAGGTCCGCTACATCCACTCGCACCGGCTCGGCCTCGGCAAATTCCACACCGAGAACGACGCACTGTGGGATCTGGCGCCGCACGATTTGTCGATGATCCTGGCCATCACCGGCACCGAGCCGATCGAGGTCAGGGGCGAGGGAGCGGCACTCCTCGACAATCTCAGCGATTTCGCGCATCTGCACATGCGTTTTCCCAACGGGCTGCGCAGCCATCTCTTCACCTCGCGGCTCAATCCCTATCGCGAGCGGCGGCTGACCGTGGTCGGCACCAAGGCAATGGCGGTGTTCGACGATGTCGAGCCCTGGGAGCGCAAGCTGGCCGTCTACCGCCACGCGGTGTGGCAGGACAGCGGCCAGTGGGCCTTCACCACCAACGAGCCGTCCTATGTCGCGGTCGGCCAGGGGATGCCGCTGACGCGCGAGCTCGAGCACTTTATCCAGTGTATCGAGACGCGGGCCGAGCCGCGCACCAGCGGCGAGGAAGCCATCAGGGTGCTGCGCATCCTGACGGCGGGTACAGTCACGCACACAAAGTCCTGAGACCGTTTCGAAACTCTGCTCTTAAGGCAGATCGAAACTAAAACTGTCTCCGAGAGGGTAGTGTTTACTCTGCGGGAATCTGCGCCGGCCTGGCTGCGAGCCGGCTGAGCATGGCTTCGGCCTCGGCGCCGCGCTCGGAGCGCTCGATGAAGCCGCCGCCGAAAACGCGGGCTTCGTTGCCGTCGTCGGAATAGAGCACGCAGGCCTGTCCCGGCGCGATGCCGGACTCGCCGTCGACCAGTTCGACAAAGGTGCTGCCGGCGCGGTGATGCAGCACGGCCGGGCGCGGCGGCCGCGTCGAGCGGACCTTGGCGAACAGCTCCATGCCGGCGGCCGGAATGTCGGACAGCGCGCGATCGCCCAGCCAGTTCATGTTGCGCAGATAGATCTTGTGGGTCTCCAGCGCCTCGCGCGGGCCGACGATGACACGGGCCCGGTCGGCGTCGAGATGGACGACGTAAAGCGGCTCGCCCGAGGCGATGCCGATGCCGCGGCGCTGGCCGATCGTATAGCGCAGGATGCCGTCATGGCGACCGAGCACGCGGCCGTCGATATGGACGATGTCGCCTGGGTTGGCGGCAGCTGGCTTCAGCTTGGCGATGATGTCGGAATATTTGCCCTGCGGCACGAAGCAGATGTCCTGACTGTCCTGCTTGGCGGCAACGGTCAGCCCCATTTCTTCGGCGATGGCCCGCACCGCAGGCTTGGACAGCCCACCCAGCGGAAAGCGCAGATAGTCGATCTGCGCCTGCGTGGTGGCAAACAGGAAATAGCTCTGGTCGCGGTCGGCATCGACGGGCCGGAATAGCGCGCGGTGGGCGCCATTGGCCCCGGAGCGGATATAGTGGCCGGTGGCGAGCGCATCGGCGCCAAGGTCCTTGGCGGTGGCCAAAAGGTCGGCGAACTTCACCGTCTGATTGCAAGAGACGCACGGAATGGGCGTTTCGCCGGCGACGTAGCTTTCGGCAAACGGGTCGATGACCGCCTTACGGAAGCGCTCCTCATAGTCGAGCACGTAATGCGGAATGCCCAGTGTCTCGGAAACGCGGCGGGCATCGTCAATGTCCTGGCCGGCGCAGCACGACCCGGCCCGGTGCGTTGCGGCGCCATGGTCGTAGAGCTGCAGCGTGACGCCGACGACATCATAGCCTTCGCGCTTCAAAAGGCCGGCAACGACGGACGAATCCACACCGCCCGACATGGCGACGACGATGCGGGTGTTTTGCGGGCTGGCGGGAAGGTCGAGGCTGTTCATGGTTCTTTCGTTCTGCGCGGCGCTTCAATGGCAGTGGCGCGAATATAGGTCAACCACACCAGCGGCGCCAGCTTTGCGGCGGTGCCGATTTTGCGGGAAAATTGCGCGCCTGCCCGCCGTTGCCTCAAATGCCGACGAAAAGACTAACGCGGCGTTCATGATCCTTACCTACTCATTAGGGTTCGCTTAGGCAATTTTTAAAGCTGTGGCGGTAATGTGGTGGGGATTGGGTCTTTGAGTTTTTAGTAGAGAGTACGATGACCGATCTTGTTAGACCGCGAGTCAAATATGTTATTGGGCCTGACGGCAGCCCTCTTACGATTGCCGATCTTCCGCCGACGAATACACGTCGCTGGGTTATCCGGCGCAAGGCGGAAGTGGTTGCTGCGGTGCGCGGCGGGCTTTTGAGCCTCGACGAGGCATGCCAGCGCTACAAGCTGACCACCGAGGAATTCCTGTCCTGGCAAGCGTCGATCGACGAATACGGCCTTGCCGGGCTGCGCACGACGCGCATCCAGCAATACCGGCACTAGAGCCAGGACCACAATAGAAAAGGGCGCGGTAACCGCGCCCTTTTGCCTGTCGGTAATGCCTGCTGCTTCAGACCGTCAGCACCACCTTGCCGATCGGCCTGGTGGCGAGAAAAGCGTGCGCGGCGCTCGCCTGTTCGAGCGGAAAGCTCTTTGCCACATGGACCGCAAGCTTTCCCGCATCGACCAGTTTGCCAAGTTCGACGAGGCCTTCACGGTCGGGCACGACGGACATGCGCTCGACGCGGATCCCACGCGCAGCAGCCTTGGCTCGGGTGGTGTCGTGGACATTGAGCAGCGACACCAAGGCGCCACCGTCCTTCAGGACTGTCAGCGATTGGTCGGCATGGTCGCCGCCCATCGGCTCCAGCACCAGGTCGACGTCGCTGACCTCGGCGGTGAAATCTCCCTTGATGTAGTCGATCACTTCATCGGCGCCGAGCGAGCGGGCGAAATCGAGTTTCTTCGGGCTGGCGGTGGCGATGACATAAGCGCCGCGCGCCTTGGCGATCTGCACCGCCAGATGCCCGACGCCGCCTGCCGCGGCATGGATCAACACGCGCTGGCCGCGCTTCAGGCCGCCATGGCGGACAAGGCCTTGCCAGGCGGTCAGACCGGCCAGCGGCAGCGCGCCGGCATGATTGTGGTCAATGCCTTGCGGTTTAGGTGCGATTTCATCGGCCGGGGCGACAGCGAGTTCCGCATAGGCCGCGGCCTGCTTGGGAAAACGCGGCATGCCGAACACGGCGTCACCGACCTTGAGGCCTCCATCGACGCCTGGGCCCACCGCCTCGACCGTGCCTGAAATATCCCAGCCCAAAGTGAAGGGCGGTTCGCCCAGCAAAGGATAGTAACCGGCGCGCACCGAGCCATCGACCGGATTGATGCCGGCGGCATGCACGCGCACGAACACTTCGCCTGACTTGGGCGAGGGCGCGGGGCGATCGGCGATGACGAGGACGTCGGGTCCGCCGACTGAATTCTGGACAACGGCACGCATGGGAGGCTCCTGCTGGGGTTTTCTGAGCCACTATCATTTCGATAGTAACATTCCCTTGTCCAGTATGTACCTTTTCCATATATAGGCACCTCATGGATAGTGATAATGATTGCGGCTCCGGCTATGACGCCTTCCAGCGGACGTGTCCTTCGCACGCCGTGCTCGAGATGCTGGCCAGCAAATGGGTCTATCTGACGGTTTGTGCGCTGCGCCGTGGCCGGATGCGCAATGGGGAACTGGCGCGTAAGCTCGACGGCATCACACCCAAAATGCTGACGCAGACCCTGCGCGTCCTCGAGCGCGACGGGCTGGTGCGGCGCGAAATCTTTCCGGTGATCCCGCCGCGGGTCGAATATGAATTGACCGAACTTGGCCAGAACTTGGCGGGGCTGCTCACCCAGATACGCTCCTGGTCGGAAGAGCATGTGCCTGACATCAAGCAAGCGCGGGCGAGGGCGGCGGCGAACCAGGACGGGGATTTGGCACGGGCCTGAGGCTGCGGCCGCCTTGCGGCCAAGTCAGCAGCGCTGGAGCCTTTTGGTCCGGAGCAAGAAGATCGGCGTCAGGCGGCGCCGGTCGGGCTCAAACCCTGCCGTCAGCCGATCATGGCGCTGCGACCGCCGAGTTCCGCGTCGCGGATCTTGGTGTCGCGCGATTCCAGCATCTCGGCCTTGGAAAGCTCCGCTTCAGCTTCGCCGAGTAATGATTCGGCAGCGCTTCGCTGCTGGGCGAGGTCGCTTTGAGAGTTTCTGAGGTTATCACGGCGCAGACGCGCCGCCTTGGCGAAGGTCGGATAGGCAAAATGATTGATGTCGGTGATGCCGGCCTTCTTCTCCTCGGCGGTGATCTGAAGCTCCAGTTCAACGGCCATGCGCTCGAACTCGGCGATCATCATGTCGAGCTGCAGCAGCTGCCGCCGCTTCTCATTCACCTGAAATTGCTTCAGCCGAACGAGGTTTTCACGTGACTTCATGATTCGGTACTCCCGGAAACGCACACCTGCACATATCGTCCAATCCGCCCGCCAGGGCCTGGCGCCGCCCGTATCCACCGGCATTCCCCGAACTATGGGAAACAAATCCCTAAAGTTTTTTGCCGGCGGTAACCATTCGTTTACGCGCATTGTTAATCATAAGGGCGAGGACTTAAGGCCGGGTAAAAATTCCGGCTCCCGATACGGAAGCCGGCCAGCGAGTCCCTTGAGTCACTTAGTCCGACTTATTAATGTGTAGCATTAGCGATTTGGTTCTGTGATTCATCATTAGATTCAAGAGGGTGTAGAAAGGGGTTAAAAAATCTGGTACCGTCCTTGGTGCGGAATTAGGTTTTGTTAACCATTCGATGGCAGCCTCTGTTCAGGCAATCACTGCTCCGGTCCCGGATGGGTCGTGACATGGTCCGGCGGCAGAAAAGGGGAATGAAATGCGCGTTCTGCTGATAGAAGACGACAGTGCAACCGCTCAGAGCATCGAGCTGATGCTCAAATCTGAAAGTTTTAATGTTTACACGACCGACCTCGGCGAAGAAGGTGTCGATCTCGGTAAACTTTATGATTACGATATCATTCTTCTCGACCTCAACCTTCCCGATATGTCCGGCTACGAAGTCTTGCGGACACTTCGCCTGTCCAAGGTGAAGACGCCGATCCTGATCCTGTCCGGCATGGCCGGTATAGAGGACAAGGTGCGCGGCCTGGGCTTCGGCGCCGACGACTATATGACCAAGCCGTTCCACAAGGACGAACTGGTCGCCCGCATTCATGCCATCGTGCGCCGTTCCAAGGGCCATGCCCAGTCGGTCATCACCACCGGCGACCTGGTGGTCAATCTCGACGCCAAGACCGTCGAAGTCGGCGGCCAGCGCGTGCATCTGACCGGCAAGGAATACCAGATGCTGGAGTTGCTCTCGCTGCGCAAGGGCACCACGCTGACCAAGGAAATGTTCCTCAACCACCTTTATGGCGGCATGGACGAACCGGAACTGAAGATCATCGACGTCTTCATTTGCAAGCTGCGCAAGAAGCTCGACGCAGCATCCGGTGGGCAGAACTACATCGAGACGGTCTGGGGTCGCGGCTATGTGCTGCGCGAGCCGGAAGACATCCGCGTCAGCGCCTGAGCGAACACCATCCGATTGAATTTAATGAGAAAACCCGGCTCAGGCCGGGTTTTTTGCTGTCCTTCTTGGCCGAGGACGTGCCGAGTCAGGCGGCAACCTTCAAGGTACGAAAACGTTCGAGCAGTTGCGGCCGGTTGAACGGCTTCAACAGATAACCCTGGGCGCCGGCGCGCTTTGCCTTCATGATCGAGGCAACATCGACCTCGACCAGTGAGATCAGAATCTGCGGTTTGATCGTGCTCTCCATGGCGCGAACCTGGCGAATGACGTCGACCGCTTGCATGTCCGGCAGGGCGCCGTCGACGACAATCACATCAGGCATCTCGGCAGCGCACATCTCGACAGCATCAAGTCCAGTTGCCGCTTCGATCACCACCATGTCGGAGCCGCCAAGAATCCGTTTTGCAACCTTTCTGATGACGCTCGAATCGTCGACAAACATGCAGCGCTTCATTTCCGGGTCCTCTTTGCCATGGTGCGAACCGGCGGCATCCGGGTATCGGGATGCACACTAGGCCAATCTGGTAAAGAAGCAGAAAAGCCGTTAGGTAAAGTTTTTACAAACATGTCGTTTGCAGCCCCATTCTGCAGGGGCGTTGCCGGCGATGAAACTTGCCTGTTCTGAATTGCCGCAAATATCAGCGGGAAAAGATACTTGATTGTTCTTGATGCTCGGCGTCCTGCCGAACGGCTTCGCTCAGGCCGCGGACAGCACGATCTCTTCGGCGGTCGCGTGAATCGAGATCGTCATGTTGGCCTCACGCGCCAGCAGCAGCGTGTAGTAGGGCTGGACGGTATGGGCGTCGATAGGCTCCTCGGGCTTGTTGCCGGAATGGAGTTCGAGGAATTTCGGCGGCACGCGCAGCATCGGGCCGCTTGCGGCAAGCGCAAAGCGCGGCTCGGTGTCGAGGTTTTCCAGCGTGACCACCAATCTGCCGCCGCGCGGGATGGCAGCATTGGCGACGAGCAGCAAATTGAGCAGCAACTTGACCTTGTTCTTGGGCAGCAGGGCGCGAACCCCGTTCCAGATCAATTCCGGCTTCTCGTTCTTCAGGAAGGCGATGGCGACGGACTCGGCATCGCCGGTGTCGATCATCATGCCGGCCGAACCGGCGGCGCCGAAGGCGATGCGAGCGAATTGCAGGCGGGCCGAAGCGTTTCTGGCGCTCTGCCGGATCAGTTTCATGGCGTCTTCGTCGGCGCCGCCCTCGTCCAGGAGTTCAAGGCCGTTGTTGATGGCGCCGACCGGCGAAATGATGTCGTGGCAGACTCGGCTGCACAACAAGGCTGCGAGATCGGGTGCGGAGAGAGAGAAAAGCTCAGCCATCGGCGAAAAATCCCTGCTAAAATTCACATCCTGGTGGCCGCGCGACCGACTGCCACGCTCACCACCCGAATCACGCTCTCTCCCCAGGCATTCTGAATACACAGCGCCCGAGCGTGCAGCAACAATCCACAATTCTCGTGAGAAAAAACGGCATCTTTGCACAGGATGGGAGCCCGCGCAGACAGTCAGAAACAGCCTTCGAACCGCCATGTTCATGTGGGAGGTTAATGGTTGAAAAAGGATTACGGCATAGTTTGCCCGTAACAGTCATCCTTAACGGCCGCCTAAAGAGCCGGACGGGGTGCGAGGCGTCGGCGAAAGTGCTCCCTGACGGAGATTGGAAGCATGGTTTCCCGATTCTACGACCGGACGTTTGTCCGCGTCTTCTTCATGGCGATTGCCCTCATGGGCGCTCTCGCTTTCTCAACCTCTGCGTCGCGGGCACAGGAATACACCGCTCAGGAGATCGTCGATTCCGGTCACAAGTTCTTCGGCGCGACGTCGGGCGGTCTCGCCACCGTCGTCGAGAAGATTTTTGCCTCCTACGGCCTGCCCAATGGCTATCTGCTCGGCGAAGAGGGCTCCGGCGCGCTGATCGGCGGCCTTACCTATGGCGAAGGTACGCTCTACACCAAGAATGCCGGCGACCATAAGGTGTTCTGGCAAGGGCCTTCGCTCGGCTGGGATTTCGGCGGCGAGGGATCGCGGGTGATGATGCTCGTCTATAACCTCGACGACGTCAGCAATCTCTACAATCGGTTCGGCGGCGTTGCCGGTTCGGCCTATGTCGTGGCCGGCGTCGGCTTCAACGTGCTGCAGAACAACAGGGTGCTGCTGGTGCCGATCCGCACCGGCGTCGGCGCGCGGCTTGGCGTCAATCTCGGCTATCTGAAGCTGACGCAGAGGCCGACCTGGAATCCCTTCTGAGCGATTCCGACCACACTTCGACCCGATCAACAGATTCTGACCCGGTGCAGCTGCGGCAAACCCTTGCCGCAGCGCTGGATTTGCGTCATGCGAACATGGCAAAGTCCAGACTTGGCGGTTGCCGGATAGCGGCCCGCCCGTAACGGGTAGTCACCTTGGTTCAGTCGATCCTGTTCTTCGCCCTCGGCTTTCTGTGCGCAGGCTTTCTGGCGCTGCTGGTCGCGCCGGCCATCTGGCGGCGGGCGGTTGTGCTGACACGCAAGCGTGTCGAGGCGTCGGTGCCGCGAACGCTGGCCGAGATCCAGGCCGACAAGGACAGCTTGCGGGCCGAGTTCGCCATGACGACGCGCCGGCTCGAAATCAGCATCAAGACGCTGCGTGAGCAGGCGAATGAGCAACTCGTCGAACTCAATCGCTGCCGCGAGGCGCTGAAGGGCCTGGCGGTCGAGCGCAAGGACAAGAAGCAGGCGCTTTCGGAGCTCGGGGAAAAAAACGAATTGCTCCTGCATCGCGAGCAGCAGATACAACAGCTGTCTGACAGGCTTGCACAAACAGAGCGCACGATGGAAAAGCGCGCGCTCGAGCTGGAAAAGCTCGAGCATATGTACGACGACGCGTCCTTCTCCTCCAGCAATCGTCAGATCGAACTGGTGGCTCGCGAATCCGAGCTGGAAAAACTTGCCAACGACATTTCAGTGCTGCGCGGCCAGCGCAAGGAGGCCGACAGGCGCCATCAGGAAGTCGTCACCGAGGCCAAGGCCACGCGCGATGCCTTGAAGGCCGAAAAGAAAAGAACCGCCGACCTCGACAGAAAGCTCGAGCGCCTGCTCGCCACGCTTGCCGATCGCGAGGACAAGCTCGATCGCCGCGAAAAGGAACTGGCCCGGCTTCGCGAACGGGTGAAGGGCGAGGCTGCGGGAGGCGCCGCGGCTGCTGGCCTGGTTGGTGCGCAAGACAGTGCCCGCGCCAGGAACGAGGACATGGACAAGACGCTCGCCAAGCTCGAAGGCGACCGAGAGCGGCTCGAAGCCAGGCTGACGACGCTGGCCCGCGAAAACAAGCGGATGAAGGCGGAGCTTGGCGGTTCTGGATCCGCGAAGCCCGGGAATGGCCCCGGCAATGGCAATGATGCCGGTTCTGCCTTGCGCGAACAGATGAACAATCTGGCGGCTGAGGTCGTCCATTTGACGGCCAAGCTCGAAGGACCTGATTCACCGATCGCCAAGGCGCTGGCGGCGCCGCAGGAAACGCGGTCAGGAACCACCAGCCTCGCCGATCGCGTCCGGGCGTTGCAGAAGGCAGATTTGCCGAGCTGAGTTTCAAGCCCCGGCTTGGAATTACCTGACTACGCCTATCAGGGCGAAAAATGGTGCAGCGCAATGGCTGACGCGGCAGCAACATTCAGGCTGTCGAACCCTTCCGACATCGCGATCCGCACCGTCCGCAGGCGGGCAAGCAGGCTCTCCGGGAGGCCCTCGCCTTCGGTACCGAGATAGAGCGCCAGTCGTTTCGGTCGCGCGGCATCGCGAATGTCAGCCTCACCACGCGGCGACAAAGCGACCTGGCCGAAGCCCAACTCGCCGAGCTTCGCGATGAAAGCTTCAGTGTCGCCGAAGGACGCAAAGGGCACCTTCAACGCGGCGCCGACGGAGACGCGGATCGCCTTGCGATACAGTGGGTCGCAACAGGTGGCGTCGACGAAGACGGCATCGGCGCCGAAGGCGGCGGCATTGCGGAAGATCGATCCGATATTGTCATGGTTGGCGATGCCGATGAGAACGACGATCAACGCTTCGGCAGGCAAGGTGTCGAGCAAGGCCTCGGCGGGCTGTGGCGTGCCCTTGCTGCCGATCGCCAATATACCGCGATGCATGTGGAAGCCGGCGATCCTGTCCATGACGGCGCTTGCCGCAACGTAGACCGGCAGGTCGGCAGGGGCCTTGCGCAGGATGTCGTCGAGCCCGGCCAGCCGGTTTTCGAGGACCAGGACCGACTCCGCAGCAAAGCGTCCGGCTGACAGCAGGACGTCCAGCACCACCTTGCCTTCGGCAACGAACCGGCCATGGCGGCCGGTGAGATCGCGCTCGCGGATGTCGAGATAGGCGGCGACCCGCGGATCGCGCGCGTCGTCGATCTGGATCGGATCCATCAATACCTCGGCCGGCGAAAAATCGTCAGCGAGGTAAGAAGCGATCGGAGCCGCCAGTCAAGCCCCGCAGGTCAAGTCCCGGCGCGGCGCAGACGCGTTGCCATTTGGGACAAGTCGCCTATCCCGAAAATGCCGTCCAGCATGCGCAACAGTTCGCGCACGGCTTCGGACTTGCAGGAATAGTAGATCATCTGCCGGTCGCGGCGGGTCTCGACAAGATCGAGCGCCCTGAGCTTGGCCAGATGTTGCGACAAAGCGGACTGGCTGAGCATCACCTTTTCGGCGATGGCGCCGACCGACATTTCACCGTCGGCCAGATAGCTCATGATCAAGAGCCGCTTTTCGTTGCCCATAAGGGTCAGAAATGTCGCCGCCGATTCGGCATTGGCGATTAGTTTGGTCGAGACCATCGATGCCCCATGTTTTCCTGCTCATCCAAACGCTATGGGGGCAAATAGCGTTGGCTGCTATAATTCAGCTATGGATCACGCTGCTGATTCAGCGTCGCCTGAATCGTAGATCATTTCGCCCAAATCTCAAGACGTGCTTTTGATTCATGACGATTATCCTTGCGTAGCTGGCGCACGACCGGCTTTGGCCAGGTCGACCAGAACCGGCCGCAGGTCGCGCGCGGTCTTCAATGGCTGCGGAAAATTGACCCTGCAAACGGTGTCGCCCGATGCCAGGTCCATGCCATCGGCATCGAAGCCGGTGATGGTCCAACCATCACCTTCAACCCTGGCGAAATGATGGGCATAGACGGCGATGGCGTCGAGATGGTCGGCATTCATGTGGTCGAGAGCGGATTGTTCGCTGGCGGCCAGCTCGTCGACGATCGGCCCCTCGGTGATGAGATCGGCCCGGTCGAGCAGGTAGGCCTTGCCGAAGCCGCCATTCAGGCTGGCGCGCTCCGGCTCGAGGCGAAAGATCGAGAAATCGCCGAGCCCGGCATAGAGCTTTGCCTTGGGATTGCGGTTGAGATAGCGCCGCTCGGCGCGGGCATGCGCGCTCGACCCGCGTTCCAGCGGCTGCGCCCGGCAGACCAGCGTTATCCTGGGATGCGCCAGCGGATCGCCCTTGCCGGGTTCGCCGACAAGCAGCGAGCAGCGCGGCTCGGCAAGGATGGCGCCGGTATGGGCTGACAGCGCCGAGACAAGGATCAGAGGCGTGCCATCGATGTCGGTGGCGACTCCGACCCTGGAGGCCAGCGGTGCGCCGGTCGACGGCTCGATCACCGCGAGGGCGCCGAAACGGGCGCTGCGGATCAGCGTTGCGGCCAGCCTGATCGCCTCGGCGTCCGTCGCGCGAATGACGTCCTTCTTCGGCTGGTCCAAAATGCTCACCAGGTAAGTTGATTTTCTAAATCCAGTTACTGGCCAATCATGCCGGCTTTGACAAGCGCTTTGATCTCGGCTGTCGAAAAGCCGAAGCGCGCCAGCACAGTCTGGGTTAGCTGATCGTCATCTTCAGACATGCCGGCAAGCGCCGGCTGCGAGGCCGAGAAGCGTGGCGCGGGCGCGGGGCGCTCGAGCGCACCGGCCTTCACAAATGCGTGACGCGCCCGGCTGTGCGGATGATCCCTGGCTTCGGCCAGCGACAGAACCGGCGCCACGCAGGCATCGCTTGCGGCAAACAGCGCGTCCCAGTCGTCGCGTGTCTTCTGCCGGAACCGGTCGGCAATGGCCGCGCGCATGTCCGGCCACAACGCCTTGTCGTATTGGCCGCGGACAAAATCCTCGCCGAGCGGCAGCAGCCTTGCGAATGCGGCGAAGAAGCGCGGCTCAAGGCAGCCGACCGCAACGTGGCGTGCGTCCGCCGTCTCATAGGTGTCGTAGAAGGGGGCACCGGAATCGAGCAGGTTGGCGCCGCGCCGGTCGCTCCACAGACCTGCCGACATGAAGGCGTGTATGGGGGCCGCCAGCATCGAAGCGCCCTCGACCATCGCCGCGTCGATCACCTGGCCTTTGCCGGAGCGCGAGCGCTCGAACAGCGCTGCAAGCACCCCGGCGATCAGCATCATGGCGCCGCCGCCATTGTCGGCGATCAGATTCAGCGGCGGCACCGGCCGACCTTCCTCCCGGCCGATGGCATGCAACACACCCGAATAGGCGAGGTAGGTGATGTCGTGGCCGGCACGACCTGCGAGCGGCCCGTCCTGGCCGAAGCCGGTCATGCGGCCGTAAATCAGCGCCGGATTGCGCGCCAATGCAGCATCCGGGCCGAGACCAAGCCGCTCCATCACACCGGGGCGAAAGCCTTCGACAAACAGATCGGCCTTTGCGGCAAGGCGCAGCAGGAGTTCCGTTCCTTTGGCCTGCTTGAGGTCGACGCGCAGGATGGAGCGGCCGTGACGGTCGAGATTGTACGCATCGGAGAGGGGCAGCAGGGGTTGGTCCGAACCGGTGCGCTCGATGCGCAGCACCTCGGCGCCCATCTCCGACAGCATCAGCCCGGCCAGAGGCACCGGGCCGAGCCCAGCCATCTCGATGACTTTCAGGCCGGCCAGCGGACCGGTCTTCACTGCGCCGGCCGCCACGGCCGTCTATTTCGGCGCCATGCGGATTGCCCCATCGAGGCGTATGGTTTCGCCGTTCAGCATCTGGTTTTCGACGATATGCAGGGCGAGCGCGGCATATTCGGACGGCTCGCCGAGGCGGGACGGGAAGGGCACGGCCGCGCCGAGCGAATCCTGCACCTCCTGCGGCATGCCGGCCATCATTGGCGTCTTGAAGATGCCGGGCGCGATGGTGCAGACGCGAATGCCGGAGCGCGCCAGGTCGCGGGCAACCGGCAGCGTCATGCCGACGACGCCGCCCTTGGATGCGGCATAGGCGGCCTGGCCGATCTGGCCATCATAAGCGGCCACCGACGCGGTGTTGACGATGACGCCGCGCTCGCCGCCCTGCAGCGGTTCGAGTTTGGCGGCACGGTCGGCAACGAGGCGGATCATGTTGAAGGTGCCGATCAAATTGATCTCAATCACCTTGCGGTACTGGTCGAGCGGATGTGGACCATCCTTGCCGATGGTCTTCAAGCCGATGGCAATGCCCGCGCAATTGACCAGGATGCGCGCTGGCCCAAGTCTCTTTTCCACCTCGGCGAGCGCGGCCGCACCGCTGTCGGCGCTGCTCACATCGCACTGGATGGCGGCGCCGCCAATGTCGCCCGCCACCTTCGATGCCCGGTCGATGCCGATATCGAAAATGGCGACGCGCGCGCCCTTGTCGGCCAGCGCGCGGGCGGTTGCCTCGCCGAGGCCGGAGCCGCCGCCGGTTACGATCGCAATCTGGCCGTTCGGGTTCATGCTGCATGCTCCGTGCTGCTCCGGGTCATGCTACGGAGGTCGCCGCCATGGTGCAACCTGACCAATGGGGATCCATCGCGACCGGTGCCGCGACCGATCCTGGAGCTCAGGCCATCACTGGTGCCTGCTCCGCGATCCTGGCAAGGCTGGCATGGCCGACCTCGCCGGAGAGCCGCGCCACGGCACCGGGCACGATCTCGTGCGACAGCAGCCGGTCGAGGTCGACCGGGCGCGGCATGGAGATCTGGCCGCGGGGGATCTTTCTGAAGCCGAGCGGGCCGTAATAAGGCTCGTCGCCGACAAGGATCACCGCCGGCGCGCCGGCCTTGGCGGCCGCCTCCAGCGCGATCGCCACGAGCCGGCGGCCGATACCGAGATTCTTGAAGGCGGGCCGCACGGCGAGCGGCCCGAGCATCAGCGCGCGTCCGGCGCCGGCGGCGATGCGGGTCATGCGCACCGAAGCAACGACGATGTCGCCATCCATGGCGACAAAGGATAGCGAGCGCTCGTGGCCGCCGGTCTCGCGAATCTTGTAGGCGGCCAGCACGAAACGGCCGGGGCCAAAGGCTTCGTCGTTGATGGCTTCGATTTCGGGATCATGCGCCGGAGTTTCCGGCAGGTATTTCACGTCGGCAAGGCTCATGGTCTTCGCGGTCCGATAAAGAGGAAAGGTTGCTGCAAGCGGCAGCGTTCGCCAGTCAGCGCTTTCTAAGCGCGGGCGCCCTTTCGTCGTCGGTCAAACCGGATCAAGCCAAGATCGAACATGCGGAGTGTCCGCTAGCATCAATTTCCGGCGGCTGCAATCGGCTGTTTTCATCCGGCGTTTCATACGAGTGACGCTCTGTTCAGCAGATGACGGCTTCGACATTGCCGCCTTGCGACTACATTGGCCAAGGCACGCAAGGAGATTTCGTATGGGATTGCTGGTCGAAGGCAAATGGCAGGACCGTCCGGCCAATGTCGATAGCAGCGGCAGGTTCATCCGCGCCGAGACGCAGTGGCGTGACTGGATCACGCGCGACGGCGCGCCGGCGCAAGGTCGTACGCGCGGCTTCAAGGCCGAGCCCGGACGCTACCATCTTTATGTCTCGCTCGCCTGTCCGTGGGCGCACCGCACGCTGATCTTTCGCGCGCTGAAGAAGCTAGAAGACATCATCCCGGTTTCAGTCGTGCATCATTTCCTCGGTGCTGAGGGCTGGACGTTTTTGGCCGAGGATGGCGCCACCGGCGACACGCTCTACGGCCTCGACTTCCTGCATCAGATCTACACCAAGGCCGATCCAGCCTATTCGGGCCGGGTTTCGGTGCCGGTGCTGTGGGACAAGAAGGAAGAGACCATCGTCTCCAACGAATCCGCCGAAATCATCCGCATGCTCAATTCGGCCTTCGACGAGTGGGGCGATGCCGCTCTCGATTTCTATCCGCCAGGCCTGCGCGGTGAGATCGACAAGGTCAATGCGCTGGTCTTTCCAGCCGTCAACAACGGCGTCTACCGCGCCGGCTTTGCCACCACGCAAGCGGCCTATGAAGAGGCGTTCGGCGAGCTGTTCGCGGCGCTCGACACGCTGGAGGGCCGACTGTCAAAACGGCGCTATCTCACTGGCGAGCGTGTCACCGAGGCCGATTGGCGGCTGTTCACCACGCTGGTGCGTTTCGACCCGGTCTATGTCGGCCATTTCAAATGCAATCTGCGCCGCATCGCCGACTATCCGAACCTTTCGAACTATCTGCGCGACCTCTACCAGGTGCCCGGTATCGCCGGCACGGTGAACCTGCACCACATCAAAATGCACTATTACGGCAGCCACGAGAGCATCAACCCGACGCGCATCGTGCCGGTCGGGCCTGGGCTCGACTATGGCGCGCCGCACGACCGGGCGCGGTTCAGGCAGGCGGCGTGAGCATCGGATTGACAGCCTACCAGTACGGCGATACCGGCTGGCCTTCAAAAACCTCGGCAAGCCGCCGCAGCGTCGCCGGCGTCGTGCCATGCGGCAAGCGGTCGAGCGGAAAGAAGCCTGCTTCGGCGATCTCGTGGTCCGGCAGTTTCGGCGCGGTCTGGTTGAAGGTTTCGATGAGATAGAGGCCGACATGGTCGCGGCGGCTGGAGCGGCGGTTGAAATGCATCGACTTCAGCACCGGCGGGGCGGTGAGCGCGATATTGCCTTCCTCGGCCAGTTCCCGCGCCAGCGCTTCGCCAAGCGTTTCGCCGACCTCGACGCCGCCGCCCGGCAATTGCCAGCCGGGGACATAGGTGTGGCGGATGAGGAAGACGGTGTTCGAGGCGCGATCGTGGATCAGGCCGCGCACGCCCAGCGTCATCGGCCGCCGCAGCAGGAAATAGAGATGGAACAGCCTTGCCCTGAGGCCTGCCCAGCCGGTCTGGCGAAACGCCTGCTCCGGGTCCGATATAGCCATGACTAGCGAAACCGTGGATGGGCAGGAAACAGTGAGTGGAAAGCGGGGAGCGCGTCGCCTATGAAGGAAGGATGTTCAGGCTCGCGCATATTTCCGATGTCCATCTGGGGCCGCTTCCCGGTGTAACCTATCGCGAACTCGCGTCCAAGCGCGTCGTCGGCTACGTCAACTGGCAGCGCAACCGCCGCCGCCATATGCACGATGCCGTCATCGACACCATCGTCGCCGACATGAAGGCGAGCACACCCGACCACCTCACCGTTACCGGCGATCTGGTCAATCTGGCGCTCGACGGCGAGATCGAGATGGCCAAGCACTGGCTTGAGACGCTGGGTTCGCCGGAGGATGTCTCGGTGGTGCCGGGCAACCACGACGCCTATGTGCCGGGCGCCTTCGACAAGGTCTGCCGCTCCTGGGCGGCGTGGATGAGCGGCGACGGCGTGACTGCGCCGATCGACCGCAACGCTTTTCCCTATCTGCGCGTACGCGGCAATGTCGCGCTGATCGGCGTTTCGACGGCGCGCGCCACGGCGCCGTTCATGGCCAACGGCTTCTTCCTCGAAGGTCAGGCGCAAAGGCTGGCGACAGTGCTCGACGCAACGAACAAACGCGGCCTGTTGCGGGTGATCATGATCCATCATCCGCCGGTGCGCGGCGCCGTCGCCCAGCAAAAGCGCCTGTTCGGCATCTCCCGCTTCCACAAGACCCTTCATAGGCATGGCGCCGAACTCGTGCTGCACGGCCATTCGCATCTGCCGTCGCTGTTCTTCATCGGCGGGCGCGGCGCCAGGATTCCGGTCGTCGGCGTCGCCGCCGCCGGGCAGTCGCCAGGCAGCAAGAACCCGGCGGCACAGTACAATCTGCTCGATATTGACGGGGAGAAGGGCAATTGGCTGATTCGCCTGACGCGGCGCGGCCTGACCGGGCCGGCCTTGCCGCCATCGGACCTGCAGGTCATTGAACTCGGCGCGCAGACACCGAGGCCTCCAGATCGTTGATCAGAAGCTGATCTTCATCGCCATCAGGCGATCCCAAAACAGGGCGGCCGCCACCGCCAGGCCAACAAGCGCGCCGGCGGCGACCAAGCCGAGACCGGAAAGGAACGTCGACCAGCCCTTGCGGGGCACGGCTGCTTGCAAGGGCGGCTCAGCTTCCGGCACGGCGGCGCGTTTCAGGTCGGCGACGGCCGGCTCGACACCGCCCTCCATCATGCGCTGGCGCTCGACGATACGCTCCGCCACATAGCGCGTGACCTGATCGGCGACCGGTTTCATATCGGTCGATTCGGCGAGCACGACGCGGCCGATGCGGGTATCCCTGAGAAAGCGGTAGGTGCGGCGGTCGCGCCCCATGGCGACATGGCTGACGGCGTCGATCCACAGGCGGGGCTGCAGGCCGGAGGAGACGACGAAGTCGAAATTGTCCATGTCGGCGGGCACGTCGGCAAAGACCGGGGCGAGCTCGGCCGCGAGCAGATCAAGCCGCATCCGGTGCGCCTCGCGCATGTCGACCACGACATCGTCGCGATCGGCGAAGGCATTTTTCACATCGCGAACGGCGTCGGACAGTTTGCGGGAGGTGTCGATGGGGGTGATGTTTTCGCCAGTGTCCTTCATCGGCGTCGCCTCGCTGATATGGTTAATTGCGAGTTAACACAGGCGGCGGCAAAATGCACTGGCGAGATGCGGGGCGCAAGTAAGTTAGCTCGCCGCGGCCTCGAATGTCGGACGCAGGCGCCTGCCGCGGCGTGCCATGTTTCGGCGCACGGCCTGGGCGACCACATCAGGCACTTCCTCGACCAGCATATGGCCGGCATCGAGCACGTGATGAATATGAAAATGCGCCGGCAGACAATCAGCCTGGGTAAAGGGCAGCACCGGATCGTCCGTTCCCCAAACCACCATCACCGGCATGTCGAGGGTGTCCAGCTGTTCGCGGGGTATGACCCCCTGCCGCTCGTTCCTGGTCATGACGGCCGATATCTCAATCAGCTTGCGCAACTGGCCGGGGCGACGGCGTAGGTCCGCCAGGACGCCAACGATGCGTTCGGGCGGCGGGCTTCGCGGTCCCGACATGGCGGCAAGGCAGGCGCGGATTTCCCGTCTGTCGGCGGCCGCGGCGTAGCGGCGCAACAGCGGTCCGTTGATCTCGGGGCCAACACCGCCCGGCGCCAGAAGCGTCAGCGAGCCTATCCTTTCAGGCTCGGCAAGCGCCATCAGGGAGGCGACCGCGCCGCCCATCGAATGACCGGCGACATGCACCCTTGCTATCCCGCGTGCGGCGATATCGGCGAGAACCGCTCGCGCCGCTGTTTTGGCCGGGCCGCTGCCAGGAAATTCGAGAGACAGTCCGTGTCCCGGAATATCGTAGGCCAAGGTCCTGACATCGGGCCCTAGCGACGCGGTCACCTCGCGCCAGATATCATGGCAACCACCGAAGCCATGCAGCAGGACGACCGTGTTCGGCCCGGCGCCCCGCTCGGCAACATAGAGGGATGAGACCATGAAAATGTGGGATTATTGCAAGACTGGAGAGGAAATTCGAATCGAGGCTGGATTGCTCCCAGTCCAGACCGATGGCCAGTAAAGTTTTCGCGATCCGGAAAGACTAGCTGGCGTTGCCGAGGCCCGCGGCGCGCAGCGCCTCAACCAGCCGGTCGGTCAGATCGGCGGGATATTTGCGCTCAGCGAAGGCCGCGCGCGGATCGGCGGCGAATTTCGGGAATTTGGTGGTCAGCTCATCCAGAAGCTTGGCTGCCAGCTGTTCGCGGCCGGCAGCCTTGGCGCCGATCAGCCGCGCCGCCAGATAATGCGATTTCATCGCCGTCGTGCGCAGCGACTCGCTGGCTATCGCGGCCTTGTTCATGTCGCCCAGCATGAATTGCCCGGCGAAAAGCCCAAAATCCCACCATGTCGGATGGCCGCTGAACGTCTCGACGGCATGGGTCAGGATGGGTGTTCCCTCGGCATATTTGCCGGCAAAGATCAGGCCATAGCCGTAAGCGGCAGCCATGCCGAGGTCGTAGGGGTTGAGCTCATAGGCCTTGCGCATCCAGCGGATCGATTCCTCGGTGTTGCCGAGGCGCGAATTGAGGTAGCCATAGGCGCGGTGCGCATAGGGGCTGGTCGGTCCCATCTGGATGGCGCGATGGGCGAAGGACATTGCTTGTTCGACCGTCGCGCCAGGCGGATAGGCGTAATGATCGGTGGCGGCCTCAAGGGTCAGGGAGGCCAGTTCCGAATAGACCAACGACGATTTCGCACCCTGGCCGGCGAGGTTGTCCAGGCAGCGATAGGCGGCCTCGTGCGTCCTGGTGCTCTGGTCGAGATAGTATCTGTCGTTGAGGATCAGGCAGCTCGTCAGCCCGGTCTGAATGCCGTTCTGTTCGATGTAGCTGTAGAGCGGGCCGGAGGCGGGAACGGTCGAGCTGAGGATGGCGGCGATACGATCCTCGACGGTGCCAGGTGCGCTGTCGGCGGCCGTCAGACTGCGGGACAAAAGCACGCGGCCGGTCGCCACGCTCTGCAGTTCGAGCGTCACGTCACCTGCCATTGGTCCCGGCAGGACATCGAAAACGAAGCTGGTCGGGTCGGTGCTCGGATCGCGCTTGCTGTCGGCGTCGCGGCCGATGAAGTCGATCGTGTCGAAACCGGCAAGGCCGGCGCGCAGCGAAGCGGCGACGCGGCCGGCCTCGGGGCCGGTGGCCTTCACCGCGATGTAGACGAGGGGCAGGGCCTCCATCGACGGCGATGCGATGCTGCTCGTTACGCCCGCGGTCTCGACCACCGCGGTAGGATCGCTGCTGGCAAGCAATGCGCCGCTGCCCTGGCGCAGGATGAGCACGCCCAGCATGAGAATGACCAGCGTCATGGCGACCCAGAAGAACTGGAGATGGCGCGCCAGCGAAGGCCCAGGTTCTGTAACCCCCGAAGCTGTCGCGGCAGCGGGAACGGCGTCAAGAGCCGCCTGGTCGGGCGATCCGGGCAAGGCGGCTACCGCCGCCGCAAGCGGCTCCTGCCCAACCGGCAGGCGTATGGCGTTGAGCTCATAGGACGGCACGTAGCCGCCGCGCGGAATGGCAATGCGAACCGGTTCGGCTATGCCTTCATTGGCGAAATAATGCTGGAGAAGTTCGCGCAGCCGGCCTGCCTGCACCCGGACAACGGCGTCGGTCGACGAATCGAAATCGCCGTCCTTGCCGAAGACGTCCATGGCGATGGAGAAACCCTTGAGCCTGTCGGCTTCGCCGGCCTGCTCGCGCTCAACAAGATAGCGCAGCAACTTGCGCGCGCGCTCGGAACGTCCGAACGTTTCGCTGGCGAGCAGTCGCTCCAGTGTCTCGCGCACTGCGGGGGCGGCAGGCGTGGCATGCTGCAAGTGTCGATCCTCTCGAAGTCGGCACAGGTTGAGGCGCAATCATATAGAGCCTGCACTTCCATACAAGCATGCTTATGTTATGCGATCGCGTAACACACCGGATAGTTGCCGGTGGTTGACACAAAAGACCGGAATTTCCCTCGGCAAATGGGGGATTTCCGGGCGCCGCGGACATTCGGCGCCCGGGAAAATATCAGCCGGCCTTGCGGCCGATTATCCGGTTGGCGGCCGAAACAACGGCTTCCAGCGAGGCGGCGACGATGTTGGTGTTGATGCCGGCGCCGAACAGCTTGCCGCCGGGATATTCCATCTCGACATAGGAAATCGCCGAGGCGTTCGAGCCGCGCTGGAGCGAATGTTCGGAATAATCAAGCACCGACATGTCGACGCCAACATGACGCGACAGCGCATCGACGAAGCCGTCGATCGGGCCGGTGCCGGAGC
Organism: Mesorhizobium sp. LNJC394B00; assembly: GCF_000502555.1. NCBI lineage: Bacteria > Pseudomonadati > Pseudomonadota > Alphaproteobacteria > Hyphomicrobiales > Phyllobacteriaceae > Mesorhizobium > Mesorhizobium sp. LNJC394B00. The sequence goes on from NZ_AYWH01000002.1 coordinate 680,076, forward strand.
CGGCGATGGTCGTCTCCTTGCCGTTGTCGAGGATCACCGCCTCGACCACGCGCCGGCCCTTTTTCTCGGTATCGGGATAGGTGTGATGGTCGAGGAACTTCAGTCGTGCGCCGGGCTGGTCGACATAGGTTTCGATAAAGCGGTCATGGATGCGTTTTGCCGGCACTTCCTTGCCTTCGGCGTCGGTGATCGCCTGGATCTCCTGGCTGAACTCGATCTGCAGGTTGCGCGGCAGATTGAGGCCGTAATCGGCCTGCAGTACATAGGCGATGCCGCCTTTGCCTGACTGTGAGTTGATGCGGATGATCGCCTCGTAGCTGCGCCCGACATCGGCCGGATCGATCGGCAGATAGGGCACTTCCCAGACCGGCGTGTTGGCCTTCTTCAAGGCCTTCATGCCCTTGTTGATGGCGTCCTGGTGCGAGCCGGAAAAGGCGGTGTAGACCAGTTCACCGACATAAGGATGGCGTTCGGATATCTTCAGCTGGTTGGAATATTCGTAGACGTCCTTCATCCGGTTGATGTCCGAGCAATCCAGATGGGGATCGACGCCTTGCGTGTACATGTTGAGCGCCAGCGTCACGATGTCGACATTGCCGGTGCGCTCGCCATTGCCGAACAGCGTGCCTTCGACGCGGTCCGCACCCGCCATCAGGCCGAGCTCGGTGGTGGCGATGCCGGTGCCGCGGTCATTGTGGGGATGCAGCGAGATCAACAAGTTTTCACGGTTGTCGAGGTTACGGCACATCCACTCGATACGGTCGGCGTAGATGTTGGGCGTCGACATCTCGACCGTCGAGGGCAGGTTGATGATCAGCTTGTTGTCGGGCGTCGGCCTGACGATCTCGGTGACGGCGTTGCAGATCTCCAGCGCCACGTCGAGTTCGGTGCCGGTAAAGCTCTCCGGCGAATATTCGAAGCGATAACCGCCGCCGGCCTTGGCCGCCATGTCGGTGATCATCTTGGCCGCGTCGGTGGCGATGCGCTTGATACCGCCGACATCCTTCTCGAAGACGACGCGACGCTGCAACTCGCTGGTCGAATTGTAGAAATGCACGATCGGGTTGGTGGCGCCCTTCAGAGATTCGAAGGTGCGGGTGATGAGTTCGGGACGGCACTGCACCAGCACCTGTAGCGAAACATCAGCCGGCACATTGCCTTCCTCGATGCACCAGCGGGCGAAATCGAAATCGGTCTGCGAGGCCGAGGGGAAACCGATCTCGATCTCCTTGAAGCCCATGTCGAGCAACAGGGCGAACATGCGCGCCTTGCGCTCATGACCCATCGGATCGATCAGCGCCTGGTTGCCGTCGCGCAAATCGACCGAACACCAGATCGGTGCCTTGTCGATGACCTTGTTGGGCCAGGTGCGGTCGGTGAGACCGACCGTCGGGTAGGGCTGGTATTTTCGGGCCGCGCCCGGCATGTGGCCGGCCGCGCGTTTTACGCTTTCGGCTTCGCCGGCGCGGATGTCTTCTCGTGCGTTCATCGTCTTGTTCTCCCGGCGGCTCGCGGATCGGTCTTCGGACGGATTCCAGGGCGAGCAGCGCCTTATCAGATTTTCGTTCGCTTGATGTGAATTGCCAATTTCTGAACTGGCCAAGGAGCGTGCGCGTAAGCGGCGGTTCGACCGCCGGGCGCTCCTTCAGCGAACCCGGCGATCGCCGATAAGGCCGAGAAGAAGCAGGGTCGATGCCAGCGCGCGCACGGTCTCGCCGGCAAAGCCGGTCGGACGGGAAGCGACGGAGGAGACGCGCGTGTTCATGGCGGGGTTCATACAGGAGCCGCCATGGACAGGCAAGTGGGCTGCCATTCCACCACTCGCGAGCACTCTTCCCCATGCGCGGCAAATGCGCCAGACTTGCGTGTGGCCGAGGCCGCAATGCTTCGCCGTCGGAGGGATCATCCGTGAATTTTGTTTTCTTCTCGCCGCATTTTCCCGCCAACGGCGCCGATTTCTGCGACCGGCTGAAAAAGGCCGGCGCTACGGTGCTGGGCATTGGCGATGCGCCTTATGAGGCGCTGGACGGGAAGCTGAAGGTGGCCCTGTCGGAATATTACCGCATCGCCGACATGGAGGACTACGATCCGGTGTTCCGGGCCATGGGTCATTTCATCCACAAATGGGGCCGGATCGAGCGCTTCGAGTCACTCAACGAGCATTGGCTGGAGCTGGAAGCCAACATCCGCACCGACTTCAACATCTACGGCACCAAGCTCGATTTCGTGAAGAATTTGAAGCGCAAGAGCCGCATGCGTGCATTCTTCCGCAAGAGCGGCGTCGACACCATCGCCCAGCGCAAATGCTCCGACCGGGCCGGCGCCATGACCTTCATCCGCCGCGTCGGCTATCCCGTGGTGGTGAAGCCCGATTCCGGGTCCGGCGCCTCGAACACCTTCAAGATTTCCAACGCCAGGGAGCTTGACCAGTTCTTCAGAGACAAGCCCGAGGACGTGACCTTCGTCATGGAGCAATTCATCGAGGGGCTGGTGGTGACCTTCGATGGGCTGGTCAACCGTGACGGCGAGGTGGTGCTGGCGGCCAGCCACCGCTACGACCAGAGCATCATGGAAGTGGTCAACAAGGATCGCCACATGAGCTACACCTGCTTTCCCAAGGTCCGACCGGCGATCGAAGAGGCCGGCCGCAAGATCCTCAAGGCGTTCGACGTGCGCGAGCGCTTCTTCCACATCGAGCTGTTCGAAACCAAGGACGACCGCGTCATCGCGCTTGAGGTCAACATGCGGCCGCCCGGCGCCTGGATGACCGATGCGATCAACTACACGTTCGACATCGACGTCTACGCGGCCTGGGCGGACATGGTGGTGAAGGATGCCGCCGGTGGTCCTTATGAGGGCAAGTATTTCACCGCTTATGCCAGCCGCAAGCAGCACCTCCACTATTTGCACAGCCATGAGGACGTGCTAGCCGCGCATCGCGACAAGATCGTCCATCATCAGCCGATAGAAAAGGTTTTCAGCCGCGCTATGGGAAATTACGCCTACCAGATGCGCTCGAAGGACGAAGCAGCACTGCGCGCGGCTGTCGCCTACATCCACGCGGAAAAGGCTTAGACGCGATGGACATCTCTTATCACAAGGGTTTCTCCGGCAATCTCGGCCGCGACATGGAATACAAGCGCTACGGCCATGCCGGCCGGCCGGTGGTGGTGTTCCCGACGTCGCAGGGGCGGTTCTACCAGTTCGAGGATTCCGGAGGGGTTGGAGCGCTGGCCGAATTCATCGATACCGGCCGCATCCAGCTGTTCGCGGTCGACGGCGTCGATTCGGAATCGTTCTTCAACAAGCATGCCGGCGCCGCCCACCGTATCGGTCGCCACGAGGCTTATTTCCGATATGTGCGCGAGGAGGNCGAGGAGGCGCTGCCGGAGTTTCTGGCGACCGCCGAGCAAGCCAATGGCGGGCGCAAATTAAAGCCGCTGTTCACCGGCTGTTCGATGGGCGGTTATCATTCCTCGAACTTCGTCTTTCGCTTTCCCGAACTCGCCAGCGGCGTCATCGCGCTGTCGGGCGTCTATTCGGCGGGCGACTTCTTCGGCAAGGTGCTGGAAGGCGACATTTTCTACAATTCGCCGCTCGACTATCTGCCCGGCATCGTAGACCCAAAACTGCTTGCCCGGCTGAAGTCGCTGAGGATGATCTTCTGCTGCGGGCAGGGCGCCTGGGAAGAGCGGATGCTGGTCGAGACCCGCAGGCTGGAACAGATCCTGCGCGACAAATCCATTCCCGCCTGGGTCGACTATTGGGGCGGCGATGTCAGTCATGACTGGCCATGGTGGCACAAGCAGCTGGTCTATTTCTTCGGCCGCTGGCTGGATGATGATCTGATGCACCGGCTCGATTGATGACCACACCCGAACCTATCCGCCGCTTTATCGAGGCCACCAATGCGGGTGATAGCGAAGCCGTTCTCCACACGTTCACAGCCGACGCGTCCCTGACCGACTGGGGGCGGTCCTTCCAAGGCCGCCAGCAGATCGCGCGCTGGAACCAGTCGGACAATATCGGCGTGAAGTCCAATCTTCGCATTGTCCGCATCGCCGAGGTCGAGGGCAGCTACCGCGTCCGCATTGCCGTGAAAGGCAATGGCTTCAACGGCGAGGGTGACATGACCTTCGTGCTGGACGGCCACCGCATAGCGAGCCTCGTCATCTCCTGACGCGGCTCAGCTACCCTTCCTGGCAAACCGGCAGAGCAATGGTCTCGTGTTCCACCGCCGATCCACGGCGCAAGCCGAGAAAGACGACAAGGGCGGTGACGATGGTGATTGCCGCCAGCACGATCAGCAGCCTGTCGAACGCGATCTCATAGGCCTGGACCAGGACCGTGGCTCCGGCACCCGGCAAGCGGGCTGCCGCTTCGCCGATGTTGCCGGTCACCAGCAGCTGCGCGGCGGCGGTTGCATCCAGGGAAGACGCCGTTCCCTGAGCCGCCAGTTGGGCTGCCGTGACACCCGACAGGACTGCCATGACGATCGCCAGCGCCACGCCTTCGCAAGCGACGCGGGTGGTGTTGAAGATGCCGACCGCCATGCCGGCACGCTCTTTCGGCACGACGCCGACGGCAAGTCCGTCCATCAGCCCCCAGGGCAAGGCGATGCCGACGCCGATGAGGATCAGCGGCGCCACCAGCGCTGCGACGACAGGCGGTGTCAGGCTCAGCCAGACAAGGCCGTCGGCGGCCACAAGCAGGCCGACACCGCAGATCGTTGCCGGAGCGATCCAGCGCGCTACCTGTCCGGCGAGCAGTGGCAGGATCAACAGCGGTCCCGACAGGCAGATCATCAACTGCCCCGCCTTGATCTCGCTCATCCCCTCGATGCCGATGAAGCGGATAGGCAACAGCACCAGCAGGACGACGAAGCCATAGGCGGGAGCGGCCGCCAGGAACTGGACGCCGACGAAGCGGGGAAAGCGGAACAGCGAGAGATCGAGCATCGGCCGGCGCACGCGCCGCTCGACGACGACGAAAGCGGCAAAGCAAAGGGCGGCCGCCACGAGAAGCCCGATCACCAGGGGATCGGTCCAGCCGCTCTGCGGCGCTTGCAGCACGCCGTAGGTCAGCGATGCCAGCGCGATCGTAAAGGTGCCGGCTCCCGCCCAGTCGAGGCCGGTCGAATCCGGATCGCGCGATTCCCTGATGGTGCGCAGGCCGAGCAAAGCGGCTGCAATCGCGAGCACTGCCACCAAGACGAAGATCGATCGCCAGCCGAAAGCATCTATGAGCAGGCCCGACGCGATCGGCCCAAAAGCGAGGCCGATGCCGAAACTGGTGCCGAGGAAGGAGAAGGCGCGCAGCCGCAATGGCCCATCGAATTCCTGGGCAAGAGCGGAGGCGCCGCCGGCAAAGGCGGCGGCACTGCCGAGCCCTTGCGCAGCCCTGAGCACATCGAACCAGACGATATCAGGGGCAAACATCGATCCCAGCGATGCCAGCACATAGGTGGCGAGGCCAACAAGGAAGAGCCGCTTGCGGCCATGATTGTCGGCCAGCGCGCCTGATGCCATCAAGGTGGCGGCGAAGGTCAGCATGAAGGCGTTGGTCACCCAGTTGAGCGCGATCGGGCTGCCGCCGAGGTCGGCCGCAATGCGGGAAAGCGCGACGGCCGGGCCGGTGAAGGTCAAGGGCATTGTCATGGCGGCAAGGCATACCGACAACAGGACAAGCCATGGCGCGACCGCGCCGTTTGTGGTCTTCGAGGTCATGGATTTCCTATCTGAACCAGGATCCGCCGGCCTGCCGCAAGCTTGCTGCGCCGGTCGTAACGGGAAGATAGGCTCGCGACACTTCGAGAAAAATAGTGTTAAATCTCCAGATATACCGGACTGAAACGCTCGAATCGAGAGATGCGATGGAACGCCTCAATGGGCTCCTGGCCTTTGCCCGCACGGCTGAGTTCGGCAGCTTCATCGCTGCGGGCCGCACGCTCGGCATCTCGGCATCGGCCGTCGGCAAGAGCGTCGCCAGGCTCGAGCAGGATCTCGGCGTAAGGTTGCTTCAGCGCAGCACGCGCCGCATCGGCCTGACCGAAGAGGGCAAGCTGTTCAACGAGCGGGTGCGGCGCATCCTCGACGACATCGACGATGCCGAGGCGATGCTGTCGCGGAGCCGCGAAACACCGCATGGGCGGCTGCGCGTTTCGACGCCGATCGTGACCTATCATTTGCTGTTCCCGGTGCTGTCCGAGTTCATGGCGCGCTATCCCGAAATCGAACTCGACATCGACTTTAACGACCGCATCGTCGACCTCATCGACGAAGGCGTCGACATCGCGATCCGCAGCGGCAACCTGCCGGATTCGCGCCTGGTGGCGCGGCCGCTTGCACCCTTCCGGCTGCTGTTGTGTGCGGCACCCTCCTATATCGAGCAGCACGGCAACCCGAGCCGCCCGGACGATCTCGTGAACCATTACGGCATCCGCTTCCGCTTTCCCAACAGCGGCAAGCTGCAAGGCTGGCCGTTCATCGGCGGCAGCGCCGAGCCGCAGGTCCGCTCGATGCTGACCTGCAACAACACGGAGGCGCTGAAGGGCGCCACGATGGCCGGGCTCGGCATCAGCTCGATGCCCGATTTCCTGGTCCGCGAGGCGCTGCGTGACGGCCTGCTGCGCACGGTGCTGGACGACCATGTCGACGGCCGCGGCCAGTTCCGGTTGCTGTGGCCGTCCAATCGTCATTTGTCGCCGAAGGTTCGCGCCTTCGTCGATTTCCTTCCCGACCGGCTTGCCGCGACGCTGGGCGGCTCTTGAATTAGTCCTTCGCGGCCGACGGCGATAACGAAGACAGCGAGGAATAGCTCTGCTTCTCAGTAGGTGGCGCGGCCGCCAGACAGGTCGAAGGTCGCGCCGGTGGTGAAGGAATTTTCGTCCGATAGCATGAAGGCGATCATCGCAGCCGCCTCTTCGACTTCGACGAACCGGCCTCGCGGCACCTTGCCCAGCATGTAGGCGACCTGGGCCTCAGTGAGCTGTTCGAGGATGCGGGTGCGGGCGGGCGATGGGGTCAGCGCGTTGACGGCGATGTCGTGGCCGGCCAGTTCCTTACCGAGCGATTTTGTCAGCGCGAGCACGCCGGCCTTGGCGGCGGAATAGGCGGCGGCATTCGGATTGCCTTCCTTGCCTGCGACCGAGGCGATGTTGACGATGCGGCCGTAGCTGCGCGCGATCATGCCGGGCACCAGGCGCTTGCAGCAGTAGAAGACGCCGTTGAGGTCGATGTCGATTATCTGACGCCAGGCGGCAGGATCATAATCCGCCACCGTCGCTGCCGGTCCGGCGATGCCGGCATTGTTTACCAGCAGATCGACCGGACCAAGCGAGCGCTCGGTTTCGGTCGCGGCGCTGTCGACGGCCTCCATCAGCGATTGATCGCACAGCAAACCCTCGACCCGGCCGAGCGGGGCGAGTTCGGAAACGGCCTTCGCCATGGCGGTCTCGTCCACATCCCAGATGGCGACGCTGGCGCCCGATGACAGCAGTCGCCGGGCGACAGCAAGGCCGATGCCTTGCGCGCCGCCGGTCACCACGGCGACCCGGCCTGAGAGATCGACGGCATTCACACGACGTTTCATGGGCACTTTTCCTCTTCCCTGGATATTTGAATCTCAGTCCCTGACGGCTCTCGCCACCAGCCGCGCTATGCTCGGCCCGGCGATGAGCACGACCAGGAAGCGGGTCGACTGCAAGGCCATGACGAAGGATATGTCGACGTTCTGCGCGGCGGCGGCAATGATGGCGACGCTGTCCATGCCGCCGGGGCTGGTCGCGAGATAGGCGGTCAGCGGATCGATGCCGAGGACGTGGCTGATCAGCCACGCAAGCCCGCCGCAAAAGGCGATCAGCACGACGATAGAGCCGACGATCTGCGGCAGCGCCCGTGTCGCATGGCGCAGGATCGCCCGGGTAAAGTTCAGCCCTATCGACCAGCCGACCATCGCATAGGAGAGCGCCAGCAGCCATGGCGGCAATTGCATCGCCGCGCCGAAGCCGAGATGGACTATGGTGCCAAAGATGAAAGTGCCGAGGAAGAAGGGTGACGGCAGCCGGCACAACCGGCTAAGCAGGCCGCCGACCAGCGCCACGCCGAGCGTGGCGGCAAAGGCTGCCGGTTCGATCAGCGGGAACCAGACGATGGCTGGTACCTCGATGCCCGACGTGTCGACCCACATCTTGGCGACGAGCGCCGCCGTCATCGAGACGAAGATGACGCGCAGATACTGCATGAAGGCGACGAGGCGCTGATCGGCGCCGAAGGCACCGGCCATCAGCACCATGGCAGTGGCAGCCCCCGGCGACGAGCCCCAGACCGCGGTGGTGCCGGGCAGGATGCGCCAGCGGCTGATCAACCAGCCAAGCAGGCTGGACGCCGCAAGGGTCGCCAGCACCACGACAAGGACCAGCGGCCATTCCTTGTAGAACACCGAAAAAATGTCGGTGGAGATCGACGCCGCGACCAGACAGCCGACCAAGGCCTGGGCGGCGGCGAACAGCGGCCGCGGCACGCGCACCGTGGCGCCATTGGTGCCGGCAAGGATCGCCGCCAGCATCGGGCCGATCAGCAGCGCCGCCGGCAGTGCGGCGTATTCCAGCGCGCCGGCGAACAGCAGCGAGACGATCAGCAGCACCAGCCACTGCCGAACCGGACGCATGCGCGCCATGCGTTCGACGGCCGGTTGGTCTGGCGAAGAGTCCATGTTTGGGTCTTAGACCTGGAAGAGAAAAATGCGAACGCTGTCTCGGACGAAATTCACGACCCCGACCCCGCGTTGGGATGTCACTCGTTCTTGATGGCGGGCAGGCCGAAACCGCCGGCCGGATGGGTCTCGACCTGGAATTCGAAGCCGGCGATGATCGGCCGGGCCTTGGCGATCGCTGCCTGGACCTCCGGCAGTTGCAGCGAAGCCTTGTGGCTTGCGGCGTCGGTCCACACTTCGGTCACCCAGATCGCGTCGGCATCGGCCGGGTCGCGGGCGATGACATAACTCAGGCAACCCGGCATGGCGCCGGTCGAGGCGAGCAGCACATCCATGATCGCGTCGCGCTGGCCGCGCGCCGCCCGCATCTTTCCGATCAATCCGTACATTGCCTCTCCCCTTTCTTCCAACCTCAGCAAACGTGCGCACGACATGCATGGTTGCGAGACGCAGTATGCAATTGCCGGCTCACGGCATCAACTGGCCACCGTTCACCTCGATGACCTGACCGGTGATGTAGCCGCTCAAAAGATCGGAGGACAAGAACAGATAGGCGCCGACGCAGTCTTCGGCCGTGCCGGCACGCCCTTGAGGAATGGTGGCGACCATGCCCTTCATCTGCTCGTCGGTGGAATAGCGCTCATGGAAGGGTGTCGCGATGGTGCCCGGCGCCACCGCATTGACGCGGATGCCGAAGCCGATCAGTTCCTTGGCCATGCCGCGCGTCACATTGGAGACAAAGGCCTTGGCCGAACCGTACAGCCCGGCGCCGCCGCCAGCGCCATTGCGCGCCGCGATCGACGAGGTGTTGACGATGAAGCCGCCCTGCTTCTTCAGCCATGGCATCGCCTTGCGCGAGGCCGTCAGCACCGAGCGGGCGTTGAGGTCCATCACCGCGTCGTAGTGCGCCTCGGTCTGCTCAGCATAGGGCACGCGGCCGAGCATGCCGCCGGCATTGTTGACCAGCCCGTCGAGCCGGCCGAATTTTTCGGCGCTCTCCTCGACTACCCGCTCGACATCGGCTGCCTGTGAGAAGTCGCCCTGTGTCAGGAACACCTCACCGCCGCTGTCGCGGATGGTTTTGGCCAGCGTTTCTGCGGCCTTCCGGCTCGAATTGTAGTGCAGCGCGACCCGGCATTTCTGGGCGGCGTAGGCCAGTGCAAGGGCGGCACCGATGCCGGTCGAAGCGCCGGTGACCAGCACCGCCTTGCCGGCAAGATCGGGGATGACGAGGGTGGTCGCGGTCATGAGCACTTTCCTTCGGGCTGTTTGGCCACCCTTCGTAGGCTCTCATGGCCTTCACGTTCAAGCCCGTGGCGGCTCAGGGCCGGAGATAGGCGTAGCCCTGGCGCTGCAGTTCGGCGAGCTTGACGACGCCGCCCTTGTCGGCGGCGTGGAAGCCCTCGAGCAGGTCGGCAAGCGTGATCTCCATGCCTTGCATGGTGTTGCCGCAGGCATGCGGCTCAAGGCCCTGTTGGACAAGGCCGGCAAAGCGTCCCGAGATCGCCGCCGATAGGCCTTTCGACTTGAAGCCGGCAAGGGCCGGACCATGCACGACCAACACGATGTCGACATTGCCGCCGGTGCCTTCATAGTGGTTCTTGATGTTGCCGAGCACGAAGTTGACCTTATCGAGGTCGCTGAGGTGATAAGCGACCTTCGGTCTGTCTTCAGCGGCGGCGGCCCGGCTCAGCCCGAACAGGCCGGCGGCACCGGCAAGGCTGGCCCGGAACATGTCGCGTCGACGCATGGCATCCTCTCGGCTTGGCGCTCCCCGCAAATTGCGTGGCTGCGGCCATGATACTAGCATAAATTCACGTTACGTCCTGTCGATGCGAGGAGGGGGTCACATGGCGTTCAGGAAGTGGAAGGTTGTTGCCAGCGCTGGATTTGGCGCCGTGCTGCTCGGCGCGCTTGCGGGTTCGGCCGCGGCCGACGATGTGCTTAAATTACCCGAACTCAGCCCGAATGGCGCCGATGCCTGTTTCGGCCGCGTCTATGATGCGGCGCACCTCAAGGCGCATCCAAAGCAGAAGGTGGCGCGGATCTTCTTCCTCTATGGCCATGATCCGGTGAGCCATCCGAACGAGGAGCCGATGGCAAACGCCGACACCTCCTACAACGGTTTTCTCACCACCATGGTGCGCGGCGCCAAGGCGCCGCAATGGGCCGGCGGCTGGTGCAATCACGAGTCCGAGGACGGCAAGTCAGGTCCGATCCGCTGCGGCATGGACTGCGACCGCACCATGGCGTCGCTGAAGCTCGATGACAAAGGCCGCCTGATCCTCACCGATGTCTCGTCCGATCTCTATCTCGACGCCGGATCGGAGGACGAACTGGGCGAAGCCGAATATGACCGGCAGGCGCTGGGCTCGGAGGACGATAATTTCCGTCTTGACCCGATGCCGGCCGCAACCTGCCAGGCTGAATTCGCCAAGATCGACCCGATCGATCCGGCGCTTGGGGCTCCCTTGCGCGAGCGACTGAAACCGGACCAACCCTTCTGCTTCGGGCGAGACTACGATGCCGCGCATCTCTCCTCGCATCCCGACCAGGTGACGCAGTCGATCCGGGTCTTCCGCGGGCCGGTCGAACTCGCCTCCTTTGCCTCAGGCGATGTCGCCAACTGGCCCGACGGCTCCGATGTCGCCGTTTCGGTGACCACCAGGAAGAACGGGACGAAGGTCACGCAGACCTATTCCTGCCAGGGTGAAGCGGATCAATGGCGCTGCGCGGCCAGTTCGAAGATGAGCAACTTTTCCTGCGATATCGCGCAAAAGGAAATCTTCCTCAAGCGCGGCGCCAACGGCACCCTCATGCTGGCCAACCCCAATAGCAGCCTGGCGATTGTCGATCTGTGCTCGGCGGATGGCAAGACCAAGTCCGATGACAAGGTCTACCGGTTGGAGGCTATGCCGCAGTCGGCCTGCACTCGTTGAGTTCGATCTTGTCTATGACGCTACCATGGTATATATCTTTGCTATATCTCATTTGAGGATAGCACATGGACAAGGCAAAGGTGTTCTGGTCAGGCCGGTCACAAGCTGTGCGCTTGCCTAAGGAGTTTCGGTTCGAGGCAGACGAGGTTTCGATCCGTCGTCATGGGCAAACTGTCATCTTGGAGCCGCTTGCGCAGGATTGGGCATGGCTCGACCAGGTCATCGGACCGGTTGACGACGATTTCGTCCAGGGAGCGCTGGAGCGTCAGGATGGTCAGGATCGACCTGCTTTGGATGACCTCTTTAAGTGACCTACCTGCTCGACACCAATGCCGTCATAGCGGTCATCGCGGGCGACGAGGGTCTGCTGGCTTTGCTCAAACGGCATGCACCACAAGACTTTGCTCTCTCGGCGGTCGTTTTGCATGAGCTGTACTACGGCGCTGAAAAGAGCCAGCGAAAGGTCCAAAATCTGGCGCGCATCGAAGCCTTGCAGTTCCCGGTACTTGAATTCGACCGAGACGACGCGAGACATGCCGGTGAGATTCGTGCTGGGCTTGCGGCACTGGGAACCCCGATTGGTCCCTACGATGCGCTGATTGGCGGGCAGGCACGTGCTCGGGACCTCACGCTGATAACCCGCAATATCCGGGAATTCGAGCGGATCAAAGATCTCACTATCGAAACGTGGTAACTCGCCTCAAGCAAACGGCACCGCCGTCGTGCCTTTCGGCAGCTTCGCCTCGTCGTCCGGTTCGACATGGATGGTGACGCGCACCGAGGGGATTTCGGCCTTCAGCGCGTCCTCGATGCGGTCGCAAATGACGTGGCTGGCGCCGACCGTCATGTCGGCGTCGACGACCAGGTGGAACTCGATGAAGGTGGCGCGGCCGGCGATGCGGGTCTTGAGGTCATGAACCTCCAGCGCGCCCTTGCAATTGGCCGAGATGATGTCGCGAATGTGCATGTGTTCGGTCGTGTCCACTGCGCGGTCCATCAGCCCGTTCATCGACGAGCCGATGACGTGCCAGCCCTGCCACAGGATGTTGAGCGCGACGATGACGGCAAGCGCCGGATCAAGGATCTGCCAACCGGTCAGGATAGCGCCGACGAGGCCGCCGAAGACGCCGACCGAGGTCACGACGTCGGTCATGATGTGCCGGCCGTCGGCGACCAGCGCCGGTGATTTTGCGCTGCGCCCGGCGCGGATCAGCGTCCAGGCCCAGAAGGCGTTGATGACGGTGGCGACACCGTTGATCGCCAGGCCCTCCCAGGGTTGTTCGAGCGGGGTCGGCGTCTGCCAGGAGCGCCAGACCTCGTTGAGGATCAAAAGCGCGGCGAGCACGATCAGCACGCCTTCCAGCACCGCCGAAAAATACTCGGCCTTGTGGTGGCCGAACGGATGGTCCTGGTCGGCCGGCTTGTAGCTGACCAGGACCGCCCAATAGGCGGCGGCCGAGGCTATGACGTTGACGATCGATTCCAATGCGTCCGAATAGAGCGCAACGGAGCCGGTGACGTACCAGGCGGCAAGCTTGAGCGCGAGCACCACGCAGGCGATGACAATCGACCAGAAGGCAAGGCTGGCGATCCTTTGCCTGGCCGCTGCCTTCGCTGCGATCGCCGCCATGTTGTCCGTTGCCGCCATCGTTTCTAGGCGGCCTTTTCCTTGGCCTTGCGCGGCAGATGCGCAACGATGTTTTCGATGATGCGCATGCCGGCATTGTGGCCGAGCGTCATGATCGATTCCGGATGGAACTGGACGGCGGCGATCGGCTCCTTGCGGTGTTCGAAGGCCATGATGATGCCATCCTCGGTCTCGGCGGTGACGATGAAATCGTCGGGCAGCCGCACCGGATCGGCAAAGATCGAGTGGTAGCGGCCGACGGTCACTTCCTTGGGCAGGCCGGAGAAGATGATTCCGGGCTTGGAGACGCGGATGCGCGACGGCTTGCCGTGCATCGGCACGTGCAACTGCCTGAGTTCGCCGCCATAGGCCTCGGCCAGCGCCTGCAGGCCAAGGCAGACACCGAAGATCGGCAGGTCGCGGGCGCGGGCGTTCTTGATGGTCGCGGCGCAGTCGAAATCCTTCGGCGTGCCCGGTCCGGGCGACAGCACGACGAGATCGGGCTTCAGCCGTTCGAAGACTTCTTCCGGCACCGGCGAACGCACGGTCGAGACATTGGCACCGGTCTGGCGGAAATAGTTGGCCAGTGTGTGGACAAAGGAGTCTTCGTGGTCGACGAGCAGGATGTTGACGCCGTCGCCGACGCGCGCGGTGGTGCGTTCGGCGCCTGCGGCATTGCCCAATTTGGCGTCGCGAATGGCGGAGAGCATGGCGGATGCCTTCAGTTCGGTTTCGGCTTCTTCTTCCTCGGGGATGCTGTCGAAGAGCAACGTGGCGCCTGCTCGCACCTCGGCAATGCCGTCCTTGATGCGGATGGTGCGGAGCGTCAGGCCGGTGTTCATGTCGCCGTTGAAATTGACCATGCCGATGGCGCCGCCATACCAGGCTCGCGGGCTCTTTTCGTTCTGCTCGATGAAGCGCATGGCCCACAGTTTCGGCGCGCCGGTGACGGTGACCGCCCAGGCATGCGACAGGAAGGCGTCGAAGGCATCCATGCCTTCGCGCAGGCGCCCTTCGATGTGATCGACGGTGTGGATCAGGCGCGAATACATTTCGATCTGGCGGCGGCCGATGACGCGCACCGAGCCCGGATCGCAGACCCTTGACTTGTCGTTGCGGTCGACGTCCGAGCACATTGTCAGCTCGGATTCATCCTTCTTGGAATTGAGCAGCTTCAGGATCTGCTCGCTGTCGGAAATGGCGTCGTCGCCGCGCTTGATGGTGCCGGATATCGGGCAGGTCTCGACGCGGCGGCCATTGACGCGCACGAACATTTCGGGCGAGGCGCCGATCAGATACTCGTTTTCGCCGAGATTGATGAAGAAGGAATAGGGCGACGGATTGATCGACTTCAGCTTGCGCGAGATTTCGGAAGGCTGCGTCTCGCAGCGTTCGTAGAACATCTGCCCGGGCACGACCTCGAACAGGTCGCCGCGCTTGAAACTGTCCATCGCCTTGCGCACCAGATTGGCATATTCGCCCGGCTCATGGTCGCCGCGCGGCGGGATGCGGTCGGCGGTCTTGAACGGTTCGGCAATTTCGTCGCGCGGCAGCCCCTCGGTTGAAAAACCGTCGCCGGAATAGTCGTAGCGGTCGGTCCAGGCCTTGGTCGAATAATGGTCGACGACCAGGATCTCGTCAGGCAGGAACAGCACGAGATCGCGCTGGCTCTGTTTGCGCTCAAGCTTGTAGTCGACTGGATCGAACTGGAAGGCGAGGTCGTAACCGAAGGCGCCGTAAAGGCCGAGATTGGCGTCTTCATCGGTCTTGAACAGAGCGGTGATGGCGCGCAGCACAGTAAACACAGAGGGGACGCGGCTGCGCTCTTCCTCTGTGAAGACGCGGCCGGGCTTGGCGACATCGAGGCGGATCAGCTTTTTCGAGGTTTCAGCAATCGTCACCTCGGCAATGCCGGCCAGCGTCTTGCCGATCACCGGCAGCAGCACTTCGCCACGGCCATTCAGCGCCTCGATGCGCATGGCGCGGCCACGCGCGGAAATCACCAGCGGCGGATCGATGATGGCCGTATCCCAGCGTGTGTAGCGGCCCGGATATTCGTAATTCGAGGAAAACACCGCACCACGGCGCGAGTTCAAGCCATCGACATAGGCATCGATCGCACCGGCGTAAGGCTTGTCGTGGCGTTCGCGGGTGATGGTGACACCACCTGCGGTCACGAAGCTTTCCGCGCCGTTTTCCAGAGCCTTCATCGTCATTGCCGTCTCCATATGGCTTGTTGGGGCAACGGACCCGGGAATGGCTTTGAAAAAACAAATGGCCGCCCGGACATTCCGTTGCGGCCACCCTCTATTTTCACGCGCACGCGTTCGAACAGGCCGCTGTCAGCGAGCCCACCACCAAATGGTCTTGATCGAGCGCATGTTCATGGGCGAAATCCATAGCGGCGAAAAGCCGGATGCGCAACAGGTTTGAAAGGCCTGTTTGTGGCCGCCGCTTCTGCAGCCCATGGCACATCGCCAAGGCTTGGGGTCCTGCCTAGACTGTTCGTCCAACATCGGAAAGACGGGAAGACAGCAATGACCGAGCAGATCGAGCGCGCACGCACGTTCCATGCCCTTCATGTCAAGGGCAACCCGATCGTTCTCTACAATGCCTGGGATCCGGGCTCGGCCAAGATCGTCGAGAGGGCGGGCGCCGAGGCGATCGCCACCGGAAGCTGGCCGGTCGCGGCTGCTTTTGGTTATGCCGATGGCGAGAAAATTCCGCTGGAGCTGGCGCTGGACAACATCAGGCGCATCGTGGCGGCAGTCGACCTGCCGGTGACCATGGACCTCGAAGGCGGCTACGGCGTCGAGCCGGTGACTGTCACCCAGACGGTGACACGTGCCCTGCAGGCCGGCGCCATCGGTTTCAATTTCGAGGACCAGATCGTCGGCGGCGCCGGTCTGCACGACATCGCCGTGCAGGTGAAGCGCATCGAGGCGGCAGCGGCGGCGGTGAAGGCTTCCGGCATTCCCGCCTTTATCAACGCACGTACCGACATTTTCCTCAAGGCCAAGCCGGATGCGCATGACAGCGTGCTGCTCGACCAGGCCGTCGAGCGGGCGCACGCTTATGAAAAAGCCGGAGCGAGCGGCTTCTTTGCGCCGGGGCTCGGCGACGAGGGTCTGATCGAGGCGCTGTGCAAGGCGACGGCATTGCCGGTCAACATCATCGCGCTGGCGCATGTGCCGCCGCGCCAGCGCCTGGCCGAGCTTGGTGTCGCCCGTGTCAGCCACGGCCCGGTGCCGTACCGGCAAATGGCCGAATGGCTGGAGGCCAAGGCGCGGCTGGCGATTTCGGGTTAGCTCAGTCCTCCAGCGTGCCTAACCTCGCGTCGGCGCTCTTCTTGTTGCCAACCAGCTTCAAGAGATCCTCGCCGGCGCGGATGATGCGGCGTGAGCGGCGGGTCAGGATGACGCCGTCCTGCGGCGCCAGCACTTCGGTGCGGCCACCGGCCTCGCCCGGTGTGTGGACGATGGTGGCGAGGCGCGCGCCCTCGGCGACGCGGTCGCCGGGCTTGACGTCGTAGAGGATGGCGCCGGCCCGGGGCGCCGGCATCATGTCGATGTTCTCCAGCGGCGCGACGAGGCCCTTGAACGCGCCGGGTGCGGGAAGGGCGGTATCGGCGATGACGCCGCGCGCCGCCAGCAGCCGGTAAAGGCCTTCGGCATCGGAACTTGCCAGCGCGCCGTCGACATCCAGCATGCCACGGTATTCAACCGTGGTGGCAACGCGGCGGTCGAGCTTCGCCACGTTGGCGGGGACGTTCTGGTAGGGCATGATCGTGGCGCCCTCGAAGGTGCCGTCGGTGTCCTCGCTCCACAACACCACGGCGTCGATACCCATTGCGGCGGCGCAATCGGCCATCGCCGGCCACAGGCTGGCGTGGACGTAGAGATAGGCAAGGCCCTCGTCGTCGCAATGCAGGTCGAGCACGATGTCGTGGCCGAGCGACAGCTGCACCAGACGGGTCTTCAATCGCTGGTCGGGGGTGCCAAGCGTGGTGTCGGGCAAAAGCTTGGCGTCCGGTGCTGCGAGCAACGGAAAGCCGCGGTTGAAATTGTTGCGGGTGCCGAGATGAAAGCGGCCCTGGTGCTCGCCGAAATGATATTGCGCGCGGCCGATCGGATTGGCCCAGGGCACGACCGTGATGCTGCCCTTGATGCGGCCTTCGGCTTCGGCCTTGTTCAGCGCCGGCATCAGCGCGTCGATGGCGACGACACCAGGCAGTTCACCGGCGTGGAGTGCTGCCTGGAGATAGGCCGAAGGTGCTGCCTTGTCGGCGCCGGCGAAGCGGAACACCGGGAATTCGTAGGAAACGCCTTCGGTATCGCCGGCGATGCGTTCGATCGATTTCTGCATGGGATGCCTCCAGGATAAGAGGCAGAACACATGCACTTTTGCCGAAGGGCTGTCGATTGGTCCAGTTCGCGCCGCCATGGGCGCAATGGAATTATTCGGCGGCGGCCGGAACCGTCGTTATCGGCGCCGATCCTTCGAGCGCCTGCGAGACAACGGCTACGCTGACCGCCAGCAGGGCCAGCACCGCGCCGGCCAGCGGCAAATGAGCATAGGAAACGCCGGCCGACAGAGCCACGCCGCCGATCCAGGCGCCGCTGGCATTGCCGATATTGAATGCGCCCTGGTTGAGCGTGGCGGCGAGGTTCGGCCCTTCCGAAGCCGCTTCGACGACGCGGATCTGCAGCGGCGGCACGACGACGAAGATCAGCAGTCCCCACAAGAAGACGACGCCGATGGCGACGCTGGCGATAGCGCCGAACTGCGTGAAGCCGACAAACAGAACTGCCATCAAAAGCAGCGTGCCGATGACCGTCGGCATCAATTTCCAGTCGGCCAGCCGGCCGCCGATGATGTTGCCTATGGTCATGCCGGCGCCGAACAGTAGCATCAGGTGACCGCGGAGGTCGACAGGCCGGAGACATCGGTAAGGTAGGGCTTGATGTAGGTGAAGACGGCAAACAGGCTGGCCGAGGCCAGCGAGGCGATCAGCATGGCGAGCCAGACTTGCAGCTTGCCCAGCACGCGCAGTTCACTGCGCAGGCCGCCGCCGCTCGGTTCGGCGACATTGGATGGCACCAGCCAGGCGATGGCCGCAACAGAGATCAGGCCGATGCCAACGACGGCAAAGAAGGTGGAGCGCCAGCCGAAGGCTTCGCCAAGCGCCGTGCCGGCGGGAACGCCGAGAATATTGGAGAGCGTCAATCCCGCGAACATCATCGCCATGGCGCTGGCGCGCTTGTTGCGCGGCACCAGGCTGGCGGCAACGACCGAGCCGATGCCGAAGAAGGCGCCATGGCCGAAGGCGGTGAAAACGCGAGCGGCCATCAGGAGCCAGTAATTGGGCGCGATGGCGCAGAGCAGATTGCCGACGACGAACATCGCCGTCAGCGCGACCAGGACCGGCTTGCGCGGCAAATGCGCGGTGGCCATGGCGACGATGGGTGCGCCGAAGACGACGCCCAGCGCATAGCCGGTGACCAGCAGGCCGGCCGAGGGGATCGACACGCCGAGATCGGCCGCAACCTCCGGCAACAGGCCCATGATGACGAATTCGGTGGTGCCGATGCAGAAGGACGCAATGGCAAGCGCAAGGATCGGCAAAGGCATGGAAAATCCAGACTGAATCGGTTCAATTCAGACTGAACGAGAAGCCTTGCCGCGCGCAATGCACATTGCTGCAACGCACCAATGCAGAAAGCGCTGAGCTTGACGCGGGGCTATGTCAGGCGAGCGGCTTCAGCTCCTGGGCGATGGTTGGCAACAGCTCCGAGACGTTGGGGTGGATATGCACGGCGCGCGCCAGCGTATCGACCGGCGCCTTGGCGTACATCAGGTCGAGCACGCAGTGCACCGCCTCGTCGCCGCCGGGGCCGAGCACGGAGCAGCCGAGGATTTGCCTGGTGTCGGCATCGACCAGGATTTTCATGAAACCTTGCGTCTCGCCCTTTTCGATGGCGCGGCCGACGCGGGTCATTGGCCGCTGGCCGACCAGCGCCTTGCGCCCGGATTTCTTCACCGCCGCCTCGGTCATGCCGCAGCGGCCGAGCGGCGGATCGATGTAGAGCGCATAGGCCTCGATGCGGTCGCTGACCTTGCGCGGATCGTCGTCGAGCAGATTGGCGGCGACGATCTCATAATCGTTGTAGGAGGTGTGGGTGAAGGCGCCCTTGCCGTTGCAGTCGCCCATTGCCCAGATGCCGGGCACGCTGGTGCGCAGCTGGTCGTCGACGGTGACGAAGCCGCGCAGATCGACCGCGACGCCGGCCTTATCGAGGCCGAGATCGTCGGTGTTGGGGGTGCGGCCGAGTGCCAGAAGCACATGCGAGCCGACCGCCGGCGGCTTGCCGGATGAGAAGGTCACGGCGATCTCCTTGCCCTGTCTGGCAAAGCGGATGTCGTCGGCGCCGACATGGACTTCTATGGCTTCGTTTTCGAAGATCGACAGGATGGCCGCCGACACGTCCTCGTCCTCGCGGCCGGTCAGGCGCGAACTCTTCTCGATGACGGTGACTTCAGAGCCGAAGCGGCGAAACATCTGCGCGAATTCAAGAGAGATGTAGCTGCCGCCGACGACGATGAGATGGCGAGGCAAAACGTCGAGGTCCATCATCGAGGAGTTGGTGAGGTAGTCGACGTCGTTGACGCCGGGCAGGTCGGGCACCGAGGCGCGGCCGCCGGTGTTGAGGAAGATCTTTTCGGCGGTCAGAAGGTCGCCGCCGACACGCACGGTGTTGGCGGATTCGAAGCGGGCATGGCCGCGATAAAGCGTGCAGCCCTTCATGCCGGCGATCCACGTCTCCAGATTGCTGCGGGAGTCGTTTGTGACCTTGTCCTTGCGCGCCTTGATCCTCTTGTAGTCCACGCCGACAGGGCCTGAGAACGTCACGCCGTAGTCCGCGGCACGCCGCGCCAGATGCGCGGCATAGGCGCTGGCGACCATGGTCTTGGTCGGCATGCAGCCGGTGTTGACGCAGGTGCCGCCGACCAGCTTGCGCTCGATCAACGCAACGCTCATGCCGGCTGACGTGAGCCGGCCGGCGAGAGGAGGGCCGGCCTGTCCGGCGCCGATGATGATGGCGTCGTATGTCTTGGCGTCTGAGGCTTGGGCAGTCATACCACCGCCGCCACGATCAGCAGGCCGCCGATGATCGCCACCGCGTCCTCGATGAGGGCGGCAGGCAAATCCTTGCCGAAGGCGGCGGCCAACCGGCCGCGCGCTTCGGCGCCGCCATAGGTGCCGATGACAGCACCGATGGCGCCGGCAATCAGGCCGCCAATGGTGGAACCGGCAGTGGCGCCGATCACCGCGCCGCTGAAGGCGCCAAGCAGGATGCGGGCGCCGAATTGCTGCGGCACCTTGCGGCTCGGCGTCGAGGGCAGCTGGTCGGTGACCAGTTCGACGATGGCGAGGATGGTGAAGATACCGACGGCGGCCCAATGGCCCATGAAACTTGCCCAGGTGCCGGCCACCGGCAGCCATCCGAGATAGGCGCCCCAGGCGATCGCGCCCGGCGCGGTCATGGCGCGAAGACCGGCAATGACGCCGATCAGAAGTGCAAGCAAATAGAGCATGTCGATCCCCTCGAAAGCAGGCCCGGGACTGGCCCACGAGGCAAGCTAGCATAGGTCCTGCGTTTGACGAGAGTAGGCGATGGTGCTTCTTCCATCAGTGAGCATTGTACTTTGGTAACCAGTCGAACACGACGAAGGGACGGAGTCGCTGTGATGGCCGGAAGCGAACGCACAAGGATGATTGCAGGCGAATGGTACACCTGCATCGACGACGAACTGGAGGCGCTCCGCGTGATCGCGCGAGATGCGGTGTTCGAGCACAACGCGCTGCCGCCCCAGCAACGCGGCAATATCGGCCCGACGCTATTGGCGCTGCTCGGCAGCGCGGGCGCAGGCTCCCGGATCGAGGCGCCGTTCCACTGCGCCTACGGTTTCAACATCCATCTCGGCGACGGCGCCTTCCTCAATGCCGGCTGCACCATCCTCGACCCCGCGCCGGTGCGTATCGGCAGGCGGACGCTTCTCGGCCCCAATGTGCAGATCTACTGCGCCGAGCACCACAAGGAGGCCGCGGGCCGTCAGGCGGGACTGGAGATTGCCCGGCCGGTCACCATCGGCAATGACGCCTGGATCGGCGGCAGCGCCATCATCCTCGGCGGCATCAGCATCGGCGATGGCGCCATAGTCGGCGCCGGCGCGGTGGTGACGCGCGACGTCCCTGACAACACCACGGTGGTCGGCAATCCGGCGCGGGCGGTCAAGCGGGGCTGAACTCGTCGTGGGCGGTCAGTATGAAGCCGTGCGTGCCATGCGCTCGTCCGGACCGGCTCGCCGCGAGAATTCACGCCGGTATTGGGCCGGTGACGTCTTGAGCCGTGCGGCGAAATGCTGGCGCAGCGAGGTGGCGCTGCCGAAGCCGGCTTCGAAGGCCACCATGTCCATCGATTTTTCCGTCGCCTCCAGCAGCCGTTGCGCCAGTTCGGTGCGTTGGCCGGCCAACCATTCGCCAAAGCTGGTGCCGATCGATTTCTGGAAACGGCGGGTGAAAGTGCGCCGGGTCAGGCCCGCGGCCTCCGCGACGCGGTCGAGGTTGTGCGTTTGTCCGAGCGTTGCCCGCACCGTGTCCAGCGCCAGGGTGAAGCGGTCGGTGGCCGGGGTTTTCGCCAGCGGGCGCTCGATGAACTGCGCCTGCCCACCCTGCCGGTGCGGCGACAGCACGATGTGCCTTGCCAGCCGCAGCGCTACCTCTGCGCCATAGCGCGCGCGCACAATGTGCAGGCAGCAGTCGAGCCCGGCGGCGACGCCGGCCGAGGTGACGATGTCGCCGTCGTCGACATAGAGCACGTCGGCGTCGACTTCGATGTCCGGGTACAATGCCTGCAACCGGTCGGTGGAGGCCCAATGTGTCGTCGCACGCCGGCCCGCAAGCAGCCCGGCGGCGGCAATGGCGAAGGTGCCGAGACAGAGGCCGACGATCAGCGCACCGCGCCGGTGCGCGTGGGTGAGCGCTGCCAGGAGCGGCGGCGGAAGTGGGGCCTCGAGATCCTTCCAGCTCGGAACGATGACGATGTCGGCATCGTCGAATGCGGAAAGGCCATACGGCACCGCGATGGTCAGCCCGGCATCGGTGTGGATCGCTCCATCGTCGAGCGCGCAGACGCGAAAGTCGAAACGCGGCAGGCCAAGCTTGGTGCGGTCGGTGCCGAACACCACGCACGGCACGGAGAGGTGGAACGGGCTGATGCCGTCAAAGGCGAGAACGGCAATGATCGGGTCGGCCATGCGTGTTTCCAGCAAGCGAAAAGCGGATTGTCCCAATTCTTTCGACTGATGTCAATCGGGCCACTTTTGGCAGTCGGGCGATTCGCCTATTTCCTGTCCCATTCAAGCTCGAAGGAGAACACCATGTCCGCCAATATCACGCCGCGCCGCGCACTCATCGTTATCGATGTCCAGAATGATTATGATGGCGGCAACCTCGCCATCCAGTGTCCGCCGTTCCGCGACAGCGTCGTCAATGTCGCGCGCGCTATGGATGCCGCCGCTGCGGCCGGCGTGAAGGTGGTGGTCGTCAAGCAGATGGCGCCCGAGACCTCGCCAGTCTTCGCCAAGGGCAGCCATGGCGGCGAACTGCATCCCGAGATCGCCCGGCGAAGCCGCGACCACTATGTCGAGAAGTCACTGCCTAGCGCCTTTGCCGGCACCGACCTCGAGGCGTGGCTGCGCGCCAATACCATCGATACGATAACGGTGATCGGCTACATGACGCATAATTGCGACCTGTCGAGCATCATCCACGCCGCGCATGTCGGCTTTGCGGTCGAGTTCCTGTCCGACGCCACCGGTTCGCTGCCTTACGCCAACAGCGCCGGCTACGCCTCGGCCGAGGAGATCCACCGCGTGGTGTCCATCATCCTGCAGTCGCGCTTTGCGGCCGTGCTCAAGACCGCCGAATGGATCGATTGCCTGAAGACCGGTGCTTTGCCCGAACGCGACACGCCCTATGCGTCCAACCAGCGCGCGCTGGCGCGCAACGCTGCATAGGCAAATTGCCGCGAAGGAACAGGGGCGCCGCAGTCTGCGGCGCCCCTTGGCGTTCCTGATCACGAACACCGGGGCGTGGCCTCGTTTGGAAGTCTTTTCGGCTGGGCCCATTCACTTTCGGGATGATGAGCCGGCTAAACGCAAGAAACTCAGATCGGGCTCTATCTCAGGATGGGGAACTGGAGAACAGAGTGAAGTCTTTCACAGACGAAGGCCTCTCTCCGAGGAACGGTATATCTGGATCAAGGGGTGGGACGGGGTAGACTTCCCCGGGAGAAACAAGTGAAAGCGCGAATTGCACGAACTACAGTCGTTCTCGCCTTGGCTGGTGCCGCGGCACTCTTGCCATGGCCCGCTTTCGCCCAGGTCCCTTCGCACGCGCCGGGGACGATCTGCTTCACTCAATCCTTCTGGTGCTGGGCGCAGCCGCCCGGCCCGCCCGGATATCCGTGCGGGTGCCCGTCGCAATACGGCTATGTGCCGGGCTATCTAGGGTAGTCGTCAGGCGGGGGGATTTCACGATGACGACGACACCGGCCGACCCTCTCGTTTCTGGACTCATCGCGGACGCCAAGCTGGTCGCCAACTACGGCCGCTACGGTGTGTTCAAGGACAGTTCCCTGTTTGCGGCCATCGGCAATGCCGAAAAGCTCGACGATGCGACGGCCAGCCAGCCTGAGGTCGTCAATCTTCAGACGGTTTTCAACGATTGTTCCGGCACCGTGCCATTTGCCACCCTGGCGGCACTGCGATCGGGCTGGTCGCCCGGTGACATGTCGCGCAAGACCGCGCTGGCGACGTACTTTCTCGTGGCTCTTTCCGTGCTTTTCATGGTTGTAACCGGAAGATTGACGTACATTTACAACAAGGGAGTCGCGATAAACTCCGAACTCATAGAAATCGACAACAATGATTTCAGCGCACGGTTCGGACAGGCGATACGCCAGGTTTGGGCGACGAAGAAACAACTGAGCTCGGCATCGTCCGAGCAGGCTTCGACCACGGATCTGACGCTTCTGAAGGACGCCTATTACAATTCGGAAGATAGCCTTCACGCTCTCGACCAGCGCTTTTCCTCCCTGGTGAGAAGAGCGCAAGGGTTCATGACTGAGGACGCGCAATTCCCGATCTGGGGAATGCAATGGATGTACTGCAAATTTTATTCAACCTCCACGGCAGATGGCGTAGCGGCGGGCCAGGCTCAGTATTCCCAGCAAGGTGCCATAGACCAGTTCTGTGACCAGCCGCTGGGGGTGAGTAAATCCACGCCTCCAGACAAGCTCAAGGAGCTCCCCAATCAGCCGGATGCCTATTGCGCGCAGATAAACACCGAAAAGAAAAACCCGAACAATCTTGAAGGTACGTCTTCGGAAAAAGTGACGGACGTGAATGCCGATTTCGACGAGGCAACGCGCAGCCTGCAGTGCGACGGAGTGATCACGATCGCGCCGAACTCGATCTACACGCTGACCGCGCAGATAAAGACGCTGGACGAGGTTCTCAGCCCATATGCCTTGTGGATACTCCCAGCCTTCTACGGCGCGCTCGGAGCCATCATGTTTCACATGCGGATGATCCTCAATCCGCTGCTGCCCAATCCACCGCTGTCGCGGCTGATCCACAGGATCGCACTGGGGGCGCTGGCCGGCATGGTGCTTGCCTGGTTTGTAGCACCGGGCACCAAGCTTGGAGAGGAGGCTTCGGGAATAGGCTTCAGCCTCTTCACCTTCTCCTTCCTGTTTGGGTTCAGTCTGGATATCTTCTTCACCATTCTCGACCAGTTCGTCAGCATGTCGGTCGCCGGGATCAAGAAGTTCGGGTCCTCGACAGTGGCGTGAGAAGCCCGGCAAGCAAAAGGGCGCCGCATGGCTGCGGCGCCCTTGGTTGTCGAGACAAATCTCAGAACAGGCCTTCGATCTGGCCGGCCTCGTTGAGGAAGATTTTTTCCGAGGACGGCGCCTTGGGCAGGCCGGGCATGGTCATGACCTCGCCGCAGATGACGACGACGAAGCCGGCGCCCGCCGAAAGCCTGACCTCGCGCACCGGCACCGTGTGGCCGGTCGGCGCGCCGCGCAGGTTCGGGTCGGTCGAGAAGGAATACTGGGTCTTGGCCATGCAGACCGGCAACTTGCCGTAGCCGGCGTCTTCCCAGGCCCTGAGCTGGTCGCGCACCGACTTGTCGGCGATCGCCTCCGAGCCGCGATAGATGCGCTGGACGATGGTGTTGATCTTCTCAAACAGCGGCATGTCATCGGGATAGAGCGGCGCGAACTGCGACGCCCCGGATTCGGCCAGCGCCACCACCTTGTTGGCGAGTTCCTCGATGCCCGCGGAGCCATTGGCCCAGTGCTTGCACAGGATCGCCTCCTCGCCCATCGAGGCGACATAGTCCTTCATCGCCTGGATCTCGGCGTCGGTATCGGAATAGAAGTGGTTGATCGCAACCACCGCCGGCACGCCGAACTGACGGATGTTCTCGATGTGGCGGCCAAGGTTGGCGCAGCCCTTCTTCACCGCCTCGACGTTTTCCTTGCCGAGGTCTTCCTTCTTGACGCCGCCATTCATCTTCATGGCGCGCACGGTGGCGACGATGACGGCAGCCGCCGGCTTCAAACCCGCCTTGCGGCACTTGATGTCGAAGAATTTTTCGGCTCCGAGGTCGGCGCCGAAGCCGGCTTCGGTGACGACGTAGTCGGCGAGCTTCAGCGCCGTGGTGGTGGCGACCACCGAGTTGCAGCCATGCGCGATGTTGGCGAACGGGCCGCCATGCACGAAGGCAGGGTTGTTCTCCAGCGTCTGCACCAGGTTTGGCTGCATGGCGTCCTTCAACAGCACCGCCATGGCGCCGTCGGCCTTCAAGTCGCGGGCATAGACCGGCGTCTTGTCGCGGCGGTAGGCGACGATGATGTCGCCGAGGCGCTTTTCCAGATCCTTGAGGTCGGTGGAAAGGCACAGGATCGCCATCACTTCCGAGGCGACGGTGATGTCGAAGCCTGCCTCGCGCGGATAACCGTTGGCGACGCCGCCGAGCGAGCAGATGATTTCGCGCAGCGCCCGGTCGTTCATGTCCATGACGCGGCGCCAGGCGACGCGGCGGGTGTCGATGCCGAGCTCATTGCCCCAGTAGATGTGGTTGTCGATCAGCGCCGACAGAAGGTTGTGCGCCGTGGTGATGGCGTGGAAGTCGCCGGTGAAGTGGAGGTTCATGTCCTCCATCGGCACGACCTGCGCGTAGCCGCCGCCCGCGGCACCGCCCTTGACGCCGAAATTCGGGCCGAGCGAAGCCTCGCGGATGCAGACGATCGCCTTCTTGCCGATGCGGTTCAGACCGTCACCAAGGCCGACGGTGGTGGTCGTCTTGCCTTCGCCGGCCGGCGTCGGGTTGATGGCGGTGACGAGGATCAGCTTGCCGTCCTTGTTGCCCTTCACCGATTTGATGAATTCGGCCGAAATCTTCGCCTTGTCGTGGCCGTAGGGCAAAAGGTGCTCGGTCGGGATGCCGATCTTGGCGCCGATCTCCTGGATTTGCTTTTTCTTGGCGCCGCGCGCGATCTCGATGTCGGACTTCACTTCGGCCATGACGGCTTTCCTTCGGATTGGACGGTGGAGGGGACGGGTTTGATCTCACTCGCAGGCATGTTGAACCCGGGCGCGGGCATGTTCTAACCCTGTCGCTCCCGCGGCGTCAACTTGCATGCAACTATGTTTCCTATGAAGAAAGTGTCTCCGCGGCCGGCCGACCTGTCGCCGGTTCTTCCTGGCTCCGTTGCCGCGCCGTATAGAAGCCAGAGGACGCGACGTTCCGCCGTCTCAAAACAGCCGCCCAATGCACGGAATGCGACAGAGGCGACGGCGCAAATTCGCCATCGCTCGCCGGGAAAGCTGTGGACGCTACTGAGTCAGGACGTTGCTGATCTCGACCATGTTGGAGCGCACGCGAAGCACGTAGAAACCCATCGTCGTCAGGTGCGTCGGCATGATCCAGCCATCCTCGCGGCCATTGGCGATGATGAAGGGCTGGATGCGCAGCGCCGAGACGAATTGCGCATCCATCGTGTCCCACAGATTGCCGAGATGCTTTTCCTTGATGACGTCCTCGAAGTCGGCCTGGGCGCCCTTCATCAGGCCGTAATAGGCATAGAGCTGGCCATAGGCGAACCAGAAGCGGTCGTCGGCGCGGAAGTCGAACCAGCCATTGTTATGGTTTTCGGCGCGCTCCTTGAGGATCGCCGAGGTCGAACCGATGTCGGAGGAGATGCGGTCGATATACTGCTTCAGATTGTCGGCGCGGGCATCGAACGTCGCCTGGCAGCTGCCGAGGCGGGCGTTGAAGGAGCGCAGCTTGGTGACGGCATCGCGATAATAACTCGGCGTCGGCGTCTTGGGGCCGAACGGGTTGAGGCCGAAATACCAGGTCTCCTCGTCGAACTGCAGATTGCCGCGCGCATCCTGCAGGTCGCCGTCGATCTGCGATGTGGTGCGAACACGGCCGAGATTGTCGGCAAGCTCGGTGGCCGTACGCCGCACCGCCTGGTTGATGCCGCGCTGGAACGAGGCCTTGTTGTCCATGAACGGCGTGTTGTCCCAGTCGATGCCGAACAGGCCGAGTTTGTAGAGGATCATCGACGAGATCCAGGCATTCTGGTTGACGTTGAAGTCCGTCAGGTCGGCCGCCACCTGGGCGATGCCCGAATTGCCGCAGGTCTTGGCGGTGTCGGTGCCGGCGCCGGCGGCGACCTGTTCGCCGGCGGAAATGTTGCGGTTCTCGAAGGTATATTTGTCCACGTAGTTGGGATCGAACTTGTTCCACCACTGGGTGGCGTAGAAGAAATTGGCGTAGAGGCCGATCAACACCAGAAGCGCGAGGCCGACCACAGCCTTCAGGATCCAGCCGCGCTGCGTATACCAGCGCCCAGCCCAGAGGAACGGCCACAGGATCGCGCCGATGACGAGGCCGATGCCGCGGCCTATCCATTGGAAGATGCGGGTGAAGAAATTCACGATCGGATCAAGCATGGCTCTCGTTCACCCCTCAGTCAGTCAGGCCGTAAAGGCGCGTGCGAAACGCCACTTTGTCTTTCAAATATGTGGTTTTCAGAACGTCCACAACATGCGACCGCCAGGCGTCGCTGTAGCCGTCATAGTCCTTGTAGAAGCCCGGCTTGTTGAAGACGTAACGCGAGACGAAGTCCTGCGGCACGAAATCCGAGATCAGCTGGTTGGTCAGCCAGGCGTCGGGATGGTCGGGCTTGCCACGCACGACCAGGAAGCGCTGTTGCGGAAACACATCCTCGATCTTGAGATGGCCGAGTTGGGCGATCTCACGCTTGGCGGCGTTGAGAAAGGGGAAATTGCCGTCCTTGGTGATCAGATCGGCATGGCCATGGATCCAGGTCTGCAGCCAGACCTTGTCGACCTCGGTCAAATTGCGGTTCGGCTCTGTGTCGCGGATGAGAGAGCGCACCACCATCTCGGCGCGATGCTCGAGATAGCCCGAGCTTTCGACCCATGACGCGCGGGGCAGTTCGATGCGGCCGGTGCTGGCCAGGAACTTGAACACCTTGTCGGCATCGTTGATCGAGAGATAGCTGACCTGCCAGGGCCGCGAACGGCGAAAGCCGGGGGCGGCCGGGTCGCCGATGACGGTGGTCATATCAGGATCGACGAAGACGTAGACGCCGCCGAAATGGCTGGTCCAGTAGGCGTTGTGGCGGAAGATCACCTGGTCGGGCACCAGCGCATTCTCACGGATATCGCCGCAGACCTTCGCCAGCTCCACCATACGGCTCAGCATGGTGTTGTCGCGCCAGGCATCGGGCTCCTGCTTCAGCCGGTCGACCAGCTTGCCGAGTTCGGCGGCCTTGCCCAGCACGTCCTCGGCCGAAAGCACCCTGAACTCGACCTGGCTGATCGACAGCAGATCCTCGATGTCGTTGACCAGGGGAACGGAATCCTCGATCTCCCCGTAGATGACATCCTTGATGGTCAGCGCATCGATGGCGCGCTGGTTCTTGGACATGAACTCGAACATCAGCTGCGAGGTGTTGGAAAAGGCGGTGTGCACCACCGGCAGATCGATCTGCGACGGCGTCAGGATGATGAAGCGGCGGTTGACCTCGTTGGGATCGAGATAGTCGTAGTCGCCGCATTCCTCGGCCACTTCGGGCGAGAAGCCGGTGCGGTCGATCTGGAAGCTCTTCAGCTTGGTCGGTTTGAGGCCGAAGGCGACAAGCGCCTTGTTGTAACGCTGGATGAGGTGCGGCTCGTCGACGGTGAGCAAGCGGCCGTAGATCAGCTCATTGTCGCGGAGAAGGTCGGGCTTTTTGGCGTGGCTCATGCAGAACGTTCCGAGTGGCGTTGCCTGTTGTGGCGAAGCGCCAACGCTGACGCCTCCCTCGCCCCGTGAAGGACGGGGAGAGGGGGGCGTCAGCGTTAGCGCCAAGCCTTTCAGCACCCGCGGGCAGCGAAGGAAGCTCACGCATNCATGCAGAACGTTCCGAGTGGCGTTGCCTGTTGTGGCGAAGCGCCAACGCTGACGCCTCCCTCGCCCCGTTCTGCACGGGGAGAGGGCAAGGGTGAGGGGCAGCGCTAGCATTCAAGGACATGTCTCCCCATGGCCTTTGGCGGCAATAAATCGAAGATCATTGGTCCGGATGTGCCGATCGAGGCGCTGTTCGATAGCTGCCAATATGGTCGTAGCGATCTGTGGTCCACGCATGCGCCGCCCCTCACCCTTGCCCTCGCCCCGTGAAGGACGGGGAGAGGGGGGCGTCAGCGTTAGCGCCAAGCCTTTCAGCACCCGCGGGCAGCGAAGGAAGCTCACGCATTCCACAGCCCCTTCTTCTTCATCTCCTCCATCTCGCGCCCCGCCCGTTCGCGCAGGCGTGCGTCGCGCAGCAGCTTCTCCACCGCGGCGTCGTCGGATTTGTCGGAATAGCGGAACTCCGAGTCGGCGTAGCGGTTGATCTCCTGCATGACCATGTCCATCGAGAACGGCCCACGCAGTTCCTCGATCATGGCTTTCTTCTCGTCGTAGCCCTTGTGCATGAAGGCTTCCGGCTTCTCGAACCAGTCGTCGGGCAGCTCGATGTCCATGGCGCGCATCTTGATGGCGTCGGTGACGTTCTTGATGGCTCGGCCGGTGAAGCGCGGCTCGGCATCCTTGATCAGGTGCAGATAGGTGCCGATGTCGGCCATCGATTTCGGCGCGCCATTCTCCTTCATGTAGCGCTCATAGACCTTCATCAGCCCGTCTTCCTGAGGCTTCTCGTGCTCCTCATAGGCTTCGGTCACCGCGCGCTGGATCTCCTGCGCGGCGTAGAGCTTGTGGTCGCCGAGTGGGATCTTGTGGTTCTTGCCGGCAAGCAGGACGAAGATGTCGATATAGTCGTCGCGGCTCTGTGGGCCGTCGACCAGCCAGCGGGCCCCGGCGCGCTGGCGCAGCGCATCGTCGACATTTTCGGGATAGTTGGAAAACATGCCGAACGAGCAATTGCCGCGCACCACCGTGCCGGCGCCGGCAAAGGCGTCCATCAAGACGCCGGTGATTTCCTGTTGGCCGGCCGAGGCGCGGTCGTCGGAGCGGCGGGCCGCCACCTGGTCGATGTCGTCGACGGTGCCGAAACCGATGACGCGTGGGTTCAAGACATTGTTGATGAACTGGCGGCAATTCTGGCCAGATTTGCCCTGGTAGGACGAGATCTGGTCGACGCCGAAATTCTCATAGGCGAAGGGATAGCCGGCAACCTGGCAATAATTGTTGACGAGGCCGGCGATCATCTGGATCAGCGTCGTCTTGCCGGTGCCCGGCGCGCCGTCGCCGATGAAGGTGAAGAGGAAGCCCCCGAGTTCGACGAACGGGTTCAACTCGCGCTCGAAATCGTAGGCCATCAGCATCTTGGCGAGCTTGACCGACTGGTATTTGGCAATGTGGTTGCCGACGACCTCTTCCGGCTTCTTGAAGGTCATCACCAGCGGCTTGGAGCGCTTGCCGGGCGCGACGTCGAAGCCGTCGAGGGTGAAATCGTCGGCGTCGATGCGGATATGGGCGTTCTCGAACAGACCGATGCCGTCGAAGCGGCCTTTGCGGGCCAGCAGCCCATCAATGGCGACCCGTGCAAAAGCTCGCGCGCGCGTCGTCAGGTCGCCATCGTCCTTGGAGCCTGCAATCGCCTTGTCCAACCCGGCGACAATCGACTTCACCGCGTCCTGCGGCGTGTCGAACAGGAAGTCCGGTTCGGCGATATCGTTGGGAGCCTCGCCGTCGCTGTCGATCAGCTGGAACAGGTAAGAGGCGAGGCTGAAGGCTGAAACGTAAGCCGAGGCTGACAGAAGCTTCTTGAAGGTCGCCGCCTCATCGCCCTCAAGAGGCGCGCGGGTGTTCTTGGCCTGGAGGCTTTCGAGGTCGGAGCCCTCGGCGAAGACGTCGGAGATGGCGAGCGCAATCGCCAGGCCGCGGCGGGCGCGGAACAACAGCGTGTGCTGCGGGATGCTCATCAGCTGGTCGTCGGGATGGATCGCGGCGACGGTCTTGGTAAGCTCGACCTCGCGGGTACGGCGCACCGAGCCGACAGAGACTGTCGAGACAAAGCGGCGATTGGTGCCGGCAAGTGCTGTGCCGGATTCGCGCGCAGAATCCTCCAGCACGACGAGGCGAGTGATGAAGCTTTGCGCGGTTGCGCGGTGCTTTTCGATAGCCGCTTCCGGAATGGTGGTCAGGCCGGTGTCCATGAAGGATGCTCCGCGATGTGACGGTCAGACATCTGAAATCACCTGCCCATTTGACAGGATGTGAACCTTGTAGCCGGAAAAGATCTTTTGAGCTTCGCCGGCGGCGTAGAGTGCTTGATAGGCTTCGTGCGGGATCAGGGCGTGGTTCTCGTAGCTCGACACACCCTGGCGCGCGGCTTCGAGATCGTCGGTGTTGATAAAGAATTCCTGCGTCGTCTTATCGCTCGAAAACAGGCCCTTGCGGCCGGGTTTCTCGCCCTTGGAGTAGACCTCCTGGATGGTCCAGGTGAGCAGCCAGGCATTTTCCGGTTTGCGCACCTTGGCCAGCACCTCGGTCACGGTCGAATTGTTGTCCGTAATGCCTGCGGAATAAAAGGGGCCGAGCACGACGCGGCGCAGCTGCTTAGGGTGCAGCGGCTCGAAATCCTTGTCGAGATTGACCGCAATCGTTGCGGGCGAAAGCGTGTAGGCGGAATTCTTCTCGGTGAAATCGTCGAAGCGATGGGCGAGTTCGGGGTTGAGCAGGCCGTCCACCGGCAGCGGGATGTCGACCCGTTCATTGAGCTTGCCGCTGCTGTCAACGAGCTGCCGGATCATGCTTTCGGAGGAATCCTCCACCGTCACCATGTAGACCAGCGGCAGGTTGGCGCTGCCGTCGAAGCTCGCCCAGTGCACGAGGTAATAGGGGCGCCCGGTCTTTGGATTGACCGAGACCTTGGCCGTCTGCGCCAGCGAGAACGGGCCAAAAGTCTGTTCGCTCTTGACGTCCTCGAGATAGAGCCGCTCGGCCATCGACTTCTGCAGCGCTTCGGGGAATTCCTTGTGGCGCAGGATGAAGTCGGCCATTTCCTCGCGCAATTCGCCGGCCAGCGGAATGTTGGCCAGCCGCGCCTCGGCCTGGCGGCGGTCGTTTTCCAGTTCGAGCAGGTTCTGGAAGACGGGATAGCCGCTGTCGGCGCGCGAAATGCGGAACGTGTCCATGAAGCCGAGCCGGTTGCGCCAGCAGGAAAACGATTTGTCCAGCCGGGCAATGTATTCGGCGACAATCTTGGCGACGATGCCGTGCCGGTAAAGCGGCGAGCGGTCGTCGCGCATGAACACTTCGAGGCCGCTGAGTGCCGCCGTGATGGCGGAAAAATAGCGCGCCGCCGCTTCGTTTTCGGGAGTCATGCCGGTGTGCCCGCGTGCAGCCGCTCCTTACGACTGCACGTAGTTGGCCGAATTGTGCTTCTTCATCACGTCGTCGAAACGGCGGGCGAAGGCGTCGTCGGCGAGCTTCTTGCGGCGCTGGATGTCGGAGCTGGCGACCATGTTCTTCTCGTGCATTTCGAGGAGATCGCCGATGTGCTTTTGCGAGGCGGCGCCAATGCCGGCCATGGTCTCTTCGGCGGTGTTGTCAACCTGGCTGCCCAGCGTGTTGATCTTGTGGGCGACATCCTGCTGGGCGGCGGTCTTCAAGGAATCTTCCAGTGCCTTGTAGAGCACGATGCGCTGCTCGGTATCGATGGTCAGCTTGTTGATCAGCGTCGACTGCGCTGCGATCTGATTGTTGAGCGAATCGACGAAGGTCTGGAACATCGAGGTGTAGCGTTCCAGCGTCTGGCTTTCGGCCAGAAGCTCCTGCTCCTTGGCCTGCTTTTCATTGTATTCGGTCGCCAGTTTCGAGCGCTCGCCCTCAAGCTGCGTGCGCTCCTTCTGACTGGTAGAAGCGGCGATCTTGTTTTCGATGTCGAGCAGCAGCGGATTGACCTCCTCGATGCGCTTCTGCACCGCCTCGAGGTTGGTCATGGTGACCTTGCGGCGCTCGATCACCTGCGACAGGCTGTTTTCCGAGGTCTTGTAGCGCTGGTCGAGGACCTCTTTCTGCGCTTTCAGGATGCCGACGATGGTGTCGGACTTGACCAGAAGCTCCTGCAGATTGCCGGCCAGCGACATGTTGCGGACGCGGTCGGTGCGCATGCGCTGCTTGCGTTGCGCCGAGAAGACGCCGACGAAGCTTTCCCAGCCGGTGTAGTTCTTCATGCTCTCGAATTCGGTGCCGAAGACGTTGGTGGCGTCTTCCAGCCCGATGATCAGGTCGGCAATGTTGCCTTCCATCACCTTCTGCTGCTTCAGCACGTCCTCGATGCGGGCATTCTCGATGTCGAAATTGGCGTCGCCGATCTTCTTGTCGGCGGTGGCCAGCGTATCAAGCACCGTGCCCGACTGCTCGATCTTGGAGCGCATGTCCTGCACGACCTGCCTGGTCTTGGCAATTTCGGCATCGAAATTCTGCAATGTCGCCATAGGGGCCTCCCGCTTCGGCTTCCGGTCGCTGGCTGCGAACAGCGGCGAATATATGTGGGGTATCAGGGGATTGAAAGACGCAAGACAAGACCCGCCCCGAAAACAAAAAAATGCCTGGTCGTCTTGAAAGGCAATGAAGGCGGGGTCATGGCGTGATTAACCAGCCGGCCAAGTATTGTTCAATTGTCATTGAACTTTGACGGCTGCGAAGAAGTCGATCTCGGACAGTGTGGGTGTGCTGAATTCGACAGAGGGCTCAATGAGTTGCAAGCGCGAGACAGCTGGCGGAAGCCGTCGCCATCACGCTACGCATCGCGCCGTTCAAGGCTTCGGATCGGCCTTCAGATAGGCGATGACGTTGGCGATGTCCTCGTCGCTGCTCAGGCCGGAGAAGCCCATCCTGTTGCCGGGTACTTTCAGCTTGGGAGCACCGAGATAGGCTTTGAGGTTGGCTTCGTCCCAGACCAGGCCGGCCGCGCCGGCGTCCTTCATGGCCTGCGAATAGTTGAAGTTCTGGGCGGTGCCGGCGGTGCGGCCGACGATACCGAGGAGATGCGGGCCGACCTTGTCGCGGTCGCTTGCCGCCTCGTGACAGGCCATGCAGCGGTAGAACACTTTCTTGCCAAGTGCTGCATCGCCGTCGGCCAGCGCGGCGAGGATACCGGCCAAGTAAATGACAAGGCCTGATGAAATGGCTCGAAGCATGGCGGTTCCCGGCTGGCTCTGGCTGAGGGCAAAATAGGCTGCAGGCCTTAACAAACGCCGTACGCCGGTGGATAGCAGCCGGGCTCAATCCGTGCGCGGGATCGCCGCGACCGCCTGCTTGACCTGCTTTTCAATCGCCGCCGACGAATGATTGTCGCGCACGAAAGCGCGGCCGATCTCCGCCATCTCGGCGGCCGCTTGCGGGCGTGTCGCGAGATCGATGATTTTCAATGCCAACTTGCCGGCATCGTCGCTGGACAGGAAATGCCTGCCCGCCTGCAGGCCAAGCCCTTCGACGGCCTTTTCGGTGGCGGCGACGACAAGGCCCGCCGCCATCGCCTCCAGCACCTTGATGCGGGTTCCGCCGCCGAAGCGCAGCGGGATCGGCGCATAGCCGGCACGCCCAAGCAATTCCGGCAGATGCGGTGGGTTCTCGATCAACCGCAGACCATGCCTGGTGCATAGACCGCGCACGACATCGCGCGGGTTTCTGCCGGCGACGGTGATCGACCAGGGCCGGCCGGAGGCGGCGAGGCGCGGCGCCATCGCGCGGCCGATCTGCTTGACGGCGTCGATGTTGGGGAAATAGCCGAGATGGCCTATGAAACACAGGCTGAGTTCACTGAAGCGCTCGGCAGCAATCGGCAGGGAAAGCACGCTCTCGTCTGGAATGGGGTTGGCGACGAACCTGACGTCGTTGACGGGGCCGAGAGCGGACAGAAGCGCTTCGTCGGCCCGCGAACAAACCCAGACCTGGTCGGCCAGGGCAGCCGCACACCTGTCGGCTTCGCGCGCCTCTGCCTTCCTTCGCCTGTTTTGGCGCCAGTCTCGAATTTGCTGCCACAGCGTCAGGCCGGCGATCCGGTCGGACACCGTCCGGGAATCAATGTTGTGCTGGTCAAGGACGGTGCGCGCGCGATGCTTCGGCGCCAGCGTCAGCAGCTGCGAAAGCACGATCTCCTCGATTACCACGAGATCGGGCGCGAATTCCCTCCAGATGGCGTCGGCCTCGGCCAGCTCGTCGTCCGGCATCATATGCACGGTCGGGTGCGGGCCGCGCCTGCCCCACGGCGCCCTGCCGCGCGCTGCCTCGATGATCCGGTGACGGATGTTCGGCGGTGTGGAGGGTGCCGGGGCGCCAGTCAGGCTTACCGTCAGGACCTCGCCCATCGATGCCAGGGCGCGTGCATTGGCGGCGTTCCGGATCTCTCCGCCGGAGACCGGCGGAAACGGGCAATCGACTGTGAACTGCAGAATTTTCATGTTGTCCCGGCCGTTCAGCCTCTGGTGAAGCCAATGAAATCGTCAGGCGCGGCGCGGCCCATTTCCTCTTCCCAGTGGCGGCGGCAGAGCGAGATATAGACGTCCTTGCCGATCGCCACCTGTTCGCCTTGTCTGGCCACCTTGCCGTCAGCGCCGAGACGCACGACCATCGTCGCCTTGCGGCCGCAGCGGCAGATGGTGCGCACTTCGCGCAGATCGTCTGCGATGGCCAGAAGCGCTCGCGAACCGGAAAACAGATTGCCCTGGAAATCGGTGCGCAGGCCGTAGCACATCACCGGGATGTTCAGCCGGTCGGCGATACGGGCGAGCTGCCAGACTTGCTCTTCCTCGAGAAATTGCGCCTCGTCGACAAAGATGCAATGCACCGTCGTATGTTCGTGATGCTCGGCTACGCGAGCGTAGAGATCGTCGCCGTCGCGGAACATCTCGGCCTCCGTCTCCAGGCCGATGCGCGACGAGATCAACCCGGTATCGCCCTTTCTATAGTGGCCGGCGACGAACAGCATGGTCGTCATACCGCGTTCGCGATAATTGTAGGACGCCTGCAGCAGCATTGTCGTTTTGCCGGCATTCATCGTCGCATAGTGGAAGTAGAGCTTGGCCATGCCGTCCTTTTAAGCCGAGTTGGCGCGGCGCGGGGAGAGGGCACCGCTGCATTTCATGGGAAAAGCCGTCTGCAATCGAAAAAGCGGCGGGCGTGTCGCTGTTTGGCCAGTCCGCGCCGTTGATCGTGATTGTCTTAGCGCTTGAAACCACACCAGAATGGTGTTTGGCTGACGAAACAAGGCGGGCAGAGAAACCGTAACTACGCTTCGCCAAAGAATCACAATGGGAGACTGCCAATGTCGCGTATGAACACCTTCGTCGCCGGTCTCGGCCTGGCGACTTTTCTGTCCACGAGCGCTGCACTTGCCGGCGATCCGGAGAGNATCCGGAGAGCTGCAAGGCGGTGCGCCTTTCCGATGTCGGCTGGACCGACATCCAGGCAACCACCGGCGTCGCTTCGGTGCTGCTCACCGCGCTCGGCTACGAGCCGCAGACGATCCAGCTATCGGTACCGGTGACCATGGCGTCGCTGAAAAACAAGGATCTCGACGTCTTCCTCGGCAACTGGATGCCGTCGATGACTAACGACATCAAGGACTACACCGCCGATGGTTCGGTCGAGACGATCGGCACCAACCTGACCGGCGCCGGCTACGGCATCGTCGTACCGACCTATGTCGCGGAGGCCGGCGTCAAGTCGCTGACCGACATCGGCAAGTTCAAGGACAAGTTCAACGGCAAGATTTACGGCATCGAGGCGGGCAATGACGGCAACCGCATCATCCTCGACATGATCAAGAACCCGAAGGACAATCTCGAAGGCTTCGAGCTGGTCGAGTCCTCGGAAGCCGGCATGCTGACGCAGGCCGAGCAGTCGATCAAGAACAATGAGTGGATTGCCTTCCTCGGCTGGACGCCGCATCCGGTGATGGGCGCCATGAAGCTCACCTATCTCGACGGCATGGGCGACAGCGGCTTCGGCGCCGCCACCGTCTACACCAATGTGCGCAAGGGCTACACCACCGAATGCCCGAATGCCGGCAAGTTCATCGCCAACCTGAAGTTCAACCTGGATATGGAAGGCGAGATGATGGACGCGATCCTGAAGGGCGGCGACGCCAACACGGTCGCTGCCGACTGGCTGAAGAAGCACCCTGACGCGGTTGCGCCGTGGATTGCCGGCGTCACCACCTTCGATGGCGGTGATGCGGCAGCGGCGGTCAAGACCGCGCTCGGAAGCTGAGCCGACTGAATTCGGCAAAGCCGAACCAGGAAGGGCAGCCAATCTAGAAAAGGCTGCCCTTTTTCATATCCTGTGAGAAGATGACCTAACGACAGCGGAGGCCGGAAGCAGGCGGTCTCTCGCATGAGAGGGGCGATATGGATCCGATTTCGAAATTCATGGTCGATCACAAGATACCGATCGGCGCCTGGGGAAAGGCGTTCTTCGGTTTCCTCACCGACAATTTCGACACCGTGTTCAGGGCCTTCTCGAATGGCCTCAATTTCTTGCTCGACGGGCTGGTTGGCATCCTTTTGATGGTGCCGCCGGTGCTGCTGGCGCTGATCATCGCCATCATCGCCTGGCTGCTGCAGCGCTCGCGCCCGCTGGCCATAGGCGTCTTTCTCGGCCTGATCTTCATCATCAACCAGAACCTCTGGAAGCAGACGGTGCAGACGCTGGTGCTGGTCGTGGCCGCCGCCGCCATGGCGATGGCCATCGGCGTGCCGCTCGGCATCTGGGCCGCGCACAAGCCGAAGGTCTACCGCATCATGCTGCCGGTGCTCGACCTGATGCAAACGCTGCCGACCTTCGTCTACCTGATCCCGGTTCTGACCCTGTTCGGTCTCGGCAACGCGCCCGGCCTCATCGTCACCATCATCTTTGTCATCCCGACCGCGGTCCGGCTCACCCATCTCGGCGTCGTCTCGGTGCCGAAGTCGATCATCGAGGCCGGCGAGGCGTTCGGCGCCACCAAGCAGCAGCTGCTGTGGAAGGTCGAGCTGCCCTCGGCCTTGCCGACCATCATGGCCGGGCTGACGCAATCGATCATGCTGTCGCTGTCGATGGTGGTGTTTGCAGCACTGATCGGCGCCGGCGGCCTCGGCACTGAAATCAACCGCGCGCTCGGCTCGCGCCGCATCGATCTCGGGCTCGAGGCGGGCCTGGCGATTGTCGTACTCGCCATCGTGCTCGACCGGATGACGCGTATCGGCGTTGGAGGCAAGAAATGACCGTCGCCGTCGATTTCAAAAATGTCGATATCGTCTTCGGCTCCGACCAGGCCGGTTCGCTGGCTCTGATCGACGGCGGCGCCACGCGCGCCGAAATCCTTGAAAAGACCGGCAATGTGCTGGGTTGCGCCGGCGCCAGCCTGACCGTGCATGAGGGCGAAATCTCGGTGCTGATGGGCCTGTCCGGCTCCGGCAAGTCGACGCTGCTGCGGGCGGTCAACCGGCTCAACGTGGTGTCGCGCGGCCAGGTGCTGGTCAAGGACGGCGACAATATCGTCGATGTCGTGACCTGCGATCAGGCGACGCTGCGGCGGCTGCGGCAGAAGCAGGTGGCGATGGTGTTCCAGCAGTTCGGCCTGCTGCCTTGGCGTACGGTGGAGGAGAATGTCGGCCTCGGCCTCGAACTCGCCGGCGTGCCGGAGCAAGAGCGCAAGGAGCGCGTGCAACGCCAGCTGAAACTGGTCAATCTCGACCAGTGGTCGAAGAAATACGCGCATGAGCTGTCCGGCGGCATGCAGCAGCGCGTCGGCCTGGCCCGTGCCTTCGCCACCGAGGCGCCGATCCTGCTGATGGACGAGCCGTTCTCGGCGCTCGATCCGCTGATCCGCACCAAGCTGCAGGACGAATTGCTGCAGCTGCAGGCGGAGCTGAAGAAGACCATCATCTTCGTCAGCCATGATCTGGAAGAGGCGCTGAAGATCGGCACCCACATCACCATCATGGAGGGCGGTCGCATCGTGCAGACCGGGGCGCCGGAAGACATCGTGCTCAAGCCCGCCAATGACTATGTCCGCGACTTCATCGCCAATGTGAATCCGTTGTCGGTGCTGACCGCCTGGAACGTCATGCGCGACAGCCGCGACCTCGAGCACGGCGATAATGGCTGGGTGTGGCTCGACCGGCGCAAGACGACGCGTTTCAAGATCGACGAGCACGGGCTGGTGGCGGCGGCGGAACGCGACGGCAAACCGGCGGTATGGGTGTCGTGCGCTGATGTCGAGGCGCAGCCGGAGGAGACGGCGCAAGTGTTCTGGGCCAACCCCGGGACCTCGCTGAAGACGGTGATGCTGGCCATGCACCGCTCGCAGACGGCACCCGTGGCGCTGTTCGACGACCAGTCGCGCTTTGTCGGCGCGATCGGGATACGCGATGTGCTGAGCGCGGTGTTGCGGCGCTAGATCATGATGAGATTTGGTTGAAATCTCATCATGATCTAACCCTTTGTTGGAGCATGATCTTTTCCAAAAACCGGTACCCACTTTTTGGGATCATGCTCTAAGCCAGCCCGATGCGCGTGGCGCCGAGCTTGAACAGGGCTGTGGCATCCCGGTCGAAGCGGAAGGTGTCGATGAAGTCGTCGGCTCGGTAATCCGGAAGCGTCTTGCGGATGGCGGCGGCGAAGTTTTTCGCCTCGTCCAGCCGCCCAGCCAACGCCAGGCAGTGGGCGGCGATCGACAGGATGATGACATGTGCGTTGGGGCGGGCGGCCGCCTTCAGCGCCCATTCGGCCGCCTCGTCGAACTGGCCGAGGCGGACATGCGCCATGGCGCGTGCGCCCAGCATGCCGAACAGCATCGGGTCGAACGGCGACAGATGGCGCGAATGATCCGACGATCCGATCGCCGCGTGCGGGTCGCCCGACTGCGAATGCACGAAGGACAGCGCATAGTGGCCAAGCGCGAAGTTCGGGCTGAGGTCGACGGCTCTTTGCAGTTCTAGCACGGACGCATCACCCTCGCCGCGCAGCCACAGCGCCCGGCCCATCGCCCAGTGCGCGGCGGGATTATGATCGTCGACCAAAACGCTCTGGCCGGCCGCCTCAAAGGCAAGCGCGCTGTCCTGGTCGCGGTCGCCCCAGCGCTGGAAGGCGCTCTGCCAATGGGTGAAGGACAGGCCGGCATAGGCGCGGGTAAAGGTCGGATCCTGCTGCAGTGCGATGCCGAAGAAATGCCTGGCCTGCTCGTTTTCGCTGCGGGTGAAGCGATACATATGCCAGAGTCCTCGATGGTAGGCCTCCCAGGCATTGAGCGAATTGGGCGCCTTCAGCATGGCGCGGTTGCGCTCGACCATCTCTATCTCGGAT
This sequence comes from Mesorhizobium sp. LNJC394B00, assembly GCF_000502555.1. Classification (NCBI taxonomy): domain Bacteria; kingdom Pseudomonadati; phylum Pseudomonadota; class Alphaproteobacteria; order Hyphomicrobiales; family Phyllobacteriaceae; genus Mesorhizobium; species Mesorhizobium sp. LNJC394B00. The sequence continues at coordinate 721,303 of NZ_AYWH01000002.1, forward strand.
GAGATGAAGGCCACGATGCTGTTGCCGATATCGTCGAGGACAATGAAGATGTCCTCGGGCTTGCGCTCGAAGGTCTCGGCCCAGACGATCCTGGCCGTGCGCACCTCGACAAGCTCGACGGTGACGATCAGGCGGCCGGTCAGGCTGCGCACCGTGCCGGTGGCGACATAGTCGACATCCAGCCTGCGGCCGGCATCTTCCGGCGCGATGTTCTTTTCTGCCAGCGCAAAGACCGAGCCCCGGGCGATTACAAAGAAGTCCCTGAGCTTGGCGAGGCGGGTAATGATGTCGTGGGTCAAGCCGTCGGCCAGCCCACCACAAACGCCGCCGGCATCTTCGGCAAATGGCATCACGGCAAGCGAAGCTTTGTGGGGCGCCGCGGCTTCGGTGGGGGCACGCGCGATCGGGCTGTGGCCCGCCACCGGCGCTACCGCAGGCTGTGCCGGCAAAGTCGCGCAGTGACGTTCCGCGCGAATGGCAAGCCACGCCTGGCGCACAGGGCCAAAATCCAGCTCTTCCGATTGGAAGAGCGATGCTGCTGCGGCAAGATGGTCCTCGCAGGCACCGAACTGGCCGCGCCGCGCCAGCCTCACCAGGAGTGCGACATGGGCGCTGCTGTCGAACGGGGTCAATTCCAGCCATTTTTCGAGATGGGCGGAGACGTCTTCGGAATCGGCCGGCAGCGTCTTGACCAGATGTTCCAGTATAGCAGCTTGGCAGGAACCGAAACGGCGGCGCTGCGCGGTCAGCCAGCTGTTGAAGAGAGGGCTGCGGTCGATCTCCAGCCCTTCGAGGAAGTCGCCGACGAACAGGTCGGAGAGCAACTGCAGTCGCGTCGGCTCGAGCGTTTCGATGCCTGCGGCAGCCGCCGCCGCGACATCCAGAACGTCGACTGAGATGCCGTCGAGATCGAGCGCGATCGTATCGCCCGATGTTTCGATCCTGCGGCGGCCCGGTTCGTCGAGCGCGGCCCGCAGCTTGCTCAGGCACCAGCGCAGCTCACCCCTGGGATCATTTGGAACATCCCACAGCAACTCGCAGAGCTTGCCACGTCCGACCGGATGGGGCGCCAGCGCCAGATAGGCCAGCAGCGCGCGCAGCTTGCGCGATGCCGGCAAGACCACCGGGACGCCGTCGCGCGCAATTGTCGGCGGCCCAAACAGGCGCACGACAACACCTTGATGGCTGCTCGCCAGGCTCGATTCCACGCCAGATACCACGCCTGCTCCCACGCTGACCTGCCGGCCCCTGCTTTACCACCGAGCACGACAAAGTGCACCCGGCTCGCAAAATTTGTGCGCCGAATGTGGTGTTTACCACACTGCCGCACGTCAAGGACCTGTAGTGCGGCAAGGTGTCGAAATCTCGCCGCCCAAACCGCCGGTGTGTAACCGGCCCGTGAGCAAGAACCAGGAGTCTACCATGTTGCATCAGCAGAAAATCAGAACCACGGCCGGCCGCGGCCGCCTGTTCGACAGCATTCTCGACACCATCGGCGACACGCCGGTCATCCGCGTCAATAATCTCGGACCGGCGCACGCCACCATCTACGTCAAGGCCGAGTTCTTCAATCCGGCGGCGTCGGTGAAGGACCGGCTGGCGCTCAACATCATCGAGGAAGGTGAACGCACCGGCGCGCTCAAGCCTGGACAGACCATTGTCGAGGCGACCAGCGGCAACACCGGCATCGGTCTTGCCATGGTCTGTGCGCAGAAGGGCTACAAGCTGGTGGTGACGATGGCCGACAGTTTCTCGGTCGAGCGCCGCAAGCTGATGCGGATGCTGGGCGCCAAGGTGGTGCTGACGCCGCGCGCCGAGAAAGGCTTCGGCATGTACAAGAAGGCGGTGGAACTGGCCGAAGCCAATGGCTGGTTCCTGGCCCGCCAGTTCGAGACCAAGGCCAACGCCGACATTCATGAAGCTACCACGGGACGCGAGATCGTCAACGATTTCGCCGGCTCGCGGCTCGACTATTTCGTCACCGGCTACGGCACCGGCGGCACCGTCGCCGGCGTGGCGCGGGTGCTGCGCCGCGAGCGGCCTGAGACCCGGATCGTGCTCACCGAACCGGCCAACGCGCAGCTTGTCGGCAGCGGCAAGCGGCAGATGCGTGGCGCCGGCGGAGCGCCGGCCGCCAGCCATCCGGCTTTCGAACCGCACCCGATCCAGGGCTGGACGCCGGATTTCATCCCGCACGTCCTGCAGGAGGCCATCGATGGCAACTTCTATGACGAGGTGATGCCGATCGCCGGGCCGGAGGGCATGAAATGGGCCAAGGCGCTGGCGCAGCAGGAAGGCATCTTCACCGGCATTTCCGGCGGTTCGGCTTTTGCCGTGGCGCGCCAGATCGCCGGCACAGCGCCGGCCGGATCGGTGATCCTGTGCATGCTTCCCGATACCGGTGAACGCTACATGACCACGCCTTTGTTCGACGGCATCGAGGCCGAGATGAATGCGGAAGAGCTTGCTCTCTCGCGCTCGACGCCCGGTTGCCAGTTCCCGGCATGATGACGCGGGAGCAAATTGCATGGACGCGATGCCTGGACACTCGGCTACCAGTACCGAGGAAACGCTTGACCCCTCGGACTGGGCCGATGTGCAAAGCCTGTCGCATCGGATCGTTGACGATGCCGTCGCTTACCTGCGCGATGTCAGGCAACGGCCGGTGTGGCAGGAGATGCCTGGAGATGTGAGGGATTTCTTCACCGCCTCGCTGCCGCAATCGCCGACCGCGCTTGCCGACATCTATGGCGATGTCGTGGACAAGGTGATGCCCTATCCGATGGGCAACATCCATCCGCGCTTCTGGTCCTGGTATATGGGGTCGAGCAATTTTACCGGCGCGATCGGCGATTTCCTGGCGGCAATCCAGGGCTCCAATCTCGGCGGCGGCAACCATGCCGCCGCCCTGATGGACGGCCAGGTGGTCGACTGGTGCAAGCAGATGATGGGCATGCCGGCTTCGGCCAGCGGCACGCTGGTCAGCGGCGGCTCGATGGCCAACATCATCGGGCTCACCGTGGCGCGCAACACCAAGGCCGGCATCGGCGTGCGCGAGCACGGCGTTGGAGCAATCGAAAAGCCTTTGCGTTTCTATGGCTCGGACCAGGTCCATTCCTGTCACCGCAAGGGGATGGAAGCGCTCGGTCTCGGCAACAAGGCGCTGCGCCGCATTGCCAGCGACGCCGGCCTGCGCATCGACATTGAAGGTTTGAGGACTGCGATATCGGAAGATCGCGCGGCCGGGTTCAAGCCGGCCTGCATCATCGGCAACGCCGGCACTGTCAACACCGGCGCCATCGACGATCTGCAGGCGCTGGCCAAGCTGGCGCATGAGGAGGACCTCTGGTTCCATGTCGACGGCTGCATCGGCGCGCTGATCGCGATCGCGCCTGAGAATGCACATAGCGTCGCCGGCATCGAATGGGCCGATTCCATCGCGCTCGATCCGCACAAATGGCTGCATGCGCCTTTCGAGGCAGGCTGCGCGCTGGTGCGGGATGCCTCGGCGCATCGCAAGACCTTCGCGGTGACGCCGGAATATCTGGAGTCGACACCGCGCGGCCTCGCCTCCGGCCAATGGCTGCACGATTACGGCCTGCAGACGTCACGCGGCTTCAAGGCACTCAAAGTGTGGATGGCATTGCGAGAACACGGCGTCGAAAAATTCGGCCGCCTGATCGACCAGAACATTGCGCAGGGGCAGTATCTCTCAGGGCTGATCGCGGCCGAACCAGCGCTCGAACTGACGGCGCCGACCAGCATCAACATCGTCTGCTTCCGCTATCGCGCGGATGGTCTCGATGGCGAGCGCGCGAAAGCGCTCAACACCGAGATCATGCTGAGGCTTCAGGAAGACGGAACCGCCGCCATTTCCGATACCACGGTGCAAGGCCGGCATTGCCTCAGGGTGGCGATCAACAACCACCGGACCCGGCGCGAGGATCTCGACCTTCTCGTCGCCGAAACGGTCCGCCTGGGCAACGAGATCGCTTCTGCCTGACCGGCCATGGGGTAGAGCAAGCGGCTCTCAGCCGCTGGCGGCCTCCTGGAAATCGCCCTTCGTCACGGGGAACGCCAGGCCGGGAAGGTAAAATGTGATCGGCCGGATTTCGTAGACTGCCGAGGGATTCACGCGGCGCAAGTCGCGCGCGGCTGCAATCGCCGCCTCCTGCGTGGCGCAGTCGAGGACATAAAGACCCAGCAATTGTTCCTTGGTCTCGGCAAACGGCCCGTCGATGACGATGCCTTCGCCCGGACCGCGCAGCGTCACGGCGTCGGCGGTCGCGCCCAGTCTTGCCGCCGGCCCGAGCTTGCCTTCGCGGGTCAGCCTGGCGTTGACTTCGAGCAGGTCGTGCATCAGCGCCGCATCCTGCTGCGGCGTCAGGGACTGGATGGTCTGTTCGACGTGATAGGCCAGGATGGCGTAAAACATGCGGCGATCTCCTCCTGTTCGAGCGGCTGCACTATTGCAAGGTTGGGTTGGCTGATCCACCCCCGGTGCCCATCGAGACGCTAGTCTGCTGCCTCATGCCGCCAGCGGCAGGCTGAGCTCCGTCAGCAGGCCGCCGCAGGGACGGTTGGACAGGTTGACATCGCCGCCGGCGGCACGCGCAATGTTGCGGGCAATGGTCAGGCCGAGGCCGAGACCGCCGGTCTGGCGGTTGCGCGATTGCTCCAGCCGCACGAAGGAACCGAACACCTGGTCGAGCTGCGCCTGCGGTATGCCCGGCCCCTCGTCGCGGATGACCAGCGTGACCGTGCCGTCCGACTGCCGCAGGCTGACATGGGCTTTCTTGCCGTAGGTCACGGCATTCTGGACCAGATTGTTGACGCAGCGCTTCAGCGCCACCGGTCGCGCGATGCAGATCATGCCACGCGGCCTGGCGCCGTCATGGTCGAACGTGACGTCCTCGAAACTGTCGGCGATCGATTCCACCAGCGACCAGAAATCGATCCGCTCGCTCTTCTCCTCGGTGACTTCGAAGGTGGCGAAGTCGATGACGGAGCTGGCGATGCTCTCGATGTCGGCGAGGTCGTGGGCCAGCGCCTCGCGCGCGGTCGATCTGCGCAACAGTTCGAGGCGCAGCCGCATGCGGGTCAGCGGCGTGCGCAGATCGTGGGCGAGCGCGGCGGCCAGATGTTCGCGGTCCTCGACATAGTCGCGCAGCCGGACCTGCATGGCGTTGACGGCTTTGGCCGCGGCGCGGATTTCGCGGCTGCCGGTCTCGGCGATCGGCGGGCTCTTCAGATCCGTGCCGATCCGGTTGACCGCGGTTTCCATCATCCGATAGGGCGCCGTCAGCCGGCGCAGCGACCAGATCGACATGATCACCACCAGGGCCGCGATCAGCGAATAGAGCGGCAGGCTGTCGAAGCTCAATATCGGTCCGACCGGCGTGTTGGGCTCGGTGAAATTCAGCCATTGGCCGTCGGCGAAGCGGACAGAGGCCGTCAGCTTGTCGCTTTGGGCGAAGCTGGCCGCCAGCGATAACAGGTCACGCTCCACCGCGCCCACATCCTTGGTCACGGCCACACCGCCAGGCGCGTTGGCTGCCTGGGTTGCCGGATCGCGCCGGACGCGGGCGTCGGTGATGCCGAATTTCGACAGCCGCCCCACCAGGATGTCCTCGAGTTCGGCCAGTTCGTCGTCGCCGGCGATCGACGAGGTGACCGCGGGCGTGTCCGAAACGGTGAGCGCATAGGTGGCGTTGAACAGACCGGAGGCCGTCAGCTTGCGCTGCTCCGGCGTGTCGTCATGCATCAGCTGCACCAGCGAATAGGCGCGGTCGTTAAGCCGGTAGAGATCGACCTCGTCATTGGCGACGGCACGATCGCGCGAGACGATGTAGAGCGTGGCGACCTGGCTGATCAGCAGGCCGGCAATGACGATGAGCAAAACCCAGACCGGCAGGGTTTGCGGCAGGAAACGTCTCATTCGGAGGTGGTCTCGGGCAGGAACTGGTAGCCGCCGCTGCGCACAGTCAGGATCAGTTTCGGCGTCTTGGGGTCGTCTTCCATCTTGCGCCTGAGACGGCTGACCAGGATGTCGATGCTGCGGTCGAAGGAATAGTCGCTGTCACCGCCGGAAAGCTCGATGAGCTGGTCACGGGTGAGGACGCGCTGCGCGCTTTTGACGAAGGTCTGCAACAGGTTGAACTCCGCCATCGTCAGCTCGACCCTGACGTCGCCCGGCGCCATCAGCCGGCGGCGCGAGCAGTCCATCGTCCAGCCGGCGAAATGATAGATCTGCTTGGTGGTGGCGCGCTTCGGCTCGGCAGCACCATTGCGCCTCAAAACGGCGCGGATACGGGCCAGCAGCTCGCGCGGATCGAAGGGTTTGGGCACATAGTCGTCGGCGCCCATCTCCAGGCCGACGACCCGGTCGGTGGTCTCGGTCACCGCCGTCAGCATGATGATCGGCGTCGAGTAGCTGGCGCGCAGGTCGCGGCAGAGTTCCAGCCCGCTTTTTCCCGGCAGCATCACATCAAGCACGATCAGGTCTACCTGCGTGCGGCGCAGTATGTCCTCCATCTCGATGCCGTCGGCGGCAACCGTGGTGCGCAGGCCGCGCTTCTGGAAGAATTCCTGAAGCAGATCGCGAATGCCCTTGTCGTCGTCGACGATCAGTATGTGCGCATCGGATTTCACGGCGATCCTGTCATTGCTGGCGGCCGGTCGGCGGCTGCCTTCTGAGTCTGCTTCTGTGGCGTCACCCACACGATAGAATTCTGGCCACATGTTGGCCAGCGGCGATGATCGCCCGCAAAGCCGATTTGCCAGAAACAATTCAGAAACAAAATTCTATAGTCCGGAAAAACTCCCGAAAAAAATCAAGGGCATAAAGGGTGCCGTGGCGGTCAGGACATCGGCTGCGACGCGAAGTCTCCGGAGTAACGGACATCACCAATGCACAGGTTCACGATCAGCTTGATGGGTGCGCTGCTCAGCATTCCGCTCGTCACAGCCGCGGTCGGAGCCACAACCGCAAAGGTGACGCCGATCACAAGGAGCGAGCGCTGCATCGATCTCAATCGCCAGGTAGACGAAGCCCTTGAAACCCATGCCGCGGCAACGCAGGTCACCGCGGCGAAAGCACTGCAAAGAAAGGGAAACCGGTTCTGCGCCAACAAGAAACAGGCACAGGGTATCCGGATGCTCGCGAACGCTTTGAAGCTGCTTGGAGTGACACCGATCGACCCGGTTCAGTGACACTCGAAACTCGACCCGCACAAAGAAGGAAATGAAGCCATGAAAAAGTCCATCCTCTCCGCCACCGGTCTCGCCGTCGCTCTCGCTTTCGCAATGCCGGCTCTGGGCAATGCCGCTGCCACCACGACCGCTGCTCCGGCTGCTTCCACGACCACCGCTCCGGCGACCACGACCGCCAAGCCCCCGGTGAAGAAGGTCGTCGCCAAGAAGCCCGTCAAGAAGCACAAGAAGGCGAAGAAGGTCGTCAAGACGGACGCCCCGAAGGCCTGATCCAGACAGCCAACAGGCTTGTCTGTAACAAGGCCGCTCCAGCACCCCCGGGCTGGAGCGGCCTTGTCGTGTGAGTGCATGATTACCCGTTGATGGGTGCCGGCCACCCAGATCTTTAACCCGTTTGCAATGCCGGTCCGGTAGGACAGCCCGCATGAAGAAGCGGCTTTCATCCATTCTGCGCTCGATGGCCATCGGCGGCCTTGTCGCCTCGGCAATGGTCAGGGTGCTGGTCCAGTTTACCGCCAGCCCGGTGCCCGATCCGGTGAGCGGGCGCACGGAGCCGTCGCTGTTTGCACCGGCAATCTCCAGCAGCTGGCAATACATCACACCATGGCAAAGCCTGCTGCTTACCGTGATCACCGGCGCGGCGCTGGCCTGCTTCTTCGGCTGGCTCGCGGTCGCCTGGGTCGAATACAAGGCGGCCGGATCAAGGCCGGATGCGGCATCCGGCGCACGGCAATTCCAGGCTCGTCGCGTCGCCAATCGCCAGGGCCGTTGAACCGCAGCATACACTTCCTAAATTTGTGAACGGCAGCACTTCCGGGAAGCCGGTTTGGCGCGCCGATCAAAATGGACGACGGCTTTCCCCCATGACAAAGTGAGAGCGACCCCTCGCGCGATACCGGTTCCCGATGCCTGAAATCAGTTCCAAACCCCGCACCAAGACCAAGCCGCAGACCGAGCGGCCGAAGCTCTACAAGGTCATCCTCATCAATGACGATTTTACGCCGCGCGAATTCGTGGTGACGGTGCTGAAGGGCGAGTTCAAGCTCAGCGAAGACCAGGCTAACCGGGTGATGATCACCGCGCACCGGCTCGGCGTTTGCGTCGTTGCCGTCTTCACCAGGGATGTCGCCGAGACCAAGGCGACACGGGCTACCGATGCCGGCAAGGCCAAGGGCTACCCGCTGCTGTTTACGACGGAGCCGGAGGAGTAGGTTGAGCGTCTTTCTCCCCCTATAGTGACGGGGAGAAGGGATCCTCACCTTCCTTCTCTATACCACATCGCGCCCATGGCCAGCAGCAGCAGGCAAAGGCCGAGGAAGCCGCCGAACAGGGATACGCGCGAGACGGCTTTGAGCACGCTGTCGTCGGTGCTGCGCAGGCCGATCCAGTCTGCGCCCGAGGCCGCACCGGAGGCGCGGACCGGGACGATGGAGGGCAGGGCGACACTGCCGGTGAGCTGGCCAAGGGTGGAGGAGGCCGCCAGCCGGCGCACGCTGCCGCCGGTGGCCTCAGTCGGAGCCTTCAACCGGTCCTCGGTGGAGACGACGTCGGAGAATTCCGGCGCGTTGACCGGGCCGACATGGGCGAGTGCGGTCAGGTCACCATTGCCGATCTGGTAGAGGCCGATCTCCTTGGTCTCGATGCTGCCCAGGAAAACGCCGGGTTCGGACTTCTCCAGCTTGACGATCAGCGCCTTGCCCGAAGGGGTGATCACCTGCGCCGGGCCGGGATCGTCGCTCATCGTCTGGCGGCGGATTTCAAGCATCATGCCGCGGCCGTCGGCGGTCAGCCGCTCTTCCTCGAGTTCAGGTTCCTTCATCAGCCAGTGGGCGATGCGGCGGTAAAGCTGGACATGCGGCCCGCCACCCTCGAAGCCGCGCGCCCATAGCCAGCCCTGATCGGACAGAAGCATGCCGACGCGGCCTTCGCCCTTATGATCGAGCAGAAGCAGCGGGCGGTTGTCGGCGCCCTTCATCACCACTTCGCCTTCGGGGTTCTGCACGCCGATGGTGCGGAACCAGCGGCTCCAGCGCGGCGGCTCGGTCGCCGAGCCGTCGAGGCCGCGCGTCACCGGATGGCGCTGGCCGAGATCGGTGAGGCGCGGATAGAAGGCCTTGTCGATGACTTCGCCGGTCGGCATTGCCGGCAGCGACGACATTAGCGGGGTGCGGGCGATCGAGGCGTCGCCGGCATATTCCGGCCCGGCGGCAATCAGCAGCGCGCCGCCCTTTTCGACATATTCGGAGATGTAGTCGTAATAGAGGATCGGCAGCACGTCGCGGTGCTGGTAGCGGTCGAAGATGATGAGATCGAAATCCTTGATCTTCTCGACGAACAACTCGCGGGTCGGGAAGGCGATCAGCGACAGTTCGTTGATCGGCGTGCCGTCCTGCTTTTCCGGCGGCCGCAAAATGGTGAAATGGACGAGATCGACCGAGGCGTCGGATTTCAGCAGATTGCGCCACGTGCGCTCGCCGGCATGCGGTTCGCCGGAAACCAAAAGCACGCGCAAGTTCTCGCGGATGCCGTCGATCAGCGCGATGGCGCGGTTGTTGGCGTCGGTCAGTTCGCCCGGCTCGCGGTCAATGGAGAGTTCGACGATGTTGCGGCCGGCGCCGGGGATGGTCACCTGCAGCGGCATCGCCTGGCCGATGGTCGCCTCTTCGACCGCGACCTGCTCGCCATTGACCGAGACGCGGACATCGACCGGGCCGGTTTCGCCGTCGGTGGCGATGACGCGGTAGGTCATGTCGAGCGGCTTGCCGACGAGGCCGAAGCGCGGCGCGTTCTCGAAGCGGATGCGGCGGTCCTTCTCGTGCTCGTTGCCGGTGATCAGCGCGTGCAGCGGCGCATTGAAGTCGGGGGCGGCCGGTGCGTCATGCACCTCGCCATCGGTGATCATGATGGCGCCACCGATGCGCGAGGGCGGCACGTCGCGGAAGGCGCCTTCAAGCGCTGCAAAAAGCTTGGTCTCGGTGCGCTCGTCGGCGGCTTCCGACTTGCCGGCCTCGACGACGCGGACGTCGAACTGCTTGAAGCGGCCAAGGCGCTGCTGCAAACCGGCAAGCGCTTCGTCGGTCTGTTTGGTCCGGTCGCCGATATCCTGGCTCTGGCTGCGGTCGACGATGACGGCAACGACGCTCTTCAGCGCCTCGCGCTCCTCGTCGAGGAAGACCGGATTGAGGAGTGCTGCGCCCAGCGCGATCAGCGCCGCGAAGCGGAAGATCGCGCCGCGCTGGCGAAACCACAAGCCGACAGCCGCCAGCACCAGCAGCGGTGCGAGCACCAAAGCCAGCAAGGGCCAGGACAGCAGCGGTTCGAAGGAAATCGACCAGTTCACCGTTTACCCTCCCCCTTGTGGGGAGGGTCGATCCGCGTAGCGGAGCGGGGTGGGGGTCCTCGCCGACCGTCAGCGCTCACCCCCCCCCCCCCCNCCCTCCCCCTTGTGGGGAGGGTCGATCCGCGTAGCGGAGCGGGGTGGGGGTAGGCGACAGAGCGCTAGCGCTGCACCCCCACCCCGGCTCACTGTCTTCGCTTCGCTGCGGTAGCGAGCCGACCCCCCCCACAAGGGGGAGGGTGAGGCTGCGCCGCCGGCGCCAGACAGGATCGAGACGAAATTAGCCAATGCCGCCATCCTACTGCCCCAGCCGTTCGAGCAGGATCGGCACGTGCACCTGGTCGGATTTGTAGTTGCCGGTCAGCATGTACATCATGATGTTGACGCCGGCGCGCAGCGCATAGATGCGCTGCATCGGATCCGATGGCACGGTCGGCAAAAGCGGGTCACCATTCCCGTCGACGGCCCAGGCGCCGGCAAAATCATTGGCGGTGATCAGGATCGGCGAGACGCCGTCGCCGACGCGTACCGGCCGATTCTCGGCATTGCTGGCCTCGAGCGAGGCTTCCACCCAGAGCGGGCTGCCGGAGAAGCGGCCGGGAAATTCGGGCAGGATGAAGAAGGATTTGGTCAGCACATGGTCGGCGGGCACCGGCTCCAGCGGCGGCACGTTGAGATTGCCGAGAATGTCGCGCAACCGTTCCGTCGCCGGGCTCGCCGAATCCGCACCGATGCCGTTGGCGAACTGGTCGCGCGTGTCGAACAGCACCGTGCCGCCCTGCTGCATATAGGCGTCGATGCGGGCGATCGCGGCTTGGCTCGGCATCGGCGCGGAGGGATCGATCGGCCAGTAGATCAGCGGATAGAAGGAAAGCTCGTCCTTCGAGATATCGACGCCCGCCGGCGCGCCCGGCTCGAGCGCGGTCTTCTCGATCAGGAAGCGGGTCAAGCCTTCGAGCCCTGCGCGGCTGATCGAATCGTCACCGGGCACACCGGTCAGCACATAGGCGATGCGGGTCTTGGCAATGTCCTCGATAGCGGCGGCATCGCCGGGCTTGGCGTCGTCGGCGCGGGCGAGGTCGGCATGGCCAAACAGCATGCCAAGGCCAAGCAGCAGCGCAGTTGTCGTTGCTGCGGCCGATCGGGCGCGGCGCGGTCGGCGCGACATCAGCCCGCCCATCCAGAACACCGCCAGCGTGTCGAGCAGCATAAGCACAAGTGCCGCTGTGACCAGCGATCCCTTGAGGTCGCGCGATTCATCGAAAGCGTACTGGATATTGGTCACCGGCACTGTGAATTGCGGGCGCACCAGCGGCGCGAAGGCGGTGGCCGGTTCGAGCAGATTGTGGGCGAAAACGCCGGTTTCCGAGCCGTAGAGGCCGGGCGGGTTCTCGAACGTCACCGGCAGCGAGCCGGCGCCGGGGACCAGCGGTCGTGCGTCCGGCGTCGGCGGCACCAAAGTGCCGTCGGCGGCTATCATGCGATAAGGTGCCAGCGACGTAGCAGCGGCTTCGGCGTTGGCAACCGCCGCACCCTGGTTGCGCGACAGCTGCACGATGCGCCGCAGCATCTCGACGAAGCTGCCGGAGATCGGCAGCGTCGACCATGTCGCTTCCGGGGTGATATGGAACAGCACCAGCGTGCCCTTGCCCTTCTTCAACCCGGTCACCAGCGGGGTGCCATCGGCAAGGGTTGCCCAGGTGCGCTCGACGATGTCCGGCGTCGGTTCGGCCAACACCTGCCGGCTCACCGTGACCTCGGCCGGCGGTGCGAGGTCGGCGAACGGGCCGTTCTTCGGGAATTCGGTCACCGCCTGCGGCGTCGTCCAGGAGAGCGCGCCGCCAAGCGAGCGCTCGCCGGTGCGCAGCCTGACCGGCAGAAGGTCGTCGTCATTGCCGGCGGCGGCCAGCCGCGAACCGGCAAAGCGCACCAGCGTGCCGCCATTGTCGACCCAGTCGACCAGCCGCTGATGGACCTGCGGCGGAATGGTACCGATATCGGCCATGACGATCATCGCCGGCTTCTGGTCGAGAAGCTGCGGGATGGCGTCGGCGAGATCGACGCTCGACGGTTCGACCAGATCGGCGAAAGGCTGCAGCGCGCGCCTGATGTAATAGAGCGGCGACAGAAGCGGCTGCGCCTGGTCGGCCTCGGCCTGCGATAAAAGTCCGACGCGGCGGCGCTTGGAGCTTTCGTCGAGCACGCGCACCGCACCTGCCTGGCGTTCGCCGTCGAGCGCGATCGAGGCGAAGTCGTTGCGCAGTTCGAACGGCACCGCCATCGTGCCGGTGGCGGTGGTCTCACCCGGCGCGAAGGTCAGCGTCGCGTCGGCGATGCGGCGGCCCTTGTCGTCGAAGGCGCCGGCGGTGACTTGTGCCGGCGCCGGGTCGCCGGGCGCGCGGATGGCGGTCAGGGCGAAGCCGTCGACCTCGTTCTCGGCGCCGGTGAGCCCAGTCAGCGCCAGCCGGTCGGAATCGGCCCAGACGACACGGGCGGCGTTTTTCGACAGCAGTGTGTTGAAGGCGGCCTCGTCGCCTTTTGCCGCAAGGCCGTCGGCGAGAACGGCAACGCTGGCGCCGGGCAAGGTTTCCAGCACGCCGGCGACGCGGGCATAGACAGCGGGTCGGTCGGTCGGAATCGGCCTCGGCTTGGCGGCGCGCAGCCGGTCGAGGGCAGCCGCCGCATCGAAGGGGCCGATCTCGGCGTTCGGCTTTTCGGCGGTGAAGGCGATGACGACCGGTACGCCGTTCGAACCGGCATCGGCGATCAGCCGCTGGGCGGTGGCGACGCGCTTGCCCCAGTCGGCAGCACTCGCCCAGTCATTGTCGATGACCAGCGCCAGGGCGGCGCCCTCGGCCGGCAATTTTTCGCGCGGATTGAAGACGGGTTCGGCTAATGCCGCGACGACAAGGGCTGCCATCAACAGCCGCAGCAGCGTCAGCCACCACGGGCTCTGCTGCGGCGTTTCCTCGCGCTTCAGCACGCGAGCGAGGATCTTCAGCGGCGGAAAGATTTCGGACTGCGGCTTGGGCGGTGTGAGCCTGAGCAGCCACCAGATCACCGGCAGCGCGAGCAGGCCCCACAACACCATGGGAGCGCCAAAGGAGAGCGGCAGCCAGCTCATGCGCCGGCCCTTCCCACGAATGCGCCATCGGCGGTCATCGCCATGTGGATGCGCACCAGCGCCTCGGAAGCGAGGCGGTCGGTGTGGTTGACGGTGTAGCTCCAGGCGAGGCGCTTGCACCAGCTGGCCAGCTCCTGGCGGCGGGCGGTGTAGAGCAGGCGGTATTCGTCGCCGAGCATTTCCGCGCGGCCGGCGGTCAGCTTGTCGCCGGTCTCGGGATCGGTGAATTCGGTGCGGCCGGCATAGGGAAAGGTCTCCTCCGCCGGATCGGCAACCTCGATCAGATGCGCACGCACGCCATGCCGCGCCAGCACATCGAGCCATTCCATGGTCTCCTCGACCGGGTCGAGGAAATCGCTGACGACGACGATGTCGCAGAAGCGGCGGATGGCGGACAGGTCAGGCTTTGCTGGCGGGTCGGCGGCGTGCATCAATTGCGCCGCGATGCGCTCGGCGCCGTTGCGGGCGGTGAACGGATCGGTCAGGCCGGGCCAGGCGATGCGCTCGCCGCTGCGAGATAGCAATTCGGCCATGGCCAGTGCCAGCACCAGCGCGCGCGATTCCTTGGAAACGCCGGCGCCAGTCGATTTGTAGAGCATGGAGGGCGATGGGTCGGCCCAAAGCCACACCGTGTGGGCTGCTTCCCATTCGCGGTCGCGCACATAGGTGTGGTCGTCGCGGGCCGAACGGCGCCAGTCGATGCGCGAGGAATCGCCTTCGACATAGGGGCGGAACTGCCAGAAATTCTCGCCGATGCCGCGCTTGCGGCGGCCATGCCAGCCGGCAATTACCGTATTGACGATACGGCGTGCCTCGACCAGCAGGTCCGGCACCAGCGAAGCCCGCAAGCGGCCCCTGGCGAGCGCGTCGCGCGTCGCTGCCGGTGCCTGGACTTCGCCGATACGCGCCATCAGATTCCTTTGGCCAGTTTCGCCACCACGTCGCGCACGGTCGTGCCCTCGGCGCGCGCGGCAAAGGTCAGCGCCATGCGGTGCTGCAGCACTGGTTCGGCCAGCGCGCGGATATCGTCGACCGACGGCACCAGCCGCCCGTCATAAAGCGCGCGCGCACGGGCGCACAGCGTCAGCGCCTGGCTGGCGCGCGGGCCGGGACCCCAGGCGACATGCTTGTCGGTCTCAGCATTGCCCTGGCCGGGACGCGCCGAACGCACCAGTTTGAGGATGGCGTCGACGACGCTTTCGGGCACCGGCATACGGCGGATCAGCGTCTGGATTTCCCTCAGCCGCGCCGGCTGCAGCACGTTTTGCGCCTTGGCGTCCTCGGTGCCGGTGGTCTCCAGCAGAATGCGCCGCTCGGCCTCGATTTCGGGATAAAGGATGTCGACCTGCATCAGGAAGCGGTCGAGCTGCGCTTCGGGCAGGGGATAGGTGCCTTCCTGCTCCAGCGGGTTTTGCGTCGCCAGTACATGGAAGGGTGCGGGCAGGTCGTGGCGAATGCCGGCGATGGTGACGTGATATTCCTGCATCGCCTGCAGCAGCGCCGACTGGGTGCGCGGCGAGGCGCGGTTGATCTCGTCGGCCATCAGCAATTGCGCGAAGATCGGGCCGGAGATGAAGCGGAAGGAGCGCTTGCCGGCCTCGTCCTGTTCCATCACCTCTGAGCCGAGAATGTCCGACGGCATCAGGTCGGGTGTGAACTGGATGCGGCGCGAATCGAGGCCGAGCACGACACCGAGCGTTTCGACCAGCTTGGTCTTGGCAAGGCCGGGCACGCCGACCAGCAGCGCATGGCCGCCGGCAAGCAGCGCCACCAGCGTGCGCTCGACCACCACTTCCTGGCCGAAAATGACGCGGCCGACGCCGTCGCGCACCCTGGAAATATCGGCCAGCGCCGTCTCGGCCTGGGCGATCATGTCCTTTTCGCTGATTGGGCTTTCCTTGACCATTACGCTCATGCCGCATCGATCCTTGTGCTGGAAGTACCGGCTTGCACTGTAGTGCCTTAGAATGCCGCGATTCGGCTTCGCCTGGCGCCTACGAATGAATTTAAATCACAGACTTAGGCTGACAAGCGGAACAACAGTGACTATTTCGTGACCATGACGGAACGCTCCGAACATCGCGAACACAGCCTTGCTGCCGCAACCGAGGCGCGCGGTCTCGAAGCGTTGATCTCGCGTGCGGCTCGCGCCGGCAAGGGCGCGGCGCCGGTGGAGCGCTGGAATCCCGACTTTTGCGGCGATCTCGACATGGAGATCAAACAAGACGGAACGTGGTTCTATCTCGGCACGCCGATCGGCCGCATGCCGCTGGTGCAGCTGTTTTCCAGCGTGCTGCGCAAGGACGAGGATGGCAGGACCTATCTGGTGACGCCGGTCGAACGGGTCGGCATCCGCGTCGTGGACGCGCCTTTCATCGCGGTTGAAATGGATGTTTCCGGCGCCGGCGCCGAGCAGACCATCACTTTCCGCACCAATGTCGGCGATGTCGTCGAGGCCGGACCTGGCCATCCGCTGCGCTTCGTCGACGAGAACGAGACCGGCGGCCTGAAGCCCTATGTGCTGGTGCGCGGGAGGCTGGAAGCGCTGGTGGCGCGGCCGGTGATGTACGAACTGGTCGAGCATGGCGAGGAGATCGATATCGGCGGCAAGACGATGTTTGCCGTGCGCTCGAAAGGCGAAATCTATCCGATCATGCCGGCGGAAAAACTGAAGTGGCTGAGCGCATGATGGATCAGGTGAGGCCGCCGCCGTTTTCCACAGCGGATTTTCGCGCGCGGGTCGCGGCGCAAGCTGAAGCCCATGCCGGCGACGATTATGGCGATCATCGCTTCAACCCCGGCCATCCACGGTTGACGCAGCTCAAAGCGCTGCGCGACGCCGCGGTGCTGATCCCGGTCGTCGATCATGGACGCGATGCGACCGTGCTTTTGACCAAGCGGGCGGAAAAACTGCGCAGCCATTCCGGGCAGGTGGCTTTTCCTGGCGGCACCATTGATCCCACCGATGCGACCCCGGAAGCAGCGGCCTTGCGCGAGACCTTCGAGGAGATCGGCCTCGGCCATGACCGCATCGAGATCATCGGCCGCATGCCCGATTATGTCGCCGGCAGCGGCTATCGCATCGCGCCGGTGCTGGCGATCGTCGAGCCCGGTTTTACGCTGTCGCTCAATTCCGACGAGGTCGACGCCGCCTTCGAAGTGCCGCTTTCGTTCCTGATGGATCCGGCCAACCACACCAGGGACAGCCGCATGTGGAACGACCTGGAATGGTTCTTCTACGATATGCCCTATGGCGGCCAGCGCATCTGGGGCGTCACCGCCGGCATCATCCGCACGCTCTATGAAAGGCTCTATGCTTGAGTGATCCGATATCGCTGGCGGGCAGAGCCGACTGGCTGGGTGAAAAGCATCTGCAGCGGCTGCTTGCCGTGCTGGCGCAGGGCGGCGAGGAAGCCCGCATCGCGGGCGGCGCGGTGCGCAATGCGCTGATTGGGCAGCCGGTCGCCGATATCGACGTTGCTACCACTTGCCTGCCCGAGGAAACCGTTCGCCGCGCCGAGGCGGCGGGCTTCAAGGCGGTGCCGACCGGCATCGAGCACGGCACGATCACGGTGATTGCCGGCGGCGCGCCCTATGAGGTCACCACGCTGCGCGCCGACATCGAGACCGATGGCCGCCGCGCCAAAGTGTCGTTCGGCCGCGACTGGAAGGCCGACGCCGAACGGCGCGATTTCACCATCAACGCGCTCTATGCGGAGGCTGACGGGACGGTCGTGGACCTGGTCGGCGGCGTCGGCGATATCGAGGCACGAAGGCTGCGCTTCATTGGCGATGCCGAGCAGCGGATCCGCGAAGACTATCTGCGCATCCTGCGTTTCTTCCGCTTTTTCGCCTGGTATGGCGAGGGTCGGCCCGATGCCGAGGGATTGAAGGCCTGCGCCCGGCTCAAGGACGGTCTCGCCCATCTCTCGGCCGAACGCATCTGGTCCGAGCTGAAGAAGTTGTTATCGGCCCCAGATCCGTCGCGCGCCTTGCTGTGGATGCGCCAGGCCGGCGTGCTCACCAGCGCCCTGCCGGAAAGCGAGAAATGGGGCATCGATGCCATTCATGGGCTGACCAAGACAGAGAAGGATCTGGGCTGGGCGCCGGACCCGCTGCTCAGGCTGGAGGCGATCGTGCCGCCCGATGCGGCGCGGATGAAGACACTGGCCGAGCGGCTGAAACTTTCGACCACTGAGGCGGAGCGCCTGCGCCACTGGGCGCTGACGGCTGCCGTCGAGCCCAAGACAAGCGAAGCGGAACTGGCCAAGAAACTCTATTCCGGCGAGCGCCAGGGTTTTCTCGATCGCCTGCGGCTGTCGCTGGCGTCGGCGCGAGCGCGGGCTCTCGAGGACAATGACGCGCTGGTTCAGGCCGGCGGGTTTTCGCGCCTGCTCGCTTTTGCGCTGAAATGGGAAAAACCGGTGTTCCCAGTCAAGGGCGGCGATCTGACGGCGCTTGGCGCGTCGCCGGGGCCAATACTCGGTGCGATCCTGAAAAACCTGGAAAAGGAATGGATCGGGTCCGGCTTTGCGCTCGATCGCGACGCGCTGCTGGAGCGCGCCGCGGAAGCCTTGAAGGCCAGATAGGACTGCTCAGGCCGCGTCGCGAACTTTCTCGATGCGCGAGCGGATCGCCTCGATCATCGTCTCGCGAATGACCGTTTCGCCATGTGTCTCGCGCATATGGTCGACGGCGCGGCGCATGACCTCGGCTTCCTCACCGGCACGCGTGTGCCACTCACAGCCGGGAACCAGCGAGCCGCAATGGAATTCCTTCATGGGATTTTCTCCTTTTCCTCCTTGGAGCCTGTGCCTCTCATGGGCACACGAAGCTCCGCCATCTCTGTTCCGCGCCCTGTCACAGCAGTCGGTTTCGGGGGCGCGCACGGGGGAGTTAGCATAACACGGTTCCACGAGTTTGGTTGCCGTGGGGGCGAAAAAGGCGGAGCAGCGCTGCTCCGCCCCCTCTTGCCAGGCTAAGCCAAGGCGAGAACGTTCGGTCTTGTCCCGATCACTTCTCGATCTTGACGGACTCGGCAACCTTGTTCTTGCCGCTCATGTCCCAGGAAACGCGGACCTTTTCGCCTGCCTTCAGGCCAGGATCCTTGAAGGTCTTGGGCAGCGTAAAGGTCGATCCATCGTCCAGAACGAGGCTCATGGCCGTGCCATCATAGGTCTTAACCGTGCCCGTGGTGTGCTTGACTGCGGCAAAGGCAATCGAGCCGGAAGCGAGAAGGGCAGCGGCGGTTACCGATACAATGAGCTTTCGCATGTAATACTCCTGGAAATGCGGGCATCCGTTTGGAAAATGCTCCGCCTTGTTCAGGGCCGTCCGGTAGCGTCGTGTCGCGGTTCGGGACTGAACCGCCGGCGCTTCCCGGCCCGAAACGACAAATAGTCGTTTTATTTCAATTGCCTATTAGACGAAAAAGATAATGGCGATGCCACATTGGCTGCCCAGATTCGGCGAATGGGACGTCAATGCGGCTCACGTTTCGCTCACCGATTTTTTACGGCCACCTGACCTCCGGCGGCAGGCTGGACAGGATCGAAGCGACATTGCCGCCGGTCTTCAGGCCGAAGATGGTGCCGCGATCGTGAAGAAGGTTGAATTCGACGTAACGGCCGCGGCGAATGAGCTGCTCGTCGCGGTCGTCGTCGGTCCAGTTCTCGTTGAAATGGGCGCGAACCAGGTGTCCGTAGACGACAAGGAAAGAACGCCCGACATCCTGGACGAAGTTCAAATCGGCATTCCAACCGCCTTTCTCCTCCCCCGAATGCAGCCAGTCGAAAAAGATGCCGCCGACGCCGCGCGGCTCGTTGCGGTGCGGCAGATAGAAATACTCGTCGCACCAGGCCTTGAACTTCGGGTGGTCGGCGACCGCGGCATTCTTCTCGCAGGCGAACTGCATGGCTCGATGGAAGGCGACCGTGTCGGGGTGATCTTCCGTGCGGTTGCGGTCGAGCACCGGCGTCAGATCGGCGCCGCCGCCAAACCAGTGGCGCGACGTCACGACCATGCGGGTGTTCATGTGCACGGCCGGCACGTTGGGGTTCCAGGGATGCGCGATCAACGAAATGCCTGATGCCCAGAAGCTCGGGTCTTCCTCGGCGCCGGGCATCTGCTTCCTGAATTCGGGCGAGAATTCGCCATAGACGGTCGAAGTATGGACGCCGACCTTCTCGAAGACGCGGCCGCGCATCATCGACATGGCGCCGCCGCCGCCCTTTCCATTGTCGCGTTCCCACGGCGTCTTCTCGAAGCTGCCGGGCGACCATTCGGCCAGTGGTCCCTGCAGTTCCTGTTCGATCTGCTCGAAGGTTGTGCAAATGCGCTCGCGCAGCGTCTCGAACCAGAGCCTAGCCTTCATTTTCTTCTGTTCGATGTCGGGTGGCAGGCCTGCCGGTATTTCTGGTCGTTCCAAAATGCTGTCTCCGGTCGCGGCCGACAAAGGACCTAGTGGAGTGAATTTGACATTTGCACACAGCGTGGCGCAGGGCACGATGCAAATGTCAAATTCGAAAACTCCACCAGAAACATAAACTTGCTAGCGGTCCTTGTGATTCCAACATTCGCAACGGCGCCTGGGGATTAGGGAGGCGAATGTTGGAATCGGACCACTAGCCTTTTCCGGGCGCGATCCCTAATCTCTTAGGGGCAAGGGTCAAGTGTCATCTGGTTCGGCCCAGGAGTTCTTTCATGCGCACGCCGGCAAGACCGCCGCTGCATGGCCTGAAG
The DNA here is from genome assembly GCF_000502555.1 of Mesorhizobium sp. LNJC394B00. Lineage (NCBI taxonomy): Bacteria > Pseudomonadati > Pseudomonadota > Alphaproteobacteria > Hyphomicrobiales > Phyllobacteriaceae > Mesorhizobium > Mesorhizobium sp. LNJC394B00. The sequence continues at coordinate 741,717 of NZ_AYWH01000002.1, forward strand.
AAAAGGCTCGATCGTTCACGCGCCGAGCGCGAGCGCATGCCGCGTGACGGGTTTTTGCGCGAGACCTTCGTCCTGCCGCGCCCGGATGCGCGGCTCAAGGCCAAGGAATGGTTCGAGCGTTTTCCCAAGCAGGCCTACTGGACCGAGATCGAAAGCTGGTTCGAGCGGCCGGGCGACGTAATCGAATTCACCATACGGCGGCTGCCCGCGGCGGATTAGGATTCCACAAGCAGTCGCCTTGCGCCCGGCCCTTGCGCACTCAAGCGATCTTCCCTGTTTCGCAGCGGGCATTTGTCGATCGACATGCAGCCGCAGCCGATGCAGTCGGTAAGGCCGTCGCGCAGCTTCTTTAGCTGAGTGATCTTGCGATCGAGGTCGTCGCGCCAGCCGGTCGACAACAGGTTCCAGTCCTCGCGCGTCGGGGTACGGCCTTCTGGCAGCGATTCAAGTGCGGCGCCGATCTCGGCCAGCGAGATGCCGACCTCCTGGGCGATCCGGATGATCGCCACCCGCCGCAGCACGTCGCGGCCATAGCGCCGCTGGTTGCCCGACGTGCGGTGGCTGCGGATCAGCCCGCGCGCCTCGTAGAAATGCAGCGCCGACACCGCCACGCCGCTGCGCATGGCCAACTGGCCGACCGTCAATTCCTTTACCGGAGCCATCTCGATTTTCCGCTTGACCTCAACTTAAGTTGAGCTTGTAGCCAGGAAATGTCGATAGGGTAATTGAGGAGAAGGCGATGTGCGCCTGGGTGAGAATGATGCAAGACGCAACGGCCGTTGGCGATGACGAGAACGCGTTGAAGGGTCTAGCCGAGCTGCCGGATGGCTTCACCGGCGACCATGGCGACCGACAGCGCGACGTTGATGCTGCGCGTGCCCGGCTGCATCGGGATCGTCAGCCGCGCATCCGCCGCCTGATGGACAGGATCCGGCACCCCAGCGGATTCGCGGCCGAACAGCAGGATGTCGCCTTGGGCGAAGCTGAAGCCAGTATAGGGGGTCGCGGCTTTGGTGGTGAGCAGCACCAGCCGGCAGGCTTGGCCCTTGCGCCAATCTTCGAAGGCGTTCCAGTCGACATGCCGGGTCAGGGCAGCCATTTCGAGGTAGTCCATCCCGGCGCGCTTGAGCGCTTTGTCGGAGAGCGGAAAGCCGGCTGGTTCGATGATGTCGGCGCCAAGGCCGAGGCAGGCGGCGAAGCGCAGGATTGTTCCGGTGTTGCCGGCGATGTCAGGCTGGTAGAGGGCGATGCGGAGACGGTGGTTCATTTCCGCGTCTTTCTAATAAGTGGCAGATCGGCCACAGCGGGTGGCTGGTTTTGGAAATTGCTGGACCTGCGGGTGGCCATTTTCTGCGAAGTCGATTATACCGCACGCATTGTCAACCCGAACCGATGGAGGGGTATTTCATGATGACCATGCACATCCAGCGCCCCTCCCGTGGGCTTACCTGCCTTCCGGCGGTTTCGGTACGACGATTTACCTGATTTTTTAGATCTGATCGCATCGATTCCCGCCGAACCCAATTTTCGGCTCTCGAAGGAATCCTGCGATGTTTTTCAACCGGTTAAAGGGGCCAAGCGCCCCAGCTGAGCATGTCGCGACCGAGGCCTATCCTCGTGTCTCGACGGATGCAATCCGTGCCTCCGGCCGAATGCCGGCGCATGACATTGCTTCGCCTTTTTATGTCTATTTTCACACGGAGGACGGACCGATGTTCGATCCCTATAAGATACCTGGTTCAAGAAGCCTGCACGAACGCAAGACAGCGACCTGGGCGTTGCTGGTCGGCGAGACCTATTCGTCGGCGGTTCATGCCGAGACGCGCCGGCGTCCGCATCGCGGCATGTTGCCTGATGTCGATTTCTCGCGTGCGGTTCCCGACCACAGCCGGCCGTCGCTGGTGCGCCGGATCATCCGGCTGATCCGGCCGGGCGCGAAAAACCGGACTGCTGGCGGCGTGCCGTCAGCTCAGTCGAAGGCTTCTGTCGGTGAAAAGCCCGCAAGTCCCTATATTGCGCGAAGCAGGACCGATGGCCCGGGTGATTCCGGGCCGTCGGTCCCCGCCGACGTACGGTCTGGGGACGCGGAGCGCCCCGGGGATTTTTCCCGCGCCGCATGAGCGGACAAAAGTTTTGTGAGCATCACTATGTTCAGCTGGTTTGAAAGAAGGCTCGATCCGTTCCCCGCAGCGGAACCGGTCGAGCCGCCGAAGACGCTGGTTGCCTTCTGCGTGCACTATACGCGCGGCGCCTGGCCATACATCATCGTCGACGCGGTGCTGGTGACGGCGATTGCCATCGCGGAAGTGTGGATGTTCGGCTTCATGGGCCACATCGTCGACTGGCTGTCCGGGCAGAACCGCGAAACCTTCCTGCAGACCGAGAGCTGGAAGCTTGCCGGCATGGCCTTCGTCGTGCTGTTCGCGCTGCCGGGTACGGTATGGCTGCATTCTTTGCTCAACCAGCAGACGCTGATGGGCAACTACCCCATGCGCATCCGATGGCAGGTGCATCGTTATCTCTTGAAGCAGTCGATGAGCTTCTACCAGGACGAATTTGCCGGCCGCATCGCCACCAAGCTGATGCAGACGGCACTCGCCGTGCGCGAATGCGTCATCAAGGTGATCGAGGTGCTCAATTACGTCATCGTCTATTTCCTCGGCATGCTGTTCATCGTCGGCTCGGCCGACTTGCGGCTGGCGGCACCTCTCGGCGTCTGGCTGCTCGGCTATATCGGGTTGTTGCGCTATATCATCCCGAAGCTGGGCAAGGTCGGCGAGGCGCAGGCCAATGCGCGCTCGACGATGACCGGCCGCGTCGTCGACAGCTACACCAACATCCAGACGGTCAAGTTGTTTTCCCATGCACGGCGCGAAGCAACGTTCGCGAGAGAAGGCATGGCAGGCTTCCTCGACACGGTCTACCGGTCGATGCGGCTGGTGACGGTGCTTTACGGGCTGCTCTATATCCTCAACGCGCTGCTCCTGTTTTCGGTGACGGCGCTGGCGCTGTGGCTGTGGCTCGGCCAAGCGGTGACGATCGGTGCCGTCGCCGTGGTCATCGGCCTCGTGCTCCGTATGTGGGGCATGTCGCAGTGGATCATGTGGGAAATGTCGAGCCTGTTCGAGAACATCGGCACGGTGCAAGACGGCATCGCCTCGATCTCGCTGCCGCGCCTGGTCGAAGACCGGCCGGGGGCGAAGGACATTGCCGTCACCAAGGGCGAGATCCGCTTCGACGACATTCGTTTCCACTATGGCAAGCAGAAGGGCGTCATCGAGAACCTGTCGCTGACGGTGAAGCCCGGCGAGAAAGTCGGCATTGTCGGGCGCTCGGGTGCGGGCAAGTCGACGCTGGTCAATCTCCTGTTGCGGTTCTACGACCTCGAGAACGGCCGGATCCTGATCGACGGCCAGGAGATCGCTTCGGTGACGCAGGATTCGCTGCGCGCGCAGATCGGCATGGTGACGCAGGACACTTCGCTGCTGCATCGTTCGGTGCGCGACAACATTCTTTACGGGCGGCCCGATGCGACGGAGGAAATGCTTGTCGAGGCAGCCGGGCGGGCCGAGGCGCTGGAGTTTATCGGCAGGCTTTCGGATCACACCGGACGTAAAGGGCTCGACGCTCATGTCGGCGACCGCGGCGTCAAATTGTCCGGCGGCCAGCGGCAACGCATCGCCATTGCTCGCGTTATGTTGAAGGACGCACCGATACTTATCCTTGACGAAGCGACGTCGGCGCTGGATTCCGAAGCCGAGGCCGCCATCCAGGAGAATCTCTACAAGCTCATGCAAGGCAAGACCGTCATCGCCATTGCGCACCGGCTGTCGACCATCGCGGCGATGGACAGGCTCGTCGTCCTCGACAAGGGCCGTGTCATCGAGGAGGGGTCGCACGAGGAACTCGTCGCCAGCGGCGGGCTCTACGCGCAGCTCTGGCAGCGCCAGTCGGGCGGGTTCCTGCTCGATGACGGTCCGGTCGATGCCGCCAATGACGCTGTTGCCAACGACATCGGCGTGAAGGGTGAAGCCGCAGAGTGATGACGTCAGCATGATGACAGCCGTCTATCGCTGGTTCGAGGACTGGGTCTATCCGTTCAGGGAGCCGGCGGACCTTCGGCCACCGCCAAGCGTCGGCGGCTTCCTCTGGCACTATGTCGGCCAGGCGAAGTTCGCCTTCTTCGCCATGCTGGTCATCGGCGGCATCGCGCCGCTGATCGAGGCCGGGCTTTTCTACTTCGTCGGGCGGCTGGTCGATATTCTCGATCAGCTTCCCGGCGAGCGCAGCTGGGACGCGCTGTGGACCGCCGCCGGGCCTGAGCTTGTCTTCATGATCGCAGTGGTGCTGGTCATCCGCACCATCGTCGTCGGCCTGTCGGCGCTGGTCAACGAACAGACGATCACGCCGGGGTTCTACAATCTGGTGCGCTGGCAGGCGCACCGGCACGTATCGCGCCAGTCCTACACCTTCTTCCAGAACGATTTCGCCGGCCGTATCGCGACAAAAGTCTGGCAGGCGGGGCAGGCGACCGGCGACCTGATGGAGAGCTTCATCGAGGTCATCTGGTTCATGCTCATCTATACGGTGACGACCTTGGCGCTGGTCGCCGGGCTGGATCTGCGCCTGGCCGTGCTGGTGGTGATCTGGATCCTCGCGTTCGCCTGGCTGGCCAAGCTCTATCTGCCCTCGATCCGCAGGCATGCCGAGGCCACGGCTGAAGCTGGCTCGATGATCAATGGGCGCATCATCGATTCCTATTCCAACGTGCAGACGCTGAAGCTATTCTCGGCCGACGGCGACGACCGCTACATCAAGAACGGCTTCGACATCTATCTCGATGCACTACGGCCCTTCACCCGCCGGCTGACCGGCGTGCGCATGGCGCTGACGACGCTGTCGGGCATCATGATCACCGCGATTGGCTGCTTTGCCGTCTATCTCTGGGTCGAAGGGTCGATCACCGTCGGCGCCGTCGCGTTCACGCTGTCGCTGGTCTTGCGGCTCAACATGCTGCTCGGGCGCGTGATGATGCAGCTCAACGGCATATTGCGAAATCTCGGCGTCCTGGAAAACTCCAAGGCGCTGATCTCGCAGCCGCTTGGCCTTGTCGATGCGCCGGATGCGAAAGAGCTTGTCGTCGCCGGCGGCCGCATCGAGGTGAAGAATGTCGAGTTCCACTACGGCAAGGGTTTTGGCGTGCTGAATGGCATCGACCTTGTGGTCAAGCCTGGCGAGAAGGTCGGGCTGGTCGGGCCGTCCGGTGCGGGCAAGACGACCTTAGCCAATCTCATCCTGCGCCTCTACGACCTCGAGAGCGGGAAAATCCTGATCGACGGGCAAGACGTCGCCGAGGTGACGCAGAACTCGCTGCGCGCCAATATCGGCGTGGTCAGCCAGGACACGGCGCTGTTCCACCGCTCGCTACGCGACAACATCAAGCTCGGCATGCCGGATGCAACTGACGCCGAGGTGATCGCGGCGGCGAAGAAGGCCGAGGCGCACGAGTTCATATTGGGCCTGCGCGACAACCGGGACCGTACCGGCTACGAGGCTTTTGTCGGCGAGCGCGGCGTGAAACTGTCGGGCGGCCAGCGCCAGCGCGTCGCGATCGCCCGCGTCTTCCTCAAGGATGCGCCGATCCTGATCCTCGACGAGGCGACCTCGGCGCTCGATTCCGACATCGAGGCGGCGATCCAGGAGAATTTGGCCAGGCTGATGGAGAACAAGACGGTCATCGCCATAGCGCACCGGCTGTCGACCATCGCCGCGCTCGACCGTCTTGTGGTGCTGGACGGAGGCCGCATCGTCGAACAGGGCACGCATGACGAGCTGGTGGCGCTCGACGGGCTCTATGCGCGGCTGTGGAAGCGGCAGTCCGGCGGCTTCCTCTACCACGAGGAAAGCGTGCTGGAAGAGACACAGCCGGCGGAGTAGGGCATGGCAGGGTCGCCTGATGTCGGCTGCGTCCTCAAGCGGCTGCGGCCAACCGCGCCGGCCTTCGATGCGCTGAAGGAGGAGAGCCGGCTGGAGGGCTACTGGATGCTGGTGCGGCTGGCGGATGGCTGGGCAGGCGGCTGCAATAAGTTCCTGAAACGAGGCGAGGCGCTGTTTGGCGCATGGCATGGCCGAGAACTCGCTGGTGTGTGCGGGTTGAACATCGATCCTTATTTCGAAGGCAGGGACCACGGCCGGGTCAGGCACCTGTTCGTCAGCGCGCGTCATCGCCGCAGCGGCGTTGGCCGCATGCTGGTCGAGACCGTCATTGACAGGGCACGTCAGCATTTTGCCGTGCTGAACACCCGCGCGCCACAAGGAGCCTTTGGGTTCTATGAACGGCTTGGCTTCCAGCCGGTGGTGGGCGAAGAATTCGTCACGCACCGCATGATGCTCTCTCAAGACAGAAAAGGAGGCTGAGATGTCACTGCGTCCGCCATCCCTAGGCGCCTCGGCTGCCGAAGCCGCGTTCGACGCCCACGGCCATGAGATACTGGCTGAAAAGGCCGCAGCGCTCGGCCGTGCCGGCCAACGGGTCGAGGAAACGCTGGCCAAGCTCCGTCAGAACAACGACGACGAGGAGCAGCGACCGCGGCTGCTCAAGGAGGCTGCCGCAGCGGTGCACGCCTATTTCATCCAGCGTGAACTCTGCGGCCTGCGCCGGCATGAGTCGGTCATCCGCGAATACGATATCCCAAGGGCCGTGCTGGTCAGGCTCGGTGCAAGCTAGAGGTCACCAGCCGGCAACAATCATTCCAGCCATTCGGTGATGAAGCTGCCGTTTTCGTGGATGTCGGTCGTTTCGAGCGGGCCTGGGCCAAGATTGGTGAATTTGTGCGGCGTATCGGGCGGCACGATCAGGATCTGGCCGGCCGTGGCCTCGATCTGCTGGTCGCCGATCGTGAACAGGCCGGTGCCTTGCCGGATGATGAAGATTTCACAATAGGGATGCGTGTGCAGGCGCGGGCCGCCGCCAATCTCTTCCTGATAGTTGAAAATCAGGCAGGAGTTGGAGTCGTAGGCGCCGCATTGCAGTTCGCCCTGCCAGCGGCCGGGCGTCCTGGTCCAGGTCTCGCGGTCGATAATATGTGCCATGCCGGCGAGACTAGATCACGGCAACCTGTCCTGTCGAGACAGGCGGGGAGCCTCGGATTTGCTTATATTTCCCTGTTGTTTAGCCGCCTTTGCCGACCTTTGGGCATCTGGCCAACTGACGCGCTGTTCTGTCCCCGCGACAATCTGCCCTTGTGGCTTCAGCCCGCTGGACAAAAACGGGCTTCACGCATAAACCGAAATCCAAATGCCGGAGGAATTCGCTAGCTTGTTCGCCATGCGCTGTCGGGCCGGCGCGATGGAGCGGGGACAAAGCTCGGCCGCCGGCTCGGAAGAGGCGAAAGGATCAGGCACCCGTGAGCGCAACCGACACCCAGGATCCCAACCGTCGTGATTTTCTCTACGTCGCCACCGGCATGGCCGCAGTGGTTGGCGCAGGCGCCGTTGCCTGGCCCTTCATCGACCAGATGCGCCCCGATGCCTCGACGCTGGCGCTGGCCTCGGTCGAGGTCGACGTCGCCTCGCTGACGCCTGGCATGTCGCTGATCGTCAAATGGCGCGGCAAGCCGGTCGTGGTGCGCAACCGCACCGAGCAGGAGATGAAGGACGGCGAGGCCGTGAACCTTGCCGACCTCAAGGATCCTATTGCCCGCAACGCCAATCTGCCCGCCGATGCGCCGGCGACCGACGCCAACCGCACCACGCCCGGCAAGGAAGCCTGGATGGTGATGGTGCAGGTCTGCACGCATCTGGGCTGCATTCCGCTTGGCCAGGAAGGCGATTTCGGCGGCTGGTTCTGCCCGTGCCACGGTTCGGTGTACGATACCGCCGGCCGCATCCGCAAAGGCCCGGCGCCGGAAAACATGGCCGTGCCGGTATTCAAGTTCATTTCCGATACCAAAATCCTTATCGGTTGAGGCAGGGGATATTTCGATGAGCGAGGGACACTCGACCTATACGCCCAAGACCGGTATCGAACGCTGGTTCGACGCCCGCATGCCGCTGCCGCGCATGGTCTATGACAGCTTCATCGCTTATCCGGTGCCGCGCAACCTCAACTATGCGTGGACCTTCGGCGGCATCCTCACGATCATGCTGGTGGCGCAGATCCTGACCGGTATCGTGCTGGCCATGCACTATACCGCCGACACCAATCTCGCCTTCAATTCGGTCGAGAAGATCATGCGCGACGTCAATTCGGGCTGGCTGTTGCGCTACATGCATTCCAACGGCGCCTCGTTCTTCTTCGTCGCCGTCTACATCCACATCTTCCGCGGGCTTTATTACGGCTCCTACAAGGCGCCGCGCGAGCTGCTGTGGATCCTCGGCTGCATCATCTATCTGCTGATGATGGCGACCGGCTTCATGGGCTATGTGCTGCCCTGGGGTCAGATGAGCTTCTGGGGCGCCACCGTCATCACCGGCTTCTTCAGCGCCATTCCGCTGGTCGGAAACTGGATCCAGGAACTGCTGCTCGGCGGTTTTGCCGTCGACAACCCGACGCTCAACCGCTTCTTTGCGCTGCACTATTTGCTGCCGTTCATGATTGCCGGCGTCGTCGTGCTGCACGTCTGGGCGCTGCACGTGGTCGGCCAGTCGAACCCGACCGGCATCGAGGTGAAATCGAAGACCGACACCGTTGCCTTTACGCCCTATGCGACCATCAAGGATGCATTCGGCATGATCGTGTTCCTGTTCTTCTTCGCCTATTTCGTCTTCTACCTGCCGAACTTTCTCGGCCATCCGGACAATTACACGATCGCCAACCCGCTGAAGACGCCGGCCCACATCGTGCCGGAATGGTACTTCCTGCCGTTCTACGCGATCCTGCGCGCGATCACCTTCAACATCGGGCCGATCAACTCCAAGCTCGGCGGCGTGCTGTGCATGTTCGGCGCCATCGTCATGCTGTTCCTGGTGCCGTGGCTCGACACCTCCAAGGTGCGCTCGGCGGTCTACCGGCCCTGGTACAAGCTGTTCTTCTGGCTGTTCGTCGCCGACGCTGTCCTGCTTGGCTGGCTTGGCTCGCAGCCGGCGGAAGGCGGCGGTCTGTTGACCCTCCTGATAGGTGAGGTCTCGGGCAACTATGTTGGCTACGCTCAAGCGGCGACACTGTTCTACTTCGCCTTCTTCCTCGTCATCCTGCCGGTGCTTGGCCTGATCGAGACGCCACGCAGACTGCCGAATTCGATCACCGAGGCGGTGCTGGAGAAGAACAAGGGTGCCGGAGGGGGACATCCGGCCGGTGCGACCGCCGCGCCGGAAACCAAAGGCTGAGTGAGAATCTAAGGGGATTTGGCATGAAAAAGATTCTCACCTCGCTCGCCCTGCTAGGCGTGTTTGCCGCTGGCATCGGAGCCGTCGGCAGTGTGGCGATCGCCGCTGAAGAGGCGCACAACGCGGCGGCACCGACGCATTTCCCGATCCACGAGCCGAAGGAGATGGACTGGACTTTTGCCGGTCCGTTCGGCACCTACGACAAGGCGCAGCTGCAGCGTGGCCTGAAGGTCTACAAGGAAGTCTGCTCGGCCTGCCACTCGATGAATTTGGTGGCGTTCCGCACGCTGGAGGACCTCGGCTATTCGGAAGCGCAGATCAAGTCGCTGTCGGCCGAGTACACCATCCATGATGGACCCAACGATGCCGGCGACATGTTCGACCGGCCGGGCAAGCCGTCCGACCATTTCCCGGCGCCGTTCGCCAATGAGGAGGCGGCTGCCGCTTCCAACGGCGGCGCTGCCCCACCGGATATGTCGCTGCTGGCCAAGGCGCGCGGCGTCGAGCGCGGCTTCCCGCGCTTCGTCTTCGACATCTTCACGCAATATGCGCAGGGCGGCCCGGACTACATCCATTCGCTGCTGACCGGCTACGACGAGACGCCACCTGCCGGCATGGTGATCCCCGAAGGCACCCACTATAATCCATACTTCATGTCCGGCGTGTCGCTGAAGATGCCCAAGCCGCTCTCCGATGGCCAGGTCACCTACGATGACGGTTCGCCGCAGACGATCGACCAGTATTCGCGCGACGTCTCGGCGTTCCTGATGTGGGCGGCCGAGCCGCATATGGAAGACCGCAAGAAGACCGGCTTCCGCGTGCTGGTGTTTCTGCTTCTGTTCGGGGCGCTGATGTATCTGACCAAGCGCAAGGTGTGGGAAGGCGTGGCGCACTAAGCCGCATCTTATTCCTCGGAAATGGAAAGGGCGTCTTCGGACGCCCTTTTTGCTTGCCAAACCGGACATGGTTCGCATCTTGGCGCAGCAGCCGTCCAGTAAGAAGTCCGTTGGCACGGCGCCATGCGATTGGTATTGCACGCGCGCCCGGCGGATCGCCGGCTAGAGGGGCATTTGGATCGATGATGCGGCTACGCGACTGTCACAACTTTTCCGATTTCCGGCGCATGGCCCAGCAGCGGTTACCGGGGCCAATCTTCAACTACATCGATGGCGCGGCCGACGACGAGGTCACCTATCGCCGCAACACCGAGAGTTTCGAGCGCTGCGACCTCGTTCCCAGCGTGCTGCGCGGGGTAAGTGAGATCGACATGTCTGTGACGGTGATGGGCCAGAAGCTGGCCATGCCCGTCTATTGCTCGCCGACCGCCTTGCAGCGGCTGTTCCATCATCAAGGCGAGCGCGCGGTGGCTAAGGCTTCGGCCAAATTCGGCACTATGTTTGGCGTGTCCTCGCTCGGCACCGTCAGTCTTGAGGAAGCGCGCAAGATCAGCAGCAGCCCGCAGGTCTACCAGTTCTATTTCCACCGGGATCGCGGCCTCAACCGGGCGATGATGCAGCGGGCGAAAGCGGTTGGCGTCGAAGTGATGATGCTGACCGTCGACAGCATCACCGGAGGCAACCGCGAGCGCGACAAGCGCACCGGCTTTGCCATCCCCTTCAAGCTCAACCTTGCCGGCATGCTGCAGTTCGCGCTGAAGCCGGGCTGGGCGATCAACTATTTCACCCATGAGGGGTTCAAGCTGCCGCAGCTCGACGAGCATGTCGACATGGGCGGCGGCACGATGTCGATCAGCCGCTACTTCACCGAGATGCTCGATCCGTCGATGACTTGGGACGATGTTGCCGAGATGGTCAGACTGTGGGGAGGTCCGTTCTGTCTCAAGGGCGTCATGTCGGTGGAGGATGCCAAGCGCGCCGTCGAGATCGGCTGCAGCGGCATTGTGCTGTCCAACCATGGCGGCCGGCAGCTGGACGGCTCGCGGGCGGCGTTCGACCAACTGGCCGAGATCGTCGATGCCGTCGGCGACAGAATAGACGTCATCATGGATGGCGGCGTGCAGCGCGGCACCCATGTGCTGAAGGCGCTGTCGCTCGGCGCCAAGGCTGTTGGCGTCGGCCGCTATTATCTGTTCCCCCTGGCGGCGGCCGGCCAGCCGGGCGTAGAGCGGGCGCTGGAGCAGATGCGGGTCGAGATCGAGCGCGGCATGAAGCTGATGGGCTGCAGTTCGATCGAACAATTGTCGCGCAACAACCTCCGTTTCAGGTAATCTCGACCCATGAAATCCTCGCTCGAAGACACGCTGCTCGCCGCGATCCGCACCATTCCGGACTACCCCAAGCCGGGCATCCTGTTTCGCGACATCACCACTTTGCTCGGCAATGCGCGCGCCTTCCGCCGCGCCATCGACGAGCTGGTGCATCCCTATGCCGGCCAGAAGATCGACAAGATCGCCGGCATCGAGGCACGCGGCTTCATCCTCGGCGGTGCGGTCGCGCACCAGCTTTCGGCCGGTTTCGTGCCGATCCGGAAGAAGGGCAAGCTGCCTTACGAGACGGTACGCGTCGCCTACAGCCTGGAATACGGGCTGGACGAGATGGAGATGCACAAGGACGGCGTTGCGCCGGGCGAGAAGGTGATCCTGGTTGACGACCTGATCGCGACCGGCGGCACGGCGGAGGCGGCGGTCAAGCTGCTAAGGCAGATCGGTGCCGATATTCTTGCCGCGTGCTTCGTCATCGACCTGCCGGATCTCGGCGGACGGGCGAAGCTCGAAGCGCTGGGCGTGCCGGTGCGGACGTTGATCGGGTTTGAGGGGCATTAGGGAGTAGTTAATAGTGAATAGTGAATAGTGAATAGTGAATAGTGAATAGTGAATAGTGAATAGTGAATAGTGAATAGTGAATGTCAGCGTTCAATGACAGGCGCTAGGCTTACTCACACACTCTGATATTGAATACTCACTACTCACCATTCACTACCCAGCCTTCACCAGCACCGCGCTGTCGAACTCCAGCACCTTGTCGCCCGTAGAATCGAATCCTTCCGAGCGCAGCGCGAGCAGCCGCCAGCCGGGGCGATTGGCGAGCGGGCGGTGGGACAGGGCCGTGCGCATGAAGGTGACGGTTTCTCCGGCATAGACCGGCTTTGGCCATTTCAGGTTCCTGAAGCCGGGGGAGGGGCCGAATTCTGGTACCGGGCCGGGTCCGGTCCATTGAGAAGCGTCCATAGGATTTTTGAGATTGAGCTTCATCCAGGTGGCCGCGGTGTGCCAGCCTGAGGCGCAGAGGCGGCCGAACACGCTTTTCTTCGCCGCCTCCTCGTCGACATGAAAGACCTGTGGATCGTATTTGCAGGCGAACGCCTTGATCGCCTCGGCTTCGAATGTGTGCGAACCGAGGTTGATGGTATCGCCGATGCGGAAGAACGCGTCGAGGCTCATGCGCCGGCCTCGCGGGTCAAGAACATGACAGTGTTCTCAAGTTCGAAGACGCTTTCACCGCGCTGGTTGAACAGTTCGCTGCGCAAGGTGACGAGGCCGAGCTGAGGCCTGGATTTCGACAGGCGCCTGGCAAGCACGCTGGTGCTGCCGGCCAGTGTGTCGCCGGCCAGCACCGGCTTCTTCCATTTGACCTGGTCGATGCCGGGCGCGCCTTGCGCGGTCGAGTCGAGCAGGAAGGCGTCGCACAGCATGCGCATGAAGATCGCGCAGGTGTGCCAGCCGGAGGCGGCCAAGCCGCCAAGGATGCTGGCCTTGCCGGCGGCTTCGTCGAGATGCATCGGCTGCGGGTCGAATTCGGTGGCGAATTCGATGATTTCGGCCGCACTCACCTGCTTGGCGCCGAGGTCGATCGATGCGCCGTCGGTGAAATCCTCGTAGGCCCAGCTTTTTGCGGTCATGATCCCAATCCGGTTGTACGATCACCGGGCATCCGGATGCCGTCCGGGCGGCGTTTGGTCAAGCGAATTCTATTGGGCCTACAACCAGCCGCGGCGGCGGAAATACCAGAACGGCAGGATCGCCGACAGGATCATCAGGCCGATGGCGAAGGGATAGCCGAGCTCCCATTTCAGCTCCGGGATGACGTCGAAATTCATGCCGTAGATCGAAGCTACCAGCGTCGGCGGCAGGAAGATGACGGCGGCGACCGAGAAGATCTTGATGATGGCGTTCTGCTCGATCGAGATCATGCCGAGCGTCGCGTCGAGCAGGAACGAGATCTTCTGCGACAGGAAGGTGGCATGGTCGGCGAGCGACAGCACGTCGCGCGATACTGTCTTGATGCGGGCGCGGACGTCCTTGCTCATCTTGATCTGGGTCGCGACGTGGGCAAGGAAGCCGGTGAGGCGCTGCAGCGAGATCAGGCTGTCGCGGATCGAGGAGGCAATGTCTTCCTTGCGGCCTATGGCCTTGAGCAGTTCCTGGAAATCGCGATTGCGCTTGTTCACCTTGGTCGACCGCGCTTCGAAGATATCGCGCGAGATCGTCTCGATGTCACGGCCGGCGCGTTCGAGAATATCGGCTAGGCGATCGACGATCGCCTCCAGCAGGCCGATCAGGATGGTGTTGCCGGTGGTGCAGCCTGTCGCCACCTTCTCGGCGCGCAGGGGAAAGGTCTTGAACGCCTTCGGCTCATGATAGCGGATGGTGACCAGTCTCGGGCCGGCAAGCACAAAGGTAACCGGTGACATCAAGGGATCATCGATTTCGGTCTGCGCCGGCAAGGTGGCGGTCATGAAGTAGGCGCCGTCCTCGATGTAGAGGCGGCTCGAAATCTCGATCTCCTCCATCTCCTCGCGCGTCGGGATGGCAACACCGAGCCAAGTCTCGATCGTCGTTTCTTCTTCCTTGGTCGGGTTGAGAAGGTCGGCCCAGACGACCTGATCGCCATTGGCCACGAGATCGTCGGCGAGGCGCAGGCGATCATTGTCGACGACGAAGGCCTTGATCATCGCCGGTCTCCGTTGGTTGAGCCCAAGGTTTCGTTTAATAGCGATGGGTCTTGCACGCGCCGCCGTTCCCACGGGGACGGCCAAGTCGCATGCAAACGGCCATAGACCCGGTGCCAAGGGCAGTCAAGCGAAGCGGCATGCCGGCTCCTCCACTTGACGCAGCCGTGATCGGTCGCCGTCAGCGCGCCAGCCGCGGCGCCTCAGGTGTTGAACTTGAACAGCAGGACATCGCCATCCTGGACGACATATTCCTTGCCTTCGTCGCGCGCCTTGCCGGCTTCCTTGGCCGCCACTTCGCCGCCCAGTGTGACGTAGTCGTTGTAGGCGATGGTCTGGGCGCGGATGAAGCCGCGCTCGAAATCGGTGTGGATGACGCCGGCCGCCTGCGGGGCCTTGTCGCCCTTGTGGATCGTCCAGGCGCGCGTCTCCTTCGGCCCGGCGGTGAAATAGGTGATGAGATGCAACAGATCGTAGCCGGCGCGGATGACCTTGTTGAGGCCAGGTTCGTCGAGGCCGAGCGAGGACAGGAACTCCATCTCTTCCTCGTCGGAGAGCTGGGCGACTTCGGCTTCGATCGCGGCCGAGATCACCACGGTGCCGGCGCCCTGCGCGGTCGCCATCCTTTCCACGGCCCTGGTGTGCTCGTTGCCGGTGGCGGCGTCGGCTTCGGCGACGTTGCACACATAGAGCACGGGGTGCGAGGTCAAGAGGTTCAGTCCCTGCAGGATGCGCAGGTCTTCCGCTGAAATGCCGTTGAGCAGGATGCGGGTCGGCTTGCCGGCCTGGAGGAGCTCGAGTGCGGCCTCCATCATCGGCAGCACGGTGGTTGCTTCCTTGTCCTTGCTGCCGGCGCGCTTGCGGATCTGCACGATGCGGCGCTCGAGGCTGTCGAGGTCGGCGAGCATCAGCTCGGTCTCGACCGTATCGGCGTCGGCGACAGGGTCGATCTTGCCCTCGACATGGGTGATGTCGTCATCCTCGAAACAGCGCAGCACATGCACGATGGAGTCGACCTCACGGATGTTGGCGAGGAACTGGTTGCCCAGCCCTTCGCCCTTGGAGGCGCCGCGCACCAGGCCGGCGATGTCGACGAAGGAGATGCGGGTCGGGATGATCTCCTTAGACTTGGCGATTGCGGCGATCTTCTGCAGCCGCGGATCAGGCACCGCCACCTCGCCGGTGTTCGGTTCGATGGTGCAGAACGGATAGTTGGCGGCCTGCGCCGCCGCCGTCCTGGTCAATGCGTTGAAAAGCGTCGACTTGCCGACGTTGGGCAAGCCAACGATGCCGCATTTGAAACCCATGTGTCCGGTCCTATCGGGAAACTAGAAATTTGATGAGGGCTATGGGCGATAGGGGTGAGCAACGTCAAGCCCCGCGGTCCCGATCCTATCGACGCTCAGTCCTTCTTGCCGAACAGTTTCTTCAGCATGGCGGCCATCGGGCCGCTTTCCGGCAGCTTGGCCGGCGCCTGCTGTGGCCGTGCCTGGCGGATGTGGCTTTGAGCTTTCGGGCCCTCAGCCTTCGGCGCCTTTGGCGGCGGACGGTCGTCGTCGCCGGTTGGCGTTAGTTTGTCGCGCAAGGCCAGCGTCACCCGGTTCATGAAAGAACTGTCGTCGCCCTTGGCCAGCAGCCCGGCATCGTCGGCGATGGTGTTGAGCAGCACGTCCAGCCATTCGCGGTCGGCCTTGGCGAAGTCGCCGAGCACATGGCCATGCACCATTTCCCGGACGCCGGGATGGCCGACGCCGATGCGCACGCGGCGAAAGTTCTTGCCGACATGCTGGTCGAGCGAGCGGATGCCGTTGTGGCCGCCGGCGCCACCGCCGACCTTGACCCGCAATTTGCCGGCCGGCAGGTCAATCTCGTCGTAGAAGACGGTCAGCGCCTCGGGGCCGAGCTTGTAGAAGCGCAGGGCTTCGCCGACCGGCTGTCCCGACAGGTTCATGAAGGTCTGCGGCTTGATCAGGAGAATCTTTTCGCCGGCAATCGTGCCTTCGGCGATCAGGCCCTGGAACTTCTTCGACCAGGGCGAAAACGAATGGCGGCGGGCAATTGCGTCCGCCGCCATGAAGCCGACATTGTGCCGGTTATCAGCGTATTTCGCGCCCGGATTGCCGAGGCCTGCAAAGACAAGCATCGTGAACTCCAGGCCCGAAAATTACTTCTCTTCGGCAGCAGGAGCCGCCGCTTCGGGGGCTGCCGCTTCCGCCGTCTCTTCCGTCTCCGGCTTCATCGCCGAGGAGCCGGCAATGGTCGCGATGGTGAAGTCGCGATCGGAGATCACCGGCTTGACGCCGGCCGGCAAGGTAACCGCCGAGATGTGGATCGAATCGCCAATGTCGGCGCCGGTGAGATCGACGGTGATGAATTCCGGGATCGCATTGGCCGGGCAGTGGAACTCGACTTCGTGACGCACGATGTTGAGCACGCCGCCGCGCTTGATGCCGGGCGACTTGTCTTCATTGATGAAGTGGACAGGCACGTCGACGTTGACCTCGGTGTCCTTGCCGATGCGCAGGAAGTCGACATGGACCGGGAAATCCTTGACGGGGTCGAGCTGGAAATCCTTGGGCAGAACCTGGATTTTCTTGCCGTCGACATCGATCGTGGCGATCGTGGTCAAAAACCCGCCGCCATGGATTTTGTAGAAGACGTCCTTATAGTTCAGCGCAATCGCCAGGGGAGGCTGTCTGTCGCCGTAGATAACTGCAGGCACTTTACCGTTGCGGCGAACTGCACGGGCGGACCCCTTACCGACCTGTTCGCGCGCTTCGGCCTTGAGCTCGTAAGTATCGTGGCTCATGGCATTTCCTTTCGCGTTTTATGGAGCGTTTGCGGTGGCAGTGTGCCTGGACCGTAAACGTCGAAAGCCGCCAGGCCTGGATGTCCGAATGCCAGAAACCGCATACGCGGAGCTTTGTTCGGGATCACAAGGGAAGGCAGCCTTCCGCCGCGTTGCCTCCAAGGGTGTCTACGCGGGTGGCGGCTCTATAGCGGAAGGCGGGCAGGCGTGCAAGCCATGGCGGGCAAGGGCGGCCGATGCCTGCGTTGGGCGCGCCGCATTGCGCTCAGGCCGGCAGGTCGGTGGGCGGATTTGATCCGTTTCCCTTGGCGCCACCGAGCGTGGACAGAGCGCTCAGCAGTTTCGTCCGGTCCTTGCCGATCATGAGCACGCCGCTGTCGGGCGCCAGCAGCGCCGAGAACGGAAGCATGGCAGCGCCGATCGAGGAGGCCTCAGGGCCGAATTGCCCCGACACGATCTCCGGCGCGACGATGCCGATTGCGCTGGCCTGGTTGAACTGGGCCTGCACCCTTGCCAGCAGTTCGAGATGGATCGGCCTGGGCAGGATCGAGTCGAGAACGATGGCCTCGATGTCGATGATGGAGGTGATGGCGATGATCGCCTCGACCAGCGCGCTCGCACAATCGTCGATCCATTCGAACAGCGGCACGCGCGCTTCGGCTGGCAACGGATCGAGTTCCCGCACACGATTGATCACCACGCCGCGCGACCTCAGGTGATTGACCAGCACATAGATCGAGGCGCGATGCAGTAGGCTCTGGTAGCGCGCAGGCTTCGCCGCCACCGAATCGAGGCTTGAGGGCGAGACGGGCAAGGGTCCGAGGGCAGCGCTGTTGCCATGCGGCCCGGTGTGGACCCTGCCGCCTTGCACCAGGCCGCCGCCGACAAAAGTGTCGATCGAGATGTGCATGAAATCGCGGAAGCGGGCGCCGGCGCCCTGGACAAGTTCGGCCAGCGCCGCCGACGTGGCGTCGTTTTCCACGAACACCGGCGTCTTCGCCGGCGTGGCAAAGCAAGTCGTCAGGTCGATCGCTTCCCAGCGGCTGCCGAGATCGTCGGGAAAGCCGAGTTCCTCGCTCCAGCCGCCGAGGAAATAGGGTGAGGCAATGCCGACGCCGACGATGCTGGCATCGCCAAGCCCATCCACCAGCTTTTCGAAGGTGGCCAGCGCCATGTTGCCGGCCTTCAGCACCAGATCAGGATCGGGGAAGCGGTATTCGTGCGACTCTCTTGCTCGGATTTCACCGGCGAAGTCGACCAGAACGGCTTCCAGCGCACGCCGGCCGATCTTGATGCCGACGCTGTAGATGCGTTCCGGTGTCAGCCGGTACAGCGTGGAGGGCGATCCGCGTTGTCCGAACCTTTTTCCCACTTGCTTTACGAAACCGGAGGATTCCAGGCCGTCGACGATCGCAGCGACCGCCGCCGGCGTCAGGCTTGCTGCGCGCGCCAGATCGGACTTGGAGGCTTCCTTGAGGCGACGGATGGCGTCGAGCACGAAACGCTCGTTGTAGTGGCGAACTTTGACAGAATTGCTGCCTTTCCCTGACAAAACCCACGTCTCCTCAAATGTCGCCGTCTTACCGCAAGAGGCCGAAACCACCTTCGGCCGAAGCATCCTGCGATGCCTGTGCGAGAGGCGACAGTGCGCGTCGGAACCATGGAAGTCAATTTTGCCGTTGCGCCTTTGCGCTATTTAATATAGCAAATTGAAAAAATAACTAGTCAGGGAGGAGACGTGCTGCACTCGGGCACACAAAGCGAAGCCGACGCTGCGGTGGTGCGGGCTGTTCCTGTTGCCCTGGTTCAGGCGACGAAGGCTTTCGACGGCACGATTGCGCTCAAGGACGCCTCCTTCGAATTGCGCTCCGGCGAGGTGCTGGCGCTGCTTGGCGAAAACGGCGCCGGCAAGAGCACCTGCGTGAAGCTTCTGGCCGGTGTGCATTCTCCCACCAGCGGTCATGTCGAGGTTGACGGCAAATCAGCCGTCTTCCATTCGCCGCATGACGCGCAGGCGGCCGGCATTGCGGTCATGCACCAGCATCCTGGCCTGTTTCCCGATCTGTCGGTGGCGGAGAACATCTATCTCGGCCACATGCCGCGCGACCGCTTTGGCGGCATCGACAATGCCGCCATGCTGGCCGGCGCCCGCAAGGTGCTGGCCACCGTCGGGCTCGATGTGCCGGCGGCAACGCGGCTGGGAACACTGCGTACCTCTGAACAACAACTGGTCGAGATCGCCCGCGCGCTGTCGCTGGATGCCCGCGTGCTGATCATGGACGAACCCACGGCCGCATTGTCGCAACGCGAGGTCGAGCGGCTGTTTTCCGTCGTTGCCGATCTCAGGCTGCACGGCGTGGCGATGATGTTCGTCGGCCACCGCATGGATGAAATCTTCCGCATCGCCGACCGCATCGCGGTGCTGCGTGACGGGCGCCTGATCGGCGTCAAGCCGAAAGCCGAGCTTGGCCGCGCTGCCGCCATCAGCATGATGGTCGGCCGCGAAGTCACCGACCTCTATCCCGAACGGCGCCATGCCTCAGGCGCGCTGGTGCTGGAGGGGAAGGGACTTTCGCGCGCCGGCGGCTTTACCGGCATCGACCTCAAGCTTCACGCAGGTGAGGTGCTCGGCCTTGGCGGTCTGGTCGGCAGCGGACGCACCGAGATTGCGCGCGTGCTGTTCGGTATCGACCGGCCCGAGGCCGGCGAAATCCTGATCGACCGCAAGCCCGTGCAGTTCGCCTCGGCGCGCGACGCCATGGATGCGCGCATCGCCTATGTGTCGGAAGATCGCATGGGCCAGAGCCTGGTGATGGATTTCTCCATCCTCGACAATGCGGTGCTACCTGTTCTCGACAAGGCCGCACAACGCGGTCTCTACGGCACCGACCGCGCCATCGGTCTGGTGGCGGACTGGCTGAAGCGCATGAAGCTGCGCTTTTCCGGCTACGGGCAGCCGGTGAAAGAGTTATCCGGCGGCAACCAGCAGAAGGTGGTGCTGGCCAAATGGCTGCGCACCGAGCCGCGCGTGCTCATCCTCGACGAGCCGACGCAAGGCATCGATGTCGGCACCAAGGCGGAAGTGCATGCAATGATCGCTGACCTTGCCGCGCAAGGCATGGCGATCGTGCTGATCTCGTCAGAGATGCCCGAGCTGATCGGCATGTGCGACCGCATTATCGTGCTGCGCGAAGGCCGCCAGACTGCTGAGTTTTCGCGCGGACAAGCCACGCAGGAAAAGGTACTGGAAGCGGCGACCAGGACCGATGAACGCGCCGGCCAGGCAGCGCAGATAGAACGCGCCGCCGAGGAGGAAAAGGCAAAAGGACCGTTCGATTTTCTGAAGCGGCGGGAATTCGGCCTGCTTGCGGCGATGCTCGCCGTCGCCATTCCGGTCACCATCATCAACCCGCGCATGGTGAGCGCGGCGAACCTCACCGCTGTGTCGATGGACGCGGCCTTGCTGATTGTCGCCGCACTGGCGCAGATGCTGGTGCTGATCACCCGCAACATCGACCTGTCGATCGCAGCTGTGATCGGCCTCTCCGCCTATATGGCGGCCAGCATGGTTCAGGCCTATCCCGGATTGGACATCGGCATCGGCCTGATCACCGCCTGCGCGGTCGGCGGCTTTGCCGGACTGCTCAACGGCCTTGTCGTTACCAGGGGAAAGATCCCGGCCATCGTCGTTACGCTGGCTTCGATGTCGATCTTCCGCGGTTTCAACTCGATCTGGGCGGCGGGCGACCAGGTCAGCGCCGACGAAGTCACGCAAGCCTGGCTCGACATGACCGGGCTGAAGATCGCAGGCGTGCCGCTGATCGTCATCATCGCTATTGTCATCCTGTGCGCCGGCTATGTGCTGCTCTATCGCACCGCAACCGGGCGCGAGCTGTTTGCCACCGGTTCCAACCCGGACGGCGCAAGGCTGATCGGCATTCCGGTCGACCGGCGCATCCTGCTGGCCTTCGGCATGGCCGGCCTGCTAGGCGGCCTGTGCGGCGCCCTGTGGGCTTCGCGCTACGCCACCATCGATGCCCGCGTCGCGCTCGGCTTCGAACTCACGGTGATCGCCTCTGCGGTGGTCGGCGGCGTCGCCATCCGCGGCGGCTCGGGCACGCTGCTCGGCATCATCCTTGGCGCGCTCACGCTCTTGGTCATCAAGAACGGGCTGACGCTGGTGCGCGTCGATCCGCTCTGGCTGCAGGGCGTCTATGGCCTGGTGATCCTGGTTGCCATCGGCATCGACACCTTCATCGTGCGGCGCGCCGAACAGGCGAGACAGGCGAGGGCGAGATGAGAAAGTTTATCCGCTCGATCGACTTCTGGGATCTGCTGCTGGCGACCGCCTGCCTCGCCGTCTTTATCTATGCGGCGGTCTTCGTGCCGAATTTCGTCTCCGGCTTCAACCTCTCGCAATTGGCCGCAAGCGCCTCGGAAAAGGCGTTGCTGATCCTGCCGATGACGCTGCTCATCATCACCCGCGAGATCGACCTGTCGATCGCCTCGGTGCTGGCGCTGACATCCGTGGTGTTTGGCCTGCTCGTCCAGGGCGGCGTGCCGACGCTGGCGGCCATTCCGCTGACGCTGGTCTTCGGCGGCCTGCTCGGCGCCTTCAATGGCTATCTGGTTTCAGGGCTGGGGCTGCAGTCGCTGGTGGTGACGCTCGGCACCATGGCGCTCTATCGGGGCATTGGCTACATCCTGCTCGGCACCGGTTCGGTCAACATATTGCCGCCGGCGGTCGTCGATTTCGGCATCAGCAATCTGCCGGGCACACAAATCCCGTGGACCATCGTGCCGTTCCTGCTGCTGGCGCCGATCTTCACGGTGGTGCTGCAGAAGACGCCGACCGGCAAGCGCATCTATGCGCTCGGCGGCAGCCCCGAAGTGGCGCGTTATTCCGGCATCGATACGCGCAAAATGGTGCTGAAGCTGTTCGTCGTTTCGGGCATGGTCGCAGCCATCGCCGGCATCGTCTATACCGCGCGCCTCTCCAACGCCCGCGCCAACAATGCGCTCGGCATGGAGCTCGATGTCATCACCATCGTGCTGCTCGGCGGCGTCAGCGTCTTCGGTGGTAAGGGGCGGCTCACGGGGGTCATGCTGGCGCTGCTGTTGATCGCCATCATCCGAAATGTGCTGGCGCTCAACCAGATCGGCGGCGACGCTCAAGGCATGATCATCGGCCTGCTTCTGATCGGCTCGCTGCTGGTCGGCAATTACTGGCGCTCCCTGGAGGAGCGGCTGTCAAGATCGCGCGTCCTGCGCGAAACCAAGGGGTGATCTCGGGCCCCTTTCTTCAAGCCCGAATTCTGACGGAGGAGACACAATGAAAGCGTTTAGAATAGCCCTGCTCGCATCCGCGGTTCTGCTTGCGCCGGCCTCGCTGGCCTACAGCCAGGAATGCGCCAAGGAACCGGTGACCGTCGGCTTCCTGCCCAAGCTCGACACCGATCCCTACTTCAAGGTGGCTTTCGGCGGCGCCGAGGAGGCTGCGAAGGAAATTGGCGGCACCGCCACCCAGGTTGCCCCGTCGCAAGCGACGGCCGAGGCACAGATCGAATTCATCAACAGCCTTGTGTCGCAGAAGGTCGGGGTCATCGCTATCGCCGGCAACGACGCCAATGCGGTTGCGCCTGCGCTGAAGCGCGCCGTTCAGCAAGGCGTCCGGGTGATCTCGTACGATTCCGACGTCGCGGCCGATGCGCGCGCGGTGTTCGTGAACCAGGTGAAGGGCGACAGTCTGGCCGAAATGATGCTGGAAAGCGCATTCAACCTCAGCGGCGGCGAAGGCGAGTTCGCCATCCTGTCGTCGACGCCGACGGCGACCAACCAGAACGCCTGGATCGACTTCATGAAGGCGAAGATGGCGGCAGAGCCGAAATACGCCAAGATGAAACTGGTGCAGGTCGCCTATGGCGAGGAGAGCGAGCAGGTCAACCAGCAGCAGGCCTTGGCGCTGGTGCAGGCGTTTCCGGATCTCAAGGTGATCATCGTGCCGGCAGGCATTGGCCTTCCGGCGGCCGCGCGCGCACTCGAGGAAGCCGGCATGATCGGCAAGGTCAAGCTGACCGGCCTTGCGCCGGCCACTTTGATTTCGAAATACATCAAGGATGGCTCTGCCCAGGATATCTGGTGGAATGTCACCGATCTCGGCTACCTGACCTATCAGGCGGCCCAGGCGCTGGCGCAGTGCAAGATCACCGGCAAGGAAGGTGAGAAGTTCACGGCGGGCAGGCTCGGCGAATACACGATCGGGGCCAGCGGCGAACTGATCCTTGGCCCGGCCAAGATCGTGACGCCGGAAAACCTGGCCGAGTTTAAGTTCTAAGCCTCCCAAGGCCCGGCGGGCGCCGGTTCAAGCCGGCGCCCGCTCGTTCAATTGTCAGTCGAAAAGCGTGAGGGCGACGATGAAACTCTTGCTGGCAGGCGAGACCTTCGCGGCGACGACCTCGGTTGCCGCCGGCGGCGATGTGCTGACGAGTGCGACGTGGGTAAACGGCGCGACGGCCTTCAATGCCGCACTTGCCGCAGAGGGCATAGCGGTGACGCAGATCGGTGGCGATCGCTGCGCGGCCGAATTTCCGTATGACCTCGACGCGCTGGCCGAATACCAGGCGGTGGTGATCTCCGATGTCGGCGCGCTGACCTTGCTGGTCACGCCGGAGGCCCGCGCCGGGCGCATCGGCGCCAACCGCCTCGACGTCCTCAAGGCCTATGTCGAAGGCGGTGGCGGGCTGATGCTGGCCGGCGGCTATATGGGGTTCCAGGGCATGTTCGGCACGGCGCGTTTCCACGACACCCCGGTCGAGGACATCCTGCCCGTGCGCTGCCTGCCATTCTCGGACGGGCTGGAAGTGCCGCAAGGCCTGCAGCCGTCGATCCTTCAGGCGTCGCATCCAATCCTTGCCGGTGTCGCGGGCCCGTTGCCGCCGATCCTCGGCATGAACAAACTCGATTTCAGGCGCGATGGCTCGTCCCAGCTGCTGGCGACCTGCCATTATCGTGGCACGGACTGGCCGCTGCTTGCTGCTCGCAGCGTTGGCCACGGCCGCACCGTCGCGTGGGCGACCGACATCGGCCCACACTGGCTGTCGCAGGACTTTTTGGGATGGCCGCTCTACGGCAAGCTGATGGGCAACGTCGTGCGCTGGCTGGCCGGCAAGGATTAAGCCTGGCGTGTTTGTAGGGCAGCTAGTCCGGCTTGCTGCTCAACGCTTCGCGCAGCGCCTGGATCCGCCGATTCAAGGCATCGAGATCAGCCATCGTCATGCCCGAGCGTTCGATCAGGGTTTCGTTGAGGCAGTTGCACTGGACGAGCAGCGCGCGGCCGGCAGGCGTCAGGTCGACCTGCACTTGGCGCTCGTCCGTCTGGCTGCGCTGGCGGGTGACGAGACCGGCCTGTTCCATGCGCTTCACCAGCGGCGTGATGGTGCTCGATTCCAAAGCGAGTCTGTGCGCAATCGAGCCGACCGACATCCCGCCGGCTTCGGCAAGTGCGTTCAGCACGAGATATTGCGGATAGGTGATGCCCATCTCGTCCAGCATGGGCTTGTAGGTGCGGTTGATTGCCATGCTGGTGGCGTAAAGCGAAAAACAGATCTGGTTGTCCAACGGGAGAGGCACGAGGCATTCCTTTGCCGACTGAGCACATCAATATGTACCACGAAAAATGATATCGCGATATATATTTTCTGTAGACAAGGATTTGGACCTGCGCTAGTCATATAGTTATCGCGATATTGATTATCGCGGAAGCAATCAATGGAGAGCGAGATGACCAAGGCCGGCAGCAGCACGATCACCACCAAGGACGGCACCGAAATTTTCTACAAGGATTGGGGAACGGGACAACCCATCGTCTTCCATCACGGCTGGCCGCTGAGCAGCGACGACTGGGACGCCCAGATGCTGTTCTTCCTGTCCAAGGGGTACCGCGTCATTGCCCATGACCGGCGCGGCCATGGCCGCTCGACCCAGACCGATACCGGCAACGAGATGGATACTTATGCCGCCGATGTCGCGGAACTTGCGGCGCATCTCGACCTCAAGGACGCTATCCATGTCGGTCATTCTACCGGTGGCGGCGAAGTGGCCCGCTATGTCGCGAAGTACGGCTCCGGCGGCCGTGTCGCCAGGGCCGCATTGCTCGGCGCGGTGCCGCCGATCATGCTGAAGACGGCGGCCAATCCCGGCGGCCTGCCGATCGAGGTTTTCGACGGTTTGCGCTCCGCCCAGGCAGCCAACCGCGCCCAGTTTTTCCACGATGTCGCGGCCGGCCCGTTCTACGGCTTCAACCGCCCCGGCGCCCAGGTGTCGCAGGCTGTCGTCGAGAATTGGTGGCGCCAGGGCATGATGGGCGGCACCAAGGCGCATTACGATTGCATCAAGGCGTTCTCGGAAACCGACTTCACCGACGATCTGAAGGCCATCGACGTGCCGGTGCTGGTGATGCATGGCGACGACGACCAGATCGTTCCGATCGCCGACTCCGCGCTGCTGGCTGTCAAGCTGCTCAAAAAGGGCGAGCTCAAGGTCTACAAGGGCTTCCCGCACGGCATGGCGACGACCCATGCCGATGTCATCAATGCCGACCTCCTGGCCTTCTTCAAGGCGTAGAACCGTTCAGTTGAATAGACATCGTCCAGTCGGATAAGCAAGGCACCCGCCGCCGGGCGGGTGCCTTTGCTTTCATCGAAATGTCAGCGAGACGGTGCCTATTTATCGAGAAAACCAGTGATCAGTTTGACGGTGTCGTCGGGGTTTTCCTCCATGATCCAGTGTCCGGAAGCGGGCACGATGCCGCCCGTGACATCGGTCGCAACAACCCGCAGGACATCGGCCTGCGTAGTGCCAGCGGATTTTTCACCGCCGACAGCCAGCACCGGCATGGTCAGTTTGCCGCCGGCGGCAAGCATCGCCTGGTTGTCGATCGCGTCCTGGTCAAACGCCTTGAACTGCTCGAAAGCGTCATGCATCGCATGCGGGCGGGCATAGAGTTTGGCGTAGTGCCTGCGCGTCGCCTCGTCGATCTTCTTGGGGTCAGCCGACAGCTCGTTGTAGAAGCGGTCGAGATAGATGCGCTCGCGCCCCGCGACCAGCCGCTCCATATCAGGGCCGCGGAAGTTGAAGTGCCAAAGCAGCGGGCTTTGCTTGATCTTTTCCCAGTCGCCTATGCCGGGCAGCGGCGCGTCGATGATAACCCATTTGGTGATGCGCTTGGGATACTGAGCGGCGAGCGCATAGCCGACCATGTTGCCGATGTCGTGGGTGACGAGATCTGCCTTGTCGATCTTCAGGGCATCCAACACGCCGGCGATGTCGACGGCCTGGTTCTTCTTGGCGTAGCCCGCTTCCGGGTGGGCCGACAGACCCATGCCGCGCAGGTCCGGCACGATGACGGTGTGGTCCTTTGCGAGGGCGATGGCCGCGGCGCCCCACATGTCTCCGGTATCGGCAAAGCCGTGCAGCAGCACGACGGCGGGACCCTTGCCGCCAACGCGCACATAGAGTTTGGTGCCGTTGGTTTCGACGGACTGCGTCTTGAAACCCGGCGGAAAGGGAACGATGCGTGCCGTCGCCGGCAAGGTAACAAGAAGCACACCCAATACGGCTAATACGATCTTGCGCATGTCATCCCCCAGAGACGTCGAAGGCCCCAAGCCTTCGTTGATGACTATCTCTAGCAGGCTTTTCAACCAGCGCATGGTGAAAGAATCACAGAGGGCGCAGCAATGCCGCGCCCTGCGTCAAATCCGCAAAATCGACCGGTTTTATCTGGCCGCCGCTTGCGCCTTCCTGGCTTCCTTCATGTTGGGCAGGAACACCGTCAGCAGGCCGAGCAGCGGCAGATACGAGCAGATCTGGAAGACGAAATCGATGCCCTTCATGTCGGCGACGACGCCGAGCACGGCGGCTGCAATGCCGCCCATGCCGAAGGCGAAGCCGAAGAAGATCCCGGCGATGGTGCCGACACGTCCCGGCACCAACTCCTGCGCAAACACGACGATGTTGGAGAAGGCCGAGGACAGGATCAGGCCGATCAGCACCGTCAGCACCATCGTCCATTCGAAATTGGCGTAGGGCAGCGCCAGCGTGAACGGCAGCACGCCGACGATCGAGAACCAGATCATCGCCTTCTGGCCGTAGCGGTCGCCGAACGGTCCGCCGAGCAGGATGCCCAGCGCCGAGGCGCCGAGGAACAGGAACAGCATGACCTGGCTCATCTGCACCGACACGCCGAACTTATGGATGGAATAAAAGGTGTAGTAGCTGGAGAGCGAGGCGATGTAGGCGTTCTTGGTCAGCACCAGCAGCGTCAGCACCGCCAGCGCTCCCATCACCTTCTTGCGCGGGAAGGGGGAGACGAAGCTTGCCGCCTTGCGATTGCCCTGCGCGGCGCGCATCCGGCTGTACCAGCCGCCGACCCGCGACAAAACGATGATGCCGGTCAGAGACCCGACGGCGAACCATGAAATGCTGGTCTGGCCGAAGGGCACAACGATGAAGGCAGCGAGCAGCGGCCCCATCGACTGGCCGAAATTGCCGCCGACCTGGAACAAAGATTGCGCCAGGCCAAAGCGGCCGCCGGAGGCAAAGCGGGCAATGCGCGAGGATTCCGGATGGAAGATCGCCGAGCCGATTCCGATCAGCGAGGCGCCGACCAGAAGCAGCGCATAGTGGCCGGCATAGGCCAGAACGATCAGGCCAATCAGCGAGGACGCCATGCCGTAGGGCAGCGAATAGGGCATTGGCCGCTTGTCGGTGATCATGCCGATGACCGGCTGCAGCAGCGACGCCGTGACCTGGAAGGTGAAGGTCAGAAGACCGATCTGCCAGAAATCGAGACCGTAATTCTCTTTCAGCAGCGGATAGATCGCCGGCAGCAGCGATTGCATGATGTCGTTGATGCCGTGGCAAAAGCTCACCGCCAGGATGACGGTGAAGGCGGTCGCCTGGGCTGAAGGGAGGCTGGCGCTTGGCTGCGGTGCAATGCTGGTGGCTGTCGTATCGGTCAAGGCAGGCTCCGAGGTCTTTTTGGCGGGTGTTTGCCCGCGGGCAGGCTTGGCGGCCGCTCCCGCGGACCGCCTTAAGGACGCTCGTCTGAAGCGCTTGGGCGACGCCCCTGCGGAGCGCCTTGGGGATGGCTGCCTTATAAGCCGCTTGCGAGGCGACTTCTTTCGTGGTTTGGTCCAATAGTTTCGCAAGTGGGCCATAGCCGATGCCACATGGCAGGGACATCTTCCGCGCCGGCAATGCCGATCTCGGCCGATTGCACGAAAGCCGCTGGCAGTGGCTGGAGGAGGTTTCCGGGCCGGCGGTGGCTTTGCCGACCGAATATCCCGACGGTTACCTCGTGCCGCAACACCGCCACAGCCGCAGCCAGCTGCTGCATGCGCTGGTCGGTGTCGTGCTGGTGACGACCAGGTACGGGCGCTGGATGGTGCCGCCCGACCACGCAATGTGGATACCGGCCGGCACCGAGCATTCTGTCGAAATGCTGGGCGATGTCTCGATGCGCTCGGTCTATGTCATGCCGGGCGCTATCCCCGGCCTGCCGGAAGGTTTGCGCGTCGTCGGCATCACCGAGCTGATGCACAGCCTGATCGTCGAATCGGAAAAGCTGCCGCAAGGCGGCGAACTGGAAGGCCGCGGCGGGCTGATCATGAACCTGTTGCTGCACGAGATCCCGACCTTGCCGGAACGGCCGCTCGGGCTGCCGTTCCCGTCCGACCCGAAGCTGGCGGCGCTCTGCCGACGCTTTGTCGCGGCACCTTCGCCGCACGCCACGATCGACGAGTGGGCGGATGCCGCAGGCATGAGCCGCCGTTCGTTCACCCGCGCCTTCCAGCGCCAGACCGGATTGTCCTTGTCGACTTGGCGCCAGCAGGCCTGCCTGTTTGCGGCCCTGCCCAGGCTCGCCGATGGCGAGCCGATCACCAGGGTGGCGCTCGACCTCGGTTATGACAGCGTGCCGGCATTCATAACCATGTTCAAGCGCATGCTCGGCGCCTCGCCGCGCGGCTATATGCGCGGCGCCCGCGACGAAGGCATGCGGCGGGCTCAGCCTCGACTTGAGGCCCCGGCGCCGTAGCGCCAGGAAAAGCCCGCAGTACTTTGCCGTAGGCCCTAGTCCAGCTGAACGCCGCTGGCCTTGACGATCGGTTCCCATTTGGCGAGTTCGGCCTTCACATGCACTCCAAGCTCTTCCGGGGTGGAGGCCACGATCGAGGCGCTGAACTGGGCCATGCGGGCGATCACATCAGGGTCTTTCAGGGCTTCAACTGCCGCCTTCTGAAGAACGGCGACGACCTCCGGCGGCGTGCCTGCGGGCGCGAACAGAGCGTTCCAGCTGTAGGTTTCATAGCCGGGAATGGTTTCGGCAATGGCCGGTATGTCGGGGAAGGAGGGAACGCGCTCCTTGGTGGTGACGCCAAGCGCTCTCAGCGTCCCGCTCTTGATATGGCCCGATGAAGAGGGGAGGTTGTCGAACATCATCGGCACCTGATTGCCGATAACGTCGTTCAAGGCCGGTCCGGCGCCCTTGTAGGGAATGTGCTGCATACTGACGCCGGCCATCGTCTTGAAAAGCTCGCCGGAGAGATGCAGCGGGGTGCCATTGCCTGATGAGGCGTAGGCATATTTGTCCGGGTCCTTCTTCAGCATCTCGATCAGTTCCTTGACGTCCTTGGCGGGGAATTCAGGGTTTACGACCAGGACGTTTGGCACCAGCACGAGCAACGATATCGGCGCAAAATCCTTCTCCGCGTCGTAGGGCTTTGTCTTCAGGATCAGCGGGTTGAGCGCGTGGGTTGCGACCGTGCCCATCAGGATCGTGTAGCCGTCCGGTTCGGCTCGGGCGACCTGGGCAGCGCCGATGCTGCCCCCGGCGCCGCCGACATTTTCGACGACAATCTGCTGGCCCAGCTTTTCGGACATCTTGTTGGCGACCAGGCGCGCGACCAGATCCGTCGAGCCACCGGCGGAAAAGGGGACAACCATGGTGATGGTCCGGTCCGGAAAATCGGCGGCCCAGGCCGCCGGTGCTGAAAGGGTGGCTGCGATGGAAACCGCGAGCCCGAGCAAAGTCCTACGCCGCATCTGCTACTCCTCCGTTGATTGGAGGGGCAGTATGGCCATGGTGAACTCCTCGCACAATGCAACCATGGACTGACTGCCCGCCTCAGGAGATCGGGCTTGACACCGATGCTTCGGTTGGCGTGCGCGAGAACGCCTCACCCCTCAGTTCAATCAGCCTTGGTCCAGCTGAAAACAAGCCATTTGTATCGTGACGTCTCTTCAGGCTCGGCCGTGTAGGTCATCTGCATGTCGCCGCCCTCGGCGTAGATGTCGAGCCTGGGCGCCGTGTCCAGTTCGAGCCACAGGGAATCGTTCTTGAACGACCATGTCCCGCACCAGACGCAAGGCCCCGATGCCGGGTCACCCGGTTGGTGAAAATTGTAGCGGCCGTCCGCCGTGATCTCCAGATAGTCGAAGGCGCCATAAAAGGCGGTCACAGTCTGCTGAAATTCGGTCGCAGACGCTTCCTGGTCGGGCTTCGCCGGCTCTTTCAGATCACGCGGTGGCCGGATTGCGGACCCTGCGATGCTCCATTTGCCGATGAAATCCTTTTCGGTGGGAAGATATTCCGTTTGCGCCTGCGCGGTCGAAACCGGAGCGATTGTCGGCGCATAGGCCGCGCTGGCGATGCCGATTGCGAGAAGCATTCCTGCGATGCCTGCAGCCTTGATTCGATTGCGCATCAGCTGGCTGCTTTCACGACGGTTTGGGGCAGATTCCAAAAAGGAGATTACCCCCGAGCCAGGCCCGTGGGCACGCTTTTGGGCAACATGGATTAATCGAACAGGCTCGACACGGACTCTTCGGTCGCCGTGCGCGAAATCGCCTCGCCCATCAGGTCGGCGATGGAGATGACGCGGATATTCGGGGCGTCGAGCACGCCTTGCGTCGGCTGGATGGAATCGGTGATCACCAGTTCCTGCAGCTTCGAGCCGCTGATCCGGGCGACCGCACCGCCCGACAGCACGCCGTGGGTGATATAGGCGGTGACGCTGGTAGCGCCGTTGGCGAGCAGCGCATCGGCGGCGTTGCACAGCGTGCCGCCGGAATCGACGATGTCGTCGATCAGCAGGCAATCCTTGCCGGCGACCGCGCCGATGATGTTCATCACTTCGGATTCACCGGGACGTTCGCGGCGCTTGTCGACGATGGCCAGTTGTGCGTCGAAGCGTTTGGCGAGCGCGCGGGCGCGCACCACGCCGCCAATATCGGGCGAGACGACGACGACATTGGCAAGCTGTTTGTATTTTGCCTTCACGTCGCGGGCCATCACCGGCACCGAGAACAGATTGTCGGTCGGAATGTCGAAAAAACCCTGGATCTGGCCGGCATGGAGGTCGAGCGTCAAGACGCGGTCGACGCCAGCGCGGGTGATCATGTTGGCGACCAGCTTGGCCGAGATCGGTGTGCGGCCCGAGGCCCGGCGATCCTGCCTGGCGTAACCGAAATAGGGGATGACCGCGGTGATGCGCTTGGCCGAGGAGCGCATGAAGGCATCGATCATGATGAGCAGTTCCATCAGATGATCGTTGGTCGGGAACGAGGTCGACTGCAGGATGAAGACATCCTCGCCGCGCACGTTTTCCTGGATTTCGACGAAGATTTCCTGATCGGCGAAGCGTCTGACGCTGGCCTTGCCCAGCGGGACATTGAGATAGCGGGCGACCGCTTCGGCCAGCACCCGGTTGGAATTGCCCGCGAAAAGCTTCATGCACCGTTCCTGGCGAAGGATGGGGAGGTCCTCTTAATCGGGCTTGTAGCGAGCCGTGCCGGTATTGCAAGCCTCGTTGACGGGAATCCGCCGGCTAATCTCAAAAACGTCAACAGTGAACGGAAGCCGGTAACAGGCGGATCAGCCGGCGCTGCCGCCGAGCCAGGCCGCGAACTGGTCGATCGTCTGGTCGGCGATCGCCTGCATGGTAGCGGGTGCAACCGCGGGCCAGCCTTCGGCGGCATTGACCGAGGGCGCCTTCTGCTGGCCATTGATGCGGTGTAGCCGGTTGCCAGCGGGGTCATAGACGTCCCAGACATAGATAACGGTGGTATCCTTGCCTTCCGTCATGGTCGAGAAGTAGCCCTTCAGCACATGGGTGGCGGCCTGGTCGGCGCTGCCGGCAAGGGTGATGCCGCGCTGCTTGGCGCGTGTCTGCAGTTCGGCCGTCAGCGGCGTTGCCGCTTCCACGGAGGCGCCGACGATCGGCGCGATCTGCAGCCGGGTCTTCGACAAAGCGGCGGCGCTCTGCGCGGGGTTGGCGGGTGTCGTGGCGCCGACGACCGGCGCTGGTGTGGCGGCGGGCGCGATGCCCGGGGCAGCCAAGGGCTGAGCCGGTTGGGCCGAGGCTGCCGGCGGCGTGATGGCGGACGGCTCAAGGACGTCCTTGGCATTGGTGCAAGCGGCCAGCACAAGCGCTGCGAGCAATGACACGGTCGTCACATGCGATCGTCTCATCTGCCCGAAAACTCCTTAGTCGCGAACGCCCCCGCGTGGACCAACCATTATGGATTCACTGTACGATCAAGTCGAGATCATGGCGTGAAAGCGGCTTCGGCTGGGATTCGGTGGTCAGGTAGGTGCGGCCAAGCGTCATCGCCGTCTCGGTTTCGGAGTCCATGATGATCATGTGCGCGAACAATGTCATGTTGGGCGCGATCGGCTCGGGATTGCCCTGGTAGAACATCGGCATATCCATCCAGGACGGGGTGAAGCGGGCGCCGACGGAATAGCCGCAGGCGTTCAACCGATGCTTGGTCAGGCTGTGCGCCTCCAGCGTGCGGGCATGCGCGTCGAAGACGTCGCCGAAGGTGTTGCCGGGCGTCATCGCCTTCTCGACCGCCAGAAGAGCCGCGCGGGCGGCGTCGAACAGCTCCTGATGGCGCTTCGACGCCTTGCCGGTCAGCACGGTGCGCATCATCGGCGCGTGATAGTGATGGAACACGCCGGCCCATTCGAGCGTCAGCTGATCGTTCTTGGTCAGCTTGCGGCGCCCGGCCTTGTAGCGGCAGAGCAGCGCGTCGATGCCCGAGCCGATGATGAATTCATTGGCCGGATAGTCGCCGCCGCCGGCAAACACCGCGCCCTGCATGGCGGCAAGGATCAGCGCTTCGTCGCCGCCCTGCTTGATCAGCGGCAGGGCCGCGTCGAGCGCGTCGTCGGAAAGGTTGGCGGCCTTTTCGGCCTTGGCGATTTCAGCCGGGCTCTTGAACAGGCGCAGACGGCCGACAATACCGGAGGCGTCGGCGATCTGGCCGAAGGTCTGCAGCTGCTCGTCGA
This sequence comes from Mesorhizobium sp. LNJC394B00, assembly GCF_000502555.1. Taxonomy (NCBI): domain Bacteria; kingdom Pseudomonadati; phylum Pseudomonadota; class Alphaproteobacteria; order Hyphomicrobiales; family Phyllobacteriaceae; genus Mesorhizobium; species Mesorhizobium sp. LNJC394B00. Next base: position 775,115 of record NZ_AYWH01000002.1, read on the forward strand.
CGCGGCGGCCATTGAAGGCGGTCAGGCCATGGGTGTCGTATTCGACGCCGATGCGGGCGCCGAGGAGATTGAGGTCGTTGAGCAGGTTGCGCAGGTCGACCGCCGGGTTGGCGCCGTCGCGGTCGGTCCACAGCACGATGTTGTCGATGATCGATGTGTGGCGCGCCTGGCGCAAATCGGCCGAGCGGGTGAGCAGCACCATCGAGCCGTCAGCCTTCACAACCAGGCACTGGAAGAAACAGAAGCCGAACGTGTCGTAGCCGGTTAGCCAGTACATGCTCTCCTGGGCGAAAAGCAGTACAGCATCGAGCTTCTTTTCCGTCATCTCGATCATCAACCGGTCACGCCGGGCGTCAAATTCCGACCGTTCGAAATGCAGCGCCATTATCCGTTCTCCAAAACAATTGCCGAAACCTGCCGACCGTAGTCCGGTTCCTTGCGATGCGTCGCGCGCCGGTAGGAAAAGAAGAGATCCTCCTCGGCATAGGTGCAGCGGCCAAGCCCCTGCGCGGTCACGCCAGCCTTCTTCAGCCGGTCGACCGTATAGAGGTTGAGATCGAACATTGCATGCGCCGGATTGGCCGAAGGCGCGAAATAGCCGATGTTTTCGGCATCGGCTTCGACGAAACGGGCGACGAATTCCGGCCCGACCTCGTAATTGTCGGGGCCGATCGAAGGACCGAGAACCGCAATGATGCGCTCACGGCGGGCGCCGAGGCTTTCCATCGCGGCAATGGTGTTTTCAAGCACACCGGTGAAAGCGCCCTTCCAGCCGGCGTGTGCAGCGCCAATGATGCGCGCTTGCGCATCGGCGAACAGCACCGGGCCGCAATCGGCCGTCGAGGCGCCGATGGCGATGCCCGGCCGGTCGGTGACGATGGCGTCGGCCTTGGGCCGCGGGCCGGGAAAGGGTTCCCTGGCAATAACGACATCGGGCGAGTGGACCTGATGCGCGGTCAGGAGATGGCTGGCCGGCACACCCATCCAGGCAGCGACGCGGCGGCGGTTCTCGGCGACCAGCATCTGATCGTCATCCGACCCGGTGCCGATGTTAAGTCCCTGATAGATGCCGCCGGAGACGCCGCCGATACGGGTGAAATAGCCATGGCGGATACCTCGCGGCTTGGCCGCTTCCAGCAGCGGCGAGCGAACAGGATCCGGTTTGGTCTGATTCAGCATGGATGGGTTTGTTGTCCGCGCCGGCGTTTTCGTCAAGGCGAAGTTCGGCCGAGTGATTGCGACAGTGCTGCTGCGTCGACTTTGCATTGGCCAAAAGCAGGCATGCGACCACAAGCGACATGGCGGGACGGCTTGTAACGATCTCTGAGGGTCAGACTGGCTGATGCGGCAGGATTTTCAGGATTTTGAACAGCGTGCCCATGCCGTCGGGTCCGGCCAGGCGCTCGACGGCATCGGCAATGGTTTGTCGTGCCTCTTGGCTTGCCTGGCTGCCCAACTGGCCAGCTCGCTCAAGCAATCCCATGCCAAGCAGAAAGTCGCCCTGCGTCGCCAATTCCACATCGAGGCCATGCGCCCGCACGACGGCGGCCAGTGCCGCGAACTCGACATGGGCGGTGAGATCGGCTTCGCCGGGATTGGCCAGCACATCTTCTGGGGCGTGCCTGCGCACGGCCTGCAATGTGTCGCCGAAACCGGGCTGGAGATGGCCGTAATCAGGGAACAGCCCGGCGCCGCCGTGGTCGGCTATGCGTTCGGCAATGGTCGCCATCAGTGCCGCGCGGGCCGGTGCTATTTCGAAAATAGAGCCTTGTGGCGCCTCGGCGGCGTCTTCCGGCAGCAGCATCGCCTCGACCGAGCCGGCGCCGGCGAAGAAGCTCAACTCGTCTGAGACATCGAGGCCGATCACCCGTTCGCGCCAGCCGGCGCCGGCGCGGATGAACTGGCGGATCGGCACAGCGTCGAACAATTCGTTGCCGACAATCAGCAACGGCGCCTGCGGTAGTGTGGCGATGGTTTCGTGCCAGCCGAGCTCAACCGAAGTTTCGGCAAGCGTCTGCTTCTGGATTTCGGTCAGCCGCGGACTGGTCTCGACCAGAGCGAAGGAGGCTCCGGCGGCGATAGCCGGATCGAGCCGCGTCAGGGTGCGAAGCATGTCCTTCATCAGCGTGCCGCGGCCAGGCCCGATCTCCGCGATGGTGACCGGCAGGGGTCGGCCGATCGCCAGCCAGGCCTGATAGAGCCAGACGGCGACGAGTTCGCCGAACATCTGGCTGATCTCGGGTGCGGTGACGAAGTCGCCGGCGGCGCCGAACGGCTCGCGCGTGGTGTAGTAGCCGTCGCTGGGATCGAACAGGCAGAGCGCCATGTACTCGTTGACGGGGAGGGGGCCGAGCGCGCCGATCAGGTCGACGATGCGGGTCTTCAGCCGTGTCATGCCGGCTGTGGTTGCGGCGCCGGTTTGGCTGTGGCCATCGCCCAGATGCCGGCCAGCACCATCGGCAGCGACAGCACCATGCCCATGGTGAGCCAGCCGCCGAGGAGGTAGCCGAGCTGCTGGTCGGGCTCGCGGAAGAACTCGACGAAGATGCGTGACAGGCCGTAGCCGCAAATGAAGGCGCCGCCGACAAAGCGCGGCGTCTTCAGCTTCAGCCGCGAATGGGTGAGGAAGCGCAGGACCAGGAACAGCACCGCGCCCTCGAGCAGCGCTTCGTAGAGCTGGCTCGGATGGCGAGGCTCCAGGCCCGCGACACAACCCGCCACGGTCTGCTGGAGACGCTCGTTGCAGAAGACGACGCCCCACGACACGTCGGTCACGCGACCCCAGAGTTCGGCATTGACGAAGTTCGCGATGCGGACGAGGCCGAGCCCGACCGGCACGCCGGCTGCCACCACGTCGAACAGCGTCCAGGTGCGGATGCCGCGCTTGAGGGAAAACAGCGTCATGGCGAGGATGACGCCAAGCAGGCCGCCATGGAACGACATGCCGCCCTGCCAGACGGCGAAGATGTCGAGCGGGTGGTCGATATAGCGCTTTAAATCGTAGAAAAGCACATAGCCGGTGCGTCCGCCGAGCACGACGCCGACGGCGGCCCAGACGATGAAATCGTCGAGGTCGATCGGCTTCATCGGCAAGACGCCATCAGGCCACAGCCTTGTGTTGGTGACGAGCCGCTTGGCGTACCACCAGGCGAACAGGATGCCGACGATATAGCCGATGCCGTACCAGTGCACAGCCAGCGGGCCGATCTGAACCAGGATCGGGTCGATGTTGGGGAAGGACAGCGACGCCATCGGCAGCGGGAAATAGTCGTTCAACAGGATCTCCTGGGAGGGCTCGCGTTAGGGCGCGGACCATGCGGCAGGGTTTTGGCGGGGTCAAGGCAAGGTGACGACAGCCTGATCGTCAGAGATAATGGGCTCAACCCTGCGGCTTGCCGGCGACCAATTGCCTGAGCGCATCGTTGATCCTGTCTTGCCAGCCGGGGCCATCTTCCTGGAAATGGTCGAGCACGGCGCGATCGATCCTGATCGAGACAAGCTCGCGAACGTTTGGTGCGGCGGAGGGTTCGCGAATGGGAGGCGCGGGTTTCTTGACCGGCTTGAAGGCCGCTTCAGCGGCTTCCATCGGATTGGTCGGTCGGCGCGGGGGCGTTGCCATTGGTTGATCCTGAATGAGAGTGACTCTTGCCTGGAGCAAGTCGTGAGGAAAACTAGGCCGCTGGTCTGTGAAGACCAGTAACTTCACTTGGTTCTCTCTGCCATTGCCCTGTATTTGGCTTCAAGCCTGTCCAGCACCTCGTCGCCAGGCTAGACCCGGCCCGCACTGGCATCCGAAATGCCCTTTGCGAGTGCTGCATCGAGTGCTGCAAAGCGCTTCTCCAAGTCCGCACTGTCCGTCACGGCAACCGTCGTTCCAAGAATCCATTTGCGATAATAGCAATCTGTCGGCCGGACCGTGAGCCAAATCGCGTCCGACATGAAGCCGCACCAGCTTCAACGTTCTTGCATTCCGCAGGCAGTGCCACTACGTCAATTCCAGCAAGCGAGGATTTGCCATGTCGACCGGACCGAACCGCATTCTCGATGAATTCGCCAAGCTGATGACCGATGCCGCGGGTGCCGCACAAGGCGTGCGCCGCGAGGTGGAGACTGCCTTCAAGGGGCAGGCCGAGCGCATCCTCAACACCATGGATGTGGTGCAGCGCGAGGAGTTCGAGGCTGCCCGCGACATGGCTGCCAAGGCCCGCGAAGAAAACACCAGGCTGGCCGCCCGCATCGATGCGCTCGAGGCCAGGCTTGCCGAATTGACCGGACAGGCCGCACCTGTGGCTGCGGCAAAGCCCAAAGCAAAAAAATAAAATTTGAACTTTTCCACAAAGCACAATCCGAAAAAATGCTTTGCCGTGAATCGTTTACCGGCAATGCATGAATCTTTGTGACAGCGCCTTTCCACATGCTGATGACGCAGTGCGAAAAATTAGGCTGTTCACGCGACTCCCGATCAATAGACTGAATTTGTTGCATGATTCGGAGCAGGGTCATGCGGCCGGGCGGTGGGGTCCGGTCCGGGGTCTTTGTGTCGTGAAGTCCTGGCCGTCCGAGTTCAAGACAAGATTGTTCGTCGTGTGTGCCCCGCGGAGCGTGTGGCGCTCCCCTGAACACAGGAAGCATTCCATGGAACTTCTCGAACTCGAATTCTCCCGCGAAATCCATCCGGTGGATGTCATCGAGCAGGTCGCCCATAACAATGACTGGTCCTTCGAAAGGGCCGGCGATGACGAAATCTCGATCTCGGTTGCCGGCAGCTGGACCGACTATCACGTCTCCTTCTCATGGATGGAGGATTTCGAGGCGCTGCATCTGGCCTGTGCTTTCGACATCAAGGTGCCGGAAGCCCGCGCGCTGGAAGTGATGCGGCTTTTGTCGCTGATCAACGAGCAGATGCTGTTTGGCCATTTCGATCTCTGGGAGCAGGAGGGCGCGATCATGTTTCGCCAGTCGCTGCTGCTCGCCGGCGGGGTCGAACCGTCGAGCCAGCAGGTCGAGGTGCTTTTGTCGTCGGCGCTTGAAGCCTGCGAGTGCTATTTCCAGGCCTTCCAGTTCGTTGTCTGGTCGGGAACCTCGGCCAAGGATGCGCTGGCCGGCGTCCTGTTCGAGACCTATGGCAACGCTTGAGCTTCCATGAGTTCGAGCAGCGCGCGCAAGCCCGAGATCAGCTTTGCCGATTTTGATCGTGTTGACATCCGTGCCGGCACGATCGTCGAGGCCGAGCCTTTCCCCGAGGCGCGCAAACCCGCCTTCAAGCTGAAGATCGATTTCGGCCCTGAGATCGGCGTGAAGAAATCCTCGGCACAGATCACGAAATACTATGCGCCGGAAACGCTGGTGGGACGGCAGGTGTTTGCGGTGGTGAATTTCCCGCCGCGCCAGATCGGTCCGTTCATGTCGGAAGTGCTCACGCTCGGCTTCCCTGATGAAGAAGGCGCCGTGGTGCTTGGCGCCATCGAGCGCAAGGTGCCGGACGGCGGGCGACTATTTTAGGAAGATTGCGTCAGGCGGCCAGCTTGCGCGTGGTGCCGAGCGCCTCTTCGACCGTGTCCATGAACATCTCGGCGCAGGCTTTCCAGCTGTAGCGCATGGCGCGTTCGCGCGCCTCGGCGCGGTCGACATTGAGCGCGGCGAGCGAGGCCTTGCGCAGATCGGTCGACACCGCGCCGCCGATGCCGTCGCCGACAATGTCGATCGGTCCGGTGACCGGATAGGCGGCCACCGGCGTCCCGCTGGCCAGCGCCTCGATGATGACGTTGCCGAACGTGTCGGTGCGGCTGGGGAAAACGAAAACATCAGCCGAGGCGTAGATCTCGGCCAGCTCATCGTTCGGGCGATGGCCGAGAAAATGCGCCTGCGGGTATTTCGCCCTGAGCCTGGCCAGTTCCGGTCCTTCGCCAACGATCACCTTGCTGCCGGGCAGGTCGAGATCGAGGAAGGCGCTCAGGTTCTTCTCGATGGCGACGCGGCCGACGCACAGGAATACCGGGCCGGGAAAGCCGAGGTCCTTCTTCTTGTCCGGGCGGAAGTGATCGGTGTCGACGCCCCGCGTCCACGGCCTGAGCTTGGTGAAGCCTCGCGACGCAAGGTCCTCCGCCAGCGACTGGGTGGCGACCAGCGTGCCTTGTCCGGAATTGTGGAAATCACGCAGCCAGCGATAGGCCCAGCTCTCCGGCACTGGCAGGCGGGCGCTGAGATATTCGGGAAAGCGGGTGTGATAGCTGGTGGTAAAGGGACGGCCGGCATTGCGGCAATAGCGCCGCGCCATGATGCCGAGCGGGCCTTCGGTGACGATATGGATATGGTCGGCCTTGCGAGCCTCGATCAGCCGCGCGACATGACCGGGCGTGGTCAGCGCCAGCCTGATGTCGGGGTAGGTCGGCAACGGCAAGGTGCGAAAGATGTTCGGGGTCAGGAAGTCGACCGCAACGTCGAAGGTTTTCAGCGTTTCGGTGAGCCGCTCCAGCGTGTGGACGACGCCGTTGACTTGCGGCCGCCAGGCGTCGGTGACCATCAGGATGCGCATGGCGGTCCTTTGCTCGGATCAACGGTTGCCTTGATGCGATAGCGGTACGGCCCGGCTGCCCTCGCTTCGCTCCACCGCACCCGGGCAGGCACGAGGTCGAAGTAAGGCGGCTGAGCCGAATCAACTGAGGTCGCGCGCTTCATGCGCGCTCTTGACCATGGTTTCATGACGGGCGGATGAAGGTGGTTTTTGGCCGAGCCCCGCCTTCCAGATCATGCTTTGGTCAGGCGGGCACCTTGATTACCGCCCGCAGGCCGCCGAGCGGGCTGTCTTCCAGCATGATGTCGCCGCCATGGCTGCGGGCAATATCGCGGGCGATAGAGAGACCAAGGCCGGTGCCGCTGGCGTCGAGGTTGCGCGCCTCGTCGAGCCGCACGAACGGTTTGAACACGTCCTCGCGCTTTTCCGGCGGGATGCCCGGACCGTCATCGTCGATGGTGACGACGAGTGAGCCGCGGCCGTGATCGGCGCTGATCTCCACCGTCTTGGCATAGCGCAAGGCATTGCCGGCGACATTGGACAACAGCCGGGCGAAAGCGTGCGGGCGCACATGCACATCCGGATCACCGGCAAGCACGGTCGATAGCTTGCGCTTGTGCAGCGACGCCTCCTCGCCGAGCTTTTGGAAATAGGCCTCGAGATCGAAATGGCCGGCATCTTCCGACGCTTCGCCGCGGGCAAAGGCGATATAGCCTTCCAACATCGACTGCATGTCGTCGATGTCCTGGTTGAGCGCGGCCTTGGTCTCGGGCTTGCCGCCGGCCAGCGCCAGCTGCAGCTTGAAGCGGGTGAGGATGGTTCTGAGATCGTGGCTGACGCCGGTCAGCATGGCGGTGCGCTGTTCCAGCTGGCGTTCGATGCGCTCGCGCATCTGGATGAAGGCAAAGCCGGCCCGGCGGACCTCCTCGGCGCCGCGTGGGCGGAAATCGCGCGGCATCGGCCGGCCCTTGCCGAAGCTTTCGGCGGCCTCGGCCAGAGACAGGATCGGCCGGATCTGGTTGCGAAGGAAGGGGATGGCGATCGTCAGCAGCACCAGCGACGTCCCGACCATCCAGATCAGGAAGATGTGGGTGTTGGAGGCATAGGCCTGGCTGCGGCGCACGAAGACGCGCAGCACCTTGCCCTCGAGCTGGATGCGGACCTCGACGATGTTGGAATTGCCGACCGTGTCGATCCAGAACGGGCGGTTGATCTGGCGGGTGATCTCGGTGGAAAGGACGTCGTCAAGGATCGAGAAGAAGGGCTTGGGTCCAGGCGCCGGCAACGGGTCGGGCGGCAAGAGGTCGACCTTCAACTGCATGCGGTCCTGGGCGATGCGGATGATGTTGGCGTAGTCGCCATCATGCGGATAGGTCTCGATCATGTCGATGATCGCGGCGATGTCGCGCACGGTTGCCTGCGACAGGCGCTGCGTCACGGTTGCCCAGTGGCGTTCCATGAAGTCGAAGGCGACGACCGACTGCAGAAGGATCATCGGCGCGATGACGATGATCAGCGAGCGGGCATAAAGCCGCTTGGGCATATAGAACGCAACCAGCCGCCAGAACCGCTTCCAGGCACGCGGCATTGCTTTCAGCGCGCGTGATACGCGCGCGCCAAAGCCGCCTTGTTCCGGCCGTTCCAGTTGCGTGGTCGCCATTTATCCTTCCGCTGGGTCAATGGCCGCTGGTCGATGGCCACATATCTATGGCCAAAGGGCGGCCGTCAGCGGCATTCTATTCCACGCTGAGCCGATACCCAATACCGCGCACCGTCTGCAGCCAGACCGGATTGGACGGATCGCGCTCGATCTTGCGGCGCAGCCGGTTGATCTGAACGTCGATGGTGCGCTCGCCGACTTCCGAATCGTCACCGACAAGCTCATGGCGCGGGATGGTTTCGCCGGCCCGCGCGGCAAAGATCGCCAGGATCTCCTGCTCGCGGTCGGTCAGCTTCAGAGCCTCGCCGCCCCGCTTCAGCTCGCGCCTGGCGATCTGGAAGGTGTAGGGGCCGAAGACCAGCTGCTCGACCTTGGGCGTCGTCGCCGGGCCGCCGCGGCGCAGGATGTTGTTGATGCGCAGGATCAGTTCGCGCGGGTCGAAGGGCTTGGGCAGATAGTCGTCGGCGCCGGCCTCGAGCCCGGTGATGCGGCTGTCGGTTTCCGATAGCGCGGTGAGCATCAGGATCGGCACGTTCTTCTCCGCCCGCAGCGCCTTGGTGAGGTCGACGCCGGTCTCTCCGGGCATCATGACGTCGAGGACAAGGAGGTCGAAGTCGAGTCCTGCAAGCTTTCGCCTGGCCTCGCCGGCATTTCCGGCGACAGTGACGCGAAAGCCATTTTCGGTCAGATACTGCTTGAGCAAATTGCGGATGCGGGTGTCGTCGTCGACCACAAGCAGATGCGGCGCGTCATCGTCCGGCGCCGCCGGCTGGTCCACCCTCTCAATGGTCTCCATGGCTTTTCCCTGACATGTTTGCAGGCACAATGTCGATCTGCGCCCTTAGTTCCGGATTGACCATGGCTTCCAGGAATCGTTCGATCAAGGGACGCTCGCTGGCTCCGGAATCTTCCAATGCAGCACGGATGCGGCGTGACTGTGGCCGCGCCAGGGCCAGCGCCAAGGCGCGGCCCTTGGCTGTCGGATAGAGCTCCCGCTGGCGGCGGTCGCGCGGACCCTGCAATTGCACGATATGGTCGGTGTCGATCAGTTGCTTGAGCACCCGCGCCAGGCTCTGCTTGGTGATCTTGAGCACGTCGAGCAGTTCAGCGACCGTCAGTCCCGGCCGGCGGTTGACGAAATGCAGCACCCGGTGATGGGCGCGGCCAAAGCCGTAATCGGCCAGGATCTGGTCCGGATCGGAAGTGAAATCGCGATACGCAAAGAAGAACAGTTCGATGATGGCGAAGTCGATGCCGTCCTCGTCGGTGATCGGCGTCTTGATCGGTTTTCCGGCAGCTGGGCTTCGATCCGTCATCATTTCTCCGTCCATAGAGGGAAATATGTCAGTACTATTGACGTAATTCCCCTGCAATGGTAATTTTTGGCAAGCTTTTGGGCGGATTGCGAACGAAAAGGGAAGGGAGTGCGGTTTTTCCGGAACTTCCTAAGTTTGCCAGAGTTCGATTCTCAGCTTACGCTTCAAGGGCCGCCCGACGCGGCTGTCGCGCAACAAAAACAACACCAATGATATGCGGGTCGCCGCCCGCGGGAGGTTTCCATGGCATCCGTTCCCTTCGACCAACTGGACGGCTTCATCTGGATCAACGGCGAGTTCGTCAAATGGGCCGACGCCAAGATCCACGTGCTGACCCACGGCCTGCACTATGCCAGCGCCGTCTTCGAGGGCGAGCGCGCCTATGGCGGTGCCATCTTCAAGCTCAATGAGCACACCGAGCGTCTGCATGAATCGGCGCGCCTGCTCGGCTTCAATATTCCCTATTCCGTGGCCGAGCTCAATGACGCCTCGACCACGCTTCTGAAGAAGCAGGGTTTCCAGGACGCCTATGTCAGGCCGATCGCCTGGCGCGGCAGCGAACAGATGGGCGTGTCGGCGCAGAACAGCCGCATCAACTGCGCCATCGCCATCTGGCAATGGCCGAGCTATTTCGACCCGGCGCAGAAGCTCAAGGGCATCCGTCTCGATCTGGCGGAATGGCGCCGGCCCGATCCGCGCACCGCGCCGTCGAAGTCGAAGGCCGCCGGCCTCTACATGATCTGCACCATGTCCAAGCATGCCGCCGAGGCCAAGGGCTATGCCGATGCCATGATGCTCGACTGGCGCGGCCAGGTCGCCGAAGCAACGGGCGCCAACATCTTCTTCGTCAAGGATGGCAAGATCCACACGCCGAAGCCCGATTGCTTCCTCGACGGCATCACCCGCCGCACCGTCATCGGCCTCGCCAAGGACCGCGGCCTTGAAGTCGTCGAGCGCGCCATCATGCCTGAGGAACTCGAAGGCTTGGAACAGTGCTTCCTCACCGGAACGGCAGCGGAAGTGACGCCGGTCTCCGAGATCGGTCCCTACCGATTCGAGGTCGGCGAGATCGCCAAGACTTTGTTGAACGACTATTCTGCTGCGGTGCAACCTAAGCATGCGATAGCCGCAGAATAACGAAAGTCACAGCTTTTTTCGCAAGCAGGGGCGGTTTTGAGGCCGGCCCCTTTATTTCAGCATCTGTGCATTTGACTTTCGTATAATTCAGCGTCTCATGATGGTGTCGGCCCGGGAGGCTGGCAGCTATGGAGGGACTAGGTACATGGATACGAATACGCTCATTGCGCTCGTTGTGCAGGTAATTGCAGGTGTTGTCGGTGGTCAGGCGGTCGGCGTTGCGCTGAAGAATGCGGCGATGGGCCAGCTGACCAAAATCCTCGGCGGCGCCGTTGGCGGCGTCGGCGGCGCGGCGATCCTCGGCAGCCTGCTCGGCGGTACGGCCGACCCGGCAGCGGCTGCCACGGCAGCGGGCGGATTGGGTGATACGCTGAACCTCAAAAACCTGCTCGGCGGCGCCGGCGGCGGCGCCATCCTGACCGGCATCATCGGTGCGGTCATGGGCGCGATGAAGAAGTAAGCCTCTAGATCATTCACCGTTTCACGGCGAATGATCTAGTTTGTTGTTTTACGCAATTCCGGACGGAAAACCGCTTTACACTTTTCCTGGAATTGCTCGAGACTCAGGCTTCGTCAAATGGGCGGCCGTTGGGCCGCCCATTTCTGTTTTAGGACGGACTGTTTGCCTTTCAGCAGTGGACGGCCTTCGCCCGCGCCTCTACATCACGCTGGAACAGCGAAAGGACAATCATGGGTCAGCTCAATGCCGGCATCGTGCCGGTCACGCCTTTCCAGCAGAACTGCACCATCCTGTTCGACATGGATGACAAGCATGGCGTCGTCGTCGATCCGGGCGGCGACATCGACAAGGTGCTGGCGGTGCTGAAGGACAATGCGATCACCGCCGCTGCGATCTGGATCACCCATGGCCACATCGATCACGCCGGCGGCGCCATGGAGCTGAAGGAAGCACTCGGCATCGAGATCATCGGCCCGCACGAAGCCGACAAGCTATTGCTCGACAATCTCGAGAACCAGGGCCAGCGCTACGGCATTGCCGGGGCGCGCAACTGCGTGCCCGACCGGTTTCTCGCAGAGGGCGAGACGGTTTCGTTCGGCTCACACATGTTCGAGGTGCTGCACTGCCCCGGCCATGCGCCCGGCCATGTCGTATACTACAATCGCGCGGCGAAGTTCGCTCATGTCGGCGACGTGCTGTTTCGCGGCTCGGTCGGGCGCACCGACCTGCCGGGCGGCGACCATGCGGCGCTGATCGCCTCGATTAAGAACAAGCTTTTGCCGCTCGGTGACGAGATCGGCTTCATCTGCGGCCACGGCCCGGGTGGCCGCTTTGGCGAGGAAAGGCGGACCAATCCCTTCCTGACTTAGCGATGTCTTTCTGCCAAGAAAAAAAGCGCTGGCCTTGCGGTCAGCGCTTTTTGTGGGACAGGGAAGCTCAATTCGCGACGCAGAAATGCTGCTCACCGTCATTGCCGGTGAACGTGCCGCTGCGGGCATTGAAGCTCCGGTAGCGGTCCGAGCAGTATTCGTACCAGTCGCGGGTCCACGGCTCGGCATAGCGGTCGGCATAGACGACCCGCGGTTCGGCATAGTAACGGCGCACCGGCGCCGGCCGCACTTCGCGGTAGTCGTAATCGTCGTCATAGCTGCTGTAGCGCGGCTGCGGGTTGCTCAGCGCACCGGCGATCAGAGCGCCGGCCGCAAGGCCGACGACACCGGCCGCAAGCGCGTCGCCATTATGATGACGACCATGGCCATGATGCCAGCGGTTCCAGTCCTTGGCATTGGCGGCAGGCAAGGTGGCGAGGGTGGTCGCGGCCAGAGCGGCGCCCAGGATGGCGGTCTTGAAAATGCGATTCATTTTGGTCTCCTTCGTGCCGGCCCGGATAGTTTTCGGGGATGCGGTCCAGCCTAGGGGACGATTAATAGAAGACCGTGGCTGAACGGGGGCTGAACGGAATTGGCTGATACGATCCAGTTCTTGCGGCAAAACCAAGCGCGTACGCAAGGCGCTCCGCCTCGTCAATCTCCGTCCGGACTGTCTTGAGCCAGCTTAGCCGACCGACAGGTTGACGGCCTTCGGACCCTTGCCGCGCTTGTCCGGCTCGGTGTCGAATGTCACTTTCTGTCCATCCTCCAGACCGGAAAGACCCGAAGCCTGCACGGCCGAAATATGAACGAAGACATCCTTCTGCCCGTCGTCGGGCGTAATGAAGCCGAAGCCTTTGGCATGATTGAAGAATTTGACGGTGCCGGTCTGCGGCATGGGAAGCTCCCTTTGATCCCATAAAGTCCAGTTTCGGGCCGGCAAATGCCCGAAGGGAAATTTGTCCTTTATTTTAGCGCTATCGGCAAGAGAAAGTTTTGGCGACGGCGGCAACGCTGAAGGCTGGTCAAATAGATCGTGGCACCGAAGGCAATTCGCGCCAGACGATTGCTCCGGCGATCAGCCACGGCATTGACCGATAAAGCGTCCTTTGCCTCCGGCGACGGCGGTCATGAAAAAGGCGCAACGGGAAACGTCGCGCCTTCGAAACTCTGGACGGCTGACAAAGCCGGTTCAAACACGCTTTAGGTGCTTTTTCGAGCGCCCTGACGGGCGCGCGGGCACCGCCGGTTCAGGCCGCGCGGAGGTTGACCGCCTTCGGACCCTTGCCCATGCGGTCGGGTTCAACGTCGAAGGTGACCTTCTGGCCGTCGACGAGGGTACGCAGGCCCGAGGCCTCGATCGCGGAAATGTGGACGAACACATCCTTGGCGCCGCCGTCGGGCGTGATGAAGCCGAAGCCTTTGGTCGCGTTGAAGAATTTAACGGTGCCGGTCTGGGCCATTGGGGAAACTCCTTCACCCGTGTCAGTCTTATGGTTTGCCCGCCGCCTGGCATCGTGGGCAAGTCCCGGTGGTTGCTTCGGCAGTCCTGCATTTGCGCATGGTAAAACCCCCCGCCGAAAATGGGGCCGTCAGAGATTCACAGTATCGGGGAAAGGTCGTCCAAAACGTTCCGCTCTCCGGGTCGCAAATGCCCGAACACAAAATTTATCGCACGGAAACGTGATCGTTGCAAGATAGCGCCGCGGGCCGCGTCCATCGACGCATCCCAACGAAGGCGCTTCGATAAACCTGGGTTCTTAAGAGTTCATCAGCCAGAGCCCGGCCACGCATGGTCCAGCGGTTTGGTCCAGGGCCAAAGCAATGCGCGGGCCGGGCATCGCATGGCTCCCGCGCCGCAAACGGGGGTTGCATTTGGCAAGGGAATGGCGAGGATCGACAGGCGCGTTTTGCGCCGGGGACGGGGGTCTCGAGGGAGGCATATTCATGAGATTTCTTGCGACGATCTTCTCGCGCCAGGGTTTTACTATTCTCTTCCTGTCGGGTCTTCTTGCGGCCTGCACCGTCGTCGTCGATGACGGGCCGGGACCACGTCCGCGCCCGCCACGGCCGGAACCGGAATTCTGCACCAGGCAATACGAGCCGGTCTGCGCGCGGCGCGGCGGTGACCGCCAGACCTTCGCCAATGCCTGCCTTGCCGAACGGGAAGGCTACCGCATCGTTCGCGACGGCCCTTGCCGCGACGGCGGCGGTGGTGGCGGTGGTGGCGAAGAGCCGACATTCTGCACGCGCGAATACGCCCCGGTCTGCGCCCGCCGCCATGGCGAGCTGCGCACCTTTCCCAACGCCTGCGAGGCCCGTGCCGCCGACTACCGCGTCGTCGAGGACGGCCCCTGCTGATTTTTCCTTCTCCCCTGTCGGGTGAGTCCGCCGGAGGCGAATTCACCGTCCCACTGGCACGATAAAAAAGGCGGCGAATGCCGGGACCCTGCGAAGCAGCGGGGACCGGGCGGGTGGACCGGACCACCCTTGGTCCTTCGCAGGCTCAGGGCGTTCGAAACTCGAAAAGCCAACAATTGGCTTTTCGTCTGCTGCGCGGACCGCTTCTCACCCCCAAGGGAGAAGGCAAGGTCGCGGATCGGAGTGGTTGCCTACGCCGAATACGCCCCGTCGGCCGGGCCGGCATAAAGCTCTGCGCCGTCCTCGTCGCAAATGCGCAGACGGTCGGGGATCTGCGGCATGGCGAGGCTGTGGAACAGCGCGGTGGCGCCCTGCAGGGCGGCGCGCAGGTTCGGCGCGTCCAGCGATACCTTGTCGAGCGTGGCTTCGTCGACGTCGCGCGAGCGGCTCGACGAAGAACGTCAAGCAAGCCTCCGTTGCAGAGTTTTGGGCGAGATCGTCAGTCCGAGATCGTCAGTCCATTGCCGGCAGGTGCGCCAGGCGCGCCCTGCCTGGTCAGCCCTTCGACTTCGGCTTCAGGCTGCTCTCTGCCTGCTTGACCGAGGAACCGAACGGGGAGGCGGCCTTGGCCACCACCTTGTCTTTCTTGGGCTTGCGCGTTTCGCGATTGCTGCGCTGCTGACCCTTGGCCATCTGTCTGCTCCTTCGTACGTGCTGGGTGGGTGCGGTGTCAGACTGCCTGGCTGTCGGGGACAGCCGGGGCGTCCGCTACTTCGAGGTTGTCTTCCGTGGTGACCCGCTCATAGGTCTCCTCCTCGCTGCGGATGCGATATTGCGGCGAGCCATCCTTGACCGGCAATCTGCTCTTGATCTGAAACAGCTCGGCGGTCTTCTGGGCGAGCCCGCTGCGGCTCTTCATGCGCACGGTCTGGCCGATGGCGAAGAGGTGCGAGGGCGTGTCGGTGCGCGGACGCGCATTCTGCTGGAAGCGGATCATGCTGCGTTCTCCTGGTCGCGCCTCAGCGCTGTTTCGAGTTCGAGGTAGTCGATGGCGACAAGCTGGCTGGTGGCCGGGTTCTTCACCGCCCTTGCCGGCAAATGGATGAAGGTGGCGACGCGACGCCAGGCAAGCCGCGACATGCCCTCGATCAGCTCTTCGTCGTGATCGATGTCATAGTCGCCGGCCGGCAGTTGCCCTTCCAGCCCGCCAAGCACGAAGGGTGCCGCGAAATGGGCGATGGAACGGGTGGTGCGATCCGGCATTGGCTTGGCTCTGGTTCGTCGATGCTTTCCGGCATCAACCGGGAACTCAACCATCGGCGATTGGAATGAGTTTGGCGGGTCGAGTATCTCCGACGCCGCTATATGCCAAGCTTGACCCAAAAAACGATCTCAGATCAATAATCCGAAATTGTTGGCTATTCAAGCTGATTTCCGCCACGGCTCGACCGGTATAAAAAATTTCTCGTATAAACCCCTAATAAATCTGCTATCGTGGAACAATATCAGCCAATTTCTTATTTAGAGCGCATCGGAATAATTATTCCGGTGCCCCTAAGATTATTTTTTACGAAAGGCAAAAATATATGAGATTCATGAAAACGCCGGATCGTCCGACCGCAACAATCGAGCCAATCGTCCTCTTCCCCAAGGCAATATCAGTGCGCCTGACGATAAGAAGCGACGAAGCGGCACGGCGCAAGATTGCCGACACCGACGGCACGCAACGGCGGGAGCGCCGGCTCGCCGAGAGCAACCGGCTGATTTGAACGCTACATTTTCCTGGAATTCCTCTAGAGTTTCGAAGAGGTCCGCGCCCTTGGCGAGCCCACTCTTCCCTTGAACCTGCAGCGCCGATGGCCTAGATCGCGGCAAGCGGACAAAACACGGCAGGTTTCCCATCAACAGAGATCAGAGAAGAGCGGCGGGTGCTGGAGCTGGCGGACAGCCGCCGCTGGGCCTCGACCAATATGTGCAGCAGGCGCTGCAGCTGCATCAGGCCGGGCGCCGGCAGGAGGCCGAGACGCTGTACCGGCAGGTGCTGGCGCGCAAGGCCAATCACCCGGCAGCGGCGCATTTCCTGGGCCTGTTGCTGCACCAGACCGGGCGCAACCCCGAAGGCCTGGAGCTGATCGAGCAGTCTGTGCGTCTGCAGCCGAAGAATCCCGATTTCCTCAACAATCTCGGCACGGTGATGCGCGATCTCGGCCGCATCGCAGCGGCCGCCGATTTCTTCCGCGGCGCGGTAGATCTCAAGCCCGACCAGCTCGCGGCACGCGACAATCTGGGTTCGGCGTTGAAACAGCTCGGCCAGTTCGAGGCTGCGGAGGACATCTATCGCGGCACAATCGGGCGCAATCCCTTCCATGTCCGCGCCCGCATCGGGCTTGCCGAAACGTTGCAGGAAGCCGGTCGTCTGGACGAGGCGCTGGCGACCTTTCGCGAGGCGCTGACGATCCGGCCCAGGGATGCCGACCTGTTGCACGGGCTCGGCGTCGGGCTGATGGAAAAAGGCAAGCTCGATGAGGCGGCCGACCTGTTCCGGCAGGCGCTGGCGATCACGCCAGGCATGGCAAAAGCCTGGCTGATGCTGACGCAGGTCAAGCGCCAGAAGGAGCGCGACGCCGAACTCGCCGGCATGGCGGCCCAGCATGCCAAGGCGCCGGCCGACAGCCTGGCGCGCATGCAGCTGTCCTTCGGTCTCGGCAAGGCCAATGACGATTTGAAGGACTACAACAGGGCCTTCGACTATTTCGCTGAAGGCAATGCGATCCGCCGCAAGGGCATCGATTATGATCCGGTCAGGACGCGGGCCGAATTCGAGGCGATGAAGACGGTGTTCAACGCCGGCTTTTTCGAAAAGCACAAGCCAAGTGCAATCTCCGACGACACGCCGATTTTCGTCGTCGGCATGCCGCGCTCCGGCACCACGCTGGTCGAACAGATCATCGCCAGCCATCCACAAGTCTATGGCGCGGGCGAGCTCAGCATGTTGAAAACCGCGGTCGGCAAGCAATTTCCGCTGACCATGCCGGGAGGTTTCCCCTGGGGACTGGTCGATGTATCCGACGCGGAGTTTGCGGAGGCGGGCCAAGCCTATCTCGACATGCTGCATGAGCGCTATCCCAACTTCAGGCATGTCACCGACAAGATGCCCGGCAACTTCCTGCTCATCGGCTTCATCCATATGATGCTGCCGAAAGCCAAGATCATCCATTGCGCGCGCGATGCGGCGGCGACCTGCCTTTCGATCTACAAGGTGCATTTCCGCGGCGACAACCACCGCTACGGCTATGATCTGGGCGAGCTCGCCGATTTCCACAACATCTACACCGACATCATGGCGCATTGGCACGATGTTCTGCCGGGCGTCGTCCATGACGTGCGTTACGAGGATTTCGTGGCCGACCAGGAGGGACAGACGCGGGCGCTGATCGGGCATCTCGGCCTGTCCTGGGACGACAAGGCGCTGTCGTTCCACGAGACCGACCGCCCGGTGCGCACGGCCTCGGCCGCGCAGGTGCGCCAGCCGATGTATCAGGGCTCGGTTGATCTCTGGAAGCGCTATGGCGACAGGTTGAAGCCGCTGCTGGACAAGCTGGCCTGAGCAGCGGCTAAAGCTCGATGAAGGGCTGGAAGCCGCCGAAGATCATGCGCTTCATATCGAAGGGCATGGGCCCCGAATCGGGCGTCAAACGCGGATCGGCCATAACCTTGGCCATTACCGCGTCGCGGCTTTGCCTGGACGAATAGACGGCCCAGGCGAAGACGACGATCTCGTCGTCTTTTGCCTGAACGGCACGCGGAAACGAGGTCAACTCGCCATAGGGCACGTCGTCGGCGGTACATTCGACGTAGGCGAGCGCTCCGTGTTCCTTCCATATCGGGCCTGCGAGGTTGGCCAGCTTCTTGTAGTCATCGATATTTGCCTTCGGCACGGCGAGCACGACACCATCGACATAGGACATGAGGTTCTCCTTGGAGTATCTCACAAAGCTCCTTACCGGCGTCAGCCGGTGAGGAGCTTTGTCAGCGGTGGTCAGTCTTTCTTCGCCGGCGCGTTCATCGCCCATTCGACCCCGAAGGGGTCGCGCATGTTGCCCCACTGGTCGCCCCAGAACATCAGCTGCAGCGGCACTGCGACTTCGCAGCCGGCACCGACCGCGCGCTTCCACCAGCCATCGATCTCGTCGGCGCCGAGATGGAGCTGCATGGTATAGCCCTGCGGCTTGACGGCAGGCATGCCGTTTTCGGGGTAGAAATCGGAAATCATCAGCGTCGAGCCGTTGATGTGGAGATGGATGTGCATCGTGCGGCCCTGCTCATCGGGCGGATAGAAGAACACCTGTTCGGCGCCGAAAGCCTTCTTGTAGAATTCGGCGGCCTTGAAGGCGCCGTCCAGCTGCAGATAGGGGGTCAATCCACCGAGAACTTTCGCGGCCGGCTGAATGGGGGTCTGGTCGGTCATGTCTTGTTCCTCTTTGGGTTTGGTCTGGGCATTTGGTTTGGCCTTGCGAACCCTAGGACGAACGAGCCGGCCGCGATCCTACATGTCTGATGCGATTTTCTGGCGAAACGAACTTGCGTCGGCGGCGCCCAATCAGAGCGCAATGCTCGCTGTCAGCAGGCTAGAAAGGGGACTGCTCCTTTAACCCCGCTGAGACGACAATGATCCTCTATTACCAGACCCATTCGCCCTTTGCGCGCAAAGCGCTCGTCTTCGCCCATGAGGTCGGGCTTGCCGACCGGCTCGAGGTCATTCATCACGAGACCAGCCCGACCTTGCGCAATGCCAGTGTCTACGCCGAAAACCCGCTCGGCAAGGTGCCGGTGCTGCTGCGGCCGGATGCGCCGCCGCTCTTCGATTCCGATGTCATCTGCGCCTATCTCGATACGCTGCATGACGGCCGCAAATTGCTGCCGCAGGACGGCGAAGCGCGCTGGCAGGCGTTGCGGTTGCAGGCGGTCGCCCAAGGCCTGGCGCAGACGGGCATAGGCCTGCGCTGGGAGACGGAAAGGCGGCCCGAACAGTTGCGCTATGCAGCGCTTGCCGAAGGCTACCGGGAAAAAATCGAGGCCAGCTATGACTGGATCGAAAGCGCGCTGGACGACGAGACACCGCTCCATGTCGGCCATATAGCGCTTGCCACCACGCTGTCCTGGATGGCGTTCCGCCAGCTGCCGTCCTTTCGCGCGCGGGCGCGGCTGACGCGCTGGTTCGAGGCGTTCGAAAAGCGTCGATCGATGCAGGCGACGCCGCTGTCGGGCGATACGCATGACTGAGCAACGGTCGCCCCGCGGCGGCCTGCATCGATCTTTCCCGACCGCATGGTCAGGGCGCCCTGCAGATCCGCGGGCCGTTTTGCGCGTCGATGAGGATTTCCGGCCAGCCGATATCCTTGCGCAGTTCGATCGGCAGGGCCAGAAGCTCGCGCTCGCTGCGATAGCGGGCGCGGTTCTGTGCGTAACGGGCGGCGACGCGGCCTATGGATGACAGGATGGACATGATGCGTTCTCCTCAGATGAAGCCGGCATCATCGTGTCGGCATCCCAAGGACGCAGCAGGTTCAGGCGATCCGACAGAGCGCTGAAAATATTCTGGGAGATGTGAAACCATGGGCCGCAACACAGTGCGGCCCATGGTGGTAGTTCCTCAGCCCGCCGTTTCAGCCACTGAGCGGAAGAAATCCTCGGGGTCTTCGACTTCGGTCAGCTTCCGCTTGTCGATCAGCCAGAAGCGGTTGCCGATGGCGCGGATGAAGGAACGGTCGTGCGAGGCGAGCACACAGCTCGCCTGGTGCTTGAGCAGTTCCTCCTCCAGCGCTTCCTGGCCGTCGATGTCGAGATGGTTGGTCGGCTCGTCGAGCAGGTAGAAGTTGGGGTTGGCGAGTCTCAGCGCCAGCATCATCAGCCGCGCCTTCTGGCCGCCGGACAGCACGCCGATCTTCTTCTCCTGCATCTCAATGACAACGCCGGCGCCGGCAAGCAGCGAACGGGCGCGCTGCTCGCCGACATCGTAGCGGCGCGAGACCATGGCCAGCGGCGTGTCGTCGCCACTGATGCCGGCCAGCGCCTGGTCGCTGTAACCGAGCGCCGTCGACGGCGTCACTTTGACGTTCGGCACCGTGTCAGGCTCGGAGATGGCATTGCGGATCAGGTTGACGAAACGCGACTTGCCGACGCCGTTGCGGCCGAGCAGCACGATGCGATCGCCCTGGCAGATGTGGCGCTTGCCGGTCTTGAACAGCAGCATGCCGTCCGGCGTTTCCACCGTGGCGTCGTCCAGCGTAATCAGCACCTTGGCATGGGTGCCGCGGTTGGCCAGCCGGATCGCGCCGGCTGATTTCTCGCGATGCGCCGATACCGCGGCGTCTTCCAGCTTCTCCGCCCGTTCCCTGAGTTGCTTGGTCTTCACCGTCAAAAGGTCGCTGCCGGAATTGATGCCGATGTTGTTGAGCTTGGCGGCCTGCTTGCGCAGTTGCTGCGCCACCTTCATGTCGCGCTCGAACCGGCGCGCCGTCGAAGCGTCCAGGTCGTCGAGCGCTTGCCTCGCCCTAGAATAGGGCAGTGCAAACACCGGCGAGTCCTCCGGGCGCAAGAACAGCGTGCGGTTGGTGACGGCGTCGAGAAAGGCGCGGTCGTGACTGGCGATGACCACCGGCACCTCGCGAGGCAGGGCGTTCAGCCAGCTTTCCAGCTGGCTGATCTTGGCGAGGTCGAGATGGTTGGTGGGCTCGTCGAGCAAAAGCACATCGGGGTCGGTGACCCAGACGCGGGCAATCAGCGCCAGCCGCTGCCATCCGCCGCTCAGCGCCTGCATCGGCCGTTCGCGCATCGGTTCGGGCACGTCGAGCGAATCCAGCGCCACGTCGACCCGCCACATCTCGCTGTCGGCCTGCTCGGCCGGCAAGGCATCGGCCACCACCTGACGGAAGCTGCGGCTGAGAAGGGCTGGCGGAACCGACTGCTCGACATGGCCGACACGCAGGCCGCGCGTGCGAGAAATGTCGCCCGAGGTCGGCTCCAGCGCGCCGGTCAGGCATTTAAGCAAGGTCGACTTGCCGCGGCCATTGGCGGCGACGATGCCGAGCCGGTCGCCGGCGCCGATGGTGAGGTCGAGATTGGAAAACAGCGGCGCACTCATGGTGACGCCGAGGGATTTGAGGCTGATCAGGGCCATTGCGATTTCTCTGGTCTTGCCGGAGACAACTCCGGATGCACTTTGACGGTGTGCTTGCCGGCCGTCAGGCTCAGCTTTGCGCACCACGAAGGGCAGACCAAAAAATCGAAACGGGAAAAAACCCGTGATGTCCCTGGTCAGCCCTGCAAGCGAACTCGCAGGGCCGAAATCGGGCCACGCTGACGATGGTGATCGATAGACACGCAGCCCTCCTTTCAAGACAAAACTTTGAGTGTGTGGAGCGATTACACCAAAGGCGGGGGTGGAGGCAAGTGGCGACGGATGCGGCGGTGGTGGAGCGCTCTTCCCTTCTCCCACAAGGGGAGAAGGAAAGAGGTGCTATTTCCCCGGCCGCCCCGTCTTGCCCGGCCGGCGCTTTTCGCGGCGGGCGTCGCCTGGGTCTTCGTAGGAGCCGATGCCGGCGCGCTGGCGAACGAATGGTTTTGGGGAATCGTCGCGTTCCTTCGCGCCCCCCTCTGCCCTGCCGGGCATCTCCCCCACTCGGGGGGAGATTGGCTGGGGCTTGGCCGGCACTTTCCCTTCGACCGGCTTTTCCGTGCGCCGCACGGTCATCTCGTCGAGCGAATTCTTCTTGAACAGTGGCTTGGTGGCGCCGCCCGGAATGCCGAAGTCGGAGCCGTGCGCTTCCTGCGCCGACTGTTTCTTGAACAGCGAGCGCGACACCGCGCCTGACGGTGTCGGCATGTCGGTACCAGGCCCCATATCGTCGATCGACGGCTTGGCAAACAGCGGTTTCTTCACCGGCACGGCGCCGTCGGCGCCCATTTCGTCGAGCGCCGGCTTGCGGAAGAGGTTGGACCGGGCAGCCCTGGCCGCCTCTTCGGCGGCACGTGCCTCATCGAACTTGCGGAACCGCTCCTGTTCCTCAGCCGTACGGTGCTTGGCCACGCCCTTGTTGTGCTTGCCCTTCTCGCGGCCCGAAACCGGGCTTTCCATGTCGGCATATTTGGCCAGCGGGTCTTCCGCGATCGACAGTTCCATTTCGCGCAGCCGCTTGATCTCGTCACGGATGCGGGCGGCCTTCTCGAAGTCGAGATTGGCGGCGGCGTCGCGCATCTGCTTTTCCATGGCGTCGAGATGAGCCTTGAGATTGTTGCCCATCATCGCACCGGCGCCGTCGGTGAACTGCGAGATATCGGCGCGGACATGGTCCTTCTCGTAGACCGAGTCCAGAATGTCGGAGATGCGCGACTTCACCGATTCCGGGGTGATGCCGTTGGCCGCGTTCCATTCCATCTGCTTTTCGCGGCGGCGGTTGGTCTCGGCCATCGCCCGCTCCATCGAGCCGGTGACCTGGTCGGCATAGAGGATGACCTTGCCGTCGACGTTGCGGGCGGCGCGACCGATGGTCTGGATCAGCGACGTCTCGGAGCGCAGGAAGCCCTCCTTGTCGGCGTCGAGGATGGCGACGAAACCGCATTCAGGAATGTCGAGGCCTTCGCGCAGCAGGTTGATGCCGACCAGCACGTCGAAAGCGCCGAGGCGGAGATCGCGCAGAATTTCGATGCGCTCCAGCGTGTCGATGTCGGAGTGCATGTAGCGAACGCGCACGCCTTGCTCATGCAAATATTCGGTCAGGTCTTCGGCCATGCGCTTGGTCAAAACGGTGACCAGCGTGCGGTAGCCGGCGGCCGTGGTGTCGCGGATTTCGCCGACGACATCGTCGACCTGGCTTTTCGCCGGGCGGACTTCGACCGGCGGATCGATCAGGCCGGTCGGGCGGATGACCTGCTCGGCGAACACGCCGCCGGCCTGTTCCATCTCCCAGGCGCCGGGTGTCGCAGAAACCGCGACGGAGAGCGGTCGCATGGCGTCCCATTCCTCGAAGCGCAGCGGACGGTTGTCCATGCAGGAGGGCAGGCGAAAACCATACTCCGCCAGCGTCGCCTTGCGCCGAAAGTCGCCACGATACATGCCGCCGATCTGCGGCACGGTGACGTGGCTTTCGTCGATGAAGACCAGCGCATTGTCGGGGATATATTCGAACAAAGTCGGCGGCGGATCGCCCGGCTGGCGTCCCGTGAGATAGCGCGAATAGTTCTCGATGCCGGCGCAGGAGCCGGTGGCTTCCAGCATCTCAAGATCGAAGCGGCAGCGCTGTTCGAGCCGCTGTGCCTCCAGCAGGCGGCCGGCGCGCTCGAGCTCGACCAGCCGGTGCTTGAGCTCCTCCTTGATCGACTTGATCGCCTGGTTGAGCGTTGGACGCGGCGTCACATAGTGCGAGTTGGCGTAGATCTTGACGCTCTTCAGCTCGCCGGTCTTCTGGCCTGTGAGCGGATCGAATTCGGTGATCGCCTCGATCTCGTCGCCGAACATCGAGATGCGCCAGGCGCGGTCTTCAAGGTGAGCCGGGAAGATTTCGATCGTGTCGCCGCGCACGCGGAACGAGCCGCGCACGAAATTGATGTCCTGGCGCTTGTACTGCTGGGCGACGAGATCCGCGAGCAGAGCCCGCTGGTCGAGCCGGTCGCCGATCTGCATCTGGAAGGTCATCGCCGTGTAGGTCTCGACCGAGCCGATACCGTAGATGCAGGACACCGAGGCGACGATGATGACGTCGTCGCGCTCGAGCAGCGAACGCGTCGCCGAATGGCGCATGCGGTCGATCTGCTCGTTGATCGAGGATTCCTTCTCGATGAAAGTGTCGGTGCGCGGAACGTAGGCTTCCGGTTGGTAGTAGTCGTAATAGGAGACGAAATACTCCACCGCATTGTCTGGGAAGAATTTCTTGAACTCGGAATAGAGCTGCGCGGCCAGCGTTTTGTTGGGCGCCAGGATCAAGGCAGGGCGCTGCGTCTGCTCGATCACCTTGGCCATGGTGAAGGTTTTGCCGGAGCCGGTGACGCCGAGCAGTACCTGGGTGCGGTCATTGTTATCGACGCCCTCGACAAGATCCTTGATGGCGGTCGGCTGGTCGCCGGCCGGCTCGAAATCCGACACCATCTTGATAGCGATGCCGCCTTCGGATTTTTCCGGGCGGGCAGGGCGGTGCGGCGTCCACAGCACGCCGTCCTTGTGCAGCGGGTTGCCGGATTCGATCAGCGCCGACAGCGCCGCGACCGTCGCGGTGACGCTGCCCGAGGCCATCGTCTCGGCGTCTTCCAGCGAGATGTCGAGACCGGCGACCGGGTTGAGGCCGGCGGCGGTGCGCTCGCGCGCCGTTGCCGCGCCACCCATCGAGGTCCCGCGCGAACTGCGGCCGGGCGCAGCGGACCGCTCCGGGATCTTCTTCGCGGACCTTGGTGATTTGCCATCGCCCTTACCGGTGAGACGGCCTTCCTTCTCGGCCTCCTGCTCGATCTGCTCGGCCCAGTCGGCAATCGAGCCGCTCAGCGGCGTGCCGGTGAAGTCAGCCTGCGGCGCCTCGGCGAAGCCACCCTTGTGCAAGGGCTCCGAAGCATCGAGGAAATCGGTCAACGGGCTGCGCCGCTTGGGCAGCGAAGCGCTGTTGTCACCCGCCGGAGACGGTGTCTTTTTCTCGGGAAGTTTGGCCATGCCCCAAATATGGGCAGAGTCCGCCAAAATGGAAAGAGTGCAGTGGCAAGGGACACTAAGCGGGTCGAAGCTCCTGACACAAGGGTGTCAGGAGCTGTGTCACGCAAAGCCGGGCCACCTGCTCAATTGAACCACAGCGCGAAGGTCAAAAACCCACCGCCACCGAACTGACGCTGGATCTGGTCGAACTCGCCGCTGGTCACGATCTCACCGCTCTCGAGGTAGGGCGCGATGGCCGGGCCGGTAATCGACAGCACGAGGTCGAAAGGCTTCGGTTCCTCGAAGAAACGCTTCATGTTGATGCCCTGGCCGGTGCTGGCCGTGATGCGGAAATGCGGCAGCAGCTTGCGGCCTTCCAAAAGGTCTTCGGCCATGGTCAGAGTGGCGAGCCAGGCCTCGACCTGCTCCTCGCCGACTTCGAGCCCGGTGAGCGGGTTCTCGCCCTTCTGCTGCGGTCCCGGCAGCCATTCGCGGTCATTGTCGGTCTCGGCGCGGATCGCCTTCCAGTCCTGGCGCGACAGCCGGATCATTTCGAGCAGATGGCGGCGCGCCGCTTGACGTCGCTCGGGCTCGACCACCGGCCAGTTGACGAGGTGAACCATGGAGATGAAATCCGCGATGCGCCATTCCGATGAGAAGATGCTGCTGCCCATGTCCCCGGCGGGAGGCACCAGAACGTCCTGCAGCGGCAGTTTGGCGTGCGGGAACAGCATGTGGAACGAGCCGTCGAACATGGTCCTGAAATCATGCGCCAGCCAGAAATCGGCCTGCGCCATCAGGAATTCGGCATAGCCCTGCAGCCAGAAACCGTCGGCCCGGTCGAAGCGGAATGTGAGCGAGGGAGCGGCGCCGTCCGACGAGATACCGCCGCGCGACAGCGAGGCCATGATCGCGGCCATGCTTTCATCCGGCGCGATGGCACCGTCTTCGTTGAGATCGATGCCGGCATGGGTGAGGTCGACGACCATGCCGATATCGGCATCGGCGGGTACCGAGCCCAGAGTGGCCGCGGATGTCTCCAGCCGGTCGCGGAAGGCGACCAGAATGGCGCGGAACTGCTCATAGGTCAGCGGTTCGGGATTGGGATTGTCCGGAATCGGCAGCCGCATCAGCGGCAGCATGAAGGATTGCGGGCTTTCGAACCCGTGGCGGTGCAGACCGCCGGCGAGGATTTCCAGCGCGGTGAAGAATTCGCCGGCGCCGGCGGCATAGGCTGACGCCGGATCGCCTTTCGCTGCAGACTCAAGCGTTGTGAGCGCACGGTTGCGCTCGGTCACCGTTTTGGCCTCGAACAAAGCGGTCGCTGCTTCGGGCGCGGCGGCGCGGGCCGAAGATAGCGGCATCAACAGGAGGAAGGCGGACGCCAGCAGGCCTGCAAAACGTGTCATCTCATCCCTCCACTATGCGATGCGCAGACATTACACGCATTTGGCGCCGTGTCTGCCGGCGGCAGTGTTTCAAGGACTGACGGTCGACACTCCCCGGGCAGACCGTCTACACAAGCTAACCGATTGGGCAAACGATTGGGCGTCGCGTGTCGAACTATCCGCTTTCCTACAAACTGTCATGGCTGCCGCGCTTCCTGAAGCCGTCGCTTGGCGGCGATGTCAGGGATTTTGCGCCGATCGCGGCGACGACACTCATCGATCCACCGCCAGGGCGGAAGGTGCGGCTGGCCTTTGTCGGCGATATTTCGGCGGTGGCCAACCATCGTGCGCCGGAGTGCGATCCGGCGATCGCAAAGCTCTTGGGCTCAGCCGATCTGGTGATCGGCAATTGCGAAAGTCCGGTCGTCGAGCGGCCGAGCGTGGCGTTTGGCACGCGGCTTGGCACTCACCATGCGATGAGCGAGCGGTTTCTTGCCGCGGCGCTTGCCGCCGTAGGCATCGCGCGCGAAAGGCTCGTGCTGTCGCTGGCCAACAACCATGTGCTCGACCAGGGCGTCGCCGGTTTCGACGAGACGGCTGCGGCGCTGAAGCGGCTTGGCATCCGCACCATCGGCACCGCGAAAGAAGGACCGGTCGAGCAGGTCAAGGCCGGGCCGCTGACGATCGGCTTTGCCGCCTTCACACTGTGGCGCAATGGCGACGCCGGGCCATTCACCGAGCTCGTCTCGATGCAGAGCGATCCGGCGGCATGGCCGAGAGGCGCGGCCGACAAGAACATCGATCTCACCTGTGCGGTGCCGCACTGGGACTGGGAGTTCCGGCATTTTCCGCAGCCGCAAACGCAAACGCTGGCGAGGTTGCTGGCCGGTCACGGCGTGGGGCTGATTGCCGGGCACCACGCCCATGTCGTGCAGCCGGTGCAATGGGTCGGCAAGACGCTCGTGGCTTACGGGCTTGGCGACTTCCTCGGCACGGCGCTGGCGCGGCAGCCCTGGCCCGGCCGCATCGCCGGCATTTTCGTCGTCGATGTCAGCGCCGATCTCGGCAAGCGCGGTGCGATCGCCGGCTACCGGATGCATCCCTTCATGCGGCTGCGCGCAGGCGGGCATGAGCGGCTGGTTCCGGTCGAGGCGCTGACTGGCCGGATGAAGGGCAAGGTCGAGGCCAGGCTGAAGGCGATCTTTGGCGACTGACAACTTTCCCGTTATCATAGGTATAATAGGACTTTGCGAGGGGGCGATGGAAGCAGCTGAGTTCATGCCTGATGAAGCGGTGGTCGCCGGCATCAGGAAGAATATCGAGATCTATGAGGCTGGACGGGCTTCGGCCTGCCGCCAGGTGCGCTGGCGGGTGCCGGTGTTTCTGGGGCTGCTGCTGGTTTTTGTCGTGCTGGTGGCCTGGCTGTTCAACAAGGTCGCCGACGTGAACGAGCAATGGTTCTCGACGCCGCATGTGTTCCTCTATGCCGGCGGTTTCTTCGCGGCGCTGCTGCTGTACTTCCTGGCGATCAGGCCGGCGACGCGGCTGCAGCAATCGTTCCGTGACACGCTGCTGCCGATCATCTTCGGCTTCATCAGGGATGTGCGCTATCAGCACAGCGTGACGCCAAATTCCTTCGACCGGCTGCCGCGCGCCGTGGTCGGCGCCTTCAACCGGCAGAGCTTCGACGACATCGTGTCAGGCCGCTACGAGGATTTTCCGTTCGAGCTCTACGAGGCGGAGTTGCGCCAAGGTTCGGGCAAGGGCTCGTCTACGGTCTTCAAGGGCGTCATCGTTGCGTTCGAGACGATCGCGCCGTTCCCCGGCATATTGGTCGCGACGCGCCGCAGCAACGCGGTGGTCGGTTTCTTCCGCGGCATCTTCGCCGGCAAGATGCAGGAACTGTCCAGCGGCGATCCGCTGCTCGACGGCGACTACGAATTTCGCACCGACAATGTCGCCGCCGCCCAGCCGTTGGTGAGCGGCCGGCTGGCGCAGGCGCTGAAATGGCTGCACGAGACATGGCGCGATGATCCGGCGCGGGTGGCGCTTAATGGCAGCGATGGTTTCCTGCTCTTGCCGCAGCCGAAGAATTTCTTCGAACTGCCCGCCATTTCCGTGCCGCTCGATTACACCAAGCACATCGCGCCGATGATCGCCGATATGGGCGCGATCCTGGCGACCGCGGCGCTGGTGCGCAAGACCGGCGCGACGGATGGCGAGGCCTAAAGCGCCGCGCGTCGAAACGAATTCATGCGACGCGCTTCAGGTCTTGTTTTCATGCATTCGTTGCCCCAAAACGGCGGTCCTGTTTGGGCGCATGCATTAGCCAGGCTGCCGCGCGTCAGCAGGCGAAGCCGTAGTTCTGGCGGTAATATTCGACGTCTTCTTGCGCCATCGTCTTGAACATCACGCAGACGGTGAAGCTCCCGACCTGGCGACCGTTTCTGGTGTAGCCCCAGTCGGAAATATCGTCCCGCTTGAATTCGAGTTCCTGGCCGGCCACGACATTGTGCACCGCTTGCGGTTCATTGGCCAATGTTCCTGCAAATCCGGTCGCGGTCTTGTGGAAGGGGATGATCCAGAAATGCTCCGAGGCGTCTCCGTCCCTGACCTCGACTTTCAACTTGTAGCTGGTTGTCCCGGCTGGCGGCGCATCCGACAAGGACAGGAATTCATCGAGGCTGGCGCGCGCCTGCGCAATGGCCGCCGCCATGTCCGGATCGTCCCTGGCGACGCCTACAACCTTGTCGCCGCCCTGGCCGGAATCCTGCGCACCGGCCGGAACCGGCCCCAACGCCAGCATCAGGGACAGCATGGTTCGAACTGCATGCTTCATGAAATGGCGCTCCTGCGTGTCGATGCCTGACACCATCATGCATTTATCTGGAGTTTTCAACGGCAGTGCGACAGCGTGGTATGGTCCGGCGGCAGCCCGCTCACAACCCGCTCGGCACCAGCCCTGCCAGCCAGTTCGCGGACCGCTTGGCCATGCCGACCGTTGTCGACGCGACGCGGCCGAGATCTGTCTTGACCACGGCGTAGCCGTTCCTGGTGCGGTAGAGCACGCCTGTTCCGCCATCGACCACTTGCTCGTAGGCGACGGGCCGTACCGCTGCTGCCTCCATGGCCGTCGTCGGGGAGCCGACGGGAACGCTCGGCCGATGGCTCAGTTCCGGCGGCAACGGGGTTTGGACATTCCGGCTGGCCGGCTTCAGTTCCGGGCGGGATGCGGCCGCCGCCAGTTGCGAAGAAGACGCCGACCCCTTGCTGCGGCAGATGCCAGAGACCAGCGGATAGTCGAAGTTCTTCTGGTGCAGCATCTGGCTTTTCATCGCCGCTTCGCAGTCGGCGATAGTCGCCCACTTCGCCGGCGTCTCGCCGATATATTCGCAAAGCTTGGCGTCGCAGTCACAGCCGACAATGGTCATGGCGACAAGGGCGGTCTTGAGCACGGTCTTGTCCTTCGGATTGCCCCCCGGCAGCCAGTCCTTCCATCGCGCGCGAACAAGGCGGGATTTTGGCCGCGATCACGCGATGAGCCGGGGGATGCGTTTTTCGGGTACGGCTCACTATAGGTGGATTTCTAGACACCCGGTAGCAGATAGGGCGGGGGCGTGATGCATTTGCAGGAAGAAGCCTGAATAAATCTTGTCGGCTATGGCCGCGACAACTGTTTCTTGGCCCGGTTTTCTACTACGATACTCACGGGGCGATACAACAATATAGGAGGGGTTTGTCATGGGAAGAATTGTCCGGTCCGCTGAGCCTGTGCCGAAAAGGGATTCAACGCTCGAGGGCATTCCAGGCGATGCTCCGCTCGGCGTCGACGATGACAAGCAAGAAGATCAAGGATCGAAAGGCGGCGACGGCTATCTCGACCGGGTTGCGAAGTACGTGCCTGCCGAAGTCGTGGCATTTTTCATCTTCGTCAACTCCATCCTGGTCAATGCCACTGAGCAGCCGGTTGCCAAGGCGTTGACCGATGCGGTGGCGGAAGAGACCAAAGGCAATCCGGGGGACATTCCGGGTAAGGTGCAGGCAGCCATCTATAAGATTGAAATGGCCGGTATCAGCGTCTGGACCATTTCATGGATCATGTTGATCGTCGCGCTGGCGATGACGCCGGTGTATCTGAAATCGGTCAGCGATTCAGCCGACAATGCGGAGGCTCCGGGAGCCAACATCGTCATGTCGATGCTCGCCTTCCCATTCTGGGCCTATGCCGTCAACGCGCTGGCCCTCAGGCCATGGCATGACGGTGCGCTGGCCAGCATCATGCTCGCCACCTTCACGCTCATCAGCGGCGCCATACGGCCGGAATATATAAACGCTGGCCTCAATTTGATCCCGGGCATCGGCCCGAAGAAGTAGCTTGGCCCGCCGGGCAGGCCGCGGTGCAGGGCGCGTCTTCAGTCGGAGAGGTGTTCCAGCCTGGCGCCTGCTTCGAACAGCGCCGACAGCACGATGTGCAGTCTTGCGCACGGCGACGATCAGCCGGTGCGACGGGTGGCCGGATCGATCGGAACCGGTTGGCTGAACGGCGTGCGGGAGCCTTTGGGCGGAGCGAAGTCCGCCGCCGAAACACGGTGAGCATGATCGCGTCGTTGCCACCGATCTCGACGAAGGACACGCCTCTGTCGATCAGGCGCGGGATCATGTCGGTGAATTGCTGACCGCGCCTGGTGATGAAGTGGTTCCGTCAGCGCCGAAATCGCGTTCCAGCAAAGTATCGGCTTCTTCACGCGTCGCTTCGCCGACCGGACCTTGGCCCAAAAGACAGTCGGCGCCGGGATTTCTCCCAGCGCCTCCCTGTCAGATCAGGACACGGTCGCGGCAGCAACTTCCGCAAAGTCGTCGCGCCATGCCGGCCTTGATTTTGACGGTCCTGCCAGTCACCGCCCGAGGGCAGTGCCCGTTCCAGACCACGCCGTTCTCCACCCTTGCGAGCTTCGTTCGGCGCGCCATCGAAGGTTTTCGCCGTCCTTCATGGCAGCATCGGTCCGCCGTTGGCGTTCGCACGCTTTCCGCGGCCCCGTAGGTCTCGGCATCCGTCCCTCGAACAAGCAAGCCTGCTCTCGCTTCGGGCCGTACGGGCCTCAGGAAATCCGCCTTTTCGCTTTGCCTTTCGGCGTGGCGATCGGTAGCCGCCTGAGATGGTTAAACTTACGCCGGGTAAGGGTTTTGGGGAATGGGCGTGAGCCTGTGGATAACGGGATTATCGGGGATCGTTTGCCACAAAGCTCGGA
Source organism: Mesorhizobium sp. LNJC394B00 (assembly GCF_000502555.1). Classification (NCBI taxonomy): domain Bacteria; kingdom Pseudomonadati; phylum Pseudomonadota; class Alphaproteobacteria; order Hyphomicrobiales; family Phyllobacteriaceae; genus Mesorhizobium; species Mesorhizobium sp. LNJC394B00. The sequence continues at coordinate 806,744 of NZ_AYWH01000002.1, forward strand.
ATTTCGACTCCAGCTGCATTAGACAGCCCGCCGGCTTTTTGGCGCCTGATCGGCTGTGCCCCTTGCTCCGCCGGCTGGCGCGGGCTTCAATGCAGGCAAAGCATCGAGCCTATCGGCTCGGTGCGGGGAGGGTGCGCATTGAAAGTCGGGGTGGTGCTCAATCCGATTGCCGGCGGCGGCCGGCTGAAACGGCATTGGCCGGAGGTCGCCGCATCGCTGAAAAAGCATTTCGGCGAATTCGAGCTGCGCGAGACGCAGGCCGAGGGCGACGCCGAAAGGCTGGCGCTCGACCTCGCGGCAAGCGGCTTCGGGCTGGTGATCGCGGCCGGCGGCGACGGCACCGCCAGCGAGGTGGCCGACGGATTGCTGCAGGCATTCGATGAGAGCGGCCGGACAACCGAACTTGCCTTGCTGCCTTGCGGCACCGGCATCGATTTCGCGCGCGGACTTGGCCTGCCGAAAGAGGTGGATGCGGCGTTGAAGCGGATCGCCGAAGCCAAGGCGCGCAAGGTCGATGCCGGGCGCATCTGCTACATCGACGACCATGGCGCGCTGGCCAGCCGGCACTTCATCAATATCGCCAGCCTCGGCCTGTCCGGCGCCACGGACCGTGCGGTCAATGCCGACAAGCGCAAGGGCAGGATGTCGGCCAAGGCGCTGTTTTTCTGGCGCACCGTGGTCGAGTTCATCCGCTACCGCTTCCAGGACGTCAGGATCACCGTCGACGATGGCACCCCGGTCGAGGCGCGCATGGCGCTGGTGGCGGTTGCCAACGGAAAGTTCTTCGGCGGCGGCATGATGATCGCCCCGGACGCCGAACTCGCCGACGGCCAGTTCGACATCGTCATCCTGCGCGCGGCCGGCAAGCTGAAGCTGATCTGGGATATTCGGCTGCTCTATGGCGGCCGGCACCGCAACCATCCGGCCATCACCATATTGCGTGGCCGGAAAGTGGTGGTCGAACCTAGCGGCGATGTCGAGAAGAACGGCGCGCTGGTCGACATAGATGGCGAGTCGCCGGGGCGTATACCCGCGACGTTTGAGATCCTGCCCGGAGCGCTGACGCTGAGATATTGAATCAAGGCGTTGAGGGATTGATTCAGGTGGTTTGAGCGGCGATTCCGGCGAACCGGCCAAGGGCCTGAAATCGCAGGACATATTTACCCGGCTTAGCTTTCCAGCTTGGCTGGGAAACCGGGCGCGCGCAGATCCATGTCGACGGCATCCTCGAGCAGTTTGATGATCTGGGTCGACCAGGCGCCGCCGCCATATTCCTGTTTGCCCATCAGGAAAATCTCACTCACAAGCGGCGCCAGTTGGAGTGGCAGTCTGAACTCCCTGCCCATCGCAAGCGCAAAGCCGAGGTCCTTCAGTGCCAGGTCCATGGTGAAGCCAATGTCGTAGGAGCCGTTGAGGATGAGCTGGCTTTCGGTCTCATGGACGAAGCTGTTGCCGGAGGAGGCGACGATGGCGTGGTAGGATTGCGCGAGGTCGAGGCCGCCTTGCTTGGCCAACATCAGCGCCTCGCCGGCGGCGACGAGATGGATGAAGGCCAGCATGTTGGTGATGACCTTGATCACCGCCGCCGAGCCGACCGGACCCATCAGGAACGACTTTGCGCACATCGCTTCGATGGCCGGACGATGGCGCTCGTAAAGCGCAGCATCGCCGCCGACAAGCGCGGTGATCTTTCCGACCGCGGCCAGATGCACGCCGCCGGTGACCGGGCACTCAAGCGTTTCGACGCCCTTGGCCGAGGCGAGGGCGGCGAGGCGCAGAATCTCGTCGCGGCCATTCGTCGACATCTCGATCCATGTGCCGCCCTTGGGCAATCCTTCCAGCAGTCCACCGGGACCAGCCAGCACCGCTTCACTGACCTCGGGCGAGGGCAGGCATGTGATGGCGTTGCCGGCTAGCGCTGCCGCTTCAGCCGGGCTGTTCGCTGCGATGGCGCCGAGCGCAACCAGGCGCTCGACGGCGGCGGGGTCGCGGTCGAAGACGATGACGACAAAACCGTTGCGCAACAGGCTGGCGGCGAGGTTGCCGCCGAGATGGCCAAGGCCGATGAAGGCGTAACGTTCGCTCACGGCATCAGCGGCATTTGCATCATCTGCAAATGCAGGTCCTTGCCGGTGTAGGGATGCGCCTCGCAGACCGCCTCGTTGAGCTCGACGCCGAGGCCGGGCTCCTTCGACGGAATGACATTGCCGTCCTGCCACTCGATCTTCTTCTTCAAGAGCGTGGCGTGGAAACCGTCCCACTGCTTCAGCGATTCCAGGATGAGGAAATTGGGCAGCGTCACCGCCAGCTGGATGTTGGCGGCGCCGACGATCGGCCCGCAATAGCAGTGCGGCGCGATCTGGATGTGGTATGCCTCGGCCATGGCGGCGATCTTCTTGGTTTCGAGAATGCCGCCGGAACGGCCAAGGTCCGGTTGCAGGATGGTGGCGGCGCGGTTCTCGATGATTCGGGCGAATTCGAACTTGGTCGTTAGCCGCTCGCCGGTGGCGATCGGGATCGACGTGCCTCGCGCCACCTGAGCCATCACTTCGGGCATGTCGGGCGGCACCGGCTCTTCGAACCACAAGGGATCGTAGGGCTCGATCGCGCGTGCCATCCGCAGCGCACCCGACGCGGTGAACTGGCCATGCGTGCCGAACAGAATATCGGCGCGGGTGCCGACGGCTTCGCGGATCGCCTTGACCATGCGGGTGGAGACATCGATGTCGATCAGGCGCGGCTGGTGGCCGTCGAAGGCGGTGTAAGGACCGGCCGGGTCAAGCTTGACGGCGTTGAACCCCTGCTCGACATATTCGAGCGCGCAGGCCGCCGCCAGTTCAGGGTCGTTATAGACGTTCCTGCCGTCCGGCGCGTCCTCCGAATGGACGCTGCCGGTGTGCGGGTAGAGATAGGTGTAGGAGCGCAGCGTCTCGTGCACCTGGCCGCCGAGCAGTTTGTAGACCGGCTTGTCGGCTTCCTTGCCGACAATGTCCCAGCAGGCCATTTCCAGCGCCGAGAAACAGCCCATGCCGGTAACGTCGGGGCGCTGGGTAAATCCTGAGGAATAGGCGCGGCGGAAGAAGGTCTCGATGTCATGCGGATCGTGGCCGATCAGGTAACGCTCGGCCATGTCCTCGACCAGCTTCGCTGTTATGTGAGCCGAGAAGGTGGCGTTGTAGGCCTCGCCGTAACCGACGACGCCGCCATCGGTGGTCAGCTTGACGAAGATGAAATACTTGCCGCCGATGCCGGGCGGCGGGTTGCCGACTACCCAGGTCTTGACGTCGGTGATCTTCATTTTTGGTCCTCCAGAACCAGTTCGGCGCCCTTCCATCCGGTCATGACCGAGGCGGCGTTGGTGTTGCCGGTGATGTTGGCGGGAAAGATCGAGGCGTCGATGACACGCAGACCTTCGAGCCCGTGCACTTTCAGGCGCGGGTCGACGACGGCGGCCCCGGCGTCCGGCCCCATGCGGCAGGTCGAGACCGGGTGATAGACGGTGCCTGAGCGCTTCCTGAAATCCTGGATCAGGTCGGCATCCGATTGGATCGATGGGCCTGGCAAAACCTCCTCAGTGATGATCTCGGCCATGGCGGGCATCGAGGCTATCTTGCGCACGAATTTCACCGCCGCCAGCATCTCGTCGACATCGGCGTTGGTGGAATAGGCGTTGGCGACGATCCTGGGATAGTCCAGCGGATTGCTGGAGCGGATCATGATCTCGCCGCGGCTGGACGGGCGGCAGTTGGAGAGGCCGATGGAAAAGCCCGGCCACGGATCTGGCGTCAGGATCGGCCGCTCGCCGCTCTTCGGAATGACGGTCGAGAAAGCCTGGAAATAAAGCTGCATGTTGGGGCGCGAAAACGCCGGGTCGGTTCGGAAGAAGCCGCCGCCATGGTTCATCGACAGCGACAGCGGGCCGGAGCGGGTGAGGATGTACTGCATGCCGACCAGCAGCTTGCCCCACCAGGGCCGCAGGATTTGGTTGAGCGTCGGCACGTTTCCCTTGAAGGTATAGTTGATGCCGACATGGTCCTGCAGATGCGCGCCGACATTTTCGTTGGCGTGGACGACCGGGATGCCAAGCCCCTTGAGCAGTGACGAGGGGCCGACGCCGGACAGTTGCAAGAGCTGCGGCGAGTTGATCGAGCCGGCGGACAGGATGACTTCGCGGCCGGCCCGCGCCGTCTTGGTCTCGCCGTTCTGCAGATATTCGATGCCGACGGCTCGCTTGCCCTCGAACAGGATCCTGCTCGCCAGCGCATTCGTCTCGACGCGGACGTTTTTGCGCTTCATCGCGGGGCGCAGGAAGGCGCGCACGGCCGACATGCGGCGGCCGTTTTTGGTGGAGATCTGGTAGGTGCCGACGCCTTCCTGGGCGGCACCGTTGAAGTCGGGGTTGAGCGGCAGCCCGGCTTGCTGGCCGGCGGCGAGGTAGCGCCTGGTCAGCGGATGGACGGCGTTCGTCGTGTCGGTGATATGCAGCGGCCCGCCGGTGCCGCGCCATCTATCGGCGCCGGCCTCATTGTCCTCAACCGCCTTGAAGCCCGGCAACAGATCGTCATAACCCCAACCGGGATTGCCGGCATCGCGCCAGTCATCAAAATCCTCGCGCGCGCCTCGGATCCAGACCATGGCGTTGATCGAGCTTGAGCCGCCAAGCAGCTTGCCGCGCGGCCAATGGTCGACATTGCCGGCAAGGCCGGGGTCCGGCTCGGGCTTGTAGTTCCAGTTGACCGCGGGGTCGAAGAAAGTCTTGCCGTAGCCAAGCGGCATCTGGACATAGAAGCGGCGGTCGCTGCCGCCGGCTTCCAGCACCAGCACGGAGTAACGGCCGGAAGCCGACAGCCTGTCGGCGAGAACCGAGCCGGCTGAGCCGGAGCCGACGATGATGAAGTCATAGGTCTGCATGATTGGTGTTGGCGGCTCCGCAAAACTGGCTGCAGCCTATCCGCGGCAGGCTTCCGAAGTCGCGGTGCCTTCCGGCATGCGTTGTGAAAAATGCGACCGTGAGACGCCTGGCCGGAAAAGCTGCCATGGAACCGACATTGCGCCGGGAGCCTCGCCCGTCGCGTTGACCTCTTGGGTCCATGACGCTAGGGGATCGAGGGCAATCGTTTCAGGGGATCCGGCAGATGGTGCATTACGCGGACGGACGGCCGATCGGCGATCTGACCTTGCGTACGCTCGCCATGCCGGCCGATGCAAATGCGGCCGGCGACATCTTTGGCGGTTGGGTGATGGCGCAGATGGATCTTGCCTGCGGCATCCGTGCGGCCGAGCGGGCCAAGGGTCGCGTGGTGACGGCGGCTGTCAAGGAAATGTCCTTCGCCAAGGCGATGAAGATCGGCGACACGCTGTGCATCTACACCCATGTCGAGCGCGTCGGCCGCACCTCCATGACGCTCAAGGTCGAGGCCTGGGCGCAACGCTACCTCTCCGACCTGATGGAGAAGGTCACCCACGCCGATTTCGTCATGGTGGCGCTGGATAGCGACGGCAAGCCGAAGCCGATTCCAACCGAAAGTTGACATCGTCGATTCTGCCAAGCTTGCGCTTATGTAACATCCCCCGCGCGGGCGATGCGCTGCGCGACATCCAATGGTTGCCTTCACATCCGATTCTGCGGGCGGCGGAGGGAAGACAATGCGTCAACACATGCTGAACGGCTGGCTCGTGGCGGCCCTCGTCGCGGTGATCTGCCTGCTTGGCACGACCGCTTATACCGAGATCAGGAAAGAGCTTCCAGGCGTTGCCTGCACGCACGACCGGACCGTTGGCAACGAGCGGACTGCCCAGCGGTCTGCAAGGGTAGAGACGTGCGGCGCAGTGTGTTGCAGCAACCCTGCGTCAAAGGCCTGAGGGCCCGTCAGCGGAAGACCTCGTCAGCCTCAAAATGATGATGCGCCAGCGAACGAAACGCTGCAGCTATGTCGCGATGGCGTGACCAACGATGCAAGGGCGGATCCAGTTAAACCCGGGTACGCGTCGTCGACGGCAAAATCCGTAAACTATTGCTGGACAACGGTTTTCAGGCGTGCACGCCATCGAATCTTTCACGCGCCGCCTGGACCCGCGAGGTGTTCTTCCGCGCCCATTCGCCGAGCGCGCCGACCGGCACCAGCAGCTCATGGCCGAGCTCCGTCAGCTCATAGTCGACGCGTGGCGGGATGGTCGGGAACACGGTTCGGGTGACGAAGCCGTCGCGCTCAAGACCGCGCAAGGTGGTGGTCAGCATCTTCTGCGAAATGCCGCCGACAGCGGCGCGCAACTCATTGAAACGCAGCGGTCCGCCGCCCAGCTTGCCGACGACCAGAACGGTCCATTTGTCGCCGACGCGCTGCAGGATTTCCGAGACGGCGCGGCAGTCTTCGGTGTTGTGCGGGTGCCTCAGTAACATAACGGTGCCTCCTTGCGCTGCCATTTGTCAGTATCTCATATAGCGCCGGTATCCAAACGATACCAGCTTTTGCATATATGGAGAGCCCCATGTCCAAGCCCAAAATCGCCATCGTCGTCGGTTCGACACGCGCCGCGCGTTTCGCCGATGTGCCCGCCCAGTGGATCGCCAAGATCGCGAAATCTCATGCCGACATCGACGTCGAGACCGTCGACCTGCGCGACTGGCCGCTGCCCTTCTTCGACGAGGTCGCCTCGTCCGCCTGGGCGCCGTCGCAGAACGAAGTTGCCCAGCGCTGGCAAAAGAAGGTCGCCGAATTCGACGGCTTCATCTTCACCGCCGCCGAATACAATCATGGCCCGACGGCCGTGCTGAAGAACGCCATCGATTACGCCGCCAATGAATGGAACAAGAAGCCGGCCGGTTTCGTCGGCTATGGCAGCGTCGGCGGCTCGCGCGCTGTCGAACATTTGCGTCTTGCCGCGGTCGAATTGCAGATGGCGCCGGTCAAATCCGCCGTTCACATTGCCTGGAGCGATTTCCTGGCGGTGCGCCAGGGCGAGAAGAAGCTCGAGGAGATCGAGCATCTGAACCAGGCTGCCACGGCGCTGGTCAACGACGTTGCCTGGTGGGCCCGCGTGCTCAAGGCAGCGCGTCAGGCCGACGCGATTGCCGGCGAAGCCCAGGCGGCCTGAGCCTTATCCTCCCAAGGATCGATGATTTTTCCAAAGGGCGGCGTTTGCGCCGCCCTTTTTCATTCGCGTGAAGAGGCGCTCTCGGCTCCCTTGGCCGGATGGTGGAGTCGGACCGGCAAACTCGCGCTGATGCCTTGACGATCCCGCGCGAAGGATCGCCGCCTGTCACAGCCAACCGCCGGAAAACCCGGCCCGGCGCAGTCCTGTGGTGATGGCCGGCACGCGGCGCATCAATCGCCACAGGAAGTCGGACCGGTAGTTCTCGATCATCAGGGCGATCGGCCCCTGGTTGATGCCGACATGGTCCGGCGATACCCAACCGCAGGCGCGGCCGTCGTCGGCAGCGATCGTCGGGTTGAAGCTCGCGGTGAAGCCGTAAGGGTTGCCGTCGCGCAGGTCCATCTCGTGGAAATGGCGCAGCGCCGGCAGCACGATTTCCGGCGCAAAAGGCAAGGAGGCGATTGCCGCCCATGGCGACAGCGTGCCGTCATCGGGGCCAAACGGTGCGCCGCGGGCGAGATAACCGAAGAAGCGGCGTCCATCGGCCCGCCGCGCGATCGGACCTGGGCCGTCGCTGGCGGTGACGCCCCAGCAATTCTCGCCATAGCCCGCGAACCCCCTCGGATTGCGGATTGCGTAATCGCGCTGCAGATACGTCGCCTGGCGGCTGTTTTCGAAATAGTCCCGGTCGTGATCGCGCATGAAGGCATCGCCGATGTCGCGAAAATCGATCCAGATATGCGAGAACTGGTGGATGAAAAGCGGGCCGGCATAGACCATCTCGCGGCCGTAGATGGTCTTCCATTTGTAAGTGGACAGCCAGGCCGCGTAGCTCTCGGGCGGCAGCGAGTGGGTCGGCGAACCGAGACCCAGGACGTACAGGATCAGCGCCTCGTCAAATCCTTCCCAGCGGTAGCGGAGAAAGCCTTTTCCAGGCCGCCAGCCATGGGTGACGGTGGCGCCGCCGTTCTGCGCCCAGCGCCAGTCGGCACGGCGGTAGAGCGCATCGGCAAGCTGGCGGATTTCCAGTTCGAGCTCATCGTCCTCGTCGAAATAAGCGCCGGCGGCCAGAACACCGGCAAGCAAAAGGGCGGTATCGATCGTGGACAGTTCGCAATTCCAGACGCGGCGGCCGGTCTTCATGTCGAGGAAATGATAGTAGAAACCCCTGTAGCCGGTGGCATCGGGCTCCGGCCCGTGCGGGGCGTTCCAGAAGAAGCGAAGCGTCGCGAGCGTCCGCTCGATTGCGGCATCGCGCGTCATGAAACCGCGCTCGACACCGACGGGATAGGACGACAAAGCGAGCCCGACGGCGGCTATGCTGGCAGGCGACGCCTGCGTGTTGCGGTCGGCGACCAGGCCGTTGGCAGGGTTGGCCTCGTTGAGAAAATACTCGAAGGACAGGCGCTGGATATCTTGGAGAAGCTCGTCGTTTAGCGCGTGTTCGTTCGATGCATCCATGACAATCGATATAGAGGCTTTGCCTGCTTTTGCCATTCTTCCAGCGGATCAATCATGGGTGAGGGCAGGCTGGGGCCGATAGCGAAAGGCGCTGCCGACGCACCGAATTCAAATCGAGGGGCTGCGAAGATCGGTTGGACCGCCATATGCACGGCCCTGCCATCTGGCCTGGCCGTCCTCCCCTGATATATCCGGCTGCGATCCATCACATGAGCATGCCCCGTGAAGTTACCCAGCCCGTCAGGCGTCGTTTCCCCCATGACCCCGGTGCTGGTCTGTGCACTTGCGATCTTCCTTCTGTCCGCCATGGATGCGGCAATGAAGATCCTGGTCATCGCCGTCGGTGTCTACAACACGGTGCTGTGGCGAAGCATGCTTGCGAGCGTGGTCGCGGGCACGGCCTGGGCGGCGGGGCCGCGTTCCCTTCCCACGCCTTCCGTGCTGCGGCTACACGCGCTGCGCGCCGTGGTCGTGGGCATCGTTCTGCTGTCGTTCTTCTGGGGCCTTGCCAGATTGCCGCTAGCGGATGGGATCGGGCTTAGTTTCGTCGCGCCGCTGTTCGCTCTCCTGCTGGCGGCGCTGCTTTTGGGCGAACGCATACAGCGCCAGGCGATCTGGGCGTCGCTGGCGGGCATCGCCGGCGTCGTCATCATCATGGCCGGACAGTTCGGGCAAGGGAACTATACCGGGGATGCCCTGCTTGGCACGGTGGCGGTGCTCGCATCGACGGTGTTCTACGCCTACAATCTGATCCTCTCGCGGCGGCAGGCGCTGGTGGCCAAACCAGTCGAGATCATGCTGTTCCAGAACCTGTGCGTTGTCGCCGTCCTTCTCCCCGCCGCTCCCTGGCTCGCGGTTGCCCTGCCGGGCAATCTCTGGCTTCCACTGGCCGGAGTGACGGCGCTGTCGCTCTCCGGCCAGTTCCTGATGAGCTGGTCCTACGCGCGGGCCGAAGCGCAATATCTAATCCCAACGGAGTATTCTGCCTTCATCTGGGCGATCGTGTTTGGCTGGCTGTTCTTCGACGAGGCGGCGACCTGGACCACGCTGGCTGGAGCGGCCCTGATCGTGGCCAGTTGCCTGATCGCCTCGCGCTCCAATCCGAAGCTTGCCGAACCGATCGAAGCCGCGGTCTGAGGGCGCTATTCGCTTTGACGGCAGAGTGTCAACGCACCACTTCGCGATGGCCGCTGGGCAGCCGGGTGGCGATCAGCTTGTCGATACGGCGGCCATCGAGGTCGACGACCTCGAAACGCCAGCCTTGCGCGTCGACGCATTCGCCGGTCGCCGGCAGATGGTGCATGTGCGACAGCACATAACCGGCGACGGTCTCGTAGTCGCGGTTTTCCGGCAGGTCGATACCGAGAACGTCAGCCATCTCGTCGGCTTGCATGTATCCCGCGAGCAGCCATGAGCCGTCCTCGCGCTTGACGGCGTTTTCCTCGTCGCCGGCATCAAGGTCGGCGCGGAAGACGCCGGTGATGGCCTCGAGAATGTCGGCAGGCGTGACGATCCCTTCGAAATGGCCGTATTCGTCATGCACCAGCGCCATCGGCACGTCGGATTCCTTCAGCTTCTGCAGCACATCCAGCGCGTCGGCCTGGTCGTAGACGATGGGGGCGGCGCGCACATGCTTGCGCGGATCGAGTGCGCGGCCGGCGAGCAGGGCGGCCAGCACGTCGCGCGTCTGAACAACGCCAACCATGACGTCGACGCCGCCATCGCCGGCCGGCAGGCGCGAATGCTGGGTCTCCATCAAGAGCTTGCGGATGGCACCCTCATCGGACTGCAAATTGATCCAGTCGACCTCGGTGCGCGGCGTCATCACGGCGCGCACGGCGCGATCGCCGAGCCGCATGACGCCGGCGATCATGCGCCGCTCGTCGGATTCGATGGTGCCGTGGTGCTCGGCCTCGGCGACCAGCATCTTGATCTCTTCGTCGGTGACTTTCTCCTCGCTCTCGCCGCGCTGGCCAAGCAGCCACAATATGGCGCGGCCGGAAACGTCGAGCAGGAACACCAGCGGCGCCGAGACGGTGGCTAGGATGGTCATCGCAGGCGCCGCGCGGGCCGCAACACGCTCGGGATCGCGCAGCGCGATCTGCTTGGGCACCAGCTCGCCGACGATCAGCGAGAAATAGGTAATGATCGCAACGACAATGCCGACGCCGAGCGGGTCGGCGATGTTTTCGCGCATGCCGGTCGTGGCCAGGTACACCGAAAGCCTGTCGCCCAGCGTGGCGCCGGAGAAGGCGCCCGACAGCACGCCGACCAGAGTGATGCCGATCTGCACCGACGACAGGAATTTGCCGGGATTGGAGCCGAGCGTCAGCGCACGCCCGGCGCCATTGACGCCGCGGTCGATCATCGCCTTGAGCCGCGCCGGGCGCGACGACACGATGGCGAGCTCGGACATCGACAGAAGGCCGTTCACACAGATGAGGACGACCACGGTGGCGATTTCGACGTATAGCATCAGGGCTCAATAGCATTGCGGCGGGCCGCAGGAAAATAGTCCGCGATGATTTTTGGGAAATGACGGTGGTTCAGGGGAATTGCCTGAGCACCCCGACAACAGCCTTGCCGTCGGTGAAATAGGGATCGCCGCCGCCGTTGCGTCCGGTCCTGGTGGCGCCGATGCCCGGGATGTCGCTCGCCGAGGTCACCATGCCGGCCGCCGACAGGTCGTGGATCACGAGATCGCGCTCGGCGTCGATGTCAGGGGCGATATGGTGGGTGATGGCGCCGGTATCGTGGCTGAGACCAACGCCGCGGTCGAAGCTGGCCGAGCCCATCCAGAGCGTTCGGCCGTCGTCGCCGGTCGCATCGCTGCGCCAGAAGCGGACATGATGGCGCCGGTCGGCGCTCCCGCCGACCGGCTTTTCGAAGGCGAGATCCTGGGCGCGGCCTTCGAACAGCAGCCGGCTGACCGGGGCGTCAGGATAGGGATGGTCGAACAGCACGCTCTCACCGATTTCGATCGCGGTCTTTAGCGTCACGCCATCGGCCGTATCCCATCCGGTCATGGCGAAGGCATGGACCATCTCTTTTTCGGTACCGACAAGGCCGATATTGATCGGGTCGCCCGGAATGCCTTGCGGCGTGTGTGTCACCATCTCGAAAGTCTGCGTGCGAAAGCCGCGGTCGCGAACCGTCCAGAATTCCGGCGCAGCGACATAGGCGAGGGCCAGCCAGACCGCCAGAAGAGCGGCGAGCCAGGTCAATGCGCGTCGTTGCAGGCTTCGTCGGCTCATGAAAGCGGCTCGATCCGTGCGGTATCTGTGCCTGACGGACCCTGGAAATCAATGGCCAGCGGCGAGCAGCCGTTCTATCGTCGGCCATCGTTTTTGCGGGGGGGTGAGCAGGAATGGATAAGAAGCCGGTGGGTCGCAGCTCGATGGCATTGACCGCGGACCTTGTCGCAAGGGTCGAGCGTGTCGAACCGGATCCGGGTCCCGAGCCCGGAACAACCGAGCATACAGACGCGGAGTTCGATAGTCTTGTCGAGCAACTTCTGTCGGAGCATCGGCCTGAAGCGCTATGGGTCTTTGCCTACGGGTCGCTGATCTGGAACCCCGAATTTGCCCATGTCGAGCAGCGCCCGGCCACGGCGCCAGGATGGCACCGCTCGTTTTGCCTGACGCTGACCCGTTGGCGCGGAACCCGTGATTTGCCGGCGCTGATGCTGGCGCTCGATCGAGGCGGCAGCTGCAACGGCATCGTCTATCGGCTGCCCGCGGAAGACCATGTCGGGCAACTTGGCCAGTTGATGCGCCGCGAGATCGATGCCAATCCGCCGACTAACGTGCCATGCTGGATCAAGGTCAAGACCAAGGATGGGCCGTTGCGGGCCTTGGCTTTCGTCGCCGCGCCCGACGGCAGGGCCTATGCCGGCCGGCTGCCATTGGAGCAGGTTGCCGACACGCTGGCGCGGGCTGCCGGGCATTGGGGCTCGTCGGCTCAATACCTGTTCCGAACCGTCAGCAAGTTGGAAGAAAGCGGTATCCGCGACAGGAACCTTTGGCGCATCCAGGATCTGGTGGCCCAGCAAATCATCGCTTCCATAGGGAACGCCAATCCGACTGATTTCTGAACGGTGAAACGCCTTAGCGGCAGGCGCGGTAGCCGCTTTTGCGGTTCTTGATGTCGAAATGGAAATGGTTGCGGTGATCGTAATTGTAGCCGGGACCGAGCACGGTGGTGAAATACTGGCAGCCGTCGGCGCGCACATTGTTGAGGAAGCCGCGGGTGCGGAAGGCAAACAGGCCGGGCTTGCGCACGTCGATGTCGTCGCCGTTGTTGAGCTCGATGCTCATGACGTCGAGGGCGTTGCCCTTGCCGTGCTCGGACAGGACACCTTCGCCGGCGATGTTGCGGCAGGAATAGCTCGAGCCCTGGTGGATGGTCTTGACGCCCGAGAAATAGCGCCAGCGGGCGGAGGGAACCAGTTCGTTGCTGGTCCAGGCGGCGAAACTTGCGGCCATGTCGCAGGTCAATGTTGCGGCGGGCTTCATCTGGATGCCGCCGATGGCGGATACCTTGACCGGCCAGTCTATGCCGCACTGTCCCTCATGGATCGGCTGGACATCGGTGTAGACGACGCGAAGGCGCTTCAACTCGCCACGGCAATCGGTTTCGCTGGCCGGCATCTGCTGCGGCTCCGACTCCGACATCGGCTCGTCCATGCGCGGATAGGCGGCAGTCATATAGGGATTGGACGGGACGAGCTTCTGCATGCCTTCATATTGCGGCACGGCCGCGGTCTGCGAGCCGACATCGACGGCCGGCTGCAGCGACAGCACGCTGCCAGTGTTGCAAGCCGAAACGGCGGCCAGCGCAAGACCGGCGGCCAGTATCGCTGCGCTTTTTGCCTTCGCGGCGCGAAATATTGCGGCCATGGGCGGAATCCTGTCCTTGATCGGTGGGATTTTAACGATCAAGGGTAAAGGAAAACTCAGCGTCCCCGTTCATGCCTGCGGCCGAAATGCGGCAGCCAGACCATCACCGGCATGACGATCACTGGAGGGCCATCACTGGCAGAAAGTGCCACCATTCCGGCGCGGTTCGAGATCGAGATGGAAATGCAGGGAATGGTCCGGGTCCGCGCCCGGTCCAAGCACGGTCTTGAACGGTCCGCAGGCGGCCTTGCGCACCGCATTGAGGAATTTGCCGTCCTTCTCGGGCGGCGTTGGACCGACTTCGACCTTTCTGCCATCCGACAACGTGAAGCTGGCAATATCGAGCGCGTTGCCGAAGGCATGTTCCGACAGATGGCGCGTGCCGTTGCGCGGCCGGCAGACAAAGGCCGATGCCTGGTTGATCGATTTCAGGTCGGCTCCGAACTCGGCTTTCGCCGCCGGCTGTATGATTTCGGCGGCAAAGCGGGCTGCCGCTTCGGCCATCGGGCAGTTGAGTTCGGTCGCGGGGCCGATGGCGATGGATTTTCCGAGCGACTTCAGCACCAGGGGATAGGGGATCGAGCAGCCGATGTCGGGATTGCTTTCCGCCTTATGCTCCTCGAATTCGACACCAAGGGCCGTCAGCCGCTCGCGACAGGCGACTTCCGCCGCCGGCATTTTTGCATCGGGCACATCGGCCGAGCGCGCATCGGGCAGCATCTTCTTGTCGCCGGCATCGGGTTTTTCAGGTGGTTGCGGAGCAACGGCCAGCGGCTGAGCTTCAGGTTCCGAAGTGTCTGGCTTTTGTGTCGGAATCGGCACCGCGGCCGGCGGCTCGGGCTCGCTTTGCCTATCGGTCGACGGCTTCGGGGCTGACGGTCCGGGCCGCGCCTGCTTTTTAAAACGGGACTTTTCTTCGTTGAATCGATCGTCATTGGACCGGTTGGGCGCGCCAAGGGGGTTCGGACCTTCGGCCTTTTGCTTTTCGATCGGTGCCGCGCCGGTCTTCGGCGCCTCTGAAGGACGCGCCTCGGGCAGCGGGACAACGCGCGAGGGCTGCACCGGAACATCGGCGGGCGAGGGCTCTTTATCCGGGGTCTTTTGTTCCACCTGCTTTGGCGTGATGTGCCGCTGTGGCCTGGGCTTCTGGCGGTGTTTGCTGCGCGGCTTAGGATGCGAGTCGACCCGCGGTGAAAACAGCTGCTCCAACCGCTGTGACAGCGGCGTGTAATGCTTTTTGCGCTGTTTGGCGTCAGCTTGCGTCAGCAGGGGCGCCAGCAGCAGAGCCGTGACGACCATGACCAGTGCAACCCTGCATGTTCGGGAAAGTACAACAGACCCCATCGTCCTCAACGGCGCGAACGCCTGGAGGTTGCCTGCGGCCCATCACGAACGGTAACGACGTCGTTACGCGCCAATCGCTTCCAGCCCTTCTTCCAGCCAGTCGGCCAAAAGCGGCATGCCGAGCAGGTATTTCGCCGTGCGCTTGTTGGCGCGGTCGCGCGCGGCGGCAACCGCATCGGACCATTCCGCTGCGTCATAGTCGCCGCGGCCGACCCAGGCCAGCGCGATCAACTCGGCCGCTTCGTCGACGTTGAGGTCGTTGATCAGCTCGCGCAGCTCTTCCTCGGTGAGGTCTTCCGCGCTTTCCTCCGCCAGACCGTCATGGTGGTGATTGGCATGTGATTCACCATCGAGCTCGACTTCATGCTCGGCACCGTCGGCATAGTCTTCGTTGACGGCAGCACTCAGTCCCTTTGCCTTGAGAATGAACAGGCGCACGGTGTCCGGGCCGATCGATAGCTCCCATTCCCGCTCACGGCGCTGTTGCACTCTCGGGCACCCCCGCTGATCATTTCCCGAATGATAGCGGATTTGCAGCGCGCGTCACGTCATGTTCTGATCCCTGGCTCCCGCCTTTGACCGAATTCAGGTTAGGCACGGCCGCACAAATAGTTTCGGCGGCTGCGGGTTTCCGGGATGAAAAGTCTGCATCCCGGCGTTAGCTTTTCATTATCGTCATTTTCCCTCAAGATCGTCATTATCCCTCAAGGAGGCTTCGATGCATAAAAGAGTGTTGATCCAGGCGGCTGCGGCGCTTGTGGCGCTGCAGTTCTTTGCGGTTCCGGTGTTTGCGGCCGGCGGCGGTGGCGGTGGTACCGAGACCACCACCCAGTGCAAGAAGGGGCAGGTCTGGGACAAGAAAAAGCAGAAATGCGTCGCGCCGAAGTACGGCATGCTGGACGACGACAACATCTACGATGCTGGTCACGACCTGGCCATGGCCGGGCGTTATGATGAGGCGATCGCCGTGCTCAGCCTTGCCGCCAACAAGCAGGATCCACGCATCCTCAACTACCTCGGCTATTCGCATCGCCATTCCGGCCGTGTAACCGTCGGCCTCGGCTATTACGAGGAAGCGCTCCGCATCAACCCGGACTACACGCTGGTGCGCGAATATCTCGGCGAGGCCCATCTGCAGATCGGCGATCTGGCCGGCGCTCAGGCGCAACTGGCCGAGATCGAGAAGCGGACGGGCAAGGATTCGCGCGAATACGGCATGCTGGCCGAACAGATCTACCATTTCATGAGAAGCTGACCCCACCCCAACGGCTTCTCTGGGCCGGCTGCGAGCAATCGCAGCCGGTTTTTGTTGTCGCAACTGCAACACGCTGCACATGCCGTGACGGCAATTGCGCAAGTCGGCTCATGATTTTTCAAAAAGCCTGCTTTTTGAGCGTGAAAAACGCGCGAGGATCGCTATATTGGGGAAAATTGCGGTGAAACGGTTCCGTTAGCCCGAGGCTGCCGGACCCGTTTTCTTTTTATACCCATCGACAAGGCTTTCCCCGAAATGCGGGGGTGGCGGCAGGAAAGGTCAGGCATCATGAACAAGGTCCCGATGACAGGCGAGGGATTCGCGTCATTGAAGGAAGAGCTGCGTTGGCGCCAGCAGGAGGAGCGGCCGCGCATCATCGAGGCGATCTCCGAAGCGCGCTCGCATGGCGACCTGTCCGAAAATGCCGAATATCATGCCGCCAAAGAGGCGCAGAGCCTCAATGAGGGCCGTGTCAACGAACTGGAAGACTATATTGCTCGGGCCGAGGTGATCGACGTCACCAAGCTTAGCGGCGACAAGGTCAAGTTCGGCGCCACGGTGGTGCTGGTCGACGAGGACACCGAGGAAAAGAAGACCTACCAGATTGTCGGCGACCAGGAAGCGGACGTGAAATCGGGCCGTATCTCGATCTCATCGCCGATCGCGCGCGCGCTGATCGGCAAGGAAGTCGGCGACGCCATCGAGGTCAACGCGCCTGGCGGCGCCAGGGGTTATGAGATCGTCCAGGTGCAATTTATCTAGCACCTCAGATACTTCTGAAAGGCTCTAGGCTGGTGCTCGTGATTTGAGCGCCAGTTGCTTCTTAGCTTCCGCCACCACCTTCGCCGGCGTTAGGCGCTCCCCCGATGCGGCCAGCAGCGTTGAGGCATATTGCCCGCGCGGGCCGGTCAAACCCGGCTCGGTCGCCAGGAACACCGCGACCGTCGGCAGGCCGAAGGCGCTGGCGAGGTGGGTCAGACCGGTGTCGGCGCCGATAACCAGCGTCGAGCGGCCAAGGATCGCGGCAATGTCTGCCAGCGGCGATCTCGGCACCACGATCGTTGACGGCACGGCTTTCGCGATTGCCTCGGCGACCGCCTTCTCACGCTCGTTCGACCAGGTGGTGACCGGCGTCATTCCGGTACCAACCAGCAGGCGAGCGGTTTCGATCCAGTCTTCGGCGGGCCATTTCTTGTCTTCGCGGCTGGTGCCGTGCAGCAGGAAGGCCGTCTTGCCGTCGATGCCGGCCAGGTGGCCCGGAGGCGGCACAATCCCGGATGCCAGGGTCGAAAGGTCGGGCTCGTAGCCGAGCGCCAGCCCGAACAGCCGGCGCGTGCGTTCGATGGCGTGCAGGTTGCGCGGCACGGCGTATTTGCGCTGGTAAAACAACGTTGCCGAGGGCTCCCGCGCGCTCGCGCGGTCGAAACCTGCGATTGGTGCCGCTGCCTGTTTCGCCACCAGGGCCGATTTCAGCAGCCCCTGCGCATCGATGACGAGGTCGTACTCGCCTGCTTGCAGAGCGCGGCGCAAGCTTGTCGCCTCCCGCCATGTGCGGGCGTTGAACAGATGCTTGCGCCAGCGCCGGATGGCGACGGTATGGATCTTTGCTATCGCCGGATGCAGCGCGACGATGGCGGCAAAGGCTTCTTCGACGCACCAGTCGAAGGCGATATCGGGGCGCTTGCGGCGTGCATCTTCGACGGCGGGGAAGGTGTGGGTGACGTCGCCCATCGAGGAGGACTTGACGATCAAAACCTTCATGCGGCGGCCGGGAGTTCCAGCAACCTGTCCGCCGCCGCTGCCACTTGGGCAACGTCCAGCGTCTTCAGGCAGTTGAGGTGGCCGAGCGGGCAGATCTTCCGGTGGCAGGGCGAACAGGACAGATGCAACCAGATCAGTTCGCGCTGTTCAGCCAACGGCGGCGTGTTTTCCGGCGAGGTCGAACCGTAGACGGCAACGACCGGTGTGCCGACGGCGGCCGCGACATGCATCAGCCCGCTGTCGTTGGACACCGCCAGCCTGGCCGCGGCGATCAGGTCGATGGCGTCCTCCAGCCGCGTCTTTCCTGCCAGATCGACGACACCGGGCGCGAGTGCTGCGATCTCGGCGGTGACGTCGCGATCGTTCTTCGAGCCGAACAACGCGACCTCGAATCCTTTCGCCATCATCTCTCCGGCGAGGCCGGCATAGCTTTCGCTAGGCCAGCGTTTGGCCGGACCGAATTCGGCGCCGGGCATCATGGCGACGAATTTTCCCGGCTGCAGGTCGAAGCGGGCGAGCAACTCTTTCTGATTGCCGCCATCGACGGTCAGGTGCGGCGCCCGGAAATGGCCACCCTGGGCAAGACCGAAATAGGCCTGCGCGGTGCGCCGTTTGACGGCATCGGGCAGCGGCACGATGTCGGTCAGCAGGCCGTAGCGCATTTCCCGGAGATTGCCGAAGCGGCGGGGGATGCGGGCAAAGAACGGGATCAGCGCCGATTTCCAGCTGCCCGGCAGGACGTAGGCCATGTCGTAGCGGCCGCGCAGCAGGCGGCCGAAGCGGCGGCGAATGGTGAATTCGAGCGCGCCCGGTTGCAGCGGGAAATCGATCTGCTGGCGAATCTCGGGCATGCGCTTGACCAGCGGGGCCGCCCAGGCCGGGGCCAGCACGTCGATGGCGGCGTTGGGATGGACGTCCTTCAGCGCTGAAAACAGGCACTGCGCCATGACCATATCGCCCACCCAGCGTGGGCCGATCACGAGGATCGTTGGGCTTTCAGCCATTCGACATAGTCTCTGACGCCGGTTTCCACGCTGCGGAATTGCCCATTATAGCCGGCTGCGCGCAAGCGGGACATATCAGCTTGGGTAAAACTCTGGTAGCTGCCCTTGAGGTGATCGGGGAATTCGATGAACTCGATCTCGCCCTGGCCCAGCGTATCGATCACGGTCTCGGCAATGGCGCGGAACGGCTGGGCGCGGCCGGTGCCGCAGTTGAAGATGCCGCTCGAGCCGCGCTTCCACAGCCACAGATTGACGTCGGCGACATCGCCGACATGAATGAAGTCGCGGCTTTGTTCGC
This sequence comes from Mesorhizobium sp. LNJC394B00, assembly GCF_000502555.1. Taxonomy (NCBI): domain Bacteria; kingdom Pseudomonadati; phylum Pseudomonadota; class Alphaproteobacteria; order Hyphomicrobiales; family Phyllobacteriaceae; genus Mesorhizobium; species Mesorhizobium sp. LNJC394B00. Next base: position 825,860 of record NZ_AYWH01000002.1, read on the forward strand.
CGGGGCCGAAGCGGTCATAGGCGCCGAACAGCTTTGGGTTTTCGCCGCGCCCGACCTGATTGAACAGATGGAAGGCGACCGAGGCCATCGCGCCCTTGTGCGCCTCGCGCGGGCCATAGACGTTGAAGTAGCGCAGGCCGGCGACCTGCGAATGATCGGTGTCGAACACAGTGCGCCTGACATAGTCGTCGAATAGTTTCTTCGAATAGGCGTAGACGTTGAGCGGCCGCTCAAGTGCGGGGTCCTCGCGAAACTCCGAACCGCCGCCGTAGACGGAAGCCGAGGAGGCATAGAGGAACGGTATGCGCAGCGAAAGACAGCCATGCAGCAAGCGCTTTGAGAAGGCGTAGTTCACGTCCATCATGAACTTGCCGTTCCATTCCGTGGTGGTCGAGCAGGCGCCCTGGTGGAAGACGGCCTCGACGCGGCCTAGGTCGCCGGCTTCCAAGGTGGCCAAGAATTCGTCCTTGTCGAGATAATCGGCTATCTGCAAATCGGCCAGGTTGGCGATCTTGTGGCCGTCGGTGAGGTCGTCGACGACGAGGATGTCATCATGGCCTTCGGCATTGAGTGCGGCGACGATGTTGGAGCCGATCATGCCGGCCCCGCCCGTGACGATGATCATGAATGCCTCTGGTTGCTTGCGATTCCGGTCCTTATAAGGGAGGCCAAGCGTACTGTCGATGAAGCACCACGACGCCACAGTGAGACCGCGAAGCGGCCCGCTTTATTCGAGGCCCGCAAGCTAGGGGACAAAAAATGCCGTCGACCGAACTGCTCATTGCGTTTTTCGCCACCACGGCGATCTTTGCCTATATTCCAGGACCGGCGATGCTCTATGCCGCCGCGCAGACCATGGCGCGCGGGCGCTGGTCGGGGCTGACGGCGGCACTTGGCATCCATCTTGGCGGTTATTTCCATGTCTTTGCGGCTGCCGCCGGGCTGTCGGTGCTCTTCCATGCGGTGCCGCCGCTCTACATGGCGGTCAAGCTCATCGGCGCGCTCTATCTGATCTGGCTTGGCGTGTCCTTGCTCCGCAAGCGCGGGGACGGTGACAGGGCGATGCCGGCGATCGAGCGCAAATCGGCGCGCCCCGCATTTTTCGAGAGCATCACCGTCGAAGTGCTCAATCCGAAGACGGCGATCTTCTTCATGGCGTTCCTGCCACAGTTCATCGATGCCTCGGCGGGGTTCCCGGTGTGGCTGCAATTCGTCGTGCTGGGCACCATCGTCAATTTAATGTTCTCTTCGGCAGATATTGTCTGCGTGTTGCTGGCAGGCATGGTGATCGCCCGGCTGAAGCGCTCCAGCCGTGCGCAGCGGATCATGCAGCGGGCGGGCGGGGCGGTGCTGATCGGACTGGGCGTCCACGTCGCGCTGCAGAAGAGCTGACGGCCGCCCTGACGTTGCGCTGCGCGGATTTGCGGTATATCGGCTTCGCCATGAACGATCCGGCCCGTAAATTGACAATTTTCAGCGTGATTGAGGTCGGCCTTTCCCTCGCATTGCCAGTGACATGATCAAGCACAATCCGCCTTCGCCCGAACCTTTGCACCGCGCCATTGCCCGCTTTGGCGACGTTGCCGTGCTGGTGGTCGGCGACTTCATCCTCGACCGTTTCGTCAACGGTGTCATCGAGCGCATCTCGCCGGAAGCGCCGATCCCGGTGCTGCACGGGCGCGGCGAGACCTCGACGATGGGCGGCGCAGGCAACGTTGTCGCCAACATCGTCTCGCTGGGTGCCAGCGCTATTCCCATATCGGTGATCGGCACCGATGTGGCCGGCGACAATCTGGTGCGCATGCTGCGCGAACTCGGCGCCGATACGGCTGATATGGCGCAGGAGCGCGGTCGCATGACGTCGTCGAAGAGCCGCTTCAGCGCGCTCAATCAGCAGGTGCTGCGCTTCGATGAGGAAGAGATCAAGCCGCTCGACGACAAGGAACGGGCGGACCTGGTCCGGCATTTTCGCGCCGCACTCACGCGCGCCGACATCGTCATTCTGTCCGACTATGGCAAGGGCATCTTGCTCGACGGCGTCGCCGCCGACCTGATCGCCATCTGCCGCGAGGCGGGAAAACCGGTGCTGGTCGATCCCAAGGGCCGCGACTATGCGCGCTATGCCGGCGCGACCGCCATCACGCCCAACCGCAAGGAGCTTGGCGAAGCTGTCGGTCGCCCGGTTTTCGCCGACGACGAGATCGTCGCGGCGGCACGCCAGCTGATTTCGGCACATGGCTTCGACTTCGTCGTCGCCACCCGCAGCGAAAAGGGCATGAGCGTCGTCGGCGCGGATGAGGCGCGCCACATCGCCACCCAGGCGCGCGAAGTGTTCGACGTTTCGGGCGCCGGCGATACGGTCATCGCGAGCTTCGCGCTGGCTCTGGCCGCGGGCGCCGATCGCGTCATGGCCGCCTCCATCGCCAATGCCGCCGGCGGTGTGGTGGTGGGCAAACGCGGCACCGCGCGGCTGACCGTGGAGGAACTCACCGGCGCGCTGTTCCGCTCGCACGGCCCCACCGCCCACAAGGACGCCATCCTCGATGCCGCATCGGCCGCGCGCATGGTGGCGGCGTGGAAGGACGAGGGCCTGAGCGTCGGCTTCACCAATGGCTGCTTCGACATATTGCATGCCGGCCATGTCAGTCTTCTCCACGCGGCGCGCAGCCAGTGCGACCGGCTGGTGCTCGGCCTCAACAGCGATGCCTCGGTGCGTCGGCTGAAAGGCGCCGGGCGCCCGGTCAACGATCAGCATGATCGTGCCTGCGTGCTCGCCGCCCTGGCCTCGGTCGATGCGGTCGTGGTGTTCGAAGAGGATACGCCGCTGGCGCTGATCGAGGCGCTTCTGCCCGACATTCTGGTCAAGGGCGCCGACTACACGGTCGAAACCGTTGTCGGCGCCGATGTGGTGCAGAAGGCGGGCGGGCGCGTCGTCCTGGTCGACCTTGTCGCCGGCAAGAGCACCACCGGCACGATCGGCAAATTGCGCGCCGGCGGCGGTACCAACTGAGGGATTTCATGTCCGGACTGAATGACTATCTGGTCCGCTCGGCGGCCGCGATCACCGCGACAGTCGAGCGTGACCTGACCGCCGAGATGGAACGTGCTGTGAGTGCGGTCGTCGCCGCGCTTTCCTCGGGCAAGGCGCTGCTGGTCTGCGGCAATGGCGGCTCGGCCAGCGACGCCATCCACATTGCCACCGAACTGGTCGGCCGCTTCCTTAAGGAGCGCAAGGCCTACAATGTGATTGCGCTGCCGGCCAACGCGGGCATGCTGACCGCCTGGGGCAATGACTATGGCTTCGACACCGTGTTTTCGCGCCAGGTCGAGGCGCATGGCGCGCCCGGCGGCGTGCTGCTTGCCATCTCGACCAGCGGCAATTCGCCGAGCATTCTGGCTGCCGCCGAACAGGCTCGGATGATGGGCATGACGGTGGTCAGCCTCACCGGCGACAGCGGTGGCAAACTCAAGCCGCTCACCGACATACTGCTCAACGTGCCCTCGACCTCGACGCCGATCATCCAGCAGGGACATCTCTGCCTCTACCACTATCTCTGCGAGGTGGTGGAAGACCGTCTGTCGAATGGCTGACACCGGGGCCTACGGTCCATACCCGCTGGCTGAGCCCGGCCTGTGGGTTGAGCGGGTGGGTTCGCGGGTGTTTCCAGCCAACGCGCCGGCGCTGTTCCTCGACCGCGACGGCACCATCAATGTCGACACCGGCTATCCCGACGATCCAGCCAAAATGGCGCTGCGCGACAGCATCGTGCCGGTCATCGCCGCCGCCAACCGGGGCAACATCCCGGTGGTCATCGTCACCAACCAGTCCGGCATCGCGCGCGGCTATTTCGGCTGGAAGGAATTTGCCGCGGTCAACGGCCGGGTTCTCAAGCTGCTTGCCGCCGGCGATGCCTTCGTCGACATGGTTCTGGCCTGCGCCTACCACGAGGCGGGCAGCGGGCCACTGGCGGTCGCCGACCATCCAATGCGCAAGCCCAATCCGGGCATGCTGCTACAGTCCCGGCAGCGCCTCGGCCTCGATCTCAAACGCTCGCTGATCGTCGGCGACAATCCCGCGGATATGCAGGCCGGACAACGTGCCGCCCTGCCGCGCGGCTGGCTGGTGGATGGCGAGGGAAGTAATGAGCCGGGCTTCGAGGTTCTGCCGCTGCGCAACCCCGATGATCTGGAAGGGCTTTTGAGGGCTGTCGAGTCGCTCGGATCGAGACTGATTTAGCTTTCCGGATCTGTTGCGACGCAATCTCAATGGGTTAGCTTGAGCGTTTCACCGTTTCGCAGAAACGGCGAGCCGATCCATTTCTTTGCTTTGACGCTATTCCCCAGGAAAGCACCACGCTCTTTTGCGGAAAACTGCAGAGATCAGACATCATTCAAGCAAGAAATTTGCAGATGTCATTCCATCGAAGAACGAGGGGAATTCATTGAAGAAAGCAATCTCTGTTGCCGTTGTCTTGTTGATATTGGCTGTGCTTTCAGCCGTGGGGTATGTCTGGCAAAAACACGGCGTGTATGGGCTCAATGCACTTCTTCGCCGCGGCGGAAGCTACTGGATCGCCGTTGCACCCGACGATGCGCGTCTCTCGCCTGCCATGCAGCTTGCGTTGAAATCGGAAATTCCTGATGTGACCGCTGGAGCCAGCTCATGGAATGAAACCGAGCCTGGATTTCAGGTCAGAGAAATCCCCGTCATGGTGGGCGACCGTGAAATTGACCGGCTCTATCTCAACCGTTTCGATCCAGCTAAATTCCGTTTCGTTGCCCGTAACGAGCCCAGTGGTGCCAAGGACATCGACCAGTGGGAAGCGGCACTCAATCCACAAGGCACAGGCGGCACCGTTCTGATCGTCAATGGCAGTTATTTCGGACTGAAGGGCGAAGCCGACACGCCCTTTGTCAGCATGGGTGCGAGGCTCGGGCCGGATGAATACGATGCGAAGGCCGGCGCCTGGTTCGTGAATGCCTCCGGCACGCATGTGGTCGATCTCAATTCACGTGAATGGCGCGCAGTCACGGAGAATGCCGAAAACGCTATGGTTTCCTATCCATTGCTTGTCGGTGAGGACGGCCGCAACAATGTACGCGCCAAGAGCAACTGGTTGGCCAACCGCACCTTTATCGCGGAAGATCGTCAGGGCTGGATCATCGTCGGTTCGACCAAAGACGCTTTCTTCTCGCTGGACCGGCTAGCAAACTTCCTGTTGCAGACCGACCTCGATCTCAAGACGGCGCTAAACCTCGATGGCGGGCCTGTTGCCTGCCTCAGCGTCCGCTCCGGGAACTACCGGTTGAAACACTATGCCAAGTGGGAAGCCCAGGTCGCGGATGGCGACGTCTCACTGCTTCAAGCACCGCTAGATGTGCCCTGGGGATTGCCTGTTGTTCTCACGGTGGAGCGCAGGTAGCAAATCCTGCCCTTGGCAGGGTGGGTCAAAGTACTCCCGATTCCGTAGCTGAAACCGGATGGCATATTCAACCTTGGCCGCTCATGTTCACGCAATCTGACCCGGAATACCCTACGATTTCGGCGCCAGAATTCGCTTTCTGGCTCATATTCGTCGTCAACATAATTGTGATCGGCGCGGCGTTTCTCGCGTCAAAAAACATTTTCCGTCTCGAATGGTTGCCGCATGTCATCACATTCGTCTGGCTTGCTTGCTCACCTATTTGCTAGCCTTTTTAGCTTTGCCGGAGATGTCCCCTGGTGAGAGCCCCGGCCTTGGCGACGGCTTCATTCTTTTGCCAGTTGTCGGAGAGGTAGCAGTGTGTCTGTTGGGGTATGTCTTGGTCGGCGTCGCACATGCTTTTTCGAAGTTAATCTCGCTTATCATGCGTTGAACGCAACCAGCCCCTCATCCTTGACGCGGCGGATGGTCAGCGCGGTGCGCACCGTGTCGACATTGGGGGCCGAGGCCAGTTCTTCAATGACGAAGGTCTGGAACGTGCCGAGATCGCTCGCCACGCAATGCAGCAGGAAGTCGGATTCGCCCGAGACCATCCAGGCGTCGCGCACGATCGGCCAGCCGCGAGTGCGCTCGGCGAAAGCTTTGAGCTCCGCGTCGGCTTGGTGATGCAGGCCGATCAGGCAGAAGGCGACGACATCCATGCCGAGCGCCGGCGCGTTGAGCAAGGCGCGATAGCCTCTGATGATGCCGGTTTCCTCCAGCCGCCGGACACGGCGCAGGCAGGGCGGGGCGGAAATGCCGACTCGGCTCGATAGTTCGACATTGGTCATGCGCCCGTCGGCCTGAAGCTCGCGCAGAATCTTCCAGTCGATGGCGTCGAGGTCGGCTTTCAGGGGCATGGCGGTCTCGGCTTAGCGCAAGAATCTTTCGCGCTCTCGTCCTTAAACGACTTTTGTGTCGATGCCAGCCCTTTGGTCGGGCGATTTCGCAACCGTAACGAAAGCGGCCATTGCGCGAATAAGCCTGTAGGCCGAAGCTTTCCGGGGACGACTGCCTGATCGTCTTGCTGGTGTGGTTGGCAACCCTTACATTACCAGCAACATTTCACGTCGTTTTCCAAGGCACACTCGATTGTCTGCCCGCAGAGGCTTTAGATGACCACCAAGCACGCGCCTGTCCTTATCATCGGTTCCGGCCCGGCCGGCTATACCGCCGCAGTCTACGCCGCGCGCGCCATGCTCAAGCCGATGCTCGTAGCAGGCTTGCAGCAGGGCGGGCAGCTGATGATCACCACCGATGTCGAAAACTATCCAGGCTTCGCCGATCCGATCCAGGGCCCGTGGCTGATGGAGCAGATGCTGAAGCAGGCCGAGCATGTCGGCACGGATATCATCAACGACATCATCACCGAGGTTGACCTCAATGTGCGGCCGTTCCGCGCCACGGGAGATTCCGGCACCACCTACACGGCCGACGCGCTGATCATTGCCACCGGCGCGCAGGCGAAATGGCTGGGCATCCCCACCGAACAGACCTTCATGGGCTTCGGCGTGTCGGCCTGCGCCACCTGCGATGGTTTTTTCTATCGCGGCAAGGATGTCGCTGTCATCGGCGGCGGCAATTCGGCGGTGGAGGAGGCGCTCTATCTCTCCAATCTGGCGAAGAGCGTGACCGTCATCCACCGGCGCAACGATTTCCGCGCCGAGCGCATCCTGCGTGAGCGGCTGTTGAAAAAGGACAATGTCCGAGTCATCTGGGACACGATCGTCGACGAGATCACCGGCCGGCCCGGCAAGACGCCGCTGCCGCCTTCGGTCGAAGGGCTGAAGCTCAGAAATGCGGTGACCGGCGAGGTCAGCCATCTCCAGGTGGACGGCGTGTTCGTGGCGATCGGCCATGCGCCGGCGGTGGAATTGTTTGTCGGCAAGCTGAAGCAGAAGCCGAACGGCTATCTGTGGACGGCGCCGAATTCGACCCGCACGGACGTTCCCGGCGTGTTCGCCGCCGGTGACGTGACCGACGATATCTACCGTCAGGCGGTGACCGCCGCCGGGCTCGGCTGCATGGCCGCGCTCGAGGCGGAAAAATACCTGGCCGGCATCGAGGTGCACCGCGAAGCGGCGGAATAAAATCTATCAAGACGGCGTCGCAAGCCGTTCAAAAGCCTGATTTTTCATTCAGACGCCAAAAACAGAACGAGGGGAACTCAATGGCGTTGGACTGGGACAAGCTTCGCGTGTTTCACGCAGCGGCGGAGGCTGGGTCGTTTACCCATGCCGCCGAGACTTTGCACCTGTCGCAATCGGCGATTTCACGCCAGGTCAGCGCGCTAGAACATGATGTCGGGGTGCCGCTGTTCAATCGCCATGCCCGCGGCCTGGTGCTGACCGAGCAGGGCGAAATGCTGTTCCGCACGGCGCATGACGTGCTGATGAAGCTGGAGACCATCAAGTCGAAGCTGACCGAGGCCAAGGACCGTCCCTCAGGCGTGCTGAGGGTAACGACCACGGTCGGGCTCGGCGCCGGCTGGCTGACCGAGCGGGTGCAGGAATTCATCGAGCTCTATCCGGAAATCAGCCTGCAGCTGATCCTGGCCAATGAGGAACTCGACCTCACCATGCGCCAGGCCGACTGCGCGATACGGCTGCGCCAGCCGCAGCAGCCCGACCTTATCCAGCGCCGCCTGTTCACCGTGCATTTCCACCTCTATGCCTCGCCGTCCTATGTCGGCAAGCACGGCAAGCCGACCTCGGTCGCCGATCTGAAGAACCATCGCATCGTCACTTTCGGTGTGCCGGTGCCGTCGCATCTGTCGGAGCTGAACTGGCTGGAAACGATCGGCGATTTCGACGGTGGGCAAAGGGTGCCGACGCTGCAGATCAACGACATCTTGTCGATCAAGCGCGCCGTGCAGGGCGGCGCCGGCATCGCCATGCTGCCCGACTACGTGATCTCCAAGGAATCGGATCTGGTGCAGCTTTTGCCGGAGACCGAGGTGCCGTCCTTCGACACCTATTTCGCCTATCCCGATGCAATGAAGAACCAGGCCAAGCTGCACGTCTTCCGCGACTTCATCATCGCCAAAGCGCGCAGCTGGTCATTTTAAACATGCCCTTGGGAGGTGCTGGTCACCCCCGCCAAGGCGTCAGCCGTGGCAGCCAGCCGGGAACATTGCGGCGGTATGTCTCGTATCCGCCACCGTAGCGGCGGGCGAGAGTCGGCTCCTCATAGAACCTGACGAAAGAGCCCATGACGATCGCGCCGATGGCGGCATAGGCAGGCAGCGACGCTCCAGCTTGAAAACAGCAACGCCTGGCCGAGGATGATCGACAGCACGGCGACGTACATCGGGTTGCGGACATGGCGGTACACGCCGCCGATCACCAGTCTCTCGGTGGGCGCGACAGGCGCCGGCGTGCCGAGGCCTTCGAGCGCGAAGCGGGCAAAGGAATGGACGAGCAGGGCGATGGCCGCGACAATCAGGATGGAGCCGGCCGGCACGAAGCCGGGCGCCGTCGACAGCGGCAGACGGTAGCGGTCCGTGAGCAGCCAGGGCACCAGCCCGGCGACGACACAAGGTGCGGCGATGAAGAAGACCGCGCTGCCGGCGATCGCCTGGGGTGTCCGCATGTCAGGTCTGCCTTCTTCCGGCCGACCCTTCCCATCCCGCTGCCGCAAAAATAAACGCCTGTTGCCCGATTCAACGTCATTCGGCTTTTTGCCCGCGAGCGCGAGAATCAGCCCGACTTGCGGTTCTGCGAAGGCAACAGCACGGTCGCGCCATTCATTTGGCAACTTTTCGTGGTCTTATGGCCCCTAGACATGGGTTAGTCCACAGCCTGTACCTTTTTGCATGCGTGTGTTGCAAAATAGATGCTTGTTTCTTGGGCATGAACAGCACATATATAGATCATCTCCTGGGCGCGTTCTCCTCCCATTAGCGCCCTCGAGTGTTCCCCTCTGGAGGTTAGCCTTAACAGGCACTTCCAATCAAACTCAGCCGGATCTTCATTGATCCGGCTTTTTTGTTTCCGGGCCTGCCGTAGCCAGCGAAAAATCGAGCAAAATCGCCGCGTAACAGTGACATGTAACCTCAGGTAACATGCCGCAGGCGCGATTCATCGTTTAAGCAGATCATAGGACGCGGTGTGGTTCGACCGGGAGATGGGGGCATCACTCGGAAGATCCGGGCTCAGGCGGCTACCGCGTCCGAACCTATTCGTCTGTCAGTGCCGTATGGCGCGGCGGATACGTGCGGCGGACCTGCCGTTTTCCTCCCAAGAAGACGGTCCGCAATAAGAGCGGCGTCCGGGTCATCCGGGCGCCGTTTTTTGTGCGGATCATCCTTCGGCCTGTCAGGCAGCCTTGCCGTTGGCGTTCATCGCCTCGTCGGCCAACCGTCCGGTCAGCTCGGCCATGTGATCGAAGGCGCAACGATAGCTGGCGACGCCGGAGGTCGCCGAGCGCAGTTCGATGATCAGGTCGCCGATCTCGGCCTGCGGCATGGTCGCCTCCACGACATCCCATCCCGGCCAGTCAGGCCGCGCGTCGTAGCCAAGGATCTGCCCGCGCCGTTGCGGGATCAGCGCGATGATCTTCGAAGTGGCTTCGGACGGCGTGACGATCTCGACTTTCATGACCGGCTCGAGCAGCACCGGCGAGCAGGCCGCCATGCCTTCCTTCATGGCCAGCTTGGCCGCCATCTGGAAAGCCATGTCGGAGGAATCGACGGCGTGGTAGGAGCCGTCGGAGAGGTTGACGGCGACATCGACGACAGGGAAGCCGAGCGGGCCGGATTTCAGATAATCGCGCACGCCGGTTTCGACCGACTGGATGTAGGTCTTGGGCACGACGCCACCGGTGATGGTGTCCGAGAACTGAAAGCCGGAGCCGCGCGGCAGCGGCTTGATCTCGATCACCACATCGCCGAACTGGCCATGGCCGCCGGACTGCTTCTTGTGGCGGCCGCGCTGCTGCACCGTCTTTCGGATCGTCTCGCGATAGGGGACGGCAGGCGCATGGCCTTCGACCGGAATCTGATTCTTGCCTTCCAGCCGCTCGCGCACGACCCGCAGATGCATCTCGCCATGGCCGGACAGCACGGTCTCGGCCGAGTCCTGGTTGTGGCGCAAGGTGAGCGAGGGATCTTCCTCGGCCAGGCGCTGGATGGCCGCCGACATCTTGACCTCGTCCTTGCGCTCCTTCGGCCGCAGCGCAAAGGCAAAGACCGGCTGCGGCGGCGTCAGCGTGACCAGCGGCTTGATACCGCCCTTCCTGGAGCTCAACGTCTGGCCGGTCTTGACCTCGTCCAGCTTGCCCAACGCCACCGTGTCGCCGCCCTTGGCAGCGGTGAGCTTGGACTGGTCCTTTCCGAGCATCTTGTAGATGCCGGAGACCTTCGCCGTCTCGCCATTCGACAAATAGAGTTCGGCTGCATCGGCGATCTGGCCAGAGAGTACGCGCGACACGGACAGCTTGCCGCCATGCGCGGTGTGGATGGTCTTCATCACCTGGACCACGGTGTGATTGCCGTCGGGGACGCCGAGCCGTTTGCGCGTCGCCTCGACATCCGGTGCATCATGGCGGATCGCCTTCAAAAGGCGCAGCACGCCGTTGCCTTTTTCTGCGGTGCCGATCAGCACCGGCGTTATGGCGCCGGCGCGCAGGTCGGCGGACAGATCGTCGAAGACCGCGTCTTTCGGCGGCTCGATCTCCTCCAGTAACTGCTCCATCAACTGGTCGTCATGGTCGGCAAGCGTCTCCAGCATGGAGAAGCGAGCCTCCAGTTCGCGCGCCTTGTCGTCAGTTGGAATTTCGGCAACCTGGCTTTCGGCATATTCGCGGTAGATGTAGGCGCGCTCCAGCGCCAGGTCGATCGAACCGATCACCACATTGTCCTTGCGCAGCGGGATCTGGCGCAGCAACAGCGGCGCCGCGCTCGTCGGCTGCAGCATCTTCAGCGTGTCGCGTACGCCGGCAATTGCCTTGTCGACCTTGTTGAGGAACAGGATGCGCGGCACGCCGAGATCGTCGAGCTTGCGCATGATGAGCTGCAAGGCTGGGATCTTCTTCTCGTCGGCCTCGGCGACGACCACCGCGAGATCGCAGGCTGCCAGCACCGGCTCGGCCTCGAAGGAGAATTCGATCGATCCGGGACAGTCGACGAAGGTGATCTGCTCGCCCATGAATTCGGTGGTGGCAAAGGTCGCCTCGACGCTCATGGCGTGCGCCCGCGCCTCGGGCGAATGATCGGAAACGGTGCTTCCCGATGAAACGGGATTTTGGCGGGGGATGGCGCCCGTACGGGCGAGGATGGCTTCGAGAAGTGTCGTCTTACCGCTTGCAAAGGGACCGACTATGGCAATGCATTTCGGTCCCGTGCGTCGTCCTCCGGCGCGAGTACCCATGGCTGACCTCCACTCAGGCGTTGCCCTTGGAGTGCGATCAGCAAAAGTGGAAACGGTTTTGCGCCGATCGCACCCTGTCGTGAGCGGCGGCCGGCCTGTTCGACCGTCGCGGGCGGTTTGTTTTCATTTAGCCACCTGCCCAACCCATCGTCCCACGGGTTAGCCGGCAGGGCAAGGAAAATAGAAATCGCGCCGCCGCCAGACGGACGGAGCGAGAGCCGGGGTCAGAACCGCCGGTAGATTTCAGCGGGCCTGGGTGCGGCGCGCCGGCCTGGCTGCGCTTTGCTTCACCACCGTCTCGGCGTAGCGCGACAGCAACGGGTTGAACAGGTCCGGACGTTCCCAGAAGGGCGCATGGCCGGCGCCTGGTATGACATGGCACTGTTCCCACAGCGAGCTGTAGGCGACGGTCTCGAAATAGCTCAGCCGCACCAGCGGATCATGCTCGCCATTGATCACCGCGACGGGGAACGGAGCGTGTTCGACCACCTGTTTCTGGTCGGCGCCCTTGCCGGCAAACATGGAGCGCGCCACGGCGGCGCGAAGCCGGCCGTCGGTGCGCCTGATGGCTTCGCGGAAAGACGGACTGGCGGTGTCGCCGTAGCACAGAGCCTCAAAACGCTCGATGTCGCGTTCGGAGTAGACCTTCTTGGAGGCGAGCAGCATGTCCCAGTTGGCGTGAAAGCCGCGCAGCATGCCAAGCGGCCCCCGCGACACCGGCGGCGCTCCGGTCAGCACCAGGCCGCTGACCGCATGGTGAAAGCTGGCCAGTTCGACCGCCACATGGCCGCCGAGCGACCAGCCGAAGATGATGGCGTGGCCGATGCCCAAAGCGTCGAGAAGCCGGGCTGTGGTCTGGGCAAGGCCGGTAATCGTATAGGCGGTCGCCGGGTCGCGGGCATCGGAGGACTCGCCGTGGCCGGGAAGGTCGAAGGCGATCAGCCGATGGGCGTCGGCAAGCGGGCTATCGAACTGACGGGCAAACACGGCGCGCGAACTGCCCGAGCCATGGATCATGACGATGGGCATGCCGGACCCAGACGACTGGCTGAGGCGCAAGTCGGCCTGCGGCGTGCGGATGGTGCGGTGAGTGATGCTCATGCTGGATTAGACCTTGAGATTTGCCTGACCGCCAACATCGCATCGCTGGCTCTATATGTTCTTTAAACATGTGGTTAAGAAACGATTTCTAAAGAGATAGCCGGCACGAACCTCCGGCTCCATGGCAACCACCCGCGGAATCCCGACAATGGAACCAGTCCTCGATCTTCTTGTCTCGATCTGCAGCATCGCGACGCTTGGCCAGTATGTCTGGTCGATGCGGGCGCATTTCCAATCGCAGGCGATGTCTCCAGGCGCCATGGTGATTTCGGCGGCGGTCATCGCCACGGCGCTGTTCTTTCTCGCCATCCTTTGGATCCAATCGCAGCCGGGTTCGGCAAAGCTCACCGGACTTGCCGTCGAACTGGCGAGCTCTGCCCTGTTCTGGTGGGCGATTGTCACGTCGCGCAAGGCGCGGTTGCGCTTCGCCTTCGCACCCGACGATCCGCACAGCCTGCTGACCGACGGCCCCTACGGCCATGTCCGCCACCCCTTCTATACGTCCTACATCGTCTTCTGGATCGGGTGGGGGATCGCGATCTGGTCGGTCTGGGCGTTGGTGCCGGTCGCCGGGATCGCTATCCTCTATGTGTTTGCGGCGCTGGACGAAGAGAAGAAATTTTCGCGCACGCCGCTGGCCGGAGCCTACGCGGACTATCGCGTACGTGCCGGCCTGTTCTGGCCCCGGCTGGGGTGGTAGCCGGCACCGGGGCAGGGTAGGTTCTGCCAAACTTAGGGGTCACCAGAGATGAAGATCATTGCCTGCGGCAGCGTGCCGACCCTCATCGCACCGGAGAAGTATTTCACTGGCCGCGTGCTGCAGACGCCCATCATCGAGAAGGAAGCGCCGGCGCGGCTGCGGGCCACGCTGGTCAGCTTCGAGCCTGGCGCGCGTACCCACTGGCACACGCATCCGCTCGGCCAAACGCTCTATGTCACGTCGGGCGCCGGCCTTGCGCAGACATGGGGCGGGCCGATCCAGCAGATCAAGGCGGGCGACGTGATCTCGTTCGAGCCGGGCGAGAAGCACTGGCACGGCGCGGGTCCAAAGACGACAATGACCCACGTCGCCATGCAGGAAGCGCTGGACGGCGTCCACGCAGATTGGATGGAAGCGGTCACCAGCGAGCAGTATGGCGGCTGAGGTCTGCTCCTGACAAAAACCCGGCTCGAAGCCGGGTTTCATGTCTCGGTGCCGCCAGTTCAGGTCAGCGATGCCGTGAACCGCTGGATGCGGGTGCAGGCTTCCTCCAGCAGCGTCTCCGACGTGGCGTAGGAGATCCGGAAGTTGGGGCCGAGGCCGAAGGCCGAGCCGAACACCACTGCGACACCCTCGCCTTCGAGCAATTCGGAGCAGAAAGTCTCGTCGGTGTCGATTATCTTGCCGGCTTTGGTCTTCTTGCCAATCAGCTGGGCACAGGACGGGTAGACATAGAAGGCGCCTTCCGGCGACGGGCAGGTTATGCCGCGCGCCTGGTTGAGCATCGACACGACGAGGTCGCGACGGCCCTGAAAGATCGCCTTGTTCCTGGCGACGAAATCCTGCGGGCCGTTGAGCGCCTCGACCGAGGCCCATTGCGCGATGGTGCAGGCGCCCGAGGTCTGCTGGCCCTGGATCATGTCCATCGCCTTGATCAGCTGGACGGGACCCGCGGCATAGCCGATGCGCCAGCCGGTCATGGCGTAGGCTTTCGAGACGCCGTTCATGGTCAGCGTGCGCTCGTAGAGTTTCGGCTCGACCTCGGCGATCGTCCTGAAGACGAAGTCGCCATAGGTCAGGTGTTCGTACATGTCGTCGGTCAGTGTCCAGACATGCAGATGCTTCAAGAGCACGTCGGCCAGCGCGCGCAGCTCGGCTTCCGTGTATGCGGCGCCGGACGGGTTCGACGGCGAGTTCATCAACAGCCATTTGGTCTTCGGCGTGATCGCCTTTTCCAGCACGGCGGGAGTCAGCTTGAAACCATTGTCGATCGAAGTATCGGCGAACACCGAGGTGCCGCCGCAGATCGCCACCATTTCGGGATAGCTGACCCAATAGGGGCGGGGGATGATGACCTCGTCGCCTGGGTTCAGCGTCGCCATGAAGGCGTTGAACAGGATCTGCTTGCCGCCGGTGCCGACAATGGTCTGCTCGGGCTTGTAGTCGAGATTGTTCTCGCGCTTGAATTTTTTCGCGATCGCCTCGCGCAGCGGCGCGATGCCCGAAACCGGCGGGTACTTGGTCTCGCCGCGGCGGATCGCCTCGATCGCCGCATTCTTGATGTTGTCGGGCGTGTCGAAATCCGGTTCGCCGGCGCCGAGGCCGATAATGTCGCGGCCGGCATTTTTCAGCTCGCGGGCTTTCTGCGTCACCGCGATGGTGGCGGAAGGCTTTACGCGGGCAAGGGCGTCGGCAAGAAAGGCCATGGCCAGATATCTCCAGAGGGGTCGGCGCAACCGCAAACAGCTGCGGCGCCTCTCATGTCGCATCGACCCGGCAAGTGCAAGCATTGTCGGATGCGCCAGGGTCAAGGACCCGTGGAGATCGGCTTTTTGGAGCGCGTGCATGACGGTTTCACTCTGCGTTGCGGGCTCTGCAATCGACGCCTATCCCCCGGCAAGACTAAATTCATCAACGGCCGCTAAAACCTTTGACGGCAGGATCGCCAGCCATTTCGCCTGTCTCGCGGAGCGAGGGACCCTTGTCGCGCAGCACCGGGCTTGCCCACATCATCCGTCACGATGACGGCACCGCTTCAGGTGTCTGGGGTCCCTACACGCTGCAGAGCGCCTTTCAGCCGATCTTCGCCTTCAAGGACGGCAAGCTCTCGATCGCAGCGTTCGAGGGGCTGATCCGGCCGTTTCGTGACGGCGAGCCGCAATCGCCGATGAACTTCTTCCGCACCTGTCCGGCCGGCGACCGCCTGCATATCGAGGCGCTGACGCGCACGCTGCATTTGCTCAATGCCGGCGCCTGCCTGCCGCAAGAGGCTTCGATCTTCGTCAATTTCGATCCGTCGGTGTTTACCGAGCGCTCCATCGCCGACAACGCGTTGCGCGACATGCGGCTGGTGCTGCACGAAGCCGGGATCGATCCGCGCCGCATCGTGTGCGAGGTGACCGAGCAGAAGTCGGCGTCGCAGGAAACGCTCTACAGCTTTGTCGAGGCGCTGCGGGCCAATGGCTTTCGCATTGCCGTCGACGATTACGGCGCCGATGAATCCGACATCAACCGCATCAAGGAGCTCAAGCCCGACATCGTCAAATTCGATGCGCACTGGATCACGCAGCTCATGGAATCCGGCGCCGGCTTTGCCCTGCTGACTGCCATGGTGACGAACTTCGAACTACAGGGCATCCGCACGGTGTTCGAAGGCATCGAGGAAGGCTGGCAGCTTGAACTAGCCGAGAAATCCGGCGCATCGATGGTGCAGGGCTTTGTGCTGGCAAAGCCGGAACTGGCGCCGACCAGCTTTCGCGCTTTCGGCAAGGATACGCAGCCGTCTGTCGCGGCGGCCGAGCCTGGCAAGACGCCTGCCGGCCCGACTGCAGCGCCTCCGGCGCGGCCGGGCAGGGTGTTCGGGCGCAGGACCGGGCCATGACCGGGCAGCGCGAGAGGCGTCGCGATATCGGCGAAGCGATCTTTGCCGACGAGGTCGGCATCGAATATGGCGTCTATGGCGCGTTCCGGCTGAAGAGCGCCTACCAGCCGATCTTTGCGCCACGCGGTGGCGCGTTGGCCGCGGTTGCCGTCGAGGCGCTGATCGAACCGCAGCGCGCTTCCATGCCGGTTGCACCGGCCATGTTCTTCGACAGCGTCGCGCCGGGCGACCGCCTGTTTGTCGAGACGATGTGCCGGATGCTGCATCTGAAAAACTTCCGCAACATCGGCGTCGACGGGCTCGACCTGTTCTTCAATTACAATCCGATGATCAACGATCATCTCGGGCGGGCGCTGGCCGAGATCCGGCTGATGACGCGGCATCTCGGCGATCTCGACCTGCATGCCGCCATGCTGGTCTGCGAGATCACCGAACAGGCGGCCGACGATAATGTGCTGGCCCCGCTGGCGCGCGAGATGCGGCGCCACGGCATCCGCATCGCCATCGACGATTTCGGCACCGGCCACTCGACCGCGGAGCGGATGAACCTGCTCCAGCCGGATATCGTGAAGATCGACGGCGGCTGGTTCGCCGAATTCTGCCGCCACGCTGCCGCCGAGCGCTTCTTCCGGCCGCTCGTCTCGTCGCTACACGATCGCGGCGCCAAGGTGCTGGTCGAAGGCATCGAGCAATCCGTGCATCTGCGCGTCGCGCTGGATGGCGGCGTCGACCTGCTACAGGGGTTCCATCTCGGCCGCCCGGCGCTGGCCGGCACGATCTTCAACCGGGAGCCGCTGTCGATCGAGGCGCTGCTTGGCGCCGACAACAAGGTGGTGCCGCTGCATCTGCGGCGCTGATTTGTGCTCGCGCTTGCCGCCGCTTCGCGGCTCGTTCCGGACCGGACGCCAACGGGCGCGATGCCCGGTTGGGCTTGCGGCCTTCGGCCGTAGCGCGCATTCAAAGAGGGCGAACTCGGCCCGCGTGAAGTTCAGCCAAAGCCTGCTCGGCAAACTTATCCAGCCGGCCAGCCTTGGCGTCCGCCTCGATCTGCATATCCCACACCTCTGCCTGATACGCTGCGAACCATTTGGTAAAGGCCTTTAGTTCTTTGGTCTTCAGGGCTGCGATGGATCTTTCAATCTGTTCGAGCTTGGTCATGGGGCGAAACTAGCATGGCCATCGTCCAATTCCAGACAAACAAAAAGGCGGGATAAATCCCGCCTTCCCATTTTCGGTAGCCTGATCGGAGCTTTAAGTCCGGGCCGGCAGCTATCTGCTGATCCAGCTTGTCGGGTCTTTCTGCTCCAGCGCGCTTCTCGCGCGACCGTCAGTACATCCGTGACTCGCCGCGCGCCCCGAACTCTCGTCCGGCGCGCGCTATCGCAAAATCAGGCTGCCTTGCTCAGAGAACCAGCGGACGACTTGCCTGTGCGGCGGTCCTGCTCGATCTCGAAGTTGATTTTCTGGCCTTCGACCAGGGTCGACAGTCCAGCGCGCTCGACAGCGGAGATGTGAACGAAAACGTCCGCACCGCCCGAATCAGGCTGAATGAAGCCGAAGCCCTTGGTGGCATTGAACCACTTGACCGTACCAGTTGCCATATGAATAGTCCTCGCATTTGCTTTGGTTTGACCGAACCGAGGTTCAGCCGGTTTGTATCGAGATTTTGGAGATAGACGTCAGCAAACGCGAAGATCGCGAGGCCCGGATCGATCGGCCGAAATATCAATGGAGCTGATATAGGCGGGTTTCGCACCAAAAACAAGATGGCTCGAAAAATGGCGTTGCGGTGGCGCCGCCCAAAGGCCGCCCCAATCGCATGAAAGCGTCGAGCAATCGGGAAGATCGGGACGCCCGACGGCGTTAGTCCGGTTTTGGGAGACTGTCATGAAAACGGTTGTGAAAACCATTCTGCTTGCCGCCTGCCTGACGCTGGCGGCCGCCGAGGCGCAGGCGATCTCGCGCTACGACCCCACTCGTATGAGCTGCGACAGGGTGCAAGGCACGATCGCCCGCCGGGGCGCGGTCATCCTGCGCTATCAGTCCAGGCGCGTGCCGGGGCTGCCGCTCTTCGACCGCTATGTGCAGAGCCAGCAATTCTGCAATATCGGCGAGGTCAGGAAGCGCGCCTATGTACCGAGCGCCGATACCGAGTCCTGCCCGGTCTATCTCTGCAAGCGGGTCGAGAACGACCATTTTCACCGCCGCTTCCTGCGCCGTCATTAGGCATATTGATATTCAGGTGAGGCCGGCCTGCGAACGATGGTCTTCTGCGCGTCCGGTGCCCACGTACATTAAGTACGCTCCGCTCCGGTTCTCGAAGACCATAGTTCTCGGTGCGGCCTGACCTGAATCTCAACATACCCAGCCGGCATACCATTCAAGCTCTTAGAACCCGAACGAGACCTGCGCCGCCGGCGGCGGGCCGACGCGCACGCCTTCCATGGCCAGCATCTTTGCCTTGGTGGCCGAGCCGCCGGGCGCCGAGAAGCCGCCGATCTTGCCGCCCGCGGCTAGTATCCGATGGCAGGGGATGACCAGCGGCACCGGGTTGGCGCCCAGCGCTGCCCCGGTTTCGCGCGGCAGGCCGGCTTGGCCGGCGCGCTTGGCCAGTTCGCCATAGGTGGTGGTTTCGCCGTAATGCAGTTTCCGCGCCGCGTCGTAGATGGCGAGACGGAAGTCGTCGACGCCGTCGAGATCGACCGGCACGCCGGAGAAATCGACGTCCTCGCCTGACGCATACGCCTTGATCGAGGCGATCAGCTCGACCACCCATTGCGGCTGCCCAATGTTCGCAGTCGTATTGGCGGCAACACCGGCATGCCGCATCAGCCGGCGCTCCACTGCTTCGCGGCTCCTTTCGGGCAGGCAGAGCCGGATCAGGCCCTTTTCGCTCCAGGCGATGCCCATGAAGCCGATCACTGTTTCTAACACTGCGTGGCCGGCTGTGATCGAAGATGCCGTTTCCATGATGCGCTCCTTTCCGCAAAGCGGCGAAAACCGGGATACCGACCGGTACATATGCAGAACAATATGGCATCTGAGCCCGGCTCTCGCCACCCGAAAACCACCAGATGGTCCCGATTGCCCACCAGGAATCGCTGGTGTAAGGACTTCTTAACAACCGACAAATCGGACCCGCGCGGCTTGCCAGCAAAATTCAACCTTTTCGCGATCTCTGTGATCGTCGGCGCAGCTGCCCTCAGCGGCTGCCAATCGACCTCGCAGATGAAGGCCACGCCTGCGCTGACCGAAACCGCGACCGCTGCCGGCAGCGATGCCGGCTTTACCGTGCCGCTGCCCGATACGGTTTCGGTGCTGCCGCAATCCTCGGGCATAACACCCGTTCAGTCGGCCGAAGCGACGCCGGGCACGCCAGCGCTCGATGCCGCTGCGCAGCCGGTTGCCGCGACCGCGGCCTTTGCCGGCGCGACGCCCACGGCCCCGGCCGTGCCTGCGGTGATGGCCGCCAATGCTTGGCAGGCGCCTGCGCCCGCCAAGGCCGGACAGCCGGTCGCGGCGCAATATACGACCGCCAGCCTTGTCATGCCGGCGACCGCCAAGGGCGGCCAGAACGCCATGCCCGGCGTGCAGCAGGTAGCCTATGTCGTGCCGCAGAACCCTGCTTCCCTGGGCCAGTTCCCCGCCGCGCCCCTCGGTCTCCCGGAAGAAGAGCATGCGACCGGCATGCGCGGCGACGTCGACCGGCTGATCCAGAAATACGCTGCTCTCTACGAGGTGCCGGTCGATCTGGTGCGCCACGTCGTCAACCGCGAAAGCACCTACAATCCCAAGGCTTACAATAACGGCCATTGGGGGCTGATGCAGATCAAGCACGCGACGGCGCGCGGCATGGGCTATGACGGGCCGGCCAAGGGCTTGTTCGACGCCGAAACCAATCTGAAATACGCGGTCAAATATCTGCGTGGCGCCTGGCTGGTGGCGGGTGGCAACGCCAAGAAGGCCGATTGGCTCTACCAGACCGGCTATTATTTCGACGCCAAGCGCAAAGGCCTGCTCGAGGCCACCGGCCTCGGTGTCGACCGCAAGCGCCGCCGGCTGCAGCCCGACGCCTGAGCGCGATGCCTGAACCGCGCCCGCCGGCTCCAAACGACATCCGGCTGCGCAAAATCCTCGACGAGACGCTCGTTGCACCGCACTGGCCGGCCGGCTTTACCATGCGCTGCTTCGAACATGGTGACGCGCAGCCCTTGCATGCGCTTTTGACCGAGGTGTTCGACGACGGCACCGACGGCCCGTTCGACGAATGGTGGCCGCGCATATCCAGCGATGCCGAATTCGACCCGGCGCTGTGTTTCCTGGTCATCGACGCCAAGGGACGGCTGGCGGCGGCAGCGCTGTGCTGGACGAGGGCCTTCGTCAAGGACCTCGCGGTCCATCCCGGAGCGCGCGGCAAAGGAATTGGCGAAGCGCTGATGTGGCAGGCCTTCAACGCCTTTCGCGATCGAGGCGCGGCCCATGTCGACCTCAAGACCAACACGGTCGAGAACGCCGCCGCGCTCCGGCTCTACGAGCGGCTGGGAATGATGCCTGTCGCCTGGGAAGGGTAAGGGCTTTTTTCTTGCCGCAATTCCCTGGGGAAAACGCTACGCGCTTTTCCCGGGAAAACCGGTTCCCACCTTTCCTGGAATTGCTCGAGCGCTGTTGAAAACCTCCGGATTGTGAACTGCTTCACATTGGCCGCCGCAACCGGATGCTACCTCACCATCCATGCCTTTCGACCGATGGCGGATCGACGACTGGCAGATGTGGAGGGGCTGCACCGGCATGTGTTCAGCCGCTCCTTGGCGGGTCCCAGGCGGGGGTTTGGGGCCCGCCAGTCGTTTTACGGTCGCCCTCAGATATCGGGCGCATTGCCGATCTTCTTTTTGAGCTCAATCGCCCAGGCGCGGCCCTCGTCGCCGCCCCACAACAGCCAGGCGATATGGCCGGCCGAAGGATTGTCTTCATTGCCGTAATTCTTGCCGCGCTTGTCGACCTCGTGGCGGGCGAAGTAGCTGACCATGCGGCGGATGGTGGATGGCGCCAGCTTTTCGCGGTTCTTGAGTTCCGTCCCCCGCGCGACGCCGATCTCGGTGCCGCCACGGCCGAACTGCTTGCGCAGCCTCAACCCCTTGGCGGCATTGTCGGCCACCACTTGCGGGCAGCGCAGATCGATCTCTTCATCCTCTTGCATGTGTCTCCCCAGCTCCGGAAGCCTAGCCTGCGGACCCAATGCGGGAAAAGCAACCGGTTCCCAATGCCGCGCCGTCCATCAGGACCAGGATCCGCGCGCCATCGGCGCGTGCGAGATCCTGTGGAACCTTATGGATGTCACGCCTGAGGTCGGCCGAACTGGACCGAACAGCTGCAATATGGCGAGGCGTGCTGTCCTGAGGTTTGTCCGCCAGGGGCTCGGGACGGCTCTTCGGCAGATGGTCGCTGACGAATAGTTCTCCGGACGCAACCCTGCCGCCAATGCCGCGTTTGATTAGCCGAGGGAAATTTTCAAATCGGAGACCTCAGATGAAAACGCTTCTCACCATTGCCGCCGTCGCCTTGTTCGCCGGTGCCCCTGCCGCCTTTGCGGCCAACTCGACTGCGGTCGCGCCTGCCTTGGCCGCCAGCAAGGTCGATACCCCAACCTTCGTCAAGACCGTGCCTAGCTCCAACGAATTCGAAATCCAGTCGAGCAAGCTCGCGGAGGAGAAATCCAAGGCGGCTGACGTGAAGAAATTCGCCAAGCAGATGGTCAAGGACCACACCAAAGCCGGCAAGGAGTTCAAGGCGGCGCTGAGCCAGGGCCAGACCACCGGTTCGACCAAAGCCGCGGGACCGGCCCTGCAGCCGAAGGAGCAGGCAATGCTCGACGAGTTGAAGAGCGCAAGCGGCAAGGATTTTGACGCCAAGTACATCCAGATGCAGACGGACGCGCACAAGGAGGCCGTTGCCCTGTTCAGCAGCTATGCCAACTCGGGCGACGACCCGGCGATGAAGGAATTCGCCAAGAAGACGCTGCCGACGCTGCAGATGCACGAGAAGCACGTGAAGGAACTCGCGGCCGCGCATCAGGGTTGAGGGTTGGTGACTGGCCAGCAATAGCATTCTACGGCGCCCCCTCTGTCCTGCCGGACATCTCCCCCACGAGTGGGGAGATCAGCAGCGTCGGCGCCGTGCTTTTCTTGCGACGGTGAAAATTGGCGAAGGCTGAGGCGACAGCCAATCTCCCTTCTTGTGGGGGAGATCTCCGGCAGGACAGAGGGGGCGCCGTAGAGTGCGACGGCCGATGCCTGCCGTTGGCAAGGCATTGCGGCAAAGTGGCTCTGTGGCTGCGCCGGCAGTGACATACACTGCCGCCACCAATTCAATGGAGCTCCCATGCCCAAGATCGACCTGTCCACCGTGCCTGTCCGCAAGGGCTCCGGCTACCCCGCGCCCTTCGACGCCCCTTGCGCCGAGCGCACACGCCACCGCCTCGGCGATGCCGGCGGCCTCACCGATTTCGGCGTCAACCTGATGACATTGCCATCAGGCGGCTGGTCCAGCCAGCGCCACTGGCACAGCCATGAGGACGAGCTCGTCTATGTGCTGGAAGGCGAACTGGTGCTGGTCGAGGATGGCGGCGAGACGCTGCTCAAGGCCGGCGACTGCGCGACCTTTGCCAAGAACAGCGGCAACGGCCACCACATGATCAACCGCTCGTCCACAACGGCGCGCTATCTCGAAGTCGGCTCGCGCAATCCGGATGATCTCATCACTTGCTCCGACATCGACATGATGAGCCCGAGTTCGGATGGCAGGTTCCTGCACAAGGACGGCATGCCCTATCCGGGGCAGGGGTGAAGGCTGGACTATGGTTCGGCGCTGGCGTTCGCTGGGCGGGGGGATAAGCTCCTCACAATCAAAGGTGGCGCAGGCCCCCTCATCCGACCGCTTCGCGGCCACCTTCTCCCCACTGGGGAGAAGAGGGAAGCGCTGGCGCTGACCGGCTCCTCTCCCCTCGGGGAGAGGTCAGCCGAGCGAAGCGGAGGCTGGGTGAGGGGGCCTTGGCGCCAGCTTGGCAAACAAAGGGAGCATCACCGTGAAAAAAGAAGTCATCGAAGTGCCCGTGATGTCGGCCAAAGTGCGGGCGCTCGGGCTGCCTTGCTCGACGGCGGTAAGGGCCAACGGCTTCGTGTTCATATCGGCGACGCCGCCGGTGGACATGGTTACCGGCGAGATGGTGCGCGGCGACATCGAGGTGCAGACCGAGGCGTCGCTGAAGGCGCTGAAACACTGCCTGGAGGCCGCCGGCACCTCGCTGGACAATGTGGTGATGGTGCGCATCTACGCCGTCAATTCCGGCTTCTACAACGCCATCAACCGGGTCTATGCCAGGTATTTCAGCGTCAACCCGCCGGCGCGGAGTTTCGTGCCGGTGGCGTCATGGCCGATGGAGTTCGACATCGAGATCGAGTGTGTGGCAGTGGCGTAAGCTTACCTGTAGAGTTGGTCGAAGGCGGCGGCGAGACGCTGCCCAAGCTAGGCGACTGCGCCGCCTTGCCCGCAGCAACGGCCACCACTTGATCAACCGCTCGTCGAAGACAGGGTGTTACCGTGGCTCGCGCAATCCTGACGATGTCATCACCTGCTCTGACATCGACATGATGGGCCCGGTTCGGATGGCGCTTACTGCACAGGGGGGACGCCGTAGCCGGAGGGGATGAACGATGCATCCGCGAGCATCCGCTAGGTGACAGGGTATTAAGAATCGCGGAGTCGGTGCTGGCCCCCTCATCCGGCCGCTACGCGTCCACCTTCTCCCCGTTGGGGCGAAGAGGTTGGTGCGGCGCTTCAAGCCTCCTCTCTCCTCGGGGAGAGGTCAGCCGAGCGAAGCGGAGGCTGGGTGAGGGGGGCTGCGCCAACCTCAACCAAGGGAAATCATAATCACCAAATAATCGTCGATATACCAGCGCTGTCGGCCGCCGTGCGCGCTGGGCGTGCCCTTTCGCTGGTGACCAAGGGACGCGCTTGTGTTCGTCTCCGGCACGCCGCACCTCGGTGGTGCGCATCCACGCGCCAACATGGGCTCCCACAGCGTCGTCAGTGGCTTTCTTGTCTAAGACAAAGACAATGTCTAACCAGACAAGAATTGTGTTGCATCTCGTCCGAATCGTGTTATTGCTTATCCAGAGGATGGCCCGATGGACGGAAAAAAGTCTCGCAAATCACTACTTGATTTCCTCGACTACCTTGCAAAAAAGGGGTTGATGAACAAGGCAACAGCTAATGCCCGCAAGGCTGCAGCTAATAATGTTCTAAGTATTTTGGATGAAAATGAGGCTGACGACGTCACTGTGGTTGATATCGATCAGCTTTTTGTCCGATTCGCTAATCTCCAAGGCTCTAAATATAAGCCTGAGAGTTTGAATGTTTACAAAGGTCGTTTGAAGGCGGCGATCGTAGACTTTAAGAGCTATCAGAACAATCCAATGACGTTCCGACCTTCGGTCCAATTTAACGGGCGCAAGGCAGCGGAGAGACCGAAAACCATCGGTCAGGGCGAGGTAGGTCCGCCCGACCCGCCTGTGTTCCGACCGGTGGCGAGTGTTTCGGGCCCTCCCCCAGCATCTGTATCCGTCTTGCCTATACCAATAAGGCCCGATCTCGTCGTTCAGATACAGGGATTGCCTTATGATTTGACAGCAGCGGAAGCCAGTAAGATTGCGAATGTGATTCGCGCGATGGCGTCGACCGAATAGTTTCCCAGTCCAAATGGGAGACTAGCTCAGCCCAGCTGAGACCACGGGAGCCGCTGGCTCGGTGTCCAAAACCGATGTCCAGCGGCCCTCCTTGCCCGTACAAGTACTGGCTAGGATAGGATAGCTTATCATTTTGACGGCTGCAATCTGCGAACAAAATTCACTAGGCAAAATACTCCTGCAGCGGCCTGACCTCCAGGCTCCCTGCCTTCAGCGCCGCAATCGCCTCGGCCACCGCCGCCGCCCCCGACAGCGTCGTGTAATACGGCACCTTCTGCATCAGCGTGGCGCGGCGGAGCGACTTCGAGTCCGACACCGCCTTCTGGCCGTCCGTCGTGTTGAAGACGATCTGGACCTGGCGGTTGCGGATGGCGTCTTCGATGTGGGGGCGGCCCTCGAGCACCTTGTTGATCTTCTGCGCGTCGACGCCGTTCTCGGCGAGGAAGCGGGCGGTGCCGGATGTGGCGAGCACCTTGAACCCCTGGCCGGCGAGGCGCTTGACCGCCGGCAATATGCCTTTCTTA
This sequence comes from Mesorhizobium sp. LNJC394B00, assembly GCF_000502555.1. Classification (NCBI taxonomy): domain Bacteria; kingdom Pseudomonadati; phylum Pseudomonadota; class Alphaproteobacteria; order Hyphomicrobiales; family Phyllobacteriaceae; genus Mesorhizobium; species Mesorhizobium sp. LNJC394B00. The sequence goes on from NZ_AYWH01000002.1 coordinate 851,637, forward strand.
TCCTCGTCGCGCACGGAGACGAACAGCGTGCCGGAGCGTGGCAGGTCGACGCCGGCCCCTAACTGGCTCTTGGCGAAGGCGAGCGCAAAGTCGCGGTCGAGGCCCATGACCTCGCCGGTCGAGCGCATTTCCGGGCCGAGCAATATGTCGACGCCGGGGAAGCGGGCGAAGGGGAAGACGGCTTCCTTGACCGCGATGTGGCCGGGGTTGCGCGGGTCGGGCATGGCGCCGTAATGGGCGAAGGCGTCTTCCAGTTTTTCGCCGGCCATGATGCGGGCGGCGATCTTGGCGATCGGACGGCCGATGGTCTTGGCAACGAAGGGCACGGTGCGTGACGCCCGGGGGTTGACCTCCAGCACATAGACCGTGCCGTCCTTGATCGCATACTGCACGTTCATCAGGCCGCCGACGTTGAGCGCGCGGGCAAGCGCCGCCGTCTGGCGCTCCAGCTCGTCGACCAGTTCGGAAGGCAGCGAGTGAACGGGGAGCGAGCAGGCACTGTCGCCCGAATGGATGCCGGCCTCCTCGATGTGCTCCAGAATGCCTGAGACGAAGGTCGACGTGCCGTCGCACAGGCAGTCGACATCGACCTCGATGGCGCCCGAGAGATAGGTGTCGAACAGAAGCGGGTTCTTGCCCAGCAGCGTGTTGATCTGGCCGGTCTTGTCGTTGGGGTATTTCTGCTTGATGTCCTCCGGCACCAGGCCGGGCACGGTGTCGAGCAGGTAGCTCTGCAGCATGCCCTCGTCATGGATGATCTGCATGGCGCGGCCGCCGAGCACATAGGAGGGGCGCACCACCAGCGGGAAGCCGAGTTCGCCGGCTACAAGGCGGGCCTGCTCGACAGAATAGGCGATGCCGTTCTTCGGCTGGCTGAGGTTGAGCTTGTGAAGCAGCTTCTGGAAGCGGTCGCGGTCTTCGGCGAGATCGATCATGTCGGGCGACGTGCCGAGGATCGGGATGCCGGCCTTCTCCAGCGCGTCGGCCAGCTTCAGCGGCGTCTGGCCGCCGAACTGGACGATGACGCCGACCAGTTCGCCCGAGGCCTGTTCGGCGCGCAGGATCTCCAGCACGTCCTCGGCCGTCAACGGCTCGAAGTAGAGCCGGTCCGACGTGTCGTAGTCGGTCGACACTGTCTCGGGATTGCAGTTGATCATGATCGCTTCATAGCCGGCGTCGCGCAGAGCGAAGGCGGCATGGCAGCAGCAATAGTCGAACTCGATGCCCTGGCCGATGCGATTGGGACCGCCGCCGAGGATGACGACTTTTTTTCGCGACGACACTTGCGCTTCATTGGCCAGCGCGCCGGCGAAGGGCACTTCATAGGTCGAGTACATGTAGGCGGTGGGCGAGGCGAACTCGGCGGCGCACGTGTCGATGCGCTTATAAACCGGATGAACGTCGAGCTTTTCACGAATCTTCGCAATCACTTCGGCGTCGGTCTTCGTCAGCGAGGCGAGGCGGGCATCGGAGAAGCCCATCGCCTTCAGCATGCGCAGATTGACGGCGTCCTGCGGGATGCCGTGCTCGCGGATGCGGGCTTCCATGGATACGATGCCGGCGATCTGTTCGAGGAACCACGGGTCGATCTTGCACATTGCGTGCACGTCTTCCAGCGAGGTGCCCATGCGGATCGCCTGCGCCACCATGCGCAGCCGGTCGGGTGTCGGCGTGCCGAGTGCGGCGCGAATGGCGTTGCGGTCGTCGGCGTGGTTGGCAGCTACGGCGCCGTGGCCGAGGCCGGGGATCTCGATTTCGTCGAGACCAGTCAGGCCGGTTTCCAGCCCACGCAGCGCCTTTTGCAAGGACTCCTGGAACGTGCGGCCGATGGCCATGACTTCACCGACCGACTTCATGGCGGTGGTCAGCACCGGCTCCGCGCCGGGGAATTTCTCGAAGGCAAAGCGCGGGATTTTTGTGACGACGTAATCGATGCTTGGCTCGAAGGAGGCGGGCGTGGCGCCGCCGGTGATGTCGTTCTCCAGCTCGTCCAGCGTGTAGCCGACGGCGAGCTTGGCCGCGATCTTGGCGATCGGGAAGCCGGTCGCCTTCGAAGCCAAAGCGGAACTGCGCGAGACGCGCGGGTTCATCTCGATCACCACCAACCGGCCGTCGGCCGGGTTGACGGCGAACTGCACGTTGGAGCCGCCGGTCTCGACGCCGATCTCGCGCAGCACCGCGAGCGAGGCGTTGCGCATCATCTGGTATTCCTTGTCGGTCAAGGTCAGCGCGGGGGCGACGGTGATGCTGTCACCCGTATGCACGCCCATCGGGTCGATGTTCTCGATCGAGCAGACGATGATGCAATTGTCCGCCTTGTCGCGGACGACCTCCATCTCATACTCCTTCCAGCCGAGCACGCTTTCCTCGATCAGCACTTCGGTGGTCGGCGAGGCGTCGAGCCCGGACTGGACGATGTCGTAAAATTCGGCGCGGTTGTAGGCGATGCCGCCGCCGGTGCCGCCCATGGTGAAGGACGGGCGGATGATGGCGGGCAGGCCGACATGGTCGAGCGCCTGGGCGGCAATCGCCATGCCATGGCTGATGTAGCGCTGCTTGCGGTCGCCTTCGCCGAGGTTCCAGCGGGTTTCCAGCGCGTCGAGCGCGGCATCGAGGTCGGCAGGCGCCTCGGCCTTGACGGCGGCGCGCTCGGCCTCATGGGTCTTGCGGTCGGCGTTCTTGACGTCGGTGGCATTGGCCAGCATCGACTTCGGCGTTTCCAGGCCGATCTTCTTCATCGCCTCGCGAAACAGCGCCCGGTCCTCAGCCTTGTCGATCGCCGTGGCGTCGGCGCCGATCATCTCGACATTGTAGCGCTCGAGCACGCCCATGCGGCGCAGCGACAGAGCGGTATTGAGCGCGGTCTGGCCGCCCATGGTCGGCAGCAGCGCGTCGGGCCGCTCCTTGGCGATGATCTTGGCGACGACTTCAGGCGTGATCGGCTCGATATAGGTGGCGTCGGCCAGTTCCGGGTCGGTCATTATGGTGGCCGGGTTGGAATTGACCAGGATGACGCGAAAGCCCTCTTCCTTCAGCGCCTTGCAGGCCTGTGTGCCGGAATAATCGAACTCACAGGCCTGGCCGATGACGATGGGGCCGGCCCCGATGATCAGGATCGACTTGATGTCGGTGCGTCTTGGCATCGTTGTGAGTTCCGTTCGGCGAGCGGCTTGCACGAAAAACCGGGACGGGAAGACCCGGCCGGTTGTGCTTGCGATTCTGGTATCAGGCTAGGAGGGCCTTATAGGGAAGAGTTTTGGGAGATGTAACCCCGAAAATGAGGCTATGCAGTAGGGATCAGGCAGTAGGGCTCAGGCAGCAGGGATTAGGCAGGAGCGAGGTTAAGCCGTCTATTGCCTATCCCTACTGCTTAACACCTAATCCCCCAGCGCGAGCTGATCCGTAATCTCAAACCGCTCGGCAGCGCCGATCCGGATCATGTTGAGGCTGCCTTCCCTTGTGAAGCGGAACTCGCTGGGCGAATCCGAGTTGGCCGGCATGCCGGCAGAGAAGGAGATGACGCGCGTGCCGCCATCGGGCCAGGTCACGATGATGTCGGCCTTGTCAGCGCCCTTGTGGACGATGTTGACGGCGCAGCGGGTCATCGGCTGGCCGACATAACGGGCGCAGGGGATATCCGTGGTAGCGCCGAGGGCGGGCGGGGGTTCCAGCCGTGCAACGGTTTGCGTAGCGGTCGCAGCTTTGGCCTGGTCTGGCCGTGGCGTCGGGGATGGTACCCCCGGCGCGGACGCCGTATCCGGCGCTGCTCCCGCAGACGCGGCGGCGGCGAGTTCCGGCGTCCCTGTGGCCTCCGTTGCCGGAGCCTCTGTGGCGGGGATTTCGTCCATCGGCGGGCTTTCATTGGCTGCGAAGGCAAGGCCGTAAGCATCCTGCATGGCGGTCCTGCCGATCTCGGCGGCGGATTTCGGTGCGCCTGGATCCGTGCCGCCAAGGCGCTCCGTCAGGTCGAGTGGGGCCGGCGCGGGTGCAGCCGGGGTGGGTGCACCCCGAGTGGGTACAGGCGGAGCGGCAGAGGCGGCAGGTGCAGTTGCTGGGGGTGTTGCGGCCACGTCGGCCTGCTGCGTCGGCATGTCGGGCGCGACCGCCGGGCCGCCGGCTTCAGCGCTGGCGGTCACCTGGGGCGGCGCGGCGTCAACTTCGACCACGGTCGGATTGTCGGGGATAAGATATCGCGCGGGCGCCCAGCCTTTGACCAGTGGATTGTCGATCTCCTCGACCTTGCACCAGCGGTGGCCGTCCACTTCGTTGCAGCCGAAATTCCTGACGCTCGAGCCGATCGGCAGACGCGCCTGGGTTCTGCCGACCGGCGACGGCGTGGCGCGGATGTTGAGGAGATCGCCTGGGCCGAGCTCGGTCACTATGGAAACGATGTCAGCAGGCGCGTCCTCGGCATTGGCCGGCAAGCTCACCAACAACGGGCCCACCACCAACGGACCCGCCAACAACCGGGCTGCCCGCAGGAGCGGAGCGCCAGTCAGTCGATGCAAAATGGTTCGGATTGTGCGCCTCATCATTTGGCCGTGCGCCGATTACCCTTGCGGCAGCAGTCCTGCCGTATGCCAAGGCGGTTTTATAAGGGACGATACGCGGCCATGTAAGTCTGAAAATGCGTCCGATGTTTGGTGCCGCGAGGCGGAAGCAGGGCGCAGCCATGCGGTCAAGCGGAGCCTTGCCAAGAGGGTTTCGGCATGAAGCCGGTCCTCAGCGCATGCGCCCATTCCGGTCGGCCCGCCTGTGCGGCCTGTCTCGCCGCCGCTTCGTGGTCGTAGTCGACGGCGATGGTCTCGAAACGGTCTGGACCATCGCCATCCAAGGTGAGGATGCCGTAGCGCGCATGCGGGCTGCCTTGCTCCGAAACATGCGCCGGGGGCGTGTCATCTTCATAGGCGGGGGCGCCGACGCTGCCGGGATTGAAGAGCAAGGGGCCGCCGGGGAAGACGGACCAGTTCCGCGCGGTGGCTGTGGCCGCACAGCACGATGCGGCAGGCCGGGTCCAGCGCCTGCAACCGCCGCTGAATAGCGGCAAGCGGCGCGCGCACCAGTTGGCCATCGACGATCGCGTCGAGCAGGTATTTCTCGTCATGGTCGGGCCGCGCATGGAAAGCGACCACGCCGGGAACAATCTCCAGCGTGAAGGGCAGGGCGAGCAGGGCTTCGCGCTGCGCTGATGTCAGCCGTTCCTGCGCATAGCGGTCTGAAGCCCACATCACATCGTCGGCCGGATCGACCGCGACCCGGCGGTCATGGTTGCCGCGCACCGTCGGCAGGTCGAGCGCTTCGAGCCGCTCGAACGTCTCGCGCGGCCAGAGCGGGCCGGAGACACAGTCGCCAAGGTTGACGGTGAGATCGGCGCCGCCGCGCCGCGCCAGATCGGCGAGCACGGCATCCAGCGCCAGCACATTGCCATGGATGTCGGCGAGAACGGCAATGCGCATGCGGCGGGCTCCTTGGTGCAGCCCGTTGAGGCTTGCGGCCCGTCTTCGTTATCAAGCCCCTGCCTTCATTATCAAGCCCTTGAGATCGTTCGAGACAGCCGGGAGCCCCGCCTATCGCGGAAGCACTCCATCTGCTAGCGTCCACGCCGCTCCAGAGTTCATCCGGGGGAGGACAGGCGATGACCCGCGACCAGATGGTTGCCCACCTTCGCGCCGCCAATGACGTCGCGCGCGAGACTGCCGCGCACGGGCACCATCCTTTCGGCTGCGTGCTCGTCGGCCCCGACGATCGCATCCTGATGCGGCAAGGCAACATCAACACCGTGCGCCACGCCGAAACCGAGCTCTCCCGGCGTGCCGCCGACACCTATCCGCCGGATTTCCTCTGGTCCTGCACGCTGGTCACAACCGGCGAGCCCTGTGCGATGTGCACGGGAACGCTGTACTGGGCGAATATCGGCCGGCTGGTCTACGGCTTCGAGGAGACCAAGCTTCTCGCGCTGACTGGCAACCACGCCGAGAATCCGACGATGAACCTCTCGTCGCGCACAGTCCTCGGCTCCGGGCAGAAGCCGGTCGAGGTCCACGGACCCTTCCCCGAGATGGACGAAGAGCTCCTCGCCCCGCATATCGGTTTTTGGCAGCGCTAGGACCTTGACCTCTGAACCGGTTAGCCCGGCATTTCGATGTCGTGGCCACCGACGATGGGCAGAGCCGGATCATCTCCGGCCGCCGCAATCACGCTGTCGAGCAGGCCGGGGAAGCGGGCGTCGAGGTCGGCGCGGCGCAGCGTGATCATCCGGTTGGTGCCGGCCACTTCGGCGCGGGTGACGCCGGCCTCGCGCAGTTTGGCCAGGTGATAGCTGAGATTGGTCTTGGAGCCGAGGTCGAGGAACCGGCTGCAGTTCAGCGGCACGCCTTCCTTGCTGGCGAGATAGCGCACGATGGCGAGCCGGGTCGGGTCGCCAAGCACGCCGAGCACGACCGGCAGGCTGATCTGGTCTGTATTGGGGTGCGGCAAAGTCATGGCCCGAAACTAAGCACAGTCGGTGGCGATTTCAACGCGTCGATCTTTCGCGGGCATGCACAGTCCGTTTCGCGATTGGCCCAATGGCTGTCCTGACACAGGGCTGTCAGCAGGCTTCAGCTATTTTCACCTGGCTTCATTGACATCATGTCCTGTTATGTCCAATTGTTCAATAAGTTTTGAACTAAGGACACGCCCTATGGACAAGCGCCTCTTCTGGCTTGCGCTCGGATCGTTCACGATCTCGACCGAAGGCTTCGTCATCTCCAGCCTGCTGCCTGATATCGCCACCGACGCCCGCATTTCCATTCCGCTCGCCGGCACGCTGATCACCGCCTTCGCGCTGGCTTACGCCATCGGCACGCCGATCCTGGCAACGCTGACCGGCGAATGGGACCGGCGCCGCGTCATCTTGTGGACGCTGGCGTTCTTCGTCATCGGCAATGTGGTGGCGGCGCTGAGCTCGTCCTTCGAGCTGCTGCTCATTGCCCGCATCATCATGGCGCTGTCGTCAGGCCTGTTTGCCGCGACCGCTCAAGGCACGGCGGTGGCGCTGGTCGATGACCACCACCGGGCGCGGGCCATTGCAGTCGTCGTCGGCGGAACCACGGTGGCGGTTGCGCTGGGTGCACCGCTCGGCGCGCTGGTTGCCACGATAGCCGGCTGGCGCGGGACCTTCTTTGCCATTGCCGGGCTCGGCGCGCTGGTCGGCGCCATCCTGTGGTACCGGCTGCCGCGCGGAATTGTCGGCACCAAGCTGCCGCTCAGGCGGCGGCTGGCTGCGGCGCTGCGCCCCGGCGTCATGCCGATCCTGCTGACCACCGCTCTTGCCCTGATCGGCGCCTTCTCGGTGTTTTCCTATATCGCGCCGCTGGCCATCCAGAGCGGCGGCCTCAGCCCGATTGCGCTGCCCGGCATGCTGCTCGCCTTCGGTGTCGGCGCCGTCATCGGCAACATAGCCGGCGGCCAGGCGGCCGACCGTTTTGGTGCGACGCGCACCGTCGGCTGGTCGCTGGCGCTGAGCGCCGTCATGCTGGTGATGCTCTCGGTCATCCCGACCTTCCTGCCGCAGCATCTCGCCGGGCCGGCATTGATGGCCATGATGGTGCCGTGGGGCATGGTCGGCTGGGCATTTCCGCCGGCGCAGGCCAGCCGCATCATCAAGCTGGCGCCCGACGCCGCCCCGATCGTGCTGTCGCTCAACGCTTCGGCCCTCTATCTCGGCGTGGCGCTGGGCGCTGTGGCCGGCGGCGCCGTGCTTCGCTACGGCGTGCCGGCCGACCTCGGCCTAGTCGCCGCCATCTTCCCGCTGATCGGGCTTGGCGTGGTGCTGGCCGGCCGCTGGGCGGCCCGGCCGGTCGCCATGCCGGCGGAATAGATCTTTGCAAAGGACCGGCGGCCGTTCTTTCAGCTTGAAGGGGCGGCCGCCGGCACGTCGTAGTCCAGCGCCGCGACTTCATCCAGCATAGCGCGCAGATCTGCCGCTCGTTGCGGGCCGACCAGCGCCTCGAAGCGCTGCTGAGCAGTGCTCCACAATTGCGTCGTCTCCTCGAGCTTGGTCTGGCCTTGCGGCGTCAGCCGCACCCGCTTGACGCGGCGATCGTCCTTGTCAGCGAAGGTGTCGACATAGCCGTCGCGGATCAGCGGCTTCAGCGTGTGGCCGAGCGCCGAGAGATCCATGACCATCGCTTCGGCTATCGTGCCCATCGCCGGCTCGTTGCTGACATCGATCTGGTAGAGCAGGCCGTACTGCGTGCCCTTCAGACCCGAAGGCGAGATTACATCGTCATAGAAGCGGCCGAGCTTGCGCGCGGCGCGCCGCAGCGTGGCGTTGTTGCAAAGGCTGAATCCCGGCAGCACGGTCTTGCTCATCACGACTCCTTGCCGGCAAAACCGCTGCCGGCCTGTCGCAGAAATAGTTTCTGCCGCCTCCGTTGACAAGATGGTGGTATATGCCTACTTCCCGGAAAGTGGTATATGCCACTAATTGGAGATCAGGGCGGGACAAGGGTTCATCGACCTGTCTCGCCGGGCAGAAAAAAGGAACAGGACAATGAGTGGACAGGACAACAAGGGTACCGCAGTCGTCACCGGCGCATCGGCCGGCATCGGCGCGGTCTATGCCGACCGGCTGGCCGGGCAAGGCTACGATCTGGTGCTGGTAGCGCGGCGCGCCGACCGGCTGGAGGAACTGGCTGAAAAGCTGCGATATGCTTACAAGCGCAAGGTCAGCGTGATATCAGCCGATCTTGCCGACGACAATGATGTGCGCCGCGTCGAGCAGGCGATCGCAGCCGACGACAGCGTCACGCTGCTGGTCAACAATGCCGGCATTGGTGGCCAGGCCGTGGTGGCAACGGCCGACGCCGACGAGGCCGAGCGCATGATCAAGGTCAACGTCATCGCCTTGACCCGCCTGACCCGCGCCGTTCTGCCGGGGCTTCTTGCGCGCAACCGCGGCGCCATCGTCAACATCGCCTCTGTGCTCGCCTATGATACCTCGTTCGGCGGCATCTACAGCGGCACCAAGGCCTATGTCGTCAACTTCACCGAGGCCCTGCACCGCGAAGTCGCCGGCACCAATGTGAAGGTCCAGGCGGTGCTGCCGGGCGCGACCCGCACCGATTTCTGGGAGCTCGCCGGTGGCGATATCGACAATCTGCCGAAGGAGATCATCATGTCCGCCGACGATATGGTCGATGCCGCGCTTGTGGGCCTATCCAGGGGCGAAGCCGTCACCGTGCCGGCACTTGCCGATGCGACCAAGCTCGACGCCTTCCTCGGCGCAAGGCAAGTCTTCTACGGCAGCCTGCACGCCGACAAGCCTGCTGCCCGCTACGCGGTCTGAGGAGAGAGCTGGTTCGCTTCGCGAACCAGGACCCCCACCCCACTCACTTCGTTCGCGACCCTCCCCACAAGGGGGAGGGTAAAGTGCGCGCTCCCCTACCTCCCCTTTGTGGGGAGGTCGGACCGCAGGTCCGGGTGGGGGTACTGGCGCCGACCTCTGCGTTTACGCTCCCCGCCACATCGGAATGATCGACGCAGCCAGCACCAGCGCCAGCACGATGTTGAGCGCGCGCCATTGCCATTCGGTCTTGAGCAGCCGTGCCAGCACCATGCCCGCCACGCACCAGATCGACAGCGAGATGGCTGCGGTGAAGCCGAAGGTCGAGCCGAGCAGCAGCGCGAGTTGTCCCGGACCGTCGGCAAGGGCTGCGAACGAGGCCGCCGCACCCAGTCCCATCGCCCAGCCCTTCGGGTTCATCCATTGAATGCCGGCGCCGCCGAAGAAGCTGTTGGGTTTTGCCATCGCCACATCGAGATCAGGCGGCCCGGCGCGGCCGATCTTGATTGCCAGCCAGATGAGATAGAGCGAGCCGATGATTTTCATCGCCAGTTGCAGCGAAGGCATAGCCAGCAGCAGACCGGCGAGCCCGGCGGCGGCAGCAGCGGTCACGGTGGCGAGGCCGGCAGCGCTGCCGATCAATAGGGGAACGGAACGGCGAAAGCCGAACTGCGCACCTGAAGCGGTCGACAGGGTGGTGGCGATGCCCGGCGTGACGGTGGCCACGAAGGCAAACAGGATGAGCGGAAACATGGGCTGCAACATGAGGCGTCCTCCATCGAAGGCCCCACGGTAGACTTCTGCATACTTCAGTAAATGCAATGTTTGCGATGGTTGGCATTAGCAGATATAATGCCAACCATGATCCGTAACCTCGACACAGCGCTGATCCGCACCTTCGTCACTGTCGCCGACAAGGCCAGCATGACGGCGGCGGCGAACGCGCTGCATCTGACGCAAGGCGCCGTCAGCCAGCAGATCAAAAGGCTGGAAGAAGCGCTCGGCTGCAGCCTGTTCGAGCGCGACCGGCGTGGCTTGCGGCTGACGCGGCCCGGCGAGCGGCTGTTCGGCAAGGGCAAACGGTTGCTTGGCCTCAATGACGAGATCTGGGCCGAGATGGCGGGCACCGAGGTCGCCGGCCAGGTGCGGCTCGGTGTTCCCTATGACCTTGTCGGCACTTTGCTGGCGCCGGTGCTGAAGGCCTATGCCGAGACCTATCCGCAGGTCGAGATTTCACTGCTCTGTGCGGCTTCGCCGGACCTTGCCGCGGCCCTCGCGGCCGGCACCATCGACCTTGCCGTCATCGAGGAACCGGTCGGCCCGTCGGCCGGTGAGTGCCTGGCCATTGACCGGCTGGTCTGGGTCGGGGCCAAGGGCGGCGTCGCCCGCGCCAAGCGGCCGCTGCCGGTGTCGATCGTCGCCGATACCTGCGCCTTCCGCCCGGTGGTGCTGTCGGCGCTGAACGAGCACGGGCTGGAATGGCGCACCGTGTTCGAGAACGGCAACATCGACGCGACGACCGCGACAGTGCGCTCCGACCTTGCCGTCACCGCCTGGCTGGCCTCCACCGTGCCCGCCGACCTCGACATCCTGCCTTTCGATGCCGGGCTGCCGCCGCTGCCGAATTTTTCCATCAATCTGCATTTGCCGAGGTTTGGCGCGGCGCCTGCCGCGCAGGAGTTCGCGCGGTATATCAGGGATGGGCTGGAACGGCGGGCTGTGGCGGCTTAACAGAACTTGCCTTTCCTCTCCCCCGTCGATCGGGGGAGAGGAAAGGTGCCAAGCCTGTCCCTGTTACTTCCAGTTCTTACGCCGCTCGAGCTCGGCCTCTGACGGCTTCTGCGTAGCGAACGACCCGACCTTGACCTCACCCCCGCGTTCGTAGGTCGCCATGATAACGCCTGTGGTAGTGGCCTGCGACTTGACCAGCTTGAAAGCGGCGGGCATCGCAACACCATCGAACAGCCGCTTGCCCTTGCCCAGCAGCAGCGGGAAGATCATCAACCGGATCTCGTCGATCAGCCCGTTGGCGAGCAAAGTCTGGATCAGCTCGCTCGAACCCTGGATGAGCAGGTCAGGCCCATCTTCCTTCTTGAGGCGGCGCAACGCCGCGACGATATCTTCTCCAAGCCATTGCGTATTTTCCCAGGTGAGCGAATCCGGCCGATGCGTCGCCACATATTTAGTCGCAGGGTTGAAGGCATCTCCGATGGCATCTTTCTGATACGGCCAGTAAGCGGCGAAGATGTCGTAGGTTCTGCGGCCGAGCAGCAGGGCGAAGGGTTTGGAGAACAATTCCTCCATGGCCACCCCCGCCACCTCGTCGAAGTAGTGGAACGTCCAGCCGCCGAATTCGAAGCCGCCAACCGGGTCTTCTTCCGGGCCGCCTGGCGCCTGCATGACGCCGTCGAGGCTGACGAAGGTGGAAGCGATGATCTTTCGCATTGGATTTTCCTTTTCCAGGATCCGCGCCGTCAGGGCCGGATTTCGATCTAAGGACGGACAGGCCGGCGGCCGCCCGACAGGCGTTGGCAAAAAAACGCTGCGGCCGACAAGAGTACCTACCGCCGTCGCCCGCCGCCAAGCGCCTGCGACGAAAACCAGACATCGCCGATGATGGCGGTGGCGGTCCGGTCCGGCGCCCTGTCTGATGTCAGCCAGATCGAACGGCTGCGCGCGGCCTTCTGGAGGTCGGGGATTTTGGCCGCCGAACCGGCGACCGAGGCGCCGACGCAGGGGATGAACCACGAGCGCATGAAGGGGTCGCAGGCAAAACCTTGTTTGGTGCGGGTCACCATTACGGCCAGGCCGACGCCCTGGGACGGGCGCCAGGGAAAGATCATGCGGCCGCCCGCTTTCAGCGCCCTCAGCCAGGCAGCCGGCGGTGCGACGACACCGGCATTGACATAGATGATGTCGGACGGCGGCAGATCGCCGGTGACGGCATCGCCGTGGACGACGCTTACATTGCCGTAGGTTTCGAGCTTCTTTGTTGCTCTGGCAGCAAGATCGGCCTCCATTTCGAAGGCGGTCACCGGGCCGGGCGCAACCAGCCGGGCCAGCAAGGCGGTGTAGTAGCCGGTGCCGGCGCCGATATGGGTGACGGCCTCGTCCGGCCTGGGAGCGATCCTGCCTATCCACATGGCGTGCAGGGAGGGTTCGCCATTGTTGATGCCCTTGTCGGCATCGAGCGCCACCAGCACGTCCTGATAGATGTGAACAGGATCGGCGCTCGGCGTCATGATCTTGCCGTTGCCGGTGGTGAGCGCCCTGCCGGCGACGACCGCCCAGGGTCCGGGACCGAGAAAGGCCTCGCGCGGCACGGTGGCAAACGCCTCTTCGAGGCGCGGGTCGGCCGAGCCGGCATTGGCCGCCATCAGTTGCGCGTAAAATTTCCTGGCGTCTTCGACACTTGTCATGATGGCGATCAAGATAGCGCAAGCGGCCGGTTTGTCGCGGTCGGGAATGAAACTCAGCCGACGCCGAAGACGGTGTCGTAGAGCAGCTTGAAGTTGAGCACCAGGATGACCGCCGCGACGACCCAGGCGAGGACCGCCACGCCGCGGGGAATGGCAAGGTTGCCCATCTTCTTCTTGTCGGAGACGAACTGCACCAGCGGGATGACTGCGAAGGGCAGCTGCATCGACAGTACCACCTGGCTGAAGACCAGCAACTGGCCGGTGCCCTTTTCGCCATAGAGCGCGGTGACGACCACCACCGGGACGATGGCGATGCCGCGCGTCAGCAGCCGGCGCGCCCATTGCGGAATGCGCAGGCGCAAAAAGCCTTCCATGACGATCTGGCCGGCAAGCGTTGCCGTAACCGTCGAGTTGAGGCCGGAGGCCAGCAGCGCCACCGCAAACAGGATGGAGGCGATGCCGAGGCCGAGCAGTGGCGACAAGAGCTCGAAGGCTTGGCCGATCTCGGCGACATCCTGATGGCCGGTGCCATGGAAGGCCACCGCCGAGACGATCAGGATCGAGGCGTTGACGAACAGCGCCAAGACGAGCGCGATGGTCGAGTCCGTCGTCGCCCATTTAATGGCGTCGCGCTTGCCTTTTTCGGTCCGTTCATAGGCGCGTGTCTGTACGATCGAGGAGTGCAGGTAGAGATTGTGCGGCATCACCGTGGCGCCGATGATGCCGATGGCGATGTAGAGCATCGCCGGATTGGTGACGATCTCCGTCGACGGCACGAACATCGAATGCAGGATCGAGCCGACCGGAGGGGCAGCGGCAAAGATCTGGATGGCGAAACAGCCGAAGATGATGATCAAAAGCGCGATGACGAAGGCTTCGAGATAGCGGAAACCCTTGTTCATCAAGAGCAGCACGATGAAGGCGTCGAGCGCCGTCAGCAACGCGCCGCCGATCAGCGGAATGCCGAACAGAAGCTGCAGCGCGATCGCCGTGCCGATCACCTCGGCGAGGTCGCAGGCGATGATGGCGAGTTCGCAGGCGATCCACAGCACGAAACTGACGGGACGCGGATAATAGGCGCGGCAGGCCTGGGCGAGGTCGCGGCCGGTGGCGATGCCAAGCCGGGCGGCAAGCGCCTGCAGCAGGATCGCCATCAGGTTGGACAGCATGATGATGAACAATAGCGTGTAGCCGAACTGGGCGCCGCCGGCGAGGTCGGTGGCCCAGTTGCCCGGATCCATATAGCCGACCGAGACCATGTAGCCCGGTCCCATGAAGGCGAACAGGCGACGGAACCAGACGCCGGACTGCGGCACCGCGATCGTGGAGTTCACCTCGCGCAGGCTGGGAGGATTGTCCTCCGGCCTGTCAAATCGCCAGGATGATCCCAAGGTAGCGTCAGCTTCGGACATGGAGGGCTTTCCACTGGGTGGATCGGTTGACGTCATCCTATCTATGCCAGGGCTCAACATTATGCAATAGGCTATATTTCATTGTATGTGCTTCCTGTTGCGCCGACCGGCAGGCCGGCCGGGGATCGCAAACGCCGGTTGCGCCTACCATGGAATGGAAATAAACGGCTGGAACAGTTAAGCCCGTGCTATGAATGGCAAAGGGCGATTGCTTTGCCCAAAGCCGATTCTTGTCAAAAGATAGGAAGGAGCGCGTGTTGGCGCTGAAGCACAGACCGGTTGGACGCGAGGAGCCGCTGCCTGACGCCGAGATTCATTCGAAAGGGTTCCGGCAGCAGCGCGAAGCGCGCCGCGGCGCGCTGGTCGAGGATTATGTCGAGCTGATCGCCGACCTGATCGAGGACGGCAATGAGGCGCGTCAGGTCGATATTGCTGCGCGGCTCGGTGTCGCCCAGCCGACGGTGGCCAAGATGCTGACCAGGCTGTGCGCCGACGGGCTCGTTTCCAGAAAACCCTATCGCGGTGTGTTCCTGACCGACGCCGGGCGCAAGGTGGCGGAAGAGAGCCGCATCCGCCACCAGACGGTAGAAGCGTTTTTGCGTTCGCTCGGTGTCAGCGCCGAGACGGCGCGCATCGATGCCGAGGGCATCGAGCATCATGTCAGCGCCGAGACGCTGGAAGCCTTTCGCAAGGCGATGATCGCGCCGCGCTGAGGGGTGCCGGGGCCGCACCACTGGAACCTCCGCACGTCAGGCTCGTTGCTCCTGACGTTGCGCGTGATTGTCGCGCGCCAAGGAGGAAAACATGGGCGTCGAACAGGCACCGACCGCGAAGGGCAAGCAGGCGGCCGAGGGTTTGAGGCAGGCAGCGGCAAAGGACGAACGCAAGACCGAGGTCGAAACCGGCCATGCGCTGAAAAAGGGCGCCGCGCGTTTCGAGGAACGCTCCAAAAGCTCGGACGGCAAAAGCGCCGGCACCAAGCAGAAGATCTGAGTTCTGTTCGCAAGCGGCAACCTGCCGCTCATTCCTCGGTGTCCTGCACCCAACTGCGCGGATGGCCGTCGACGCGGAACTGGAATATGAAATAGGGCGGAATGCAGGAGCCCTTGCCAGGCTTGGCTGCGGCCAGATCGTCGTAGCCGGCGGTGCAGATATAGTCCTCGCGGCAGGGATGCGCCTTGTCGCAGGCGCGCAGGCCGGCGGTCTTGGTGAATTCCTTGGTGCAGAATTTGTGGTCCTTGCCCGACGCGATGCAGTCGTTGAAACCGGTCTTGGCGAGGCGGCCGCAAGTCGCCTCGTCGGGAAGCTTGTCGCAGCTTGCCTTGCGCAGCATGCCCCCGGGAAAGCCACCGGTCTTCTGCTCGGGGTTGTCGTAGCGTTGGCGCGCCGCGCCATAGCCGGCGAGCTTGATTACCGGTTTCTTGTCGCGCGCCGGATCGATGGCGCAGGCTTTTGCGGTGGCCGGCGACAGGCGGCAATATTTGTCGCTGCCCCAGCTCGACATCTTAATCTCGCCGAACTCGACGGGGTCGCCGACTGCGGTGGCCGCCTCGCTGACGCAGGTGCCGAAGCCCGGATGGATGTCGCTTTCATGGACGCCGGCGCAGCGCAGGCTTTCGCCGCAGCTCCAGTCCTTGAAGCTGGCATCCTTGCCGCTGTAGCAGATCGAGCCCCAGCCATTGTAGAGATCAGTGCCTTTCAGCGCTTCGGCGAGTTTGGCGTCCGGACGGGCGGCGAAGCCGCGTGAGAAATCCGGATGGCCGCCGGCGGCGAAGTCCTCGACGATGGCGCGGCGGCGAGGCAGGTCGGCGAAGAACACCGCCGAGCCGGGGACGAAGACGGCGTTGCGGCGCGGCTCGCTGGCCGGATCGGCGCCGGTGTAATGGAAGCCGGCAATGCCGTGCGTCTGGTGGCAGCCGGTGCAGGTCATTTCGTTGAGACGCAGATTGAAGCCGGCCACCGATTTCACGCTGCGCAGCTCGTTGCCCTTGGCGACATAGTCCTGCAGTGCCTTGTCGATGTCGGCATCGTCGAGCAGCCCATAGGCGATGTTGTTTTGCGATCTGGCCATGCCGCCGGGTGCGACCGAGACGGCGCTGGTCGCCAGGAATTTGTCGTCGATGACCAGCCGGCCGCGGTCGAGATCGTAGATGTTGCGGTCGGTGAGCAGCCATTTGGCGAAGGCCGGCCGGTCGGCCAGAACCACTTTCCGGTCGATCTGGTTCTCCATCTTCGATTCCTGGAAGGTGGACGTCGTTGGGTCCCATTTGAAAATCTTGAGGAGATATTCGGCGTGGCCACCGAAGTCGCGGCGGCTCGAGGCCGACAGCCGGAGAACCTGCATGTTCAGCTCAAGCCGCATGATCTGCGACGAATTCAGCATGGCGTTGGAGAGCGGCCCTTCGTCGGAGCGCAGCCAGGCTGCCAGTTGCTCGGGCGCAAGGTTCTTCTGGCCGGCGGCGAGCCAGCGCTTGGCGATTTCGGCACAGGAAACGGCGGTGGCGCTTGGACGGTCTCTCGAAGCGCGGGGGCGAGCCTCGCCGGGCCTGGCGTTGAAGACCAGACTCATGGTCAGCGGCAGCCGCGACGAGATGCGTTGCGCTGTCTTTCCCTTCGTGGGCTTCTCCGCCACCGAATAGTGGAAGCGGTAGATCAGCCTGATCTCGCCGCATTCGGTGTGGCCGAGATAGCCGCGGTCCATGCGGTTGACGACGCCGGTCAGGTCGAGCGTCGAGCCGTCATCGTCGATGTATTTCGGGTTGAATTTCTGGCTGGGGTCCTTCGACTTCGCCAGCGCAGCGACATAGGGATCGGGGCTATTGGCAGGCTCGTCGGCGATCTGCTGCTTGACGGCGTTGCGGACAGGGGTCAGCGCGCGCACCGAAAACAGGCCGCGATTGTCGACCTCGCGCGTGAGACCCAGCGCCGGGCCGAGCAGGCGGCTGATCGAGAGGCCGCCACGCTCAAGCGCCTGCAATGTCTCGGGATCGGTCACGGCGACGCTGGAATCGAGCGTCACGGCGCGCGCCGGCAACGGGCCGAGGCATAGCACCACCGCCAGCAGCAGAAATCGACCGATCGTCCGCAAGTCCCGACACCCCCGTTCGAACCGGATGCTACAGCGCGCATGCCGCCTCGACCAGAGTGCGAACGCGATGCCGCTGCCACGAAAAATACTGTGACTTGGCGCAACCATTGCGATAATTGTCTGTTGGGTCGGACTGGGCCACGACATCGGCCAGGCCAGCCGAAAATTTGCATACGGGGAGTTGCCATGCTCTGGAAGGGCCGCCGTCAGAGTGACAATGTCGAGGACGAGCGCAGCGACAGCGGCGGCGGTGGTGGTTTGGGCGGCGGCAGCCCTGGCCAGTTCCGCATCCCGATCGGCGGCCGCACCGGCGGCGGCGGCAGCATATTGCTGGTCGTCCTCGTGGTGCTGGCCGGATGGTATTTCGGCTTCGACCCGTCGCAGATCCTGGGCAGCGGCGACGGCGGCGGCGTGCTGCCGGGTGGCGGTGGCCAGATTACCGACAACAGCGGCGGCCAGGACGACGGCGCCGGCACGCCTGCTTCCGACGAGATGAAGCAGTTCGTGGCGACCGTGCTGGCCGAGACCGAAGAGACCTGGACCGGCATCTTCCAGTCGCAGGGCCTGAAATACGAGGACCCGAAGCTTGTGCTGTTCAGCGGCCAGATCCGCTCGGCCTGCGGCTCCGCCTCGACGGCAGCCGGACCGTTCTATTGTCCCGGCGACCACAAGGTCTACCTCGACACCACCTTCTTCCAGCAGCTCGACCAGCAGTTCGGCGCCTCGGGGGATTTCGCCCAGGCATATGTGATCGCCCATGAAGTCGGTCACCATGTGCAGAACCTCACCGGCATCCTGCCCAAGTTCAACCAGATGCGGCAGTCGATGGGTGAGGCGGAAGCCAACCAGATGTCGGTGCGCATCGAGCTGCAGGCCGACTGCTTCGCCGGCGTTTGGGCGCATTTCACCGCGCAGAAGGGCATTCTGGAACAGGGCGACATCGAAGAGGCGCTCAACGCCGCCAAGCAGATCGGCGACGATACGCTGCAGAAGAAGATGCAGGGCTATGTCGTTCCGGAAAGCTTCAACCACGGGACGTCGCAGCAAAGGCAGACCTGGCTGGCGCGCGGCTACAAGAGCGGCAAGCTGTCGGATTGCAACACGCTGACCGGTCCGGTTTGAGGCGCTCGCAAGTTCCAGCCGACCGCGGTTCAAAGCGCATCCGTCGGCGGGCCGATTCACCACCGGCAACAGATGTCAGGAGGAGAACGCCTGAGGCGTTCTCCTATTGTTCCAAAGTGGCGCCTCGCCTATAACGGGCGCCCGCCCAAGGGCGGTCTCAGGGAGCAGACGCCATCATGATCGACCCCAAAACCGCCAGGCGGGGCCTTGCGCTCGTCTTCACCACGCTGCTGCTCGACATTATCGGCTTCGGCATGATCATGCCGGTGTTGCCGGCCTTTCTCAGGGAGCTTTCCGGCGTCGGCATCAGCGAAGCGGCGATCGAAGGCGGCTGGCTGTTCTTCGTCTATGCGGCGATGCAGTTCTTCTTCGCGCCAATCATGGGTGGATTGAGCGACCGCTTCGGGCGGCGGCCGATCCTGCTTGCCTCGGTGCTTACATTCTCGATCGACAATCTGATCTGCGCCATCGCCTGGTCCTATCCGATGCTGTTCATCGGCCGCGTGCTGGCCGGCGTTTCGGGCGCCAGCTATTCGACGACGTCGGCCTTCATTGCCGACATCTCGAACGACGACAACCGGGCGAAGAATTTCGGTCTGCTCGGCATCGCCTTCGGCGTCGGCTTCGTCATTGGGCCGGTGCTGGGCGGGCTGCTCGGCACGTTCGGGCCGCGAGTGCCGTTTTACTTTGCCGCCGGGCTTGCCTTCGTGAACTTCCTCATCGCCATGTTCTTCCTGCCTGAAACGCTCGATGAAAAGCACCGCCGCCGCTTCGAGTGGAAACGCGCCAACCCGGTCGGCACGCTGCTGCAGATGCGCCAATATCAGGGCATCGGCTGGATCGGGCTCGCCTTCTTCCTGATGACGCTCGGCCACATGATGTATCCTGCGGTGTGGTCGTTCGTGTCCAATTATCGTTATGGCTGGAGCGAGCAGCAGATCGGCTTCTCGCTCGGCGCCTTCGGCCTGTGTGGGGCGATCGTCATGGCGACGGTGCTGCCGCGCGTGATCCCCAAACTTGGCGAATGGAGGACGGCGGTGATCGGCCTGACATTTACTGCGGCCAGCGCCTTCGGCTACGCCTTCGCCTCGCAAGGCTGGATGATCTATGCGGTGATCGTCGTCGGCTGCCTCGAAGCACTGGCCGATCCGCCGCTGAGAAGCCTTGCCGCCGCCAAGGTGCCGCCATCGGCGCAAGGCGAATTGCAGGGTGCGATGACGTCGATCTTCTCGATCACCTCGATCATCACGCCGCTGCTCTACACCGCGATCTTTTCCTGGTTCACCGGACCGAATGCGCCCGTAGTGTTCGGCGGCGCCCCCTATCTGGTTGGCGCGTGCTTCCTGACGCTTGCCGTCATTGTCTTTGTGACGAAAGTTGCGAGGCCGACGGCGGTGAGAAGCGTTGCCACCGGCGCTGCGGAAGATGGAGCCCAGATATGAGCCATGACAGCCGCATAGAGCTGACCAAGGACGGTTTGTCGCTGTCGCGGCTGGTGTTCGGCGCCTGGCGCCTGCTCGACAGCGCCGCGCGCCCGGACGCCGACCAGATCGCGCGGCTGATCGGCACTGCGGTCGATCTCGGCCTTACCAGCTTCGACCATGCCGATATTTACGGGCATTACCAGGTGGAAGCTGCCTTTGGCGCCGGCTTGTCGCGCTGGAAGGGCAAGCGCGATAGCATCGAGCTGATCTCGAAATGCGACATCATTCTGGCATCGGCCAACCGGCCTCAGAACCGGCTGAAGCATTACGACACCAGTGCGGCCCACATTGCCGCCTCGGTCGACCGTTCGCTCGCCAATCTCGGCACCGACTATCTCGACCTGTTGCTGCTGCACCGACCGGATCCGCTGATGGATGCCGACGAGACGGCGGCGGCCCTTGCCGGGCTGGTCAAGTCGGGCAAGGTGAGAGCGGTCGGGGTCTCCAATTTCACGCCGTCGCAGTTCGACCTTCTGGCTTCGCGGCTGCCGTTTGCCTTGGCCACCAACCAGATCGAGATGTCGGTGCTGAAAACCAATGCGCTGGTGGATGGCAGCCTCGATCACGCGCAACGCCTCGGCTATGCGCCGATGATCTGGTCGCCGCTCGGCGGCGGCTTGCTGTTCACCGGCAAGGAAGGGCGCGAGGCGCGGGTCAGGGCGGCAATCGCGGCGGTGGCTGCCGAGATCGGCGCCGGCGATCTCGCCGCCGTCGCCATCGCCTGGCTGCTGCGTCATCCGGCGCGGCTGGCGCCGGTGCTCGGCACGATGAAGCCCGAGCGGCTGGCCGTCATGGTCAAGGCGCTGGAGATCGACCTCGACCGCCAGCAATGGTTTGCCATACTGGAGGCCAGCGAAGGCCGGCCGGTGGCGTAAGGTTAGATACTAGGCTTCGATCCATTCGCTGGGCACGTCCAATGCCTTCGACAGCATGGTGCTGGTTTGCGCCGATGGCTTGCGGCGATTGGATTCAAGGTCCGACAGGAAGCCCTGGCTGACACCGATGGCATCAGCGAACTCGCCCTGCGTCAGCTTGCGCCAGTTGCGCAGCGCCTTGAGCCCGGCTGGAACCTCGCAAAATATCCATGGTCACCTCGGCGGGCAGAGGCTTTTCCGTTTTGAACTCGGCCTTCCGCTCATCGTAGATCGCCACATCCGCAGCGTCTTCTCTGGCTTCTTCGGCGGCATGCAGCAATGCCTCGTAGTCAGCCTTCGGGATGACGACCAGTTCTTCCCCGGTTGAAGTCCTTATGATTTGCGGAGCGTTCATGATGTGCTGTCCTATGGCCGGCTGTAGGTCGTCGTTTCGCGCTTGCCGATGTAGATCGCGAGGATTGTCGTGCGATCTTCATCAATATAACGCGGTAGCAACCGATCCGAAGTCTGTAACCGTCTCGGCCGGCAAGACGTTCTACATCCCCACGCCCGCTGATGGCATAAGTGTTCAAACCCTCAGAGACCTGCTCGCGGACATCGGCCGGCAGGTTGTCGAGATCGCGAGCTGCCGACACCGAGAGGATGATCGTCTTCACTCGCGCAATACCGCAGATTTATCGCTCGAGGCTAAGCGATATTATCGCTGCTACACAGAGGGCTCAGGCCCGTTCGGCCAGCAGTTCCTCGCCGCGCTTTTCGCGGATCAGGTTGACGAAGCGGCGGAACAGATAGTGCGAGTCCTGCGGGCCGGGCGAGGCCTCGGGGTGGTGCTGGACCGAGAACACCGGACGTCCGGTCAGCGCGATGCCGCAGTTCGAGCCATCGAACAGCGAGACATGGGTTTCCTCGACGCCCTCGGGCAAGGAGTCGGCATCGACGGCAAAGCCGTGGTTCATCGAGACGATCTCGACCTTGCCGGTGGTATGATCCTTGACGGGGTGGTTGGCGCCGTGATGGCCCTGGTGCATCTTGGCGGTCTTGCCGCCCAGCGCCAGGGCCAGCATCTGGTGGCCGAGGCAGATGCCGAACACCGGAATATCGGTCTTGAGCAGGTCCTGGATGACCGGCACCGCGTATTCGCCGGTGGCTTCCGGGTCGCCGGGGCCGTTGGAGAGGAAGATGCCGTCGGGCTGCATGGCCAGGATTTCTTCCGAACCGGTACCGGCCGGAACCACGGTGACCTTGGCGCCGAGGCCGGAAAGCAGGCGAAGGATGTTACGCTTGACGCCGTAGTCGATGGCGACGACGTGCATCGACGGCTCGGCCTGTTCGCCAAAGCCTTCGTTCCACACCCAGGGCGTTCCACGCCAGACCGAGGACTGGCCGGAGGTGACTTCCTTGGCGAGGTCAAGCCCGATCAGGCCCGACCAGGCGGCGGCCCGCCGCTTCAAATCGTCGAGGTCGAAGATGCCGTCGGGCGCGTGCGCAATGACGGCATTGGGCATGCCCTTTTCGCGGATCAGCGCGGTCAGCGCCCGGGTGTCGATGCCCGACAGCGCGACGATGCCGCGCTTCTTCAGCCACTGGTCCAGCCCGGTGTCGGCGCGGTAGTTGGACGGGTTGGTGACATCGGCCTTGAACACCGCGCCAACGGCGCCGGCACGGGCGACCGGGTTCAAGTCCTCGATGTCTTCGTCATTGGTGCCGATGTTGCCGATATGCGGGAAGGTGAAGGTGACGATCTGGCCGGCATAGGACGGGTCGGTGAGAATTTCCTGGTAGCCGGTGAGCGCGGTGTTGAAGCAGACTTCGGCAACGGCGGAACCGGTGGCGCCGAGGCCGCGACCCTCGATGACGGTGCCGTCGGCCAGCACCAGGACGGCGGTCGGCTTTTCGGTTGCCCAAGGCGGGGTCAGTTCGGGGGTCATCTCGGCCATGGCGACGCTCCTGTCACGCTGCGCGCTTCGATGGCGGGCCATCTGCGCAGCAAACGGCGCGGCCGATCTCTCGAGCCTGCGCGCATCAATTCTTTGTCTTGTGCAAGGCCGAGTACATAGGGGAAGGCGCCAGAGCGGTCAATGATGCCCGTGCCAAAAACGGCGAGCATTTGTTTCGTCGAACGATATCAGGGCTTTGGCGCGTTTGCTTTGCGGATGGGCCGCGGTTATTGTCCGCGCCGTTCGAAGGAGAAAGCATCATGCGCGCAAAAATCGCCGAATCCCTGAAAAGCGCGATGAAGGCGCAGGACAAGCACCGGCTGCCGACGCTCAGGCTGATCCAGGCCGCCATCCACGACCGCGACATCGCCAATCGCGGCTCGACCAAGGACCCCGCCAGCGACGAGGAGATCCTGCAGATCCTGGCCAAGATGGTGAAGCAGCGCGAGGAATCGGCCAAGGCGTTCGAGGACGGCAAGCGCCCGGATCTGGCCACGCAGGAGCGTGGCGAGATGGAGATCATCCGCGGCTTCCTGCCGACGCAGCTGGACGACGCCGCCGTAACAGCTGCGGCGCGCGAGGCGATCACTGCTACCGGTGCCGCCAGCCAAAAGGACATGGGCAAGGTGATCGCTGTGCTGAAGCAGAAATATGCCGGCCAGATGGATTTCGGCAAGGCCAGCGGCATCGTCAAAGGCCTGCTGCAGTAGGAGCCGACACCACTTCAATGGCGAAGGAGAGCAGGGGCATTACCTCTGGGCAAGAAACGGTCCGCACCGGCTTAAGCGAGCCAAGCCTTGACCTGCCGGAGAGACCCACCATAATCGAAATCGTCAAACCCACGCTCGAACATCTGCCCTCCTACAAGGCGGCGCTCGAGCGCGGCTGGTCGCCGGACAATGTCCGGCTGATGGAAGCGACGCGCGAGCAACTTGCGGCGATCGACGAGGATCCCGCGGCGTTCCTTGCCAGCCTCGACGATCCCGAGGCCAAAGGAGGCCCGATTACCTTGCCGGACGGCACGACAGTGCCGCGGCTGCCGGGCTTCCGGCGCTGGATCTGGGACGGCGAGGCCGCCGGCTCGATCGGCTTTCGCTGGCAGCCCGGTACGGCCGCACTGCCGTCGCATGTGCTCGGCCATATCGGCTATGCCGTGGTGCCGTGGAAGCGCGGACGAGGCTATGCGACCGAGGCGCTGCGGCTGATGCTGGACGAGGCGAGGGCTGTTGGTTTGCCATATGTCGAGCTCACCACCGACCTCGACAATCCGGCCTCGCAGAAGGTGGTGCTGGCCAATGGCGGCCGTGTGGTCGGTCCGTTCATCAAGGACGCCGCGTATGGCGGCGCCGAGAGTTTGTTGTTCCGGATCGATTTGTAGTCCGACGCTATTCGGCCGGTGCCGGCAGCGGCGGCGCTGCCCGGCTGCGCCCCTCCCAGATGTAGGAGGCAAGTGCCACCACCACCGCCACCAGCATGGCGGCAGCGCCCACAACCGGCAGGCTGCGATAGCCGTAGCCGGCATTGAGCATGGCAGCGCCCAGCGACGCGGCGAGCGCGATGCCGACATTGAAGCCGGAGGGGATGAGCGAGGAGGCGAGGTTGGAGGCGTCCGCCGTCCAGGCCAGGATGCGGGTCTGGATCGGCGTGCCTATGGCGAAGTTGAGGCCACCCCAGATAACGATGGCGATGACCATCGGCACGGGGTAGGGGCTGACGGCATAGATCACGCCCAACATCACCGCCTGCAGCGCAAGCATGGTGATCAGCGACGGCATCAGCTTCCAATCGGAAAGCTTGCCGCCGAGAAACACACCGACGGTGGCGCCGACGCCGTTGAGCAGCAGCACCCAGGGGATCAGGCCCTCGTCGAGATGGGTCACCTCAAGCAGTGTCGGGGTGATGTAGGTGAACAGGCCGAACTGGCCGATCATCAACATCAGCATCAGGATCAGCGAGGTCCAGACTTGCTGGCGCGCCAGCACGCGAACCTCGCTGCCAAGGCTGGTGGATGGACTCGATGCGCCCGTTTTGCGCGGCAGGAGGGCGGCCATGGCGGCAAACGCCACCACGCCCAGCGCGCACATCACCCAGAAGGTGGCGCGCCAGCCCCAGAGATTGCCGATTGCGGTGCCGGCCGGCACGCCGATGACATTGGATACTGTGAGGCCGGAGAGGATCACAGCCACGGCCATGCCGCGCTTGTCCTCGGGCACGAGGCCGACCGCCACCACCATGGCGACGCCGAAATAGGCGCCGTGTGCGACGGCGACCGCAATGCGCAAGAGCAGCATCGAGGTAAAATCGGGCGCCAGCGCGCAAGCGGGCTGGCCGATGGTGAAGGCGACGGTCAGGCAAAGCAGCAGCGTCTTGCGGGAAATGCCCTTGGTGGCGAGCGCCAGCAATGGGCCGCCAACCGCGATGCCGCCGGCATAGCCGGAGACGAGGTAGCCGGAGGTCGGGATCGAAACGCCAAGGCCGTCGGCCACTTGCGGCAATACACCGGCGATGACGAATTCGGTGGTGCCGAAAGCAAAGGCGGCAATGAACAGGGCAATGAGCGGGAGCATGGCGGAAGCGATCCTCGGATAAGGTCGCCTCAAACCATGGATGGGGTTCGTGGGCAATGCAGAAATTATCGACGCCGCTTTAGGTTTTCTTGATCAGCTTGCCTTCAACCGCGACCCACCCAGCAACCCGCGCTCTTCCAGCACCGGGTAGGCCATCGACGCCAGCAGCGAGTTGATCTGCTTCAGGTCGCGGATGGTGTCGAGGTGGATGGAACTTGTTTCGACGCTCTTGGCGGTGCCGTCGCGCAGGCGCACGAAATGGCTGGCGCTGGTTTCCTTTTCGCGGTCGCGCAGCCGGTCCTTTTCCAGCACCAGCTGGCGGGCGGTCTCAGGGTCGCGCGACACCAGCACGTTGAAAGCAAGCCTGGCATTGGCCAGCACCGAGGTGTGAAAGGCGAGCAGCTCGCTCCAGCCCTCGGGCGTGAACTCCAGCCCGCGCTCGAACTTCTTCTTCACATGCACCAGCATGTTGCGCACGATGATGTCGCCGACCTGCTCGAGCTTGACGCAGGCGCCTATCAGCTCCTGGCAGCGCAGCGCCTCGTCCTCTGTGAGCGAGTTCCTGGTCAATTTGGCCAGATAGAGCTTGATCGCCGCGTGCTTCCTGTCGACGCGGTCGTCAAGGGCGGCCAGCGCCTTGATCTTGTCGCCGTCGGCGCTTTCATACAGCTCGATGATGCGCTTGAGCATGATCTCGACCGTCTCGCAGACGCGCACCACCTCGCGGGTGGCGTTGGCCAGCGCCTGGCTCGGAACGTCGAGCGCGCCGTCGTTGAGGGCGGAGAGTTCGACCACATCGAGCTCTGTAGCCGGCGCTGGCTTGGTGCCCATTGCGACGATCTTCTCAGAGGCACGATAGATCAGGCTGGCAAGCGGCAGGCCGGCGAGCAGGATCAGCACATTGAACAGGATGTGGGCGTTGACGATCTGGTCGGGCACGGTGGCGCCGAGGAAGGCGACCGGCGGCTTCAGCGTCATGAACAGGATCAGCATCATCAGCGAGCCCATGCCGCGCATCAACAGATTGCCGATCGGCACGACGCGCACGCCAGGTTCGGCACTTCGGGTGAGCAGCGGCGCGATGATCGACGAGCCGAGATTGACGCCGAGCACCAGCACGATGCCGAGTTCGGGCGGGATGAAGCCGCGGCCGGCCAGCGTCACCATCAAAAGCACGGCGGCGATCGAGGAGTGGAAGAGCCAGGTAACGAGCGCGGCGAGCAGATAGGCGGTGACGTAGTCGCTGGAGAAATATTCGATGATGAGCGGCATCAGCGTGCTCTGCCGCAGCGGCTCCGACGCCTGGCCGATCATTTCCAGCGACAGTACCAGAAGGCCGATGCCGACCAGGATACGGCCGAACTGGCGCCAATCGCGCCGCTCGGTGGCCATGAACATGACCGTGCCGGCGACGAGGCAGATCGGCACCAGCAGCGTCAGATCGAAGGTCAAGAGCTTGACCACCAGCGCCGAGCCGATCTCGGCGCCGCGCACAGCCAATTGGCCCGACATGCCCGAGACGATGCCGGCGCCGGCGAAGGAGCCGACGAGAAGCGTGACGGCGGTCGAGCTCTGCAGCGCGATGGACAGGCCGCAGCCGGCCAGCACCGCCATGATCGGATTGCGCATGGTGGAGCGCAGCCGGTGACGCAGCACGTCGCCATAGGCGCGCTCGACGCCTGTCTTGACCATGCGGGTGGCAAACAGCATCAGCGCCACCGCGCCCGCCAGATGCAGCAGGACGACGGAGCCGCTCATTTCGAAACCCGCACGCAGACAGCTACCGCGACGCGGAGGGCGCGCAGTGCAGGGAGGAAAACGGGGCTGCGAATCATGGTCATGACAGTCTTGAACAATATCCGGAATATTTTAGCCGGGTAATAAAATCTTGTCGATTTCAAGAGCCGTCGCGGCGCGACAGGGCGTGTCGGAAAATGGACGGATGCGCAAATGGTTGCATGGCGGATCCCTGGTGATGGCAGCGGATCGTCCCGGTTTGCCGGACTCCCGGCAATCGCCTTTGCGATGATGTTCAAATATCCAGGATAAGCACCGGATTTCATTACGTAAATGTAATGCTAGTGTTCAGTTTCGGTTCATCCTTCGGGCGCTATTCCCTAGGCATCGACAACCAAGGAGCCCCGCTATGAAACGTATTGTTCTTTCCGCCCTCGCTTTCTCGATGCTGGCCGCCACTTCGCTTACCGGCCAGGCCGCACCGGTGAACGCACCGGTCGCACCGCAGTCGAATTACACGCAGGTCGACTGGCAGAGGCCCGGCAAGCATGTCGATATCAGGAAGCGCGTCGTGAAGAATACGGTGGTCGTCAAGCGCAGCCATTGGCGCAATGGCCAGAAATATTCCAGCTGGAAGCGGCACCAGCCGATCCGCGATTATGGCCGCTATGGCCTGCATCGCCCCGGCCGCGGCCAGGAATGGATCCGCGTCGGCAACGACTATGTGCTGGTCAGCGTCCTGTCCGGCATCATCTTCGGCGCCATTGCCGCGCATTAAGCCCGGCGCTCGTCCCGACGATGAAAGAAGGCGGTCTGCGATGGCCGCCTTCTTGTTGCGTTAAAACTTAATCATCGCAAAGCGTGTCGTTTTCCTCGATATCCTCTAATTGATTGAAAAACAGACGTGGCCAGTCCAGTTTGATATCTATAATCTGAATTTCCTAGGTTTTTTATCCTAGGTATGATATACTACCGAATCCCACAGACGGCTTGCCCCAGAGTACGTGATGCGTTTCCCAGATACATTTCTCGATGAGATACGCGATCGCGTGCCGATTTCATCGGTAGTCGGTCAGCGCGTCGCTTGGGACAGGAAGAAGACCAACGCCTCGCGCGGTGATTATTGGGCCTGCTGCCCGTTCCATGGCGAGAAGAGCCCGTCCTTTCATTGCGAGGACAAGAAGGGCCGCTACCACTGTTTCGGCTGTTCGGTTTCGGGCGACCACTTCAAGTTCCTGACCGAACTCGACGGGATAAGCTTCCCCGAGGCGGTCGAGAAGATTGCCGACATCGCCGGCGTATCGATGCCTGCGCGCGACCAGGAGTCTGAAAGGCGCGAAAAGCAGCGTGCAACACTCCACGAAGTTATGGAGTTGGCGACACAGTTTTTCCAGGAGCAATTGCAGGCTGCTTCCGGAGCCAAGGCCCGCGCCTATCTCCGTGATCGAGGTCTGACTTCTGTCACTGTCCAAAAGTTTAGGCTCGGATATGCGCCGGATAGTAGAAATGCGTTGAAAGAGCATTTGGCCGGGAAGGGAGTGGAAAAATCGCAGATTGAAGCCTGCGGCCTTGTCGTCTTTGGGGACGATATTCCCGTGTCCTATGACCGCTTTCGCGATCGCGTCATTTTTCCAATTGAGGATACAAGGGGGCGAGTGGTTGCCTTTGGCGGGCGCGCGCTCTCGTCTGAAGTGTCAGCAAAGTATTTGAATTCGCCTGAAACGGAGCTGTTTCACAAGGGCAACCTCCTTTACAATTTTGCGAGAGCGCGGAACGCCGCCACCAACGGTGGGACCGTGATCGCAGTGGAAGGTTATATGGACGTAATTTCGCTAGCTCAGGCTGGCATCGACAATGCGGTAGCTCCGCTTGGTACCGCTCTAACGGAAAATCAGTTGGAGCTCCTTTGGAAAATAAGCCCAGAGCCAATCATGTGTTTTGATGGTGACGCAGCGGGAAGCAGGGCGGCGCTGCGTGCGATTGATGTTTGTTTCCCTAAGCTCAGGTCCGGCTACAGCCTCAAGTTCGCTGCTTTGCCGGACGGCAAAGATCCTGACGATCTCATCAAGATGGATGGACGGGACGCATTTTACAAACACCTCGGTTCCGCCATTCCGCTGCATGAGTTTTTCATTCTTCGCCGCCGGCAATTAGGCTCTGAAATTTCGCCAGAGCAGATGGCTAGAGCTGAAACAGACCTGTACGCTGACGTCGATAGAATTGGGGATGCTACGGTAAAGCGATATTATCGTTCCCACTTGCGCCTCCGTCTGTACGAAATGTTTGGTCGTTCGCATCGGCTTTCGGCTGACACGAACACCAGAGCGCGGATTTCCCTCGACAAGCTTGGGGTAAATAGACTTCAACGTATATTGCTTGGTCTATGTGTTGAGTTTCCTGGCCTTTTGACAGACTATGTCGAGCAGCTTGCGGAATTTGAGTTTTCAAATGCGGAATTTCAACTTTTTGCGAAAGAGCTTCATAGGTTATATGTCGAGTACAGTGATCTAACTGTGGCATCAGTGTATGAGAAGATCGACAAACGGTTTATATTTGTCCTTGAAGCAATCCACGGCTCTGAAAAAACAATCAAAACCCGTGAAAATCGTCATGGCAATTTTTATGAATATCAAGTGACGCGCGGGCACAAATTGCGAACACTTTTTCCGATGCTTCGTTTTGAGCCGCCATATGAAACTATCAAACAGACTTTAGCGCATTTATTTTTAGAAATCGAAGTTCGGCAGTTTCGAGATCATTATTTATCAGTGGCGCACGAACTCGATCAGGCGGGTTTCGAATCGATGCAACGCCAACTCGATGCGATTGAAGCCACAAGGGCCGAATCAGAGATCGAGCTAGATCAGGAGTATCAAGCCTTGGCCGGCAGGCATCAATTTATGGCTGCTTAGACGTTCAACCAGGCGCTGCACTTGCAGCGCAGCGCGCGCACCTTACATAAGGAGCTGAAACAGGCGGAAGCAGCGCTCGCCAGCGATCCCACTGACGAAAACTACCGGCACCTCATCGAGATTCAGGCGCAGTTCCGTGATGTACAAGCAACGGAAGCGCTGATCGAAGGCTTCGGTGTGTCCTCGGGCAGGGGTGGGCGCGTGTAGGTCGAAACCTGCGCAAGAATGGATGATGTACGTGCTGCGCGTCGAATCGACGCCTCTAAGTCGGGTAATTGATTCGCTTTTTTGATGCGAATCATGCGAGAGGCGCTTGACCTTCTGGCAGAATGACGGAATCAGGACGATTCGAAACCTTAACCCGTGCCGGCGTCGATGGAAATGCACTGACGCGAGGTGCTGATCACTGGACAGGCTGTCAGCCTGCCACAGATATCAGGGTTAATCTGGACTTAATGCATATCGCCCAAAAGTGAAAACCGGTTTTGGGGGCACGATATGAACAAACAAAAGAGTTGATTCGGTTACCGGCCCGGTTAAGCGCCACCAGCGCATGTAGTTTGACCGGTGCGGCAGCTACGCGGCTTCGATGCTCGGCCGCTAGGAGAAGATAAAGACTATGGCGACAAAGGAAAAGGAAGAGGTCGAGACCGAACGTGAAGGCGCCACCGATGGGCCTCTGCTCGACCTTTCCGATGATGCTGTCAAGAAGATGATCAAGGCCGCCAAGAAGCGCGGCTATGTGACTCTCGACGAACTGAACGCGGTGCTGCCGTCGGAAGAGACCGATCCGGATCGCATCGAAGACATCAATGCGATGCTGTCCGACATGGGCATCAACGTGGTCGAGGACGACGATCAGAGCGAGGAGCCCGAGGCCGCCGACAGCAATGCCGACGCCGAGGAAGACGCCAACGAGCTGGCCGAGCAGACCGGCACCGCCGTCGCCGCCACGACCACCAAGAAAGAGCCGACCGACCGCACCGATGACCCGGTGCGCATGTATCTGCGCGAGATGGGCTCGGTCGAGCTCCTGTCGCGCGAGGGCGAAATCGCGATCGCCAAGCGCATCGAGGCCGGCCGCGAGACGATGATTGCGGGCCTCTGCGAAAGCCCGCTGACCTTCCAGGCCATCATCATCTGGCGTGACGAGCTCAACGAATCCAAGATCCTGCTGCGCGAGATCATCGACCTCGAAGCCACCTATGCCGGCCCCGAAGCCAAGCAGGCGCCGGTGGTCGAGCGCATCGAGGAGGCGCCCAAGGCCGAGGACAAGCCGAGGCGTGGACGCGACGAGGAAGACGACATCACCAATGTCGGCGCCGACACGCGCGGCCTGGTCGATGACGACGAGGAAGACGAGGATGAGGCGAGCCTGTCGCTGGCGGCGATGGAAGCGGAACTGCGCCCGCAGGTGATGGAGACGCTCGACGTCATCGCCGACACCTACAAGAAGCTGCGCAAGCTGCAGGACCAGCAGGTCGAGAACCGTCTGGCCGCGACCGGCACGCTGTCGCCAAGCCAGGACCGCCGCCTGAAGGAGCTGAAGGACCAGCTGATCAAGGCGGTGAAGTCGCTGTCGCTCAACACGGCGCGCATCGAGGCGCTGGTCGAGCAGCTCTACGACATCAACAAGCGGCTGGTGCAGAACGAAGGCAAGCTGCTGCGCCTGGCCGAAAGCTATGGCGTGCGCCGCGAGGAGTTCCTCAAGGAATATCAGGGCTCCGAGCTCGACCCGAACTGGACACGCTCGATCGGCAATCTCACCTCGCGCGGCTGGAAGGAATTCACCAAGAACGAGAAGGACGCGATCAAGGATCTGCGTTCGGAAATCCAGAACCTCGCCACCGAGACGGCGATCTCGATCCTGGAATTCCGCAAGATCGTCAACCAGGTGCAGAAGGGCGAGCGCGAAGCCGCTATCGCCAAGAAGGAAATGGTCGAGGCCAACCTGCGCCTCGTCATTTCCATCGCTAAGAAATACACCAATCGCGGCCTGCAGTTCCTCGACCTGATCCAGGAAGGCAATATCGGCTTGATGAAGGCGGTCGACAAATTCGAATACCGCCGCGGCTACAAGTTCTCGACCTATGCGACATGGTGGATCCGGCAGGCGATCACGCGTTCGATTGCCGACCAGGCGCGCACCATCCGCATCCCGGTGCACATGATCGAAACGATCAACAAGATCGTGCGCACGTCGCGCCAGATGCTGCATGAAATTGGCCGCGAGCCGACGCCGGAGGAACTGGCAGAAAAGCTCGCAATGCCGCTCGAAAAAGTGCGCAAGGTCTTGAAGATCGCCAAGGAGCCGATCTCGCTCGAAACCCCTGTGGGTGACGAAGAGGATTCGCATCTGGGCGATTTCATCGAGGACAAGATGGCGATCCTGCCGATCGATGCGGCGATCCAAGCCAATCTGCGCGAGACCACCACGCGGGTGCTCGCCTCGCTGACGCCGCGCGAGGAGCGGGTGCTGCGCATGCGCTTCGGCATCGGCATGAACACCGACCACACGCTGGAAGAAGTCGGCCAGCAGTTCTCGGTGACGCGCGAGCGTATCCGCCAGATCGAAGCCAAGGCGCTGCGCAAGCTCAAGCACCCGAGCCGGAGCCGCAAGCTGAGGAGCTTCCTCGACAGCTGATACCGGCAACAGACCAGAATTCGAAAAGGGCGCCGATGGCGCCCTTTTTGTTGCCGGGTGAAGGCTCTTGTCGCCCATCTCCGTCGGGAGGATACTTGCCTGGTCGGATGCATGTTCTGGGCGAAAAACCGGATGTCCGCCCCGGCTGATGTCCTCAGCCGTGCTCCGTGGCGCCGGAGGGAGGTGTGTGATGACAACCTACATCCTGCTGATGAACTGGACGGAACAGGGCGCCAGAAATATCCGAGAGTCGCCGAAGCGGCTCGATGCCGCCAAGAAGCAACTGGCCGACATGGGCGGCTCGTTCAAGGCGTTTTACCTGACTATGGGCGAATATGACATGGTGGCGATTATCGAGGCGCCCGACGATGCTGTGCTTGCTCGTTTCGCCCTGATGCTGGCAACGGGTGGCAGCGTCAAGACGCGAACGCTCAAGGCTTTCCCGGAATTTGCCTATCGCGAGATCGTCGCCTCGCTTGGATAGCGCTGGGCGCGGGTCCGTGCGGCTCGGCGTCATATTGCGGGGCCGTGCCGTCAGGGTGATAGTCGCGCCATGTCCAAGCCTGCGCTGACCGTCTGGTACAACACACGCTGCCCGGTTTGCGATGGCGGCATCACCCGGCAGAAACGGCGGCTGATCGAGGCGATCAAGGCCGGGCGGATCGAATTCCGCGACATCAACCTCGAACCGGCGGCGCTCTCTGGCTACAGCGCCTCGCTGGAGGACATACGCCGCCGGCTGCATGCCACCGATGCCGAAGGCAGGCTGCTGGTCGGCGCCGATGTCGCGGTTGCCGTCTGGCGGGCGACGCCGGGCGAGGGCTGGCTGGCGACGCTCTTCGGCAATCCGGTCGCGCTGCCGCTGACGCGGTTCGCGTACAATCGCTTCGCCGATCTTCTCTATGCCTGGAACCGGCGCAAGGGCCGCTGGTAGCGAGGCAAGGCCCGAAGATATCTGCGGGCCTTACCGTCATGGGCGTTACCGGGACGCCGGCTCGCAAAGCCAGCCGACAATGCGGCGCACCGCCGGCAGCACCATGAGCAACGTTGGGAACGCTACCAGCCAGGACAGGCCCCAGGCAGTGAGCCAGACAGCCGGCAAATCAGGTTGCAGTCCAAGGCTTTTCAGCGTCGATATGAACGAGACGATGAAGGTCATCAGCAGCGACAGCACCAGCGGGCTGACGATCGCGGCATAGCGCGCCGGCAGCTTGCCGCGCTTAGGGGTCGTGGTCATTTTTTGATTTTCCTGAAACATCCGGTCCGTCGCATTTGGCATCCATTGCGCCGGGTTTCCGGCGGAACTGCCCGGAAAGACCGGGGTGGATGCGTTGCTTGACGTCAGACGCTTACGGAGAGGTTTTGGCCCTCACGCGCTTTCTAGCTGCCGGCGGCGGCGAAATCAACCTTCTGGCGCCGCCTTTAGATACATCGTAAGATATATCTTGACTCGTCGGCGGGGCAAGCCTAATTAAGATGTATCGTAAGATATAACTCAAGGAGCAATTCATGCACAGACATCATCCCTTTGGCGAGCGCGCCGAGCGCGCATTCCTGCACATGGCAGGCAAATTTGGTGGAAGAGGGGGCGGCGGCTTTGGTCCGTTCGGCCACGGCGGACGTGGCGGTGGACGCGGCGGCCCGGGCGACATGTTTCGCGCCGGGCGCATGCTGGCCGACGGCGATCTCAAGCTGATCACGCTGTCGCTGCTGGCCGAGGCGCCTCGCCACGGCTACGACATCATCAAGGCGCTGGAAGAGCGCACCAGCGGCATCTACAGCCCGAGCCCGGGCGTCGTCTATCCGACGCTGACCTTCCTGGAAGAGGCCGGCTATGCGGCTTCAGCCGCCGACGGCAACAAGAAGGTGTTTTCGATCACCGAGGCGGGCCAGGCGCATCTCGCCGAGAACCGCGAGATGATCGACGGCGTGCTGGAGCATCTCGAGCGCTTCGGCCGCAAGATGGCGAAAGCGCGGGACTGGTTCGGCTGGAACGACGACGGCGAGGAAGGCGGACGGCGTGGTGGACGGGGTCGCTCGGAAGCCCGCGAGGAGTTCCGCGCCGTGCGTCACCGGCTGCGTGCCGCGCTCGGCGATCTCGTCGACGCGTCGGCTGAAAAGCAGGCCGAGGCGATTGCAGTCCTGGAAGCCGCCGCTGAAGCCCTGGAAGCGCTATCGCGCGGTTGACCCCTGGCGAGAACGCTTGCCCGTTCGACTGAGGAACGGTACTGAAAATCATCCTGCACCGCGAGACGTGGTGCAGGATGATTGCCGTTGGAGGAAGCCCCATGTCTTTTCTGAAGCGTCTTTTCGGTGGTGGCGGTGAGGGGGGCGAGCCCAAGAGTGCAGCACCGGCAAAGCAGGTTGAGCACAAGGGATTTTTGATCAGCGCCACGCCCTACAAGGCGGAGGGGGGCCAATACCAGACCTGCGGCGTGGTTTCGAAGGAAGTCGACGGCGTGATGAAGGAACACAAATTCATCCGCGCCGATCGCTTTGCCGGACTGGACGACGCCGTCGACATCTCGATCAAGAAGGGCATGCAGTTGGTCGACGAGCAAGGCGAGAGGATGTTCGGGTAGCCTACAGCCTCGGATCGATTGGCTCGCTCTCCAGCGCCAGGACGCCGAAAACACACTCGTGAACACGTCGCAGCGGTTCCTTGGCGACAAACCGCTTCAGTGCCTCGTGACCGAGCGCGAACTCTCTGAGCGCCAGGCTGCGCTTGCCNCGGTTCCTTGGCGACAAACCGCTTCAGTGCCTCGTGACCGAGCGCGAACTCTCTGAGCGCCAGGCTGCGCTTGCCACCCAAGCCTCGTTCGCGCAGGCGCACGAGATTGTCCGGCGCATCGTATTCGGGGCCATATATAATGCGAAGATACTCCTGGCCGCGCACTTTCAGCGCCGGTTGCATGAGCCCCTTCTTGTTTCGGCTGACGACGTCGTGCGGCTTCACTACCATCCCTTCGCCGCCTGAGTCGGTCAGCGTCTCCCACCAGGCGACGGCCTCCGCACAAGAACCGGCATCGGCCAGGTCAACCATCCGCCATTGCGTTCGCGTTACCACGCCGCCCCCGGCAGCCAGACGGTCCGCAAGCGTCATGTGCCAAACGTGGTTCTGGTCGTACCAGACGCATCCCTCACTTGCCAGCAGGTGGAACGGCGCGACCTTCAGGTCGTCGACGCCCGAGACCGGCCACACGTAAGGCGCCCAGGCAGTGGCGTATCTGGCGGCACGCGCGGCGCGGTCCTCAATGCGAGCCTTGAGCGCGGCCGTATCCACGCCGCGTGCCATCGCACGGGCCAGCGCTTCGCGGCTGGCCTGGAGCCCAGCGGCCGCAGACGTTGCCACTGGGGCGTACTGGCTTTCAATCAGGCTGCTTGCCTTGGCCGACCATGGCATGATCTCGGTGTCCAGCAGCAACCAGTCGCTGTTCAATTCCTGCCATAGATCCGCAGCGTCGACGCTGGCGCGCAGGCGATTGAGCAGGCGCTCCGTCATGCCGCTGTCGCTGAAAAAGGAGCGTCCGGTCCGGGTCCAGATCGCGCCTGTCTCGTCGCCAGATACCCCGAACCGGTCGCGCGCCGTCTGCGCGTTTCGGCACAGAGCGATGACTGCCCGCGAACCCATGTGCTTCTCTTCGCACAGGATTTGGGTGACGCCACGCTCGCGGAAATGACTGAAAGCTTCCTCGGGGCGTTCCAGCCAGCCGGCTTGGCTGCTGGTCTCGGATGGCGACATTGTCGGCGGCAGATATACCAGCCACTGCGGCGACAGCGCGAAGCGGCTCATCACCTCAAGTGCCGCCGACGCGTTCTCCTCGGCCACGACAACCCTGCCTTTCAGTTCGGTCTCGATCCAGCGTCGCCCAGAGACATCCTGATAGTCGAGCACGCCGTCGGCATCGGCCTGTGCCGATTTGCCAAGGCCCGGTCCACCGAGGGGACGCACGGGTTCGGACCAGGTCTCGACTGCCGGCACGTCGACCAGTTCGCGTTCCGGCCAGCGCAAGGCAGTCAGCTTGCCGCCGAACACGCAGCCGGTGTCGATGCAAAGCGTGTTGTTGACCCACTCCGCCGACAGCACCGGCGTGTGCCCGTATACTACGCTGGTTTTGCCCCGATAGGCGGCTGCCCAGTCGGCACGGACGGGCAGGCCAAATTCGTCGATTTCGCCCGTGGTTTCGCCATAGAGGGCGAACTCGCGCACCGCGCCGGAACCGCGCCCGATCATCTCTTCCTTGAGTCCGGCATGTGCCACGGCGAGGCGTCCGCCGTCCAGCCAGACGTGGCTGCGCAGGCTGTCGAGGAAGGCCGGCAAAGCCTCTCGCAGGCCGCGATCCTGAGCGTCCAACTGGTCGATGGTTTGCTGCAGGCCGTGGGCGATCGTGACCTTGCGGCCTTCCAGCCAGCGGCTGAGTTTGCGTTCGTGATTGCCCTGGACACAGTAGGCGGTTCCCGCCGCGACCATGCTCATGGCGATGCGCAAGACGTCGGGCACGTTGGGACCACGATCGACGAGGTCGCCGACAAAGACGATCTTGCGGCCTTCTGGCGGCGTTACAGTGACGGTCCGATCACCATGGCCGTCGGACCAGGCGATGCTGTAACCGAGCTGACAGAACAAGGTCTGAAGTTCGTCGGCGCAACCATGGACATCACCTATGACGTCGAAAGGACCGCAATCGTCGCGCTTGTCGGTCCATAATGGCTGACGCGAGACCTTGGCCGCGTCGATACTGGCCTCGCCGGTGAGCTTCCAGACCTGACGGAAACCTTCGCGTTGCAGGCCGCCGAGGCCCTTGCGAATTTCGTTCGTCATGCGCTGGGCAACGCCGGCGCCGAAGGGACGATCGGCTCGTAGCGCGTTGCGGGCGACGCAAACATCAACACCCGGATCGATGACCACGGCGACCGGCAAAGCGTGCCATTTGCGCGCCAGCTCGACCCACGCCTTGCGATCAGCGGGTCGCACATTGGTCGCGTCGATGACGGCCAGCTTTCGATGCTTGAGCCGTTTGCCGGCGATTTCGCGCACCAAATCAAAAGCGTCGGCCGAGACATCCTGATCAGTCTCGTTGTCGCTGACGAGCGCGCGGCAGCGATCCGACGAGATGATTTCGGTCGGCAGGAAGTGCCTGGCGGCGAAGGTCGACTTGCCCGATCCCGTCGAGCCGATCAGCACGACGAGGGCGAAGTCAGGGATGGTGAGGTCGGTCTTGTCTGGCTCTCTCATCGGGTGAACACCGCCATCTGCGTCGGCGCGCCGAGCACGGGGTCCACGGCTCCGATGCCACTTAAGGCGGCGCTATAGCCATAGATCTCGCCGATCCTGACCGCCCAGGCTTCAAACCGAACCCGGCCCCATTCGAAACGGTGATCCGGATGGCGAAAAGCGCCAGCGGCCAGACTGGGGAACAAGGGGTTGTAGTCAGCGTTCGGCGTAGTCACGATCACGAATTTTGGCGCTGTCTCGCCGAAGATAATACGCTCGATCATTGGCAGCCGGTCTTCGTCGAGATGTTCGATGACCTCGACCAGCACAGCGACGTCGGC
The DNA here is from genome assembly GCF_000502555.1 of Mesorhizobium sp. LNJC394B00. Lineage (NCBI taxonomy): Bacteria > Pseudomonadati > Pseudomonadota > Alphaproteobacteria > Hyphomicrobiales > Phyllobacteriaceae > Mesorhizobium > Mesorhizobium sp. LNJC394B00. The sequence continues at coordinate 889,718 of NZ_AYWH01000002.1, forward strand.
TTCCGCCCATCGGCTGTCGCGATATGTCAGCGATCCGTGCAGCAACGTGACCCGGTCTTCAGGCGGCCCCCCGAACTCGTTCAGTTTGAGACGCTTGGCGGCCCATTCCAGTTCACGAATAGCGGGGTCGAGCCCGAACAGCTTGTGGACCCATTTTTCGCGCACGAGCCGATAGAGCAGCTTGCCTTCGCCACACCCCAAATCTGCAACACTGGCCCCTCCGGTCGCCCGAATGGCTTGCACCACGGCGTCCATGCGCAGGTCGTTCAGCCGGATGGGCGCCTCCAGCGCTTGCTCAGGTGCAGCCCGGGCTTCGGGGGGTAGGACCTCATTGGCCGTCTCCGGAGCCAGCCGCTCCAGGGCGATGCGGGCCAACGCACCTCGGTTGCGCAGATAACGGCGCACGATCAGGTCTTTGGCTGGGTGGTTTTCCAGCCAGCCCTCGCCCTTGGACAGCAGCTTGTCAATCTCGGCCTCGCCAACCCAGTAGTGCTTGGTGTCGTCCATCACCGGGATCAGGACATAAAGGTGGTTGAGCAGGCTGCTTAGGCGGCCGGTGCCAGTCAGCCTCAGATGACCGTATCGTGGTCCACCCGCGCCAGATCCGACAGTTTCGACCGGCGCCAGGTTGACGGTCCATCCCAGCGGTTCGAATAGATCTCGAACCAGGGCCTCGCCGCCAGGCATCGGCAGCGGGGTCACCACAGCTTCGAGCGGGAGGTCGCTATCGGCCAGTTGCTGGCGCTCTTTCGAGATGCCGGTCATCGCTGTCCGCAGTACCTTGTTCAAAGCCACAGACAGAAAAGACGATGCCGTATAAGGTCGGTCGTTTACATATTGATCCAGCAAGCCCTCTGCTTGGCCTTTGCCCCGAACGAGCCCTATCGGATCGACATCGAGCAGAAGCACAGCCTCACAACGCTCATCGGTCGCCTCCGGATAGAACAGCCAGGCCTTGCCGAAGGATAGGTCAGTCTCGTGCAGACGTTCGGGATGCTTGTGCAGCAAGAAGCCGAGATCTGTGGCTGGATGATGGGTTGTCGCGACGGAAAGGAACATCAGCGACCGATAACGCAGACAGGCCGAATAACCAATGGCGTTGCGCGGCAATCTAGTAACGCGATAGATCCGTTTTCGACACGCAACCTATCGCGCCGCCTGACAAGGAAAAAGGCAGGCGCCGAAGCGCCTGCCTTTCAATGCGAATGACGGGGTGTGCTTACGCGGCGATTTGCGCGCTCGCGGTCTTGGCCACCACGGCGTCGACCTTGGCCGTCGCATTGGCGAGCGCGGCGGTGACGGCATCAGGGCCCATGCCGACGCCTTCGATGCGGATGACGTCGACATCGGTCATGCCGAGAAAGCCGAGCACGCCGCGCAGATAGGGGATGGCGTGATCGAACTGCACGGCCGCACCTTCGGAATAGATGCCGCCCGAGGCGAGTACGATATAGACCTTCTTGCCGGTGACGAGGCCCTTGGGACCACCCTCGCCATAAGAGAAGCTCTTGCCGGAGCGGGAGATGTGATCGACCCAGGACTTCAGGGTCGAGGAGATGTTGAAGTTGATGAAGCCGGTGGCCAGGATCACGGTGTCGGCTGCGAACAGTTCGTCAAGCACGATGTCGGAGACGCCGACGACTTCGGCCTGGCGCGGCGTGCGGGCTTCAACGGGGGTGTAGATGCCGGTCGCATAATCGGTGTCGATATGCGGCAGCGGGTTGGCCACGAGGTCGCGTACGACGAGCGTATTCGACGGGTCGGCGGCGACGAGCTTTTCAGCGAATTCGGTAGCGATACGGGTCGAGTGCGAGGCAGCGCCGCGCGGGCTCGAGGTTACAAGCAGGATAGACATAGCGGTTCTCTCCAGTGGGAATTGATTTCTCCCGCCTGATATGGGCCTACCGACCCATCCAAAAAACTGGTATATTATCTATATGATCCATCCATAAAGTAGGTATGCCGTGCAGCCCAATCCGACGCTCGACCAATTGCAGATCCTGGTTGCGGTCGCCGACACCGGCAGCTTCTCAGCCGCCGGCCGCAAGCTTAACCGCGCGCAGTCCGTCATCAGCTACGGCATCGCCAATCTTGAAGCGCAGCTTGGCCTGAAACTGTTCGAGCGCGAGGGCACGCGCGAGCCGCAGTTGACCGAAATCGGCCGGGCGATGCTGGAGGACGCCCGGCGAATGGTCGGCGTGCTGCAGCGCATCCGTTCGCGTGCCGACGGTCACCATCAGGGGCTGGAGGCTGAAGTTTCGCTATCGGTTGACGCGGCGCTGCCCTCGCCGGTGCTGGTGCGGGTGCTGAAGGCGTTCGAGGCGCAGTTCCCGACCGTGATGATGCGACTGCATATCGGCACGCTCGGTCTGATCCCCGACCATGTCGTCAGCGGACAGTCGGATCTTGGCATCGGTGGCCTGCTGGGCGAGGTCGACGTGCATCTCGTGCGCATCGGCTTCATGTCGATCGTGCTGGCTGCCGCCCCCACCCATCCTCTGGCACTGCTGCCGAAACCGGTGGCGCTCGAGGATGCGCGCGAGCACACCCAGCTGGTTGTCACCGACCAGTCGGAACGCACCAAGGGACGAGACTTCGGCGTCTTTGCCTATCGTACATGGCGGCTGACAGACGTGCGTATCAAGCATACGTTGATGCGCGAGGGGCTGGGCTGGGGCGGGTTGCCGCGCTGGCTGATCGCGGACGATTTGGCCAGCGGCAGGCTGGTCGAACTCGACCTTGAACCCTTTAGCGAGGTGCGCTCATCGCTCTATGCCATGCACCGCGCCGACCGCAGCCCGAAACCGGCGGCGGCCTGGCTGATCGACCAGTTCAAACGCCAGCTCGGCTGCTTCAACGAGTTCGAACCGGACGACCTGCCTGAGGGCGAGCCGGAGACAGCCCATCGATCAGAGCCATGAGCACGGCGCGATAGTCTTCGGCCGAGGCGCCGGCCTCGACGGCAAGTGCTGCGCGGTCGAAGGCAGCGGCGAGCAAAGCGGTCAGCGCATCGGCAGGCAGTCTGGTCATCGACTGTTCGCGCATCGCCGCAACCAGGCCTTCGCGCAGCGACCGGTTGCCGTGGCGATTGTCGATCGCATCCATGGCGGCGCGGCCAAGCACGGCCGGCCCGTCGAGCAGCAAAAGCCGCGTGCGGCCGGGCGCGCGCATGGCGGCGAGATAGGCGTCCGAGCCGGCAATCAGCGCATTGCGGGCAAACAAAGAAGGCGGCGAGGCGCGCTCGATCTCTTGCGCCACCGCCGCCGCCTCCTGCTCGACCACGGCGGCAAACAGCGCCTGCTTGTCGGCAAAGTGGTGATAGAGCGCGCCGCGGGTGACGCCGGCGGCCGCAACGATCTCCGGCGTGCCGGTCTCGGCATAGGACTTTTCGATGAACAGTTTGCGCGCCGCAGCGATCAGGTCGGCGCGCGTCGCTTCGGTGCGGTCGCGGTTGGAGCGGCGCGGGGTTTCTCGTTGCATACATGCAGCCTGTATGTTATTTCGAATTACATGCAAACTGTATGTTGGCTGACGGGAGAAAGAAAGATGAAGACGACGAGCTATTATCCGGTGCTGATGACGGGCGACGTAGCCGGCACAAAAGCCTTCTATATCAATCACTTCCGCTTCAAGCCGCTGTTTGCGAGCGACTGGTATGTGCATCTGCAGTCTGCCGAGGATCGCCGGGTCAATCTCGGTATCGCCCAGGGCGACCACGAGACGATCCCCGAGGGGGGGCGCGGCCGCACATCGGGGCTGCTGATCAATTTCGAGGTGAGGGATCCTGATGCTGTCTATGAACGGATCGTTGCGGCCGGCCTGCCGATCCTGTGCCCGCTGCGCGACGAACCCTTCGGCCAGCGCCATTTCATCACCAGGGATCCCAATGGCGTGCTGATCGACGTCATCAAGCCGATCCCGCTCAGCCCGGAATTTCAGGCGCAATTCGCGGCGGGCGCGGCGGGCGCCTGAACGATGGCAGCAAATGTCGGCAGCGGCTCCGGCCGCTGTGGCCGGACCCGCACCATGCGGTCTATGTTGGTGATGTTGAAGCTGGGCCTGCCGCATGCGTGACATCTGCCTTGTTCGTGCGCCATCCAATCTCGGCCTTCGGCCCTTGGAGCCGGGCCATGTGCCCGGCACCTGGCGTGCGCCGCAGGCGCTGAGCGAAGCTGGTTTGATCGAGTCGCTGGCGCCGGGGCGGGTGGTCGATCTCGACAGACCCGCCTACAGTACCGAACCGCAACCGGGCACTAGGCTGCGTAATGGTCCGGCGATCCGCCGCTTCAACCTCGATCTTGCCGAGATCGTCACCCGTGCGCTTGGGCAAGGCGAGTTCCCGCTGATCATCGGCGGCGACTGCTCGATCCTGCTTGGCGCACTGGTCGCCGCGCGGCGCTCGGGCGCAGTCGCCCTGATCCATTTCGATGGCCACAGCGATTTCCGCCATCCCGGCAACTACGATGTCAATGCCTCACTCGGCTCGGTTGCCGGCATGGATCTGGCACTTGCCACCGGACGCGGCGAGGCTTTGCTGGCGCAATGGCCAGGTGTTGTCGGTCCGCTCGTCGCCGACGATGCGGTGGTTCAGATCGGCGAACGCGAGAGCCGCGATGCCGATTTTGCCTGGCCCGACATCAATGCGACCGCCGTGACGCGCATCGACGTCTTTGCCGCGCAGGAACTCGGCGCGGCTGGAGTGTTGCAAAAGACAAGAGCGACGCTGGCGCGCGCCGGCTGTCCCTACTGGCTGCATCTCGATGTCGATGTGCTCGACCAGACGGTGATGCCGGCGGTGGATTCGCCCGGCAGCCCCGGCATCGACCCCGATGAACTCGTTGCCATTCTGTCGGCGCTGGCAGCGGACCAGCGCTGCACCGGCTTGGACATGACGATCTACGATCCCGACCTCGACCCGACCGGTGACCTTGCGCGACTGCTGGTGTCGCTGCTCGGGCGGGTGCTCAAGCCTCGATAAAGGCTCAGCTCGCCCTTGCTACCGGCGTCACCGTCACCTGGCTGACGCCGGTGCGGCGCACCACTGTGCATAGCGTCTCGCGGCCGATGCGTTCGGCGTCGAGCATGCGCACGAGGTCGTCGACGCCGGTGACCGGGCGACCGTCTATCGCCGCGATGATGTCGCCTTCCCTGAGGCCGGCCTTCGCCGCGGGTCCGTCTTTCTCGACGCTGCGCAGCCGCACCGCAGTACTGGTGGTCACCTGCGACAGGAGCGCTGCGCGGCGCGGCAAACTGGTGGTGTCGGCCGAGATGCCGATGAAGGCGCGCCGCACGCGGCCGAAGCGGATGATCTCCGAAATGACGAAGTTGGCGGTGTTGGAAGCGACCGCGAAGGCGATGCCTTGCGCGCCGTGGATCATGGCGGTGTTGACGCCGATGACTTCGCCTGCCGACGACACCAGCGGTCCGCCGGAATTGCCGGGATTGAGCGCGGCATCGGTCTGGACGACATCGTCGATCAGCCGCCCGGTCGAGGCGCGCATCGAACGGCCAAGTGCGGAGACCACACCTGACGTTACGGTCCATTCGAAGCCGAGCGGATTGCCGATGGCAATGGCGATCTGGCCGCGCCGCAGCCGCTTGGAATCGCCGAGCGGCGCGACTTCGGTGAAGCTGCCATCGGCGCGCACCAGCGCGATGTCGGTGTCGGGGTCGCGGCCTAGCACACGGCCTTCGCTGGAGGCGCCGTCGGGCATAGAGACGCGCACCGTTTTGGCATCGCCAACGACATGGAAATTGGTGACGACCAGCCCGTCCGGGGTGATGACGAAGCCGGAGCCATGGCCACCTTGGCCACCGACGCGCTCGATGCGGCAGACGGCTGGGCCGATGCGGTCGACGGCGTCGGCGACTGTCGTCGAATAGGCGTCGAGCAGTGTGTCGTCGGTTTCGAACTCGTGGGCGGCGAGGGCCATTGGCGGGGCTCCGTGTTTTCAGGCGCGATGATGACTATATGTGCGGAGCGGCTCGAACTGCCGCGACCTGACCAGATGGCCAGTCAAACCAGTAACTAGCCGTCAGACGAGTACCTCCGGGCGCACTGCCGAGCGATATCTGGGGCATGAGAAAACCCAGGAGATCATCATGAGTGACTTCAACCTTAATGCATTTTCCGAGGCCATCGCCGATCTCGCCGCCAAGGCTGCGCCGGCAACGGCAAGTTTCACCACCCATCACCATCGCACCGCCAGCGCCTTCCACTGGCGTGACGGCTATTTCGTCACCGCCGAGGAAGCTGTCGAGGCCGGTGAGGAGATCGAATTGACATTGGCTTCGGGCGAAGCGGTGAAGGCCGAACTGGTCGGTCGCGATCCGTCGACCGGCGTAGCGCTTCTGAAGCCGGCCGGCGCTGCCGCAGCGCCTGCGCTGGCCAAGGCTGACGCGGTACGGCCCGGCAATCTTGCCATCGCCATCGGCAGTAGTCAGGGTTCGGCGCTGGCCGTATCGGGTTCGGTCGGCGAGGTCGGCCCCGCCTGGCGCTCGATGCGCGGCGGCAGCATCGATCGGCGCATCAATCTCGCCGTCAATGCCGGCGGCCGTTTCGAGGGCGGGCCGGTGCTTGACGCCAAGGGCGCGCTGATCGGCATGCTGCTGTTTGGGCCACGTGGTCGTGCGCTGGTCATGCCTTATGAGACGATCGAGCGGGCCGTGGCGACGCTGCGTGAAAAGGGCCATGTCGCGCGCGGCTATCTCGGCGCCGGCCTGCACCCGATCCGTGACGGCGCGGCGCGCGGCGCCATGGTCATGAGCCTCGACGACAATGGTCCGGCCAAGGCCGCCGGCCTTGCGCTGGGCGACATCATCGTGGCGTGGAATGGCGAGGCCGTGCACGGCCCGCGCGAACTGATCCGAAAGCTTGGGCCGGATAGCGCGGGCGCCGCGGTGACGCTCGGCGTGGTGCGCGGCGGCGAGCAGCGCGATGTCGCGCTGACCGTCGGTGAAAAGCCGCTGAGCTGAGAGGGGCGATGGAAAGCGACACGCTGACAAGGCCGGAGGCGAGTGGATCGGAGGCGGGTGGGCCGGAGGTGGCGGGCGGCGGACGCCAGCTCGTGGTGCTGATCGCGCTGCACGATGCCGCGCGTGCCGAGCGCCTGTCGGCTTCGCTTGCCATGGCGGACGATCTGCTTCCGGTCGTGGCCGGCAGCGGGATTGCCGACGTCGCTGTCGTCGATGACGCTGTTGCGAACAGTGCGGCCTGGCTCGATCGGGCCGATGGTGGCAACAGCGCAATCCCACGGGTGCTGCTATCCGCGAGCGGTGGCCGGCCGGAAAACCGGGTGCTTGCCGTGCTGCCTTTGGCGTCGGATGCGAATCTGATCGCGGCTGCCGTCAGACTGGCGGCGGCCGGCTACCGGGTGTCCAGGGATGGGCGTTCGACGCCCGCTCGCCACGACGATTTCGATGGCGCCGCCAACGGCGGAAGCCATAGCGGGCTGTTCGGCGAGGAGCCGTTGGACGATGGCGCTACCGCCCGTCCGGCGCTGTCGCCGCGCGAGGCCGAAGTGCTGGCGCTGCTGGCCGAAGGCGCGCCCAACAAGGTGATCGCGCGGCGGCTGAACATCTCCGTGCACACGGCAAAGTTCCACGTCGCCGCGATCCTGATCAAGCTGGGTGCTGCGAACCGCACGGATGCCATCGCGATCGCGATGCGGCAGGGCCTGGTGCTGGTCTAACCCCCTTATCCATTTGAGCCTACGTTGCGTAACCCGTTGCAGGCTGCCGAGGCCTTGCGCAGTGCATTGCCGCCGCGCAATGGTTCGCGTCAGTGATGTAGCAAGGGAGGTGCCAAGACATGTCGCTCAAGGGAAAGACGCTGTTCATCTCCGGCGGGTCGCGCGGCATCGGTCTTTCGATCGCGCTGCGAGCTGCGCGCGACGGCGCCAATGTGACGATCGCGGCCAAGACCGCCGAGCCGCATCCGAAGCTGCCGGGCACGATCTACTCGGCAGCTGAGGAGATCGAGCAGGCCGGCGGCAAGGCGCTGCCTGTTTTGTGCGACATCCGCGAGGAGGCGCAGGTGGCTGAGGCGGTTGCCAAGACCGTCGAAAAGTTCGGCGGCATCGATATCTGCGTCAACAATGCCAGCGCCATCCAGCTCACCGGCACGCTGGAGACCGACATGAAGCGCTACGATCTGATGCACCAGATCAACACGCGCGGCACTTTCCTGGTGTCGAAAATGTGCGTTCCCCACCTGAAGTTGGCTGAGAATCCTCACATTCTGAATCTGGCACCGCCGCTCGATATGAAGGCCAAATGGTTCAAGAACCATGTCGCCTACACCATGGCCAAGTTCGGCATGTCGATGTGCACGCTGGGGATGAGCGCCGAGTTTGCCAAGGACGGCATCGCGGTCAATTCGCTGTGGCCGATCTCGACCATCGACACGGCGGCGGTGCGCAATCTGCTCGGTGGCGCGACGGTCGCGGCGATGAGCCGCTTGCCCGACATCATGGCCGATGCCGCACACGCCATCTTCCTGCGGCCATCGCGCGAGACATCAGGCAATTTCTACATTGATGAAGAGGTGCTGCGGGCCGAGGGCGTGACCGATTTCGCGGTCTATGCGCCGGGCGCGACCGGGCCGCTGGCCGGCGACTTTTTCGTGCCGGACGCGGTATTTGCCAATTCGCCGACGAACGTCAAAAGCATCTACTGACGGAAATCACGGGCCGCCGGCGCTGCCCCCCATCCGCCTACCGGCGTTGTTCGAAAAACCAAGCAATTGGCTTTTCGCCCGCTGTGCGGACCAGCCTCACCTCCCTATGAACGGGGAGAAAGGGGCTCATCACTCCTCGCCCTTCTTGCCTTTGCTCAGTCCCATCAGCCGGTCGATATAGGCCAGCATCAGCGCCGAGACGACGAAGGCGAGGTGGATGATGGTCAGCCACATCAGCTGGTCGATCGTATAGGAAGAGGAATTCAGGAACACCTGCAGCAGGTGGATCGAGGAAATAGCGACGATGGTCGAGGCGACCTTGACCTTCAGCGAGCCGACATCGATGGTACCCAGCCAGTGTACGCCGCCATCCTGGTCGTCGAAACGGCTGACGAAATTCTCGTAGCCGGAGATGATCACCATCACCACCAGCGAGGCGACAAGTGCGGCGTCGATGAGGCCGAGCATTTTCAGGATGGTGTCGGTGTCGTCGAGTGTGAAGGCCACCATGACGAACTCGTAGAGTTTCTTGCCGAAGGACAGCGCATAGACGGCGAGCGCCAGGGCCAGCCCGATGTAGAAAACCACCAGCAGCCAGCGTGAGGCGAGGATGATCGATTCGATGGCGAGTTCGAGACGTTTCATGCAGCGGTTCCGGTCAGCTTTCTGAGGTCGACTGGGGTATTTCGATCAGCTTGCCGCAGTTTGCAAGGCAAATTGCGACGCAAAAAAACCCCGCCGGGAGGGCCGGCGGGGTTCAATGCATCCCGCTGGAGTCGGGACGGGGCAGGGAACGCCCAGGCTTGAATCTGGGGAGGGCGGCCGCTCTATTCAATGAGCCGGTTCTAATACCAGTACAATTCTTGCTGAACCGGGATTGCTGTCCGCAGCTCGACCCATCCCGATCTGCCGGGATGGGTCCTTGTTGTCGATCTGATTCCAGAAAGCTGCTCAAGCCATTGGAAAGCAGATCAATTGTTACTCGCCACCGGTGCCACCAGCGAGGTGATGCGACGGATGCCGACACGGCGGTTCTCGCGGTTGGGCGCCGTGGTGTTGACCTTCAGGTATTCCTCGCCATAGCCCTGAGTGGTCAGGTTTTCCGGCGGGATCCCGAAGGCATTGGTCAGCGCTTCGGCGACAGACTCAGCGCGCCGGTCGGACAGAGCAAGGTTTGCTTCCGGCGTGCCAACCGCATCGGTGTGGCCTTCGATCAGGAAGGTTTCGGCCGGGTTCTTCTTCAACAGTTTCTCCATGGCCGTGGCGACGCCTTCCAGTTTCTGCACTTCGGTGTCGGATATCGAGGCCGAGCCGAACTCGAAGTTCAATGTATCGAGGTCGACGCGACGGGCAATGTCGCGCACGCGCGCCGAACGCTTCACTTCGTCGATGGAGTAGAGGCGCTGGACCTTCTCCACCGGCGGTTGTTCGAGGAACTCGTAATAATCGTCCGGGCTTTCGACATCTTCCGAATCGAGGATGTACTCGCGGCGCGGGATGGTGAGCCGCATCGGCGGCAGGTCGTCACCGGGATCGCGCCAGTCATTGTCGTCGTCATAGCTGCGCTCGTCGACATAGCTCAGCACATATTCGTGCCCATCCGGCGTGATGCGCGATCGCCTGATGACGTCGCCATTGCGGTTGCGGATGGTGACGATCTGGATGCCATTGTCGCGCTCGACGATTTCCCGAGAGCGATCGCCCGACAGTTCCTCATAGTAAACATTCCTGGCGCCGCGGTGCATGCGCGGAGCGTCATTGCTTTCCACGATCGTCTGGTTGTTGAACTGCAGGATGACGCGGTCGCCGAGTTCCTTGACGACGTCGACGCCTTTCGGACGCCGGCGGTCGCGGACGTTCTCATCGGGTGCACGCTCGACGCGTTTGCCTTTTTCCTCCGTCACCGGGGCGATCTTTTCTGGCTGAATTGCCTGCTGAGCTGACTTGTCGTCGGTGGGCGGCGGTCCCTGGTCGACCGGAGCCGGCTTCGGGGCTTGCGCCTCGGTGCCGCCCTGCGCGGGCTGCTCGCCCGTCTGGCCGCCAGCATTCTGGCCGTTCCCATTTTGGCCGTCGCCATTCTGGCTGTTGCCGCCCTGGTCCTTGCGGTGCTTGCGCCTGGCATCCTTCTGGCTGTCCAGGATGGGTGCTTCGTCGGGGTTGGCCGTGGCTTCGCCTTGCGCCGGCGTCTCACCTTGCGCGGGCTGCTCGGCATTGGCCGGTTGCTCCGCAGGCTGTGGTTCACCGGTCGCAGGCTGCTGTTCGCCCGTCACCGGCTGTTCGCCGACAGTTTTTTTGCCGTGCTTTTTCGCCTGATCCTTCGGCTGTTCACCTTCGGCGGGAGCCGCTTGCTGATCGGCCGGGGGCTGAATCGGCTCGGCCTGCGGCGCGGGCTCTCCGGCAGGCGCAACTTTGACGTCTGGCGCTTTGTCGGCGGGCGCGGCCTCGATCTGCTGATCCTGCTTGCGCTTTTTCTTGCCCGACTTGTTGTCGTTTGCCGGCGCCACCTGTTCGGTGGGCGCTGCCTGCTCGGCAGGCTGCTGGGCCGGCTGTTCAGCGGGCGCCGCTTCGATCTGCTGTTGGTCGCGCTTCTTCTTGCGTGGCTTTAGCGGCTGTTCTTCATTTGCCGGAGCTACCTGTTCGGCCGGTTGTTCAGCCGGTGCTGCCTCGATCTGCTGCTGGTCACGCTTCTTCTTGCGTGGCTTGAGCGGCTGCTCATCGGTCGCCGGCGCTGCCTGGGCGCCGCCCTCATCCGCAGGCGCCGCCTCGATCTGCTGCTGTTGATTGCGCTTCTTTTTGCGCGGCTGCTGTTCCTCGGCGGCAGGTGCGGCCTGTTCGGCCGGGGCCTGCTCGGTCTGCTGCTGATCCCGCTTCTTCCTGCGCGGCTGTTGTTCCTCGGCGGCAGGGGCGGGTTGCTCTGCAGCCGGTGCAGGCTGCTCGGCGGCCGGCGCTGCCTGTTCGGCCTGCTGGCGTTTCTTTTTGCGCGGCAGTTCCTGGTCGGTCTGCTGACCATCTGCAGCAGGGTCGTCCTGGACCAGGATCAGTGGCGCGGCCGTGTGCTGCAAGGGGCCGAAAACGGCGTTGCCCTGCAACGGGGATGCGCCCAACGGCGCGGATGCCATAAGCAGGCCAAGTGCCGTACCTGCCAGTACCCGTGGTTGGCGTTTCATCTTAAATTCTCCTTGTGGGGTCCCATCCCTGCCCAAACTGTCCTTGACCGGATTGGTTCCGGTTTGCAGGCATTACCCGCACCCAAGGACGATTGACCGGCGTTTTGAAGGCAACTTCATGTTTTTCCTATGGTGCGGCCGGAACTTGAAGTCACACAACAGCTTGACCTTGCCGCATGCGGAGGCCACATCTCGACCCATAATGGAAACGCCGTTCTGGAAGACCAAGACGCTGGAAGCGATGACGCCCACCGAGTGGGAATCGCTGTGCGACGGCTGCGGAAAATGCTGCCTGTCTAAACTCGAGGACGAGGATACCGGCGAGATCTACTGGACATCAGTCGGCTGCCGGCTGTTCGATGGGCAAAGCTGCCGCTGTTCGGACTATGCCAACCGGCTGGCGCGCGTGCCGGACTGTGTCGGGCTGACGCCGCAGAATGTGCGCACCATCACGTGGCTGCCGAAAACCTGTGCCTACCGGCTGGTTGCCGAGGGGCACGACCTCTATTGGTGGCACAGGCTGGTGTCGGGAAGTGCCGAGACCGTTCATGATGCCGGCATCTCCATGCGCGGCCGCGTCCGCGCCAGTGAGACCGATCTGGCCGAGCCGGACAATTATTTCGACTATATGCTCGACGACGAGCCCTGAGCATTCTGGAACGGACGTTGCCATAGGGCGTTCCGCGCCATTGGACGTTTTTGACGGTCAGGATCGTTTGCAGCGGTGGAAGGGGCGGTTGCTTTTGACCTGTCGGGCAGATTAACCGAAAATGAACGGCCGGTTCGCGAAGAGTTCAGATTGCAAGGAGCATTCTCCCCCCATCGGTTCGACCAAGACGGGCGCAAGCCCTCAACAAGGAGAGAAGACAATGTTCAACTCATTCAAGACGGCAGCCCTTTCGGGTCTCGTAGCTCTCGGCACCCTTGCCGCAGTGCCCGCCCAGGCGGACTCGATCTATCTCGGCTTCGGCAACAACCATGACCGCCGCGTCGGCGTCTACACCGGCGACGATGAGGACGGCTTTCGCCGTGACCGCAATTGGCGCCGCTGCTCGCCGGACCGCGCCCTCGACAAGGCCGAGCGCATGGGCCTGCACCGCGTCCGTATCGTCGATGTCAATCGCCGCGTGGTGAAGGTCGCCGGCCGCCAGTATGGCGATCGCGTAGTGGTCGTGTTCGCCAATGAGCGCGGCTGCCCGGTTATCTATCGCTAGAGAACCAGACTGATCTTCTGCGAAGATCAGTCTGAGATACGACCTTCTGCGAAGGTCGATCCGGAGGCATGTTCCTCTGCGAGGATCAGCCTGGAGTAGCGGCATGACCCTTCTAGGGTCAGCCAGGAGCCCCTTTCCCTCCGCGGAAAGGTGCGGCTCGAAAAAACCCCGGAGGCCAGTCCTCCGGGGCTTTTCATGTCGGAAATCTGCGGTTCCGGCCGACGGGTTCAGCAGAACCGCGCCCGGCCCGGCGGCCTGCTACTTAAGCTCGAATGTAACTGTTACCTGCACGGCGTAGGCATTCTCGCCGGCCTGCACGGGAACCGCGGCGCCTGCCGCATCGAAGGCCTTGGCATTGATCGGCATCGGCGCCGGCGCAACGTTCTGGTCGGTGATTTCCAGCACCCGGCCGATGCTGACGCCGGCGGCTTCGGCCAGCGTCTTGGCCTTGGCCATGGCATCGGCGACCGCCTTCTTGCGGGCTTCGGTGACGGCAGCTTTCGGGTCTTCGTTGGAGAACGAAATGCCTCCGCCCTGATTGACGCCGAGCGACACAGCCTTGTCGAGAATCTCACCTGTTTTGTCGATGTCGCGGATGCGCACCGAGAGTGTGTTGGTCACCTGGTAGGCGACAAGCTCGGCTTCCTGGCTGCCGTCCGGTTTGTTGGTGTAGTTGTAACGCGGGTTGATCTGGATGCCGGCGGTCTGCAGGTCGCGGTCCTTGATCCCTGCCGACTTCATTGCCGCGATCACGGCGGCCATGGCGTCGTTGTTGGCGTCGAGTGCCGCGCGTGCGGTCTTGGCCTCGCGCATGACGCTGAGCGTCAGCAGCGCCAGGTCAGGCGCCACGGTCGACTGGCCTTCACCCGACACGATGATGCGGGGCGGGGGCAGCGAATCGGCAGCGCTTGCCATCGCCGGAAAAGCGATCGCGGCGGCAAGTGCGAGCGGCAAAATATGTCTGGTCATGAAAATCTCCTCGGTGTGCGATCCAGTCGCGCCTGTCGACTAGGGCGCGAATATGGGCTGATTTGGGCGATCTCGGCCAGCCCGTCCGGAAAGCCTTGTGCCGCGCAAGGAAAAACACTAATCCAGCGCGCGTGGGGCCTGTAGCTCAATGGTTAGAGCCGGCGGCTCATAACCGCTTGGTTGGGGGTTCGAGTCCCTCCGGGCCCACCATTCTTCATCCGACATGATGCGGCTAAGTGTGATACGCCGGTACAATCCTAAGCAATTGCTCAATTCCTCGGCCAGTAGCGTCTTGCTCAGTGCGAGGACATCTCGCTAGATTGTTGGTACATTTTTTGGTATGCCAACAGCGACTAACGGAAATGCCAACATATGCCTCTCTCTGATGCTTCTTGCCGAAACGCCAAGGCCGGAGATAAGCCGCGTAAGTTAAGCGACGGCGGCGGGCTGTTTCTGCTTGTACAGCCAACTGGAGGAAAACTTTGGCGGCTCGCCTATCGCTTCCAGCTGAAACAAAAAACGCTAGCTTTTGGAGCCTTCCCTGCGGTTGGATTGAAGGATGCGCGCCGCCTGCGCCAAGATGCAAAAGAACTCATGGCCAAAGGCTTGGATCCTGCTGAGCAAAAGAAGATCGCAAAGCGTGAAGCGAAACTTAAGGCTTCAAATACGCTCGAAAAGGTGGCTGAGGAGTGGTTTGGTGCGCGAAAACACGCTTGGACGCCAGGATACTCAGATCGAATATGGCGCCGCCTTCAGTCTGATGTTCTCGACGTCATGGGGCATCGGCCCATCAACGCGATTGAGCCACCTGAACTACTGCAAGTTATCCGCGCGATCGAAAAACGTGGTGCCATCGTACTGGCCAAACGTATACTGCAAATCGCCGGTCAGGTGTTTCGATTTGCGATCGCGAGTGGAAGAGCATCGAGAGATCCGTCTCAAGATTTGAGAGGTGCGTTGAGGAGTGCTGGAGCGCCAAAACATCGCGCCGCCCTTAAAGCAGGCGAGTTGCCGGCATTCCTTCGAAGCCTAGAACAATATCAAGGCGAGCGAGCGACGGCACTGGCTTTGAAGCTGATCGTGCACACGTTCCTGAGGACGGCAGAGCTGAGGTTTGGCCAGTGGCAGGAACTTGAGAGTCTTGATGGGAGTTCACCGGTGTGGCGCATTCCGGCGCATCGAATGAAAACACGAAATGAGCATCTGGTTCCGCTTACGCCGCAGGTGACGGCCATACTGAGCGAGTTAAAGCATCTTGCAGGGACAAGCCGGCACATTCTGCCGGCGCCGACCAAAGACGGTGTGATTTCTCAGAACACATTGATCTACGCTCTTTATAGAATGGGCTACCATTCTCGAGCGACTGTTCACGGTTTTCGCGGGACAGCTAGCACCATTCTGAATGAGCATGGGTTCAATCGAGATTGGATTGAGCGCCAACTTGCCCATAGCGAGCGAAGCGATGTTCGGGCAGCATATAACACGGCGGAATGGCTTGTGGACCGCCGTAAAATGTTAGGTTGGTGGTCTGAATATCTGGACAATGCACGGGGCTATCAGGCCTAAATTGTTTTCCATCAATTACTTTCCAATCTAGGAAATATAATTAAATTCTGAGGTGTCCATGAAAGTGACAAAAAAAAGAATTAGCGGGAAGGATGACCTTATCACCGATATTGTTGAACGAAGGTATCCCGAATTCATCGAATTGTGTGAGGGAATTCTGGACGAGTTTCAAGATATAGATGAAGATAACCCTCGAAAATTGCGTCTTGCAGTTCGTGACGCGATTCTTTCACCTTCAGGCACTGCTGTTGAGTTATCTGCTGACCAGCGAACGATCCTTATGGAGGCTGTTGATCTACAGGAAAAGCTTTACAAAAAACGAGAGTATGAACTAAAATTTATGAAAAATGAAGATTATTTTGCGAAGTCTTCACTAGAAGATGCGGAAAAAGACCGCTTTCAATTCTTCAATGAAGATCGAGCTATTGCGGATTTTCCGTATTGGAGCAAGATGCCGACTTGGTCTGTCGCAGAGACGGTATCATTATGTTTGGGGAAAGCGCCGGAGATTGTAAATGCTTCCAGTTTATCGAAATTGGACAAACAGTCGCCGTTTGTCTATAAATACCATCAGTTGTGCACGATAGTGCAGCGGGCGGTTGACGCAGGCCTGCTCGGAGATAGGCCTGTTAATGAGAACCCTATTGAGCCTCAGTTGTTTGTCGAGTGGGCAAAAACAGCGGAAATTGAAGTGGCATCAGAGCTGGAATCTGAGCTTAGAGCGAGGCGCAAAGTGACCCAAGGGCACGAAAATCGCCTGACTCAGTTGATGAATGAAAAAGAGGATCTCGCTCGCGCAGTTGAACATCTAAAAGGCCAGCTTGCTGAAAAGGTATTAAGTCAAACTGAACGAAAGACCTTTCTCGCGATAATAAAAGTAATGTCGGAGAGCTATAGATATAACCCTGCGACGGCGAAAAGTGATGTTACCGCGAGGATAAAGAGTGAAATGGATCTAAAGAGGCTACCAGGTTCGGATAATACCACCATCCTAAATAAGTTGCGGGAAGCCCACGACTTTGTGCCAAAAGAAAAGTCCAAGCGGTCATCCGATAACTAAGCGCATATCTTATTAAAACCGAGGAAACCGCTTCCAAAAATATACTATTTCGGCTTAACGCAATGAGGGCGCTTAGCGGACATGGGGCTGACCATGACTCAACGACGTCTTTGCGCCTCATCTCGGTTACTACACTAGCGGCGGTCGGAGCCCAGAAACGGACATGGGCGAGCCAGGGCACATTGGCACCTTTGCCCCCAGAGGTGGGATGGACTTCTGAGGACGGGGGCGCGGACTTTCGAATGGCTAGGGTGTCAAGACGCTATCGAAAGCGCTCGGCGGGGATGTGATGCGCTGGGTGAAACCAGTACTCGATCTCAGGCAGTTGCCCTGCGTCCCCGATCGCTGCCTCAAGCACATCTGGAATGCCGCCGTAGAATAGAAGGATCGCTCGCTCGTAGCCCGCACGATCCCGGAACTGCGATAGGGTCAGAAGGTCTTTTTCGATGCCCCCGCGGCGCGCGTTACCTGGCTTGATCTCAATGACGCAATGGTTGCCATCCATGTGGCCCGGCGTGTGCACCAGCATATCGGGAGCGGCGATGCGGGCCTGAATGCGCCCCCACTGAGGATGCGCTCGCTTATCGACTTCGCCGTTAAGGGAAAACCGAGAGTCTTGTGGCCAGAGCGATCTCATCTGATGATATAGTTCGTAGCAGTAGACGCGCTCGCGGTAGACAGGGTCGCCCCCATCCACAGGCAACTGGAAATAGACATCAATAGCTGCGGTGGCTTCCCGAATGATGCGGTCTAGTTGTTCCATTTTTCTCCCGTCAGTGTGATCCCTATTCGTCTTTCTTTCTAAATGACGCCAGCAGCTCCGTGACCCCTAACTTTGGCGGATTTGCTTTATCGAGCGGGACGACCGGAGGGGTATCTCGGTCGAGCTCAGATGCATAATATCTACCGGCCCGATAGCCCAAGCTTCGGGTGTTGTTACTGCCAAGTCGTCGAACAAGGCCACCTTGATCGGCTTTCGACGCCAACATAGATATAGTAAGCGGGAATCGCCGCGGGGCACTATCCATTCAGGTTCGTCCGTCGTGACGCACTTGGTCAGGTCTTGGGACATGGCCTATCCAAGTTGTCGGACGACATGCGCCTTCCGGCGCAAGCGCCGGTGGTCGTGCTCATCACTGGGTCAGCAGGATGAGGGCGCGATGGTTACGATTACAAAGGAAGCCGAGGGCTTCCTCGAAGCACTAGCAGACGAGCTCACGATCTCGCCCACCAGACATGAGCAGGCGGTCGCCCGATACGAGTCGCTGGGCAAGTGGCTGCATCGCGACGCTTCGAAGGTGAAACAATACGACCCGCAAGTCTACTCCCAGGGTTCGTTCCGACTGGGTACGGTAGTCAAACCCGAGGACGAAAGCGGGCACTACGACATCGACTCGGTTTGCGAGTTGACCGCCCTGACGAAGGGACAGTTGACCCAGTACACACTCAAGGAACTGCTTCGGGTCGAGATCGAGGCGTATCGCACGGCACAGGCAATGGTGAAGCCGCTCGGCGAAGGCCGTCGTTGCTGGACGCTAGAATATGCCGATGGCGCCCAGTTCCACATGGATATCGTGCCGGCGCTCCCAAATGGCGCGGCCACGCGGTTGTTGCTGGAGTCTCGCGGCCTAGACGCGCAGTGGGCCGGCACCGCGATCGCCATCACGGACAACAAGCACCCCCTGTTCTATCAGCCCACCACCGACTGGCCCCGTTCCAACCCAAAGGGCTATGCCAACTGGTTCCGTTCGCGGATGGCCGTGGCTTTCTCGCGCAAGCGCCGCAAGCTTGCCGAAGCGGCCCAAGCCAGCGTTGAGAGCATTCCCGAATACCGGGTTGTCACCCCACTGCAACAGGCGATCATGATCTTGAAACGGCATCGCGATCAGATGTTCGCGGAACGCAAGGATGTCAAACCGATCTCGGTGATCCTCACGACCCTGTCCGCCCACGCATACGAAGGCGAGGAAACAATCGGCCAGGCTCTCGTTTCGATCCTGACCAACATGCACAGCTTCATAGGCTTCGATGGCGTCCGGTCCTACATACCAAACCCGTCTGACCCCTTGGAGAACTTCGCCGACAAGTGGGCCGAACATCCGGAACGCCGGGCGGCGTTCTTCGAATGGCTGGAAGCAGCCAAGCGAGACTTCTTCTACGCAGCGCAGGTGACCAGTCGTCAGGTGATCACCGACTCCGTGGCCCCTCGCATCGGTCGTAGACTTGCGGAGCGAGCCAGGGATCGTGCGACGCCAAAGCCCGCTCCGACCCTCCTGCGCCCCGCCACTGCAGCGTCCGCAGCGGCTGCTGTACCAACCTTCCCCGCGGAGGCGCGTGTTCCGGGCAAACCGGCAGGGTTCGGCGGCGGATGATTTGGTGGGTTTCGGATCCGGGCCGGGGCCTGTCGGAGCGACTTGCGATCGCTCGGCTGGAGCAGTCCACCGGCTGGCTGCAGAACTTACGGTGGCGCCTTGACGGCCTGAAGTTGCTCTTGGATTTCGAGATTGTCGAAGCCGACTCCAGGTGGCGTCTCGTGATGCACTACCCGGACTTCTTCCCCTCCATCCCCCCGTTGATGTTCAACGCGGACGGCGAACCTCTATCCGGACATCAATATGGTCTGTCAGGCGAACTTTGCCTGGAGTTTCGGCCCGACAACTGGGAGCTCGGTTGGACGGGCGCGATGATGATCGAAAGCGCCCATCGACTCCTCGTCGGAGAGAGCCCGGAGTTGGTGGGTCACGGGGTTCCGTCTGCTCATGCGGTATCTGAAGGCCAGCGTCTTCGTGGGACCTATCTCAGGCTGGTCATACCCGAGGAACCATTGCGCCTGATCCAGGCGATGGCTGATGGCCACGTAGAGCCGATCGAGGTCGACGAACACTATTATGGCGAAGCCGCCGTGGCCCATCTGACTGCCCTGGGTCCGGACAGTGCTCGGATTTGGCATCGGAACAAGCCGGTCTCGACTGCATCCAACTACAAGGGTACCGCAATCCGTGTTCCACGGGGGCTGAAATTTCCAGGACCGGTCACCGAAAAGACCCTCGAGGTTGCTCTCCTGTCTGCGGGCATCACGACTGAATATCCGGCGTGGCCGCCTGCCACCTATCTGCTTGTAGACGACACGACCGCGTGGTTGGCGATGGTGAACCGCACGGCGGACGGTGGCGTTCAGGCTTACGGCTACGCCACGTTTGTTATCGACGCCGACCAACAGCGACTGCCCACTACGAACGCGGCGCTGGCCGAGAAGCGGATCGCGCTGATCGGCTGTGGGTCACTCGGATCGAGAACAGCGGCAATGCTTGTGCGATCGGGTGCCCGGAAGCTCGAACTGTTCGACGACGACATTCTCTCTCCCGGCAACCTGGTGAGGAACGAGCTGGATTGGCGCGGTGTCGGGGCCCACAAGGTCAAGGCACTGCGGGCGCGGCTGCTCGAAATTGCCCCAGAGGCGAAGGTCACGGTGCAGATCGTGAACCTGGGCGGCCAGGAAAGTTCCGAGTGGACCGTCACCGCGCTGGAGACGCTAGCCAACTGTGACCTGATCATCGACGCTACGGCGGACGCGACCGTTTTCGGCCTCGCTGCGGCGGCCGCGAGATTCAAGGTTCGACCCATGGTATGGGGCGAGGTCTTCGGCGGTGGAATCGGCGGAATAGTTGCACGATCCCGACCCGGCCACGATCCGTCTCCCGACATTGCGCGCCGCCAAATCTTGGCGTGGTGCGACGATAAGGGCGTCGAGTGGGAGATGCCCTCTCGACAGGTGGAGTACGGCGTCCTTCGGGCGGATCAGCCACCGTTGATCGCTGACGATGCAGACGTTTCCGTGATTGCCGGTCACCTAGCGCGTCTGGCGATCGACACGCTTCGCGGCGGTGGGAGCCAGTTCCCCGCTCCGGCGTATGCAGTCGGCCTCGGTGAAGGCTGGATATTCACTGCCCCGTTCGATACCCACCCCATTGTTTATAGCGGCACCGAAGGCTGGGACGCGGGATCGTCTCGCGATGAGGTGAAGCTGAAAGAGCTTGTGACCCTTCTCTTCCCCAAACAGGCCCAAGATGCAGATCGCCCTGCCTAGTTCTGTCCGCAAGAAAATTTGCAGGGAGCTGTCCCTATCAGGACGCCGGGAAACTGGGGGCCTGCTGCTCGCGGAGCAATTGGACGGCGAAGGGCGATTTCGGATAGTGGACGTCACTGTGGACCCGAGGGGCGGCGAGAGCGCGTACTTCGAGCGCCGCCCGGAACTGCACACCCAGGCACTGGAAGCCTTCTTCGAGAAGAATGGCAACGACTTCAGTCGTTTCAACTACTTGGGGGAATGGCATTCCCATCCAAGCTTTCCGGTAAGCCCGAGCACGACCGACATCAGGACCATGCAGGCAATGGTCGAGGACGTGGGCAACATCGACTTCTCGGTCTTGATGATCTTTCGGCTGAGGATGTTCGTGATGTTGCAGGTGGGAACATACCTGTTCATGCGCGGCCAGCACCCTCAACGCGTCGAGATGATCGACGACCCGGTGCCACGATCGAAGAGAAGATTCATTTGAAAGGCGTCGCCTTCGGTGCGGCAATTGAAAGGTCGACATGTCCAAGACTTCTATTCCACCAAAAGTTGCAAACGCGCTTTGGGCAAAGGCTGCGGGACGGTGCCAATTCCGTGGATGCAACAAGCTGCTGATCGGTGATCTGATCGCTGGTAAGCGCACGGGCAAGTTCGGTTATATCGCCCACATCGTCGCTGACGAGGCAGACGGGCCCAGGGGTGATGCAGTCAGATCGCCCCTGCTTGCCCAGGACATCGACAACCTGATGCTGATGTGCCCCGTCCACCATAAGGCGATCGATGTGGATTACCTGGCTGACTATCCCGAGGACGTCCTCCTGGCCATGAAAGCGGGACATGAAGACCGGATCGAGATCGTTACTGACATGGATGTCGACCGCGTCTCCCATGTCGTTAGGTTCGCGGCAACTATCGGCCAGCGCGACTCCTTGGTGACAACCCGTTCGATTTTCAGCGCTATGCCCCCGGATCACCATCCCGCGGAGGGTCGGACAATCGACATCGAGTTGATCGGGTCGGAGCGCCAGGATCATGAAGAGGCCTACTGGACCCAGCAGAACGAGAATCTGGAGCGCCTTTTTGCGCGCAAGATCAAGGAACGGATCGAGCAGCGGGAAATCCGCCAACTCAGCGTCTTCGCCTTGGCGCCTCAGCCCCTGCTCATCCGTCTCGGGACCCTTCTAGGCGACATAGTGCCGGTCGCCGTGCATCAGAAGCACCGCGAACCAGACACCTGGAAATGGTTGCCTGACCAGCCGCGCATCACCTACAACGTTAACGAGTATAGCGGCAGGAAAGACGTGCCGGTGGCGTTGAAGCTGGCCCTGAGCGCCACGGTGAATGACGACCGCATTACCTCGGTCTTGGGCGAAGATGCTGCCATCTGGTCAATCACCTGCGACCACCCCGGCAATGACATCATGCGGCGGAAGGACGACCTTGGAGCCTACAAGCATTTGCTGCGCGACCTATTCAACCGGATTAAGGCATATCATGGGGAAGGCGTGCTGCTGCATGTCTTCCCGGTAGTGCCGGCGTCCGTAGCGGTGGAAACGGGCCGAGTCTGGATGCCTAAAGCGGACCTCGCGATGAAGCTCTACGACCAGAACCGAACTGCACAGGCCTTCGTCCCGACGATCACAATCGGCTAGTACATAGCTGCAAGGTGAGCTGGCAACCTCTGATAATCCACATCCGGAGGGCTGGAGCGGAACATTTGCCACTCGATATCAAAAGGATCGCAATCAAAGAGCGCCTCAAAAGTACCGAATTTTTTCCAGGGTTTGTGCGGTAGTAGCCGAAGACGGCGTTGTTCTCTCTACAGGCTCCCGCCGCGAGGCTGGCAGGGCACACGCGGAAACTAGCGTCTACTTTTCATAGTTGATGGCCACATAGCGGACATTCCCCTATCGGCTCCAAAGCTGCCTGCCCGAAAAGCGCCTCATCTCGGTCATTCAAGTTGATTTTGCTGTCTCCGGAAATCGGACGTTGCCGGGGTCCCTCGACAGAGTTGCAAAGGCAGCTTGAGCGCCTGCCCGTTAGCCGGGAGCAGGGCAGATAGTTGGCTCTAAACCTTGGACAGTTGCGTGATTAGGGCGATCGTAACATCCAGTGAGTTCTGTGTAGCGAACGTTCCGACTGGCTTCGATGATGGAAACTTAGGACAGGCCGACAAGCATCCGGCAAAGCGGATAACTTTCAAGCGCCGTCGAAACTGCAATCGGCGCGTGCAAGGGCAGTACGCGCCTTTCACGAGGCCATTCGACGGGAGCAACCTAGTCGGATCAGACCACCACCTGTGTTCCGATTTCCACCACACGTCCGGTCGGGATCTGGAAATACTCCGTCGCATCGGCGGCTGTCCGCGCCAGGCCGATGAACAGCCGGTCCTGCCACACCGGCATGCCAGAATTGGGCGAGGCCTTGAGCGAACGTCGCGACAAGAAGAACGATGTCGACATGATGTCGAACTTCCAACCCTGCTTGCGGCAGATCGCCAGTGCGCGCGGGATGTTGGGCTGTTCCATGTAGCCGAAGGTCAGTGTCACCCGCATGAACAGTTCGTTGAGTGTCTCCATCTTGACTCGGTCGCTGTCGGGCACCACTGGCTGCGGCGCCGTCACCACTGAAAGGATGACGTTCTGCTCATGCAACACCTTGTAGTGCTTCAGGCTGTGCATCAGCGCGGTTGGAGCACTCAAGGGATCGCTGGTCAGGAACACTGCCGTACCTGATACGAGATGGGGCTGTTTCTTCAACAGATTGCCGGCGAGGAAATCGAGCGGGATCTCATTGCGGCGGGTCTTGTCGAACAGATAGCGGCCGCCGCGCACCCAAGTCCAGATAATGAGGCACATGACCAATGCAATGGTTAGCGTAACCCAGCCTCCTTCGATCACCTTAATGACGTTCGAGCCGAGGAATACCAGGTCCACGACCAGGAAGAGTGCCGACGCCATAAGGGCACCAGTGAGAGACCAGCTCCAGATTCGTCGCATAACAATGAAGAGAAGCAGGTCAGTGACCACCATCTGGCCAGTGACAGAGATGCCGTAGGCTGAGGCGAGATTGCCCGATTTCTGGAACCCGAGCACCAGCATCATGACGCCAATGCCGAGCAACCAATTGACCCTCGGAAGATAGATTTGACCCTCTTGCGTCTCGGACGTGTGCAGGATGCTGAATCGCGGCAGAAGATTCAGCTGGACAGCTTGGCGTACCAGCGAAAACGCCCCGGAAATAACAGCCTGACTGGCGATGATCGTAGCCGCGGTGGCCAAGGCGACCATCGGCACCAGCGCCCAGCGAGGCTGCATGTCGAAGAAAACATTCTCCGGTAGTTCGGTGCGGTTCAAAACAAAGGCGCCCTGTCCAATGTAGTTGAGCAGAAGGCACGGGAACACGATCCACAGCCAAGCCATCACAATCGGTCTGCGACCAAAGTGACCAAGATCCACGTAAAGCGCCTCAGCGCCGGTCACAGCTAGAAAAACAGCGCCGATTGTACCGAGCGCAAGTCCTGGATTGGCCACGAGATAGTGGACGGCGTAGTAGGGATTGACGGCCCACAACACTCCCGGATTGGTGACGATGTGGCTTACTCCGGAAACCCCTAGCGCGAGAAACCATGCGAATGTAATCGGCCCGAAAACGCCCCCAATGGCGCCGGTCCCGAATCGTTGGACCGCGAAGAGCCCAGCAAGAATGACAAGCGTGACTGGCAAGACGTATGGCTCAAGGGCTGGCGTGACGGTCTCAAGACCTTCCACAGCAGCGAGTACCGAGATCGCTGGCGTGATCATAGAGTCGCCCGTAAACAACGCCGCGCCGAGCACGCCCAAGACCAAAATGGCAGCTGAGCGAGCCGGAAGACTACTGCCGGCCAGGGACATCAGGGACAGCGTGCCGCCCTCGCCCTTGTTGTCCGCCCGGAGAACAAATGAGACGTATTTAACCGTTACGATGAGGGTCAGCGCCCAAATGATCAACGAAAGAATGCCAAGCACATCCTCACGTGTCGCTGATCCGTCCGATGCCGCAACAAACAGGGCTTCGCGAAACGCGTAGAGAGGACTTGTTCCAATATCGCCATAAACGATGCCGAGAGCTCCCAGAACCAGTATTCGCAGGTTCTGCTGGGAGTGGACGTCAGCCGCTGGCTGTGCTGCTGCATCGCCGCCGTCGCCCGCATCGGCATTGCTCATGAACTGCTTCTCCGCTTAGAGCAAGATCTCGTGTCGTTGTCTGGCGCCGTTTACCGATTTTCGCCCTCCGGGGTCTTTACGGTCGAGCATGCCGGAAATGTTGACGATCAAGGGCCAGGGCCAGGAAGCGGCCCACGATATCGACCGACGTCGAAGGCGCCGCGGGACGTTCTTCGGGGTCGAATGCGAGCCCAATGGCGGCGCGCGGGCCCCCTGCCGTTGTTTTTACGGGCCAAAAGTCAAAGCGCGAGGTCAGCGCCGGATACACTCCGGCGCTCACTACAAGTCCCGTTGCCAAGGACGATTGCGCCGCCTCGATCTCGGCTTCCTGAAGTTCTACGTTGCCGGCTTTCTCGACGGAAACCACTTTGCCGTCCAAAACGAGAATGACGACGGCAGGAACCTGGAAGAGCGCCGCAAGAGTGCGGCAAGTGATTGAGACGATCGCCTTCGCATTGTCGATTCCCGCGACGTCGCGACTATAGGTTTGCAGCATCGTTGCTTGCCTTCTCAGGAGCCCTCCTTCAATTGCGCGGCGACGGGAGGTAAAGGCAAGGCCACTGACGATAAGTCCGACGACGAAAAGCAGTCCGATCGCCCAGACATTTGCCGGGTCGTCGACGATCAGAGTGTAGCGAGGCTCGGTGAGGAAGAAATTGTAGGCGAGTGCGCCAAGTATCGCCGAAAAGAGCGATGGGCCCAGGCTTAGGCCAACGGCCGCTATGATCACCGGCACCACGAATATGAGCGAGATGTTCGGGATCGCCACCTGGGTGTCGACACCGACAGCCACGATCGTCGCGAAGGCGGTCATTGCAAACGAAGCAAGATAGCGTACCGCGGCGGGAGCCTCCGCCAAGCCGAAAAGCGAATCGCCACCTGGCGACGATGTGATGTCCAGTTGCATCCTCGGATTGCCCATCGTATCGCTCCCCGCCGGGGTTGCCGTATAAACCCAAACCTAGGCCGATACGCATAAAGATTCCATTCGTGCGGGAGGCCCAAGATATAAAGATCCCATATTCGAAAAGCGGCGGATTGCGCACTCCCTGCGCGCAATGTTGGCGAAAGGGGGGGCGTCGCTTCTCTCGCCGAGGAGGCTTCGGCAAGCCACCGCGCGTTCGCACGCCCGACAGGATTCGGCCTTGGCAGGCTTGGGCCGTGGTTGAGATGACTGCCCGCGCAACCTGAATGTCCGCTCTTGAGGAATCGCAGCGTGAAGCTGCCCGTCCCCTTGCGGCCCCAAAGCTGACGATGAGATGAAAATTGGCCGGGGGCGCGGTCTCAGACTCCAATTTGCGACCTCTGGTCCGTCGAATAGCTCCGTATCGCTAACTCCCCAAACGCTGACGTGAATGCAAACTGCTGCGCTTTACCCTCAAATTCGTAAGCTGCACCGCAGGACGAAATTGTCATCGGCTAAAGCGTCAGGACATTGCTTGCTCCGCCTGTATAAGAATTCCAACTCGCGTCGCTGGCCATCAATGGTAACGGGTTCGCTTTCTAGCAACAAATCGGATGCGCTAAGCCGAATCCTTCGGCCCTAAGCCGAATTCGGCTTAGCGGTTTTCCGCTCGGCCTCAACTCGCTCAATCTACGCTAGCACCGGCATCTTTCCACTGAAGGAGTGCCGCCGATGCTTAAGAATACCCCGCTGCCCGCGACCGGCTTTGTCCGACTCGCATCCATCCTCGCCCCTCACGGCCCGATCCCCGTATCTCGTTCGACTTGGTGGGCCGGCGTCCGCGCCGGCAAATTCCCGCCGTCGATGAAGCTCGGTCCCCGCACCACCGTCTGGCGCGTCGAAGATATTCGCGCACTTGTCGAAGGAGGCATCGATGACCGCTAATAACATTGATACCTACGGTGGTGTCGAAGCAACCGTCTCGCCCTCGACCGATGACGAGCGTACCGCCCCGACGGTTGAGGGCCCCGATGTGGGTTCGACCGCGGCCAATTTCGGTTCAACCGAAAAAGATGACGGCGACGGTGTGCTCGATAGCGCTGGATCCTCGCGTGCTCTCGTGGTCTCCGACGGCGGCACGGACGGTCCTGCTGACGCTCTGTGTAGCTCTTCTCCGCTGGCGGCCGCCATTGCACGTTGTGTCCACTGGAATGAAGGGAATGGCCTGTTTGGCATTGCCTGGAAGGACAAAGTTAACGAAGGATTGGTGCCGGCGCTTACTCTTGCTCTCCGTCTCAAGGAAGAAGGCAAAGAGGCCGTTGAGCAGGTCCTTCGCGAACCTTATTTCAAGAACACGAAGGGTAACACGCAGAAGGATAAGGTCTTTGTCATTGCGGTGCGCTTGACCTTCAAGCCCACGGAACCGAGCCATATGAAGCTCTGCTACGAATATGCCGCGATCATCCAGTGTGCAGAACAGCTGGAAATTCCTTTAGCCGACTTCGCTAGTTGGGTGGCCAACACGAGCATCGCGACCTGCAAGGCGAAGCTTGCCAAAATCAAACGCGAGTCTAGCCAGAACGATGTTGGCGGCGTCAACGCTCCAGCGACTGACACGCATCCGCCGAACGTCGTCAATGTTCCCGAAGATGTATCTGCTTCTAAGATGGCGATCGCCGTCGCGAACAAGGCGGAATGGCAGGCGATCATTGAAACGGCAGATCCCAGCGCGCTGAAGGGCGCGTTGGTGCAGACGATCGCTGATTACAAAGGCGACGATGTCGCCGGTCTTCTGAACGCTCTGCGGGAAAGGCTTGCCGCCTTCCCCCAGGCGTCCGCGCAGGCAAGCAATCAGTAAAATAGTGACGGCGCAGGCGTGCCGCGCCGTCCCCTCCCTTCCACCTGAATTAAGCGACGCACTCGATAGTGGCGTCGCCCGAGGACCCATACATGCACAAATTTCTGCTCGATCCGTACAACAAATTGGCCATTCCCAAGGCTGAGCCGATGGCCATTTCCGCCTTCTTTGAGACCAAGCAGTTCTGCAAGGATGAAGACGCCGTGCGCGTTGCTAAGATTGAGGCCGACCTACGACGCCGGACGTCCCAATCGGGCGGGCGCAAAACAAAGTCAGCACTACGGGTAGCAACGCTACTAGCACTACTTGAAAATGGTCTAGCCACTGGCAAACCATACCCGACTCTGGCATCCTCCCAGTACATGCGCCAAGTGCGGTCAAACACGATTGGCGCACTCCTCGACGCCGTGGTGCATTTTGCAGACAGCGATCTCCGCACCGTTACCGTGATCAACCGGAAATGGCGCTTCACTGCCCGCCAACTCCATAAAGTCACCGCGGCGCAGATCAAGCAACAGTTCCGCACTCACCTGCAGCGTGCAGGAATTCTCGACGAGCCGGGCTTTCTGGTCGCCTTCTTGCACGGCGAGTACGAGCCAACGACCGGCGAGTTCCAACTGCATTTCCACATCCTGACGACGGCTGAGAAAGCCGCTCTCTTTCTCAGTCGCCTTCGCGGGCGCTGGGGTTACGAAAAGACTGCCACGGGTGCGGTGCCGATCAAGCGTTGTAAAATTGAAAACCGCCCCAAGCAGTTCTCTTACCTGCTGAAGTCATTCTGGCCCGAGCGCCCGGTTGTCACCATCGACGGCGTCGAAAAGCGGGTGCGCGCGAACCGTCGTATCAAAAGAGAATTCCATACCATGTACTTGCAGTGGCTGGACCGCTGCGGTCTGGCCGACATTATGGTCTTGAACAACTGCGTCTTCCGTAATGAAAAATTTCATGGTTGCTGATTTGTATTTCTCGTTTTCTCTGCTTTCAGCGATCCTCTGCTCAAACAGTGCCTTAGGAGGCATGGAGATGTAGTTTCCTTCACTTGGTGCCGACAACACTGTGGTCGTGCGCCGAAGCTCGCGTCGTCGTGCTTTTGATCGCCGCGAAAAGCAACTGAAATCGGTGGGAAGGGTGGGAACGGTCTTCCCACTGCCACCTCAAATCACTCCACTTCAAAGGGAATTATCAATGTCGACCACACGAACAACTACAGGCCTCGTGTCATCTGACGACGGGCCACAGATTATAGACGCAGTCATCGATCAACACGGTAATTATTGGATCAAATTCGGCACGGCGACGAACTCTTGCTGGGTTTCGCTAGCCGAGTTGGCGACCGATGAGAAGGCGTTCTTCGCGAAGCTCACTAATGGCGGTGTCCGCCTTTATACATCCAAGAGCCGTAACAAATTTAAAGGAGCAGTCGAGGAACATAAGGAATATCGGAAGGGGCTGGTGGCGGCCACCTCAGGATGGGTTGGTAGGCACTTCGTTTTTGGCGATGGAACGGTCATTTCCCCGAAAAATGATGCTCGCGAACTCATCGTGACATTTCCCCCGGATCGGAAATTCACGCCAGTGGGAAGCTTGATTGCGTGGCAGGATGCTATGTCACCCGTCAAAAAGCAGCCGGTCTGCCTCTTTGTGCTGATCTATGCACTGGTTGCACCACTGCTCAAATTCGCGCCGCCGAATTTCCTCAACCCGCAGCTGGAACTCGTAGGTCCGCCAGAGTGCGGAAAAACGACAATCGCTGTGGCGGCGGCATCAGTGTGGGCGGGCAACCCTGACAGCGAAGTCGGGGGCGGTCAAACCTGGGACGTGACCGCGCTGTATCTCGATCGCGCCAAGGCAGCCCACGCTGGCGGAATTTTAGTTCTCGATGAAGGGAATTTGGCTGGCGCCGACAAGGCGGGCCAGAAGGAAGTCATTCGCCGCGGCATCTTTTCCATGTCGTCGAAGGGCATGCGCCGTCGTTTCATCGATGTGACTGAGACACCGCTGGTACATGTGGCTGTACTGAGCACAAGCAACACGCCCCTTCGAGATTTGGTCGAAGTCCCTGGAAATACTCGAGACGCTCTGATGTCACGCATGCCGACCATTCAAGTGGATGATCGGCACGAATACGGGGTGTTCAAGTTTCTTCCAAAGGGATTTGCTACATCGCGCGAGGCGGCCGACGCGATCCGCAACGCGGCTCTTGCCGACTACGGCGTGGCATCAAGGGCGTTTGTGGAGCATTTGATGAACGCCTCTGAAGATGAGGCCGGACTACGCATTCGTATCCAAGACCTGATTGGAAAGTTCCGCAAGGAGGTCGGTGAGGTCGAAGGGGTAGGGCTTAATCGCGTGCTCAACACCGTGGCCCTCACGTTCGCAGCAGGTGTTTTGGCCAAGGAATGGGGTGTAGTTCCAAAGGGCTGGGGCAGGTTGCTTCCCGCTTTCGCCGAAATTCTCCAGTCCATCCGCGGAGCAAAACAAGCGAAAGCCAAGCCCAGGGCAATAGACCGTGTAGTCGATTACGTAAGCCAGAATGACCTTGCGAACGCAAAAAATTTGCGCAAGCGGCCACTCACTGCTGAACAGTTCCATCAGGCTAGAGGGATCATGAAGGCCGACGACAGCGAAGTTCTGATCCCGACATCAGTCTTCACGTCGACGTTTTCTGATCATACCGCGATGCTGAACGAGCTGAAGAAAGAGGGTTACCTGAAGGGCGAAGGGGGGATGAAGCCCAAGATGAGCATCAAGACACCGAAAATGGTATGCGCGGTCGGTCGGGTCTACCGGATCGTACTTCCGGCACAAACTCTCTAACGCTCGTTGCGACGGGTTGGCTCACAACCTCTTGGGGGGCGCCGATAGGCGCCCCTTTCTGTTGATCGACCGGTTTGATCGAAAGCAACGCCGGACTGCGTTCTATTAGACGGGAGCCGCGGGCCGTGTCGGGGCGGCCTCACGGCGCGTTACCCCAAGTGTGCACTGTGGCGGTTGTTGTAGAGGCGGAATTCGTACTGCAAAGTTATTCCCCGGCCACCCCGCTATTTCCCTGTTCCTCATAGTATTAGGTGTAATTGATTTTTTATAATATATGTATCCATTTGACATCGCTTGATGTTCATGTTATGTTCTATATTGTGAACTGTGTTTATTAGCTGAAAGGATTTAGGTATGGAACGGTATGCTGTGGTTTTAGACGATGGCGTTGTAGGTAAGCCGCGCGCCTGCACGTTTGCGGGTGATGCGATCGACGGTGGGGCTGCTGCGGCCCATCTGCATGGTCTTTCGGTGGTTGTCCCAGCGACCGACGAATTGGTAACCGTCGCCAGGGAAATATCATCTGGCCGGGTATCATCGGCTGGCAAAGTTGTATGTGCATCCGTCAAGCAGGAAGTCTACGATAAGTTCGCAGCGCTGATCGGCACCGAACATCAGTTGAAGCCGGGTGATCAAAGCAGCGTTGGGAAGAGTGGCGCTACCAGCGCGCCTGCGACGCCGGATTTGTGGTCAACGATTGACGTGGGCTCGGTGGTGCTTGCCACGGTCGGCCGCGAAGACGGCTGGTGGGAGGCCGTGGTCCTTGCTGCCGATCCCTCTAGCGACCGCTTGACGTTGTCGTGGCGTGATTGGCCGAAAATGCCGTCGTTTGGCGCTTCGCGGCGCAGCGTGGCCGTTACTTCGCCCAAAGCCTAAGCATGCGCCAACCTTCGGCGGGAGGTTGCCCGCCGAAGGCGCTTTGTGCAACCAAAATTTGCTTATACAATCCTCGGTTGCATTTGGCTTGAACAAGTGCTATGATGGTGAATGCCGCCGGTTGGTGCTTCGGCTAAAGCCAGCCCGCGGTTTGACAGCAACCAATCCCAAGGAAACCCTTCATGCGAGGTCAGCCAGCAAAGTTGCTGCGGCCGTCGGAACTGCGCGCGCTTCTGACTTGGAGCAAGCGAAGCCGACTGCCGCTGAGAAATCGTGTAATAGTACTTTTGAGTTTCCGTGCTGGCCTCCGGGCTTGTGAAATCGCTGCCCTCGATTGGTCGATGGTATCGACAGCGAATGGCAAAATCGCGCCATTGATCGAGTTGCCTGGTTGGGCGGCGAAGAAGGGGAGCGGTCGACGCATTCCAATGCACCCCGAAATCAGCCAGGCGCTAAAGCAACTCGTTCGCGGTGCCGACCTGATCGGGCCAGTCATCGTATCGGAACGCAGAGACAGAATGAGTGCCAAAACCATCGTCAATTGGTTTGCTCGTGTCTATGGCGATCTAAGCCTCGACGGCTGCTCATCACATTCCGGCCGCCGGACATTTATCACCCATGCTGCTCGAATGATCCATAAGGCCGGCGGCTCGTTGCGCGACGTACAGCAGCTCGCCGGCCATAAGTCGCTGAATACCACCCAATCCTACATCGACGGCGACGCTACCGCTCAACGCAAGCTGATGCGTCTCCTCTAACCCCCACTGAACATCCAACGACCGTCACCTCGGCAGCAATCGCTGCCGTGCCGCCTTCGCTCGCGCTCAAGAAAGGAAAAGCTCATGACCAAGAAAGACAACGGAATGTCACCGGCAGATATCGAAATGATCCGCGGAATGCTCGATGAAAACCTAGTGAAAATCCGTCAACTCAACGACGACCTTAGGATCCGACGCCTTGGCGGAACAATTGTCATTACCGCTGGTATCGCCGGCCTTGGCGCATCGGCCGTAACGAAGACCATCGCCGCAATCGCCGCCTTCGATGCTTTCACGCCTGAGAACGATCCCAACGGCGAGCATGACTGCGCAGTCATGACCGTCGACGGCGTCAAAATCATTTGGAAAATCGACTATTACGACCTGAAACGGCAGTTTCTTTCACCAGATGCCGCCGACCGAAACGTCACCTCTCGCGTCATGACCGTCATGCGCGCCGATGAATATTGAGAGCGCATGACGATGGTGAAAACAATTGATGACGCCCGAGCGATAATGGCAGCGCTGGTCTCTCTGCCAGCCCAATCAAAACATCATGGCATTGATCCATTGGCGCTCGGCCAATCCTCAGATGCGTCAGAGGCAATTGCCAATTCCGATACTTCCTGGCTGTACCGATCACTGATTGACGGTTTTAGCTACCAGGGGATTCGTGACTCACACGCCCGCGCTTATATCGAAAAGCACGGCAACGCCGAATGGTACGGCGTCACCAATGCGCTCAGCAGAGAAGGGCGTTCCAGCGAGCAGGAACTCTGCCCGAAGCTGGCTGACTTTGATAGCTATCGCGGTTGCCGTTATCGCAAGGCAATTCAGACCTGCGCTAATCCCGACAGCCTGGCCACGTGCCCTGTGCCGAAGCTCGCATTGAGGAAGGGTGTTCTTAACGAGCAAGCTTTCTCGCTCTACCTGTTCATCCGGGACGAATGCCGCAGCGATCTGGTCGCGTTCATCGACCGCTTGCTCGATGTGACCAACACGAGCGAAGACCCGGTCTCTGCCGGGCGAGAGGAGCTTCTGGCGGCTTTCACGCAAGTCGTTGGCGTCTCACGCAAGCTTGCCGGCATGATGCTCTCACAAATCCTCCTCAACGCTGGTCCCGATCGCCAACGATGGCACGCCGTCGGCGCATCAGTTGTCGTAGTCGACTCGCTGGTGCATAACTTTCTGCACCGGACTGGCATCCATGCTGCCTATCAAGCTGACCATCTCTATGGGCAACGCTGCTACAGCGCTGTCGGCTGTGAGTTTATCTTGCGCGACCTCGCAGCAAAAATGGCTGACGAGCCGACCCTCTCCATCTCGCCACGAGCGCTGCAGCATGCCGTCTGGCGTTTCTGCGCCGCTGACGAACTATCCGTCTGCAATGGCAACAACATTCGTGACACTCTCCCCTGTGAACTCCATTGGTGCCCGCTCGGACACCATTGTAGCCGCCTTGCGCTCCGACCCGCCATGCCGTCGCAGGGGGAAGCCTGATGTCACATCACGCACTTCTCCCCTTTCGCCAAGGCGAACTTGATGGCCTCTGCGGCATTTACGCCGTCATCAACGCAATCCGGCTCGCGCTCGGCGTGCGTGCCAACCTTTTCCGGCCGCCCGTTTGGCAGGATCTTTTTGTCGCATTGCTGGAATCGGTTGATCAGTCAGTAGGGGCGGCCCACGCCGCGTCGAACGGTATCGATACACAGCCTCTAAGATATCTGTTGAAGGCCGCGATCTTGCATCTGGCGACCGAACACGACGTGGCCATCCGAGCCAAACCTATGCTGGGTCGAGACGAACAGCCATGTTTTGAAGAGCTCTTGCGTCGTCTCGGCGATTGGGTTGGACAACCAGGTCAGGCAGTAGTGTTGTCGGTCTTCGGCTCGCTTAACCATTGGACGGTCGTCCGCCGTATCAGCCGCAGCTCTCTCATCCTCTTCGATAGTAGCGGCTATGCTCGGATCTCGCTCGATGCATGCCGCATGGCCCACGAGCGGCCAAGGCCCAAAGGACGACAGCACATCGTCCCGCACGACGCCATTTTTTGCGTCGCGGCCACTCTGAGTAGGCTGGCGACTGTACCAACTCGACGTGGCTAACTCCCAACGCTTGGAGAGAGCGAATAGCGTCTCGACGGTAGGGTTCCGCTGGCCTCGCTCCAATCCGCTTACGTATTGCTGACTGAGGTTGGCCCGTTCGGCCACGGCCTTCTGCGTCAATCCTGACCGAGACGAAGGCGCGCAAAGTTTCGGCTTACGAGCTTGCGCATGTCCATCCGCAAGCAATCGTCGAATTACCGCTGGACGATCACCCAGCGTGCTTGTTCGCCGCCAGTTGCGGGAGCTGCGTTTTGGTCGGGTCAATCGACCAACGCTGATTTCCGCGCGACCAATTTGGGGGCCGGAAGCTGACCGACTGGTTTTAGGTCAAGGCGCGAAAACTCCGCCTACGACCTTCGCACGAATTCCCATCTGCAATAGCTCCGAAAGCCGGCGCTCAGTTGCATCATCCAGCGGCTGCGCTGGTCACAAACGGGAGTTGCAGGTCACCAAACTTGACGCTGGGCTGGCCAAAGCCGACACTGAGCAGAGAAAAAACAGGAGCACCTCAGTGGGAGGGCCTGACTCCGACTCTGAGGTCACGATCAGCTCGCTCCGGTCCGAGTTGATAGCGGCGCGCGAAGAAAATCAGGTACGCACCTCGGAGGTAGCCAATCTCCTTGAACAGCAGAATGCGACGAGTGCGATCCTCAGGGTGATCGCCGCATCGCCGACCGACATCCAACCGGTACTGCAGACGCTGGTCGACTCCGCTATACGCCTGGCCGGGGCGGACATGGGCGCAATCACGTTGCGCGTTGGCGATACGTTGCGGTTCATGGCAGGCGGGGGGCAGGCTGCTGAGCTGCATGCTTATGAACGGGCCAACCCGCATGTCGTGGGACGAGGGACGTTTCAGGGCCGCGCCGCGCTGGAGGGATTGACGATCCATGTGGCGGACGCGCTTGAAGACCCGGAATACGAAAGGCCGGAAGCCGCAATCATCGGCAGTTTCCGCGGAGTACTTTCTGTTCCGCTGAAGCGGGGTCAGGAGACCATCGGCGTATTCGGCATGGCACGGCGGACGATCGGGCTATTTTCACCGCGTCAAGTCGAACTGGTCGAGAGCTTCGCCGACCAGGCCGTGATCGCCATCGAGAATGCCCGGCTGTTCGAGAAAGTCGAGGGGCACAATCGTCAGCTGACCGAGTCGCTGGATCAGCAGACAGCGACGGGCGCAATATTGCAAGTGATCGCCGGGTCTCCCACGGACATTCAGCCTGTGCTGGACGCCGTCGCTGAAAGTGCCGCTCGGCTCTGCGACGCCTATGACGCAACGATCTATCTGCTGCGCTCCGACAGGCTGGCTGTGGGAGCGCATCACGGACCGATTCCGGTTGACAGTGCTGGCTTCCCGGTCGCGCGCGACATCGTTACCGGCCGCGCCGTATTGGATCGGGTGCCGGTCCACGTTCACGACTTGACCATCGCTGGAGAGGAGTTTGCAACCGGCCGAATGATGGCTCAACGTCTTGGTTTTCGCGCGATTCTCGCCACTCCGCTGTTGCAGGAAGGAAAAGCAATCGGAGCGCTTATGATCCGGCGCATCGAGGCGCGGCCCTTTAGCGACAGCCAAATTGGCCTGCTCAAAACTTTCGCCAACCAGGCCGTCATCGCGATCGGCAATGTGCGGCTCTTCGAAGAGGTGCAGGCTCGCACCGCCGATCTTGGCGAAGCATTACAGCAGCAGACCGCGACCGCGGATGTGCTCAAGGTCATAAGCCGCTCCGCGTTCGACCTGCAGAGCGTCCTGCAGACACTTATCGATTCTGCTGTGAGGCTCTGCGGTGCGAAAACGTCTGGCATCTTTATGCGGGACGGCGATGTCTTCCGGCTTGCGGCAGGCTACGACCAAACTCCGGAGTATCGCGCGTATGAAGAGGCGAATCCGAGTCCGATCAGCCGACAATCCTGGGTCGGCCGAACAGCACTTGACAAGGCAGTCGTCCATATTCCGGATGTTACAAAGGACACAGAACATGGCCTTCCCGAAGCTCCGCGACTCGGAGGTTATTCGGCTGTGCTCTGCGTACCGCTCATGCGCGAAGGATCGGTAATTGGCGTCTTCGCAATGACGCGACCTGAACCCGGGCCCTTCACCGATAGCCAGATCGAACTTGTCCAGACCTTTGCCGACCAGGCCGTAATTGCGATCGAGAACGTCCGCCTATTCGAGGAGGTGCAGCAGCGGACACGGGAGGCCACAGAGGCGCTGGAGTACCAGACGGCGACCAGCGATGTGCTTAGCGTCATCAGCCGCTCGCCCACCGATGGGCAGCCAGTGTTTAATATGATCGCGCAAAGCGCCGCCCGTCTATGCGAAGCACAGTTCTGCTTTGTTTACAGATTTGACGGCGAGCTTCTGCATTTCGTCGCGCATCACGGCATCACCGAAGAAAGCGTTGAGATCGTGCGCAACACCTTTCCCGTTGCACCTACTCGCGGCAGCGCTGCCGAAAGGGCAATTCTATATCTTGACGTGGCGCAGATCCCGGACCTCACCCTGGATAGTGAATTCACGCATCGCGCCGCAGCGGCTTTTTCAGGCCTGCGCAGTGCTGTTGCCGTGCCGATGCTGCGTGACGGCCTGCCCATCGGTTGCATAGCAGTCGGGCGTGCTGAGACGGGCTTTCTTGCCGCTAAGCAAGTCGAACTTCTGAAGACCTTCGCCGACCAGGCCGTGATCGCCATCGAAAATGTCCGCCTGTTTGATGAGGTCAAGGCGCGGACCGCGGAGCTGAGCGAGTCGCTTCAGCAGCAGACAGCGACAGCAGAAGTGCTCAAGGTCATCAGCCGGTCGGCCTTCGACCTGCAGAACGTCCTTGACACCCTGGCAGAGTCCGCCGCGCACCTCTGCGACGCGGACATTGCCGATTTCTATCGTCTGGTCGACGATGGATTTCAGTGGACCACGACCTTCAGCCGAAATCCGGAAGCGGCCCCTGCCCATACCAAGATCATGCGCCGGCCGGGGCGCGAATCGGTGTCAGGGCGCGTTCTGCTGGAACAGAAAACCGTTCACGTACCGGATTTCGAAGCCGATCCCGAGTTCACCTTCACCGACGTGGCGCGGCAGCGCGGCGTTCGCTGCATTCTCGGCGTTCCGCTCCTGCGCGGCACGGAGCTAATGGGGTTGCTTCTGGTCATGCGCAAGGCGCCCGGGCCGTTCTCGCCAAAGCAGATTGAGCTCGTCGAGACTTTCGCCGATCAGGCTGTCATCGCCATCGAGAACGCGCGGCTGTTCGAGGAGGTGCAGACGCGCACGGCGGAATTGAGCGAGTCGCTGCAGCAGCAGACGGCGACGGCCGACGTGCTGAAGGCGATCAGCCGCTCTACGTTCGACCTGCAGCCGGTTCTCGACACGCTGGTGGAATCGGCGGCCAAGCTGTGCGACGCGGACACGAGCGTCATCTTCAAACGCGACGGCGATCTCTACCGGTGGTCGGCCGAGTACGGCAATTTGCCTGAAGCCGCGGTTTTCGCCAAAGCCAATCCCTTTGCCCCTAGTCGCGACAGCATCACTGGAAGGGTGGCCCTCGAAGCCCGTGCCGTCCACGTGTCGGACGTGCTCGCCGACCCGGACTACGGGGCAACGCAGCTTCAGAAGCTCGGCGGCTACCGGACCATTTTATGCGTTCCGATCTTGCGCGAAGGCGCGCCGGTCGGCGTATTCGCGCTGACGCGGTCACAGGTACGGGACTTCACGCCGAGGCAGATCGAGCTCGTCGAGACGTTTGCCGACCAGTCCGGCATAGCGATCGAGAACGTCCGGCTGTTCGACGAGGTGCAGGCGCGTACCCGCGAATTGTCACGCTCGCTCGAAGATCTGAGGACCGCGCAGGACCGCCTCGTGCAAACGGAGAAGCTCGCCTCACTCGGCCAGTTGACCGCCGGTATCGCCCACGAGATCAAGAATCCGCTCAACTTCGTCAACAACTTCTCAGCGCTCTCCGGCGAACTCATCGATGATTTGAGCAGTGTGCTGGCCGGCGCGCCTTTGGAGGCATCCGTGCGCGAAGAGCTTGCCGAGCTGACAGGCATGCTCAAGAGCAATCTCGACAAGGTGGTCCAGCACGGCAAGCGGGCCGATTCCATCGTCAGGAACATGCTGTTGCATTCGCGCGCGGGTTCAGGAGATCATCGTCCGATCGATATCAATGCCGTCGTGGAGGAGAGCCTGAACCTTGCCTATCACGGGGCGCGCGCCGAAAAGCCAGGATTCAACATCACGCTGACGCGGAATTTCGACCCGCAGGCGGGGGATGTCGATCTCTACCCGCAGGAGATCACGCGGGTGCTTCTCAACCTCATCTCCAACGGCTTTTATGCAACGGCCAAGCAGAGCGCGGTGACGAATGGCACGGGCTATGAGCCGACGCTCTCCGCTATGACCAGAAGTCTCGGCGACCGTGTCGAAATCAGGATCCGCGACAACGGCATCGGCATTTCGCCGGAGGTGAAGGAGAAGATGTTCAATCCATTCTTCACGACCAAGCCAGCCGGCGAGGGCACCGGGCTCGGCCTGTCGCTCAGCCACGACATCGTCGTCAAACAGCATGCCGGCACGATCGACGTCGACAGCCAGCCAGGCGAGTTCACCGAGTTCCGGATTGTGCTGCCGCGCGCTGCCGCCTCGCTCGCAAAATCGGGAGGTGAAGCATGAGCCTCCTCATTCTGGTTGTCGACGACGAGCCCGACGTCGAGCCGTTATTTCGCCAGCAGTTCCGCCGCGACATCCGAGCCAGCCGCTTCACCATGGAGTTCGCGCAATCGGCGATCGATGCGTTGGAGCAGATCGACCACGCCGAAGGGGTGACACTGATCCTAGTGCTGTCCGACATCAACATGCCCGGCATGAGCGGGCTCGAGCTGCTGCCGAACATCAAGGTGCTGCGGCCCGACGTCCCGGTCATCATGATCACCGCCTATGGCGACGCCGAAACCAAGCGCAAGGCGTTGGAGAACGGCGCCGAAGCGCTGCTGACCAAGCCGATCGACTTTGCGATGCTCAGGCAACAGATCGAAACGCGGCTGGGAATGGTGGCGTGACGGCGCGCATCCTCGTGGTCGACGACGAGCCCGATCTTGAGGTTTTGATCGTCCAGAAGTTCCGGCGTCAGATCCGCGACGGTGCGGTCATTTTTCTCTTCGCCAGCGATGGTGTGGACGCCCTGTCCGTCATCGACGGCAACAGCGACATTGACGTGGTGCTGTGCGACATAAACATGCCCCGTATGGATGGCCTGTCGCTGCTGGAGAAGCTGCAGCAGGCCGAGGGGCAGCAGCTTTCGACCGTCATCGTCTCCGCTTACGGTGACATGGCCAACATCCGCACCGCGATGAACCGAGGCGCCTTCGACTTCATCACTAAGCCGATCGACTTTGCCGACCTCGAGACCACGATCGCCAAGACCTTGAAGCATCGCGAGGTGCTGCACGAGGCGCATCGGCGGCAAGCGGTCGCGGAGCGCGCGCATGCATCGCTGTCGCGCTACTTCTCGCCCAATCTGGCCGAGCGGCTGGCCGGCGACGCCGACGGGTTGGCGCTAGCCGGACAGTGGCGCGAGGTCGCCTCGCTGTTCACCGACATTACCAGCTTCACCACGCTGGTGGAAACGATCGACCCTGCCACGCTAGGCGCGCTCCTCAACGACTATTTGGCCGGCATGACCGACGTCGTGTTCGCTCATGAAGGCACCGTCGCCAAGATCGTCGGCGATGCGCTACATGTCTTGTTCGGCGCGCCTGGCGAGCAGCAGGACCATGCGGCGCGCGCGGTTACCTGCGCGCTTGAGCTCGACGCGCTGTCCCAATCGTTCCGCGACAGCTGGCGCGACAAGGGCGTCGCGGTCGGTACGACCCGCATCGGCGTCCATGCAGGTCCGGCGCTGGTCGGAAATTTCGGCGGAGGCCGCTTCTTCGACTACACGGCCTATGGCGACACCATCAATATCGCGGCGCGGCTGGAAAGCGCCAACAAGCAGTTGGGCACGCGTATCTGCGTCAGCGGGAGCGCGGCTGCAAGGGTCGACGGCTTCCGCGGACGGCCGGTCGGCGATCTGATGCTGCGCGGCAGGGCCGAGGCGCTACGCGCGTTCGAGCCCTTGTCGTCAAAGCAGTATGATGATCCTTCGACGGCGAGCTATCTCGAAGCCTTCGGTAGATTGGAGGCCGGCGATGCAAACGCGCTTACGGCTTTCGCCGCGCAGATCGGCAAATGTCCGGACGACCAGCTCGCTAGCTTCCATCTCAAGCGGCTGCTCAACGGCGCCAAAGGAACGCGGATCAGCCTCGACTGATCTTTGCGCCTGTCGCGACCGCGGGCGTCATGCCTCGTCGCCGACAATGTCCGTTTTCACAAGGTGGCAAAGGTGCCCTCAACGGCTCACAAGAGGCGCAAAGCTGTCACAATCCAACGTGGTCACTCACCCGTGTTCAATGGTAGCTTTTGCCACGAATCGCTTGAGGCGTGCATCCCGAAGTACTTGGGCTTCTCGTGAGAAACCGAGGACGAAATCCGCGGCGCTGTCATGCCGTGTTGGCGATCGAGTGTATCGCACCTGATGGCACGAAAAACATGTCACCAGCTATGTGCTTCCGACCGGAGCCGAAGGTGACGATTCGTTTGAGCGACGCATGAGGAAACAATCGGATTGAGGTCCACGTTGACATCTTCTCAGGATTGGAACAAATGTAGAACGTGCCAATTTTCTCGACGCTATTAACGGCTTCCGTGAAGAGCGATCGCTCAAGCCTTCTCAGGAATGGCATGCGTCGAACTGCGTAGCGGATATGAACCTGAATGAAGCTGCCTGTGTTGCCGGTCTATTATTATCATGATCATTTCACCGAAATGCTCGACATCGTCAGCGATACCTATGGTGCGGTGCTGACGGATCGACACCGCGCGTTTATCGCGACTTTTGCGACAATTTCGAAGGATGCGCAGTGCCTTCTGATCCGCATGATAAATCGGCGCGGAAGCATCTTTCGACAGTCGGCTTTTCGTTACGCCGAGATATCGAACCCTGGCCGCGCCGTGGCAGTGCTCCGGGCCCTTGGATATGTGCGGTCACTCGCGCACAGCGACTATGCATCCTTCATCGTCTGCCATGCGAAAGAAGCGCTCACGAAGGCTGGGAAGGACGCCGGCCTCACCGATCTGCGAACGTCCTGGGCGAAGGGAAAGGTGGTCGAATATTATCTGGCGAACGTCTCATTTGAGACAGCCTATCACCATTGCGGAGGCGATGATTTCATCGCGCTCGGCGACACGGCCCCGGTCGAATTCCTGCTGTACCTGTATTTCGGGAAGACCGAGCGAGATTTGAAGAACTTCGCCCTGCGCGACCTCGGCATCCTGCGCACCAACAAAAATGCAAACCTGAGTGCCCGCTTCACCGACGCTGAAGAGGCTCATGCAAGCTTCCACTACAGCCGGCTACTTGATCGATTTGAGATCAAATCCGAGGTTACCTTTCGCGCCTCTATTTCTGAAATTCTCGATGGTCCCGAATGCACAACCGACTACGCCGAGGAATTGAAAAGCCGAGCGGCGCACAAGGCAGGACAGTTTTTTGAAAAAGACGGCGAGAAGGGAATTGCGATACAACTGTATCGTGCCGGTTCATCCTTTGTTTGTAATGAGCGCCTGACGCGTTTGCTCTACTCAACGGGAGATAAAAAAGGGTCGGAAGAGCTTCTTCGCAGGATGATTGACGATCCGGCGAGCGATGATGAATTCGTCTTTGCAAATGATTTTTATGCCCGCAAGTTCAACGGTCGGAGAACAGGGCTTTGCACCGAACTACTGCGGGCCGGCCATACCGTCACAGTCGACGACAGCTGGCGCGGAAATCCTGAGGCTGGCGTAGCGGGCGTCATGCGAAGGCAGGGGCGCACGGTCTTCTATGCAGAGAATAAGCTCTGGCACTGCCTGTTCGGTTTGCTGTTCTGGGAAGAGCTGTTCGAGTCTGGCCAGCTCCATTCGAGCTTCGACTGGGTGCCGCATTGCTTGAAAGACAAGAGCTTCGCGCGTCTGTTCGCGCGCGATATTGACGCGAAGCTGTCTGCCGTGTCGTCGCAGTCCGTGCTCGCCCTAATTTTGCGCACCATCGCAGGAAAGTGGGGGACACCGAACGGGCTCTTTGCCTGGGATCATATCGACATGGATGCGATACGACCCTTGCTTGCCGCTCATCCCGGCGGGGTGAGCACCATCCTTCGGCTCATGAGCGAAGACTTTCGCGCTATGCGCGACGGATTTCCAGACTTGATGATCGAGTTCAATGGCGAGGTCGCTTTTCTTGAAGTCAAGGCGGAAGGAGACGCTGTACGCCGCAATCAACTCACGCGCCTGCGTCAGTTGTCCAGCGCAGGTATCAAGGCTGAAATCGTACGTGTCGATTTTCGCTTCGATCCTGATCAAGAATATGTCGTTGTCGACATCGAAACGACTGGAAGCTGGTCGAATGGCGACCGTGTTACCGAGATCGGTGCCGTAAAAATCCGCAATCATGAAATTGTCGATGAATGGACGTCGCTGATCAACCCGCAGCGGTCGATCCCGGCGGCCATCACACGGCTCACCGGCATTACAAACGCTATGGTAAGAGACGCTCCACTTTTCGCGGAGATCGCGGACAGCTTCATGCAATTCATGGGCGACGGCATCTTCGTCGCCCACAATGTCAACTTCGATTACGGCTTTCTCTCCGGCGAATATGAACGGCTCGAGCGTCGCTTCCGGTTTCCCAAACTCTGCACGTGCGCGACCATGCGCAAGCAATTCCCAGGTCATAAATCCTACAGTCTTGCCAATCTCTGCGACGTGTACGACATCGACCTCAAAGGACATCACAGGGCACTCTGTGACGCACGCGCCGCAGCTCATCTTCTCAACCTGATCAATGGGAAACGCGATACCGGTCCTGCAACGCTTGCGGAGCAAGCTGCATAGGCTGGCCCGGCGGTGAGTTTCGATTTGCACACGCGTCCATTGCCACTAATCGCCGCAGTTGCGATCTCGGCATCGCCCTAATTATGTCTTTGACACTTGCCGCACTCGCCCCGCGCTGATGGGCGACCAAATTCCGGCTAGCGGACTATTCCGGCGATCCGGCCAGTGACGCGCATGGACGTCCCGCGAGGGGACGCTCGACGATTTTGGGCTGTTTCCGAATGACCCTGATCTTACCTTGCTTGTGCAATCCTTGGAGCAGCTGGTAGCGCGGCCCCGCAAGCGCGTACTTGACGATTTCCGCGAGACAAAAAATTGCCGGTGTCGCAGCCGCCCGGGCGGCAGCAGCCCGACGCACCGATTATTGCCGTCGACGTCAGCGTCTCAGAATGGGGCACTATTGTTGGCTCCGTAATTGCAAGGCACATATCGGGGTAGGGCACGGGAAGGTCCGCCGTCTCGCGAATGGGACGGCGGCTTTCGTGTTAGGTAGTCAGGCGCGTTCCTTCGCTTTGTGCTTAACCGGTGCCTTTGCTGGCGTAGTCTTTCGACCTAGACCAATTGACTTTGCCATTGCGGACCGAACGGCAGCGTAGTTCGGCGCCACCATAGGGTAGTCGCGCGGCAAACCCCATTTGGTGCGATACTCGTCAGGCGTAAGATTGTGTGACGTCGCCAAGTGTCGCTTCAGGGATTTGAATTTCTTCCCGTCTTCTAGGCTTACGAGGTAGTCGGGGAATATCGACCGATTTGGATTGACCGCAGGGATCAGCTCTGCTCGATCGGCTGCGACTGGCTGGCGGATGCCAGACAATGACGCGTGCACAGAGGCTATGAGGTCAGGTAGGGCGCCTACGGGAACCGGGTTATTGGTCACGTAAGCAGAGACTACATCAGCGGTTAGCTCGGCCAGGTGAACGTCGTGGTTGTGTTCGTCCATCATAAGTCCCCGTTTGTGGGGTCTGTCTATTAGAACGCCCTCATCCGTGCAACCTCCTCCATGCGAGCCACAACGACATCGCTTCATCCCTTGGCCATTAAGGGGCACCGGCAGATAGGCGTTGGCAATTAGCCAGTCACCGATGATGGTTTTGACAAGGTCAAACTTCGACATGTCCATCTCGACCGCAATGACGGACAGCGAATCCTCCACTCTCGGAACGAGTTCGATACCGTCGGTTTTTCTAATTACGAGCGCCGCGTCGGAGCATGAATTGTAGATCGGCGCGCGTAATCATTTGCCGCGTTGCGCCCGTGGGGCTATGACTGGCTATGAGTGAAAAAACTGATGATCTAAAGATCGAAATTCAGAAAGCTGTCGCCATGCTCAATGAATGCGAGGCGGCTATGCGTCTTGGCGAAAGCAACCTTGCCCACGATTTGATTCGCCAGACGATTGTTAGGTTTGAGCGATTGCTTCACGAGGCTGAAACTGTTCCTCAGACTTGATGGACAT
Source organism: Mesorhizobium sp. LNJC394B00 (assembly GCF_000502555.1). Taxonomy (NCBI): domain Bacteria; kingdom Pseudomonadati; phylum Pseudomonadota; class Alphaproteobacteria; order Hyphomicrobiales; family Phyllobacteriaceae; genus Mesorhizobium; species Mesorhizobium sp. LNJC394B00. The sequence continues at coordinate 934,384 of NZ_AYWH01000002.1, forward strand.
GCGACTTCAGCTTCGATGAGCGGCCGAGTTTGGTGCTTCCGTTGTAATTGTAGTCCGTGCAAAGCGATATGACATGATTACCAATCTTTCAGCAGAATATCTCTGAGGACAACGGCATCGTTGTGGGCTTCATCATGAGCCGAGTAGACGAGCGTGATAGCTCCCTGCCGTATCATATCGCGCAGTCGGTCGAGCTCACCGCGATGCTCGTTGATCTCCGCAACATATCGCATGCGGAATTCCTCCCAGCGTGCTGGGTCGTGTCCAAACCATTTCCGAAGCTGGGTGCTCGGCGCGAGTTCTTTCATCCAAAAATCAATGCCCGCGTCCGTCTTCTTCACCCCTCTCGGCCAAAGCCTATCCACCAACACCCGCGTACCGTCGCTGACGTCACGGCTCTCATATGCCCTTTTTAATTTTACTGGGTGGAGAAGTTTTTCGCTCATCGATGCCCTTTCCTGTTCTGCCCGTCTTGGTGTCGTCAGCTGCACTCTCAGAAGCAAGCAGAATTCACTTCCGAGGCTGGGTTACTATTCTTTGCGCCGACCAGCCACACGTTCACACATAGTGGTGTTCCTTCGCGAAATTCGGAGACATTGAGCATTATCAGCCTGCCATGACCGCCATCTCTCAGCAATTTTGCAGGCTCTCAGCACGCTACCCCCGTCGCGGTGCGGATCCAATATGGTTTCGGGGACCATGGCCATTCAAAGATATCCCTACGCTCGCCGAAACCGGTGTAGCGGGCAACGCGACCGGAGAGTATCCATCATTGGTATCGGTGCAATAAAAGACGGCGGCATGGCTGTCCCACCGCCGGCAGATCGCTGACACCTATGATCACTTCAAGCAGCTGACGTTGAACGGCAGACACGTATAGGCAAAGCGTTGAAACCGAATTGCGGCGAAGGCTAAGCCCGGTCGCCAGTTGCACGTTCAGTGTCACCTGCCTTGCTCCTGCTTCTTTCGGTGGCGACAGGAATTGTTGATCGGCCACGTGCTGGGCCTGCGGCGCGCATTCACCGCGAGCACAAAGGGCAGTATCGTTTTGGCTGCTTTTGCTGCGGTCGGTGTCCCAGATTGTCTCTAACGCCACAACTTGGCTTGCTGCTGGCTTCGCTTGATACGCCCGTCTTGCCGGCAGATCGGGCAATGCGCTCGGCCGCCTGAGCCTGACAAGTTCGTCAAAGCACAAATCATTGAGGTCGTAATCCAATCGCGCGGATGTCCGCCCATTGACATCCTGTGTCTACGTCGAGCCACCCATTGCTCAATGGTATTGCCGATACGTTCGTTCAATAGATGTGTCCTCATCTCGGCTCAATTCTGTAGCGAAGCGGAGCCTTTTGTTGAAACGCCGGGAAACGGGAGTACGCGCGATGCCGCATGAACGATTGGATGTGACCCAGAGAGCGGTTGTCGCCGCGACGATGCTAGCGTTGTGTATCGGCGGTATCGAGCCCGCGTGGAGCTCTGATCACTTCGATTCCCCCGCCATGACCGCGAATCCCCAAGCGGATATTGCTGACGTGTACGCATGGACAGCGCCTGATGGTCGCCGGTTGAATCTCGTCATGACAGTGGTCGGACACAGCCTTTCCGACCGTTTGCAATATGTGCTGCATATCGATAGCGGGAAGACCTTTGGTCATACGACAGCTTCCACGACCATCACCTGCCGTTTCCCAACGCCTAAATTAGCGAGTTGCAAGCTTGGCAACTCGGATCGGGTGGACGGGGATGCCAGCAACATAGGTGGTCTACGGAGCCGCAATGGCAGGTTCCAGCTGTTCGCGGGACTGCGCGACGATCCCTTTTACAACAATGTCAAAGGTTCAATTAGCGCCTACGGCGTGGGGCTTGCTGCCATGAAAGGTGGAAGCGCCCCCCCCGATGCTGCCGGATGTCCTCAACTAGACGCTAAAGCCACGAAGGCGGTTGCCGATCAATGGCGGCACACGGATGGCGGTCCTGCAACCAATCTCCTTGGCAATTGGACGGCGTCCGCGATCGTTGTCTCCGTGGACCTGGACGCCATCTCGGCAGGGGGGTCGATATTGGCGGTCTGGGGTTCCGCCGCCACCTCGAAGCGACTACTCGATCGGATGGGCCGGCCGTTTGTTGGAAATACTTTGCTGGGCGTTTCTCCGTTTTCGACTGACGATGCGAGTGGTGATGAACGTGAGAAGTTCAACGAGGTCGGCGTGAAAGGAGGTGGTACCTTTGAGACGCGGATCGAAGGTTCGTTGGCATTCCAGGACAGTCTTGACGGAGAATGCGGCAATCAGCTGCTTGCGGAAAAGATGCCTGCTTCTCCGGCACGCTATCGCGCGCTTGCTAAAATGTTCGCTGACGACCGGCTCTGGGTCAACAGCGCGGTCCGTGAGTGCAAGCAGTTCCTGGCGGTCGAACTGGCAGCATTGGCCGGCCGGACTGCCTACCGCGCCGATTGCGGGGGCCGCAGCCCAGTTTACGACACACCGAATATGTGGCGATCTCTGTTAGTCCAAGGAACCACAAACGAAATCGCTTGGGACGGTCTGCTTGGCGATGAGCATCGACCTTCTGCAACAGACTTTCCGTTCCTTGCGCCGCCCGATCCGAAAGGGGTGGATCATTAAAATGCGCCGCGGTGCTCCGTGTCGCAGATCGACCATGAAGATCTTGGTTGGAATCGTGCTGATCTTCGCATCGAGTTCGGCGCAGGCCCACATGGGAACCGGTCTTCCTGGCGGGTTCGCGTCAGGGTTCTTGCATCCGCTCAGCGGCGCAGATCACATGTTGGCCATGGTTTCGGTGGGTCTATGGGGAGCCTATTTGGGACGCCCGCTCATCTATTTGCTTCCGGTAATTTTTCCGACGGTCATGGCAGGCGGCGCTCTGCTGGGAATGGTCGGCTTGCGCCTGCCGGCCGTCGAGGTTGGCATCGCGCTTTCAGTTCTGGTGCTGGGCGGCTGCATCGCCTTCGCTGCGGCCGCTCCAATCTGGTGTGCCGCCCTTATCGTCGGTGTTTTCGCAATCTTCCATGGCTATGCCCATGGGGAGGAACTGCCCTCGGCGGCCGACCCCGTGGCATATAGCACAGGCTTCGTGCTCTCCACCGGCTTGTTACACGTATTCGGTATCGGGATTGGCGCCCTCAACGGCTATCGTTGGGGCGCAGTGGCGACCCGCCTGACCGGTGGCTTCATCACAGCAAGCGGACTCTGGTTCCTATATGCGGCGACACGGCCGTGAGGGGAGGGGTACTTCCACCGGCGCTGTTGTTTGCGGCATTAGGTCTCGCGCTCGCTTTTGCTCCGCTTCGCGCGCGATTGTGGAGCTTGGTCGCACTCGTCGGCATACTTGCCTCAGTTTTGCGGGTGAATTTGCCGCCTGACTGGCTCGAGATGGCATTTCTCGGATGCTGGATAAGCACCGCTATCACCGCCGCGGCTGTTCACCTGCCTCGCGGGCTCGGCCTATCAGGCAGCGTTGCACTTGCAGTCAATGCAGGCGTTTGGGCTCACATGGTGGTAGCGTTCTCCGGCGTGCCCTCCGACGCCTTCTGGGCGCTGCTTGCGGTTACAGTGATCGTCCCAGCAGCCGGGTTGATCGCGTTAAATGCATCGATCGCTATCAAGGTGGCATCGAGTTGGCTCATCGCGATCGCTGTGCTTGCCGGAACACTGCCATTCCTTCATGTCACCCCCGGATATCTTCCTGACCACCTCGAATAGGAACTGTCATGACAAGAGATGGGCGAAGCCAATTTAGTCGGATTTTGCGCTCGCGCGGATGGCTCGCACTTTCTGTTCTGTTTGCTTGCAGTGCGTTTCCCGCAGGCGCCCATGATTTCTGGATTGCGCCAAGTTCATACTGGATTTCACCCGCCGGCGTCGTTGGGATGACTCTTCAGGTAGGGCATGGGCCATCTCGCCAGCGATCGCCAATCCCGCTGCGCCGCATAGTCCGTTTCGAAGCGGTGGGACCCGACGGTGCGAGAACAGATTTGAAGGCAGGGCTAAATTTGGGAGGCAGTGCGGAAGATGGCAGTTTCGCCCTTCAGAAACCCGGGTTGAACGTGATTGTTCTTCAGACGGACAGCCTCGCTCAAACACATTTGCCGTCAATCCGATTCAACGACTATCTCGAGGCCGAAGGACTGACCCCGGCGCTCGATTTGCGGACCCGTCTTGGTCGCATGGACCGCGATGGATCAGAAAATTACAGCCGATGTGCGAAATCGATAATGCAGGTCGGCCCCGTTGGCACAGGTCCTCAAGGGCAGATAACTCGCCCCCTGGGTTTACCACTGGAGATCGTACCGGACCGCAGCCCTTATGCACTCCCACGATCCGCGGAGTTTCCCGTGCGGGTTTTATATTTGGGCCGGCCGTTGGCCGGAGCGTTGGTCAAGTTGACCCATTTGGAGGACGACGCCGCGCCCTTGGAATCTCGCCTTACCGATCAGGCGGGCAGAGCGACCTTCACATTGCCGATTGACGGTTCATGGCTGCTGAATGTGATTTGGACGCGGTCTCAGCCGAGTTGGGCCGAAACGGACTTCGAAACCACTTTCTCCAGTCTCAGCTTCGGCTTCCTGCGGAGCGCGTCAACTCCAAGCCGTTAGGTTCCGCTCGAAAGATGGTCCATCGGACGTGAGGTGAACGCCGCACGGTCCATCCTGGACTTTCTCGTGGCGCTGCATAGGAAGGGTCAAGCCATGATCACGGCCTGCCATAGCGCCACCTTCGCATCCTATAAGCTGGCGTAATTTGGTTGTGTGCCACTGCCTTCGAAGCCGCTCTTGGTCACAAACCTGAACCGTATCTACGCTCAGCAGCAGATTGCGATTGATCGGCTCGACATGCTAACCATATCCATTGCGCCAGCGGCGACTTTTCCGATGGCTGCTGAGGCAATGAGACAGGATCCGCCGTCCCTGTTCAGATTCTCGTCCACGTATCTTTAACCGGTAGTAGAAAGTTCGGGACGACAGGGCGGCAGACGGAGCACTACGGGATTGCTAACCAGCCGCCTGCGAGAGGTCATGGTTTTGGTCACTCAAGGCTTGCGAGTCGAACCGGTGCGAGACGCGGCATAGGCGGATTGAGATGCAAGCACCTCATGGGAGAGTGATGCAAGAATGAAAGTTCGTTCGGTTACGGACATGGTGAGCACGGCCGCGAGCGTCAGTCTGGTGGCGGGAATGTCAGCAGAGCGTAACTGTCTTCGGAGGTGGTAGATGGCCACACCGCATGAGACGGACACAGGTCGGGCCACTGGCCAAAAGGTCCTAATCTCGATCATTGATGATGACGAGTCGATCCGCGAGTCCGTTGCGGGCCTAATTCTTTGGATGGGTTTCCGGGTCGCGACATTCGCATCTGGCCCCGAGTTTCTAGCCTCCCCTGAGGTCCTGGATAGCGCTTGCATCGTGTCCGACGTGCAAATGCCGGATATGAATGGCTTCGAGCTGCACCGTCGATTACGGGATCTAGGTCATAGTATTCCGACGATTCTGATTTCGGCATACCCCAATGACGAGGTCGATGTGCGCGCTTCGGCCGAGGGTATCATTGGTTACCTTTGTAAGCCCTTCAGCATCGAAGAATTGGTAATGTGTGTCCGTTCGGCTTCTCTAGCTCCCAAGGGATGATGCCGTAGCTTGGGGTCTCAGCAACAGTGAGGGATGCTATCTTGTGCTTAGAAGGCTTCGTCGGCAAAAATGACTTTGGAAGGTAGCCTGATGACTGCGATCGCTGGGTCTTCAACCAGCGTTCCGCTCCAATGCGCCGTTTGCTTCATCAATTTTGCCCGCCATCAGCCTCATCAGCTGGTTTTCCGTAAGGTCAGACCTCTTGAACGTTCCGAGTTGGCGCCCGAGAAACAGCACTACGAACGTATCTCCGATCGAGTACGCGTGCTGAGCGTTATGCGTAACCAAGATCACGCCGATTCCCGCCTCCTTCGCCTTCTGTATGTAGCCTAGGACGATCTCGGCCTGATTCACTCCAAGAGCCGACGTCGGTTCATCGAGAATGAGAATGCGAGCGCCAAAATGTACGGCTCGAGCGATCGCGACGCACTGACGTTGACCGCCCGAGAGGGTGTTGATCGACCTACGCACGGCGGCCGAGCTGACGCCTAGATCACGCAGCGCTTCCTCGGTCATCGCGATAGCGCTGCGGGAATCAAATCGCTGGAACGGTCCCCAGCCAATCCGTGGCTCTCGCCCGAGAAAGAAATTGCGATACACGGACATGATCGACACCAAGGCAAGGTCTTGGAAGACTGTTGCAATGCCCATGTCTAGAGCGTCGCTCGGCGACCCCAGACGCACTCCAACCCCTGATACGCGTACAGTCCCGTTGTCGGGCTTTGCCACGCCACATAGGATTTCAATCAGCGTAGACTTGCCGGCTCCGTTGTCACCTAGCAGGCAAACCACTTCCCCCGGCCGGACGGAGAGGCTCACGTCAACCAACGCTGCAACATTCTGGTACGATTTCGAGACGCAGACAGCCTCAAGGTAAGGGTCATCTTTTATGAGCCGCACCCTCCGGTTTCATCGCCTTTAATCGAGTGTAGTTATTGATAAGCACCGCTATCAGAAGCATGAGACCAAGAAATGTCATGAACCAGACATCGGGAAGCGGCGTGAAGAAGAAGCCTTGGTCGACCATGCCAAAGAGCAGGGCTCCGAAAAGGGATCCGATTGGCGACCCGTAGCCGCCGGTCAGGAGCGCACCGCCGATGACCGCAGCCGTGACCACCTCGAATTCGCGCCCGACCGCTGCGTTGGCATTGCTTTGGTTTATGGCAAAGATATCCAGTGCGGCAACTAACGATGCTGAAACCGCCACCGTCACATAGAGTAGGATTTTGACCTTTTTGACCGGGATACCCAGCCGCACAGCGGTCCGCGAATCTCCGCCGGTGGCATAGATCCAATTGCCGAAAGCGGTCTTTTCCAGGACCCACGCCGCTAAGATTGTTATGAGAACCCACCAGCACAGCGAAATGGAAAACGGACCGATCGAGGATGCAAACAATGCCGCCGACGCGTCCCCGGCCGTCACGTCTCGAACGCCATCCACCGTGCTTGTGCCAATCAACATCCGTAAGCCGCCTTGTGCAGCACCGCGCAGAATGAACAGCATCGCCAACGTTATTATGAAAGAGGGCAACCTGGTTGTCACGACAAGGAGGCCGTTGATTATTCCGACAACTGCTGCCGCCGAGATGGTGACGGCCAAAGCTGCTGAAAGTGGCCACCCACATTCAACTAAAAGGTAGCCTAAAATCGACTCGGCTGCCGCCACCATAGATCCAACAGAGAGGTCGAACTCGCCCGCTACCATCAGGAGCGTGACCGGTGCGGCAATAATGCCGATTTCCGCCGCGACCTCCAGATAATTGCGTGTCATCGGCAGTGTCAGAAACCCTGCCTCGCCTGTGAAAACGGCAAAGAAGACAAAAACGATTACCGTCCCGGCGACGGCGGTCAATTCTGGACGGGCCAACACTGAAGCAATGCGCTTGGCGCTCAGGATTCCCATGGTGGCGCCTTAGTATCAAACGACATGCAGCGCCTCCAGCCCTGGATTCTGGTTACTCCTAGCGAGCGGAAGCCTCAAGTCTGTTGACGTTGTTCGGAGTGATAACGACGGGCCCGGTCACGAGCACTGGCTCGGCTGGTTGAATGGCTTGGCGAATATACAGCGCCAGCATTATCACCGGATAGTAGCCTTGAGCGTACTGTTGCGCATCAAGGGCGAAATCTAGTTGGTGCGCCTTGAGGGACGAAACGGCGCCTGCTGTTAGATCGATCGTGCCCCAATGCATCGCCTTTCCGCGCTCACCTATGTCGGTGCGGACCTGGGTCATTGCCGCGATGCAACATCCACCGATAGAGAATACGGCGTCTATCGAGGGGTCTTTTTGCAGTTGCGATTCGGTAATCGTCTTGATCCGGTTTGAATTGTTGAAATCGGTGAGCGGGATCTCGGCCAAAGCTGAAGTTCCAGCAAATGCCGCCTTGAACCCGTTGGTACGCGCATCAAGGAAGGGCAATGCGCCAATAGGGGCGGTGATAATCAGCGCGTGTTTCGAGCCGAGAGCATTGAACTGCGCTGCGCCCACCGCGCCCTGTCTACCCGGGTCATCGCCAACGAACGCAAGCGCGCCGACATCGGCCACCTGGTCGCCTCCCTGATTAACGATAATTACTGGAATGCCGGCTTCCGACGCTTTCTTAATACTCTCGTTTAATGAAGCGGGCGTTGGATCGGACACGATAATACCGTCAGGTTTTGCGGCTATGGCGGCTTCAAGATTCCGGCGCTGCTGGTTCGGGTCGTTTAGATTGTTTTCGATGCCGCGATACTGCACATTCACGCCAAGGTCGTTGCCTGCCTGCTCTAGGCCTTTGATAACGCCCGACCAATACGTATCGGACGGCGGGGAATGGGTCACCATTATGAAGTTTGGCTTGGCGATGGCGACGCCTTCGACGCTGGAGACGCACGCAAGTGCGATGGCTATCATTGCAACCTTGTTGAACATGATCTTTCCCTCTGGTGCATCCCTTACGCTCTTCTGGCGCGCCGACCCGCTCATCGCGGCGAGCCGCGTATTTTCGGCATTCGTAGTAAATGTACCAAACCCCATTTTTTTGCAAATCAGAGGGCACTGTCTAGCGACGGAGAAGGGAGCCAGGTGAGGATCAACCGCTCGCGCAATGACATTGGCATATTGTTCGCCAGAACTCGCTGAAGTTTCCTTGCCGTGTACCAAGAAGCGGCCACGGGGATTGGTGTCCTTTTTTCATTTTACCGCATTTGGACAAACTAGGCTCGCCTGCCAGTCGCGGAACAGTCGCCCGGTGGCGAGTGGAGCCTAGTCAGCACGGTTTCTTTGTGAAACGCTCCTCCGCAATATCCAATTGGAAAAACCGTGGAGCGTGATGGATGGAGCCGCAGATCTCGCTTTTTGCGCGCGAAAGTGGTCCTGAAGTTCTGTGGAAGGACGGCGAGCGCGCGCTCCATCGAGAGCTAATGGCTTATGGTGATCAGCCGCCGCGCAATGTGCTTGCGCTCAGGTTGACCACAGTGCACCCACGTCCGACGAGCATCGCTCAGATCGCGCATGAGTTCGAACTCAAGGACCATCTCGACAGTGCTTGGTCTGCCCGTCCCATAGAGCTCGTTCCAGACCGCGATAGAACGATACTGATATTGGAAGATCCCGGTGGCGAAACACTTGACCGCCATATCGGTAAACCGATGTCGATACCTCAGTTCCTTCGACTGGGTATAAGCACTGCAGCGGCCCTAAGCCATGCACATCAACGAGGCTTGGTCCATAAGGATCTGAAGCCGATACATATTCTGGTGAACCAGATATCTGAGCGAGTGTGTCTGACGGGGTTTGGCCATGCCTCCCGACTGCCGCGTGAGCGTCAGGCACTTAGCCCACCAGAGTTCATCGCAGGAACGCTTGCGTACATGGCACCTGAGCAAACCGGACGAATGAACCGCTCGATCGACTCGCGTAGCGATCTCTACTCGCTCGGAGTGGTGTTCTACGAAATGTTGGCGGGCGTGTTGCCATTCACCACGTCCGACCCCCTCGAACTGATTCATTGCCACATTGCCAGGACTCCGGCGCCGCTGTGTGAAAGAGTGGCGAATATACCAGGCCCGATCTCCGATATAGTCACAAAACTGCTCGCGAAGACAGCCGACGAACGCTACCAGACCGCCACTGGCGTCGAGCATGATCTCCAACGTTGCCTGTCGCAGTGGCAAGCGGCAGGGAAGATCGTCCCATTTACCATAGGCGCCCGTGACACGCCTGATCGACTAATGATGCCAGAGAAGCTCTACGGAAGAGATATCCAAATTGCGTCCCTGCTAAATGCCTATGGTCGCGTCGCGACGACTGGGGCAACGGAACTGGTGATTATCTCTGGGTATTCCGGGATCGGAAAATCCTCCGTCGTGAACGAGATGAATAAGGCCATATTATCGTCTCGCGGCCTCTTTGCTTCCGGCAAGTTCGAACAGGAAAAGCGCGATATTCCGTACGCAACGGTCGCTCAGGCATTTCAGCGATTGATCCGCAGCTTCTTAGGCAAGGGCGACTCGGAACTGGCAGGCTGGCGCAGGGCATTGCGCGAGGCCGTAGGGTCACAAGGACAGCATCTAGTCGAACTCATGCCCGAACTGAAGCTGGTTATCGGGGAGCAACCGCCTGCTCCGGATCTTCCGCTGCAGCAGGCGCAGCAGGCTTTCCAAATAGCCTTCCGAGGCTTTGTCGGCGTGTTCGCAACGGAAGAGCATCCGCTGGTACTGTTCCTAGATGATTTGCATTGGGTCGATGCGGCATCGCTCGACCTCCTCGAAGATCTGATGACCCGTTCTGAGCTTCGCTACCTGCTGGTGATCGGCGCTTACCGGGACAACGAAGTCGATTTGGATCACCCGCTCCCCCGCAAGTTGGAGGCCATTCAAAGCACGGGCCTGAAAGTCGAAAAGACTAAGCTGACGCCTCTCAGCCGAAAACATCTTGAAGAGCTGGTGATGGACGCGTTTCATTGCGTTCGGGCTCGCGCTGTCGCTCTAGCTAGAATTCTTTTTGAAAAGACCGCTGGTAATCCTTTTTTTGTAATGCAGTTCCTGTCTGCCCTTGTCGATGAAGGCGTAGTTGAATTCGATCGGACAATAGGAGCTTGGACTTGGGATCCTGAAGGCATTCGAAGCAAATTATACACCGAAAATGTGGTTGAACTGATGGTGGGCAAGCTTGCCCAGCTGTCAACAGTTACGCAATCTGCACTGCTCCAATTGGCTTGTCTTGGGACCGCCGCTTCCACCGCGATGCTTGCGACGGTCCTCTCGAGGTCGGAGGATCACGTCCATGCAGCGCTTTGGGATGCCGTTCGGCGGAATTTCATCGAGAAGAGTGACGATAGCTACAGATTTATTCATGACCGAATACACGAAGCTGCCTATTCGCTGATCCCGCACGACAAACGGATCGAGATGCATCTCCACATCGGTAGAGTGCTGGTCTTGAACACGCCCTCTTCAATGCGAGATGAGTTGATTTTCGATATCGTCAATCAGCTCAACCGCGGCACTGCACTTATCTTCTTGAAGGAAGAGCAGGAACAACTCGCCGAGTTCAACCTGATTGCAGGCAGGCGAGCTAGGGCGTCGGCCGCCTTTCTTCCAGCACTCAATTATTTCGCTACCGGCGCATCACTTTTGGGAGCCCAAGCTTGGGTAGATCGCCATGAACTCGCGTTTGCCCTTGAGTTCTATCAGGCTGAATGCGATTTTCTTATCGGTCAGAAATGGGCTGCCGAAGAACGCCTCACTACGCTCTCTGTCCGAGCAGGAAGTACGCTTGAGAGAGCGACTGTCGCTTGCCTGCGCATTGATTTGTATACGACCCTCGATCAATGCGACAAAGCCGTTGACATCTGCATCGAGTATCTGGGTCACTTGGGAGTGAACTGGTCACCGCATCCGACGCGAACTCAGGTGAAGCGCGAATACGGCAAGATTTGGAAGCGGATCGGCGATCGGACGGTTCAAGAATTGGTCGATTTGCCGTTGATGAAAGACGCTGTTTCCCTCGGCACACTAGACGTGCTCACGAGGATCTTTCCGTCGGCGCTTTTCACCGATGCAAATCTGCTTTCGCTTGCCATCTGCCGCGCAATTAATCTGAGCCTGGACGAAGGGCACGGCGACGGCTCCTGTGTTGCCTACGTCTTTTTCGGCAAAATAGCCGGGCCCCAGTTCGGCGATTACAAAGCTGGGTTCGCGTTCGGTCATCTCGGTTATGAATTGGTGGACAGGCCGGGCCTGGAGCGATTTCGCGCCCGTGCCTATCTCTGGTTTGCGCAGTTTTCATTAACGTGGACCCGACATGTCAGCGTTAGTCGAGCGCTTATTTGGCGGGCATTTGAAACGGCGAAGGAGGCTGGCGACCTCACGTTCACCGTGTATAGTTTCGATAACCTTAACACGAATTTCTTAGCGGCGGGTGATCCGCTTGAAGAGACACAGCGTCAGGCGGAGCGAGGTTTGGAGCTCGCCGTGCGAGCGAAATACGACCACATAATCGATCTCATGAAGGCGCAAATGGGTGTTATACGATGTTTGCGGGGACTGACTTACAAATTTGGCAGTTTCGATGATGGGCAGGTGAGCGAGTTTGAGCTCGAACGGCGCTACGCGGCCAACTCTGCAACTAAACAACCCGAATGTTGGTATTGGATTAGGAAGCTTCAGGTCCGCTTCTTTGCCGGGGAATATTCTACTGCATTAGCCTGCGCGGCAAGAGCCCGTGAGTTGCTTTGGACATCCGCTGCGATGTTTGAGACAGCGGAATATCATTTCTACGCGGCGCTTTCTCTTGCTGCTTTCTGCAATCCAGTCCTGGCGAAATCCGCCGATCCAACATCGCACTTCTCCAAGAGGCCAGGTGCGCTCGAGGACCACTGTCGGACACTCGTGGCGCATCACAGACAGCTCGAGCTGTGGGCTGAGAATTGTCCAGAGAATTTTGAAAACAGAGCTGCGCTGGTTGGTGCAGAGTTAGCGCGGCTCGAAGGCCGCTATCTAGAGGCGGAGCAGCTGTATGAACAGGCAATTCGCTCCGCCCGTGTCAATGGGTTTTTCCACAATGAAGCGATCGCCTATGAGACAGCCGCGCGGTTTTACTCCGCCAGGGGGTTTGAAGACATCGCAGAAATGTATCTTTCAAAAGCCCGCGACGGCTATTTGAGATGGGGCGCACTGGGCAAGGTAAGACAGTTAGAGGCTGACCATCTCAGATTAAATATCGTCAACCGATACGTCGGAAGCAGCGACGGGGCGACGCCTGCCAAACACCTCGATCTCGCCGCCGTTCTGAAGGCTTCTCAGGCTCTATCAAGCGAAATTCTGTTGCCACGACTCGTCGAGCAGTTGATGACGATCGCCTTGCAGAGTGCGGGCGCTGACCGAGGACTGCTTATCCTACCGCGTCAGGACGATTACGTGGTCGAAGCTGAAGCTCGAATAGTCGGCGACGGCATCGTCCTGCAATATGGCCACTCCACAGAACTGGTGGCTCCCGAAACCATCCTTCGCTACGTCATGAGGACGCAAGAAGCGGTAATTCTCGATGACGCAACCAAGCAGCATCTCTTTTCAGTCGACCCATATATGACTTTTCGCAACCCGCGATCGGTTCTCTGCCTTCCGCTGGTTCGTCAGGGGGTTCTGGGCGGAATGCTTTACCTTGAGAACACCTTGGCATCGCACGCCTTCACGTCCGATCGCATAACACTCCTGGAACTCTTGGGAACCCAGGCGGCGATTTCTTTGGAGAACACGCGTCTCTACAGCGATCTGCAAGAACGCGAGGCGCGTGTTCAGCGGCTGTTCAACGCCAACATCATCGGGATATTCACTTGGGATCTTAATGGTAGAATCACCGATGCGAATGATGCGTTCTTGCGGATCATCGGATATCGACGTGAGGATCTCGAGTCTGGCTCACTGCGCTGGAAGAGCCTGATGCCCGATGAATGGGATCCGCAAGATGATCGCATTATGGACGAAATGCGCGCTACTGGCGCCGCGACGTCATTCGAGGGAGCCTACGTCAAAAAAGATGGCACCCGCGTTCCTGTCTTGATCGGTGCGGCACTCTTCGACATGCGGTCAACCGAGGGCGTTGCATTCGTCGTCGATCTGACGGATCGGCAACTAGCCGAGGAAAAAGCGCGCGAAAGTGAACGTCGATATCACGAAACCAAGCTGGCGCTCGCACACGTAAACCGTGTAACCACAATGGGACATCTGGCGGCCTCGATCGCCCACGAACTGAGCCAACCTATCTCAGGTGTGGTTGTCAGCGCGGAGACGGCGTTACTATGGCTGGGCGAAGCGCCAAACGTTCCTGAAGCTCAAAAAGCGATCGCACGAGTTGTCCGCGATGGCACCCGCGCTGGGCAGGTGTTCAGTCGGATCCGTACACTTGTTAAAAAGGCACCCTCGCTAAAATCGATTTTGGATATAAACGAAGTCATCCTTGAGACCATCAGCCTTACACATGGCGAAGCCATCAAAAGTGGCGTTTCAATCGAAATGCGGCTCAACGAGAGGCTGCCGCTGATCTTGGGCGATCGAGTCCAGCTGCAGCAGGTCGTTCTCAACCTCATTATGAACGCTCTTGATGCCATCAAGGGGACCGGCGACACTGCAGGAGAAATCCGAGTGAGCTCTGCGGTCACGGGCTCCGGTGAAGTCCATGTATCGGTGCAAGACTCGGGACCAGGCATCGATCCCGCAAACCTCGAACGCATTTTTGGAGCGTTCTATACGACCAAGGCTGACGGGCTCGGCATGGGGCTCTCGATTTGCCGCTCAATTATTGAGGCGCATGGTGGAAAACTATGGGCAACTATGGTCCAAACTCGAGGAGTAATCTTCCATTTTGTCGTGCCTGTTGAGGAGAGAAGTCATGCCAGGCAGTAACCAAAAATACGATTCCCGATCTTCCATGAGGACGCACTCACGATGCTAGATGCGTCGTGCGTGCGGGGAAAGGACGCATTTCATAATGAGTCACCAACAACCTGGCGGATTTTCTAGCAGTTTGGCCCATAGACTCCTGCCGAGCGTTCGATATGACGGCAACAAATGCGCTACGGCGATTTTTCAATTGGCAGCATAACGTTAAACACGGCGCCATGAGGTTTGTTCGGAGTTGCCCATAGCCTGCCGCCATGCGCTTCCACGATCGTGCGGCAGATCGGCAATCCCATCCCCAACCCACTGGACTTGGTCGTGTAAAACGCCTCGAAAATACTCTCAGGATTGGCCTGAGATAGACCCGGACCCGTATCGCTGACCGCGACAAGGACGCCGTCTGAGTCAACCTTGCTGGTGCTGATCGACAATTCGCGCAGTACCTGCCCAACCTCGCTCATGGCTTCGATGGCGTTCATGATCAAATTCAGGATCACCTGTTGTAATTGGACTCTGTCCCCCAAAATGCGCGGCAACCCCTCTGCCAGTTGCATCTTCGCCACGACGCCTCTCTCTGACATTGGGATACGGGCTAGTGCCGAAATTTCCAAAATTGTTTCGTTGATTTCCAAATTTTCCTTCCGGGCAGGGGCATTTTTGGAGAAGTCACGAATACGGCTTACAATATCAGCGGTCCTCTTACCGTCTCTCATAATGCGATCGATGGCGTGCTTGGCCCCATCCAAATCTGGCGGCTGACGAGCGAGAAAGCGCATCGCGGTTCCAGCATTCGTCAGCGTGGCAGC
Source organism: Mesorhizobium sp. LNJC394B00 (assembly GCF_000502555.1). Taxonomy (NCBI): domain Bacteria; kingdom Pseudomonadati; phylum Pseudomonadota; class Alphaproteobacteria; order Hyphomicrobiales; family Phyllobacteriaceae; genus Mesorhizobium; species Mesorhizobium sp. LNJC394B00. The sequence goes on from NZ_AYWH01000002.1 coordinate 949,709, forward strand.
TATAGGTTGATTGACTTCGTGAACAATGGAGGCTGCGAGTTGGCCCATTGTCGCTACGCGGTTCGCGTGCACCAGCTCGGCCTCGGCGCGTTTTCGCTCCGTCAGATCTACAACGAATGCGACGCCCTGATGTCCGAGTTCGTCGAAGGTCGCCCCACCCACAAGCACGGGCACGAGATTGTCGTCTTTCCGAAGAAGATCCTTCTCGTACGGTCTGCAGGTTCCAGTAGAAGCCATGTCCGCGAATGCTCGTTCGTCCGCCCAGCTCCATTCGGCGGGTGTCAAGGAGGTCCAACGCAACGAGCCCGAAGCAACATCGCCGCGGCTATATCCCACGATTTGGAGAAAGGCCTCGTTGGCTTCCATGATGCGACCGTCGAGATCGAAAATACATATTCCGATGATATTGGAGTCGACAAGACGCCGAACCTTTGCCTCCCGCTCTTGGAGATCGCTATACAAGCGTGTGTTTTCAAGCGAGATCGCTGCTTGCGCCGCAAGCAGTTCCAGGACCCCGATTCGTCCCGGCGTGAACGCGTGTGAGGTCAGCGCGTTTTCCAGGAGGACAATTCCTGTCAACTCTCCCTGTTTGATCAGCGGTACGCACAGGATTGACTTTGATAGTTGATGGTGCAGATACCCGTCCACGGAGAACAGGTTAGGTTTGGAGGCATCATCGAGAATGACGCTTTCCCGTGTGCGGATGACGTAGCGCACAAGGGATTCTGGACACGTGATTGACGTGATCGGCTCTTGATTTAATGTGACTTCGATCTGATTTCCGGCCGCCCGCGCTTCCGCATGGATCAGATATTCACCCCCTGACGGCAGGATCAAAAGGCCGCGATCCGCGCCCGCGTTCTCGATCAAGGTCCTCATCAGCCGCTTGATTAACTTGGGCAGCTCGATCTCTCCAGACAAAGCCTGAGAGGCTGCTATGACACTCTCTGCGTCGAGATGTTGAACCCGGGAGCCAATGCCCGCGTCACGACCTTGCACTTCCGGAGCGGTCAGGTGCGGATAAAGCCGGTCTAGCTGCCGCGCCTTGCCGTCGGCGCCCCAGCGGACATAACATCGCCGAGCATGACCTAAATGGGCAATGGCGGAAATCTTTGAGCCGCGCGCATTGTAAAACCTCGCGGCCAACTCATAGGCAAGGCCTTCGTTCTGCACGAACCCTTGATCGCGAGCAGAGGAAATTGCCTCCTCGTAGAGCCGCATGGCTTCAGCATCCCGTCCTTCGATACGGGCGAGCTCCGCGGAAACAAGTGCGTGCTTGTCGCCGAAGGTCGGTGGGTAATTTGCAGCCCACTCTCTGAGTTGCTCCAGGTGCAGCGCCAGGAGATCATGCCAAGCTCCCTTCTCGCCGACCGAAGCGCTCTCATAGAGAGCAGTCACGGTCAGCGCGGTATAGTAAACATAGTCGAGCTTCTGGAAATGAACCGGTGCAGCCCAAAGCAATTCTTTCGCTGTCTCGGCCGATGCGAGCGCCTCGACGTAGTCGCCCGACAAGAACCGGGCTTGTAACTTCAAGATCCAGTACAGGCAGGTCGCCGTGGCCGTCCCGTCAGCCATGATCTGCGCCTCGAAATCCGCTTCGTCAAATTGCGCATCGCTGAAGGTAGAGAAAGTTAAGGACCGGCCCTGCATGGTCGCTACGAAGCGTTGCTGGGCCTCGATCACGGTAGCGACGTCATGGAACCGAGCTTTCCGGACAAAATCCAGGGCCCTTTCCGACTCCCGCCACACTGCGTCGAGCGGGTCGTTCCGCGTCAGAAAATTCGTTATCGACTTGTCCATGCAGTAGCAGGCGACAGTCAGATCACCGGTGTCGTTTGCTATACGAAAGGCCGTCTCAAGAAAATTTATCGAGGTTGCGATCGGTTGTGTCCAGACGGCGACAACGCCTTTCGCATGGTAGGCCTTCCCCCGGTAGGCGACGAAACCTTGCTTATTGACAAGCTCGCAGGCGAGCTCAGCGAATCGATAACCGTCGCCGTAACGGCCAAATACTGGTCCCAGGATTTGGCCGAGATCGGCATAGCCATGGGCCGATGCGCCGCAGGTTCCGTGCTGCATTGTCATCTTCGCTATCCGGCACGCGAGCAACGACCACAAATGGAAGTCGGTATGGTTAGCAGGGGAGAGGAGCACTGACAGCACATCCATCGCGGCCAGCATTTCTGGATCCGTCATAATTGGCAGATCAATCAAGTTTTCGATCGGCTGTCCGCCAAGAGTTTGCCAGACCGTTTCGTATTCCGCCTGGACTTGCGCCTCAGTCGGGTGCGCCGAGATGTCAATGCCGAACAGGCGCAGGCACGAGAGTGCGCTGTCGACGGCTTGGGCATTTTCCGATTTCAGAGTGTGGAGCAGGACTTTCAGACGATAGGTGGTCGCCAGGTCGACTTTCGACGCCGCGCGTTGCAGCAAATCAATTATCAATTGCTCAGCTTCTTCGAAGTTGCCGCTCAAGATTTCGCATTCCGCACGTTCTAACCAGAGGCCGAATGTCAGTTCGTATTGTTTGTTCCAGCTTGTTTTGTCGAGCATGGTCATGCCGGCCGCTAGATACACGGATGCGGACACATAGGCAGCGGACGCTTTGGCCTTTCTCCCTGCGCGCAGGTTGAGCGTCGCTAACTGGGATTTCTCCTGCGGTTTAATCAGTTGTCCAGCGCCCCGATTGAGCTGGCCGGCGACATCGAATAGGTGCTCGGCGAGCTGGTCATCCGTCATGTTCGCCAGAAGCGTGCGGCCGACGAGCAGGTGGGCGTCAACTCGATGTCCGTCGGGGATAAGCGAATAAACCGCCTGTTGAATTCGATCATGCAGAAACCTGTACGCGCCATCCTGCTGATCGATGAGACCTGCATAAACAGCTTCCCGGAGCGTCTCGTGCATTGCTTCCTCTGTCTCTTTCTGAACCAGAGTCAGGATGGCGACGTCGGTGGCGTGGCCAAGACAGGCGAGCTGTTTCAACACGTCTTGGGTCAGGGGAGAAAGTCGCTTCAGCTTCTCCACCATGAGATCCACCACATTATCGGTATAGCCCTTGGCGTGTATGAGATCGATTTCCCAATGCCAAGCTCGCGCAACAGGATCAAATGTGAGCAATCCCTCGTCGGCCAATTCCGTCAAAAACTGGATTGCAAAGAATGGATTTCCCCCGGTTTTCTCCTGAACCAGCTCCGACAAAGGCCGCGCACGCTCGATATCACAGCGGATTGCACTCGCGGTAAACTGGCTGATCTCGTCGGACCCGAGGGGACCCAGCTTTATCTCACCCACCCTCGCATCAGTTTTTTTGATCGTATCCAGCATATGCAAAAGCAGGTGAGCGGGCCCGACCTCGTCGTCTCGATAGGCGCCAACCAGCAGAAGGTTGCGCACCTCCGAATGCGTGATCAGGTGCCCGATAAGGTCGAGTGTGGCTGCGTCCAGCCATTGCAGATCATCCAGGAACAGCGCGAGCGGGTGCTCCGGCGTCGCAAACGCGCCAAGGAAGCGACGGAACACAGCCTTAAATCGGTTTTGCGCCTCTTGGGACGGCAGGTCGGAAACGGACGGTTGTTTCCCGATGATGAACTCCAGTTCGGGAACGAGGTTGACGATCAGCTGTCCGTCCACACCGACCGCCTCTGACAAGATACGCCGCCAGCGATCCACTTCCCCTTCGCTCTCAACGAGAATCTGACGGACCAGGGTCTGGAAGGCCTGTGCCAGAGTTGCGTATGGGCTATCGCGCTTGTACTGGTCGAACTTGCCTGCAGCGAAAAGTCCCCGCGACGGGACGATGACCTTATGTAACTCGTTCACCACTGAGGATTTGCCGACACCGGAATAGCCGGATATCAATACGAGTTCGGAGGTGCCTTCGACCACTACCCGATCGAACGACGCGAGCAGAGATTCGATCTCGCTTTCGCGCCCATAGAGCTGCTCCGGGATCATCAACTGGCCCGATGTGTCGTGGGCGGCTAGTGGGAATGGTTCGATGCGACCATGTAGCTGCCATTCCATTAGGCACCGACGCAGGTCGGCCTCGACCCCCCCCGCGGTCTGATAGCGTTCCTCGGCCGTCTTCAGGAGAAGCTTCATCACGATTGACGAGAGTACCTGAGGAATTTCGCTTATACTTTCAGTGGGCGAGACAGCACGCCTCGCAATATGGCAGTGCACCCATTCCATCGGATCAGAAGCGGTGAATGGGAGCCGGCTGGTCAAGATTTCGTACAGCGTGACCCCGAGAGAATAGAGATCGCTCCGGGAATCGATAGAACGGTTCATACGCCCCGTCTGTTCAGGAGCCATGTACGGAAGCGATCCGGCGATGAATTGGGGCGCTTCAGGCTGCTGACGCTCCCGCGGAAGCCGAGACGCAACCCCAAAGCCTGTAAGCCAAACGCGACCGCGGTCGTCTACAAGTGCGTTCGCCGGCTTGATGTCCTTATGGATGAGCCCTTGCTTGTGGACTTGACCAAGCGCCACTGCCAAACCAATGGCAATACGCAGCAAGTGGGATAAATCGATGGGGAGTCCTTTGTGCTCCTCTATTGCTTGGTCCAGGGGTTCACCGCCTGAATCCTCAAGGATGAGGAGCATTCGTCCTTGGTGGCGAGCAATGGCGAGGGGCCGGGCGGCCCATGCTGCATCAAGTCCGCTCGCCAGCGCGTATTCGTGTTCGAGCCGCCGAATACTCTGAAGTGACGGCTGCTCACCAGCGACCGACACCGCTAGAATCGGTGTCTGGTTGCCGACCTCTTTGCCGCGGTAGAGCGTGAACTCCGCCCCTTCGCGAAGCACCTCCAAGGCGTACTCGGAATCCTCGGCCATCAAGCTTCTTATTGCTAGGAGAATGAGCCCTTGTCACAGAAAGAGATTGGCCCGCGAAACCCGGAGTCGAGCACGACCCTACTGTCAATCTGCCGGAGCGTCCATCTTTATTGGTTTGCTGCGAATGAGCCGCAGCCCGATCCCAGCCTTGCAGGACAAACGCCACTTTACATAGACAGCCTTTCGTCCTGGAGTTCCACCTGTCAGGAGTCCGTCGCATTGATCAAGCTGACCGCTCTGATCCCGCAGCTCGGTATCGAGCAACTCGCTCTCGAGCTGTCGCTTGACGATGAGGCTTCGACAGGAAGGACGGCGCCACACAACTGGCCAAAGCGGCACATGGCGAAATGGCTAACTCGAAACTCAAGGCGCGGCTTTGAAGGAAGACGCCCGGAATTTTCGACACTCTGAGAGGCTCGCCGTATATCTGGCACATGTCGAGCCAGCAGAAATGCAGACGTCTACAAAACTGCGTGATGTGAGGCCGATCAATCGCGACACGCTCTTTCGATTCGAGACAATGCATCCGGCCAGGCGAGACCCCGTTATCGTCGATGCAAAGCTTGACTGGTCTCGGCGTCGAACAGGCTCACCTTGGCGATGTCAGGCTCTACAAAGAGAATCTCGCCGGGGCGGGCACTGATTCTCTCACGAAACACGGCGACCGCCGGCGTGCCGGCGATCCTCAAATGAACCTGTGTTTCGGAGCCTGTTGGCTCGACCACGTCAATCGATGCGGCAATACCCTTGCCCGAGAGAGGGATCCTGAGATGTTCGGGCCTTAAGCCGTAACGCACCTGCTTCCCCTCCGCCGCGCTGAAGCCCGGCGCGACCGGCAAAAGCGTGCCGTCGTTGGTTCGCACCGCCGGCGCGCCGTTGTTTCGCGTCACGACGCCATCTATGATGTTCATCGACGGCGAGCCGATGAAGGTCGCGACGAACAGATTGGCCGGATGATCGTAAAGCTCGAGCGGGCTGCCGATCTGCTCCACCCTCCCGTCATTCAACACGACGATCTGGTCGGCCATGGTCATAGCTTCGACCTGGTCGTGCGTGACGTAGACCGTGGTGGTGCGCAGGCGTTGATGCAGCGCCTTGATCTCGGCGCGCATGGCCACGCGCAATTTGGCATCCAGGTTCGATAGCGGCTCGTCGAACAGGAACACCTGCGGGTTGCGCACGATGGAGCGGCCCATGGCGACGCGCTGGCGCTGGCCGCCTGACAGCTGGCGCGGATAGCGATCGAGCAGCTGGGTCAGGCCAAGGATTTCCGCCGCCTTGGCCACCCGCTCGTTTTTTTCCGCCTTCGGCGCTTTGGCCAGCGTCATCGAGAACGCCATGTTCTCGGCGACCGTCATATGCGGGTAGAGCGCATAGTTCTGGAACACCATGGAGATGTCGCGCTTCTTTGGCGGCAGGTCGTTGACGACCTTGTCGCCGATGCTGATCGTGCCGCCCGAAATATCCTCCAGTCCGGCGATCATGCGCAGCAGCGTGGACTTGCCGCAGCCCGAGGGTCCGACCAGTACGACGAACTGACCGTCCGGGATCTTGACCGAGACGCCGTGCAGCACGGCGTGCCCGGCGTAGGATTTCAGCACGTTGTTGATTTCGACTGAAGCCATTCAGATCTTCCCTATGATCGTAGGTGCAGCACGTTCAGGCGCCGCTCACATGTAGTTCGTCGGTGGAGAGCGCACCTTCGGCGATGAGCAGTCCGATGCCGCCATCGGGCAATGCCTCGGCGCTGGTGTCGACCGCCTCGATCGCCACACCATCGAACAGCGCTTTGATGTGGCTGCCCTTTACGGTCAGCGTCACCGGGATCGCCTTTTCGAAAACGAGATCGTATGCCGTCTCCGCCAGAACGGCGGTGTCGGCGTCCCGTGTGCGCACGATTTGCAGCTTTCCGTCGCGAGTGGCGCGCACGGCGTAGTAACGCCGCAGGCCCTGAACGCGCGCGCAGACGCCACCATAATTGCCGAGGTGAATGACGATGTCGCCGAAGACTGTATAGTCGGTCCATTGCCGCGTCCCGTGAATCACGATGCCTTCGTCGCGGCTTTGCGAAATGCGGAAGCTCGGAGGATAGCGTTTGGAAAAGAAGCTGACGCCATTCACCCAGGCCATGCGCCAGAAATCGCATTCGCCGGCGGGACGGTGCAGCGTGAGTTCCGGCGCCCCGTCCCAGCGGAGATAGTCAAGCAGCACACGGCCATCCGCACGCTTGCCCCCGCTGGTGAGTACGATGCCGATCTCGGCGATCGGCTGGCCGTCCAGATCCGGCAGGCGCCATGACAGGACACGGTCTTCGCCCGCCTTCAAGATGACCGCATCGCCATCGAAATCGCGCAGACGATCCTCGCCATCATAGGCACGGATGCGCAGCCGCACCGACACCGCGCCCTGGTTGTGGCGATCGGCGACGACGCGCGCCTTGACCACTTGCCCGGGATAGACTAGCGGCGTCGCCATCAGATCGTAGGTGCGCATCGACAGCACCTCGCGCGGCGAGAAGGTCGGCGTCGTCACCGCGGCGCTCAGCCCTGGCGCCAGCGCCCCATAGTTTATGGTCAGTGCACGCGCGTTCTCGAATTCGACATTGCCGACGCGAACGCCGATCGCTGCGCCATGGCCTTCAACCGGGCGGAACCCTTGCTGGCTGCCGGACAGCGAGAAATGGAACTGCGCGCCGCCCTTGGGCGCATCGAGCGGATTGCCGCCGGCAAGCGTCATGCCGAGATTGGCGATGTAGTATGCCGTCCGCACCGCGTCGTTGATCGAATTGCCGCCATCGGCCGACGAGATCAGCAGCCGGTCGGCGATCGGCCCGCGCCAGTCCGGACCTGCCTCGACGCCATCGAGGCCCAGCATCAGCGCGAGCAGGCAGCCGACATTGCCGGCGTTGCAGTCGGTGTCCCAGCCGGACGTGTTGACGATCATCTGCGCCTTCTGGAAATCGTCAGGCGCATAAAGTACAGCCATCACCATCAGCGCGTGGTTAGGCACGACATGGCAATTGCCGGGATATTTGTCGTAGCCGTATTTGTCCTCGATCTTCTGACGCGTGTCGTGCCAGTCGGGATGCTGTTTCACCCAGCCTCTGATATCGGCGATGAGCTTGGCGATCAGGCTGTCGCGCGGGATCACCGACAGGCCGGTGTCGATGAGATGGTCGATGTCGCTGGACACGAAGGCTTCCGCCTCCATCGCTGCCCACAGCATCGCCGCATAGACGGATTCACCGTCATGCGAGACCTTGCCGGCCTGTTCGGCAAGTTTTGCCGCCAGAAGCGGCTGCCCCGGCGCCACCATCGCCCAGCCATCGATGAAGATCTGCGCGCCGATCTGCTCGGCCACGGTCGCACCATTGGTCGCGATCGACCCGGAATGTGGGGCAGGAATCCCCTTCTTGAGGTTGAGCCAGGCGGTATGCTCGGTCGAATTGCCCGAGCCGCCCCACCACAGGATCGAGCGTTCCTCGACGATGTAGTTCAGCCACGCCTTGCCGATGGCCTCGGCCGGCAAATCCGGCGAAATGCCGTAATCCTCAAGCGCGCGGATGAAGGTGAAGGTGCCGGCGACATCGTCATCCGTCACCACCAGCGGCTGGTTCAGCCGCTCATGCACGTAATAGTCGATCGGCCCGAGCTCTTTCATGATCTTCTGGTAAGTCCAGCCCTCGAACGGCCGGCCGAGATAAACCCCCACCAGCTTACCAAGCACGCCGGCATAGACCCGTTCCAGATAGTCATTGGGTAACTGCATGTTCTGCTCCAGATACTCGAAATATTTCAGCCCGGGTTTCAGCCCTTGACCGAGCCGCCCGCCATGCCTTCGATGAACCGCTTCTGCATGGCGACAAACAGCACCACCACCGGCACCACGATGATCAGCGCGGCGGCCATGATCTCACCCCAGTCGGAACTGTATTGCCCGCTGAGCAGGTAGAAGCCGATGACGGCAGTGACCTTGTCGGCCTTCTGCAGGAAGGTCGTCGCGATCAGGAATTCGTTCCAGGAATTGAGCCCGATGATCAGCGCGACTGTCAGAATCCCGGGTGACACGATCGGCAGCATGACCTTGGAAAACACCTGCCAATGGGTGGCGCCGTCGATCAGCGCGGCTTCCTCGAGCTCCTTCGGCACGGCGATGAAATAGGTCCTCAGCAGCATCACCGCGAACGGGCTGTAGAGCGCGGTGTAGATCAACGCGACGCCGAAGACATTGTTGACCAGGCCGAGCTTGGCGAAGCCGAAATAGAGCGGGAAAATGTAGAGCTGGATCGGCGCCGTGGTGGTCGCCAGCAGGTAGAACGTCCAGATCTTCCACGAGGCGACTTTCTTGCGCGCCAGCACATAGGCCGACAGCGAGCATGTCGTGCAGACGAGAATGATCGTGGTGCCCGACAACAGCAGCGAATTGATGAAGGTTTTCGAGAACTTGGCGTGCGCCCAGGCGTTGGTGAAATTCTCCCAGCGGATCGGGTTGGGCAGTGACAGCGGGTTCTGCACGATCTGCGCCGCCGGCTTCAGCGCGTTGAGCACCAGAAGCGCGATCGGAAACAGCGCGATGAAGGCGCCGATGCCCAGCACGATGTAGGAGATGGTGAGCGTCGTCCGGCTTTCGACCATTCTCATTGCTCGCCCTCCTGCGTCTGCAGCCGGACATAGAAGAAGGTGCCTACGAGGCCGAACAGGCTGATCACCAGGGCCGCCGCCGCTGCCTGGCCGACATTGAGGTCGTAGAAAGCGTGGCGATAGGCGAGCGTCGACAGCACCTCGCTTGAAAACGCCGGGCCGCCCTGGGTCAGGATGTAGACGAAGTCGAAGGCGAGAAAGCTCCAGATCACCGTCATGATCAGCATCAGCATGATGGTCGGCCGGATCCCCGGCAAAAGCACATAGCGCATCATTTGGCCGTAGCTGGCGCCCTCGATGCGCGCCGCTTCGATCTGCTCCTGAGGCACCTGCCGAAGGGCGGCGAAGAAGATGACGCACAGAAAGCCCCACCAGTGCCATAGGTCGACGGTCGCCACGCCGAACAGCGCGGTCGATGGCTGCGCCAGCGGATTGGCGACCGGCAGGCCCATGCGCTGCAGCATGCCGAACACGCCGGTGACCGGGCTGTAGATCATGCCTTGCCAGACGCGCGCGGTGATGACCGTGGCGATGACGACCGGCAGGAAGTAGACGACCTGGAAGAAATTGCTGCCGCGCCGCACGATCAAGAGCATCGACGCCGCCAGCAGCCCCATGGCGATCGGCACCACGAGGAAGATGCCGGTCCAGATGATGTTGTTGGTCAGCGCCGACCAGAACACGCCATCGGCGAGCAGCGCCCGGAAATTGTCCAGCCCGGAGAAAGTCGTCGTCGAAATACCGTCCCAGTTGCAGAATGCCAGGACAACCGTCAGCAGTGCCGGAACCAGCACGATGACGAAATTGATGATCAGCGTCGGGACGAGATAGAGCCGGTGCATGGACAATTGCCCTGGGTTTTGGAGCATGATGCCGAAAAGTGTGAAGCGGTTTTCGGACGACATCATGCTCTATTGATTTAGCGCCGGTCAGGCGCCGCTCCGTCGCTGGTTCGGTTGGGTTTTGCGGTGCCTCAAGCCCGCTTCGGTGCCGCCGGCACCTTGCCGGCCGTCTTTTCCTGCTGAAACGTTTCGTCGAGCTTCTTGAGGTAGTCCTTCGACGAGATCTTCTTCAGCCAGACTTCCTCCATGCCGCTGACCAGATAGGTGTCGGTGGCGGGCGGCAGGAAGGTCCATGTCGTGTAGCCATATTGGCCGGCGCCGACGGCGGTCGACAGGTTCTTCATCGACTCGGTGTAGAGCGGCAGCACCTTGTCGGAGAGTTTTACCCCTGACAGATCCTTCAAAGGCAGGTTCCACTCGCCCTGCCAGGCCGAGTTCATGGCGCCGTAGAATGTGTCGCTGAAGATATAGTCGAGCACCGCCGCCGCGCCGTCCGGATTTTCGGATTTCGCGTTGACCGAGAGCGTCGAGCCGATGCCGAGCGCATAGACCGGCGGGCCGCTCGTGCTCGGGAAACCGACGAAAGCCGGTTCGGCATTGTTGGGCGGGAAATAGGTCGGGACGTTGGTAAAGCTCCAGGTTCCGCTCGGCGCCATGCCGGCCTGGCCGGTTGCCACCTGGGCAAAGGCCTGCTCCAGCGTCAGCGAGAAATAGTTGGGGCCGAAATAGCCCTTCTGCCACCACTCATCGAGCTTATCGATGGCCGCCTGGATGGACGGATCGGTCCATGGAATGGCGCCCGTCAGCGCCTTGTAGACATTGTCGGGACCAGCCACCGAATTGAGCACGATCGAGACATGGTGCTCGTTGGCCGGCCGCCAGTCGGCATTGCCGGCGCCGAACGGCACCAGGCCCTTGGCCTTCATCTCGTCGGCCAGCGCCTCGAGCTCGGCGATGGTGGTCGGCGCCTTCCAGCTGCTCTTGTCGAACAGTGTCTTGTTGTAGAACAGACCGAGCGTCTCGTAGGTCTTGGCCAGCGCATAGAGCTTGCCCTCGTACTTGCCGAGTTCCGTGAACAGCGGCAGCAGCCGGTCGTTCCAGCCGAGCTTTGCCGCGTAGTCGTCGAGCGGCAGCAACTGCCCGGCCTGCGCCATCGACGCGACATAGCTCGGGCCGGCGGTGAAGACGACGTCCGGGCCATTGCCCGACAGCATGGCGATGCGCAATTGCTTGTCGAGGTCGGAGCCGCGGAAGTCGATCGACAGATCATCCTCCGGATGCGCCGCATTGAACGGGTCGATCAGAATGGTCTTGAGGTTGTCCTGGTTTTCCGGTGAAGCGGATTCGTACCAGAAGCCGACCGGCTTCTTGTCGTCGGCAAAGGAAAGGCGCGGCAGCAGCGGCAGGGCGACAAGCCCGAGGCCGGTCTTGACCAATGTACGGCGTTGCATGATGTTCTCCTCCGATATCGTTTCTTATGGCAGTCAGGTCGAACCGCGTTCGATCAGGCTGTAGGGCATTTCGAGCGCGGTCCCCGCGCCCGGTGAGGCGCCGCGCAGGCGCTCCATCAGGATCTGTGCAGCCTTTTCCCCCATGTCGCCCTGGAATTGCGCGACCGTGGTCAGCGATGGTGTGACCAGCCGCGCCGCCGAAATGTCGTCGAAGCCGGCAACCGCAATGTCGCCGGGAATGGCGATGCCGCGATCGCGCAGCGCCTGCATGACGCCGATGGCCATCAAATCGTTGGCGGCAAAGATCGCCGTCGGCGCATAGCCGCTGGCCAGCACCGCCTCGGCGGCACGGGCGCCGCCGGTCTCGCTGAATTCCTCGTCGACGAGGATGTAGGGCGTGCCGCCGGCCTCGGTCAGCGCGGTGCGATAGCCTTCGACCCGCACGCCCTGGGGGCCACCGCGGCCGGCGACCATGGCGATGCGCCTGTGGCCGCGGCCGATGAGAAACTGCGTTACCGAGAAGGCGGCGGCGTAGCTGTCGACAAAAATGTCGTCGATGGCGATGTCGCCGCCGCGCTTCTTGCTGGACTCGATACGCACCACCGGCACGCCGGCATCGAGCAGCGGTTTGAAGTCGCCGGCGCGCAAGGTGAAGAACACGCCGATCACACCGTCGACCCGCCCCTGACGGGACCAGTCGAGAAAATGCCGCTCGCGCTCGGCCGAGCCGTCGGTGCTGACCGCGATCACGTCATAGCTGAGGTTTTCGGCCACCGACTGGATGCCGCGCATCAGCGCCGGATAGAAAGGGTTGGTGATGTCGGGCACGACGCAGGCGATGGTCATGGTGCGGTTGGTCTTGAGCGCCTGCGCGAACCGGTTCGGCGTATAGCCAAGCTCCGCCGCCGCCTTGGTGATCCGCTCCCAGGTCTCCGACGAAATCGCCGGAGACCCGCCACCGCTCATCACCATCGACACGCTCGCCTGCGATACGCCCGCCAGCCGCGCAACGTCTTTCTGTGTGGCCCGACCAGTGCGCAATCAAAATCGTCCCTTATACGTAACAACAACCTATTAATACGTATTAAAGTACTGCGAATGGGGCGTCAAGAGGCGGAGTCTCGGGTCTAATCGCCGAAGGTACGCAGATGCATTTAGCCGGCGTCTTCGGGCCGATATTTCGCTCAAGACACCCGACCTGAGGGGCTTCATGATCGTCGTGGGGCAACGAGAAAGGCATTCGTTGCCCAGCGTGAGCATCGGTTGGTTCTTGGCCGATCGGATCGCACTGCGAAGCGAACTCATGACGGTACGGAGAAGCGTCAGGACCGCGTCCACCGGACGAATTGACGGCTCCCATATCAACCAGGGTCGCGACTCTATTCAGTGTTGCAAATGCTGCAATGTAGGTTCATCGGACTTGGATCTGCGCTTGTGACGCATTATCATTTTGCGTTCGCCGCATCCTCGATCAGAGCAGCCACCTCCCGAGGGTGGGAGACCATAACCAAATGGGAAGCGCCTGGGACGACCACTGTCTTCCGCGCATGGGCACGTTCAGCCATGAAAGCCATAGCGGCCGGCGGGATGTTGCGGTCTGAACCGCCGTAAATCGACCAGGACGGAATGGTTTTCCAGGCCGCACGAACTGCCCGTTCGGCCAGGGCGGCCTGATTCACTGGACGCTGCGCCGCACTCATCAGCCGCGCGTCCGCCTCGGGGAGGTCTGCGGCGAACTGGGCATGGAATTTGTCTTGCTGTATGTACAGGTCCTGGTCACCGTTCGGCAGATTGACTGGAGGCGCAAGCGTGGACCCGAGTGTGCTTCCCGGAAATTTACCAGTTAGTTCGAGGCTGCTCTCACCAATCTCGGGCTCGAAGGCAGCAACATAGACGAGCGCCCGCACATTAGATAACTGGCCCGCCATGGCGGAGATCACCGCCCCAGCGTAAGAATGGCCGACAAGAACGACCGGTCCCTTTACTGAACCAATGACGCTTGCGACATAAGCCGCGTCACCAGAGACGCTTCGCAAAGGGTTGGCCGCCGCGATCACAGTGAATCCGTCATGGATCAGATCCGCGATCACGCCGTTCCAGCTGGCAGACTCCGCGAATGCGCCGTGGACCAGGACGATTGTGGGCTTTGGCTCGTCGCCGAGGGCGACGGTGGCGCCGGCCAGACTAAATGCCCCGACTATCGCACCGATATTGACGAAACTGCGCATGATTCAACCTTTCTGTTAACTACTCCGCCACCAGAGCCGCTCAGTGTCGCCAAATCTATCGCACCAAGGTGTCGTCGACACCTTGGTGTAGGTGTGTTCAGCTTGAATAGGGCGAATCAGATCGGACTCGAACCGCCATCGCCCTTCCGTGGCTGGTCTCAATATTGAAATACGTGACCTGCCTTGCATTCAAATGTGCAACTGCCGGCTCGGGACTGACGGTATTGAGGAGATATGCAGAACCGGAGCTATCTGCCCTCCAAAGAAATCCTTGCGTGCGGATCAGCGAAAAAACGCTTCACCGTCGGACTACGTGGGTAAGTCAACAGACTACCGTCCTTCATGGATTTGTACCGCCAACGCTCGGCCCCTCATCTCTGATCTTTTTGGCCACCGGGAGCGCTGTGGCTCGTCCCCAAGCCCTACGACTTACCAACACTTGTTTGCCGCTCCATTTCCACCTCAGCTTCCAAGCTCTCGATGTCACGGAAGATCGAAGCAACGGCCAGCGTAAGCCCTGCGCGCTTGAAGCGCAGCAGGCAGTCTTTTGCACCAATGTCTCCATCAACCTTGATCTCGTCCCATCGCTCGGCATGACCAACGTAGTTGATCGGTATGTTGTAATGCTGGCTCCAAAAGAACGGCAGTGCGACGAATTTCTCGCTGTGGCCGAGCATATTGAGTGCTGCAGTTTGCCCTTGTCTCTCTGCAACCACCCAATGCTCGACACGAATCTTTTCGCCACTATTTGGATCGGGCCACCGCGCAATGTCGCCTGCCGCGAAGATCCCAGGCGCGCTCGTCTCCAGAAGGGCATTGACTGCGACACCGCGATCTATGTTGAGTCCAGCCTTTTCGGCCAGCCTAACCCGCGGTCGCACCCCGATACCGGCGACAACGAAATCCGCCTCAAGCATATTTCCGCTCCTGAGAGTCAGCTTCTTGCCATCGATGCTGCTCGCGATGTCCTCGAGATGGAATACGACACCGTTCTCCTCGTGGAGGGCGCGGATGAAGTCGCCCATTTGCGAACCAAGAACCCGCTCCATAGGACGTTTATCCGGCGCCACGACGTGAATTTCGATACCACGCGAGCGCAGGGCCGCGGCCACTTCCAGTCCAATGAAACTGGCGCCGAGCACGATGGCGCGGCGCGCGGTCGAGGCGTGCTCGATGATGGCCTTGCAATCCGCGAACGAGCGCAGCGTGTGAACGTGTGGCTGGTCGGCGCCGGGTATGTCCAAGCGAACCGGCTCGGCTCCGGTCGCAAGCAGTAGCCTGTCGTAGGGTGTCCGGGTCCCGTCCGCGAGTACAACCTCATGGGAACGTGCATCGATGCTGGCGACGTCCGCATTGAGACGCAGATCGATATCGTTCTTTGCGTAGAAGCTTTCCCGGCGAAGCGGAACCCAATCCTCCGGCGCATTGCCAGCCAAATAGTCTTTGGAAAGAATAGGCCGATCAACCGGCGGCGCGTCGTCGTTGCTGAGCATGACGATGCTGCCTTGATAGTTTTCGCGCCGCAGTTTTTCGGCTGCTGCGAAGCCTGCCGCGCCGCCGCCGACAATGACGATCTTCCCGGGAGGATGGCTGGACCCTCCTACGCGCTGCTTTGGTTCCGTCCGTTTTCGCTTTTCTCTCACGAATATCCGATCATCGCGCAGCTCCACCGACCAGCAAGCGAGTGGTTTTAAGGCAGGCGCGCGCAATGCTTCGCCCGTGCGCAAATCGAAGCACGCGTGATGCCATGGGCACCGAACCGTGCTCTCAACCAAAAGACCATCAACGAGTGGCCCGCCGTAGTGGGTGCATGTCGCCCCGATGGCGAAAACTTCAGTCCCGCGGCGTACCAACAACACCTGTTCACCGCCAGAATGACCGACGAGCTTTCCGCCATCGGGAAGGTCAGATAAAGCGATGCCGTTGACCAGATCCGGTCCGTTCGGTTTGGTATGATATTCAGCCATCTTCTTCTCCCTTCCCGATGCATTTGAGATCGCCTCCGACATTCCTGCCTCCAGCCCTTGGCCAGGCGGGCGGAGCTGATAGCTAGGGTCGCCTGTTTCAATCCGCCCCGGCCAACATACTGTGGATCTTACGGCGGCCATTGGGCCGGCGGTCCATGGCTAACGGCTCTCTGGCGTTGCTGTGTCGGTGACATCTTGCGCCTCAGTCAATGCGGACGGCAGGACGAATCAGCGCCGCGGCTCTGATTTCGTTTTCTCATTCCGAATCCATTTCGGAAAATCGAAGTCGCTGGCCATTATCGATTCGCGGGTATGAGACCCGCGCTGCCCCGCTAAATCAATTGGACCCAAGTATCGCCGATACCTTTGTGCCGACGATGAAATGCCCAATCCTTCGCGCTGTCTGCCGCAAGCGCCTCCGCAACAGCCCTGAGCTCGAGTGGCGGAGCCTCGGCGTTGTCGCGAGATGCACTTGGAGCATACCAAGGTATCGGCGATACCAACGTTCAATAGAAGTGACCGGTACTTACTGGCCTCATTGATTCGTGCTGTCTCGAGGCGAGCAGCTTTAGTCAAGTTATGAGGAGGTACAGATGTCATCATTATCTTCAATGTCCACCCGCCGGGAAGTTCTCGCGGCATCCGCCGCAGGGGCTATTGCGATGATTACCTTGCCGGGTGTCGCGGGAGCAATGAAGAGTGGCGGGTCTGAGACCATTCGCCCGTTCCGCGTCCACGTTGAGGACGCTGATCTCGTCGACCTCAAGCACCGCCTCAAAGCTACGCGGTGGCCTGAGCGCGAGACGGTGAATGACACCGCCCAAGGTGTTAGGCTCGCGACGATGAAGGCGCTCGCGCATTATTGGCAGACCGAATACGACTGGCGCAAATGCGAGGCGTACCTGAACGGCTTGCCGCAGTTCGTTACCGAGATCGACGGGCTGGATATCCATTTCATCCACATTCGCTCGAAGCATGCGAACGCGCTACCGGCCATCGTCACCCATGGATGGCCGGGCTCGATCATCGAGCAGTTGAAGATCATCGGTCCCTTGACCGATCCGACGGCCCATGGGGGCGGCGCTGCAGACGCCTTTGACCTTGTCATCCCCTCGCTGCCGGGACACGGCTTCTCAGGGAAGCCGACGGCAGCTGGCTGGGATCCAATCCGGATCGCGCGAGCCTGGGGCGAACTGATGACGCGGTTAGGGTACACGCGATACGTGGCGCAGGGCGGCGATTGGGGAAATGCCGTCACCGAGCAGATGGCGCTGCAGAGTCCGCCGGGTCTGATCGGCATTCATACGAACATGCCGGCCACGTTGCCGGATGAGGTCTCGAGTGCGCTCGCGGCGGGCGGCCCTGCGCCCTCCGGTCTATCGACCGACGAACGTTATGCCTGGGATCAACTCGACTTCTTTTGGAAGCATGGGTTGGCCTACGCCCAAGAGATGGCAAACCGACCGCAGACGCTGTACGCGCTGGCGGATTCACCCATCGGGCTCGCGGCCTGGATGCTCGACCACGATGCACGCAGCTACGACCTGATCGCCCGAGTCTTCGACGGAAAGTCCGAGGGTCTGTCCAAGGAAGACGTCGTTGACAACATCGCGCTCTACTGGCTCACCAACACTGCGGTCTCTTCGGCGCGCCTCTACTGGGAAAGCAAGCTAGCTTTCTTTGCGCCGAAAGGTGTGCCGCTCCCCACTGCGGTGAGTGCATTCCCGGACGAGATCTACACAGCGCCGCGCAGCTGGACTGAGAAGGCTTATCCAAAGCTGATCTATTACAACCGTCTCCCGAAAGGCGGCCATTTCGCGGCCTGGGAACAGCCGCAGGTTTTCGCCAACGAGCTCCGGGCTGCGTTCAGGTCGATACGTAGCGCCTGATCCCCGCCAGTGCAGACCTGCACGCCTCCCAAGTGGGCGTGGTGAGCGCAGAGTCCGGCCGTCCCCGCAGGCGGAGCGGCCGGCTCTGCTTCAGGACGTCATCATCGATGATCGTCACGAGCGGACGGTTGGTCATCGGACTGGGCGCCGCGTTTTCCGTATGCACGGTTTCAGGCCCGCGATTTGTTCCGAGATGTAAGGGATGGCGAACGGAACGCTCGCTCCCGGGCCGGTATGCGCTCTCCCAGATCTGTCCTTTGTGGTGCTCATCGATCGAGCGGCCAATGGAGAGCCCGACGCCGCCCTACTTGCTGCGACAGCAGCTGATCGGTGCGTCGGAAAACCCCGGTTTTTGTGATCCGACAACGATAATCCCAATATCATCCCGGTAGCCCGATTGGCATTGTCACGGGCGACACTCGGCGTCGCCAGAGCCGTACGTCCGGCAGCCGGCCACTGCGAGACAAGCCTCCGAGCGCCCCGACAACGACGTACCAACCTCGCCCGGCTGAAGGGTCTCTCCGAGCGATTGTGCGAGGGTGGCCACGGCGCAAATGCGCCGCTGCCACCATTGAGAAGCACGTAGACGAAGTCGACAGGGAGCATGCCGAGCAATGCGTACAGCAAGGTTCCCGTGGCAGGCAGCCAGTCCCCGAGGGCGCTTGCTAGTACCAGCAGAAATGCTGCGTCTGAACGAAATCATCTCCCAGAAGAAGGGAGGAAGAGTGATCCAAGGGACCTGACTTTCGAATTACGATTTCCAAGATTGAACCATTTTCTAGTCTCGGAAGAAGAGCGTGCACGCGCGATATTCTGTATCCTTTTACGAGCGAATCTTTGCCCAGCGACCGGCGAGAAAGACTCAGACCGATACCAAGGTGCTATGGAGTTTCGGAATGGGAGGGAGCAGCGTTACACGAAAGTCCTGCGCTGGGCAGTTAAGTGGCCACGTCAGGTCAGCCTGTGCTGGTTGAGGGCGCTCAGCTGGATCGAGCGCGTGCCGTTATGTATTCCTTCAATAGTGAGGACCAAGGATATCGCGTTTTATGTCATTAATAAAATGCTTCGACCGCGGCGATCGAGTAGTTCAGATGGCGGGTCGACGTCGCCATCGTCACAATGCTAACCAATGGGGTAGCGACGGGATCGATCACAGTGCAGCGCATTGACGAGTTGAAGTTTCGCAGAACTACCGGCTTGGACCCAGGCATCAGTCAGTTCGGTATCCTCGAGAAAAATTCTTTCGTACCCACCACGCAAGAGTTTCTTCAAAGACTGCTTCAACGCCGTGCCGACAAAGCGCTCTCGCAACGAACTGCAAGCTGATGATGCAAATCGACGTTCTCCTCGCCGAGAATAACCGACTTCAGCGCTGTCTCAGCGACCTGGGTAGCGTTATGGCGCTGCCCAGCACATGGGGTGGCCGCGAGCCATCCCTGATGGCCGGTCAACTACTCGACTTGGTTCTCGGCATGCTGGACCTCGACTTCGCCCATTTGCACTTCAAGGATGCCAACGACAATACGCGACGGCAAGTAACGCGACTGTCACAATGGGCGCGAAGCGTGGCCACATCGGAGGATTTCGGGGCGATGCTGGGGCCCTTGACGACCGCCGAGGCGACAGAATGGGCGCAACGACTTACGGTTGGCGGCAGTGTTCTTACGATCCTGCCTGTGCGCCTAGGCGCGCTTGGAGAGTTCGGGCTGCTGGTGACAGGTTCGCGGCGGGAGGATTTCCCGCGCGAGACCGAAACAGTTCTCCTGAGTGTCGCGGCCGCTCAGGCGACGATCGGCTTGCAGGCGGCTTTGCAACTCGACGAAGAGAAACGCTCTGCCCATGCAGAGCAAGCGATCGCTGCAAACGAGCGTAATCTTGCGCAGTTCGTAAACACGATTCCGGGTCTAGCGTGGTCCGCCCGGATCGATGGCTCGGCCGAGTTCTTCAACCAGCACTACCTCGACTACGTCGGGCTTACGGTCGACGAGGCGCTTGGGGCCGGTTGGGTGAACGCAGTTCATCCGGAGGATCTAGAGGGATTGATTGCGAGTTGGCATGCGATGTTGGCTTCACGTCAGGCAGGCGAAGCGGAGGCTCGGCTCAAGCGCTTCGACGGCGAGTACCGCTGGTTTCTGTTTCGTACAAATCCTCTGCACGACGAGGCCGGCGGAGTCGTCAAATGGTTTGGTGTCAACATCGACATCGAAGATCGCAAAAAAGCCGAGGAGGCGCTGCGTACTGGTGAGTGGAATCTTCGTCAGTTAACTGAAACCATCCCTCAGATGCTGTGGAGCGCTACACCCGATGGATCCATTGACTACTGCAATGCGCGCTTGTTGGATTACACGGGGTTCTCGGTTGGTGAAATCATCGGCGGTGGTTGGATCAAAATGCTGCACGCGGACGATGTCGAGCGGGCCAGGAAAGTCTGGCTTGCTTCCATTGAGAATGGGACGCCCTATCAGGTCGAAGTGCGGACGTTCCATGCTGCCGACCGCAGTTATCGCTGGGTTTTGACCGATGCGTTGCCGCTCCATGACGACTTCGGTCAAATTCTGCGATGGTATGGTAGTTGTATCGATATCCATGATCGAAAGGAGGCCGAATCAGCTATTGCAGCAAGCGAGCGAACCCTCGCACAAATTATCGATACGATTCCGGTCTATGTTTGGTCGGCTGGCGCCGATGGTAGCACCGATTTTCTCAACAGTGGCTATCTTGAATATCTCGGAATTGGGCGAGACCAGATGCAGGATTGGCCCTGGTCAGCCGTGGTTCATCCGGACGATCGTCAGGCAAGCGCCGGTGTCTGGAAGGACTTGTTAGTTTCGGGACGTGCTGGTGAAGTACAAGCCCGCTTCCGTCGTTTCGACGGGGAATACCGTTGGTTTTTGTTTCGGGCAAATCCGCTTCGTGATGAGACTGGTGCCGTCAAATGGTTCGGAGTTACGATAGATATCGAGGAATTGAAGCGTGCGGAGGAGAGGTTGCGCGCCAGCGAATGGAATCTGCGTCATCTCACGGAGACCATTCCTCAGATGCTCTGGAGCGCCAAACCTGACGGGGCGATCGACTACTGCAACACGCGTTTGCTTGACTATGCCGGATTCACTGCCGGGAAAATCACGGGCGACGGTTGGAAAAGTCTCGTTCATCCGGATGATCTCGCTCAAGCTGCGCGCGCGTGGTCCACGAGTGTCGTGACCGGCAGGCCTTATCAGGTGGAAGCGCGCCTCATTCACGCTGCCGACCGTTCGTTTCGCTGGTGTCTAACCACAGGCCTACCGCTGCGTGATGAAGACGGGCGAATCCTCAAGTGGTACGGCGTATGTGTCGACATGCATGAATGGAAAGAGGCGCAAGACGAACTACGCGAGACCCAGGCGGCGCTCGCTTACATAACGCGCGTGATGACCATGAGTCAGCTTACAGCATCGATTGCCCACGAGCTAAATCAGCCTTTGGCCGGCATCATGACGAATGCCGGTACGGCCCTGCGCATGCTGACTGCCGAACCGCCGAACATCGACGGAGCTCGTGAAACTGCAAAGAGAACAATCAGAGATGCTCAGCGCGCATCGGAGGTAATTTCTCGGCTACGCGCCCTCTTCACCAAAAGAATCACCACCTCTGAGGTCGTGGACCTGAATGCCGCCGCACAAGAGGTAGTTGCATTGTCATCGAACGAATTACACAAACGCAATGTGAGCCTTCGAGTCAATTTTGCCCAAAATCTACCACACGTAATAGGTGACCGCGTTCAGCTGCAGCAGGTAATTCTCAACTTCATACTGAACGGCGCTGAAGCAATGGATGAAGTGATGGATCGGCCGAGAGAATTGTTCGTCTCGACTGAGCTAGAACGAACGGGCCATGTTAGGGTTTCGGTCAAGGACGCCGGCGGCGGTTTCGATCCTGCTCTGGTCGAGAAGCTCTTCGGCCCGTTCTATACGACCAAAAGCGACGGTATGGGCATCGGTTTGTCCGTTAGCAAAACTATAGTCGAGAATCATCAGGGCCGTGTTTGGGCTGAGCGTAACGACGGCCTTGGCGCTACGTTCAACTTCTCAGTTCCTTCTCTGATTGCGCAAACATCATTCAACAGCTCTAGGAATGTCCCGTCGAGTTTGGCGGAAAGTACTGGACATACATGATGATAACACGGGCATACATCGCAGTTGTTGACGACGATGAGTCTGTTCGCGAGTCTCTGCCGGATCTAATCGGTATCTTTGGCCATGAAGCCGAAGCATTCTCCTCGGCAGAGGAATTCCTGGCTTCCAAACGGGTCAATCAAGCCAAGTGCTTGGTCCTTGACATCGCAATGCCTGGTATGTCCGGCATCGAGCTCCAACGCCAGCTGGCTCTCCAAGGTCGGCAGATTCCGATCGTCTTTATTACAGCACATGGAGATGATCGGGTCTGTCAGCGTCTGCGTCAGAGCGGGACAATTGAATGTCTCTTAAAACCGTTCACTGATACTGCGCTGCTTGATGCGCTCAACGCTGTTCTCCACTAGCTACTAGTTCAGGATGGTGGGGGCGTCGCCCTCGGACCGTGCTCTACTCGTCGCACACACCCCTCCCGAAGTCCGTTGACGCAGAGAATGGCGGGGATCGTCCTGCGCTTCATTCGTGAGCTTCGCGATGACTGATCCTAGTCGGCGCGTGACACTGAAGTGTTGTATGGCGGCCAAAGCAGGAGGGGGCGGTCTCTTATTCCTGATGCTCTGCCCGATATCGCCGGATCCGTGGGTCATCGCGTACGAGCCATAGCGGCCGTTCGCTATAAAGATCGAGCCCGTCGAGCGAATGATTGATCGGCAACGCCTGGGCGAGCCTTCCCGGTCCTCATGCCAGGTCGCTGAACCGCTCGATACCGCGATTGAGCCGCATGATCGCAGTGCCTTCGAGCGGCTCGAGCTTTCGACTCGGCATGCCCGGTCCGATCTCAGGGATCTAGCTCGAGACATTCAGCATGTCGAGATGCGGTAGGCGAGATAGAAATAGGCGTGACCGCGCTCGAAAAACAGCGAGCGATCGCACCCCAGTGGGGATCCAGAGCCGCTCGTATCTCAAGTCTTCCATGCTAGATCTTCTTAACATCCTCAGGCCAAAACCCCACACGGCGACTAAAGCTCGTCACCTTGCCAGCACGGACAGCGCGCACCCACAAATTTTCGAATTCATTCCTGTTCGCGAAATGTTTGAACGCGCGTCTTTCCGTAAGGATAGAAAAGCTCCTTACGACCAGTCTGCCACGCAGCCCTGAGTTCCGGCCTGTTGATGTCCCAGTCCGGCCGGCATTTCATAGTCACCGCTCGCATGTCCTGCCGCAGTTCCTCCACCGTGGGTCGCCCGAAAAACCAATACCCATTGTAGACCTTATAGACGACAAGACCCGGCTCCATGACGATAACGTGAGGGATCATGGGGTTGTGCGTCGGATCCGTGTACTCCGCGATGTCGAGGTCCTTCTGCACAACGCGCCGCGGGTCCGAGAGAAAAGGCCAATGGGCGCCCACGCCAGTACGATATTCGCTCGTCTCCAGAAGATTGTCCGTCGTAATGGTGACAAGCCGGCAATAACCCACGTCCATTTCTCGATGAAGCTGGACTAGCCCTTCAGCCTGCCGGCGGTCCTTGGGACAATACCCGCCCCTACCGAGAACGAGGACCAACGGATCCCGTCCCTGCAACTCGGAAAGCGTTCGCCGCGCGGCAGTGTGATCTGAGAGTTCATAATTCGGAAAAATAGAGCCGGGAACAATATCGGATCGCATAATAGCACCACTGATTCCGACTGATAAATGTCAAGTCGCTAACGCAAACAGCAAGTAGTATACAATAGCAGGAAAACCGCAAAATCCATTTATACGATAGTATTGACAATACCATTGGATGACAAAGTCCGTGTCCAATCCTGACCCCAGACCAGGTCTAGCCGATATCATCGCGACCGCCCGGAGCCGCCCCAAATCCTTGCGTTTTCACTGTGTCACCGCAGGAGGTTTGGATGAATACGAAAACGAAAATGCTGCACTTCGACTCACCCACTCGTCACTGCCTATTGCCGAGTGACGTTTGACAACCGCCGCTACACACGTCCGTCTAGATCGATCCAGGATTAGCCGAGTTGGAGCAAAAAGGTGATGGCCTGACGGTGGTTTCGATCCCTGGCGCGCGAGCGTGCAGGAATGGAGGACGATAAAGTCGCGTTACTAGAGACATGGACGAACCGTCGATCGCAGATCATTGTCTTGCAGCGTTGCACTCCTTTTTCCCATCGCGCATTCGATCTCGTCCCAAAACCGACACCTACGCATAATAGACGTTAGTGTTGTCCCGGGGGCATGGTGTGTCAGGACGTAGGCCTGTTCTGGTAGGCGGCAACGGTCATGAAGAAACTGCCGCATCCGCTCCCTTCGCTGGATCTGAACTCGGCGACGTGGGTCATGGCTGTTCTTTCTTCAACGGCGATGAGGTTTTTGGCGTGAGCGCGGCAGAACAGAAGAAGCACTGTGCAAAAAGCGATGAATCCCTCGTGACAAGCCAGCACGATTTCAAACTCATCATCGATACCATTCCTGCGATGGCATGGTCAGCTCGCCCAGACGGCCTCACTGAGTTTCTAAGCCAGCATTATCTAGAGTACACCGGCCTCTCCGGCGAGCAGGCGAGGGGGTGGGGCTGGACGACTGTGGTCCATACTGACGACCAGGATGGGCTGCTCACCCTATGGCAGACAATCATAGTGTCGGGCGAAGCCGGAGAAACCGAAGCCAGATTGCGCCGATTTGATGGAACTTATCGATGGTTTCTTATCCGCGCTAACCCGTTGCGGGATGAGTCGGGCAACATCGTCAAATGGTATGGGTTGAACATTGACATCGATGATCTGAAGCAGGCTGAGGACAAGGCCCTCGAAGCTGAGGGCGAGCTACAACGAACGATCGACGGGATACCGGCGCTGGTTGCGGCTTATTACCCCGACGGCTCGCGAATTTCTATTAAAAAGCGGGGGCGCGAGTTCACTGGACTGTGTGCTGAGGATGTGACGAATGGTGGCTGTAGGGGCGCAATCCACCCAGATGACATCGAGCTCGAAGAGAGCAAATGGCGCGCATGTGTCGCGACCGGAGAAACGTTCGAGCATGAGTACCGCGTTCGTGCGAGTGACGGGACATATCGCTGGCACATTGCCCGTCGCGTGCCGGTCCACGACAAAGCGGGTCGGGTGATCCGATGGTACGGTATCAGTCACGATATTGAGGGTCGGAAACGGGCGGAAGCTTTTCTCGCCAGCGAGAAGCATTTGCTGAAGATGATCGCGTCGGGCAATTTGCTTCGGGATGTTCTCAGCGCGTTGTGCGTTTTTGTCGAAGACGCCGCCCCCGACTGCTTCTGCGACGTCCACCTGATAAATTGGAGCAGCTCGACATTCGAATATGCCGTGGCTCCTTCCTTGCCTCCCGACTACAGCGCGCCGATTGCCGGCATGCCCGTCGACGGCGACCTGTTGCCATGTGGCATAGCGGCCTATCAAAAAACGCAGGTGGTCGCAGTGGACATGGAATCTGATCCCCGTTGGTATACGTCGCCTGTGCGGCTACATGTTCTGAAGCACGGATATAGGTCGGTGTGGAGCACTCCGATTTGTTCCAGAGAGGGGCGGGTGCTTGCCACCTTTTGCATCGTCCAACGGAAGCCTGCGAGCCCTTCGCCGCACCATCAGGATCTCATCGCGCACGCCACACAAATCGCCAGCATTGCAATCGAACGTTCCCTTATCGAGGCAGCGCTCAGGCGGAGCGAAACGTTGCTTTCGGAAGCACAACGCTTAAGTTCCACGGGCGCGTTCTCCTGGCGCTTGGACACTGACGAGATCGCCTTTTCCGAGGAACTCTATCATATCTTCGAACTCGATCCGAACTCCCCCGTGACGCTTGAACGGCTCCGTGAGCGAATCCACGCGGATGACCTCCAGTCGCTGTCCGCCCAGATGACTCGGGTTCGAGCCGGGCAGAGTTATCTCGGCTATGAGATCCGGCTGCGGATGCCGGATAGCAGGGTCAAATTTCTACGCACGTTTGGCAAGGTCATTCGCCATCAGGATGATCGCATGGAATGCCTCACCGCAGTGCAGGACGTGACGGGGCGGCGACAGGCTGAACAAGCACTTGGCAGAGCCCGGTCTGAACTCGCACATGTAACCAGGGTTTCGAGCCTCGGAGTATTAACAGCCTCGATTGCCCATGAAGTCAGTCAACCTTTATCGGGGATCATTACGAACGCCAGCACCTGCCTGCGCATGTTGGCGGCCGATCCTCCAAACATTGACGGCGCACGCGAAACCGCCCGCCGAACCATCCGCGACGGCAATCTAGCCGCAGATGTGATAACGCGATTACGCGCCCTCTTCAGCAAGCGAGCACCTACCCTTCAGTCGGTGGATTTGAACGAGGCGGCAAGGGAGGTGATCGCTTTGTCGTCGGGCGACGTTCAGAGCAGTCGCGTGGTTCTTCAGCCCCAATTGGCTGAGGGTCTGCCGCTCGTTGCGGGCGACCGTGTCCAGCTTCAGCAGGTGATCATGAACCTGATGCGAAACGCGGTGGACGCCATGAGCGGGGTAGATGATCGCCCAAGGCAGTTGATAGTAAAGACCGAGGCGGATGGAAATGACCATGTGCGCCTGTCTGTACGGGATTCCGGCACAGGTTTCGGCCCAGATGGTGCGGAGCGGCTCTTTGAACCCTTCTACACCACCAAGAATGAAGGCATGGGGATGGGATTGTCCGTTAGCCGTTCCATCATCGAGAGTCACTGCGGGCGTCTATGGGCAGCAGCAAATGATGGCCCGGGAGTGACGTTCACGTTCTCCGTGCCCGAATACTCCAGGGAGCGATTGTCTTTGCAGGATGTGAGTGTTGGTACGGCGTCCGCGGTCGGTGGTGTTCGAAGATCGGCGGGAGCGAGATGAAGCCTGCGGATGCACTGGTGTCAGTGGTTGACGACGACACGTCTGTGCGCGAGTCCTTACCAGATTTGCTCAAGGAGTTGGGCTTCAGGGTGGACACATTCGCTTCGGCAACGGAGTTTCTGGCGTCTGACAGCATTCATGAAGCCAAGTGCCTGGTTCTCGATGTCACCATGCCCGTCATGACAGGCCCCGAACTGCAACAGGAACTAGCGCGTCGCGGGCAAGAGATTCCGATCGTCTACATTACCGCGCAGCGGACCAGTGCCATGCGGCTTCGTCTCATCGAACAGGGTGCGGTCGAGTGCTTGTTTAAGCCGTTCAGCGATAGGGCCCTTCAGGAGGCTCTCCATCTGGCGGTTTGTAAGCCTTGAAAGTGATGGATTGTTAATGCCGGCTTAGGAGGATAATTGCCATGTACACGGGTGTAGCGGCTGAACTAGGCAGTGTCGCGATGTCGGACGAAGCATCCGTGGTGTTCATTGTAGACGACGACATTTCGGTGCGTGAATCATTAGAGTTGCTAATCTGCTCGTCAGGTTGGCAGCCGGAGGCGTTCGGTTCAGCAAAAGAATTCCTCGATCGACCCCAGGTTGCCCTGGTTTCGAGCTGCCTCATCTTGGACGTCAATCTACCGGATCTGAGTGGGCTCGACCTGCAGAGTCTGATGGCTAACGAGCGTACCCCTATGCCCATCATCTTCATAACCGGCTACGGGGACGTACCGATGACAGTCAAGGCGATGAAGGCCGGGGCTGTCGAGTTTCTAACCAAACCATTCGACGAAGAGGAACTATTGGGTGCAATCAAGCTGGCACTCCAAAGGAGCAAGACCGCTCTCGCTCTGGACGCCGATTTGCAAGCTCTCAGGCATCGCCACGGATCGCTCAGCCGTCGCGAGCAAGAGGTTATGACGCTGGTCGTCTCTGGTCTCTTGAACAAGCAGGTCGGCTTTGAGCTTGGCATCAGCGAAATCACAGTCAAGGCACATCGTGGCCAGGCTATGCGAAAAATGCAGGCCCGCTCGCTGGCCGAGCTGGTGAACATGGCAGCCCGACTCGCCACCGCTGAGTAGTCGCTTTTCTCCGCGACTGGGTACCGATTCAAACGCCATCGCGCGGTGGGAGGCTCCATCAATCCCAAGGTATTGACGATACCATGGTGCTATCGTCTCAGCCCCGACATTCGTACATTATTGTGGTGTCTGAAGTAGATTTTATATATAAAAGGGACAGTAGAGCTTCTGTTGCTGATAAGAGGCAGTGACGGGTGAGTTGTGCGCGTGAAGTGGCTTAACTGAACCCTTGGTGTCGCGATGTGATCATGTTGTATGTGGCGGATTTTGACATTTAGCGAGGTAAATTGGCTATGATGTATTCCAAGGTCAAAAAGTCAGTATTGTTGGCCGTTGTCGCATTCCTGCAGGGGCCTCCGAACGTTTTCGGACAGGAAACAACGTTGCCCAGTGTTGCTAGCGCGCCGCTTGCAGCGACACTGAGCAAAACGACCGAAAAGATCCGCCTGACACGCAAGAGCGAGGCCTACTGGGAAGTCACTTTCAATAATCCTCCACTCAATATCATTGGCCCGTCCGAGGTCCGCGAGCTTGCAAAAATTGTTGGGCAGATCGAAGCTGATGGGAGGGTCAAGGTAGTAGTGTTTGACAGCGCGGTCCCTGGTTATTTCATCGCCCACTACGACCTGTTAGGTCCCCTCAAGGATTCCACAGGCATGGAGCCGGGGCCAACAGGTATGCATCCCGTGCCTGATGTCATGGTACGCATCAGTCGGCTGAAGGCTGCGACGATCGTTTCAATTCGTGGGCGGGCGAGTGGTATAGGCAGTGAGCTTGCGCTCGCCGCGGATATGCGGTTTGCCAGTCGAGAGAAAGCGGTTGTGTCGCAGTTTGAAGTTGGCGCCGGCTTCGTCCCTGGGGGCGGCCCTATGGCGCGGCTGCCTCGGCTGGTCGGCCGCGGCCGCGCTATCGAGATGTTGATCGGTGCCGAGGGCTTTGATGGCGAATTAGCCGAGCGCTACGGTTATGTGAATCGGGCGCTGCCCGATTCACAATTGGACAGTTTTATCGACGCCTTGGCGACGCGAATTGCGTCGTTCGACGGGCAGGCGATCGCTGACGCTAAGACCTTGATCAACCAAGCTAGCCTGCCACCGGACTCTGAGATGCAGCCGGGGTGGGATGCGTTCATCACTTCCGTACAACGGCCTGCGGCCCAGGCGCGTCTAAAGGTACTCGTCAACGAAGGACTACAGCGGCCCGGAAAGGTAGAGAGAAACCTAAACGAATATACAGCCAAGTATCGGTAGCGGTCTACGGAGACTCGAATCAACGAGCAATATCAAGGGTTGTGAAGAGGACGGACCGTGACTCGCATGCGCAAGGAGACCGACAGTCTGGGTGTGGTGAACGTCCCAGCCCGCAAGCTGTGGGGGGCTCAGACGCAGAGGTCTCTCGATCATTTTTCCATCGGGAGAGATTTGATTCCGCGGGAAATGATCACAGCTTATGCGGTGCTCAAGAAAGGCGCTGCCAACGCCAATCAGGCAGGCGGACGGCTCGATGCTCAAGTCCATCGACTGATTGTGCAGGCATGTGACGAGATATTGGCGGGGCAGCATCAGGACATGTTTCCGCTCCACGTGTGGATGACGGGCAGCGGTACTCAGTTCAACATGAACGTTAATGAGGTGATTTCCAACCGGTGCTGTCAGCTGACCGGGACCGTCCTTGGGAGTAAGACGCCAGTTCATCCAAACGACCATGTTAATATGGCGCAATCGTCAAACGATTCATTTCCTTCCGCGATGAACATCGCGACGTCAACCAACGCTAAACGGCGCCTGATTCCGGCGGTCAAGCAGCTCGAGGAAGCCATCCGGTCCAAGTCCGAGGAGTGGAACGACATCATCAAGATCGGCCGTACTCATATGCAGGATGCAACGCCGCTGACTTTGGGCCAGGAATGGTCTGGATATGCTGAAATGCTGACCGACAACCTTGATCGGCTCGAGAGTTCATTAGGCGGCGTCTATCGTCTCGCCCTCGGCGGGACGGCGGTTGGCACCGGGATCAATTCCGCACCAGGTTTCGCAGAAGCAGCCGCGGCCGAAATCGCGAGGCTGACCCAGCTCCCATTTGTAACCGCGCCCAACAAGTTTGCCGTCCAGGGCGCACACGACGCCTTGGTACAGTTTTCTGGCACGATGCGCACTCTGGCAACTTCACTTTACAAGATTGGCAACGACATTCGTCTCATGTCGTGCGGACCCCGAACAGGCTTCGCCGAACTGATAATACCGGAGAACGAGCCGGGTTCCTCCATTATGCCCGGCAAGGTGAATCCCACCCAGGCCGAAGCGCTAACCATGGCTGCCGTGCAAGTGATGGCCAATGATGTTGCAGTGGGGTTCGGCGGGGCCGGCGGATATCTTGAGATGAACGTCTACAAGCCCCTGATCATCCACAACATCACCCACTCGATCACGATC
Organism: Mesorhizobium sp. LNJC394B00; assembly: GCF_000502555.1. Lineage (NCBI taxonomy): Bacteria > Pseudomonadati > Pseudomonadota > Alphaproteobacteria > Hyphomicrobiales > Phyllobacteriaceae > Mesorhizobium > Mesorhizobium sp. LNJC394B00. The sequence goes on from NZ_AYWH01000002.1 coordinate 980,045, forward strand.
ATCACCGACAGCTGCACGAACTTTCGTCGGTTCCTGATCGAGGGTACGAAGCCCAACACGAAGAAGATTGCCCGGGATGTCCGCGATTCGCTGATGCTCGTCACCGCACTCTCGCCTGTCGTTGGTTATGATAAAGCTTCGAAGATTGCGCACTATGCGATGGACAACGATCTCACGCTGAAAGCAGCTGCTCTGAAGCTGGGCCTCGTTTCCGAAGCAGTGTTCGACCGCGTGGTTAAACCAGAAAAGATGGTGAGACCGTACGTCGCAACATCCGCCTAGGTGAGCGTTAGCTCGTCCAAGCCGGCGGCCGCTGCTGCCGTCCTGGGCAAGGCGGTCATCACCTTCAACTAGCTATTCCCAGGAGGATATCCATGAGCACCCATCCTGTTGGCTTCGGCGAGGCCGCTCTCGCACTGCAGATCGGCGAGTCTCGTTTCAACGCAAACTGGAAAAGTCCCCGACATCGGTTCAGGCGCCTATTGTCAGAGTTTATCGGCACTGCAGGATTGACTTTCGTATTATCAGCCGGTGCAGCCATTCTGGTTTTGCACGGCGGGATAAAGGTTGAGCCCATCATCGCTGCGTTCATCCTGTCGGCGATTTCTGCATTGTGGCTGGTCGCGGCGATCTATTTTCTCGGCGACATTAGTTCGCACTTCAATCCTGCCATGACATTTGCGTTTGCCTTGCGCGGCGATATGGGTTGGCCGATGTGCATGGCCTACGTCATTGTGCAGTTGATTGCCGCGGCGGCGGGATCACTTCTTGCCCGTTCGTTCTTCGGTATCGAAGGCAATCTCGCGGCCACGATTCCGCAACCTGAGCAACTCATCCAAGCAGTGTTCTTCGAGGCCATCCTGACATTTGGCATGGTTTTGATGGTGATCTCGATGGCAAACGGCCCGAAGCTCAATGGCCAGTTTATCCCTATCGCCGTGGGTGCCTACGTGATGTCGCTGGGGACCCTGGGGGGCCCCTACGAAGGAGCAGCGATGAACCCTGCCCGTGCTTTCGGACCCGACCTGGCGCGAGGCGATCTGTCAACGTGGTGGGTCTACGTCGTGGGACCGGTCGTAGGCGCGATTATTGCCGCATTCGCTGCCAAGATTCTCCGAGGCCCAGCCAATGCTCAAGAGGCACAGGCGGCGATGGGAACGCCCCAGGACGAGTCCTGAGTTAGGTCGACTATGTTTCGTCATCTGTTGAGTACAGATGTTTCCCCGGCGTTTCCGACAATAGCAGCCTAGATCCTCGGTAAACTTATTCGCCCGAGGATCGACGGCCAAGAACCCTCTTGCAGACGACTAGGCAAGGCCCCGCGATCAAGAACAACAGCACAAGCGCGAAGAAGGCCTCATTGAAGGAAATGGCGATCGCCTGCCTGTCGACAGCCTGCCGCAGAAGCGATAGCGCGGCCCTACCAGAGACAACACTGTCGAGGCCCCTGCCCGCAAGTTGGCCTGCCACCGCTTTCAGACGCTCCTCGAGCGAGACATCGCCAACGGCCAAGTGGGACGCCAGGATGGTCCTGTTATAAGTAAGTTGTCGATCGAGATAAGTTTGCAGCAGAGAAGTACCGGTCAGACCACCAATCTGTTTACCAAGACCGAAAAGACCGATCCCGAATGGCAAGGCCTTGACGGGAAGCCGCATGAAGGCAGACAGCGTCAGGCTGATGAACAGGAGACCCAGCCCAAAGCCGCGCAGGAGCAGTGGAAACTCCAGATCCACAGTTCCGCTGTCGCTTGTCGAACCCGACAGGAACCACATTGACGAGGCGAAACACACGACACCGACAGGAGCCAAAGCAAGCGGATTTATTCTGCTTTTCTGTACCCCGACCCCCGCCAGCAGCAGGGTGCACCCCAAGATTACTCCACTCGGCAAAAGGAGTGTTCCAGCATCCGTAGCCGTGAAACTGAGAACGTTTAGGGCAAAGGCCGGGATGAGAAAGGCGCTGCCGGACAACGCGAATCCGGCTACCAGACTGACGACAAATGCGAAGCGAAAGTCGGGATCACCCAAAGGCGACGTGGGGAGGATCGAACGGTCCGATGCAAATCCAAGTTCCCACAGCGGCAGGAGGATGACCGCCAGCAAGCCGCTCAGGGCGAAAAGAGTGATGGGCCCGTCATCGAACCAATTGAACCTGCTGCCTTGCTGCGACACATACGTCAAAGATGCAGCGGCGATTCCAACCAGCACGACCTGGGGATAGGGGAGGCGGATCTTGTCGCGGAACGCTTGCCTCCGGTCCGCCGCCAGCATGACCAGGGCGACAATGCCCACCGGCACGTTGCTCAGGAATATCCAGTCCCATGACCGGTGGTCGACAAGCCAGCCTTGCAGGGCTGGCGTCACGGTCGTCGGGGCCATCACCGAGCCCAGGGCTAAAACAGCTTGCACTACCGGTTGCTGAGGGCTTGAGAAACGCAAGAACAGCAGCGTCTGGCCTGCCACGAGCACAGTCGCGCCGGCAAGACCCTGAACGATGCGGCAGAAGTCAATCCAGGCAATATCGGCGGAAGTGATCATTGCAGCAGACGCCAGGAGAAGCGCGACCGCGCCGGCGCGCAAACAGGGTGTAGGCTTCAGCGCTGCAACAAACAGCGGCGCGACCAAGAAGCCGGTCATTTTGGCCGCGAGAAATGCGATGTCTAAAGTCGCGAATTCGTCGCTCGTGGCATGTATGTCGCCCAGCATATCCAGGCGCCCGATAGAGAGCGCCGTGCTGGCGATCGAATCCATGACGGCGGTCAGTACAACTCCGATCAAGACCAACACGTCGCCCAGCGCTTCGGGCTTCGCCACTGAGTGTCGCGGTCCGATCTGACGGCTCATTTCGCCGCACCAGGCCGATTTCCGGCAAGCTCGCCAACCGGGTTCGAAGAGGTGGTTGCGGGATCGGTCTCTCGGCTCACCCGGACAGCAATGCGGGCTGAAAGTCCGGGAAGCAGCCGGCCTGGCAACGGATTGTGTGTAAGTCTTATCTTGACTGGAACGCGCTGAACGACGCGGATGAAGTTACCAGTCGCATTGTCCGGTGGCAGCACGCTGAAGGCAGCCCCGCTACCCGGGGCAAAGCTGTCAACGACACCATCAATCTGAACACCAGGGTACTCGTCAATCATCACCCGAACTGATTGCCCGATTTCCATTCGATTTAGCTGGGTTTCCTTGAAATTGGCCACGACCCACACATCTTGTACCGGAACGATGTCCATACCCGGGGTGCCGGGAGTGACGTACCGCCCGACGCGAACTTGCCGATTGCCTACGACACCGTCGATTGGCGACTGTATGAGGGTATTGGCAAGATCCATCCTGGCCAGGCTGACTGACGCTTTCGCCTGAGCCATCGCTGCTTGGGCGCCGGCGAGTTGGGCACTTAGCACGCCAAGCTTGAGCCTCTGCGCCAGAGTATTGGCCGCCGCGGCTTTATCCGCAGCCTCGGCTTTTGTGAACCCGGTCTGTGCATCCTGGAGTTTTTGTTCGCTGGCTGTTCCGCTCTTCTGGAGAGCGGTGTAGCGGTCAAGATTGGCTCTTGCAAACAGCAGATCCGCTGAGACCGACCGCTCCTGTGCCGCCGCTTGTTCTATCAAGGCATCTTGCAGATTCTGCGTTGCTCCAATGTTTGCGATATCGGCTTGTCGCGTGGACAGGGTGGCAATGGCTTGGTCGAGTTTCGCCCGGTAGTCACTATCGTCGATGCGAAACAGCAAACTCCCCTTGCGAACGTTGGCGTTGTCTCCAACCGGGACTTCCACCACATAGCCGGAGAGCTTGGGCGCGATGCTCGTTATATCGCCGCGCAGATAAGCGTTGTCCGTGGTCTCCTCGAAACGGCCGTGAAAATACCATTGCCAGGCCCAGGCTCCCGAGAGCGAAATCGTTACAGTCGCCACCACCACGATAGCTACCTTCCGAGCCTGACCTATTGGTGCTCGCGTTGATGCAGACGAAGCCACAGAACCGATTGCGGGAGATGCCGCTGGTTGCGATTGGTCATCACTCTCAAACGGCGGTTGCGCGGGTCCTTCAAAGCCTTCAGCTCGGAGCATTTCAACGATCCAATCTCCAACATGTGGCTAGTCAACTTGCGAGTTGGCTCGGTGTGGCCGGATCGCGGATCAGTCGCCGTATTGGCTGCTAGTCCGGCAAACCCATTGAACGCCCCCGCACCGCCCCTCGACGAGATCGCCCAGAGGGACAACCCAGTCTGAAACCCTCGGATTGTAGGCCTTCAATCGATACGAAGGCTCTGCTCCATCGCGTAGCACTGGTCCCAGATGAACACGTCATACCCGGCCAGTCGGGACTGCCACTTGGGCGTGACCGCATTGACGCATTGCACGACGACGCGGTCGATATAATTGTCATAGACAGCCCAGAGGTTGGCCGTGTCTTCTGCTTCCATTTCTTCGCCGGGCGGCGTTGACTTCAGCGCAGCAGCTGCGGCGGCCTTCAGGTCATTCATGAATTCGAGCTGAGTACGGACGTCGGAATGCGTGCCTACGCGATTGACATGACCCCCAACAAGCGTTTCGAACGGCAATGTATCGATATAGGCCACTTGGTCGAAGTAGCCGGGGATGTCCTTGGCAAGTGCGAAGCGACGCCAAGGCATCCAGCCAGGAAAGATCACGTCCACCACCATCAGGACCTTCTGTTCTGGAGCATAGATGAAGATGTTGCCCGGCTCATGTGGACTGCTGCCGGGATAGGTCAGTTCAAGAACCTGACTACCGACGTTCAAGGTGTAATGGTCCTTGAATGTGACGCTCGGTAGGGGGCGCCTGGGATCTTTGGCCCGATCGAGCAGCCTCAAGGTTTCTTCCTGGGCGATGATAATTGGACGGCCGCCGAGGTCGTTCGCGCCGCCAATATGATCCACGTGCGCATGGCTGTAGACGAGATATGTGATAGGCCGATCCGTCACCTCAGCGATTGCCTGGCGTATGTGAGCCGAGTACCCCGGAGGGGCGTCGATCACAACCACACCTTTTTCATACACCAGGAACATCGACTGGTACCCGTTGTCGGTGACCATGTAGAGGCCGCGACCCAGCTTTTGGCTCCGGTATCCCTTCTTCCAGTCGATGGCGGGGGTTACGTCCTCCTTGGGAATCGGAAGGTACTGATCGACGCGCGCGCCTATCGGCGCCAACGACGGCATACTCTGGTAAGGGGCACCAGCCTGTCCGGGCAACGTGTCCGCGCGGGCACCGCCGATTGGCGCCAAGCCGAAGCCAATAGTGAGAATAAGACAACCGGCGCTTGCTGCTGCCCTCGAGATAGCGAAGCGGTATAGAAGCATAACAATCTCCTATCATCGAATAGTATTTAACATTGACGGTTTGTCGATAAATCTGAACATCATTTGATGATCGTAGATAGCGCCAATAACCTGGCGTTAAAGTAACGCCCTGACTGCGATTCTTAGAATGCACACCTCATGACCCGGCAATCACCCGAACCGATAGCGATAGACCGAATCACCTGGCACCTCGAACAATACTGACGGATAGGTGATCCCCTGTTCGATCGGAACAGCTTCAATGCCCCTGGCCAAGAGCATTCAGATCAGCACAGAATTCTGCGTAAGGTTTGGTCATCCCCGCGTCCTGACATTCTCTTATCATCGCCTTGCGCTTGCCCATTGGGAGGGTTCCAAGGGCTGCCCTAAACCTGCTCCTCATAACCGGATCCGTATGGGTCTGCCTCTTAATGGAACTGGTATGGCTAAACGACAGCTGGTTGATCGGGTCGATGACATCAAGTGCGCCGGCAAACGCGCTTCCCCCGATTACTGAGAGTGCAAATGCGGTGACGAGACATTTAGCTCTAACGTCCATGACGTATTCCTTTTCCTCACTGAGCAACCGCCGAGCTGACAATCGCCACGATAAACTACCGATACTTCTCCCGACCACGCTATAACGGGACGAATTGAAGTGTACCTGTAGACCGTCGCGAATCTATTGTTCGATGGTATCGCCGATACTTTGGCATTGTTCGTCGAGAAATGCTGACCTGAAGTGCGTCTGTCGGACGCCAAGGAAGGAATTCGGTGCGATCGGGGCTTGTTGCTCAGCTCTCCGATGGCTTCCCGCCGTGTGCAGGTAGTCCTTGGCGCGATGCCAAATGCTCCACCTGATACCAAAGCGTCATGGATCCCATACTTTAAGCGGCCCACAATTTCGGTTTGCACGATAATTGCATTCAGTAGGTGGCGCACGTGTCCGGAGATAGGTCCTTGATTTTCCATCGGGAGCAAATGAGGCCGAAGCTTATGCCAAGGAGATCATTGTTGCCTGCAGAGCGCGAGTTCCTGGCGGCGTTGGCGACGGTGGGGATCGTCGGCGCCCCTCCCGGAACGCTGAAGGCGTGGATCCAAGACGATTCTCAGCGAGCGGGCGAGGGCCGTGGCGAGGTGGCTGCTCGATCCAGTCATTGTGTACAGTGGAACGCCAACCACCGATACCATCGGGTAATTGATGGGGTCGCGTTGCTCTGCTCTCGTGTTGGCACTGGGGGGAGTGTTGCCGCCGAACCGATGGAGCTTGATATGAGCGATGATGTAGAGCGCACCGATGCAGTCAAGAAGCGCCAGGAATTGCCGGCGGTCGATATGAAGCTTGAGGTCGTTGTCATTCCTGTTTCGGATGTCGACCGGGCTAAGCGGTTTTACGGCGACCTGGGTTGGAGGCTCGATGCCGACATTGCCGTCGGTGACGCATTTCGGGTTGTCCAGTTCACGCCTCCCGGCTCGCCAAGTTCGATCCACTTCGGTATCGGCCTCACGTCCGCCGTGCCCGGTTCCGTACAGGGGCTCTATCTCGTCGTCTCCGATATCGAAGCGGCGCACGCCGAACTCGCGGCTCGCGGGGTCGATGCGAGCGAAGTGTCATATCGTACAGGGCCTGGACAGCCGACGATCAAAGGGAGGGATCCTGAGCGGCGAACCTACAACTCCTTTACTTCGTTCAAGGATCCCGACGGCAATGGGTGGCTGTTACAGGAAATCACCACAAGACTCCCGGGACGCGTCGATGGCGACACGACGTTTGCCTCGCCAGCCAAGCTTGCAGCTGCGCTCCGACGCGCGGCAGAAGCCCATGGGGAGCATGAGAAGCGGAGGGGCGGACAGAGGGACGACAGCTGGCCCGATTGGTACGCCGAGTACATTGTAGCGGAGCAGACCGGCAAACCGCTGCCGGCCTGAGTGCTGCCATACTCGTACACGCCGGCGCAAGAAGGATAACGCCCACGGTGCATCGGACGAGTTTGTGTTGTGGGAATCGTCGAAGTTCGTGGGTATCAGGGTAGTAATTAGTGCGGTGCGCGGCGTTGTTCGAGCAGGTGAAGCACAACGCAAAATTCGTCGACAAGCACACCCAGCCCGAGGATTGTTCGACAACGGCTTGACGGCCATTGGAGGATTTCGGCCGATGTCCAGCAGGTGCGCTTTCTAACCACGCAGTACCTGACGATTCTGGATGACGTGACAGCGCGTATTTGGCGCTTGATCCAACCAGCGAAAGTATCGCCGATACCATCGTTCTATAGATTTTTGCACCTTGGATAAAGACCTTGTAATTATTGTGTGGATAGACGTGAACCAGGAGGATTTAATGTCAGCGACGTCGTTATCACCAACTCGTCGCGATGTCGTTGTTGCGGTCGCTGCGGTTGGAGCTGTCAATCTGGCGCCAAGAGTGTTGCGGGCAGCTGCTAGCGAAGAATCCATCCGTCCGTTCAATATCCACGTTCCGACATGGGCGCTTGCAGATCTTCGCAGGCGTATCAAAGCCGTAAGGTGGCCGGAACGGGAGACCGTCGATGATCGTTCGCAGGGCGTCCAACTGGCGAAGCTTCAGGCCCTCGTTGAGTATTGGGGCAGCCGTTATGACTGGCGCAGGGTGGAGGCAAAACTGAACAAGTTGCCGCAATTCATCACCAGCGTGGACGGAGTGGATATCCAATTTGCGCACATTCGCTCACAGCATGACGGGGCACTACCCCTGCTTATGACGCACGGCTGGCCTGGCTCGATTATAGAGCTCTTGAAGGTCATCGGTCCGCTGACTAATCCTACTGCGCACGGGGGGAGGATCGAAGATGCTTTTCACCTCGTTCTTCCAACCATGCCGGGGTACGGCTTCTCGGGTAAGCCAACTGCCACTGGTTGGGCTCCGGCGCGGACGGCTGCCGCGTTTCATGAGTTGATGCTCCGGCTGGAATACACCGAGTACGTGTCGCAGGGAGGCGATTGGGGTGCGATTGTCTCGCAGTTGTTGGCTGTTCAGGCTCCGAAAGGTCTTCTCGGCATTCACGTTAATATGCCAAGTACTGTACCGCCGGGCATTCTTCGGCATCTCCGCAATTTCGACCCGGCGCCGGCCGAATTATCGGATCGGGAGAAGAACGCCTACGATCGGCTGCTGCACTTCTATCGCGATGGCTTTGGCTACGCGGCGATAATGAATCAGAGCCCCCAAACCATCGGCTATGCCCTCTCCGATTCTCCCGTCGCAATGGCAGCTTACTTTTACGACAAGTTCTCTGAGTGGACGGATAGCGACGGAGAGCCAGAACGGATCTTCACCCACAACGAGATGCTGGATGCCATCTCTTTCTATTGGTTTACCAACTCGGGAGCTTCATCATCGCGAACGTATTGGGAAAGCTCGCAAGCAGGCGGTGGCCCGTTTGACGCGTTTGACATCCCAAAGGTCCCTGTGGCGGTCACCGTGTATCCGGCCGAGATCTACCGCGCACCACGGAGTTGGGGCGAGAGAAGCTTCCGCAACCTCATTTATTGGAATGAAGTGGACAGAGGGGGCCATTTCGCGGCGTGGGAGCAGCCTTACGTCTTCACTGCCGAGCTCAGAGAGGCGTTCAGATCGTTACGCCGATCAATCTGAGGCGAAAGAGGCGATCCTCCCCCCATCGCCTTCGCCCAGTAGCGCGGCCGGGTCGCCCCTCCACCCGGCCGCGCGTTTGAGTTGCAGGGGGCAAGAAGACACGGATCATTTCCCTGAAGGAGGCTAACAATGAATGACGTGCCCCAACAAATTGACCACAATCGCCGTCGCCTACTCGGGACGGCTGTTGCGGCTATGACTGCGTTAGAGCTCGGGACAGGTAGTCCCGCCGCGGCGAGATCCTCTGTCGATCACACAAGCAAGGGTCTCGCGACCAAAGCGACACAACAGTTGCTGGATTCTTTGAGGCAGATCGACGCCGGAATGCTTAACATGGGATACGCGGATATGGGATCGCGAACCGGCGCGCCGGTGGTCCTCCTCCATGGCTGGCCATACGACATCCAGACTTATGCCGGTGTGGCGCCTTTGTTGGCTGCCGAGGGGTATCGCGTGATCGTTCCGTATCTGCGCGGATACGGCACAACGCGGTTCCTTTCGGACAGTACGATGCGCAACGGTCAGCAGTCGGCAGTTGCCCTGGACGTCGTTGCACTGATGGATGCGCTCGGTATTGAACGGGCAACTATTGCCGGCTGTGACTGGGGCGCCCGAACGGCAAATATAATGGCAGCCCTATGGCCGGAACGGTGCAAGGCTATGGTCTCGGTGAGCGGCTATCTGATCGGCAGTCAACAGGCCGGGAGGCAGCCGTTGCCACCGAGCGCGGAATTGCAATGGTGGTATCAGTACTACTTTGCGACCGATCGCGGGCAGGCTGGCTATCGGAAATTTACCCGCGATTTCGCAAAGCTGATCTGGCGTCTCGCCTCGCCGCGATGGGATTTCGACGATGCGACTTTCGACCGTAGCGCGGTCGCCTTTGACAATCCCGATCATGTGGCGATTGTGATACATAATTACCGTTGGCGTCTAGGCCTCGCCGAGGGCGAACCTCAATATGATAACCTGGAGAAGCGGCTTGCGCAGGCGCCCGTCATCACCGTTCCTACAATCACGCTGGAGGGCGACGCTAATGGCGCGCCTCACCCTGAAGCCAGCGCCTACGCGAAGATGTTCTCAGGAAGGTACTCTCACCGCCTGATCACGGGCGGCGTAGGGCACAATTTACCGCAGGAAGCGCCGCGGGCTTTCGCCGATGCAGTAATCCAGGTCAGTGCGGGCACATGACGGTCCGACAAGTCCTGTCTGACTACCTTAGAGATCAAGGACGACGTCCCCAGTAGGCTGGGAACAGCAGATCAAGGTGGTGCTGCTTGTCGGCGGCTCAATTGGATCAGGCTGAAAAGCGACTGTTCCAGCCACGAGCCCGGTCTGACAAATGTGACAAACCCCCGTGCGGCACGACCATCGCGTGGGGACGTCGCACGCTTCAGCAAGTTCAAGCAGACTCTTGAATCCTGACCCCCAATGGACGCTCAAGCCACTGCGTGCGAACGAAACTAGAGGGCCCGTGCCGGCGGATTCCGCAGGTGGATGGGGCGGCCGCCCTGGGGATGTAGTAATACCTGGTGTACTCGAAGGACGCGGGCCGAACAGCTCCGTATGGATTGCATCTGCGGCGACACCCCAGTCTGCAAGCGCTGCGCCGAGGTCGCCCATAAACGCAGATGGCCCGCAGAGATAGAAGGTGCCATGGCGCGGAACATCGAGTTGTTGAAGCACCTCGATGTTCAAGTGTCCGGCGGAATCAAAATCCAAACCTTGCCTGTCCTCGCGATCAGGCGCGCTGTAGCTTACATGGCTGTGGCTGCGGGGCAGGTCTTTCAGCAAGTCTCGAACCTCTTGGGCAAAAGCATGTTCGTGGCCACATCGAGCTCCGTGGAGCCACCAGACTTCCCTTGTCGAACCCGTTGCCGCCAACGCATGGAGCATCGCAATCACGGGCGTCGAACCCACCCCGGCACTTAGAAGCACGATTGGACCGTTGCCTGGGCGTAGAGTGAAGCTGCCGCGTGGTGCGCTGATCTCCAGCACGTCTCCGACTTCAACCCGGTCATCAATGTAGGCACTCGCCACACCTTGTATTTCCCGCTTTACGCTTATTCGGTAGTAGGGCTCACCGGGTTCACCCGACAAAGAATAACTGCGCATAATGGCCGGGGCGTCGGGCGTCATTTGCAGGCGCAGTACGACAAACTGCCCAGGAAGCGCCGCTGCGAGGCGAGGTCCATCAACGGGCTCTAAGACCAGTGACATCACACTGATGCTCTCGCGGATCTTGTGCATCACGCGCAGCGGGCGAAATCCCGTCCACGCAGGAGGTGATTCCGACATGGGATCAAGCCCGGCATTGCGTCTCGTGGCATCACGGTCCTTGCTTTGTGCGAGCAATGCCCGGAAGGATCCCTGCCAGCCTTCGCTTAGCGCGGGGATGCGCAATGCTCGCTCGATTTGGCTGCGAGGGTGACTGGGCAAATATAGCAAGGCATTGACCTCCGACACGGTCATTTGCTCAGGGCCGCTCGCGACCTGGACGATCTCGTCTCCAGCCTCGACCTGGCCTTCTTCCAGGACGCGCAGATAGAAGCCGGGCCTGGCTCGCGCAACCAGCAGCGCAGCCATACGCGGCTCATTCATGCGAATACCGATCCGGTAGCAAGTGACGCGCGGTTGGGTCACTTCGAACAAGGCGCTCCCAATCCGGTAGCGATCGCCAATGCACACATCATGGTCCGGCAGGCCATCGACTGTGAAGTTCTCGCCAAACTGTCCGTAGGAAAAATTATTGCGGCCCAGCTCGCGTTGCCAATACTGATAGGATTCGGATTGGTAGACCAAAACGGCCCGCTGTTCGCCGCCGTGCCCCACCATGTCTCCCTGCTTGTCGCCATCGACGTTGAGCCGTCGTACCTGGCGTGGGCCCTGAACGGATGTTTTCCAGACTGCAGTATCAACTGTCCTTCCGCTCCAAGGAACGCCACGCGGCAAACCCACATTGACCGACAGCAAGCGAGCCATCCCTGCGTCCTTTCTGCCAGCCACCACCAGCCAGTTGCGCTCGGGTAAGCCCTGATCGGGGGATACTTAGCGTCAGCGCCCACCAATGGAAACTAGCACGTCGGGCCACCGAATCGATCGACACCAAAGTATCGGGAATACCATCGTTCAATATATCCGGACTTTGACCGCTGTCAGTAATCTATTAGTTGAACGCTTTTGATTGGCATATGTACAGGTATCGAGATCGGACGACGCAAGGGACTGTCATCTCGAGTTCTCAACCGGTTCCATCAATCCTCCACTGACGTAACGATGTCATCATCTGTCTGGCTGCTGGCGCGGGATTGTATGCGGGAGCTGTGTGAAACAAACGGCGAGGAGAGCGCTCCTGGGATTCAGTTGGTTTGTCCTCGATCACGATACGCAGTGATTATGCTTGGTTTCTGAACGTAAGCGAATGTTGAATCGAACAAGCGGAGAAGTCGGATGTCGAGCCTGCAAGTAGATAATAGTATATTTGAAGGGCATCGGAACATTCCGCAAGGGCGCCTGGCCCTGCAGATGTCCACCGCCGGCGTCGTCCATGACCTCGGTAATCTCATTCAAGTCGCGTCATCCGCGTTAAACCACCTGGGCAGAGACCCTAACATCGCAACGGCTCCAGGCGCAGGGATGGTGATTGCTGGCGCCAAGACCGCTCTCGAAAAGGCGGGTTGTCTCGTCAGGCAGACCATTAGGACAGCTAGAGAGATTGAAGAGGTAGTATCCCATGCGAATGTGGGCATCTGCTTGGCCGACGTCGAAGCTCTTGTACGTAGCGCGTGGGATGAAAACCTCCGTGTGGAGGTTTGCATCGACCCCGACCTTCCTTTGGTAAGGTGCGATCGAGCCGGGCTGCAAAATGCCGTCCTGAATCTTCTGCTCAATGCGCGCGATGCGATGCCCGACGGCGGCTTGATATCAGTTCACGCCATGGTGTCGGGAAATCCCAGGGAGGTGAATGTTCGGGTTGAAGACCGAGGAATTGGGATGACGAGCGAGACGATGGTGCGAGCATTTGATCTCTTCTTCACGACCAAAGGCGAGGGGTTGGGTGGAGTTGGATTGCCGATGGTCAAACGTTTCGTTGAAGATTCGGGTGGAAGCATCGATCTAGCAAGCATCCTCGGGTCAGGCACAGTCGTGACGCTGAAATTGCCGGCGATGCGTTAGCGACCTAAGGCGTAGGGTGTGCATTCAACTGCCCATGTCCTTTGATTGGATGGCTCTGCGATTTTGGGGCAGGCTCGTGAGGATGCAATATTAAAGAGTGGTTCGAATCGGAAGGCGTTGCGAAAGTGACTGGACCGCATTCCAAGGGAAAGGTGGCGCTAGAGCACCAGGCCTTGATTCATCTCCCGACGGAGCGATCTCCAATAGCTCGGTTTCCCGCCTCGCTTTTTTCTATCGGCCTCGGGACAAGTTCGTTCTCCATAATGTGGCAGGTCGCGCATCAACTGTGGGCGGTCCCCAAAGGAATTGCTGTGGCGTCCGTGGTATTGGCCATGTGCATATGGACAGCTCTTTTGACGCTTTACGCTTTGAAGTTGTGGTTGGCCCTATTGGCCGTACGAGCTGAGCTCGCGGATCCTGTTCAGAGTTGCTTCCCTGGTCTGGTGGGTGTCGGGATGATGCTAACTGCGGTAAGCGTGTTGCCGTTCGACGCGACGGTAGCCACCATTCTGATATGCATCGGTGGAGTGCTCGCGATTGGATTTGGGTTTTGGCACTCGCAAAAGATCTGGAAACACGCAATTGCTCTATCGGACGCGACACCCGCCTTATATCTGCCTGTAGCCGCAGCGTCGTTCGTCCTTAGCATTGGCCTGTCGGCATTTGGGCAATTTGAGTGGGCCCAACTGGCTTTAGGCGCTGGGCTCTTCTCGTGGCTTACAATCGATTCCGTCTTGTTCCGTCGTCTCTATTTTGGCGAACCGCTCGGACATCACATTAGGCCGACCCTTGGCGTACAGCTCGCCCCTCCAGCGGTTTGTTCGCTAGCTTATGTCAACTCGTCGGCTATATCCGGAGATGTCTTTGTTCACTGTCTCATCGGTTACGCAATCCTGCAGGCCATTCTTCTTGCCGGCTTGCTTCCACGGATCATGGACCGCTTTTCCGCCGGTCTATGGAGCGTCAGCTTCGGCGCCACGGCGTTGGCGACAACGATTGAAAAATTGGCCGTTCGTGGCGACGCTGGTTTGGCTGGCATTCTGGCTGTTCCCATTTTTACGGCCGCAAACCTGCTGATTATATGGCTGGTTGTTAGGACAATAATTTTAGCCATGACAGGCTCATTATTGCCGTCACTTCCGGACGGGCAAGTACAGCATCCTGCATCTCGCTGAAGGGAGGCTACTTCCAGCGAAAAGCAGTTCCAGCAGGATGTGCAGCCTTGATCGCCGTGATCTTCCGGGAGCCAAGGACCAGGGGCACCCGGCTGCCAACCTTCGCCGAGAGATGGTCGCGCTGCACGATCCGGTCGGCCGCCGCGAGGCGCGCAAGCGGGCGTCTGGTATGTTGCAACATGTACCAGACTTCCGACGCTGATCCCGCGTCGACAGCTATATGCACCAGATAGCAGGCGATATATGCGTCAGCGCGTTATGATACCCATTGCGCTTGTGAAGTGTCTTTGCTTGTCCCTGATGAGCGAGCCGTTATGCTCGACGCACGATCCAGGCGCAAATCCTCGATCTGCTGAGCTACCGGAGCGATGGCGAGATGCTCGAGCCTCTGCCGATGCTAGTTCATTGAAACGAGCGGCGTCAGCCTGACCTCTTGAACTGAGGACAGTCCGGCGTTGCCGCCGTCCGAGCTAATTCTCCGTAGAACTTCGAAGGCGACTTGGTGAACTCGGCAACGAAAATGCTTTTTGGTTGCAGCAGAATGCCTGCGCCGAGCAACAAGCTCAACAAAACCGCTATTTATCGCCGCAGCCTGAGCCAGCGTCGTGATTGCCTCGACTTATAGCAACTCGGTCTGCTAGCCACCCAACGGCGGAGCGGAAAAGGCGTCCGCAGCCCGCCTTGTTCTACGCCTTTGTAAGCTGGGCCGCGTCGTCGAAAACGCCATGTTCCCGGCAATCATCATATTCAAAAAGGCATATGTAGTGGACGGCCCGCCGGTCGATAACAATCGTGCCCCGGGGATGTTTCTCAAAGCAAGGTTCAGCAAATCTTCCGCAGCAGATCTGGCGAGCAACCCATGAACTCGCCGTCGTACGTGTCCGAGAGACGCTGTGTACCTCGGTCAAAGTGCATGGCCTGGTGCGCTTGTCGATCATGACGTTAGCCACAAGACCGCTCCGACCAATATTTTGTGACAGGACGCAGGACCGCTATGGAAATCTCGGCTACTGCTCTCCCCCCACACCGATGTTCGGTTGGGCTCCAAGGTGATCCCGTCGCCCCTAGCCGAGGGTTCTGGCGAATTTGGCCGAAGCGCAGTTAGCGGACACTAGCTTCCACAATCCAAACATCCTCTTCTGCAGTGCCGCCGCTAACGCCGACACCTGCATACACATTTCCATGCTCGTCGAGCAGCGGAACACCTCCACCCATAGGGCAAAAGCGCCCCCCGCCGACTGTGGGCAACGCGTATAGCGATTGGCCCGGCTGTACGAGCGGCAGGATGTCCGCCGTGCGAAGGCGTACCAGTGCCGAAGTATACGCCTTGCGCTCGGAAATCTCGAGCGCGAAGACAGGCGCGCCGTTCATCCGGTGTTGGAGAACCAGATTGCCGTGAACATCGATAATACATACGGCGACAGGGACGTTGACCTTTGTCGCTTCTGCCTCCACACGTTCGGCAACCGACTTCGCTTTCGTGAGCAGATCCATGGAATGATCCTTATCGTTGAGGGGACGCCGTCGCCATCGACTGCGGTCTATCGCTGAGGCAGCTCGCCCAGGTGAAAAGCCAGCCGATTCTCGACATCTCCCGGCGACTGGAAGCCCTTGGCGGTCAGCGACTTGATGCCTTCCTGAGCGGCGGGTCGGCTTAGCGAAGCTATGCAGGCTTCCCATCCTGCGCCCAGCTCTACATCCGACGGAAGACTGGTATTGACCAAACGCTTGGTTTGCCCGATGGCCCATTTGTCGAACCTCGAAATCCGAGTGGCGAGCGCATCAACGTACGCGTCGAGCTCTGCGTCCGGCAGGGCTTTGTTCACGTAGCCATACGCCTCAGCCTGTTCTCCACGGATGTCCTCGGAGGTCAACAGAACCTCCATGGCGCGATTGCGACCGATCAGGTGAGGCAGGCGAGCCATCGGTCCGCCGCCGGCGACCATACCCACGCCAACCTCCCACTGTGAAATGATGGCCTTTTCCTTACTGGCGAAAGCCATATCGCAGGAAAGGGTGATTTCGCTCCCGTTGCCCGTAGCGCGGCCCCGGATGAGGGCGATCGAGGCCACCGGCGCGCGCGTCAGCCGCACAAGAAAATCCGGCCAGGGCGGCAGGCCCGTCGGTCCCGGCGGCAGCGCGAGCATATCCTCGATCCGCGCCTTGAAGTCTGAATGGTTGAGGAAGTATCCCTCGACGCTACTGTCGAACACCACCACCCGAAGATCTTCGTCAGCCTCAATGGCGTCAATCAGATGGGTGAACTCTTTCACCATCTGTGGACCCATGACGTTGAGCGGGGCATTGTCGAATGTGACTCGCCAATAGGTGGGCGTCCGGCGTGTCAGGCGAATCTGCGGGGTGGTTGTCGTGGTGTCCACTGGAAGCTCCTTGGATGTTTACCTGCTCGGTGCCTCGAAGATGATGCATTGGGTGCTGGCCCGCGATTGGACGAACGTGTCGCCAAGACCATGGTGTCGGTCTGGCAGGGCGGGCCCATCGCTCGGTGATCAAACGGGCACGACCCTCAATCGCGCTGCGAACCTCTGATCTGCAGGTCCCCTGCAGGATAAGCGCTGCATCAAGTGAACTGCGTAGTCATCGCGCAAAATATGGACGTGAGGGACGCTGTCCAACCGGACAGGCGATGGTACCACCCGATGCGATCTGAATATCGATCTATTGCTCGCGGCGGACGGCAGCCGGCTCCGGATCAATGGCGCCGGCCCTGACACGAACAGGTTTCAGCGGCTTGGCACCGGTGTCGTTGACGATTGTCAGGCCACGCGGAAAGAACCGGTTGTGATGCTGGCCGCGCCCGATATTGATGATCGCGGCTCCCTTCAGATGCTTTTCCAGCATCGTCAGCACGCGCCTCAGCGAGGGTCCGTCGAACGCATCCATCGCTTCGTCGATGATCACCCACTTCGGCTGCCGCAACGCGAGCCTGGTCACGCCCAGCAGGCGCTGTTCGTCATCGGCCAACTCATGGTCCCAGCGTCCCACGCGGTCGAGTGACGATGACAGCCGTTCAAGACCAACCTCGGTCAGCACGGCCGAAATGTCGGCATCGCTGGCGGGCGCATGCCCATTCGCGTGATTGAGCACCTCTCGCAACGTGCCGGCCGGCAAATACGGAACACGCGGCACGAAGATGAGAGTTTCTCCAGCCGGCAGGCCGATTTTCCCGCTGCCCCAGGGCCAAAGGCCGGCAATGGCGCGGAAGAACAATGTCTTGCCGGCGCCTGGGTCGCCGGNCCCGCTGCCCCAGGGCCAAAGGCCGGCAATGGCGCGGAAGAACAATGTCTTGCCGGCGCCTGGGTCGCCGGTGATCATGACGCGCTCACCGGGATGGATCTCGACATGGCTGTCTGAAAGTTTGGTGCAGCCCTCCGGCGAGGCCACTTGGAGCTTCTCGAAGGTCAGGCTGCCATTGGCGTTATCGCCGAATTCGATGCGCTTTTCCTTGTCGTGCAACACATCGGTTTCATCGAGCGCAATGCGGAAGTCGGCAACGCGCATCAGCGTGGCGCGCCAGTCGGCGATGCCGCCGATATTGTTGATGAACCAGCGCAGCGACGAGTGCACCTGGTTGAAGGCGCCGACCGCCATCATCAACCCGCCAAAGCTGATGTCGCCTGAAAAATAGACCGGCGATGCAACCAGGATCGGCGCCACCACGGTGATCCAGCCATAGGTATCGGTCACCCAGGAAAGGTTGATCTGCGCTTTGTAGATGNTGATGAACCAGCGCAGCGACGAGTGCACCTGGTTGAAGGCGCCGACCGCCATCATCAACCCGCCAAAGCTGATATCGCCTGAAAAATAGACCGGCGATGCCACAAGGATCGGCGCCACCACGGTGATCCAGCCATAGGTATCGGTCACCCAGGAAAGGTTGATCTGCGCTTTGTAGATGTTTCGCATCGCGCCCAGCACCGTGCCAAGGTCGATTTCGAGCCGTCTCTTGGCATCGGCTTCGCCGTGATAGAGCGCGATGGCGTCGACATTCTCGTTGACGCGCACCATCCCGGAACGCAGCTCGGCCTCGCGGGTGTAGCGGTCGCTGTTGAGGCGGATCNACATTCTCGTTGACGCGCACCATCCCGGAACGCAGCTCGGCCTCGCGGGTGTAGCGGTCGCTGTTGAGGCGGATCAGCGGCCGCCCGACCAGCCAGCTCAGCCAGGAGGCGATGCCGGCATAGAGGAACGCGGCCCAGACCATGTAGCCCGGTATCGCCAGCGACCAGCCGTTGATGTGGAAGACGAAGCCCGACGAGAGTTGCCAAAGCACGCCGACGAACGACACCAGCAGGATGAAGGATTGCAGCAGGCCGACGCCGAGGTCCGTCGACAGATCGGACAGATGCGCGGCATCCTGCTGCATGCGCTGGTCGGGATTGACGCCGATGGCGCCGGCATTGGCGAGCCGGAAGGCCCGCGCCGGCCGCATCCATTGGTCGATCAGGTCGAGCGTCAGCGCCTCGCGCAGCTTCAGCCGGATCATCTGGTTGAGCCAGGTCTGAGCGATGTTGAGCAGGAGCAGCGTGCCGGCAATCACGGCAAAGATCATCAGCTGATGCAGGAAGGCCGCCATGTCGCGACGCGCCAGCGCNCAGGTCGAGCGTCAGCGCCTCGCGCAGCTTCAGCCGGATCATCTGGTTGAGCCAGGTCTGAGCGATGTTGAGCAGCAGCAGCGTGCCGGCAATCACGGCAAAGATCATCAGCTGATGCAGGAAGGCCGCCATGTCGCGACGCGCCAGCGCATCGTAGAAAGGCTGGTTCCAGCGGTTGAGCAGAACCTGGCCGATCGACGTGGCGACGATGACCGCCATGATGCCGACCGACGTCCAGACCAGCCACTTGAACACCGGTGAGCCTATCAGCGCCCGTTTGATCGTCGCCACCTGATCGCGCAGGCTGCTGGCATCGACGGTTACCGGCTGAGCGGTGGCGGACTTGTCCGGTTGATCAGCCATGCACGAGGTCCTTGCGTTCAGAAGCGTTGCTGAAACCAGATGGAGAGNATGTCGCGACGCGCCAGCGCATCGTAGAAAGGCTGGTTCCAGCGGTTGAGCAGAACCTGGCCGATCGACGTCGCGACGATGACCGCCATAATGCCGACCGACGTCCAGACCAGCCACTTGCGCACCGGTGAGCCTATCAGCGCCCGTTTGATCGTCGCTACCTGATCGCGCAGGCTGCTGGCTTCGACGGTTACCGGCTGAACGGTGGCGGACTTGTCCGGTTGATCAGCCATGCACGAGGTCCTTGCGTTCAGAAGCGTTGCTGAAACCAGATGGAGATACCTGAAGGCATCCGCCGCTCAAACGGACCGCGAATACACTCGCCGCAGAGAGGCCGGGAACGGGCCCAACCCCAGTTTCCATCATGACGACGAGGACTTCATCGAGCGACGCGATGCTACGACGCGTCGTGCTTGGCCCAAGCGGTATCGGCGACAGGTCTTCGTCATTTGGACATCGGTTTAACGACGCGTACACGATGCCGGTACTGTCCGACACCGTCCATAGCACCTAGGTGTCGGCAAGCAGCTTGAGCTTAACCAAATACGGTAGTTTTTTACGGGGTTTGACGGTGAAGGCGGCCAAATCCTCCTTGCGCCAATTCACGCTTGAAGCCCAAAGTACGATGCGTAGCGTCCCTACGATCGTCCGACACCTTCGTCTGATTGGATCAGAACACGGCGTTTCCTATGTGGTTTGTCGAAACGGCGCCGGTGCGCGGCCTATAGAGGGAAGTTGAAAAATGACGCAACAGTTGAGCAAGACAGCCGGTTCGGATCGCTTCCTTCGCACTCCGACAGACCTTGGTTCCGAGGCAACCCGCGACATCGCTGCCGGCCTGGCCGGTCTGCTTGCTGACGTGTTCGCCTTGTATCTTAAGACCAAGAATTTCCACTGGCACATGAGTGGTCCGAATTTCCGGGACTATCATCTCTTGCTCGACGAGCATGGCGACCAGATTTTCGCGATGACCGACGCGATCGCGGAGCGTGCGCGTAAGATCGGCGGAACCACGATCCGTTCGATCTCCGATATCGCGGGACGCCAACGGATCCTCGACAACAACGCCGACTATGTTGATCCCCAGGACATGCTCTCAGAGCTTCATGGCGACAACAAGCAGTTGGTTGCGGAGCTGCGTCGTGTCCATGAGCTGTGCGATAGCTATTCGGACATTGCCACCGCGAGCCTGATCGAAGGATGGATCGACGAAAGCGAACGGCGCAGCTGGTTTCTCTACGAGGTTTGCCGCGCGTGAGCGGAACGTGGGCAAGGTGGCGGATGAGATCCTGCACGCCCGAAAAAAGCACCGGCAAGGATCGCGCACTCCGTTCCGCCGGTCGGGTAGCATGGATCCGTATCGACTCTGCCGCGTGAAACCGGCTCGCCCTCTGCTTGACTCCGATAGGGGACCCAGACCGCGCGATAGCAGTCTCGGGTGCAGAAGCTAGGGCGCTATCAGAGGGAAACGCACACCCACGATCGATCCACGCGGGGTGAATTTCCATTGCACCGAGCCCCCAATTTCCGCCGTCAGCGCGTGTATCAACCACCGCCCTCTTTCTTCTGGCCGATGATAGGCCGCGCATCCGTCGTCGCAGACAACACAACAGACACTGTTGCCACTCCTGTTCAGTGAGACACGGATTGAACCAGGGCTATCCCCTAGGCCGTGCCGTGCTGCGTTCCGGACCAACTCGGAGACGATCAGACCGACCGGCCAGCACCGCGCGGCGTCAAGCCGGATTTCGTCCGTTGCAACAGTCAGCTGAATGCTCCGCTCGCCAAGGGAGGCACGTGAAAGGCTGTGACACAGCTTCCCAACATGATCACCGAGGTCGATGTATCCCTCAGTGATGGGCACGAGAAGCGATTGATGCGCCTCTGCCATCGCCCGCAGACGATCCGCTGCGCGCCTTAACGCCAGCGTAGCCTCTCCGCTGGACGAGGCCAGCGACAGAATCGCTATCGCTTCGCCATATTCGTTGATTACCCGATGGCTAATCTCTTCGACAAGATGCCACGCCAGCGGCTGGCACGATGCCGATGATGGATTCGCACGTCCTGTTAGCATGACCAGATCCTCCGCTAACATCGCCGCACCTCGGAAGCACCGTTCGCGATGTTTCGGAAAATGACAGCAGACCGCGCCGAAACATTCTATTGGGCCAAGGTGTCGGCAATACTTAAGACGGACACACCCCCCTGTGGATGGGCATCGGAGTATTGGCGAGCAGTGCTCGTCCCAGTCAAAAATGCCCGGCGCTGTGGAGACGCCACCCGCCCGCAAAGCGGGTAGGTCGCTGTATAAACCCCGATACCTAAGTATATGCGATACCATTGGACGATGGTTGCCGGGCCATACTGCAGATACGTGTTACCTGGAAAATGACGGGACGCAGTCTGGTTGTTAGTGGTCAGTATCGCCGAGGTCTGTCATGGAAACTGGTCGTAAAGTCGTTGTCATCACCGGCGGGTCGCAGGGCATTGGCGCGGCGTTGGTTGAGGCGTATCTCGGCCGAAATTACCGCGTTGTCGCTACCTCTCGATCTATCAAATCTTCCGATAGGTCGGACTTGCTCACGATCTCGGGTGACATCGGCAACCCGGCGACGGGACCGAGGGTGATCGAGGAAACACTGCAGCGTTTCGGGCGGGTCGACACGCTGATAAACAACGCCGGAGTTTTCCTTGCCAGCAGTTTCACGCATTACACCGCGGAGGATTATGCCCGCGCCGTTGCTACCAATCTGACCGGTTTCTTTTTCGCCACCCAGGCCGCGATCGCCGCAATGGAACGTCAAGCGGGCGGCCATGTCGTCAACATCACAACCAGCTTGGTGAAGCAGGCCAGTTCGAAGGTGCCATCGGTGCTTGCTTCGCTGACCAAGGGCGGAGCTGACGCCGCGACCCGTAGTTTGGCGATCGAATATGCCCGCAGCGGAATCCGGGTGAACGCCGTGTCTCCGGGCGTCATCAGGACGCCGATGCATGCGCCAGAGACGTACGAGAGGCTGGCGGCCTTGCATCCACTGGGTCGGCTGGGTGAGATTTCCGATATCGTCGGAGCGGTCCTCTACCTGGAGGATGCCGCTTTCGTGACCGGAGAAACGCTTCATGTCGACGGCGGCCAGAGCGCTGGCCACTGAGCCATCAGTCAAGGGAGGTTCTTATGCCTATTGTCACCGTCCAGCTCACCCGCGAAGGCATCGAGCCTGGTGTGGATCATGTAACTGTGGAGCAGAAAGCAGCCATCTACAAGGGCGTGAGCGAGGTGCTGCTCGACGTCCTCGGGAAGCCGCTGGACTGGACCTGGGTAGTGTTTGAGGAAGTGGAGATGGAGAATTGGGGTTGGGGCGGGATGCCCGTCGCGGAATACCGCAAGTTGCTGGCCGCGAAGGGCGTTTGAGCCCTGATAGCCTTTCCTGAAAAACATGCTGGGGGTTCAGGTGGGATAGTTTCGTTTTCGACGTAAGCAGCCATGCTGTGTGACGCCGTGGAGGTGGAATGCCGTGTACGTCGCCGGCGTCGGCTAAGAGACGGATCATACAAAAGGCCAACTAAAACCCGTGTCGGCGGAGCGCTATTGAAATCTGTTCTCGCGGGCCATGGCGGATCGCGAAGACCTCGAAATAGGAGTCGCGGATGACGGAAGTACGAGTTGAGGATGAAATCTATGCAATGCCCCCGCAGCATGGCTTCACCGTCGCGCATTTTCTGACCGTCGCCGACATCGAACGCTCAGCTCGATTCTATGAGATGGTCTTCGGAGGACGCATTCTTAGCCTGGGCGATAGCAGCGGCGCGCCGGGATATATCCGCATCGCCAATACCTGGCTCATCGTCAACATCGGCGGCGGCCCCACACCTGACAAACCGTCGGTGACGCTCGGCGTTCCCCCAGATCCCGATTCACTCAGCAGCTTCATGAACATCCGCGTTGCTGATATTCATTACTGCTATCGACGTTGGCAAGGTCGGGGCGCTGAGTTCATCACGGAACCGATGGAAAAGTACGGCGAAACTCGCTGTTACATTCGCGATCCAGACGGCTACATCATCGAAGTGGGTCAGAGTAAGCCGCATGTCGTTTACGGTTAAGCCCTAGAAGGACGTATACCTTCTACTCGAGCCAGGCCTCGGTCTCCGCTAAGATGCTGAGCGGGTCATGCCGGAAATCTGGACGAGCGCCGTTCGGTAGATATGTTCGGGAGATCGCCTGGAAGGTTTCGGGCTATGCTCGCACAAGAAGTTCCATAGGTCGGCCGACATGATAGGTCGGAGACGCCGGGGATCGGTCTGCGCACAGCGAGCTTCCCGATGTCGGCCGTGCGCGTGAACAAAACCGACGTATCCCGGATGAATGGCTCGTCCGGAAAAGAGCAGAACCGCTGTCCTTCGGTGCGCAACGCGGCGAGCATTCCATCGCGCTCGCCGCGGACTAATTATCCAAGCGTGCCTAGTACGGGCTTTTGTCACTGATTTATGCTACAGGCGTGCTACTTTTTTAAAGAAATAGACCAATAAAATCAGCGCTTAGGCGAAGGCGCGCTGCGTCTCTTCGGGCGCGCCACTTTTCGCCACAAGTCGCTTGAGGCTTGCATCCCGGTACTCGGGCTTTCTCGTGAGAGAAACCCATGACGAAAGCTCGTCGCTCAGGCTCAGGTCGACGACCGCATCGCCGGCGTGCACGATATGACTGCTCGCGGCCGGGTAGTTCGCTTGGTCGTGGTGTAAAACAGCGGTTTAGAATGTTGGTGTTATTGTTGGTATCAAGCGCTACGGCGAGATATTAACTACAGGAAATCGCGAAACCAAATTGCGATAATGTGGGTTTCTCCGGGCCCACCATGACCTTTGATTTTGTTATTAAAAATATGCCTCGGCCCAAAACGTTTTGGGCCCATTATGGGCCCGAAGAAAAGGGCACCCGATATGGGACCCTGCTCATGGTCGGTTGATTTCACTTACTTGACGACGCGCAGCCGCTCGCTGCTTCATCGCATCGCGTTTGGTCTCGCGCTCGTTGATGGCGCGGGCTATGTCGACGGCCATTCGCTTCTTGTTAGCCTCCCGGACATATTCGTCCGTCACCGTCATGGAAGAATGCCCCATCGCCTCCATGATGGCACGCGATTGGATGTTGCATTCGGCGAGATACGTGCCGAAGGTGCGGCGTAGCCCGTGGAGAGTGTAGCCCTCCGGAATGCCGGCCTGCTTGTTCCAATGTGCCATCATGCCGGTGAGGCTCTTTTCCGCGAATGGACGCCCATAGGCATTCTTCAGTACCGTTCCGCCTTTCGAACGTCGAGCGGCGCCAAGGCTTGCGCCAGCTTGTCGAGGATGGGGATAAACATCTCGCGACCGCCGTGACGGTTGCGGTTCTTCTTCTGCCGGAAATCGAAGGCTTCGATCACCTCTAGGGAGCCATCGAACAGTTCGATCTCCTCGAAAACCAAATCGTCCCATTGCAACGAGGCGATATCGCCTCGTCGGTTGCCCAGCCAAAAGGCGAGCGCGTAACAGGTGCGCGGCGGGGAGCCGATCGGATGGCGCGCCTCGAACTTTTCACAAATGGGGACCGGCCACGCGGGATTGGTGGTGGATTTAGGAATGCGGACGCGGATCGACAGTGAGGGATTGTTCTGCGGTTTGATCCATTTCTCAACTTCGATCCCCACCCACAGGAGCTTCTTGATTGCGACCAGCAGGTGCTTGGCAACCGTCCGGTTGGCGGCAAAGGCGCTTTCGACAATCGCACGCAGATGGTCGGCGTCGAGATGTTCTACTGGCGTATCGCGCCAAGTCAGCGGGTAGGCAGGTTCGACCTGCATCCCAAGGAAGCGTTCAATCAGCCTGACATTCTTCCGCTGCGTTGCTTCGTCAAAGTCCAGCCATTCCATAGTCCCTTCAAGTCGCCGCGCTGCATGACCGAACGTCTTTGGCAACGCCCGACCGGGTAGGTCGATGATAATTGCCTTCAGGCCCTGGCTCTGGGTCGCCCTCCGTCATCAACAAGCGATTCGTGTGTCATCGCAGTGTAGAATCACACCCGATTCCGCAGGGCAATACCTATCTTAGCGCCTATGCCCTCCAGGGGGGCGATTGGCAGCTCGCGCNCCGTCATCAACAAGCGATTCGTGTGTCATCGCAGTGTAGAATCACACCCGATTCCGCAGGGCAATACCTATCTTAGCGCCTATGCCGGCCAGGCCGGGATGGTCGTTGGGCAACGTGTTGACGGCACTTGTCTTCACCTCACGCCCAACCCGGTTGAACTGCAGCTGACCGTCGATGTCGTGGCTGAGAATGTCCTTGAGGCTGACCTTGGGCGTCGCCGGTCCAGCTAGGCGTCATTGCATGCCGGTCGAGAATGAGAGGCTGTCGATCATGCAACTGCTTCATCGGGTCTGCGGCAGGCTCTGTAATGATGGTGCAGCTGGTTATGTCGAGATTGGACTTGTAAGCCCATATGCCTGCAAACGAGAAAGGCGCGTGGCCAGGCTGGTAGATGTGCCAAGGGTCTTTCTTCCCGTCGGCTGGCGATATCGTCCATTCATAGAAGCCACCTGCCGCGATCAGACATCGCTTTGACTTGAAGTCGTCGCGGAACGCTGACGCCGTGTCGGCCCCCTCAATCCACGCATTGAAAGGGACCGGCCACCAATTCCCCATGGGGATATTCGGTGTGCGTCGCAGTCCTAAGAGTGAGAGGGGTGCGCCCGTCTTAGGCCGGAAGGCGTAGTTGCATGCAATTTGAGCCTCAGCTAATGTTGTCCTGTGACGAGAATTCAAACCCCTCGTCAGCTTTTAATGAGATTTTACGCCCGCTGGCTCGCGCCGGCGGGTTTTTTCATCCTACGCGGGAATTTGATAAACGTCGCTTCGGTCTCTGGCTGAACCGGTTCACGCTAATCGACGGCTGTCCGCAGATCGGGCAGGCATAGACATGGTCGCGACGTGGGCTGGCTCGGCGTTGCATCGCTCGCCGGCAATCGGGCCGAGATCGGACAGTTGGTCGTTCAGTTAGGCCTTGTCGACAAGCGGCGTTTTCGCTTGGGTGCAACGTGGCTCTCCACCAAGCGAACGTGCTCGATTTCGACAGTCACCAGCGGCCGATCGGAGGCGCAAGTTTCTACATATCAGGCTCGTTTTGATCGCGCTTGTCGGCGCCCCAGCACGACCCTTATTTCGTTCGCATTTCCGCCTAATGGGCGCTGCAAGCCGGCGCCCTAGTTGCAAGGCTGCCAGCCGCGACCGCCGGCCTTGTTCTTGATGTTCATTCCAGGCCACGAAGGTCGGCCGCGCAACCGCAACCGGAGGCCTACCTATGGGTGAGGTTGTTGGCTAACGCTTGTTCAGCCGCGGGGTCTGGCTTTCGGCCCGGGAAAGGTAGCCGATGGGTTTGCAGCCAATCTGGCTGACCGCTTATCTCTGAGCCAGAGCGACATCGTTTTCCTTGCTAGCAACTCATCGCGGTCGCTATCCGCGCTGCTCTTGCCAGCAATTGCATAGTCGGCCCTGTTGGTTCGAAAGTCCTGTTTCTGCACGGGCATGGTTGCTACTCCCGTCGGCCTCCCCCTCGGCCCGACGGAGCCAGTAGCTGCCGATGCATCGCGAGAGTCTACCAATCGGGGATTGCGTTAAAAATGAAAACACTCAGCGGATGTTAAACGCCGGATTGACCGGCGCGCACCGCACCTGGCTCGCACGGGACAGCGCCGGCAAGGCACCCGTCGACACGCCGCGTCGGGCAATGGGTGACCTTCTGAGTCACGCGTCCGCTTCGGCGTACCCGACAGCGTCATGGCGGCAGGCGAAGGTCGAGACGACGCTGTCGCTCAGATGCGCCTTGCCTGACATGGCGATGGCTGCAGCACTCTCGGCAGCCCATCTTGCCGCCATCCTGTTCCCTCCGAACCTGCGGCGGCTCTACGTCATCCGCGACAACGATCCGGCCGGTGACGGTGCCAGAGACAGCCTGATGGAGCGCGCGACCGACGCCGGAATCGAGGCAATCGTGCTGTCGCCGGCTATGGAGGACTTCAACTAAGACCTCGGCCGTTTCGGACTTGCCGCCTTCCGTGCCCCGATTGCGGACCAACTGATGCGCAAGGACTGCCTCCGCTATCTGAAGCGGTTTACTTGAGCCGGCAGGGAAGCGTGCGGCGGCGCACGGTGCCGGCGGCGTTGCCTGGATGCGGTAGAGAACCGCGATCCGGCCTTCGAGAGGGCGATCAGCCCACAAGCTCGCCGGCCAGGCAATGGCGGCGGCCGACTATTCTCCGGCGGCGCGCGATTGCTGGCGAAAGCCAGCGATAGGGTGCGACGCCTTTCCATCGCGATGCAAAATAGCCGGCCGCCGCCATCCTTCGCTACGCTCCGGCCCTCCGCTTCGCTTCGGGTGTCCGGCCAACCCGCCCACGGGCTCTCGTCGCCATGAAGGCCGCGAGGGGCGCGGTCAAACCGACGGGAGCATCCCATGGCCGAGCACGACGACACCGAACCGCACCACGCAGCTTCTCCGACCGCTCACATCCTCACCGAACTCCAGCTCTATGGCTGGCGCCCCTATGCCGACGAGCCCGACCCGCGACTGCTTCCCAGCGGCGACCACGTGGCCGGAGCCGTGGCCGACATCTATGACGCTCTCATCGCCACCTTGGCCGACACGCGCCTCGAACCCGACCTCGATGACCTGCTCTGGTCCGTCACCAATGTCTTCCACCGAGCTGTACACCGGATCGAGCGGCAACTGGACGACAACGAGCATGCCCAGCGCTGCCTGCAGCGCGAACAGGATGGCAGCGAGATCAAGGCGGTTGAACTCGAGACACTCACCGCCCAGGGCCAGACCATGATCGACGGCGCGATGCCTTCGACCTGATGCGTGACCAGGCGGCCAACCACTACGATCAGGCCGGCGCAATCTTCGCCGCGAGCAGAACGCGGTTCGCCAATGTGTGGACGCTGAGTTCCTTACGATGTTGGGCGGAGAGATCGAGCGGTTTGAACGCGCCGCCGAGGTCGAGCGAGAGCAACTCGGCGTAGATCGGTCCGACCTCCGAGGGATGTTCCCCGTAACGTTGAACAATCGCGCGAAATTTTTCAGCGCGCATGGCTTCGCTGTCGGCGGATGAAAAGCCTGCAAGCCGGCTTAGGCGTTGGATGATGGGGTAGAAGGCTGAGGTGATGTGATAGGGGGAGCACTGCAGCCGGATTAGCTCATGATGGCTCTCATAAAGCCGTTCCTCGAGCGCATCCACGAGGCGCGACTTCCCGATGCCCGCTTCTCCCGACACGAAAACCGCCTGGCCTTGGCCGGCTTCGGCCAACTCCCAGCGCTCGAGCAGAATGCCGATTTCGCTGGTTCGGCCGACGAACTTCGACAAAGCGCGATCGTGCGCTGCGTCGAACCGGCTTTCCACCTCCCGCTCGCCACGAACCGCGAATAGGGCAATAGGCGATTTGAAGCCTTTCAACTCCTGCTCACCGAGGCTCTCGATCTCGAAGGACTGCCCGGCGAGCCGACGCGTGCTGTCGGCAACGACGATCTGACCGGGAGCGGCAGCGCTTTGCAGGCGCGCCGCGAGATTGGGTGTGTCCCCTGCGATTGAGGCGCGCTCGTTCACGCTGCTGCCCGCAATGTCGCCGACCACCACGTGGCCCGATGCGATGCCAATACGCGCCTTCGGTTGCTCGCCGTCGGGCGATTGGATGGCCTCGA
Organism: Mesorhizobium sp. LNJC394B00; assembly: GCF_000502555.1. Classification (NCBI taxonomy): domain Bacteria; kingdom Pseudomonadati; phylum Pseudomonadota; class Alphaproteobacteria; order Hyphomicrobiales; family Phyllobacteriaceae; genus Mesorhizobium; species Mesorhizobium sp. LNJC394B00. The sequence goes on from NZ_AYWH01000002.1 coordinate 1,009,080, forward strand.
CTGCGGCGAGGGCCTGGAGGCAGCCCGAATGGAACGCTCTGCGTGATCCTCGTAAGCCATCGGCCACCCGAAATAGGCAAGCACGCCGTCTCCGAGATATTTGGCAACATCGGCCTCGAATTGTGGGGCAGGGAAGGGCGGGCACGCTCCCGAACGTTGATCATGCAGTAGCACGGCTATGACTGACGTCTGTGCACGAAAAGGGAAGGCAGGAAGGAGGGTAGTAGTGACGACGGATATGGCTGGACAGAAATCGGATGGCCTGCTCTTCCACAATCGGAGCCGTGAGGCTCGATCGAATTGCACCCATGATGGATGGAGCGGATAGATAAGTAATATCAGACGTTGCGGGAGACCGTGCAGAAATCGCACACGGAAGTCCTGCTTCTCTTCTTTTTCGTTCCCACGACGGAGCCGCCGACAGCCCCATTCGGACGTTCTTTGCCGACGATATTGCGTTGCAATAGACGTTTGAATACAAACAATCCGACAGGTCCATATCGCATGCTTTATACGCTAAGGGATTGGATTAGCCGAAGCAGGCCCATATCCTCGAAGGAGTCGATGCCATCCAGATCCGGTCTTGCCTCGGCATTTACCCGGGTTTTCCTGCCAATGTCGGTTTTGCGCTCATCCCTTCCTGCACACGTCGATGCGGCCTTGCCGGCGCCGCGCATCCGCTTCTCTCCAGGCGGCTGGCAGGTCCCCAACATGTCCTTGATGTGCCGCGAACGAGCCGCGGCCGCCAGCAAGGGTCCAAGCGATTCTAAGAGGCATTTTGCGCAGCAGATGTTTCAGGGTAAGGTCTGGAAGGAATACGACTGCACCGAAGCCCTTAGCCGCTGCGGGCGTTGTAGATGAGTGCGGATCTCGTCGGTGGCGCGTTCGCCAACGTTGTCCCAGATGTAGAACACGGCGGCAAGGATCAACAGAACTAATCGCATGATCTGCGCCTCGGTAACGTGGTTTGCCCACGGCGCTTAGGCGAGTTGAAGGTTTCGGCCCGAGTCCGCGCGCATCCTCAACACCAGCAGGCGCGTCGCTGCGAATGGCGTCAAAACAATAAGCGCCATCGTGGTGTTGACTAAGAGCGACAGCAAACAGATCGAGCTTTGGGCGTAGCAAACGGATTCCATGACGTTCCCCTTTTCCATCGTTACTGGTGGCCTCCGTGCGGCAAGAATGATCCTGGTTCACGAGAAATACAAGCAGTTGCTAATACGTTGATATTTCCCCTAGGGTTGGGGCAACGATGCGAAATCGACGCCGGTCAGTTGTTTGGATAGCGATTGCCCTTGTCCTGGCGGCGTTGGCGATCACGGCGGCGATCATTGGCTTTCAGAATTTACAGCGCTCGTCACCGATCATGGTCTCGGCTGTCTCGGCCTTTAATACTGGGGGGCTCGTCCCTGGCCCCACGGTTAAGGCGCCCTCGAAAAACCTTGGTGCTGTTGCTACCGGTAGGGATATCTGGCTCGAAGTCTCATGGAAGTTTTTCGGGGAGTTGCGGACGCTAGATACCGTAACTGTCGGCGACCTTCGGGCAAGGCGCCTGGTGCGCAGTCATGATGTGCCCTCAAGCGCCAATTCCGAGATCTGGTTCATATCAGCCGGCAGCGGCGACATATTGGAAAACACAACGTCGACCGACATCGGGTTCACTTTTGATGGCGGCAACCCGTCTGTCACGGCGCAGATTTACAGAGTGGTTGGAGCTTCTGAGATACCTGCCGCGATAGCTGCAGAAAGCGGCGACAGGATTACCATCACCATTCCAGCCGATGGCATCGCTTTTATCTCGCTCATCGCTTCCGGCACCACCTCCGGGTCCATGAGCAATGTCACCGAAGATTTTAGTGCCCTTTGTGGAAAGGATTTCCTTGGCATCCATGCATCAACAAGTTCGACCTCCGCTGAATCAGAGACTGCTACGTTTTCGGGAAACTCAACGGCAGATTTTGCAGCTGTCGCACTTCAGTCGGCCGCAGCGAGATAGCTAACCAGCCAGCGCCATTCCAAAGCAAACGCCTAGGCCGACAGCGAGGCCAAGGAACAGCTTGGCGGCAAGATCGAGGGCGAAGGCGCGGACTGGGCGCCACACGTCTGAGCGGGGCTCTCTGAGGGCATTGGCGATATCATCGAACACCGTTTCCATGGAATGATTCCAAATCGGAACTCCGGGAATGTGAATCCTCAGTTTGTTCCACTGTCGCCCCATTGGGCAACCTGCACGGTTCACCCGAAACCGTGCAGGCAGCAAAGGTGGCTTAACGCACCACTCTGAAGCCAGTCGACTCCAGCGACGCTAGTGCCGTCTCTGCAAAGGTCGCGCAATTGTCCAAAGGATCATTGTTTTCATAGAGCGTTGGCTTGATAGGCTGCTGCTATGCCTTCAAAAATGGCGGTTAGAACTTGGTCGCGGCCTCTGGCGGCGCCAGCGGCCGGTTCAACAGTCATCTTTGGTGTTTCTGGGTGTTTGCCTTCCATGAGGAACTCGAGGAGCGCCGACACCAGCCACTCGGTGCTGTCCCTGTCCAGGGTCCCGCAAGACTCGGCCGGGCTCGCGTCACCTCGCCGGGCGGTGCGAGCCCACAATCGCGGGCCATCTGGTCCGCTGCTTCAGCTTGGGCTTCATCAGAATGAAGGGCGACATGGTTCATCCGAATGTAGAAATTTGCGTTGGGGGGAAGTGAGAATGAGGCTACCAGGAAATGTGTTGGCTGGGAGAACGCCGAGGTGCAGTGCGGTCCGCGAAAGCGATCAATGAGGTTGAATGCACAGAACGTGCCGCCAAGACAGCCAGGTTGAAATCGCTACGCTTGGCTCAGATCTTGCCAGAGGCCGACCCGCACTTTTCGTTCAACGAGGAACTCGACTGCTCGGTACTTGTCGCCGTGCTGGCTCGGGAACCGCATTATAATCCAAAGCGGCCCGAATCCCATTCTTTCCGGCGGCTGCCCCTGCGACGAGGCCTTTGATCTCCTCAAGCAGCGCCGTTAGGCTTTGTTAACAATCGGCTTTTTTCGCCGTGGCGACCCCACATGGCTCTCAACAACGCGCACGTGCTCGGCGTCGACAGTCACCAGTGGCCGCAGGCTGACGGTTACCTTGTCGCCGATGCGCGTGACCGGGCCGACTAATTCCATATCTGGCCGATCACGGCCTTCGAAGTCGAATCGACAACCGCATGCGGGAAGTCATAGGAGGGAATCGTCACGCTTATGCGATCGGGTGTCACCCGGCCGCGGGCGGGTGCAGTGTCAAGGATGAGAGGTTGCTAACAAATGAGCGTCCGTGGCCTGAGGTTTCTCGATAAGTGGGTAGCCAACAACTGCCCATTGTGGCGCGGGGAGACCCCATCTCGGTTGGCGACTTGAAAGACCAGTTGATGACAGCTGCCGAGAAGGCCGGGATTCCTGCCGACGAGATCAACGGCGAGCTTGAAAGCGTCTTCGAATTGATTATCGAAGTGAATCGTCGTGTCGCCGAAAGGGTGGACTGAGCCTGAGGCTTCCCCGACGTGCCGGTCATGTCCTACATGCCGGACTGCCTGACAAGGGGCTCGCTTACCTAACCGGCCAGCGCCACGCCAATGCCATCTCAGAGCAAATGTAATCGACACCGCGAATCCGTGAATCCCCGGTTTGTTCTGGTCATGGCTTCTGCGCCGGTCCGGTCACACAGCGCTAGTGCGTTCACCCCTCCGGCTGGGCAGGGTCCGGTTCTTGGTGCCGCTCTCGTTGATTTTCGAGGAACAGCTTGGCGAGTTCGCCCCACTCAGGATGATCCGTGGTTTTATGCTCTTCTACGAACTCGAGGAAAGCCTTGCGCAAAGCGTCAAGGTCGAAAACCCCAAGATGCTCGCCCATACCGTCGTCCATGCCCGCGACTCTCAACGGTATTAGCTTGTCCTCTCGTTTGAGCCTTCAAGAGGGATTCCCTGAGTTTTGGCTTGGGAGCGCCTACATGGTTAATGGCGTGATTGCTGATATGACTATATCTAGGCAGCGCGGGGGCTCTATCTTCGCGCGCGGTGGCCGGTGCGGCCCCACACCCAAAGACTGCAGCGACCATTTCTGTGGATGGGTAGTGCTAGCCGATGCGACATCATGCTGCAGCGATATTTTAGAATCGGCTAATTGTGCAATCGCTAAATTAATGAAATGCGTGAGGAATGTATTTTCCACAGTTCCTGGTCGGCATGTCTGCCACTGCGATCATTGTGGCGATCTGGACCTACATCGAAGCCGGTTCAATTTGGACCGCGCTCGGCTGTGCGGTCCTTGCGCTGATCGTTCTGCAAGTCGGGTACGCCGGGCTGGTCGTTTGCTTGATATACTGGCGATCATCGGAAGCGGCTGACTCGACTAGTCGAATTTCGGTCGCGGCTCAAGAGAACGTCGACGGCATCTGATAGCCCGCGATCGTCTCGGCACGGTCACGTGACCCTGGGGCAGCAGTTTTGCCTCGCAGTGCCGCCAGCAAGTGGGCCTACAACGTGTTTGCGGTGACAGACACCTACCCCGAGCTTCGGGCTGAAAGCCCTATCATTGATCCAGACGCGGAACTGGAGGACGGGTGCGTTGTGGTCGCCATGTTTGGAGGCGGTCATCCGCAAACCATGAGCTGGTGCAACAATCACGGGCGAGGCTATGGGGGCCGCTTTGCCGCCAAGGGAAGTCTGCACGAGACGTTCCTTCTCGATTCCCTGGTGTGCGGACGAGGGCCATCTTCTTGCATTCGCATCCTCGGCCGGGTGTTCGGCTACCGGCCGCGCTTCCCGCGCTACAGAACCTGGAACGATCCAGTTTGCTTCTCGAATAATTTGGCTCGCAGCCTCACGGTGGCGGGCTTTTTTGTTGCTCAGCCCCAACGTCTCGACGCCGGGCTGCGGAACGCAAACGTCGTGATGTCGTCACGGGAAATCCCGATGTCGCTGAGCATGTCGTCTGGTGACGCGCTCAACTCGTCCGTTGCCTTCAACAGCGCGTTCTGCTCGGCTCGATGACGGACCCAATCGGCAAGGGGACCAACTGCGACAAGAGGAAGATTCACAAGCATAGGAAGGTTCACAAGCATCGGGACCACTCCCTTTACCCCTGCAGGAAACTGCACGTAGCCTACGCCGATACGTCGATGCGTCTGTGACAAACCTCACAGTCCGATCCGACGGGGCAAAAACTGCCCGGATGCCTGACGGTGGCGGGCTTTTTATATATTAGCAATGCATAAAATTCGAGAAGGTTCATGGCATGGTTGTTAGCAAACTCGCTGCTATCGTGCGACGCAGGTCTCGGTGGATGGTGTGCTGGAATGCGCGGGGCTGGATGGATCAGGGGTCTGATGGAAGCTGACGCTCGCGATCTGCGGAGCGAGATCAGTCGGCTCCAAATAGACTTGATCGCTGCCGCCAACTCTCAGGGTAAATCCAGGCTGCATGACGTCGCGCACACACTGCGATGCCAGAAGGCGCGGCTGGAACGTCTGGAGGAGTGCCTCGCTTCAATGACGTCGAATGTCCGGCCAGAGGCATCCGCAACCCCGCCCGATGAAGGCCGGCCGTAAAAGGCAGCTCATCATTTCCGAAAGAGAACCCGCTGCCTCACGGTGGCGGGCTTTTTATTGCTCAGCCCCTTGCCGGCAGCGTCTTGTCCGTGTTGCGGCGGAAGGTCATGCGAAGCCGGAAATTTTTTTGCCAGGAATGGTCGCCTCCGCGCCGATCGCCGGCTCCCGAGGCAGATCATCACCAGGCGACTCCTGCAAAAGCAGATAGTTTGGGAGACTGTGTGCAGAAAGCGCACAGATTCTTCTTCTCTTCCTTTTTTCGATCTGGAACCTGCCATTAAAGCAACCTTCGATGATCGTGCCAATGTCGTTAGGAGCGCTGGGGAACGCATGGCACGCTGTGCAGGCGCGAACTGAGGCGGGGCGGCGGGCGCGCGGCCGCTAGCAAGAGATCCTGGCGGTCTTCGCCGCACGGGTCGGCGAAACCATTGCCGCGTTATGAACTCGCCGGTGACGATTCGGAAGTCGGCGAGCGCACCATCGACGTCCAGATCAACCGCCTGCGCCGCAAGATCGAGCGCGATCCGTCCAATCCGGTCTGGCTGCAGACGGTACGCGGTATTGGGGACAGGCACCAGTGATCGCCTATGTACGGCGCCATTTTCGGACGAACGTCTTTTTGATGATTGGGAGCGGTGGCGGTTCGGCGCTGATAATTGTTAGTGTCGCCGGTCTGTTGACAACAGCCGCAAACGGGAACGCCACGGCACCAACAATCAATCCAGCCGCCAACCAGGCTACTGTCGACCGGTAATCCTGTATCATAGCCCACCCTCAATAGGCAGATAGACTGCCAGTTCGGCATTAAGCAAAGGTTACGTCGGCGCGCGCTTCGTGCAGCAGAGCGGACTGCCGAGGTTCAATTAAGCTGATCCAGGATTCCGGAGCTGCTCGCCAGCACCAGACTTTTGTAGATCACAAACGCGATCGTGCAGATTGCCGCGACCGAAATCGGCACGCCAAACGGCACGACGCCCTTGCGGTCCAAGTGCTGGACAAAGAGCCGGAAGGCGCCTGCCGGCAGCATAAGCGGGTTTCTCACGATCGCCGCGGTGGCGAGGGCGAGGATCAGCAACAACACTGAAAACATGGCGAGATTGCCGCCGCCGATCAGGAACGGCGTAACCGCCATCAGCTTGACGTCGCCGGCGCCGATCTTTCGCAGGCCCCAGAACGGGAAAAGCATGACAAAAAGCAGAAGCCCGGCAACCGCGCTCAGCCCCATTCCAAACCATGATCTCGAATAGAGCGAGAAAAGCGCAAGCGACCCCAAGCCCAGGCCAAGCAGCAGCAGTACATCGCGATTGGCTATCTTCTGGGTAGTAAAATCGAGCCAGGCGACTCTTGCGAGCAGCGGGACGGTGAGCGCCTTGAGCAGTACCGATCCAAAAAACAGCATGCTACTGCCGCTCGACGTTCTTCACACTGGACGACAGAAGCTTCAGATTGTTGACCACGGTCGGATCGTTGGGCGCCAGTTCATAGGCCTTGAGGAAATTCGCACGTGCGTCCTGCAGCTTGCCGCGCAGCAGGTAGGAATAGCCGACATTGTTGTAATATTCGGGCGACGCGCCAACCAGTTTGAAGGCTCGGGCGTAGGCTCGGTCGGCGAGGTCGAAGCGGTGGATGCGGTCGCTGCAGGCGGCCAGGCCCATCCATGCGCCACCATCGCTGGGTGCCAGTTGCGTCGCCTTGTAGAACAGCGCTCCGGCATTGCCGTAATTTTCCGCCCGGAACTGGTTCTTGGCCTCGGCAACGGCCTGGTCCGAGGCATAATATTCGACGTCACCGACAGTCTTCAGTCCGTCGAACGCATCACCAAACGAAGTCACATCGCCTTTTGAAGGCTCGTTGGTGCGAACGACACCGTCGGTGGTGACCGCCCCGTTCGTCTGGCAGCCGACGAGTGCCGCCATGAACAGGCAGGCCACGACTGCAATTGGCCTTTTCATACAATCTCCCCGTGAGTCCCCCGACCCATATTAGGACCAAAGCATATGCGCAACTAGAAGAAAATGCCCTTCATGCGAATGATCACCGGCAGCATGATGACCATCAGCACGACAGGAAAGATGCACAACCCTAACGGAATCATCATTTTGACGGGCAAGGAGTTGGCCTTCTCCTCTGCCGTCAGGATTCTCTGGCCTCGCATTTCGTCACTGTAGACGCGCAGCGCCTCCGTCAGGCTTGTGCCAAGCTCTTCCGATTGCCTAAACAGCACGGCTAGAGCCCGTGCCTCTTCAAGCCCGATGCGTTCCGCGAGCTCGCGCAGCGCATCCCGCAACGGCTTGCCGGCGCGCAGCTGCAGATTCATGATCGACAACTGAATACCCAGCCATTTGTGCGTGGCGGCAAGTTCCGCGCCGACCCGCTCGACCCCTGCTTCCAAGCTCATGCCGGCGTCCGCGCAGGTGATCATCATGTCCATGAAATCTGGAAACCCGCGACGATAGGTTTCCTTCTGAGCATTCTCGAAGCGATCGAGCAGAATGGCTGGGATCACTATGCACCCCAGCCCCAACAAGGCGGAGCCGGCTAGAGCCACGAAACCGGGTAAATGCGGTGGCAACACCCGGGGCAGGATTGCGTAGGCAGCCAAAAATCCGACACACACGGCGCCGAGCCGCGACAGGGTATAAAGCAACGGAGCGCTCGCTTGATAGAAGCCGGCGCGAAACAGCTTCGCTTCAAGCGCGCTGGGCTCCTGCCGCTCCTTTTCCATTGTTCGAAAATATGCGTCGACAGGTCGCTGCGCCGCAATCCTGGCCAGTTCTTCCTGACCCGCGAGCGAGCGGGCGTCGACCACACCTTCGCCTACAAGGCTTTGCGTGACCAGTTTTCGCGTCTGCAGGGCCGGCAAGAAGACAAGCGCGCCAAACAGGAAAAGCGCCACCGCCGCCACGAAAACGGCGATGGAGACCATGAAGCCCAAGTCGCTGGGGTTGGAAAGCAGGTTAATGGCTCGCTCCTCAGAAGTCGAAATTGACCATTCGATACATGATGAAGTCGCCCAACAGGGCCCACACTCCAAACCCAACAAAAACAGGGACAATCAGCGGGTCGTGCCATACTTTGCCATAATAAGACGGAGCCGTAACCTGAAGGATCAAGAACATCACAATTGGAAACAATGAGATGATCCAGGCCGAGACTCGCCCCTCGGACGAAAGCGCTCTGATTTTCATCCGTAGTTTTTGCCGTTCACGCAGCACGGATGAGAGATTTGCCAGTATTTCGGTGAGATTGCCGCCGGTCTTGGATTGAATTGACAGCGCTATCGAAAGCAGGTGGAGGCCCTCGAATCCTACCCGCTGAGACAGTTTTCGCACGGCCTGTTCCATGCTGAGCCCAAAGGTGATCTCGTCGGACACGATTCCGAATTCGGTTCCCAGGGGGTCGGGCATTTCCCGCGCCACAAGGCCAATTGCCACTGAGGCCGGATGTCCAGCGCGCAGCGAGCGTACGATCATGTCGAGTGCATTCGGGAGTTGCTTCGCAAATTTCTGGATTCGCTTGCTGCGGGCCCGGCGAAGCACGAGAAGGGGCAGCGCAAACCCGACAACAAGAAAAACGACGAGTGCGAGCAAGAACGACTTTCCCAAGACGAATGACAGCAGCAGCGCCAATGCCAAGGAAGCGCAGACGAACATCCCGCCGAATGTCAGCGGATTTCCGGTAATGCCGGACTGGGTATAGAGCCTATTCAGCCCTACCAGGCCAAAAAGAAAGTCCCCCGATTCCGTCAGTCCCCGCTCGCGCAGCAAGTTTTGCAAAGTCCGCTCAGCCGGAATTTCATCTGACAATCTCTTCAACCGACGATTGATCGCCCCGGCTGCCGCACGGCGACCGGCAAAGGAAAGATACAGAGCCTCGCCGGCGAGAATGACCGACGCCGCCGCAAGCACATAGATGAAGTAAAGCAGCCCCTGACCGGTCAGCATCAGAGGGCGACCTGCGGATTGAAGGCGTCCTTGGTGAAATGATGGCCGAGCGTCGCTGCTTCCGCTGCAAACCGGGGCCGGACGCCAGTGGCGCGAAAATCACCTATGATCTTGCCATCGGCCGCGACCTCGCGGCGGACGAATTGATAGATTTCCTGCAGCTGCACGATATTGCCTTCCATGCCGGTAATCTCGGAAATCGACGTTACGCGCCTGCCTCCATCGGCGAGCCGTTGCGTCTGCACGATAATGTCGATGGCCGAAGCAATCTGCGCTCGAATGGAATCGTGCGTCATCGGCATGCCGGCCATGCCGACCATCTGCTCCAGACGCGATATCGCGTCGCGCGGGGTGTTTGCGTGAATAGTGGTCATCGACCCTTCATGGCCGGTGTTCATCGCCTGCAGCATGTCGAAGGCCTCCTCGCCACGAACCTCGCCGACGATGATGCGATCGGGCCGCATGCGCAGCGCGTTCTTGACCAATTCGCGCTGGCGCACCTCGCCCTTGCCCTCGACACTGGGCGGGCGGGTTTCCAGTCGCCCGACATGCGGTTGCTGCAATTGCAGTTCCGCCGCGTCCTCGATGGTGATCAGGCGTTCCCTGGAAGGAATGTAGCTCGACAGCGCGTTAAGCAACGTCGTCTTGCCGCTGCCGGTGCCACCCGAAACCAGAATCGACTTGCGCGCCTGAACGGCAATCCGCAGCAGATCGATCATCGGCTGCTTGATTGAATTGAGCGTCATCAGTCGTTCGAGCGAATACGGATTCTTCGAGAATTTGCGGATTGAAACCAGCGGACCGTCTACCGAGATCGGCCGCACCGCGATGTTGACGCGCGAGCCGTCGTCCAGGCGCGCGTCAACCATTGGCGACGATTCATCGACCCGGCGGCCGATATTGGAGACGATCTTGTTGATGACGCGCAGCAGATGCGCCTCGTCACGAAATCGGATTGCCGTCTCTTCGATCATGCCGCGCCGCTCGATGAAGACACGCTTGTGTGTATTGATCATTATATCCGTGATGGAATCGTCCTTGAGCAGCGGCTCGATCGGACCGAGCCCCAGCATCTCGTCGGCCGTGTCGATGGTCAGTTGATCGAGCTCGCGGGCATTCAGCGGCACGTTTCGACCGCGAACGAACTCACGCACGATCGGCCGGATCTCATTGAGGATTTCATCCTTGGAGGCATTTTCAAGGGCAGTCAGATTGAAGCGATCGATCAGGTGCCGATGAAGCTCGACCTTGAGAGTCAGGAAATCGTCGCCGCGCGATTCAATATCAGCGGCCGGCGAAAGGGCCGGAGCGACATGCAGCACCGCCGGCTGCTCGGCTCTTGTCGCGACCTGCTGCTCGCTTGGTCCCTTGATAAACCGCCCCAGCATAATCCCTTATACCCCCGCTAGTCCCTTATTAGCGGAAACTAAACGTTAACCAAGCGAGGCACAAGCGCTGGAGGGTCTCACCTGAGGCCAATGCTTTCAACATAGTTAAGGAGGACGCCAGAAAAATGTCGTTTTATTTCGATCCGCCCGCTTAACCCTCTACCCCAACGTCCACCTCACGGAACCTTTCATGCCGCAACAAATGAGATGCGGGCGAAAAATCTCCGTAAACCCTTAGATATAAAGGAATATGCAGGTTTGCTAATACTGCTATCGTTTTGCCTTGGCTGCTGCCAAATTGTGAACGAATGGTTAAGGAGGATTGAAAAATCAGCAGAATCAAGCTCTTGTAAGGATTCAAGTCGCCCTTGAACTCGCGAGCATAGGTATTGGAAGGTTAAGGAATTGTTAATCCCGTTTGACTCTGCTTTTTCGCGAGCCTTAGGATTGAGGTGACGGGGGATGCTTGGGTATGGAGTTCATCCTTGGCTCTGTCTCGTCGGGTTCAACTCCAAAGGGGAGAAATTGACATGAAGAAGCTCATGACGATGACCCGGCAGTTCCGCGACGATGAAAACGGCGCTGCTATGGTCGAATATTCTATCTTGGTCGGCATTATCGCTGCGGCCTCGCTGCTGGCGATCCTGGCCATCGGCGGCTGGGTCGGTGATCAGTTTACAGGCCTTTGCGCCAATCTCGACGGCAAGGGCGTTGACGCCCTCGGCACCGGCACTGGCGCTTGCGATCCTACGCCGTGATATGAAGTGAACTCCCGGGTCGGGATCGATCTCGACCCGGTTTTTTCTGCATCAGGAAGAAACTTGCATCGTCCTGGGGGCGATTTGGGGGTGGAGAGATGCGCGCCAATACTCTTATCATGATTGTCCTCGCCGGCGTGTTCGGCGTACTTGCGGTCGTGCTTGCCAATATTTGGCTGGCGAACCAGCGCACCGCGATGGCGGCATCCAACGGAGCGCAGATCAGTACTGTCGTCGTTGCGGCAATGCCGCTGAAATTCGGCGACACGCTGGGTGCCGACAAGCTGCGCGAGATCCCGTGGCCGGCGGGCGCAATACCGGCAGGCGCGTTCAAGACAACCAAGGACGCGATGGCCGGCAACGGCACGCGGCAGGCGCTGCAGGCTATCAGCGCCAACGAGCCGGTGCTTGCTAGCAAGATCACCGGCCCTGGCCAACGCGCAACACTTTCGGCGGTGCTTGGTGAAGGCATGAAGGCCGTTTCCATCAGGGTCAATGACGTTCTCGGCGTCGCCGGTTTCGTCTTCCCAGGCGACCGGGTCGATATCTTGCTGACACGCACGGAGCGCGGCGATGACGGTGCCGACAAGAGTTTTGTCGACGTTCTGCTGCAGAGCATGAAGGTGCTCGCCGTCGACCAGGTCGCTGACGTGAGCAAGGACAACCCGACGGTGGTTAAGTCGGTGACTCTCGAAGCCAGCACAAAGGACGCGCAGAAACTGACGCTGGCCGCCGGCGCGGGGCAGTTGTCTCTTGCATTGCGCCAGGCGGCCGCCGGCAAAGGCGAAACCACCGAACGCGTCACGCTTTCCGACCTGACCGGCGAGACGCCGGATGATGTCGCAAAGAGGCAGGCCGAACTGGACAAACAGGCCGCAGCCGACGCCGCAGCCGCAGCCGAACGTCAGCGCGCGGATGACAAGATCGCCGGATTGGAAAAGGCCGTGGACAGGGTGGGAAGCCAGCTCGACGAGTTGAGCAAGGTCAAGCCGGTTCCAGCCGTGGTGACGGCACCCGCATCAAAAGAAGTCGTCAAGGAAGTTATCAAGTATGTGGAGCCGGCACCGCCGAAGAATGTTACAGTGGGCGTGTTTCGCGGTGTGAAGCTCGAATCCTATGACGTGCCGCGACAACCATAAAAGGACGCGGCGAAGCGGGGGCTGCCGGCGGCAGCAGTTTGGGAGATGGGGATGCAGGGGATTTGGATGAGGGTAGCGGCGGCCGTGCTGTCATGTTTGGCTGCGCTGCTGGCGTCGAACCTTGGGGCTGAAGCAGCCGACCGCTTCATCGACGTATCGAACCCGAGTGTCCATCGCATCTTCCTGCCCATGTCGCAGTCGGTGACCCTCCAGGTGAGCGCCAATCTCGGCGATATCGTTGTCGGCGACGAGAAGATCGCCGATGCCCAGCCGATGACCGACCGGACGCTTTATATCATCGGGAAAGGCGCCGGCACCACCACCGTCAATCTTTTCTCTCCGGAAAAGCGCTCGCTCGGCGTCATCCAGATCGAAGTCGGTGTCGACGTCAGCGACATGGCGCAGGCGATCCGTCAGGTGGCGCCTCGGGCGCGCATCGANATCGAGATCGGTTCGATTAACGGCAAGGTCAGGCTCGGCGGTCACGTCAAGGATGGAGCCACGCTGGCGTCAATCCTGGAAGTGGCGCAGCAGTATGGCCCCGACGCCATTATAAATTCCGTCATTGTCGACGACAGCCAGCAGGTCAATCTCGAGGTCCGCGTGCTTGAGGCCAAGCGTAATGCCGGTAGGGATCTTGGTGTTTCAATAAGGAGCACGAATCGCAGCGGCACAACCCGTACGGGCACGGGTGTTGCAGCCGCCGACGAAGATGGCGTGGTGCTGGGCCCGGGCGATCTGCTCAGCGGCCTCTTGTCGGGCAGCAATCCATTTGCGGCTTTGATCACCCGGGTTATCGACAGCAACATCAAGGTCGACCTGATTATCGAAGCACTCGAGGCCAAGGGTGTGGTACGCACGCTGGCTGAGCCCAACCTTACGACGCTTTCGGGCGAGCCGGCCAGCTTCAATGCCGGCGGCGAAGTGCCCATCCGTGTTATCGGCACCGATGGCCAGATAACCATCACGTACAAGCAATTCGGCGTCAATCTGCTGTTCACGCCGGTCGTACTCGACGACGGCAAGATCCATATGAAGCTGGCGCCGGAAGTGAGCGACCTCACCGGCTTCACCACTGCCGGCGACCCGATCTTCACCAACCGCAAGCTTGATACCGTCGTCGAATTGCGCGACGGCCAGAGCTTCGCGGTCGGCGGGTTGTTGTCCAGCAAGACCACCAAGCTGCAGAACCAGGTCCCATGGCTCGGTCAGGTGCCGGTCATCGGGACACTGTTCCGAAATTCGAGCAACCAGAAGGAAGAGACCGAACTGGTCGTCATCGTCACGCCGCACGTCGTGCGGCCGGTGAAACCCGGCGAACAACTGGCAACCCCGTTCGACAAGACACGGCCGGCCAACGATCCGGAATTCTTCGTGCTCGGTCAGCTGGAGGTTAACAAGGATATGATCCGCAAATACGAAACGGGCGACGGCGTGACCGGACCCTATGGCCACATGCTGGACTTCAAATCGAAGGACAAGATGCTCTATGTCAAGAAATAGCGTCCTGATCCTCCTCTTGTGTGCCGGCGCGCTGTCAAGCTGCGCCGCCGACTATCTGAACCATTACGATTCGGTGACCCTGGCCGCCGGCGACACACAGAAATATAATTCGCTGGCGCAGACGGTCGATCCGTTCAACCCAAACTCGAAGAACACACATATCGAAGGCGACGGCAGGCGGGCTGCCGCTGTTGCCCAAGGCTACAAATTTCCACCGCCACCACCGCCACCGCCTGCGATAACGGTCAATGTCGGCGGGGCGGTGAACAACGGAGCGAATTGAACAGAAGGATGCGGTCGCAATGCGCCGGGTGAGCGAGGGGCCTGGTGCAAGGAAGCAGAGAGTAAGGTCATGTTGGGGACCATTAGGGCGTTCTGGAACGATCAACGCGGCATAGCGATGATCCTTGTAGCGATTATGTTGCCTGTGCTTATCGGCTTCGCGTTGCTTGCCATCGATATGAGCCGGGCCAACGGGCTGCATAACGATCTGCAGAAGGGTGTCGATGCGCTTGCGCTTGCGACAGCCGCGGAACTTGATGGAAAATCGGATTCGATCACCCGAGCCAATCTGGCGAAAACGACCCTTCTGACCAGCCAGACGACCAAGTTTTCGACGTCAGGCGATCACACACTTGCTTTGTCTGACGTGACCATTACCTACCTGACCGGTATACCCGCGAGCGACAGCATAGCATTGGGCGCCGACGGCGTTGACGCGAATGGCGTCAACTGGGCAAGCACCGATCCCAAGGCCGTATCATTTTCCCTGGTGACGGTGAACGCTTCCGGACTTGCCGATGGCGCCGGTGCCTTTGAAACGATCTTCCCCGCCAGCTTTATCGGCAGCAAGGACACCATCGATATCCAGCCACAGGCCGTGGCCGGGTTCGTTCAGTCGATCTGCGAAACCGTGCCGATCTTCATGTGCAACCCGTTCGAGACGTCCGACCCGTTGACTAGTAAGACGATCCAACAGGCCTTTGCATCGGGCGATACTTACAGCCGTGAATTTCGTATTCTCAAAGTCGACAGCAACCCCGGCCCAGGCAACTTTGGCCTGCTGGACAACGGTTTGACGTCGGTACAGGACGGAATGGCCAGGGGATCCGCAGGTACCTGCTACAGTCGCACTTCGCTGACTTCCAAAACCGGCGTCACCTTGGGACAGGTCAACACTGGCCTTAACGTCCGCTTCGATCTCTATCAGGGATCTTTGAAAAATAACAAAGACCTTGGCTACCGCCCGGCGAGCAATGTACGCAAGGGAGCCAGCAAGAACAGCAATTGCAACAAGTTTGATGTCGCGACAGATGGTTCCGCAGTGCCTCTGCCGGTTGGCAGCGGCTATGACTCGGCTAAGGGCATGACGCTGCCGATCGCAGCGAATTCGTTCTGGACTGCCTACTGGGCCGCCAACCACAAGAACGCTGCCTATCCGAACCTCCCGGCGAAGACTGACCCGCTCAAGCGTAGCGTTCCCGCGTCCAGGTATGACGTCTACATGTATGAAATCACTGCCGGGATCGTGGCCGACAAGTCGAAAGGGCCTTCAAACGAAGTGGGAACGCCTTCCTGCTACAAGGGAGACCTCACCAAGGCAGATCCGAGCCGCCGGCTGATGAACATGGCCATCATCGATTGCAAGGCGAACCAGGCGAAGCTGAACGGGCACACCGCAGTCCGGCCGGATGGCTATGCCAGCGTCTTCCTAAACAACCCGATCCAGAAGGTGAATCCCAACGACGAGGACAATCCGGAAAGTACCGGCGCCGAAAAACCTATCAGCCTGGAGATCGTCGACGTCGATGGCGGCTTCGCCAACAACACCCTTGTCGACAAAGCATTCCGCAATGAAGCCCAGTTGTATCGGTAGAGCCGACATGACCAAGCTTGGCCAAATCATCCGGCGGTTCCAAGGCGACGAAAGGGGCGCCGCCTTGGTGGAAGTCGCGATCACCGTACCACTCGTCTTGCTGTTGTCGGCCGGTGTGTTCGAGTTCTCCAACGTTTTGAACACGCGCCTGCTCCTTGCAGCAGGCGTTGAGGATGCAGCCCGCTACATGGCGCGCTGCAGTAGCGATTGGGAGACTACTTGCAAGGGTCAGGCCCAAAACCTTGCTGCCAATGGCGCGGTCGTTGGCGGCAGCGCAAGAGTAGCTGGCTGGCTTCCACCGACAGTTTTGATCACCAAGACATCCACTCCTGCGACCGATGGCAGTGGCAACATACTTTATCTAAGTAATAGCGCCAACGTTGATGTTGTGCTGGTCAGCACCACTTTGCCATACAACGGCATGGTGTTCTGGGATTATCTGGGCTTTGGAAGCATCGACATCAAAGTATCGCATCAGGAGCGCGTCTTCGGATGGTGATGAAAGACCGAAGGTTCTGCGCTGAGCAGTCTGGCGCTACGATGGTCGAAATGGCCATCGCCCTGCCATTGCTGTTGACGCTTCTGCTCGGTTTCGTCGATTTCGGCTACGCCTTTTACCAATGGAACGCTGGAAACAAAGCTGTGCAAGCCGGCGCAAGACTCGCGCAGATTTTTACTCCTGTCGCCATCGGGCTTCCATCTGAGACGCTGACGCAGAGCGATATCACCAAGGTCGGCACCGCGGTCCCGGCCGGCACGTATGACTATGTCTGCGCTGCGAGCACAGCAGGTGTCGCTTGCTGCAGTATCGGAGGCGGCTTGTGCAACCCCGTCAACGCGAGCCAGGTCGCGTTCGACGCGATCTATGACGGCACCGCCAACCGTGCCGGAATGCATGACTTTCTGCCGATGCTGGAAAAGTCAGAGGTGCGGATCGAATACGCCGCCTCCGGCCTTGGCTACTGGACGCGGCCCAGCGGGCCGGTGCCGACGATCACCGTAAGCATCAAAAATCATCCCTTCCAATTCTTCTTCCTGGCCGGACTGCTCGGATTCGGAAACATCACCATGCCCTCCATGCTGAGCACGGTCACGGGCGAAGACATGAAGAGCACGTGGACACCATGAACGCCATCAACACCAAGGTTACACCGACCAAGCGAAAGCAGGTGGCGCTGTTCTCGTCGGATGCGAATTTCAAACGCGATGTGGCGACGCGCCTTGATGCGCTGGCGATCTACGACGTCAGGGTTTCCGAGACCGGCGACTTCCTTAAAGGGCCGCCCGCGGACACGCGCCCCGGCATCGTCATCCTCGACCTCGGCAATGGCGAGTTGCTCGGCAGGCCGGGCATCGTCGAGGCGCGCGCCCTTTGGGCAACCGTGCCGCTTATCGCGGTCTCGGACGAACTGTCGTCGGAGCAGACGCGAGTGCTGGTGCGCATGAACGCTTCGGACTGGCTGCACAAGCCGCTCGACGGCAAGGAACTGCTCAATGCGGTGACCTTCCACGACACCGGCAACCAGGGAACCAAAAGCCGTATCATCACCTTCATCAGTGCGAGCGGCGGCGCCGGCGCGACGACGCTCGCTTTGTCGGCGGCCGAGTTCCTGTCATCGAAGTCGAAAGAGCGGGCGGCTTCCACTTGTCTGGTCGACCTCGATTTCCAGAGCGCCAATTGCGGCGCCTATCTCAACCAGTTCAACCAGTTCGACCTCGGCGGCATCATCGGCCAGCCGGAGAGGCTCGATGTCGAACTGATGGACGTCATCAAGCTCTCGCGCCCGTCCGGGCTGACGCTCTATTCCTTCGAGAGGCCGCAATTGCCTTTCGAACCGCAGGGCAGTGATTTTGTCTTCCGCCTGCTGGACCTCGTCGCCTACCGGTTTGACGACATCGTCATCGACCTGCCGAACATCGAGACGCCTTGGCACAATTCCGTGCTGTCGACGAGCGATGAGATATTCATCGTCTTCGAACTCAACGTCGCCTCACTGCGGCAAGGCAAACGGCTCTACAAGAAGATCCGTGAGTTGCGTGGCAATGCTGTCAGCATCACGCTGGTGGCCAACAAGCACAAGCGCAAATGGTTCGGCAACCACTTTTCGCGCAGCGAGCTGGAAAAGATCTTCAAGGCGCCGCACATCAAGTCGGTCGCGCTGGACAATGCGCTTCTGACCGATGCGTTGAACCGTGCTATCCTGCCTGCCGAGGTGGATGGGCGTGCGCGCTTCAACAAGGACCTGAAGCGGATGTTCAAAGAGCGGCTCGATGACGCTGCTGCCAAATAGGTATCGGATCGTCCTTGGGTTGGTCTGTGCCATGGGCATGGCGCTGGCGATGTCGGTCCAGGATTTTGCCAGCGCGCGATCGGCACTTTCGGATCCGCCGCCGCTGCCGGCAATGGGCCCCAGCCTGCGCAAGACCGTCGCCTTTGAAACCACGGAACAACCCGGAACGATCATTATCCGCAAGGGCGAGAAAGCGCTTTACCTGGTGACCCGACAGGGCCAGGCGCTTCGCTATCAGATCAGCGTCGGACGCGACGGATTTGGCTGGACCGGGGTCGTCAAGGTGGGGGCGAAGACCGAATGGCCGGAATGGCGCCCACCCCGCGAAATGCGCGCCCGCCAGCCGGACCTGCCGCAAATGGTGCCTGCCGGTCCCTACAACCCACTCGGCGCCAGGGCGCTTTATCTGCTTCGGGACGGGCGTGACACGCTCTATCGGATACACGGAACCAACGATCCCAAGGGTGTTGGCTTCGACGGAACATCGGGGTGTTTTCGCCTTACCAACACCGATGTGATCGATCTCTTCAAGCGCGTCGCGATCGGCGCAAAGGTGGTGGTTCAATGACGATGATCAGCGAACCGGACATGCCGGCAATCGAGATTGGGACAGCAGCCCGCATCGGAGAGCAGGCTGTCACTGGGAAACCGAGCGACAAAAGCATTATCGGCGCGGTCATCATCGGCACGTCCCTGCTCACTTTGGTGAATATGGTAGCCGCGGTTTATCTCTACCGCGGCATCAGCGATATGCGCTTTCTGGAAGGGCGCCTGGAACAACTCGGGACGTTTGAACAACGAAT
This sequence comes from Mesorhizobium sp. LNJC394B00, assembly GCF_000502555.1. Lineage (NCBI taxonomy): Bacteria > Pseudomonadati > Pseudomonadota > Alphaproteobacteria > Hyphomicrobiales > Phyllobacteriaceae > Mesorhizobium > Mesorhizobium sp. LNJC394B00. Next base: position 1,028,347 of record NZ_AYWH01000002.1, read on the forward strand.
CGGGGGCCGGCTGGACACGGTCAACAACGGTTTTCAGAGCCGATTTGAAAAACTGGACACTCAACTGCAGAGCAGCTTTGGCGAAATCAACCGGAGCATAGCCCGGCTGGAACAGAACCAGCCTATTGTCCATGACGAAATCACGTCGAGCGCAGCGGAACCTTCCGTCGACACGACCAGCAGCATGGCGGAGGCGCCTGCTGTTCTCGATGGTGAAGACGCGACCGAGCCCAGCGTCGTCGATACACCGCGTCCGCCCAAAAGGAGGATTGCAGCTGCAGCGCCTGCCCCAAGCCCCGACTACCAGCGCATAGAGCAGGCCGACGGCAAGGTTTACTACCGGAAGATCAACTAACGCCGGAAAAAGGTGGGGCTATCCTAGAGATCTCGCTGCAGAGCAACGAGCCTAGCGGCCAGCGCTTCGGACCGCTGTCGGGTTTCGCTGAGGAAGATGACATGGCAGTAGGCGCATGCCGTCACGCCCAGAAACAGCACAAGACTGTTCTTCAAGGTGAAATCGACCGTTAGTTGGAACGGAAGGCCGCCGGGTACCGTGAAAGAGGCGATCGTGCTGGCTGTTTCGGAATGGCTGGTGACAGCGATCATCAACCCGGCGAAAAGCAGGGCGACGTGGTTGGCAAGGAAGAAGAACGCGGCCGACCTTCTTGTGCGGCACGCCATCCAGCAAACCATCGACGCGGCGGCCAGCATCAAGGCATCAAGGACCATCGACGACCCGAGATAAAGATCGACCTGTTGCCAGAACATCGTCGACAGCGGCCTTAGTTCAAGCCAGATCCGCCACATTGCGGGACTGGCCGGATATGCTCCCAGCAAGAAAGTCGCCATGCGCTCCCCTGCCAAGATCAGCAGGATCAGAGCTGGGAAGGCAAAGAGCATTACCGACTTGCGCTTCATGTCACCCTCGACAAACTGGCGACAAGATAGCTTGCAGAGATTGAGCGAGGCTTAACGGAGCGTTGGTGGTCCCGCGGCAGCGCAGCCAGCGGCGCAAGCCAGCTGCATATCAGAAAGCGCCATGCGCCATTAGTTGTTTTGGGTGAGCACGAGCGTCACCACCTTCGGCTCGACTCGTTGCAGACATCGTTCCGGAATATTGGGCCACATCGCCTTGGCGCATCCCTCTTCGCCTGGCGCCGGCGCCAGCGAGAGTTCTGAGCTACGGGCTTCCTCGGCGGTCGACAGGAACACCTGTGTAGCCAGCGCGGTCGCCATGGATACCTGGACGAGGATAAGGGCGTAAGCGAAACTTCTGATCATCCGCTCGAAACGCTGAATTCGCGAGCTGGTTCCAATGGCCTGCCCACCGGGTAACCACGATCGCGATTTTTGCGCTTCAGTGCCTTAGCAGTCATCGAATTCTTAGATAGCAAACCTTCGTCCATGTCCCAGCTCCTCGCCCAGACCGCGGAAACGGACGCGGTGGTTGTGGGCTCAACGTAGGTCTTGCCATTGCTGATCAGCGTGATTGCGCGGCAGACGACCGGTTCGATCTTCCGCGCGTGGCGCAAGGACGATGTGGACGCGAGCCGCCTCCAAGTGCCGCTCAAGATTATCGAGATTCTGGACGATGGTGACATCGAGGAGATCGCGCCGCGCATCTCCCAGTCGGCCAACAATCAGAACAAGGTCGACATGGCCGACTTCTCGTCCAATCATCCTTCCACCGACGGATGCAGGAGCTTTCGGGTCGATCTGGGCGCGCCCGGCGGGCGGTATGCAACGTCAGTCACGCTGGTTCTACGAACGTGCGCGCGGTAGCGACGAAAGCTTCCTGCGCGGGCGTTTGACTGCGGCGTCGGCGCTGGCGCACCGGAGAAGTCTGCTGTTCGGGCTTCGTGCCGGCCGCTGCTCGCGCCAACTGTGGGTAAGTTCGCCGTCCCATCCGCTCGTCACGCCCTTCAGCATCGAACGCCTGGCTACCCTTCTCAGTCCATAATCGTTGGGCTTGCTCGCCTTCGGGGCTCTGGACCTTCGCGGTCATCCAGAGCATCGCGCCGTAGTTGGCAGCGCGATCGTAGTTGGTCAGATCAAGGATGCCTGCCTTGACGAGGAGGCCGATCGGACGAACATACACGAACAAACATATCGATTTGTGTTGCAGCCATGTTGCAGGCACAGCAAGGAATGGGCCGAGACATGCCCGGAAAGAAAGGATTTAAGCGACAGAGAGCCGGAAAGTTCGTGCAACATGGAACTAGCCCAACCGTTATCGCCGGAAATCGAAATAAGCTCCCGGACGGGTTGGGCCGCCTTGGAGATGGCGCAGACCATCGAATAAGATGGGTCTCGCCACCTACCTTGGACCGCGTCCGCAAATTGAAAAAACGCGAATATGTTGGGCGCGAAGCTCGTTACTTCTGGCGAAACGCGGAGTGGAACGACACAACCAGGGGGCCTAAAATGTAGTCCAGTGCGGTGCGTTCCTCGGTGACGATCATGACTGACGCCGGCATGCCCGGATAAAGCGCAATCTGTGGGGCCCCGGCCAATTCCGCGGGATCGACCGCTACGTCGGCAAGATAGTAGGGAAGCCCGGTCTTGCTGTCGGTGACGCGATCCGCCGAAATGCGGGTGACCCGTCCATGAATGACCGGTATCGAACGCTGCTTGTAGGACGTGAAGCGGACCTCGGCCGTCATGTCGGCGCGCAGGCTGGATATGTCCTCGACCTTCACCTGCGCCTGAACGATCAACGAATTCCTAGTCGGCACGATGTCGAGGATGGTCTGGCCGGGGGCGACGATCGCGCCGGTCGAGAAAACGGTGAGATTCATCACCTGGCCGTCATAGGGCGCCCGCACTTCGGCGCGGTCGACCGTGGCCTGCGCGGCGAACATTTTCGGTACCAGGTCGGCGAGGTTGGACTGAGCGTCGATCAGCATGGTTGAGAGTTTTGCGCGGCGCTCGTTGGTGAGCTGCGCAATCTGGCTTTCAAGCTCGGCCTTACTCTGGCGGTTTCCGGCTATATCGCCGAGAGCCTGGTCGATCAGGCCCTGCAGGTCGGAGGCGGAGCGGTCGAGCTCCAGGACACGCGTGCGCGTTGTCAGGCCGGCCTTCAGCAACTTGTTGAGGCCTGCCTTTTCGTCAATTGTCGACTTGAGCTGCGCACGAAAAGATTCGACGCGCGCCTGCTTTCCATCGATCTGCTCGTCGAGTTCGGCTATCCGTTTCTGCAGGATCTGCTTGGCACCGGCCATCGAGGCGCGCTGGCTCCCAAGGTCGGCAATTTGGTTGGCCATCGCGTCCTGCAGATAGGCCTGGTGCTCAGCGGTGATGTCCTTCGGAAAGGCGACTGCCTCATGGCCGTCGAGCTCCGCACGAATGCGGGCATCGGTAGCGCGCAACAACGCATATTGCTGCGAATAGAGGTTGAATTCGGAACGGGCGTGCGTGTCGTCGAGCACCACCAGCACATCGCCTGCCTTGACGATGTCGCCATCCTTGACGCGGATCTCCTTCACCGTGCCGCCGTCGAAATGCTGTACGCTCTTTCGATTGCCTTCCACCTTGACGATGGCGTCGGCGAGCACGGCGCCGTTCAGCGGGGCAAAAGCCGCCCAGCCGCCGAAGATGCCGAAGAAGGCAATGATGATCAGCAGGCCGACACAGGCCGGCACCCGGATCGAATCCGGGGCCAGGATACCGGTTTCGCCGGACAGGCTCCGGTAGGTGAGGGCGCCGTCGCTCATCGATCTCTCCGGCCACAGCTCATTGGGTTGCCACCGCCATTGGAGCCGCGCGCTGGTTGAGCAGCGCCACGATCTCGTTTCTCATGCCGAAGGCCTCGACAGCGCCATCGCGCAACAGAAGGATCTTGTCGACATTGGCCAAGGTCGAAGGCCGGTGCGAGACGATGATCACTGTGCTGCCGCGGCGCTTGAGCTCGATCGCGCACTCGCTCAGCGCGCGGTCGCCATCGGCGTCGAGATTGGAGCTCGGCTCGTCGAGAATGATCAGGTTCGGCGTTCCGAATACCGCACGAGCAAGAGCAATCCGCTGCCGATATCCTCCCGACAGCACTGCGCCGCCTTCGCCGATCTGGGTCTCGTAGCCCTGCGGCAGACGGATGATCATCTCGTGCACGCCGGCGAGCCGCGCGGCGGCTATCACCTCCTGGTCGACATTGGTCTTGAAGCGGCCGATGTTGGCGGCGACCGTATCGGCGAAGAGTTCGATATCCTGCGGCAGGTAGCCGATGTGGTCGCCGAGCGCGTCGTGCCCCCACTGCGACAGGTCGGCGCCGTCCAGCCTGACGGTGCCGCGGCTGGGTTGCATGACGCCCGCGAGATGACGCGCCAGCGTCGACTTGCCGGCGCCGGAAGGGCCGACGATTCCCAACGCCTCGCCTGCGTCCAGCCGGAATGATACGTCGCGGAGAAGCACTTTCTGCTGGCTGGCAATTGCAAAGCTGACCTGCTCGACCGAAATCTTGCCGGTGGGCTTCGGCAGGTTGAACGATCTTTCGTTCAGCGCGCCCCCGTCGACCAGCTTCTCGACCCTTGCCAACGCCGCCCGGGCCAGGATCAGGCTGCGCCAAAGGCCGACGGTCTGCTCGACCGGCTGTAGCCCCCGGCCCAGCAAGAGGCTCGCCGCAAACATGGTGCCGCCGGTGATCTGCCGCTCGATCACCAGATAGGCGCCGAGGCCGAGGATCAGCGACTGCATGGTGAGCCGCAGGAACCGGATCAGGCCGGACATCAGGGCGGCGCGGTCGCTTGCCTCCGCTTGGCGCCGCAGCGCCAGGTTACGGTCGCGCCCCCAGCGGCGGATGAGACCGTCGATCATCCCCATGGCGCGAACGACTTCCGAGTTTCTGAGGCTCATCTCGGTAAAGTTATAGTTGGTCGTCGCCAGATCGTTGGCCTGCTTCAGCGGCGAACGCACGAGATACTCGTTGAGCACGGCCATTGCGATCAGGAGCAGGGAGCAGCCCAGTGCGAAGAAGCCGAGCCACGGATGCAGCAGGAAGATGATGCCGATGTAGATGGGTGACCATGGCAGGTCGAACAGGGCATGGATGCCGCTGCCGGTGATCACCTGCCTGAACGTGTCGAAATCGCGGATCGGCTGGCTTTGTGAGGAGCCCGGCGATGGGGTCTCGACCGACGCGGCGAGGACTTTTGCCGAGAGCAACCGGTCGAGCCGCGCGCTGGCGCGCGTCAGGATGGAGGCGCGCACCAGGTCGAGGCCGGCCAACGAAAGGAAGGCCGCCAGCAACACCAGGGTGAGCATCACCAACGTGGTTTCGCTGCCGCTTGTGACGACCCGGTCGTAGATCTGCAGCATGTATAGGGGGGACGCGAGGTAGAGCAGATTGATCGCCAGGCTGAATGCCGCCGCAACCAGGAAATAGCGGCGGCATGCCCGAAGGGCGTCCCTCACGATCTTGGATTTGTTGTCGAGACTCAAATACCCAGCGGAAAACCGCCCCCCTGTCCACGCCCGGAACCGATACTACTCCTGATCGTCCAACCGGCCACGTGGTTCCCTTTCTATTCCTGCCGTAAACCTCAATTCGTAAGCTGAATCAGGAACCGGCAGCATGAGGAGAGCCGCGCCTGTCCGCGCGGCTCTCCTTTTGGTTCACATCACAAAGTCGCTCACTTGCACCACCGTCCTGCCGGTGCCGTCGTCGGCAAGTGTGAAGCTGTGGGCATCGTAGACGCCGAGCAGGTGGAGCGTGGCGTTGTGCGTGCCGTCCGAGACGGTCAACGTTCCTCCGGTGCCGTCGAGGTCCGCCTGATAGGCAGCGGACGTTCCGGTGCCGAACAGGATGTCTTCGAGGTTCACCTTGTCGTCATTGGTGATGCCGGCGATGCTTCCGCTGAAATCGAAGGAATCGTCCAGCTGCAATGTGCCGGCGGCATCCGCCGCGAACGTGACGTCGGTTGAAGAGGCCGCACCGAACTCGAGCTTCGACAGATCGCCGATCGTGGCATCGCCGTCGCCAGTGACCTGGCCGTTGATGGCAATGTTGCCGCCATTGGCCCAGATCATGCCGGAATTCGCCAGGCCGCCGGTGATAGTAAGGCCGCCGGAGCCCGTTGCCTCAAGCGTTCCCGAATTGACAACGACGCTGCCTCCGGTATCGATGACCAGCGCATTCGAGCCGGTGGCGATGATGGTGCCCCTGTTATCGAGGCTGAGCATCCCGCCGCCCAGCTGGCCGGCGCCCGAGATCGTGTTGTCGACATTGACCAGAGTGACGTCCGGCCCTGTGCCGGAGATGACGTTGGCGGCGCTGTCGGAGAGCAGGATCTGCCCGCCACCCTGCAGGGTCACGCCATGCTGGATGATCTGCAGCAGCGTATCGCCGCCGACCGAGTCGAGCGAGATGAGGCCGCTGTTGTTGATCGTGCCGCTCAGTGGCAGCAGAGCGCCGTCGCCGATCGTCATGGTGCCTGAATTGTTGACCACCGGCGTCTGGTCGAAGACGAAATTGCCGTCCGTGAGCGCGCTTGAGTGCACGCCATCAAGCGTGATCGACTGCCCGTCGCCGAGCGCTATCACCGCGTTGCCGTTGGCGTCGTCGACCATATGCGCCTGGACGTCGGCGAAGCTTGCCAATCCGTTGTACCCGATGAGGTCGATCTGGTCGGCCGCAGCGTCGAAGCTGTGCACCGTGTCGTTGCCGATCGGCTGCGAGAAGACGAAGAGATCGTTTCCGCTGGAGCCGGTCAGCACGTCGTCGCCGGACCAGGCAAAGATCGGCGAGCCCGGAGCGTAGGCCTCGACATTGTCGGCAACCGACGCGGTGCCCACGGTGCCGTCGACGTTGATCCAGGTCATCTGGACGTCGAGCACGGCTGCTCCGGTGAAACTGGCCGGCGTGGTGACGGTCAGGCCGTGCAGGTCGCTGGTCACAACCGTCCAGCTGCCGTCGGCGTTGTCGGTTGCGCCATCGATGCTCCAGCCCGAAGGCACGTCCTTCACTGTGACGGTGATGAGCGCGCCTTGCTGTGACGGATCGGTCAGGGCGAGATTGATGGGCTCGCCGGAGACGCCGGCGGGAAAGCTTTGGTTTCCGGGATTATTTATGGGAATTGCATTTGAGCCTAGGCCTGGGTTTCCGGCAACGTCGGTATAGCCGTTTGCGAGTACCGTAATCGAGTGAGTTCCCGAGCCGGAGTTGCCCACGCCTGTCACAACTACTGTAAATTGGGTTTGGGTGGCGTTCGCAGTCACTGAGAAAATCGTTCCACCTACGACCTGCAAATCTGCGGCGGTAAATGTACCTGCTGTCAAAGCTTCACTGAACGTGAGAACAACAGTTCTATCGTTATTTGTGGGTGCCTTAGTGACGGTGGCTGGTGATACGACGAACGGTTTTGTGGTATCGCCGCCGGTATCGATGGTGACCGTGTCGGAGCCGGCAGCGCCGGTGTTGCCGGCAGGGTCGGTGTAGCTGCCAGCCGCCACCGATACTGACCCCGTCGCAGAAACCCCGTCGGTCGCCGTGAAGGTGGCGTGGTAAGTGGTCGCGGTATCCTGTGTGAAGCCGGTGATCGTGCCATTCGTCGGCGTGATGTCGCCTACCGTGAAGCTGGCGCCTGGCGCCTCCGAGAAGGTGAAGGTGACGTTCGAGTTGTTGTCGGTGTCGCTGAGCGCGCCGTCGACGATGTTGACGATGACGCTCGGGTTGAGCGTGTCGATGGTGACCGTGTCCGTCCCGCTGGTGCCCAGATTGCCCGCCACGTCGGTGTAGCCGGCGTCAACCGTCACCGAGCCCGCCGTCTCGCTGGCGTCGGTCGCCGTGAACGTCGCCGTCGCCGCGGTATGCCCGGCGTTCCAGGTGAGAGCCGACAGCGTGCCGCCCGCCACCGTGATGCCGGCGCCGCTTGCCAGACCGGCAAACGTCGCGTCGCTGACCTTCTCCGAGAAGGTGAAGGTGACGTTCGAGTTGTTGTCGGTGTCGCTGAGCGCGCCGTCGACGATGTTGACGATGACGCTCGGGTTGAGCGTGTCGATGGTGACCGTATCGGAGCCCGCCGCGCCGGTGTTGCCGGCAAGGTCGGTGTAGCCGCTGGCCGTTACCGAAACGGAGCCAAGACCATCAAAACCGTCTGCCGCCGTGAACTTCGCCGTATAATGCGAAGCATCAATCTTCACAAAATCAGTCAGCGTGCCATTCATTGCCGTAACATCGGCAGAATCGAAGCCCGTCACCGGACCAAGAAAAGTGAACGTCACGACCGAGTTGTTGTCACCATCATTTAAGGAAGGGTAGACAATATTTACGGAGACAGGAACATGCCCGGCGTTATCGAGAACGACAACCCGCTCGATCGCGGAGACCTTGAGGTTGATCGTGGCGAATGTAAATTCTGCCTGACCTGCTTGGCCGGTATTCGTGTTCGAGTTCGCGGCAATGAAGGCACGAAACTGAGCAAGTTCGGTGTTAAACGCCGTCATGAATGACGTATTGGCTAGTTGATCATTGCTTAGATAGATAGCGAGCGTATCGATCTCGGCAGTGCCTTTCGCAGCATTGCCGTTACCGCCGTCGTAGGTGTCGTAGCCGGAAAAGGCTGTTTGTCCGACGGTTGTCCCTGTGCCGTAGACTTGGCTACCAAACTTGTACTGATTTTCCCACGCGCGATAGATGAGCGTGTCCGCTCCCGATCCGCCCAGGACCGTATCGAAACCACTGCCTCCATCGAGCGTATCGGCGCCTGAACCGCCATTCAGGCGATCGCTTCCGGCACCGCCCAAAAGCACGTCGTCTCCACTACCGCCGACCAGATTGTCGTTGCCGCTTGTACCAGTTGCCGTTGCCATACCCCGTCCCCTATCTCGCTAGTTGTTCTTGTCGATCGAGAAGTGCCGACATTGACCTGCCGCTTGCAGCGGCGTCGCTCAAAAATTGTGAACCTATGAGGGCAAGTTCGCCTTCGCCAACAAACGGCTTGATCCTGGGAAAGAGCGCCGGACCAAATGAGTTCGCATCCAGACCAATGGCATGTGTACCAATGCCAAACGCCCACGCTCGCGAGTCCGGCAAACACAGCTTGATGCCTGCTGAATCTGCGCAGGCAACAGCGGGCTTCTTCGGATCGGTCGAGGCGGAAAACTCATCATTCGGAGAGCAAAGTGTGATTTCGGCCAGATCGCTACTCGACCCATCGAGAGATATAATGGTCAGAACGGTGGAAATGGGGACGGGCGCATTTTCGGCTAAGCGGTAGGTATAGTCTCCGCCCTGTGGCGTATCGGGAAGCAACGTCGACATTCCGTCGGCGTTTATGATTTGAGAAGCAGCCATTATAACCCCCTTACTCATACACAGATGCCCCCACATCCGTTTACCGACCGCACTGAAAAGACAAAGCACTCGCTATCAAAGCTCATAGACTTAGTCAGCCCACCCAGCCACCGCTATGTTACGCCTTGCGAACGGCTGACTCAGCAGTACCGTTTACGGATGGCGGCTCGATGTTGATGATGATGATGATGATGTTGCGACGAGATTGGTCGTCGCGCTGCGTCTCCCCTTGCGTCGGCAAACTCGTCGGCTGCCGATCATGTTTTTAAGAAAATGCTTATATTAGGAGATTATTAACTCTTCCGAGGGGGAGTCGTCAACATTCGACTAGCGTGACAGTTAACAGTCAAAATAAAACGTGCACGGAACCGGCTGCGGACCGTGTGTAGCAGCAACCGCCGATCTCATGGACAATTGCGTTTCACTGTGTCGGTTGCTGTAACCATCTGAGAAGGTCCCAAGAGTCCGAATTTCCGCACCTTGGCCTTGTCTTTCGACCAGGAAGGGCAGGGATGGTCTGATTTCGATGCATCGTCTCCGGTAGGAGAGGTAATTAGGCGCGATCAATATCCGGTTTCGATCATTCTCAGGCCGGCTCGAATTGTCCTGGAAGTCTTAATTGGCATCGAGAAGGTGATGGGGCTGCCCGTCAAGGATCTGCTCCAAGCAGTTAATCCAAAACCTCACCAATCTTTTGGAAAACGCGGCGGCTGAAAAGGCGGGAGCAACCCAAAAATGGCCGGCACACTGATCTCCTTCAAAATTGCCGATATTGCGCGCGGATCAAGAGCGCACGCTAAGGCAACATGGAGCCTGGCAGGGTAGAGGCGACGGGCAAGATCGTGGTCATCGCCGCTACACATACGAGCGAACCGGAAAACCCCATCGACCAGTGTATAAAAAATCATGCGCGTTCGTCTTAAGGGGCTGAACAGCCGCACGAAACAACTCGCCGACGGCAGCCTCGTCACCTACTAGTGGGCTTGGAAGGGCGGGCCACCTTGCCTGGCAAGCCTGGAGATCCCGAATTCATCGCGGCCTACAAAGCTGCCGCCGCGACCAAGGCCAAGCCGCGCCAGGGCGCGCTCCTGTCCGTGATGAATGAATTTCAGGCCAGCTCGGATTTGGATGACCTGGCGCCGCGCAAGCAAGCCGACTATGTCAAGCTGATCAAGGTTATCGGAAAGAAATTCGGTGACTTCCCGCTGTCGGGCATGAGCGACCGCCGCACGCACGGCATCTTCATGGAGTGGCGCGACGAGCGCGCCAAGGCATCGCGCCGACAGGCAGACTATGGCTGGCAGGTGCTGGCGAGGATCCTGTCCTGGGGACACGGTCGCGGCCTTGTTCAGCCAATCCTTGCGAGAAGGGCGGGCGCCTCTATCGCGGCACCAGGGTGGCTAACGTCTGGACTGCCGCCGACGAGGCCGCATTCTATGCCAGCGCTCCCGCGCACCTGCATCTGCCGCTCACACTGGCCTTGTGGACCGGCCGGCGCCAGGGCGACCTGCTGCGGCTCACTTGACAGCAGTATGACGGCAAGGTGATCCGCCTGCAGCAATCCAAGACCGGAACTCGTGTGGTCATTCCCGTCGGAGGGCCGCTCAAGGCGTTGCGCGACAAGGTCGGGCAGATACTTTTGAACAGCGACGGCGTGCCATGGACCTCAGATGGCTTTCGATCATCGTGGCGCAAGGCCTGCGCCTCGGCCGGGGTGGTCGGAGTGACCCTCAATACATTCGCGGGACTGCTGTAACGCGCCTGGCGCTCGTCGAGGCCTGGGTGCCGGAAATCGCAACGATCACCGGCCACAGCCTTCCTCAACCGAGATCCGGCGCTCGGCGAAAGCGCCATCCGCAAGCTCGAAACGGGAACAAAAATTACCGACCGTGCGTCCGACTGACACGAAATGTTCTAATGATCAAACGGAAAAATCGCTTTCTGGGGAACCTGGATTCGAATCATAGCTGCAGGTCACGTCGCACCTTTACCGGATAGCCGTCGGCATCCTTGCGCTTGTCGAACTGCTTGGCGCGGCGATTGCAGCCGGCATCGAAGTAGTCTGCCGGCCAGCGAACTTCACCGGAGGGCAGGGTGCGCTTGCGGACTTTAGCCATTCCTATTCCTCGCGGTACTTTGGATTAGGTTGCGTGGTGTGGGAGCGAGCTTGCCAGACCGTATAGCGTTCCGCCTCTTTCGCCAACTCTCTATCATTTCTTTCCGCGACGCTCCGATGGCCTCGAAAACCTCTTGGCCGATGGGGACGTCTCCCGAGGCGTATTCATTCGCAAGCTTGATTGCTTCGCCTAACTTTGGATTGTTGGCGAATGGCGCAAGTTCAACGAAAAGATTGAACAGGTTGTCCAGACCGGAACAGTGCCGACTAACGGTTAATGTCGGCAGTGTCCCGAATCATGATTGGCTGGAGCGATGGCGGTACTGGCGTTCGATCTTGTCTATTTTTCCGGCCTGACCCTAGGCGACCTGCTGGGCAGCGTCATTTCGTTGCTGGCGTGTTTGGTGCTCTACAACGTTTTGGCTACGGACCGCCCGAACCGATAGGTCGGGTCTAACCCGCGTTCGCCATTCCAAAGCCAAGGCCCAGGCCGATTGCGACGCCAAGGAACAGCTTGCCGGCCATGTCGATGCGAAGGCGCATACAGGGCGCCATGCGTCTGTGCGGGCGCTCTGAGGCCGTTGCCGACGTCATCGAAGATCGTTTCCATCGGTCGAGTCTCCGAATCTGTGAATCCCCTGTTTGATCCGTCAAAGTCTAACGATCAGGGAAGCGCCATGAAAGCACGTGCAGTAACGGTTGATTCAACCATTGCTGGTATAAGTGTGGGGTGGGTGGCGGCTCCGACAGCTCGGGGGTGGAACTGAGTGCCGAAGCCGCCTGCGCAGCCAAGGTTGGGGTTTGACCGCGCCGTCCTATTCTGGGACAGCGCGGTCAACGATTCGTTAAAATTTTCCGGACCTAATTAAGTCGGTGCTAATTGCGCCCTTCGGCCTTTTTGGGTCAGCCGGGAACATCCCCGCTCCGAGGCTGTTCGGTCACACCCGGCTCGTTCTCAGCGGTCCCTGCCGGTGACCAAGATGGCCCCTCACTCATCATGGTCGGCCCGCGCTCGGAAGCAGGCGCGGGCCATCCCTGCACAAGCCCGGCGTCTCCAGATGTCAGCGCTCTGGCGCGAGCCGGACTGCATAACGATTGCGGATGTGGCTGTTAAAATAGACGCCCTTGGCAAGGCAGCTTTGAACGCAGCAACTGCCTCAGCAGGTACGTCCAAAAACTCGTAATGCTTCCCGCACCACTGCGGCCGTTCTAGAGCGTGCCTCAGAACGTTCTCAAACGAGGTTAGCTGGAATGGACTTCATAGCGTCACGGGAAACATACGGAACGATACGGGAAGATTTCTGATTTTGGCCCAAGAAAAAACTAATAAAATCAACGATTTTTAGACACCCTCCGGGCCCACCAGTCGCCTTCATGCACAAGGCTTTGCGTCGAGGGTAGACAACCTGGTTAGACAGTGGGTTAGACAAACCGCTTCAGAAGCTTCGCCATTCCATCCACGGCGAGCCGCTCCTGCTCCGTCCTTGCTGTAAAGCTCTACGTGGTCCAGGTCGTCGTGGCCGAGAATGCCTGCCGATTGTTTCGGGGTCGCGCCCTCCTTGGCCAGTACTTCCCCAGCGTCTTCCGAAGTCCATGCAGCGTGCAGCCGGGCCCCATGCTCGCCATCTTGCTCCAGTGCGCCATCATGCCGGTCAGCGACCTCTCCGAGAAGGAATTGCCGTAGGCGTTCAAAATCACCGTGTCGGCCGAGCCCCAATGCTTCGGTGAGCACATAGGTGATCGTTAGCGGACTTCAAATGCGATCCGCTGCTCACTAATTACTTGATCCCGTAAGTTACATGATCACGTACCGACTTTTTTATTGAAATCCCGAATTCGGTGGCCTTATAAGACCGATGTTGCCATTGCTCGTAGGTCGGCTGTGATGGATAACGTGGTTCCATTTCGCAAGGCCGTGCCTTGCGTCGAAGTGACAGAAACCTGCGGCGAATGGTTCGTCCGCGTGGTTGAGAAAGATCAGGAAATTGCCCGGTCATTCAATCAGGATCGTTCGCGTTGTCCTTTGCAGAAGGCCAGCGGATACGCCTAGGGCTAGCGAAGGTCGTGGGCCTGTAGGGCGCTGTGGTGCGGCATTGTAGGCATTCAAGCATGAGCGGAACCTAATTTGCAGCCGCAAATTAATTCCAATGGATGAACTCCCAAACCGGAAAAAACTCGTGGCTGACCCTCAACCTCGGCGGGGCTCCAACAAAGGTGTGTTGCTAGCGGCTGCAGCGCTGCTGTTTGCCTTTCTCGCTCTTATTCTGTTTGGTTTTTTTCAGTAAGTGTGCGCGGCGCCGGCTTCCCAGAGAGGGCAGAGCACCTGCCGACGTGATCTTCGATCCGCTCGCGTCCTTGCGGCGGGGCGACTATCCAAGCCGGCTCGGTTCGTCGCTCCTGACGGGTTCGGCGGTCCCACCGCAGCAGGATGATCATTCGGCAATTCTTGGCAGCGCCGGTATTCAACTCACGCCCAAAGCGATTGAACTGAAGCTGGCCGTCGATGTCGTGACTGACGCAGCATGAGCCGAACAGGCGAGGCAAGCGCAAGCCTTGGGGCCTAACCTCAGACAGACGAAGCACGCTCGTGCAGTCTGGAGACAGCGCAACGAGTTATTCATTCGGGCGCCTTCGCATCACCAGCGGAACGAAAGAGTTAATTGGCGGTTTACTAGGGAAGGATTGCAGGACGAAAAACATTGAGGATTTCTGCCATGACAATGTTGTTCGAACCACTCGACTCTGAAGGTTACAAGCGCAGCGTGGTCTACCATGCCGCACGCTTGTCCATGCTCCACAATCGAATGCTGAAGCGTTTCGACAAGGTCGATAAAGCGGCTGAAAAGGTTGAAGCCGAGGTGGAGCTGTTTGATGAAGCTGTTCGCACTCTCTACGAATGAGCGGCATGTTGACCGCCGACGTTCCTGCTAGCGCGTATACGGGCGCGGGGTTCACCGTTGCGTCACCAGGCGATGTCGCGCCGCGTATTTGGGCTTGATAAGCACGATCTAATGTATACGATTCACCCAGCCGGCCTGGCTCCCCCGCCATCGGGCCGGTCAGGCCCGACGGTTCAACGCACCACCCCAAACGACTGTCGGGCCGCCAGGACGCTCACTGCGCAGCCGGGTTCATGCTTTGCCTTTTTTTGTCGAAAAGCGCGAGCTTGGTCATATAACCAATTCTGATTTTTGCATGGCATTGGGTGCAGTTGAAGTTGGATATCACCTTCAACCACGATCCCTTTTTTATGATGACATGAGAACAGTTTGGACATTCCAGTTCCAGGTACTCGTCGCCCATATCGTTTGAAATCGGCACTACGACACTCCCCAACAGTTGCCCGTGAAACTTGCGCTTCGAGATCGGCCGGCACCTCCGTGCTCAAGCCCCGAACGTGGGTCCTTGGCAGATGTTCCGCAATCCGACCTCTGGCGACGGGATCGGACCTAAGTCCAAATCGCCGCCAACAGGCCGAGAAGTGGAACCCGGCGGATGCTTTTTGAACGCTGAATTTCCGTCCTCGCCGGTCGTAGTCCGCCGTCCTCGTGGCCAAAGCGCCAATGTTGCCTTTTGTGAAACTGACCTCGCCCGGCCTACCAGGTCGCCAGGGCGCAACTCCGGTAATGCTACGGTCGGAGCGAATGTCAGCGCGAAGCTGTGCGCAGGGACGCCAACTCGCTGACAGCAGCAAGGATGACAGCATCGGTTGCCGGCTTCGGCAGGAATCTGCAGTCGCGGAAAGCCGCGGGAACGTCGGCGGGGCCAAATCCCGACAAGAAGGCAAAGGGGATGCCTCGCGCCTGCAATATCCTCGCCACCGGCAGACCCGTTTCACCGTTCAGCTGGATGTCTAGCAACGCCACGTCAATCTTGTCCGATTCGACAAGACGCAGAGCGGCGGATACCGACGGCACAGGTCCGACCACCTGATAACCGGCGCGACGCAGCCGCGCGGCAGTGTCCTGCGCGACTAGCCATTGATCCTCAACAATCAGAACACTCACGCTTTCGCTCACGGCCCCTCTCTGCGATTGACCGGAAATGAGATGTCGATCCGAGACCTTCGGACAGTTGTTTCGACATGTCCGCAAACCTATAGGTAACCTCTCCATGCAGCAAGGTGAGGCTGATGCTGGAGCGGAGGCGCTTCCACCGACCACTTGCTGAATTACCGGAGCCGAAGATTAGCGCGTCAATGGAGCTGCGGTCCGCCTCCGCTCCATCAGAGTTGGATAGGCATTTACCCTCTCCACGATCCGCAAAATCTAAAAGCCTCCGTATCACGCCATTGGCTCTTCAAAGCATCAGCAGCACCTCTCTCTCTCTCTCTCTCTCTCTCCATCTTGGGCGACCTGAGATTGCGGTCGGTCAATGAGCGTCAGAAGTGCGATGCACCGAGTTTGTGCCTGCAGTTTTTCGAAGGAAAGGCTTGAGAATTCATGATTTCGGAGCAGGTTTGGCTGGCGCATGAGCGCCGCAGATCTATACTGGGGAGATCAAGCGATGGGGTCGGCCATGAGCAAAGAGTTCAGTGTAGCTGATGCCTATGGCGCCGGCCGCGCCATGTTCATGGGACTTGAACTGCTGGTTTCGCCCGGTGCGCTCGTCCCCAGACCTGAGACCGAGTTGCTCGGCAAGACCGCGCTTGGTGTGTTGCATCAGATGAACCTGCCGGCTCCGCGCATAGTTGATATGTGCTGCGGCACTGGGAATCTGGCGTGCGCGATCGCCTACCATGTGCCCAGCGCCCTTGTCTGGGCAAGCGATCTCACCGATGAATGCGTCGAAACGGCACGCCGCAACACCTCACATCACGGCATGGCTGAGCGTCTTTCGGTGCTTCAGGGCGACTTGTTCGACTCTCTCATCGGCCTTGGGCTAGACGGAACTATCGACGTAATCGTCTGCAATCCGCCTTACATTTCTGAAAAGCGGCTCGAGGGCGACCGCGCCCATCTGATCGAGCTTGAGCCGCGCGAGGCGTTCGCAGCCGGCCCTTACGGCCTGAGCATTCATATGCGCGTGCTGAAAGACGCACCGCGATACCTGCGGCGTGGCGGCATCCTGCTCTTCGAGGTCGGGCTTGGCCAAGACCGACAGGTAGCGGGTCTGCTGGAACGCAGCAAGGCATTCGAGAACATCCGTTCGGTCTCGAACGAAGCGGGCGAGGGCCGGGTGGTTCTGGGGCAAGTCAAGACGCAGGCATGAATCCTGCGACAGTCAGACCAAATACGGGGCTGCTCTGGGCGTTACGCTCACCCATCAGTTCATTTTGCGGATGATGTATTGCTCGATCCCCTGGATGGAATCGAGGTTTTCAGGCAGAAGTTCGCTGTCCTCGACGGTAATGCCAAAGGTCTCCTCGATGAAGCCGATAATCTCAAGCACACCCGTCGAGTCGACAATGCCTTGATCGAGCAAGGATGCGTCATCCAGCAATGCCTTGACGTCGCTGACGTAGAAATTTGAAACCAAGAAACTACGAATCTGCTCGCTGTAGATTCCGGTGCGTTCCTTGATGGTCAACATGAATTCGTCCTCCGTAGCGACGCCATTAAATCAGCGACTTGGTTCTGGCCCCGCATCATGACAGCGCCGTTTTCTTGAGTTTTCCCGTGTCCGTCATCGGCAGGTTCGCAACAACGACGATGGATTTCGGGACCATGAAGTTTTCCAGACGCTTCTGGCACTCCTTCTGCAGTTCCCTTTCGCCAATGGCTCTTCCATGCTCCATCACCACAAA
Source organism: Mesorhizobium sp. LNJC394B00 (assembly GCF_000502555.1). Classification (NCBI taxonomy): domain Bacteria; kingdom Pseudomonadati; phylum Pseudomonadota; class Alphaproteobacteria; order Hyphomicrobiales; family Phyllobacteriaceae; genus Mesorhizobium; species Mesorhizobium sp. LNJC394B00. Next base: position 1,045,495 of record NZ_AYWH01000002.1, read on the forward strand.
GGCTTTCACCGCTTGCCCGAGGAGCTCGTCGGGAACACCGATGACAGCCGCTTCCCGGACTCCTGGAATGTCCATCAGTACGTTTTCCACTTCCCTTGGCGCCACCTTCTCGCCTCGCGACTTTATGATCTCATCCCCACGGCCAACGAAGTAGAGGTAACCCTCCGTATCCATCCGGCAGTAGTCGCCGGTGTATAGGACCTGCTCGCCGGGCAACGGGCCGGGTTTGAGTTTCCTGGCCGTTGCCTCGGGCTTGCCCCAATACCCCTTCATCACCGTTGCGCCGCGAATGACGAGTTGGCCGACAACGCCGGGGCCTATCCGCCTGTCATGCTCGTCAACGATCCACATCTCCGTATTCGGGATTGCGATCCCTACGCTCAATGGCTTTCGCTCGAGGTCCTCTGGCGGCAAATAGGTGCAACGTTTGCATTCGGTGAGACCGTACATCGAATAGATGCGTGCACCCGAAAACAGCTCGCGAAGCATGAAAATATGCTTGAGGGGCAGGGCTGCCGCAGTGTTTGTGACGTAGCGGATGCTCGAGAAATCCTGGTCTTTGAGGGACCTGAGTTCGGAGAGTGCGGCAAAGATTGTGGGCACGCCGGGAAAGCCCGTAACTCCCTCCTGCCTGATCAACCCGAGGATCTGTGCCGGGAAAGCGAACGAGCGTTCGAGCACCAGCCGGGCGCCGGTACGAAAAGCCATGATCATCTGGTACAGTCCATAATCGAAGGCGAGGGGTAGGACATTGAGGATCACCTCGTCCTCGGCAATCGCCAGGTAGGAAGCGACAGACGCGCACGCGGCCATCATGTTTCTGTGCGTCAGCATCACGCCCTTGGGTTCGCCCGTCGACCCGGACGTGTAGATGATGGCTGCCAGATCAACATCGATGCACTGCCGTGCCGGCGGCGTATCCGCGCCATTGGCGAGGGCGGCGTCCCAGCGCACGGCAAACGGCAGCTGGGCGAGTTCGACGTCGTCGATCGGTCCCGATACGATCACCCGCAGAAGTGACGGGCAGCCGCGCGCCGGCTCGCGGAAGATCGCGTGCAGATGGCCGTCCGTGATGAGCGCCGTCGGCCGGCAGTCGTTGAGCAGATAATCGAGCTTGTCGCTCTTGGTAAGCGGGTTGACGATGCACACCACCGCATTCGCCTTTAGCACCGCCCAGAAGCTAACCACCGTCTCGACGGTGTTGTCGGCGAAGATCATCACGCGATCACCGCGGACGACTCCGGATGCGGCCAGGTCCCGGGCGATCGCGTTGGCTCGCGTTTCCAGTTCGAGGTAGGTGACACGCTGCCTGTTGCACACCAGCGCCACCTTACTTCCGTGTCGGACGGCGGAATGGGCGAGGTAGTCATGTAGCAGTGGTATGGCATCATGCAACATACAGGCGCTCTTCCCGATGTTCGCAGTCGACGTCGACGCTGAGCGTGCATTCGAGCGTTGCACTGGGACAACCCGCGACGAACTGCTGATGAAGAAGTTGGGTCGACAACACGCCGACCAGCGCCATGTTGTCGGCATTGGACAGGTCGCCATCGCCAGTTCTGGCCTGGCATTTGGCAAGCAGGTGCGTGACCCCCTTTGGATCGAAGACATTCGCCTCGCGCAGGGCCGTCTGCGAAACGGCCTCGCGAGCGTAATCCGGAGCGTCTGCGCCGACGAAGCAAAGCGCGTTGGGCGCGCGGAAGGGCTGCTTCTTGCGGGCTACGATCTCGGAGGGCAGGATGGGTGCCGCCATGCGCTTCAGCACGTGCTTTTCGTCGAGGCCGCGGAGTTTGAAGGAGGGTGGCAGCGAATTCGCGAGCCTCACAAGTTCATCGTCCAGGAACGGGAAGCGCCCCTCGACGGAGTGAGCCATCAGCATCCTGTCGCCTTGCGAGGAGAGCAGATAGCCCGACATCAGTGTTTGGACCTCGAGATACTGGTCCTGCGCAAGAGGGCCCCAACGGGCAAACTGCGCGGGCAGACGGGCGAGCAACTCGGACACGGCGTCGCGGCCCTGCGTTTGAGCGCGCATGTCGGTCGTAAACAAGCGCTTGATGGCCCTGGTGGTTTGCCAGCGCGTTTCATGAGCAAAGCCCGGCGCGTCGTAAGCCTGAATATTTCGCCCGAAGAACTGACGCGCCATCGCCTGCTGTTGCACCGGCGAGCGGGTGAGATAGGGGTAAAGGCGTTCCAGGAGCCGAGAGCGGCGTGTCGATGTCGGGTGGCGCCCCCAGAAGCGGCGGACCTTGCCTTCGCGGAACAGGTCGTAGCCGGCGAACATTTCGTCAGCGCCTTCGCCGGTCAGCACGACCTTGATGCCACGCTCGCGCACCAGGCGCGAGAGCAGGAAGAGCGGCGCCGGGGCAGTCCTCAGTATCGGGCGTTCGGTGTGTTGGATTACCTCCGGAAAGATTCCGGCTATATCTCTGCGCGAAACGACCACTTCATGGTGCTCACTGCCGATCGTCTCGGCAACCATACGCTGGAAGCGGGTCTCGTCATATTCGGCGTCAGCAAAACGCAAGGAGAAGGTTTGGAAGCGCTCGCCCGCGAAGCGCCTTGCGAGCGCGGCCACAAGCGAACTGTCCAGCCCTCCGGAGAGGTAGCACCCGACAGGCACGTCTGCGCGCGCCATTCTGAGCGCCGTCGCGGCTTCAAGAGCGCTAGATACGCGGTCCACCGCGTCATCGCTGGACCCGGTGAACTCGCCCGGCCGCGATCCGAACTTGTCGGGATAGGAAGGCTGCCAAAAAATCCGCTCACGAACGGTGCCATCCTGATAGATGCGGACATGACCCGGCTCGAGTTCGTTGATTCCGTGGAAAACTCCTTGCGGCGGAACGACCGTCCAGAGCGTGAACGTCTGATCGATGCCGGCTGGATCAAGGGCGCGAGGTATGGTTCGATCGGCCGCGAAAATGGCTTTCACTTCGCTGGCGAAATAAAGCCGGTGCGCATGCTCGCTGAAATACAGCGGGCAAATGCCGAAGCGGTCGCGCGACAATATGAGACGATTGGCCACTGAATCCCAGATCGCAATTGCCCATTGGCCGTTCATCCGCTCGAAGGCCGTTTCTCCCCACTCACGATAGGCGTGTAGCGCGACCTCCGTGTCGCTGCGGGTTCGGAAGCGGTGGCCGAGCGCCGTGAGTTTTTCACGCAATTCGACGTAGTTGAATATCTCGCCGTTGAACACGATCCACGTCGTATCGCCTGTGTCCGCCATCGGTTGCTGGCCACTGGAAAGATCGACGATGGACAGGCGCACATGCGCCAGCCCCGCGCGTCTGTCCCGGTAGAGACCGCGCCCGTCGGGGCCGCGATGCGCCAGCGCGCCCATCATCTGCATCAGCGCCTGCCGCGAAGGAGAAGCCGCTGTGGCATTCAGCGCCACGATTCCAGCGATGCCGCACATGCTCGGTCAATCTCCGCCTTCCGCGGACAGCAAAGGCCGCGCGTGAAGATAGTGGGCCGCCCTTCGTTTCGCTTCGATGTCCTTGAACACTTTCTGAAGCTGGGGCTCGGTGAGGCCAGCAACCGCCGCGAGCTCATTGCTGGCGACCCCGTGGTTCAGGCCGTAGAGGCATAGATCCATCAGGTGATAGGGCAGCGCGAAATAGAATTCTTCCTGGCTTTGGGTCATGGAAAAGGTGTCGGTGGTCGGTGGCCGCTGCCGGATTTCATCATCCACCTCGAGATATTCCGCGAGTTGATAAACCTGGGTTTTGTAAAGGTGAACGATCGGCATCACGTCGGCGGCTCCGTCGCCCTGCTTGACGAAAAAGCCCTGGTCGTACTCGAGGCGATTTGGAGTGCCGACAACCGCGTATTTGAGGCGGTCGGCGTGATAGTATTCCGTCATCTTGCGCAGGCGCTGCTTGTAGTTTGTCGCAGCAACGATCTGCAGATAGGCAGCTGGCGGCAGACGCACGGTATCTACTTTACCCTGCGGATCCTGGACCGTGAGGCGGGTTATATTGAGCCCGCTGCTCTCCAGAACCGACGCGATCACCAGCTTGCATTTCCACCCTTCCCCATAGTCGGGAACGACGGTCTGGATCGCATCGATCTGCCGGCGGTAGGCGCCAATGGCCTCCAGTGCCGGTGCTATGTCCTCAAGGACGCTTTCAATGCCAAGCTGTGCCGCGACGCGGCGGCCAAGTCTCAGGGAGTCGCCGGAAGAATCCCGCTCCGGCATGAACAGTCCCAGGACCTTGTCTTTCCCGAACGCGCGCATGCACAAGGTCGCGACGACGGAGCTGTCGATACCGCCGGAAAGACCGACAACCACGCCGCGACGATGCAGGGTGCCGAGAACCTGAGTGCGCAAGGTGTCAACGATGCGATCGACCTCCGCGCGGGCATCGAGCGTCAGCATGTCCTTGCTGAATTCCGGAATTATGTCGATGACAAGTCCTCCCTTTTGCGAGATTCGGCGGGGGAATAGGTCTGCACGATGGCCGTCTCGATAAGCGGACGGTTGGTGGCAAGGTTTGGTTCGACGACAAGGTCGATGTGGCTGCCCGTGATCGAAATGACGTCCAGGTGTGCCAAGACGCTGTCCCAGCCCAAGGCCCGCGGCATTCCCTCCCTGCGACATCGGAACAAGGTACCGGAGAGGGGCAGAGCCGGTTTCGGTGCCTCAAGCCACTGGAAGAATGACTTCGCCCTTAAAACCTCCTGCAGTTCCAGTTTGGTCCTGAAGATCGTCGGGTTGAACTCTCCATTGGCAAATCTGTCCAGAATCCTGGCCAGACGCGCTTCGCCGCCCACGGCGACGGTGATCTTCGCAAGGGCTCTGCAAGCCATCCGGTGCGCGGATATGCGGTTGGTGCGAATACGATAGAACGTACGGGTAAGAGTCTCCCAATGGTTGCTCGGCTCGTCCAGAAGGCTCGTGTCGAGGATGCCCAGGAACCGCACCGTTCGCCCGGCCTTCATGAGCCGTGCGGCAACCTCGAATGCAACCGCGCCACCCAGAGAATGGCCGAGAAGTCGCACGGGGCCCGCAGGTTGGATGCGGCTTATCTGCTCGAGTGCGGCGCCAGCCATGGCGCTGAGGGTGTTGTGTCCGTCCAGTATCGCCGCAAGGCTCGGATATCGGATGGGGTTTACACGGGCGACTTTCCCCATGGCGGCTGCGAACGCAGCCAGGCTCGGACCATAGCCAACGGACCCTGGAAACAGGAAAAGAATCGGGGGGTGGTGCTTCTTTTCGCGCCCTTCGCCTAACCGTGCAGAGACGACCGCCTCAACCATCTCGTCCAAGCTCATGCCGACGGTGAATGCCTCGAGGCCCAGCTCTTGCCCGATGGCGTTTTCGATCGCCATGACGCAGTGCAGCAGCTGCAGCGAATCTCCTCCAGCATCATCCCAGTTTCCCGTGGCAGTGCCTGTGTTGAGAACCTGCGTCCACGCGTGCTGCACTATTTGACGCGTGTCCTTTGCTCCTCCGGCGGGCGGAGCATCGAGAGTGGACGACCGGGCGGCTCGCGCCCTCCTTCCGTGCGAACGATCTATCTCGGCCAGTGTTGCCAAATCGACCTTACCTCCCGACAGGCGTGGGATTGCGTCAACTGTGTGCAATCGCAAGGGACGCAATGGTGCCGGCAAGGTCATTCTGAGGAGCTTGCGAAGGTCGTCTGCAAAAGCGCCGCCTGCGAAGCGCTGGGGAACCGCGAAGGCGATGAGTTCCTGCGCGGCAGTTACCATCACCACGGCATCCGCCACCGAAGGCGCGCAACGCAAGACCCGTTCGAGTTCGGCGGGCTCGATGCGTCGACCATTGATCTTGATCTGGCGCCCTTTGCGGCCGACGATCCTCAAGATGCCATCATCGTCGAGCCGAACGAGGTCCCCGGTCGAAAAAAGCCGAGCCTCGGGATCGTCGGGGTCCGGCTGCGAGGGAACGACCACACCGTTCTCCCAATGACCAAGCAGGACATAGCGGCTTTTGATAAGAAGCTCTCCACTTTCGCCTGGCCCTACATTGCGCTCCGCTTCGTCGACGATAGCGAATGTCATACCAGGGAGCAGCCTGCCGACGGGAACCGACGCGTCTTGCTCGGGCCAGTCAGGCGGCAAGAACCATTGCGAACCGATGGTTTCAGTCGATGAGTAGCCGATCTGGATCAGACACTGGTCCGAAACGGCTTTGCGCAGCAAAGCGATGTCCGTCCATGACACTTTCTCCCCACCGATCCGGGCCACTCTGAGCGGCCAGGAAGCGTCGGCGGGCGCCTCAGCCAGGAGGGCTCGAAGCAGTGCCGGCACAAGATAGGCGATCGTCACACCTTCGGACTGCAATCGAGCGCGCGTAGCGCGCAGGCCGACAGCCTCCACCTCGAGAAGATGCAACGTGGCGCCCGTCAGCAGCGCCGCAAAGATCTCCCGGCAACCGGCGATCGTGGCTGGCCCGGTCAGCGGCAGGAAAACGTCATCCGCGCTGATATGGCACGCATCGACATATTGCCGGACCCGCCATAGCAGGCTGCGTTGGCTGTTGACGATTCCCTTGGGGCGCCCGGTGCTGCCCGAAGTGTAAAGCACCAATGCGGGCGCATCGACCGAAACCATAGGGGGCTTATGCTGCTGTTCTGGGTGTTGATCGTTGGACGCCACGGCGGCCGCAATTTCGATCCAGATGATCTCTTGGGCCAATTCGACCGGGCGAACATTTTCGGCGCCTATAATCGCGCCGAGCCCCGCGGCACTGACTATATCGAAAATGCGAGAGGCGGGATCTCTTGTGTTGAGCGGAACCGAAGGCCGTCCCGCCGCCATGGTCGCCAACATCGCCACAGGATACCAAGCGGAGTTTGCTTGCAGGATGCCGATGGCCTGCCCTTCGGGGACGACGGCAGCGATATGAGTTGCCAGCGTCTCGACCGCCCGGAAAAGCTCAGAAAAAGTCAGGCGGTTCGCGCCGTCGCTGATTGCGAGCTTGTCAGGATGCCGCCTGGCGACATCTCCAAGGTGGTCGAAGATTGGAATGTCTGCAAATTTGGCACCCATCTGTCGGTAACGGCGCCAGACTGGCCCCCCTTGGTCAAGGTCATATTCGGGAACGACTGACCACCTTCGGGTGGGTCGCAGATCCACCTGTAGGTTTTGATTTGCCACTTCCGAATGCAAACACACTGAGGACATTCAGGGCCCCGCCAAGCTGTCGGTCGAACATCGCTCGCCACGGAGATCTTTTCATCAATCATTCGGATGATGCCTCGATCTTGCCTAGCCAGCGCTTCCCGAGCGTCCTTCAGAAGTTTTGCCATTTGTGTCCAGCACCGGTCGTTTTTCCTTGCAAGCTCCGTGGAGCGCAAGACGGCTTGCCCAGGCGAACGGATGCGATCGGCATCTCCGCCAGAATCCGGGCTCGGTGCCTAGATTCACTGACTGGAACAATCATTCAAATGAACGTTGGTGTGATCTGAAATCCGGCTAAGCTTGATCCGTAGGGGAATGACTGCTCGTTCGGAGACGCTTGAGCATATGATCATCGAGTTGTTTGGGCCGCCTGGCGCGGGTAAAACCACGCTGCTTCGCGGCCTCTGCCAAGGGCTGGCGAGACACGGCATCAATGTGAAGACAGTAAATGGGTATCGCCTGATTGAACCTGGATCGGCTCAGGATGACGCTCCGGAAATCCGCCATGGCATAGGAAGAATTGGCAAAAAGATTGCCACATCCGGTCCTATCTTGCTGTCGACCTTGCCAAAGGACAGTGTCGCGGCCCGGCTTCTGGCATCGATCCCTCTTCGAAGCCGCGTGTGGTCATGGCGAATGAAGGTCGACATCGCCCAACTGTGCCAGTCCTGGCGCCAAGCGCGGGAGTCGCCCGGTTGCTTCATCTTCGAAGAGGGCATGATTCAGGCTTTGTGTGCGCTGGGTGTGCTGGCTAGAACTCCAAGCCTCGACGCGGTCCGCGAGTGCCTGGCGTTCCTGCCGCGGCCGGATCTCGTTGTGCAACTCGACGCGCCCCAGGAAACGTTACGCCGCCGTCTTGTGGATAGGCATGCGCAGCAACCGCTCCTCGAGGTTATGCTGTTCGAACTTGGCGTGGACAAAGGATTAAGGCAGGCCGAAATCTCAAGAGAGGTCGGCGAGTGCCTGCGCCAGGACCGATGGCCGTTGATACAAGTCAATGGTGCTGAACCTCACGACGTGGACGGGGTCGTCGCGCGCGTTCTGGGAGAGCATGTTGGTCATGCTGCCTAGGCTGGCCCATGACCTATGATCCACGACACATTTATGCATTTGGCGCCAAGCCGGGCAGCATCTGCCGCCAAGCGCGCAATCATGTCGAATCGTGCTGATCGAGCACTTCGAGCATGGTCGTCAACATGCTTCCGACTTCCTCAGAGATTTCCTCGGGGCGGATTCCCGCTCTGATGGCATCCGCCGTTGCTTGGTCCGCAAGTTTCGCCGCAAGAGCCGGATCGGCCTTGGTGTAGAGTGGGATCTTGTCCTCTACCCATTTCTGCAGGAATTCGATGCCGCGCGCGCTCATACCAAGTACAAGCTCGGCGGGGCTTCTTGGTTCCGTCAGCCATATTCAAGAACGTCAGACCATCTTGCTCAGCTGACGTTCCCACGGTCACGTCACGATGAACGAGGACGCCGTCAGAGCCAGATGTGGCGATAGAGTGGCAAATTGGATCTGATGTGCGCCGCCCGAGCCGTCGCTGTCAAAGGAAAGCGCGCCGGTCGTGCTGTTATAGACGATGTGATCGCCGCTGTCGTGCGCGGCCCTGCCGGCGTAAAACGCCGAAGAGGGAAGGGCGCCTGTATGCAGGCCGGCAAACACGGTGTGGTCGAGTTGGATCTTGTCGTGGCCCACTTTGAAATCGGTGACCTTGTCGATATTGCCGACCTTGAGAGCCGAATCGAAGACAAAGACGTCGTTGCCGCCATGTCCCGTCAGAACGTCTCTCCCGCCACCGCCGTTGATAGTGTTGCTCCCGGAATTGCCATCAATGGTTTGGGCGAATTCGTTTCCCGTGAGCTTGATGGCGGCAGTTCCCAATTTGCTGGTGGTCGCAAGATGCTCGACCTGCGAGCCGGCCGACAGCGCGTAGCTGACCGATGCCAGCACGCTATCGTTGCCGCTGTGCCGCAGTTCCACCACCTTGTCGCCGGCGTTGTTGACATAGTAGGTGTCGTTGTAGCCGCGGCCCATCATCGTGTCCGCGCCAGCGGTGCCGCGAAGCACATCCGCGCTACCCGTGCCGTAGAAAATGTGATCGCCGGTGCTGGTCGGAGGGACACTTGTGGGCGGAGGCACTGTGCTGGTAGGCGGCGGCGTCGGTTCGCTGGCCGAAGGACCGCCTGCGGTGCTCTGGTTGTGTTGAAGGAACAGAGCCTGCAGCGTCGGCGAGCTCTCAAGCGCCGTGTCGCCCTGTTGAGAACCCCAAGCATAGGCATAGTCGAAGGCCGGCGAAGGCGCTACCTTGGCCCAGTGGTCCAACATGGTCTTTTCCTGAGCAACGCTGGGCAGGACATAGCGACCGCCCGTGTCGGTCGTCCAGTCGCCGCCGCCGAAGGTCTGATACACGGGAACGACCTGACTGAGCGGGATGCCCGAGGCGACGGCCGCCGCCACAGTCCTGTCGATCATGTTGTAATCAATCGTGCTTGTTCCGGTCCGTACCGGGTAGGGATCCAAGCCGTAATAGTCGATATGCGTGTTGGCAGGATTGAATGTGTTTGAAAAGTCGGGGTTAGCGGAAGACCCCATGTTCATCATGGTTATGAAGGTCTTGGCGCCCGGCAGGTGGCTGTGGATCCAGTCTGACTCCGCCTTCAGATCAGCGGCGGTGGCATAAGTTCCCCATTTGCCGGTCGGGTCCGGCTCATCGACCAGGAAGAAGCCAAACACTTTCGGATTGCCGATGAAGGGCGTGACCTTCTGGATAAAGGAGGAGGTTGCACCATCGGCTTCATTGAGCCACACCAGGCCTTTCTGGCCGGCCGGCAAGGCGTTGAGCTGGTCCAAGGAAGATACATCAACAAGATTGAATCCGGCTTTCGCGACCTCGGAGGCCGACCCGCCCGAGGCGTAATGGAGTGTTGTCATTGACATACCCTTCGTCCGATTCGGTAGGCGCCCCACACCTGCCTAGGGAAAGGATCCATTAGCGACAAATCAAATACCGGCGTCCCTTGATAGAATCTTTGATCATCGTCCGGAAAACACAACAGCCTCGATGCTACGCTTGCGTTAGAGGTTTGTAGATGATCCAAGTATGTCGGGCGCTCAAGCCTGCAACGAAAGCATTGCAGCGAAGTCTGCCGGAGCGCCTGCGCATTTGCAGTGGCGGCAATCGGCCAATGCGCGCTTCGGTTGCGCGAGCCACCGCCCAAATGCGCGCTTCCGCAGGATTTATTCGAGCTCAGACCGCAAAAGGAACCGCGTCCTGGCGAAGCCCTCCCATTGCAGCCGCTCAATGCTCCTCGTAAAAAGCCTCGGCGCCAAAATGAGCAAGGCAGTACTCCACAAGGGCATGCGAGGCGCGCGCCGCTGGCAATTGCGGAGAGGCACTGAACTGGATCCCACCGGGTTCAACGGAAAGGCGGGCGTGCCGGTCCGGATGACGGCGAGCATGGCAACGCGGTCGCCTAGCCGCGGGAAGATGCGGCTGGTGGGTCCGACCATATCCAGAGACCGGGTGAAAGCCTGTTTCCAGACGAAGCGATCGGGAGAACTGGCGGTGCGAGTCATCACACCGCCTGGTCGCGATGTTGATCCGGCGAGAGAAGGCGGGCGGAAGTTGCTTTGAACGCGGCGCGCGGACCTTTCGAACACAGCCCTTTTTTATATCCGGCCCGCCGTGTCGTACGCGAAGATGTCGTCCTTGCACCGTCAGACCGGATGAACCCAACTCACTGACCGAGGCGACAGCGGTTGTGGCTGCATTGCCGCATCGTTGATCAGCTTGCTTCATGCAAACAGACGAGGACAGCACGAAAGCGTGCTCCTAGCGTGGGACTGGCTGTTGTGTGTTCAGGGGCGATGAAACCGGCCATGGAAACCGCGGATAGGATCAGCTGTTTTACGCGATTGGTATCGCATCCAGGAGCGACAGGATGAGTCCGCATCTGGTTTGCGTTGGAGGCGAGGATCATAGACTAAGAATCCCGTTTCTTTTGGCGCTTCGCGAAAGGGGTTTTCAAGTCACTGCCGTTTCGAGTGATCTCGGAGCCGCCTTTTCACCCCATGGCATTGCCCATCGCCGATTCGGGTTCGACCGCTTTGGCAGCGGCGGTGCAGAATGGGGTGCTGTCAGCGCGATCCGTGAACTGATGTCCGAACTGCGTCCGGACATCATTCAAAGTTTCGACACCAAGCCCAATCTCCTAACTCCACTGGCGGTGCGCGGGCACGTTCCCGTCGTTCGCACCATCAACGGGCTTGGTTGGACATTCTCGTCGCGGGAGCCGCGGGCCCTGGCATTGCGTCCTTTCTTTTGCGGCCTTCAGGGGGTGGCGTCTCGTTGGACAGCCATGACCGTCTTCCAGAATAGTGATGATCAGGCCTTCTTCGAGCGCTACCGGCTGGTGGCTCGCGGCAAAGGGCGACTGATCCGGAGTTCTGGCATCGACCCCGATGCATTCTCGATGGCAAGGTATCGTGGTCCTTCGGCTGCCACGATGCGCGAGGAACTTGGCCTACAATCGGCCCAGGTCATAATATTTGTCGGCCGGCTCACGCGGCAGAAGGGGATTCCAACCCTCATCGAGGCGGTTCCTCGCGTTATCCGCGAGAGGCCCAACGCGCGTTTCGTACTTGTCGGCCCGCAAGACTCCGAAGGTCCGTTTGCCGTCAGCAGAGCCGATATCGAGCGCCATGTTCCCCACGTTGTCGCATTGGGGCCAAGGCGCGACATTCCAGCCCTCCTTGGCATGGCGGATATCTTTGCGTTTCCGACGCAATATCGCGAGGGAATTCCGCGTGTCCTGCTGGAGGCGGGATTGTCCGGATTGCCGATCGTCGCCTCGAACATGCCGGGCTGCAACGATGTGGTTGAGGATGGCTGGAACGGCTATCTCGTGGCGCCGCGCGACGCGGGTGGCTTGGCCTCCCGGATAGTCGATCTTCTTTCCGACCCCGCCCGTGGCAAGACCATGGGCAGCCGTTCCGTCGGATTCGTGCGGGAGCGGTTCTCGCTGTCGTGGGTAATCGACCAGTATTGCGACCTGTACAAGACAATCCTGGGTGGCAGATATCGCAGCAGGCTTGTTCAAGCGGCGCAGGCGAATCCGAGGGAAGAGGCGGTGCCGAGCCCCCATCGACTGGGTGAGGCGCGGCAATGATGCGTGATGCGCTTCTGGCCTTCGGCGTCGCAATGTCCTACGCGGCGCAACTCAGCATCCCAGGGCTGCCCTTCGGCTACAGCGAACTGTGCCTCACGCTCTGGATAATGCTGTCGATGACGCGAATCCTTGCTGGCGGCCAACTGGAGGTTACGCCGGCACTGGCTAAGCTTGGGCTTTTCTGGCTGATCCTGGCGCTTGCCATGGGCGTGGGTTACATCATCGGTTTTCTGACAACCACGTTGTTCCTGGATCCGTTGTTGCACGACACGCTGGCCTATGTGCTGTTGGCGTGCGTCACCTGTCTGGCCGCTGCGGAGCCCAACGCGTCTTTCCGTTTGCGTCGTATCGCCTGGTGGATGGTTGCTGTCGCGAATGCGGGCTTCATCGTTCAGGTAGGGCTTGGATTCGGCTGGCTCCATCAGGCTGGGGTCGAACCCTGGTACTGGGACCGCTTCTGCGGGTGGTCCGATAATCCGAACCAGCTTGCGCTCTACTGCGCCCTGCTCGGTCCACTGGCCTTGCATCTTGCCACAACCACCAGCAATAAATGGGGAAGATGCCTTGCCCTATGCAGCCTCATATTCACCGTTTACGTCGGAAGGCTGACAAAAAGCGATACCTACCTTTATACCACGGTCCTGGCTTGTCTGATCCTTCTCGGGCTGCGGGTCCGGGCCTGGCTGGCGAGCGACGGCAATAAGGCGAGCCTTTCAAGGCAGCTTGCCGTCCTGATGGCCGTTGGCTTCCTGCCGCTGGCCCTGTCTATAGCGCCCTATGCCCTCAGCGAGGCCTCCAGCGCCGAAGACTTCGCCAAGAGCCTGACCAAAGACAAGGGCGGGGAAGCGACTGCCCAAACCGCGGCGCTTCGCCTCTACCTCTGGAATGCAGCCTTGGAGAAGGGGGCACGATCGGGATCGCTTGGACTGGGTCCGGGCCCGCACCTAGATAGTCCCCCCGTGGTCAATCAACAGTTTTTGCCGCGGCCCTTCGAGGCGCACAGCACCATCCTGGATCTCTACACTCAGGGCGGCCTGATTTCGGTTCTAGCCCTGATGTGGATCTTCGGCTCGGCTGCGTTGTCCGCCTGGCGGGCGAAGCTGGATGCTCTGGTGGCGCTCGTGGCATCGATCGCCGTCTTCAGTGCTCCGCATTTGGTCATCCGCCATCCGATCGTGTGGTTCTGTCTGACCCTCTGCCTTGTCGCTGGGACGCCGGAAGCGATCCCCGCGATTGTTCGCGAGAGGAGATGCTAGAATGTGTGGGATCGCCGGAATTTTGTTGGCGCCCGATGCACCCAACGCAAGTGCGCTTAGGGCCATCGGACCGATGGCGACGGCGCTTCGTCATCGCGGACCTGACGGTGAGGCCTTCTGGGTGAGCCGTGAAGGGGGGGTAGCCTTCGGCCACCGGCGACTGGCCATCGTCGATCTGTCCGGAGCGGGTCGCCAGCCAATGCTCTCCGCGAGCGGTCGGTATGTCATCACCTTCAATGGCGAGATATACAACTTTCGCGATCTGCGCCGTGAACTGGAAGGGGCGGGCCATCATTTCCGCGGCGCCAGTGACACGGAGGTCATGCTGTGCGCGATCGAAAGCTGGGGCCTTGATGCAGCCCTCGCGCGCTTCGCTGGCATGTTTGCTTTCGGGCTGTGGGACCTGGAGAACCGAACGCTTCAGCTTGCCCGCGACCGAATGGGCAAGAAGCCACTCTATGTCGCCTTGACACGTGACGCGCTTGTCTTCGCCTCGGAGCTGAAGGCGATCACTTGCTTCCCAGGCTTCACTCCGGAACTCGATGTCGATGCGGCGACGACGATGGTTTCCAACGGCTGGGTGCCGGATGACCGTTGCATTTGGCAGGGCGTGTTCAAGCTGCCGCCTGGTTCAATCCTGTCGGTCACTGCGGCGCAATTCGCCGACGCCCGCGGCACCGGTTCGCTTGCGCATCGCATTCACCCTTGGTGGTCGCTGGCCGATGTCGCCAGCAAGGGACAGCGCGATCCGATAGCCGCCAGCGACGAGGACCTCGCGACCGAGCTCGACAGCCTGCTCCGCCTGGCCGTCAAGCAACGAATGATTGCAGATGTGCCGCTGGGCGCCTTTCTGTCGGGCGGAATCGACAGCTCGACTGTCGTCGCGCTGATGCAGGCACAGTCCCGAAACCCCGTTCGTACGTTCACCATAGCGTTCGGCGAAGGTGGGTTTGATGAAGCTCCCCATGCGGCCGCGGTGGCTCGGCATCTGGGCACCGATCATACGGAACTTCATCTCTCGCCGGCCGCCGCGCTTGAGGTCATTCCGGAGCTGCCCCGGATTTGGGACGAGCCGTTTGCCGATGAATCGCAGATACCGACGCTGCTGGTGTCGCGGCTCGCGCGGCAACATGTAACCGTGGCGCTTTCAGGCGATGGTGGCGACGAGTGCTTCGCAGGCTATTCTCGACACTTCCTGGCAACCCGCCTCACAAAGCAGCATGAGCTGCCATTGTCATTTCGCCGGCTGTTGGCATCGGGGGCTGGGTTGCTGGCCCAAGCCTCTCAGAAAGATATCTTCGGCAATCTGCCGCTTTCATCGAATATGCGGCATGGCTTGCGCGGTGACCGCCTGGCTCGCCTTGCCCGCCTGCTCGCGGCGCGAGATGAGGACGAACTCCTTCTGCAACTGACCAAATCTTCAGCCAACGACCTTGTTCATCGCAAGCCGTCGACAGCACCTACCGACACGACAAAGCTCGACGGCCTGCTCTCGCGTCTCCTATTCGCCGACATGACAGGCTACCTACCGGGCGACATTTTGGTGAAGCTCGATCGAGCCACCATGGCCAGCAGCCTCGAGGGGCGATGCCCGATCCTGGACCATCGCGTCGTTGAATTCGCCTGGCGCTTGCCAGCCCGTGCCAAAGTCCGAAACGGGAAGGGCAAATGGTTGCTTCGCCGACTGCTTGATCGTTATGTACCACGCCGACTGGTCGACCGGCCCAAGCAAGGTTTCGACGTTCCGGTCGGGACTTGGTTGAAAGGGCCCTTGCGCGGCTGGGCAACCGATATAATCGCCACGATCGGCCGCTCCGGGGACGGGGTCATCGACCGTGAGAAGGTCGACGCATGCTGGCGCAATCATCTGCATGGAAGCCAAGATAATTTCCGCGACCTGTGGCCGGTGCTCATGTTTCAGGCGTGGCGCAACGAAGCCATGCGGCCATCGACGGTCGCCACGCACCCTTCTTACCATATCGAACTGACAGGGGATTGAGATGGAAGGTTCCATAGCCAACCGCGCCCGGCGTCCGCGCGCCAAGCAGATGGAAGCTGGGAC
Organism: Mesorhizobium sp. LNJC394B00; assembly: GCF_000502555.1. Lineage (NCBI taxonomy): Bacteria > Pseudomonadati > Pseudomonadota > Alphaproteobacteria > Hyphomicrobiales > Phyllobacteriaceae > Mesorhizobium > Mesorhizobium sp. LNJC394B00. The sequence continues at coordinate 1,061,125 of NZ_AYWH01000002.1, forward strand.
ACTTGAAACCAATCTGCGCTTGATGCGGCCGCCACGCGAGCCAACGCAATCGTCACCCTTCCACCAGCTCGTCATCATCCTGACGACGCGAAAATGGTTCTTGCTTGCCATGGCCCTTCTGGGCGGCATCCTGGCCGGACTGGCAGGCTTCACCCGCCCGGTGCTGTTCGAGGCAACTACCCAGGTCATTATCGATGCCCCGAGCAGCAGTGCTTCGGGCGGCGTGGCATCCGCCCAGGACTCGCTGGAATCGAACATCGATGATCATCTGACGATGCTCTCCTCGCAAGGCCACCTGCGTCGGGTCCTGGCAGCACTGCGCAAAGCCCAACCAGTCGACGGTAACGGAAAGACCGTCGTCAATGCCGTCCCGCCCGCGGCTGGCTCGTTCCTCATCGATCTCCTGAGCAGGGCCTGGAGACAGGATAACACGGTGGCGGAAAATCCGGACGCAGCGGACGCGCCCGAGCTGAAGGCGCTACGCAACGGAATGAGGGTCGGACAAGAGCTGCGATCACGCGTCATCACCATCGGCTTCACCGATCCAAGTCCGGCGCGTGCGGCACTTGTCGCGAACACGTTTGCCCAGGTCTACATTCAAGATCTGGTACAAAAAAGCCGGGCATCGGATCAGGTTAATCTGGATTCGATAGTCGCCAGCCTTCCGCAAGTACAAAGGGATCTTGTCGAAGCGACAGATCGGCTGGAGACATACCGGCTCACGCATGGCGCCGTCGATCAGACTGCGGCCAACAACGCAGCCAGTGAGACAGCGGAACTCGGCCGGCAGATATTCCTATCGAAAGCCAGTCTTTCCGCGTCGGAAGCGCGCCTTCGCCGTATTGAGGACCTGCGCAAGGCGGGCGCCCCGGTCACGGCCATCGCTGAAGAAATCGGGTCGCCCGTGTTGACGGACCTGGTGACACGCCAGTCGGGTGCCGCCGCCGACGGCGATCTGCGCAACGCGATCGCCCGCGAAATGGAGCAAAGCGTTGCCCGAATCGCTGCCGAGGCAAATGTCTACCGGTCTCAGGCTACGGCTCTTGAAAGTCGCAAGGCGATGCTCGACGCGGCCGTGGCCGACACGGCGAGCCAACTTTCGGGGCTGCGTTCCCTTGAGCCTAGGGTAGCCATCGTGACGCAGCATTACAACGAACTCCTGAGCCGGCAGCAGGATCTGATACGTCGCATCGCCGCTCCTTCGCCAGGCGTAGCGGTCCTTTCGACCGCCTGGCCGCCGTCGACCCCCGTGACATTGTCGCCGATTTTCCTGATTCCCCCCGGCATGGTCGTCTTTGGTCTCATGGGGGCGGTCATTGTCCTGGTCCGCAACGGTCTCAACCAAACCTTGCGCAGTGAAGCCGAAGCCGAGGCCGAGCTTGGGGTCCCGTGCGTAGGACTGCTTCCCAGGGTTGCGGGACTTAATGCCAGAAAGCTGCGGCATCTGGTTCTGAGCCAGCAGAACTTGCCGTTCAGCCGCGCCGTGACTTCGCTGCTCGTCACTGCGGCGCCAACTCAGGGGAAGGGGCAGCCGCCGCATATCATTCTCGTGACGTCCAGCATCCAGGACGATGCCAAGACCGAGTTGGCATGGAGCCTGGCGCTGGCGGCAACGCGGCTGGGAGGAAGAGTGCTTTTCCTCGATCTCGATCGCAAGGATGTACGGCTCACGAACGGGTTTCGTGGTGAATTCAGCACCGACAAGGCCCGGAACTCCTTCGGCGACTATGTGAATGAACGTTGCGTGCTGAAGGATGCAATTACGAGGATGCCGGAAATCGGTATCGACCTCATGGCCGCTCCAGCACCTTCCGATGATCTCCTGACGCTTCTGTCCACCGTCGACAAATGCCAGTTCACCGAGGAGCTGCGTTCGGCCTACGACGTGGTCATCATGAACGGTCCCCTGGGCCTCGGGGGGCCTGAAACCAGGCTGCTTAAGCGCTGGGCCGATTCGGTGCTTTTTGCCGTTCGCTGGGCAAGGACGAGGCGCAGCATTGCCCGTGGTGCTCTGGATGCAATAGGGGCCGGCGGATCCGCCACCGTTCCAGTAGGGAGTGTGCTCACCCGGGTGAACCTGAAGAGGCTAGCCGGCTCCAGGCTCGGAGACAACGCCGATCTTCTGTTGGAGAGGGTTTGAAGATGCGTGTGCGATCTTCAACAGAAGCTCCAGGGAGCGATCGAGCCCCTAAATCGAGCCAGCTACACGATGATCATTGAATTTTTCGGACCTCCAGGATCCGGCAAAACAACCTTCGCACATGCGCTTGCGCAGCAGCTGCGCGGGAAAGGCTATCACGCCAAGGTCGCTCTCAGCTACAAGCCAAGCACCAGGGCCGCCAAATATGATCTCGGAATCTTTCTGTTCATATCACGGATCGTATCGGCGATGTTTTCAACAGCCAGAATACTGCTTTTTTCGGCAGGGCGAGCCGATGATATTTCCAGTTCCTTTGCAATAGTGAGGATGATACCGCCAAAAAACCGAATATGGCGCGCGCGAATCTGGCGATACATCCTGCACCTTTCGCGTTGCTGGAAGTCTGCGGAGCAATCGCCCGAAATTATAATTTTCGATCAAGGATATGTTCAAGCGATTGGTTCGCTTGCGATGTTCAATGGGAGCACCAACCCCAGAGCGCTGGAAAAGGCGCTCAGCCTCGCACCGGCGGCCGATCTCACCGTCAGGCTCTTGGTGCCAGCTGCGGTCGTGGAAAGTCGCCTTCGTCGGCGGATGGAGCTTGAGCCGCCGGCGGAACGGATTTTCGAGGCCGACTTGAGCGTTAACATGCGCTCATTCGCCGTTTTTGAAGCGATGCATGACCTCCTGACAACATCTGGCCGGGAAATCATCTCCGTCGAAAACACCGATGGTCCATCGACCTTTAAAAGTATTTGTCGGATTGAGAGACAAATACTTTCTGCATTGTCGCGCTTCGATAGGTCGGTCGGCGAAAAGCAAATTGAGTTGCCGGCTCATCGCGCAGATGTAACTGGTTCAGCAACCGCACCGCCGCGCAACAAGGACATGGGCTCGCGGCTGGCTTGGGCAAGCATATTCGCCTTGCTGATCTATATTGGTGGCGCTGGTTTGACCAGTCTTGCACAGTTGGCAATTGCACGCCTTATCGGACCTCACAACTACGGTATCTATTCCTACGTTCAGGCTTGGACGTCAGTGCTCGCCTATCTGGCAACGCTTGGCTTTAATGTATCATTGTTGCGTTTCCTCCCGGCCTATAGGGCCAGTGGCAGGCTTGATCTGGCCCGCGGGGTGATAAGATTTGCGCTGCAGAGATCGCTGATAGCGGCAACCTTGTTCGGGATGATCGGCGCTGCGTCCGTCCTGTTCCTTTCAGATCCAACGGAAAGAGGGCTTGAGACAAGCATCGTGCTCGGCATGATGGCTGTGCCCTTGGTTACGGCCTATGCTCTCGGAGCCACGCTTGTGCGTGCTTTCGGCGGCGTTGTCTCGGCGTTGTTGCCGGAGCGCATCATGCGAGACGGACTCCTGCTCGTGTTGGTAGCGCTCCTGGCATTGTCGGGATTTCGAACAGTGGATGCGCCCTCGGTGACGATGGCGGTGCTTGTGAGTTCCGCTTTCACAGCGGCGCTGGTGTTCATCATCGCGAGGAGGTTTGAACCACCCGGCCTGGGACACGCCAAGCCAAGTTATGCCTCGAGGGAATGGTGGCTTGCCGTCCCCCCGCTCATGCTCATCACTGGGCTCGATGTTTTCGTCAGTCGGGCAGGAGTCCTGGTTTTGGGCTGGACAAGCCATATTGCTGAAGCGGGTATTTTCGCGCTGGCCTTGAATGTCGCGATGCTCGTGGGCCTGTCCCGTATCGCCGTGGCAACCATGTTTTCGCCAACAGCAGCCGATCTCTACGTCAGAGGCGATCGCAGAGGCCTACAACAACTGTTCGCGCGCGCAACCCTGCTTTCTGCTGGCGGTGCCATCCTGGTGGCCGTCCCAATGATGGTGATAGTCGAGCCGTTCTTGAGCTATTTCGGTGAGGGTTATAGCGCGGGAGCGCCGATCGCACGGGTTCTGATTTTGGGATATGTCTTTGTCGCGCTGTGCGGGCCCCAACAGAATCTCCTGACCATGACTGGAAATGAATGGGCTGCGGCAACGACGATGGTAGCGGGTGCTGTGGCCAATATAATTGCCTGTGCAGCCGGAGTTGCGGTGTACGGCCTGCTTGGCGCTGCGGTGGGTGTGGCACTTGCACTGAGCATCTGGAGCATTGCCATGGCCGTCTATATCCGCAAGCGACTGAAAATCATGCCAGGCTTGGTTTTTGCCTTGCTGTCGATGAGGCCGAGCGCGGTCGATGCCCGTCAATGGCATTGGTTCTTGAGGGCGAGCAAATGAGAGCACTGTTTTGGCTACGGTGATCGCCGTCGTTCGGGCAGGAAGTCACGAAGCCCGGATCGCACAAAGGCCATAGGGCTGCACAGACGCTTCGGCGTATCTCTGTTCCGGACACCCGCGCGGGCAGCCGATACTTCGCGGGCTGTGTCCGTCATTTGAAGGATGCATCAGTTTCGGAGGCGCCCCAGGGTGTGCTCACAATCTGCGGAGCATCCATGGAACAAGCCCGAATGGCGAGCGCCTCGGCGCCTGCAGTGCGCCGTCGCTCGGAGAGATCGACGCCTGTCGAGCGCAGCCAACGCGAAACCCTCACCCAGGTCCAGGTCCTGCGCGCCCTCGCGGCTAGTTCGGTCGCGCTGCGACACGCCCAGCATGATGCGGCCACCCTGGAATTACAGGCCGGCCGCACCTTTCAGAGCTGGAATCCGATACCATGGAGCGCTGGAGTCGATATTTTCTTCGTGATTTCCGGCCTTATCATGGTGCATACGTCGCGACAGCTGTTCGCAAAGCCCGGGGGCGCGCGTCTCTTCATTTCCCGCCGGATCGCGCGAATTGTCCCGCTATATTGGGCGCTCACCTCGCTCTACATTGCGGTAGCGGTGGCCGCCCCAAATCTTCTCAACCAGAGCTACGTCGATTTCAGGTTTGTAGTCGAATCCTACTTATTCGTTCCGGCCAGTCGCCCTGACGGCGTCGTTCAGCCGGTCTACGAGTTGGGTTGGACGCTCAATTATGAGATGCTGTTTTACGTGCTGTTCACGGCGACGATCGTGCTGCCCATGCGGTGGGCAGTTACGGTCCTGCTCACGATCCTGGTTGGGATGGTGCTCTCGGGCGCTCTTGCGGCTCCTTTGCCTGAGCCCTGGGGTTTCTGGACCAATCCGATCATCCTCGAATTCGCTTTCGGCGCGATGATCGGGGTCATGTGCGCCTCGGGCCTGCGGCCTTCCGGCCCAATCAGGGCCTGTGTCGCCGCAACGGGACTGGGTGCCCTGATGCTTGCGGCGGCGTTTCCCGATATCTCGGCCGGCCTTGGTCGCCCCGTCGTGTATGGCATTCCGGCGTCTCTAATAGTTTGGAGTGCTGCCTTGGCACCGCCGGGTAAACTGAGGCATGACAGCCTGGCGGCGAGGTGGGCCGCTGGCGTTGGCGATGCGTCATACGCTCTTTACCTCATGCATCCATTCGTGATCCGCGCCATGCGCATATTGTTCTGGCGTACAGGGTTGATCTTTGTGCTCGGCCCGTGGGCTTTCATCGGTTCGGCCTTGGCGATAACCCTGGGCGTGGCATTTGTCACCCACCGTCTGTTCGAGAAGCCGCTCACCCGCTATGCGCGGCGCCTTTTGGGGGTCGGGCACGGCACAGGACGGCAGCTTGGGTCCCTTCCAGTGCCGGCGTATCCCAAGACAGATTGAAGGCGAGCCGCGACCCTGCCACACCTGGGAACGGCGGCGTTGTGCTCACTATGCCGTTGCCGGAAGGCCAGCTGGTCGCACCTGTCCGACAGGGCGTGCATGGAATTCCCGATACCATTCCACGAAACGTTGCACGCCGTCCTCCAGTGTTGTCGCCGGTGCGAAGCCAACGGCGCGGCGCAGGTCCCTGACATCGGCGCGGGTTTCCAGGACGTCACCTGGCGGTAAAGGTACGTTGACGCGAACGGCGCGGCGACCAAGGGCCGTCTCGATGAGCGCGATCAGATGGTTGATTTCTTCCGGCCGATCATTGCCGATATTGTAGAGCCTATATGGCGCCGAACTGGTGGCAGGATCGGCAGCGCGACCGTCCCAACCGGGATCCTGACACGGTGGTTTGGCGAGCACGCGAACAACCCCCTCTACGATGTCGTCGATATAGGTGAAATCCCGCCATACGCGCCCGGCATTGGCGATTTCGATCGTTCGGCCCTCGGCGATGGCATGGGTGAACGTGTATACTGCCATGTCGGGCCTGCCCCAGGGACCATAGACGGTGAAGAAGCGCAATCCGGTTACGGGCAAGCCGAACAGATGGCTGTAGGAATGCGCCATGCATTCGTTGGCGGCCTTGGTGGCGGCGTAGAAGCTCACCGGATGATTGGCACCATGATGTTCGGAGAAGGGTATGCGTCGATTGGCGCCATATACGGAGCTCGACGAGGCATAAACGAGATGGCTGACGCCGGCGTGTCGGCAGCCCTCCAGAACGTTGAGAAATGCGACAATGTTTGACTCCACATAGGCATGCGGGTCGACGAGCGAATGACGCACCCCGGCCTGGGCGGCCAGATGCACGAAGTGCGATGGCTGGAATTCGCAGAACAGCGCTTTCACCAGCGACCGGTCCGCCAGGTCGAAGCGCATCGGCGTGAACCTCGGCTCGGCGCAGAGCCGTGTAAATCGCGCCTCCTTCAGCTTCAGGTCGTAGTAAGGCGTGAAGTTGTCGACGCCGATGACCTCGGCGCCGAGCCGCAAAAGGCGTGACGCAACATGAAATCCGATGAAACCAGCGGCGCCCGTGACGATGATCGGCCCCGTGTGCGTAAGGTTCGACGCAGCACCATCCTGCAGCGCGTGAACGATATCCGCCAGCTTGTTGACCTTCGAATCTGCTTCGGCCATGGCAAGTCACTCCCGTTTCCAGGTTCCGCGTTCTGCGCTATCTCGGCAGCGCCTTGAACGATCGGAAATGGCGCCGCCGGCCTTGTCATCTACGCGACAGCGCGCTCAATGCGGGCCGCCGCTGTCTGAATCAAAGCGGATGCAGACAGCAGTCGATTTCTCATGGCAAAACCGAAATGCGCCCCAAAAGAGCCACTAGTTCCGCCTGACGCCTCGTGTCGGTCTTGGCGAACAGCGAGGCGAGCTGAGAGCGGATAGTCGTGCGACTGAGATGCCAGCTACGGGCGATCTCCAGGGGCGCGTCGCCATGGGCGAGGCGTAGCGCCAACTGCGTTTCCGCGCTGGTCAAACCGAACATCCTTTGCAACGTGCGAGGGTTGGCCGCCGATTTGTTATCCCGGTCCAGCAATGCGACGACGGTTGTCCCATCCGGCGTAACGACCCCCGTCTCGTTCATGGTCACCGGCCTGTCGCCTCTGCTGTGGATCACTACCCATGAGAGTGAGCCCGGCTGGAGGTGGACCGGAACATTCGCGACCAGCCGCCTCAACCCGGCGGCAAGCTCGACGGCTGTATCAGTTGCTTCGCCCTGGCGTGCGAGGGTGTCCCGAGCGGCAGCGTTCCATTCTATTACTTTCTTGTCTCGGTCCAGGACGAGATAGCCGCAACCCATACGATCAAGCATGCCGGTGATGGATTCCAGGCTGCGTCGTCGAGATCCGCCGACCCTTGCGTCCGGTCGGTCCACAAGGCTTATCGGCCGTTCGTGGCGGGTATCGTTCAATACAATGTATTGCCTGCCTGCGAGCGTATCGTTTCGCGTTTCAATCAGTGTCATCGCTTCCACCCAACCCATTGCTACTGACGCAACTCAAATCGGTTGAAGTTGCTGCTTCAACTTGAATTTCCACATACTGCGAGAAATCTGCGAATGGTTTTTCCGCAGCGTCTCTTGGATATACCTTTCTGAAGAGCGCTCCTGACACATGATTTTATTCGCCGGCAAAGTCATGGCAATCGGGCATTGGGATTAGGTGCCACCTCTTCGGACTAGTCTCGACGGACTAGACCGAAAGTTGTAGTCTTTGCGCATGGGTTCGGACCTGCGCTGGCTCAAATCGAATGTGTCGAGCACTACGTTGGCTCATCTAGCTTCGCTGTTGGTGTTTGCAGCATCGATAGCATTCGAGGCGATAAGTACGGTATATGGCGGCCAGCCGTTGCCGCTTGTTGCGTTTATCCCCATAACCGTTGTCATCGTGTATCTTGAGGGCCGTTTTGTTGCCATCGCAGCAACGCTTCTGATGGCGGTCGCCGGCTTGTGGATGCGACACCTGCTGGACGGTCACCTCACTGGTGGAGACTGGACCGGGGCCGTCTTCCTCCTGGGTTCGGGTAGCCTGATCGCAGCTGTGTTCCACCGCCTGCGACAAGATCTGCACGGTGCGCTCAGGGTGGCAGAAGCGAGGCTCGCTGCCATCGACGCTGCCGCCTTGGGCTTTGCTAATACCAATCGCCATGGCGAACTGCTGCAGTCGAACAGACGGCTTTTGGAGATGACCGGCTACGCGCACAAGGAACTTGCCCAACTCGAGTTGCAGGAACTCATTGTCCCCGACGATCGAGGTACTGTGCGGAAACTTTTGGAAGATTTGGGCAATGGGACCGCGTCTGCGACGGATATCCGCGTTTTGCGCAAGGATGGCACGGCATTCTGGGCTCACCTGGCCCTGTCTTCGTCGCGGCCGGACGAGGCGCCAAATGAGAGCGTATTCGTGGTGGTTGACGATATTTCCGAGCGACAAGCGGCACGCGAGGCCCTTCGGGCTCAGAAGGAATGGCTTGATCTCGCCGTGTCTGCCGGGCGCCTGGGAACATGGCAAATAGACATTGACGATGGGACAGTCGCCGGCTCGAGCAAGTTCTGGGACATTCTTGGTCTGCCTCCGGCCCCAGTCCGCCGCTTGGAAGAACTCTCGGCTGTAATCCATCCCGTCGACTGGCCGAAGCTGTCCGCCTCGGCAAAGCCTTCATCGGCATTGAACTATGACGTCGAGATCCGTGTCCGGCAAGTGGATGGTCACACACGCTGGATTGCTTTGCGTGGACGGCAGGAAGAGCACGGCGACCGCAAAATGCGCATCGGGGTGGCGGCGGATCTGACCGAACGTCGACAAACAACTTTGCTTCGCGCCGCCGTAAAGAGACGCGAGCGCATAATGCGCGAAGAGCGCCATCGGTTCAGCAATGTGTTTCCAGTGATCAGAGCTCTGGTCAACATGATCGATATTCCCGACAATGACGTTGCCAAATACAAGGAGATGTTGATCGATTGGATTCGAACGCTGGAGGCGACCCATCGCATCCTTTCTCGTCACGCCAACCTGTCAGGGATGCTCCATGAGCTCGTGGACCGGGAATTGCAGCCCTTCAAGGAGACACGCGACATAACGATCAGTGGACCTTCCCTCACTGTGCCAAGCGGCGCCGCCGAGGGCTTGGCGATGATCCTTCACGAGTTGACGACAAACTCGGTGAAACATGGTGCGCTGGGTGACCCGAATGGCAGGGTCGAAGTTAAGTGGCGATTTGCATCCGAGGACGAAGGTGACGACCTCGTGTTCGATTGGGTGGAATCGGGCCGACGGAAGAGTTCAAAAGTCGTACGCCGCGGGTTCGGGTCACTGATAATCGGTGTGGACAGCACGCCGCTTGTCGGTCATTCCCCGAATATGGAAATAACCGAAGATGGCCTTCGATATTCGCTGCGTGTATCGCGCAAAGAAATTGAGGAATTTGGATTGCAATAGAGCCCCTCCAAGTCGAAGCCGAATTGGCCAATTAACGGATGGTGTGGGCCCTTTGCTGCGATTTCCTGCAAGCAAACTCGGGGCGGTTCGAGGGGCATACGTCAACTCGCCTGTCTCGTCAGCCAGCTTTGGAGCAACACAGCTGCTTCGGTACGGTTTCTAACCCCAAGCTCACGCAGCACGGCTGCGGCATGGATTTTCGTTGTCGCCTCGGCAATGTCCAGATTGCGGGCAATCTCCTTATTCGAGTACCCCTCTGCCATCAGCTTGAGGACGTCCTTCTGTCTAGATGTCAGCCTAGCGACGTCGCCCGAGCCCTCGTGCCGGCGGCTGGCATTTTGTACCGGAGGTGGGGGGGCATGCGATCTCTGGTCGGCAGACGTTCGAGATAGGAGAGATGGCACATAGATCCGGCCAGCGAGGATTTCGTTTACAGCCAGCACGACTTCTTCGTCGCTCTGCGATTTGACGATATACCCGTGAAGTCCGATCGAAAGCGCGGTCAGTATCTCCGAGCGGGAATCATCCCCGGAAACGATCGCAAAGCGAGTGTCAGGATAGGCAGCCATAAAGTCGCTGAGCACTTCCTGATGGAACAGCCCAGGCATGTTCAGATCGAGGATCGCAAGATCGATGGACGCCTGCTCCTCTAGAAGATTGACCGCGGCATCGAAACACGAAGCTTCGAATATTTCGGCGCTTGGAATTCCAGCCATGAGTGCCAGCCGGAGACCACGCCGATATAAGCCGTGATCGTCGGCAATGACGATCCGAGCCATGCAACTACCCCAACGCGTTACTCGGTTCCCGACGAGAAAACCCGCTGGAACCTCCCATTCGCCTATGATCGACAATCCGTGGTGGTCCTAAAATGGCGGCCATCCACTGGTCAACGCATCACAGTGATGTCCGCAGCGTCCCATCCACGCACATCCAGAACGTCTAATATAATACTAAATTGCGAAGCTCATCCATAGATTTTTAACCCTGGCGTGCGGTGCCTGTCCGCAAAACGATGCCGGTTCCCCATTTGTGGGTCCAAAGCCAGCTGTTCAGGACCATTTCTGTTATGTCGCCACCCGCTGTCGCTGGACCTGTAGGCCGGCCCGGCCCGGGCGGATCGCAGCTTTTTTGAAAGCAACTGCTTTCGTTTTATCGCCGTCATGATCAGTGCCCAATCGCGCTTCTATCGGCTGTTGATCTCGTGGCCATCTAATACCTTGAACGTTTTGAATCCCTACCATTCGAATGCACGACGACAGCCGCCCCGGCTGTCACATACCTTTTCACATATGATGTTCGGATTGCCGCCGAGGTTTGGCCGGATTTGAGGGTATGCCCTGGCCGGACAATGGAACACCGATCCCGAACAAAGCCAACTGCAGATCAGGAGGATCGAATGAAAGCGGTGATTCAATGTGGTGGGATGGGTACGCGCCTTCGACCGTTTACATCGGTCCTGCCGAAACCATTAATGCCGATAGGGGCCCGGCCTGTTCTTGAGTTGCTTTTGAAGTGGCTGCGGCGCAACGGCATTGAAGACGTGTATATTACGACAGGGTATCTAGGGCATTTGATCCGTAGCGTCTGCGGCGACGGATCGCAATGGAACTTGAAGATCAAATATACCCAGGAAATGGAGCCACTCGGCACCGTCGGACCTCTCTCTCTGATTAGGGATGAACTGAACGAAACATTTGTCGTTCTGAACGGCGATGTCCTCACAGATCTAAGCCTGAGCCGGTTTGTAGCCGCGCACCGCTTGCATAGGGATCCCGTTACGATTGCCACGGCGTGCCGTCATATCAAGATGGACTTCGGGGTCATCGACGAGATCGACAATACCGTCCAGCTCTTCCGGGAAAAGCCGACGCTTTCCCATCTCGTCAGCATGGGGATTTACTGCATGAACCCAGATGTCCTGCGGTTCATTCCGTCCGGGATCCCATTTGGGTTCGATGACCTGATGCTGCAGATGATGCAGGGCGGCACGACCGTGCATGTTTACAAGCATGACGGTCTTTGGCTCGACATCGGTCGTGTCGATGACTTCCAGAATGCACAGGCAATTCCCTGGGAAGATCAGTCGTCCTCAATCGAGGTCGCGGCTGCCGCTGCAGCCGCATGAAAGTCTGATGCAGAGGTCTAGCCACTAACAAGGCTTTCAGGAGGTCAAGATGCTCTTGGTGAGCGCCCCGATCCTAGGCGTGCCAGAGAAGGCAGCCCTGTCGCAGGTGATTGATAGCGGCTGGCTTACGATGGGGGACAGGGTACGAGAGTTCGAACAGGCCTTTGCCGGCATGCATGGCGCGCGAGATTGCGTTGCGGTTGGTTCCTGCACCGCAGCGCTCCATCTTGTCCTCCATGCTTTGGGCATCGGCCCTGGCGACGAAGTACTGGTTCCTTCGCTGACGTTCGTGGCGACGGCGAATGCGGTGCTGTATGTAGGGGCGACGCCGGTCTTCGTCGATATCGAGTCCGTCGACGTGCCGTTGATCTCGGTTGCGGAAGCCGAAGCGCGGTGCACGACGCGCACGAAAGCGGTCATTCTCGTTCACTTCGCCGGGTATCTCCCCGATCGGGAACAATGGCAGCGGTTCGCCCGGCTTCGCGGGCTGCATATCATCGAGGACGCTGCGCACGCGCCCGGGCTTAGGGAAGTCGGGACCTTCGGCGCCGCGGCCGCGTTCAGCTTCTATGGCAACAAGAACATGACAACGGCCGAAGGGGGCGCCGTGATCGCACGTGACCCCGATCTGCTCGACAGGGTTCGCCTGGCCCGCGGGCACGGAATGACCACGGGGACGCATCAGCGGCTGAACAGTCGTACGCCGCAATATGATGTCACGATGCTCGGGTTCAACTACCGAATGGACGAGATGCGAGCGGCAATAGGGCTGGTTCAGTTGCAGAACCTGCAAGAGTGGAACGAAATCAGGCGTATCATAGCTGTCTTGTACCGACGCCTGATCGCGGACCGTTGCCCAGCCATTGTCATTCCATTTAGCGAACCCCGGACGTCGGCTTACCACATCATGCCGATCGTCCTGCCGCGCTACGCGAGCCGGCAGGATGTCATCGACGAGCTGCGGACACAGGGCATACAGACCACCATCCACTACCCGCCGGTGCACCAAATGACGTTCTACCGCGAGCGCTTTCCCGGCGTGAGTTTGCCCCGAACAGAGGATTTCGCTGAGCGAGAGCTCACAATTCCGCTGCACCCCCAGATCACTTCCGCCGCCGCCGAATCAGTCGTGGCTGCCCTGGCAGCCGCGCTCAAAACAGGCGCGCTCAAAGCAGGCGCCCAAAGAGGAACTGCTGCATGAATGCGTTAGACCCTGCCTTTCACCGGATGTTCGTTCCAAATCCTGATCACGGCTTTGCGAGACGCGCAATCGATCTTGCGGTGGCGGGCATCGCTACCGTCGCATTGGCGCCATTGATGCTGCTGATCGCCGGAGCGCTTCTGCTCGAGGGCGGTGGCTCGATCTTGTTCGCTCAGACCCGCATCGGGGCCGGCGGCCGAACCTTCCGCATGTACAAATTTCGCAAATTCGGTGTGAACTGCGGCTCTCAAGGCCTTGCGCTGACGGTCGTGGGCGATACACGCATGACCACCGTTGGCCGCTTTCTCGCAGCGACGAAGCTGGACGAACTACCGCAGCTGTGGAATGTCCTCAAAGGCGAAATGGCGATCGTCGGTCCACGACCCGAGAGCCTGGCTTTCGCCGATTGTTTCCGGGGCGAGCTTAGGGCCGTGCTGCAATACAAGCCAGGCCTGCTGGGTCCAGCCCAGGTCGTTTTTCGGCACGAAGCACATTACTTCCCCCAATCCGTGGATCCGATCGTGTTCTACCGGGAGGTCATGTTCCCCGCCAAGGCAACACTGGACCTCTCGTATTATCCGCGACGCACCATCGTCTCCGACCTCGCGTGGATGGTGCGGGGAGTGCTGGCAGTGGTCGGTTGGGTTCCGGTACCGCCAATCGACGTTTGAATATCCAAGGGAAGCGTTCCAAACAGCCAAGGGAATGCGCAGTGATGAGCTACAATGGAAAGAAAGTCCTGGTGACCGGCGCGGACGGATTCATCGGTTCGCATGTCACGGAGGCGCTTGTTCGCAACGGGGCAGATGTCACAGCCCTTGCCCTTTACAATTCCTTCGACAGCCATGGATGGCTAGACGATCTGCCGGACACCATCCGCAGCCAGTTGAGGCTCGTCCGTGGTGACGTCCGCGACAGTGCGTTCCTTAACCGGATCATGCGCGGCCAAGCCGCGGTTTTTCATCTGGCGGCGCTTATTGCGATTCCATATTCCTACGCCGCTGCCCAGTCCTATGTGGAAACCAACATCCTGGGCACGGTGAACGTCCTCGAAGCGGCGCGCCTATGGGAGACGGAGCGGGTGATCCATACCTCCACGAGCGAGGTCTATGGAACTGCCCAAACCATGCCGATCGGCGAAACACACCCCCTGCAGGGACAGTCACCATATTCGGCATCCAAAATCGGCGCCGACATGATGGCGGAGTCTTACGCCAGGTCGTTCGATGTCCCTGTGGTCATCATGCGACCCTTCAACACGTATGGCCCGCGCCAGAGTGAGCGCGCCATCGTGCCGACCATTATCCGGCAAGTCCTCGACCCGAAATGTCCTGCGATCATGGTCGGCGATACCAGCCCGATCCGCGACCTGACCTATGTCGAAGACACCGCGACAGCGTTCCTGACCGCAGGTCTCGCCCAGCTCGAGTTCGGCCACGCCTACAACGCTGGCAGCCAACGCGCTGCGACCGTCTCGGACGTATTGGCCATTGTTCTTGAGTTGACCGATTGCAAGAAGCCGGTCCGTCGTGATGAAAGGCGCCTGAGGCCGCAAAATTCCGAAGTTCGCGCCTTGCTCGCCGACTCCTCGCGCTTTGAACGCGAGACTGGATGGCGGACACAGACCAGCCTGCGCGATGGGCTGGAGCGAACAATCACGTGGTGGCGCGAGCGCCTTAGTGAAGGCCGGGTACGGCGCGAAGTGGGTTACATGACATGACCCTGGGCGGCCGTCATGCGTTGGCGTTGTTGCTGGCTGCCGGTGCCATATCTCCCAACATCTACGTTGCCGGTGGCCGTCAAAGCAAGGCAGCGGAGGCGGCGGCCACCGCGGTTGTGGACAACCTGCCGGGCCATGTGCCCGAAACAAGGGATCCTTGGTCTGGCATGGTTTTCGCACGGATCACCAGACCGGGCGTTCTCGGCGGGGCGGGTGTATGCGGGAAGAAGTACTGCACCCACCGTTACTCAAGCGCACAGGCTTGGAATGCCGACCAGAGCCTGCTCCTGATCGCCAATGGCTGCGGTGGCCTGTGCTTTCTCGACGGACAAACCTACTTGCCTTTGTTCCACCGCAACCGCGCTACCGAATGCGAATGGCATCCCACTGATCCCGAGTTGATGATCTGCGTCGGGGGCCGGCAGATTGCGACATGGGCGCCACGTACCGATCATGAGGACGTCGTGTTTGCCTCCGCAGCGTACTCCAACCTCAAATTTGGACCCAACAAAGGCAATCCGAGCCGCGACGGCAGCCGGATTGCGGTGCGTGCAACGAACAATGACGGCAGAGCGGTGGTCTTTGGCTACGATCTAAAGCTACGGCAGAAATTCCCCGATATCGATCTTGCCGAATTCCCGGGAACAACCGGCTCCTGCTCAATCTCACCACTCGGAATCAACATATTGTGTTCCCACCAATTACCGGACGGAATCGAAGCGAGTTTCGTCTTCTCCATAGACGGCATATTGCGCCAGAAGTGGATGGAGCACCATCGACCAGGCCATGGCGACATGACGGTCGATTCCGACGGAAGCGAAATCTATGTCGGGATCAGCAAATCGGATCCTGACAAATATCAGGTGATCAAGCGCCGCTTGGCTGATGGCAAGGCTACCTCGCTGATGAAATATGGCGAGGCCATGCATGCGTCACTCAGGTCGCTCGGCAGGCCCGGCTGGGTGTTTCTGAGTTATGGCGGCACGCCAGCCGAACTATCGCAGCACCCGGATTGGGCGCCTTACGCTCAGCAAGTCATTGCGCTGCGTCTAGACGGCAGTGGAGAGGTCCGCCGTGTCGCAGACACGCACAACGCGCCCTTCGACTACTGGAGCGAGACGCATGCCTCTCCGTCTCCAGACGGCACCCAGGTGGTCTGGTCCAGCAACTGGGGCGTGCCCGGTGGCCCGGTATACGATTTCGTTACTCGTGTTGAATGGCCTTTGAAGCCGGTGTTCGACCGGAAGGAGATTGTCGCAAATGACCTTCAGTAGACGATACGTTCTTGGCGCAGTCGTGATGATGTCGCTAACCTCGATGGCTTGCGCAGGCGAGGTCGAGCCCTATCAACTGTCACCTGGCGATACGGTCGAGATAGGAATAGCGCCGATCCCTGATCGGACGCAGCGCGCCGTAGTCCAGATGGATGGCAATATCGCCCTTCCGGAGGCGGGGATGATCATGGTCGCAGGCCTGACGGCGTCTCAATTGCAAAGGCGAATGCAAGAGCTCTTGCCAAGCAAGATTTTTCACGTGCGTCTGACTGACGGGCGGGAGCAGACAGTTACTGTCGAGCCCGACGATGTCACAGCAATCATAGCGGACTATCGCCCGATCTATGTAACGGGCGATGTGCTCACCCCAGGACAACAGGCCTACCGTCCGCTCATGACTGTACGGCAGGCGCTGGCCGTTTCCGGCGGCTTCAGTTTTTTGCGATCACGGGCGGGCCAGGCCGGGCCTGATCCGGTCGATCTCAAGCGCGATTACGAAATGCTCTGGGGAGATTACACGAAAGAATACCTTCACGCTGCCCGCATTCGCGCCGAGCTTCAGGGCCAGGCGGATTTCGACAAGAAGACACCACAGGGATCACCTCTTTCGCCGAGCGTTGTAGCCGCGATGGCTCAGGCTGAAGCAGAGGCGCTAAAGGTTGCGCTGAGTGATTTCCGGCAAGAGCAGGATTTTCTGGAGAAGGGCCGGACGGACGCTGCCGAGCAAATTGGCGTTTTGCAGAAACGCGAACGAGTCGAGGGCGAGAGCGTGAAGGCGGATGAGCAAGATTTGGCGCGAGTGACGAAGGCATTCGATGCAGGCAATCTGACCAACACCCGGCTCGCGGATGTCAGGCGCGCGTTGCTTTTATCTTCAAGCGGCGCGCTTCAAACCTCGGTCGAACTGATGAGGGCGCGGCGCCAGCAGGAGGACTTTGTCAGACAGCACGAACGCAACGACAATCAAAGGAGGATTGGCCTGCTGACGGATCTGAAGGACACCAACGCCCGGCTGGCGGATGTCACCGCCAGGCTCCATGCCGCCAGCGAGAAGCTGCAGCCGACCGGAGCATCCACACAGCCATTGCCGATTGCCGGCGAAACGGTACGGGCCCAGGTGACCATCGTGCGCAAGATCGGCAATGAATGGCGCAAGCTGTTGGTTGACGAAGATGCGATTGTGCTGCCGGGGGATACTCTCGAAGCCAGATTCAGCAGTGAACTGCAAAGTGTGGCAGTCCAATAGGGCGTCAGCGCAGTCCGTGCGGAGCTTACTGTTCTATCGGGGGGGCAACCCAATTGAACGGAGATCCAAGGTGAGGCGCATTTTCAACCAGGGAGCGACCCTGACACCCTCAACGAACGCGGATCAGATGACGCAGTCTGCAAGTTATGCTTCCCATATGCCGTCAGCGCGAATTGTGCGGTCCAGGTCGCGCGCCGGTGAGTCCGGAAATTGGCAGGAATTTACGTCCAGCAAGGAGAGCAATGCGCAGGGCGGCTGGGTGTCGGACGGCTATAGGACCAGCCATTGCGCGCCCGGCTACGGCCTACATTACAACAAAACGCACAGTTCCGGCTATTATGGCGCGCTTTGGGAGAACATCGAAAAGCCCCTGATCCTCAACGTTCTTCGCCCCTTGAGCGGAGCGAGCCGAAACTGCCTCGATTTCGCATGCGGAACAGGTCGCATCGCCGAGGTAGCCGCCGGCCTCTTCAGCGAGGTGGTTGGCGCCGACGTTTCCAGAACTATGCTCGACAGCGCTCAAGTACCGCCCAATGTGAGTTTGCGTCACGTCGACGTGACAAGGGAGAAGTTGGGTATGACGTTCGATGTGGTAACCGCATTTCGTTTTTTCCTGAACGCAGAGGATGAACTGAAATGGCATGCACTGAAAGCGATCAATGAGCACCTGAAAGATGGCGGGCGGCTTGTGTGCAACGTTCACATGAATGCGACGTCGCCCGTCGGCCTGGCGTGCCGGCTGCTCAATCGAGTGTCTGGACGCACAATTCGCCACACGCTGAGCGCGGCGAGGTTCAAGGCCCTCCTGACTGCCTCGGGATTCACCGTCGAGCAGACGATACCGTACGGTTACCTGCCTCGGCCGGGAAACCTGTTGCCAGGGTTCTGTGAAATGATGATGCAGCCTGTCGAGAAGGCCTGCAGAAGGCTTTGCGTTCCTGGCCAGCTGGCGCAACACTTCCTGGTTGTTGCGAGGAAGCGCTAAAGCGCGAAAATGTCCCGAAAAAGGGCAGGGGGTGGTTTTCTTGGGCCGCTCCGCCCGGCATGAAGCCCCGCCCAAATACCATGGAACGGCAGTTTTCCCCCGATTTGACATGTGGGTTCCGGGTTTCTGAGGGCAGCGCCACGATTTTGCTACATTTTGACTAAAGTCCAAGCATGTTAGTGGGGCGTAATATTAGAAGGCTAAGGGGATACGCTCCTGAACAGCAAGAGATTGTCGGTGCCCAGTGGGGCCAGTGAGCTTGCGCAACGATCTCTCACGGGAGGTCGAAGCCTATGAACCCTGGTGGAAGGAGTTCGTCGGATCTGCGAGGCGCAATGCTTGGGACCGTGCCTGGCCTGGTAGGCGTCGGCATCTTCTCGGCAGTCATAAACCTTCTCGCCCTGACCGGCTCGGTCTATATGCTGCAAATTTACGATCGCGTTTTACCTTCGCAGAGCGTTCCGACGCTTGTCGGGTTCACCATCGGAATGCTGGGTCTTTACGCTGTCTACGGGCTGCTGGATTTCGTGCGGCTGCGCCTGCTGGTTCGAGTGGGCAATCGTGTCCATAGGAATTTGAAGCAGAGGGTGTTCGGCCTCTCGCTGTCCTTGCCGCTCATTGGCGGGCAGGATGCGAACCGGATACAGCCCCTCCGTGATCTCGATCAGTTACGCGGCTTCCTTTCCGGAATGGGGCCGACTGTTATATTCGACGCTCCGTGGATTCCATTTTACCTGCTGATCATCTATTTCCTGCATCCTGCGCTCGGTCTGTTGTCCACAAGCGGTGCGATCATTGTCGTGCTGCTCACGGTCATGGCGGAAGTTCTTGGCCGCACATCGGTGACACGCGCGTCCGAGACGCTGGTGTCGCAACGCAATCTCGCCGAATCCGGACGCCGCAACGCGGAAGTCGTACGCGCGATGGGCCTTTCCGCACGGCTTGCCCACCGCTGGGGCGAGATCAATAACGCATATCTGCGGCACCAAGAGAGGCTTTCCGACGTCGTCGGCGCCACCGGGGCACTCTCTAGGGCACTGCGTTTGGCCTTGCAGTCCTGCGTTCTTGGACTGGGTGCCTACCTGGTGATAGGAGGCGAAGCCTCGCCAGGTGTGATCATCGCATCCTCCATCTTGCTGGGCCGCTCATTGGCTCCTGTTGACGCCGCTATCGCGAACTGGCGAGGCTTCGCCGCGTTCCGGCAAAGCTATTCGCAACTGGCAACGGCGCTGGCCGCTTTTCCTGACCGGGACGAACATATGGAACTTCCGCGCCCCCAAGCGGAGCTTGCGGTCGAGGACCTGACCATAGCGCCACCGGGCCAGCAAAAACCGACGGTAGCCAATGTCAACTTCCGCCTGGCTGCAGGGACGGGAATGGCCGTTGTCGGCCCGAGCGGCTCTGGCAAAAGCACGCTTGTGCGCGCGCTGGTGGGCGTCTGGCAGCCACTTCGCGGCACGGTGAGGCTGGACGACGCCTCGCTTGACCAATGGGACCAAGAACACCTTGGAGCACATATTGGCTACCTGCCCCAGGACGTCGAACTGTTTGATGGAACGGTTGCCGATAACATTTCGCGATTTGGCGGGAAGGGCGACGCCAAGGGCGTGCTGGCAGCTGCCAAGGCAGCGGGCGTCGACAAAATGATAATGCGATTGCCGAACGGTTTTCAAACACGCATGGGCGAGGGAGGAACAGCCTTGTCGGCTGGACAGCGGCAACTCGTAGGGCTTGCAAGGGCACTTTACGGCGATCCGTTTCTTGTCGTTCTGGACGAGCCGAATTCAAATCTGGACGTCGATGGCGATACCGCCTTGGCCGGCGCGATCCTGGCAGTGCGCAGACGTGGAGGCATCGTCATCGTAGTTGCGCACCGTCCTTCTGCCCTTACCAACATCGACAGGGTACTCGTAATGTCCAATGGGATGCTTCACGCCTTCGGCTCACGCGAGGAGGTCCTGGCCAACGTCATCCGCCCCTTTGCTGCGCCGGTTGAACGCCCGGCAGCGGCCGTCGCGATGCACAAAGGGGTGAGCGGTCACGCATGAGGAATATTTTTTTGTCTGAGGCGACGATGGCTCCATCGGCCCCGATCGGCAATGGGAGCCGGCGCAACGCGATTTCGGGCACGCGCGATGGAATCGGGGCCAACCTGATCCTGGGTGCGGCGGTCACGGTTATGTTGCTTGCCGGCGGCGGGCTCTGGCTCGGTCTGACCAAGATTGCTGGCGCGGTAATTGCGCCGGCGACCGTGGTGGTCGAGAGCAACATAAAGAAGGTGCAGCATCTGACGGGCGGCACGATAGGTGGCATCTTCGCGCAAGACGGGGATCATGTACGGGCCGGCGATGTGATGGCACGGTTGGACGACACACTGACACGAGCCAATCTGCAGATAATTAGCAAGGATCTTGATCGGGCAACGGTTCGGCTTGTGCGGCTGGAGGCAGAGCGGCAAGGCCTGTCGGAGATGCAGCTTCCGTTCAGCCTTCAAGCGCGAATGGGCGAGCCGGAGCTGGCTGCGCTGGTGAACGGCGAGCGCACGCTGTTCGACAGCCGCGCTACGGCCCTCAACGGGCAGAAGGCACAATTGCAAAGCCGCTCAAAGCAACTCGAACGCCAAGTTGAGGGCCTCAAGGCGCAACAGACCGCGGAAGAACAATCCGTGGTCCTGCTGGATGGCGATCTTGTCGATGTACAGGCGCTTTTTACAAAGAAACTGGTGTCCAAAGAGCGACTTAGCAACATCAGACTGGATGCCACCCGGGCGCACGGAGAATCAGGGCGCCTCGCGGCGGCAGTTGCCGAGGCGCAGGCCCGGATCAGCGAGACCGAATTGCAGATTCTTCAGCTCGATGAACAAAGGCGTAGTGACGTAACGAGCGAACTTCGTGAAACGGAAGCCAAGCAAACCGAACTCAGCGAGCGCAAGGTTGTGGCACAGGACGAACTGGCCAAAACCACCATCCGCGCGCCGCAATCGGGAACCGTACAGGAATCTTCCATTCACACGATCGGCGGCGTGATTGCCGCGGGCGAGGTTCTCATGATGATCGTCCCTGACACCGGCAACCTTGTCGTCGACGCGCTGATTGCGCCGTCGCGCATAGATGACGTTCGTCCAGGTCAGCGGGTCTCGATCCGGTTTCCGGCTTTCGACGCCGGCACTACGCCTGCCTGCCAAGGGTCTGTCAAGCGCATCTCGGCGGACCTGATAAAAGATCAACAGCGCCAGCTTTCTTATTTCTCGGCGCGCATCAATGTCGAAGACAAGTCCACCTGTCTGACCGATGCCAAAGTGCTCAAACCCGGTATGCCAGCGGAGGTTCACATAAGTACGGACGAACACAGCGTCTGGTCTTATCTGCTGAAGCCGCTTACCGACCAGATGTCGAGGGCTTTCCGGGAATGACATGGCGGCTGTGAGCGGTCGACCGCGGGAACACGGCAGGCGTGCTTGCTGACATATTAGGGTAGGCGACGTGATGCCACAGGGGTGACGCCTGCGGCCGACGCGCGAGGCTCGTCTGGGACATTGTCCCGGCTACAAGGATGCCCCAACAGGATTTTCCTGGCCGCCTCACCAAGTCCTGCCCCGACAACAGCGTTAGTGTCCTGTCATCTTTTGCGCAACAAACAGCGCATACCGTTCCACGATCATCGACATGGGCAATTGCCTCACGAGGAGAGGTTCTTTGCTCCTACGACGCGGCGAGGGCCCTGCGGCGGACACGGCGTGCGGCATGCACCGTTCGGTCTGCAGTCACCGCTACATTTGCCACGTCAGATGTATGCGGCAAGGCGTTCGCGCTTCCATGCGACCTCTTGTAGGGCAGCAATTCCCTGACCCGAGCATTGACCGAGGCAATCTCGACCCGCAAGTCCTCGCATTCCTGCCGTCTCACATCGAGTTCAATCTGATCGGACGCCTGCTGCATGGACAGCTGTGCAAAATCTGCGGCGATCTTGGAAAGGTTCACCTTGTTGGTTTCGGCCTCCTCGGTGAGTGCGGCCAACCTTTCGTCGGTCACCTGTTTTTCGGCCAGGGCGTCGCTCCATTGTAGCTGGAGCCTGGCGATCTCGGCCGCGGCCTCGTTGTTTGCGTTTGAGGCGAGTTCGAGGCGCGATTGGAGACTTTGAATTTCTGAGCGCAATCCTCGGTTCTCAGCCTGGCAGCGTTTAAGCTCGCCATCCATGTCCGCCTGCATAATCCTGGCTGCTTCGGTCACCTCCCATAGCTTCGCCTGCGCAACCTCGAGTGAGGTGTGCAATTTGATTGCCTCTTTTTCGCTCTTGCCGAGCGCACTCAGCATTTCGGAATTTCGCGCAGCTTCGTTGGCATGGATCGTGGAGAAGGCATCCAGCCTATGCCGTGCCTCTTCCTCCCGCTTCATGGCCTTTTCCAGGTCAATAGACAGGCTCACATTCTTTTCACGCAGCTGTTTGTTCTCTCGGGAGCGCCTGTCGGCCTCGACATTTGCGGCGGCAAGCATGTTCGTGAGGTCGCCAAATTCCGCTTCGTTCTTTGTGGTGGTGTTCGCCGCTTCGACCAGCTCCAGCCTTGCCGCGGCCAACGCGCCACGGAGCACTTCACACTCCTGAACAAGGCTTGCCTGGCGCTGCTGCAATGTCTCGACGGTGCCTTGACGCTCACAGTACCGTCTGTTCAGGTCATTGAGTGTTTCCGACAAGTTCCTTTGATCTGCGATCAGATTTTGATTCGCCAGCTCCAGTTCGTTCGCACGGAGAATGTCCGCGTGAAGGATGTGAAAAAACTCGAACGTCAGTTGACATGTGCCTGTAATTTCGGAGATTTTTGCGTTGATGTCCTCGAAATGGAGCTTGGCATCGTGGAACAAGCCGTTAAACGAGCTCACGGCAGCAATTCGGCTCTGCGTGTGTGAGGTCAGCCGATGCGCTGGTATCGGCGAGCTATCATCGTCGTCGCCGGCACCGCCCTCACTCCGTACGCTGTCATCCTGTTCGTTGTTGTCGCCTGCCATGTTTGGCACGTCGGCGACATCCTCCAAATCGAGGCACTGGTCGACAGCGTTAGCCAAGTCAGCTTCGAGATCGTCGAACGACCTCTCCACATTGTCCTCGGCGCGTCTGATCAAATCCCTGAACTTCATGACTTCATCCCCTGCAGCCGCATGCCCGGAACCATTGAGGCACGAGGACTGAGATGCTTTTGTATCGAGAGCTCAACTCAGCGTCTTCGTTCAATCAAACGATGCCAGGGCGCCGGCGCCGCGAGGAGCCGAGAGCTGCGATTGGAAGGCCCTACATCGGTCTAGGTGCCTGCTGACTTATTCTTGAGGACTGCGCGACTCCCCTTCTTGCCATCGTCTTGGCGTCGATGGTGTGTTGCCTGGGCACATTAACGCTCAGGTGCAGAAGCCCCGACGAACGGCCCGGCACAGCCTCTTGTGGGGCGCATCAGGCGGCCGGGCCTAACCGGCGGTTGAGTGTTTTGGTTTGCCGGCTGACTCACCATGCGACCTTGGCGAGGCAAGCGCATCATTCGAACGAATTGGGGACCGGCCGCCTGGCCGCGCAATCACACTAAGCTTCCGTTGCCGGAGCTGGCGACGAGGTGCTTTGCCTTGAGCCTTGGTATCTACATACGAAGCGGCAATACGCGCCGGCGGAGCAGTGGCCCGACCCGTCAAACTAGCGCTGCAAAATGCGCGGCAGAGATATCCGAGAATATTGTCCAATCAGCGGTATGAGATCGAAGGCGGGCGATCTTGCTGAACTCCCAAACAATCCCGGCGTATATGTGTTCGGCAAGGAGGATCTGGAAACCATTGCGACATTGCCGAGCGGCACAATCTATGGATCATCAGCGATGAGGTTTACCGCAGCACAATATTCAACGGCGAGTTCCTCTCAATAGCATCCATCCCCGGAATGAGAGAGCGGACGATAATTGTGAACAGCCTGTCGAAGTCTCATGCAATGACCGGCTGGAGGCTAGGGTGGACGCTTGGGCCGGTCTCGGCATCAGTTCATCTGGAAAATCTTGCGCAATGCATGCTCTTCGGATCGCCGACCGTATTCAGGATGCCGCAGCGGTGACTCTCGATGAGGCGGTGACGCAGAGATGCGTTTCTTTTCGGACGCCCTTCTGCCGTTGATGTTGACCAATGCTGTGCGGATGTTCGCCGGGGATATGCGTGAACCTTATCGTCCGCTGCGGCGCTCAATTTGCTTGGGGTTCTTGGAACCGTTCCGAACTTTCTCCTTGCGCCTCCGATCGAGTTGCGCGTGCTCATGCGGGGCGCTGAGGTGTCTCGATCCGCAGTGGCGCGGCCATTATGCGACGATCAGCTTAGTTGAAATTTGTCCCCAGCGGACGGGAACGACGCTTGGCCATGTTAGTTGATGTGAATGGAGCAGCTAAGAAAAGATCTGGCATTGCTTACGCGACCCGGCTTCTGGATAGCTTTCGGCATTTTGTTGCTGCTTTACGGGATTCAGGTCTTTTTTCTAATTCGGGCATGCCAATGCCTTTAGCCTGGAACATCGATACCCCTAGCTGGAACGCGGTCTGTCCATCTCCCGGCGGCTGCGCCGATAGCGTTGATCAACGATATATTCATTTATAAGCCTGCTATTCCCGGGGATGCCGAGGTTGGCAGCGCCTGCATCGTTGACTACGCACGTGGCGCTCCCCTCAAGGTAGGTGGTTACCATTCTCGCGCAGCCGGTGAGCATTGGAGCCCGCACTGTGTTGGACGTGCGCTCATGCGTCGGGAAATTTCTTATAGACAGGGGAGGGTCTGTCAGGCTGGAAAATCACAAGCTGCCCCGCGAATGAGGAAGCAAAAAAGGTGCAAGACCAGATCGATTTCTTCCAGGCAACTCGGTCCTCGCATCATCGCCGATCAGCGGCCGTACCGTCGAGAACCAAAATGCGCACGATCTCAGCCGGTCGGCTTCGACCAAAACATGCGGACTACCGGACGGGGACAGTCGGTGCCGCGTCCCATCCTGTGGCCGGCGCTATGCTGACGCTCCTACGGTATCCCGTTCACCGCCCGCGCAGGAGGGCGAATTTCCTCCGTCCTGCGCGCGACAACCGTCCACTGTTGCGGCCGCACGCAGGACTGCGGCTTATACGCCGTTCTTCCTTTGAGCGGCGTCCAGTTCGCAGGGCTAAATCACCATTGGTATGCAGACGAGCCTCTCGGCGTCTGGACAGAGATCAATTGCGCTTTGCACCAGGGTTCCTGGATCGTAAGCTCCAAACACGCTGCAGTCGCCTGATATGGTCCACTACGTTGGCCGGCTCATACGGCTTCGCAAGGTGCGGGCCTTCCTGACAAAGGTCGCCCGCCGCGATCGCAGTTCGTTCTACTGCGGCGGAAAGCACTATTTTGACCTCGGGCTTGTTCTCGCGAACCCACTTCGACAGTTGGAACCCGTTCATGTTGCCCGGCAGGTCAACGTCACACAAGACGGTGTCGACACCGAACTCCGCATAGTTCAACGCTTGTTGCGCCTCACGTGCGAAATGGGCCTCAATCACCCTGTAGCCACAGTGGCGGAGATAGTCCGCGATGACGCATCGGGCGATGACGTCGCCGTCAACCACGAGGATCGTTTGGCTCTGTTGGTTCGGGGCTTCCATTGACGGAGAACGGTCAGCAACCGGCAGGGTTCCACGCATCATGACCTGCGCGGGATGCCGACCGAAGATCGCGGCGAGATCCTGCACGAAATGATCCCTGCCGGCGGGCGCATTCAATTCAGCGGAGCGATGCCGCACTGGTGACGCCGTCTACCACCTGGTCGACGAGACGGGCTAGAAGACGTGGTCTCGAAGCTCAAGGGCAGCCCATATCGCAGCGGCAAACGAGCGCTTGGCGCAAGATCAAGTGCTTTGAGGAAAAGGAAATGCAAATCATCGGTGCACAGCGCGAGCGCGGCAAAGCTACCCAGGTGATCATCGCTGAAAAGGGCCTCTATAAAGGCGGCGCACTCGTCAACTTCAGTGCCGATGAGCGGCAAGCGCTTTGGGATCGCGTCCAGGGCAAGGTTGGCGGCCCGGTCCCGAAGGGGCATAAAAAGGACAAGGCCGAGTGGCTGAAGCCCGGACTGGTTGGCTGGGTCAAGACCCTCAAAGGCGAAGAGAAGCTGGGGCACGCAAGGCTGCTGGATTTCCGGGAGGATGATGCAAATGGCCATGCCTAAGAAAGATCAGGAACGCGCCACCTACGCTTGGATGTACGGCGCCCAAGCGCGCAAGGATGGCAAGGAGCGTGAGGTGCTAGCTGGCTGCAGGGCTTGACGGTGTGGCGATGGACGGTTTTGGCAAGACCAAAACCGTCAACGACGAGATGGAGGCCGAGGTCGACGAAGCCGCCGTCGAGCGCCCCACGAATACCATTTGGTGTATGAATCTGTACGGTCGTTTTTGATTGAAGAAAGGGTTTCGGCGGGCCTATAAAGATTGCGTTTACCATTGCCTTTTTTGGGAGGATGCGATGGTTGCAACGCCCATAGATATCGCTCAAGCGGCCACTGCGACTACGGCTACCTTGCTGAAGTGGCAGAAGTCCATGGAGGAACGCGCCACGTTTCGCCAGAACATGGATCAACCGCGCAGGGCGATCCAAGCCTCACGCGAACTGCTGAAGCGCCTTCGCCAACGTCATCGCGACGAGATGTCGGAAAGTTCGGAAAATGCCGACCCGTCTACTGCGCCGATATCGCAACGCGCCGGCAGCTAGCGGGAGGCGACCAGAGCCGATGTGATGGGGAAAGTTTCACTGGCCGTTCCTTGGGTGGGCAGGCAAGTTAAACTTTGTCAACGAGCGGCCTTTTTCGCGCTCGCGGAAGCGCCACGTTGCTTTCGACCAGGCGCACGTGCTCGGCGTCGACAGTCACCAATGGCCGGAGGCTGACGGTTACCTTGTCCCCGTCGATGCGTGTGACAGGGCCGATCAATTCCATATGCTGGCCAATCACAGCCTTCCAAGTCGAATCGACAACAGAATGCGGGAAGTCGTAGGAGGGGATCGTCACGCTTATGCGATCGGGCGTCACCCGGCCGCGCACAATCGCCGTGACTGCGACCTCGTCGCCAACTTTGATACTTCCCCGAGCGATGCCCAAGACTTTGGAGCAGCCGGCGCCGGCGTCAAGATGAGGGGGAGCTAATAAAACCCCTCCGCGCCGCGATNATGCCCAAGACTTTGGAGCAGCCGGCGCCGGCGTCAAGATGAGGGGGAGCTAATAAAACCCCTCCGCGCCGCGATTGTGGCGCAGGGCGATCCGATCGCCGCCAGCGACTTAGCAGACCAATTGACGACAGCGGCCGAGAAGCCTGGCATCCCTGCCGACCAAATCAACGGCGAAATCGAAAGCGTCTTCGAACTGCTCTTAGAGGTGATGCGGCGCGAGAGTTGCGCGAGGAGAACCAGCCCGGAGGCTTCTCCGGGGCTGTGCCGGTCCTGTCCCGTTCCAGCGGATGAACTGCGCCTTCTGACCGGTGACCGTCTCAATCGACTTCAACAGGGGTCCATGGGCCTCAGGTAGAGCTTGGCAGTGCTCCCTGTGGTACGCCAGGAGCGGCCCGGCGATGCTCTTGTGCAGCGCTTCGGCTGCCGCCAGGAAGCGCTCGATTTCAGCCCGGGAAAGCTGTTCGGAAGGTTTGTTCTGGCCATTGGCGCTCTCCATTGAGGGCGTCGCCGCAACGAGGACCATAATTCTACATGCCAGGCCGTCTGACAAGCGCCTCGCCGGCCTTACCCGAAGGAAGACGCAGGGCCACGGCGCCAAGCGGAGCCATCAGGAGCAACCCGCAAAGATGAGCAACGGCAGGCCCGGCGACCTCCTTTGGCACACGGGACAAACAAGAAGGGCGCCGAGCCTTACCGGCGCTGCTTTGTGAGGGAGACGACGCCGGATGATGAGAGTATGCGATCGTGCTAATCTCTGCGAACCATGCGAATGAAGGAAAGCCGCGTGGCAGTGCCAATCAACGACGTTGAGACCAAGGTCG
Source organism: Mesorhizobium sp. LNJC394B00 (assembly GCF_000502555.1). Lineage (NCBI taxonomy): Bacteria > Pseudomonadati > Pseudomonadota > Alphaproteobacteria > Hyphomicrobiales > Phyllobacteriaceae > Mesorhizobium > Mesorhizobium sp. LNJC394B00. The sequence goes on from NZ_AYWH01000002.1 coordinate 1,089,485, forward strand.
GCGGGTGCGATCAGGTTCGGACCATGATGACGGGCTGGTGGGCCTGCACATGGTGGTGGCTACCGCGCTACCGCCTTGCTTTGCGCCAGCCGGCGGCCCATGCCTCTGCCTCGCTGCACAGCCAGCGCTCGCTGTACTGAAACTGATCGTCGTCTTCCAGTAATGCTCCTGCCCTGGAACGTGATAAATCGCTCATCGGTACTGGTGGAAATGTTGCCCTTGATATCGCAGGCTCCCCGCGCCGGCCGTGCGGGTGCCACTCAGCCAGCCAGCTGGGATGAGCCGGTCAGGGAACCATCACCAGCGCCGGCAGATATTGCCGTCGCCACATCCACCGCCGCTTTGCGTTCTTGCGCCAGCGGTCGGCCTGATCCGCACCTTGATGACGCTGGACTTTGCCCACGCCCTCTCCCCCGAGTGCAGAATGCTTCCAAGGCGGTAGCGAGTCCCGACCGGAACATTAGCGCCGACTAACGGTTATTTCGGCAGTGTTCCGAACCGTGATTGGTAGAGCGTTGGTGGCGTTTCATCTTGTCTATTTTTCCGGCCTGACGGCAGACCAGCTGCTAGGCAGCGCCGTTTCTATGATAGTGTGTTTGCTGCTTTATCACGCTCTAGCTACGGACCCCTAACTGATGGTCCACTTCCCGGCTACCCGGCAATCGAAGCTCGCGCGACGTTCCCGACTTTTTCAGCATGATGAGAAGCGCCTCTAGGATTTGTTGTGCGCCCGTAGCCAGTGCCCATGCATTCGCGACGATCTCTTGCTCACGCTCTGTCATCCCGCCCTCCTAAAATATGTGGTCGGAGAGTGCTTTAGAAAGCTTCGCCCCAGCAGGGGCGTGCTTGACGATTTCGGCGAACAGAAAAAGTCGCCGGCTCCGCCCGACCAGGCCGGGATGGTCGTTGGGAAATTTGTTGACGGCGCTCGTGTTCACCTCACGTCCAACGCGGTTGAACTGCAGCTGACCGTCGATGTCGTGGCTGAGAATGTCCTTGAGGCTGGTCCTTTGGTCCCCGGGTCCAGCCAGACGTCATAGTATGCCTGGTAGAGAATGAGAGGCTGTTGATCATGCAACTGCTTCATCGGTTCTGCGGCAGGCTCTGTGATGATGGTGCAGCTGGTTATGTCGAGATTGGAATTGTAAGCCCAAAGCCCGGCGAACGAGAAAGGCGCGTGGCCTGGCTGGGGCAGCGAAGGGAGAGGCAATGAGCGCGTTCGCTATTGTTCTCCCTGAGCAGCACGTTCACGCGGCGGGTGCTCGGCCGGCAATCTGGGGAGCATGGCAGTTGCCGGCGCGGTTGATGTCGTCGACAATATCGTGCCATTCTACACCGATGCCTCGATGAAGACACTGAAGTCCATGCCCGAGTTCAAGGCGGTCTTCATGGCCAAGCCTAAGGCCATGCGCGAAATGATCATGCGCGAATGCAATGACGCGGCAATGAGCAAGCCCTACGCCGAGTTCTGCGCCGACGTGAATTCCCTCCGCGGAATGCAGTAGGTCATTCACGGCCGCGCAGTTTGACCACGAGGTGGGCGAATTGCCCTTATCACAATGACTGTCAGCTTCCGCCGGCAACAGCGTAATGCCAGCGGTGACCGACGCCGGCCCAGAGACTCCCCGGGCCGCTCCTCCCCAGCCTCCAGGCGAGCAGGCCGGCATCGGTCAGTAAGGTCCCGTCGGTGTGCAATATATCGTTGACGCCACGAATTGCGGACGTTCGAAACCGGCGATTGGCCATTTCGTGTGACCAAATTCCGCGACTGTTTACTTGCGATCACAAGGCCCCGCAACCTGGAGGTTCCGAAGCGCCATACTGGAGTACCATTGGCGTGGTCACGCGATTTGAACCCGACAACGGTACTTGAACCAGACCAGGTTAAACGTCCGTTATCGTTTTGCGCCAGAAGCGGCCAGTCAGCTTCCGGCCAAATGCGGCAGCGCTCATACTACCATGCTCAAATACAGCTCGCATGGAACTAGTTGTCTTCTTGGGCCTTTGGTTCGCCAGACCATACGAGAGAATACGAGAGAAACGGCTTGGCGAACCATCCACTAACGTACTGATTTCCTGTAGAAAACGCTGACCCTCCGGGCCCACAAACTTACTACATCAATGGATTACGCTTAATTCTCAAAGTTTGAATTGAGCGTTATTGGCTAAGTCTTTCCGCTAGAGTGAAATGGCTTTGGGCCTGTTCGTCAATTTGTCGGTCTTTCGTTGGCGCCTGTCACAGTAGCTAAGCCTCCCGGTCTCGAAAGAACCTGCAACGATGCGTGCGGTAATCGGCGGCAACCACGTGCAATTAGGCGGGTTCTGAACTCCGTATGGCGAGGACACGTATGAAGACGACTACCTGGGCGCATCCAGATCGTCATCCATAAGAATACGCTCGGCCTCGGATCGCCAAGATCTATGGCCTTCCGCATGCGATGACCGATGCCGGCATTTCCTATGAGTTTCACGGGCTTACCTATAGCCATATCGCTTCGCAGCTTCGGACCCGCTACGGACCCGCAGCTGGCGGCAAGGTGATCGTCGCCCATCTCGGCAGCGGTGCCAGTCTGTGCGCCATGAATGCTGGAATAAGTGTTGGGTTTTCGACATTGGACGGCCTCGTCATGAGCACGCGTTGCGGCGCGCTCAATCCTGGCGTCACCCTCCATTTGCTGAATGACCGGAAGCTGCAGACGGACGATTGGTCACCCTTCTCTACGAGCAATCCGGCCTGCTCGGAGTGTCGGGGATATCCGGTGATATGCGGACGCTAATCGACTCCGATGATCCTCTTGCCGCCGAAGCAGTCGATCTCTTCGTCTATCGTATCGCACGCGAGATCGGGTCGCTGGCCGCTGCGATAGGCGGACTGGACACGCTGGTGTTCAAGGCAGGCATACGCCAAAACGCGCCATATATTCGAGAGAGGGCCGGGGCTGTGGCCGGCTGGCTTGCGGTTAATATCGACCACAAGCTGAATGGGCGAGGCGACGAGGTCATCAGCCTTGCTGGTTCCGACGTCGACGCGCTTGTGATCCCCACCGATGAAGAGAGAGCCGTGGGGATCCAGCATCTGTGTGCCTCAAGCTTTGTCGCTCGTACCCTGAGCGCCGAACCTGATGCTACTCGCGCGGCGGGTGTCTCGACCTGTCAGGAGTTCGGCGGCAGCAGCATGGTCCGATAGCCGGCCATCAAGGCGATCAAGGTTGCTGCAACCAGCGGCAACCAGAACTTGGTCGGTCCGGCAAATACTGCCAGCGATGCGCGGCGATGCCGTCAGCACCGTCAGGAACCAGACCTCCCACGGGTTGAAACCGCCCATGGGTCAATCGTCCGGTTTGGCAACAAGGGCCAAGATGATCGCTGCCGCAGCCGTGCGGCAAGACATTTGCGGCGGTGTTCCTCCGGCAACGACTTGTTTCAGCTAGTTGTGGAGGTGCGACAATTGAAATCCGGGCTGGCGTTCGACGCCGGATAACAGCGATTCCGCCGATCGAAACATGTCCTCGAATTCCAACTCGTTTTCAAACACCACGCCGCCGACGCTGATGGTCAGCGTGTCCGCGGTTCCTTTTGGCGCGAAATAGGCTTGGGCCACGCGCGCCCGGATACGGTCGCCGATCTCCCTGGCGTCGTCTTCTGTCGCACCGGGCAGAAAGACCCCGAACATGGAGGTTCCGATCCGGCCCACCAGATCTTCCTTGCGTACCGATGACTGGATGGTCGAGGCTATGAGCCGCAAGGCTTCGTCACCCCAGCCAAGGCCGAAGCGCAGATTGATGGACCTGATGTGTTCGGGATGAATGACCAGGAAGGCGCCAGATCTTGGACCAGACGATTCCGGCCTGGTTGCTCTCCTTTCGACCATCGACGTGAAGACTGTCCGGTTGAGGCAGCCTGTCAGGCTGTCAAAGGTCGCCGACTTGTTGAGTTCTCTTCGATAACGGACGAGCTCGGTCCGCTGCAGTCCAATGAACAGGAAAAGTGGGCCACCGACGATGACCGGCAAGAGGATCGCTGTGACCATGCTGCGGCCGAAGGGCGTCAAGGCTTCCGAGAACAGAAGCAGATAATTTAGGCCAACCGAGAGGAGCAGAATTCCCGCCGATCCCAGGGCAGTCAGCCATGCGATATCTTTCCATTGCCGGGGCGAGCTATTCGCCATTGGTGTCATCATTAGCCAATCTCCCGCCTGATCGGCTGTCATAAGGCCAAGGTGCTGCACTTTCAGTTTCGAGGAAACATACAATTTTAGTAATGGCGCAATCACCTACCATCGGCCCGAAATCAGCCCTTCAAAAGCAAGGCTACGGCGGCAAAAGCAACGACACCGAATTATCGGCTATTGCGGCGGGCCGAATATCCCCATCTGCGCGTCTCTGGCCACTGCCTCCGCCTTGCCATAGATGCCACTCGCCAAGGCCGTCGCCCAGCCATTGGAAACAAGCCACGCGCCGACATCCTGCTTGCCCAAGCTGCACGGTGCCGCAATGGCAAAACGATCGATTTCCGGCGGCACGACGCATTTCAGCGCCCGGCCGCGCAGCCAGGAATTGAACGTCGCGCGCGCACGCTGGCCGCAAGGCCAGGCGATGCCACGAAAGGAACAGGTCTCATCCAGGTCAATGCCTTGGATCCCGCTGATGACTACCTTGCGCCCCATGGATTCGAAGGTTGCCGACGAGGTGGCAACCGGTTGGTAAAGCAAGACCCCTGGCCAATCCTTTGGCATTCGCATCCCTGCAGGCGCGGCCAGACCAAGGTCGCTGAGCGGCGGGCGCGGCTCGACCCGTTCGATTTGCGCCGAATCAAGCTGTGGCGGCGCGATAAGGTCCTGAGCAATCTTGCGTGCCCGTCCTCGCCATGGCGTATTGGCGACGGTCGCAACTGGTCGCATTGGCTGGCTATCGTCGATGGATTGACGCGGCGCTGGTATCGGCCGATCGATGGGAAGCAGATCGGCGGCCCGGATTATCAACAAGACCCCGGACAGGAGCAGCAGGCTTCCGAGCAATATCAAGCGATTGTGCCTCAGCCAGCCCATCAACTCAAGCAAGGTTCCTTGCCCCTCAATACCCCGATGTCGATTTGGCGACCAGCTTGAGTGCACCTTTTCGAACCTGGTAGAAGGGCATGGATCGCTCACTGGAGCCATCCGCCCGAAACCGGAACAGGCCGGTCGATCCGCGAAATCCGCTCCGATTTTCGAGCACCTGCTTGCTGAAGCCGTCAGGCCCGGCCGAACTTGCAATTCCTGCTGTCAGGGCGACCATATCATAGGCGTAGGCGACATTGGCGTCGGCTGGATAATTGTAGGTCGTCTTGAAGCGGTCGGCGATCGGGCCGGTTTCGGTTGGGTCGAGCGTGGCGATGTAGGAGCTCTCAAACAGCGGCTCCATCGGATGTTCCAGCCAGCGGTTGGTTCCAATGACGGCGACTGCTTTTCCAGGAATGCCTTTCGTTTTGAGCGCCGCAAGGATCTGCGCCGGATTGTCGTCGCCGCTGGCGATGATGATGGCATCGGGAGCCTCGACCAGCGAGCCCATATCATTGACCACTTTGGTGCCGCCATCGCCGGCCGGATACGGAATGGTGACGGCGAGCGTCGCGCCATAGATGCTGAGGCTGTTGGCGACCCGCGTTTCAACCGCGCCGGCATTCGCTCCTGCCGCGACGAGCAACACGAACTTCTTGCTGCCTTTGGCCGCCAGGCCGGCTGCGCCCGCGGCCGCGCTGTCGGCCTCGTTGAGGCGCACCGCATAGACGCCCGGGCCGCCGGCGAAATTGTCGGCCAGCGCCAGCACCGGCGGTCGCTTCGATCCCGAGAGCTTGGCTATGTGCTGCGCGGCCGCGAGTTCGACCGGGCCGATGACGATCTTGGTTCCAGTGGTGATCGCCTTCACAGCCAATTCGCTGGCGTGCGCGCTGTCGCCCTTGGTGTCCTCGACCGTGACCGTGAGCAGGACATTTCCAAGGTCGGCCATCGCCAGCTTGGTCGCATCGAGCATCTTCCGGCCGTTTTCGCCGGCGACTCCCGGGGCCGACAAAGGCAGCAGCATCGTGACCTTCGTCGACCCGGTGCCGAGCGATCGCGTGGCTTGGGCCGGGCTGGCAGCGGTGCCGGCGGCCGGCGCTCCGGGTGCGGCGATCGCCGCCTGGTCGAGCGCGTCCGAGACGCTGCCTTTCGACTGGCAGCCCGACACTATGCCCGCTAACGCAAAGACGATCGCCCACGTCCACGAACCGTGTCGCTGCCGGCCAGAATCCATGATGCCTCCCTCATATCCCGCCGGGTATTTGTCCCGGTCTCATCCGTTCATCTTACGGCAGACTTGCCTCGCCGTCTTTGCAATTGCTGGATTATGGCTCAGCCGTCGAAAAGTTTTGCCCGGAGCGCCTTGATCATTCTGGCTTGCCCGGCGCTTCGATAGTCGGTGCATTTCATGTATCGCGGGCCCGGCACGAACAGTCGGCGCACACAAATCCGCCTCGCCGGGGCAGGGGCACCATCGTCTCCTGCTGTCGGGAATGCGGAGAAGCCGAACGTCGCCACCGGTAGCGGGCCGGCCACCGCAAAACCTTCTCTCGCCAGGATTGCGCGCGCATGCCGGCAGTAGCGGACCGAAAGTTCAGAGAACCGGGTTTCACCGTGCCCGGCGCGATATTTCATGACGGTCGTGCAAAGATCGCCTGCGGCAAGGCTGTTTGCCTGCGCCAGATATCTGACGCCGAGCGCGATGTTGGTCGCAGGGACCGCGAGTTCGTCGAGCGAACCGCGAAAGCCGAGCATTCGCGCCGTCGCCGGCATCACCTGCATCAACCCGACTTCACCATCGGCGCCGTGCACATCGGGATCGAATCCGCTTTCGATCTCCATCACCGCGTGCGCCAGCACCGGCTCCAGGCCGTAGAGCGATGCCTGGCACGTCGCGAACGCCTTGAATGTCTCGCGCGTCCATTCCGGCGCGGCGTCGCAGCGGGCGGGCCGCGTCGAGCCGGACGGAGCTTGCTGCTCGAGGGCAGGTCGTTCCAGCCAGTTGGCGCGGGCTTCAGGGGCAAAAACGGCGAGTGCGATCGCTCCGGCAATCGCTCTCGACAATCTTCCATGGGTGATCATCGTCAGCCTGTCGGCGCGACTTGATCCCTTTCGGTCAGTTCATGTACTCGACCATGCGGTCGTGGAAGCACTCGCACTTGTTAAGCGTGTCCTCGTCCTTGTAGTTCGTCTTGAGGTAGCCGTAGGCCATGCCGCAGGCGACCTTGGCTTCCGATGCCCAGACGAAGGCGGGGCGGGACGAATTGATCCATTCCGAGCTGTTGGCGACGGCCACCGACTCGTCCATCAGCTTGACCACCTGGGCCTTGAGATCGACGATGTTGTCGTTCAACACCAGGTTCGACGTGCCGACGGTCCTGCAATAGTCGGCCACCGGCCCTTCGATGATGTCGGCGGCCTGAAGTCCTGTCGCGCACATCGACAGCAGCCCGGCCCCGAAAGCCACTCGCAAAATTCTGTTCATGCTCCTCACCCCGTCCCTTTCGCCCCTTAGGCCACGTCCGTCTTGGTGCCGTGGCTGTCATCGTAGAGTATTTTGACCGCATCGGCGGCGCTGTGGAATGTGTAGTTCTCCAGCACGGCGACCGTATGATAGTTGTCGCCGCCGCCGTCGGTATCGACCTTGACCTCGGCATTGGCCGCATTGGCCGAGGACTGCGCGATCTCCACGAAACCGCCGCCTACGAGATCGGTGACGCCGGCAAGGCCCTTGAGCAAGGAGGAAAGATCGATCTTGTCGCCATCGTGGAAGTCGGCGATCAGGTCGGCGACCTCGAGCGAGCCGATGGCAAAGGTCTTGCTGCCGTCGGAGGCGATGGGCGGCTGCGCCGGGGCGGCGAGCGAAGTGTCGAGCTCGACCTCGACGTAGTTGCCGGTCGTCCCGTCGGCCATCTGGAAGGTTCCGTTGCCGGTCACGGTCTGCCCATCGATTTCGCCGACAGCGGAGGTCGTTGTCGTGCTGATCGAAGTAATATCGTTATGGGCGAGGTTCGACAACTCCCCGGCGTCGCTTATGCCGTTGGCGTTGGCGTCTTTCCAGATCAGCAGGCTGTCGAATGCCGCGTCGCTGTGGTCGATGACGCCGTCATGGTTGCTGTCGAGCGAGGCAAGTGCCGCCGCGCCGCTGGCGAAGTTGCCGCCGCCGAAGCTCGGCGTGAACAGTTCGGTGCCGTCGTCGATCTTGCCATCGTGGTTGAGGTCGATGGCCAGCATGCCGTCGTTCGACGTGTTCCAGGCAACTTGGTCTTTGTGCCCATCGCCATTGATGTCGAATTGGACACCGTGGTTGAGGTCGGAGAAGGCGAAGCCGTCATGGTTGAGGTCGAGGATGATCGGATCGGTTGCGCTGTTGTAGACGACGAAATTCGTGTTGGTGAGCGCGGTAAGCTGCGCTTGCGTGGTGATGTTGTCGAAGGTTGCGACCTGCGTGCGGCCCGGGGCGTCGCTCCAATTCGTGTCGAACCAGAGTTCGCCGTGTCCGGTGGTCGAGTTGAAGACAAGCACATAGGTGTTGGCTGCCACCGCAGCTGTCGCCGCCGCGATCTCGGTCGACGTCTGCGCTGTGTCGATTCTGACGATATGCGCCGAGTCGCCGGCCGTGAGAACGGAGATCGATGCCCGGATCGCGAAGTCGCTGGCATTGAGAGCATTGCCGGCGGAAGTTCCGGTCGTCCCCGCGAAATTGACGCTGCCGGCTCCGGTTGAGCCGTTGTCTAGAAGGCCGATCTTGTCCGTCCCGACCACGAAGTCCTTGATGGTATCCGTCCCTGTGTTGGTCGCCAGCCGGAATTGATCGACACCGGTGCCACCAATAAGGACATCGTTACCGCCACCGCCGCAGATCGTGTCGTTGGCGGAACCTCCGGTCATTATTTCATCGTTTGCCGTGCCTTGCAGCGTATAACCAGGACCTTCGCCGCCCTGCAGGAGGACGCTCAGCGTAGCTGGCGCACTTACATCACCATCCCCATCCTGCGCCGCAATACCGAAGGTGAGCGGCTGATCTTCAGGAATGACAGTCGTAACGAGTTGTACGCCGTCAATTCTGGTGTTTCCGCTACCGCTCTGGCCGGTAAACCATACTTCCATCGTCGCGAATTCTCCGGGCGGGTTTATAGTGACAAACCCGGTGTTCGGCGACTTCACGACTGTAAAGGTTTGAGAACCCGATCCAGCGTTAAAGCCGGTGCCCCCTGAGATCAGATTTCCATCTGCGTCGAACGCGCGCCAGTTGACCACCATGGTGGTGGTGCCACCACCACCATTTCGATCTATTTCAAATGTCAACGCGTCCGCAACTGTGGGGTTTCCGTTTGATGTGACGTTTACAAAGAAACCTTCGTTGTTCTCGATCGTCGTTTGGGCTGTCGTGTCTCCTATGCCAAAACCGGTACCCGTCGGCTTAACGTCGTCATCGTTATCACCTGGCTGTCCTTCGCCCAGGTCGACCAAAGTCGTTCCGTTGAAGATACCGCCATTGAACGTCAGTTCGTAAGCGCCAGCGGGCACCGTCAAAGTCTCTGCGCCTGCGCCGCCACTTGCCGAGCTGAAGTCAAGTGGAATGGAGACGACAGGGCGCTCAGTGTGGGTCAGGGTATATGTGTTGTCGGTGTCGTTCAGGTTAAGTTTGAAAAACTCCTGGGTTTCGCCCGCGTCATGGATGCCGTCATTGTTGGTATCGATGAAGCCCGTCAGTGTTTGACCCCCGTTTGACAGAACTTCGACGATTCCAGCCAGGTCATTGTAGCTGGTGATGACCAGCGCGGAACCGGCATTCGGCCCATCTGCTCCATACTGAACATCGATGTGGCCGGTAACAGTGCCAGTCGTATTAGCTACGATTGCATTCTGGATCGAATTCAGCACCGGAATGTCGTCGACGATGGAGATGACGATCGAGGCCGGGGTGGCATCGCTGTCGCCTGTGGCATCCGTCACCNAACCGGAATGTCGTCGACGATGGAGATGACGATCGAGGCCGGGGTGGCATCGCTGTCGCCTGTGGCATCCGTCACCGCCATGGTGATGGTGTCGCTGAGCGGATTGATCTCGCCCTGGCCGGTATGGGTCAGCGCGGCCGTCAGCGTGTAGCTGTAGCCGTAGGTGACGACACCGCCGGCATCGGGCGCCGAGATCGAGGTGATCGTCAGCACGCCCTTGGAGGTGTCGACATGGTTGCCCACCGCCGTGATCGTCACCGGACCGCCGGCATCGCCGTCGAGGGTGAGTGTGTAGCCTTCGTTGTTGCCGTCAACCGTGAAGGTGCCGGTCTTCGTCTCGCTGGTCGCGCCATGCTGCACGCCGTCGGCAAGCCCGTCTTCGTAGACGGTGGCCGTCGAGCCTGTCGTCTCCGGCACGTTCAGATCCTGGTTGAGCCCGATCACCAGCTGCGCAAGGTCGGTGTCGCCGTCGCCGTCCTTGATCTCGTAGGTGAAGGTCTCGTTGGTCACACCCGCCGGGATCGACGCCGTCGTCAGCGCATAGGTGTAGGTTCCGTCGGTGTGCAGCGTCAGATTGCCATAGGTACCGGCAATCACCGTCGCTCCCGAGATCGTCGTGTAGGTCGCGCCGGCGGCATTGGCTTCGAGGCCAAAGTAGGCTCGCGTCACCGCACCGCCAACCGCGGCGCCATCGGCGCCGATGGTGTCGGCATCGTCGCCGGCACTTGCACCGGCAGCACCGAACACGTTGCCGCTCGTCGAATGGCCAAGCCCTTCCGTCACGCTGTTGGCATCGTTGTCGGCAACCGGAATGTCGTCGACGATGGAGATGACGATCGAGGCCGGGGTGGCATCGCTGTCGCCTGTGGCATCCGTCACNCCGGCAGCACCGAACACGTTGCCGCTCGTCGAATGGCCAAGCCCTTCCGTCACGCTGTTGGCATCGTTGTCGGCAGCCGGAATGTCGTCGGTAACATTGACCTGAACCGTTGCGGTCGCCTGATCGCCGTCCGTATCGGTGGCGACCACGTTGATGCCGGTCAGGTTGATGAGATTCTGCCCACCCGCGTCCGGATGCGGGAAGTTGTCGAGCAGCGTCACATTGACTGTCGCGGATCCGTCCGTGCCCGCCAGAATCGGCAGCGAGGGCGCGACAAGGTCGATCCGGATGGCATCGATGCCGTTGATAGAACCAATGATCTGGGTCGGGTCGACCAGCGTCCAGACGATGTCGGCGCCGGCAACCCCGTTGACGTCCGCCGTGATCCCGGCAACCGAAGTGAACGCCACCCCGGTGATGTTGTCCGAACCGGCATGGAACGATACCGTTCCGCTGCCATCCTCGACGTTGGTCGCGGCGGCGCTGCCGGTCGCATTGACAGTGCCGAGCCCTTCTTCGTCCACCGCGATGACCGCATTCGTCACCACCGACGGATCGGTCCCATCGTTGATGGTGATGGTCAGCGTCGTCTGCGAGGTGTCGCCGTCGCCGTCCTTCAGCGTGTAGGTGAAGGTATCCGTCACCGGCGATGCGTTGCTGATGCTGGAATTGGCGACGTAGCTGTAAGTCCCGCCCGGGCTCAGCGTCAGCGTGCCGTACTGGCCAACAACATGGAAGTCGCCACCCACTACCGTGGTTGCCCCGGCACCCGTCGCGCCGCTCACCGAAGCGTCGTCGGCACCCTTGGTGTCGGCGCCGGCCGGATTGCCGTCGCCGCCGAGCCCGGCGATCACATTGCCGCTCACCGTGCCGCCTTCGGTCACAGTGTCGGTATCGGCAACCGCCGTCGGCACGTCGTCAACGATGGCGACGGCAAAGGTTGTGCTGGCCGTATCGCCGTCGACATCCGTGACGGTGATGCTGAAATTGTCCGGAACCGTGTCGTTGGGATCAAACCCGTTTGTTGGATTCTGATGGGTAACCGACTCGGTGACAGTGTAATTATATTGGATAGCACCGGTGTTCGGATCGAAGGAAACGATCGTGATGTAGCCGAACTGCCCCGGAATTTGCTGGTTGACGCCGGTAACGGTGACGCCGTTGATGACGATCGACCCAATTCCATCCGGTGCGTCGATGGTGATTGATCCGATACCGGAGGTTTCCTCGCTGCTCGGCGCGTTGCTGCCCGGCGATTGGCCCTGGCTGGCGTCAAGACCGGTTTCGCTGGCCGCCTCGTCCGGGGCCAGCAATGATGTGGCCACCACTGAAACCCCTCTGTCGACGATAGACGGGAAGAGTTCACGCCGATCCAGAAGCCCAAATTGCAGAGCCGTGGGCGGCAACAGTGCCGACAGGTCAAACCCGTCGCCGATGCCACCGGGGGGGACGGAGAAGTCTGCGCCCGCGCTTGGGTTCGCACCTCCGGGGCCAGCCGATATCGAACCATCGGCACCGAAGGCGACATCGACATGGCTCGCCTCAAGAGCGGCCAGCAAGGCCACGCGCGGAACCTCGACATCGCCGATGATGAAGGTCGGCACGTTGAGCGCGCCATCCTTGATGACGATGACCGAACCGTCGGCCTGCTCCAGCAACAGATTGTGGCCGTCGACCTTGATATTGTCGATGGAGACATCGGCCGGAAGTTTCACGACATTGCTGGCGTCGGCGACATATTCATGCGGCGCGGCTGCCGCCGGCACCTTCGCCTCCGCGGGTGCTTCCGATTTGACGGGTGCGCCGCTGCCGACATCGACCGGCACCGGTTCGGCAGGCGCCGCCTGAGCGGCCTGCGCTACCTGGATGCCTGCCTGCGCTGGCGAGCCACCATGTTCATGTGAAGAGTGCTCGTCCCAAGAATTCGAGACGGTATCCAAATCGTTACTGGTCGTCATCGCCAAACCCCTCCGGCATTTCCCGGATAGAGACAACGACGACTTCTGTTTTGCAACTATCCCGCAATCAATTTCATATATTCGGATATGCACGTCTCGGCATTTTTTACACGTGGTAAACCCGAAAGATATAACCTGATATACATTGGCCGCGCTGCGTCTCGTTTGATGTACGCCGGTTGAGCTGGGTTGGTAAACAGAAGTATAAATTTGAATAAAGTTTTACACAAAATAGACGTTCTCGATTGCAAGAAACTTATCCACCTTCCTTTCCAGTAATTTGAGACAAGATTGGTAGCGTCCACAGTCAAAGGTGGGCGTTATGAAAAAAGAAAAATCTGCCCTGGGAATAACCGGGCTCAAACTCTTCCTGCTGGCAGTGGCGATCACAGGCCTGCCGCAGCCATCCTCCGCGAGAGCAGTTGCCGTGAATGCCGGCGCTGTCGCTGGGGTGCTGGCGGCTGTCGAAACCCCGTCCAGTCTCGGCGGCGTTTCGCTGGCTCGGCCGCAACCAGTGCAGCCCGTTTCAGCCTACCGGATCGGCATGTTTTTTGGCAGCTATGGTCCTGTTGCCGTTGATGAAAAGCGTGATTCTGCGCTTGCGCAGGACGACGCCGGGATCGACCCGATCCAGACGGCGGCGATCATTCCCGGCGTGTTCGGTTCGGTGGCCCTGTCGATGCGCAATTTCCCGGTCTCGGCGCGCTGGGCGCCGGTCTACAAGGCAATTGTCGACTGCACCACGGACAGCGCGTGCGAACGCAAGAACATTGCCTTTGCCGGAATCGTCAAGGCAGCCCGGGACAAGCGCTTCATCGACAAGCTGTCCTTTGTCAACTCAAGTATAAATCGCGCCATCGCCTACAAGAAGGACAGCGTGGTCTACGGCAAGCTCGACTACTGGGCCAAGCCCCGGGAAATCCTTGAGCGGCGGGCAGGGGACTGTGAGGATTTCGCCATCCTCAAGATGGCCGCGCTGCTGCATGCAGGCATCCCGGCGCAGAGCATGTCGCTGGTCGTCTTGCAGGATCGCAAGCGCGGTTTCTTTCATGCCGTGCTGTCGGTCAGCACCGGCAGCGGCGTCTTCATTCTCGACAGCCTGAGCAATGTCGTTTCGCGCGACACAGACCTGCCGACCTACGTGCCGCTCTATTCGTTCAGCACCGATCGCGCGTGGATCCATGGCTCGAAGACCGGTTCTGCTCAAATAGCCGATATCAAGGGCGGCCTTTCGACGGTCGCGCCTGGTGAAGGTGTGCAGCCGTAAGCTCCCATCAGAGAGTCTTGAGCGCTCTATCTCTTGTTTGACGCAATTTTCCACGGAAACCGCTCACATTTTTCCCGGAATTGCTCTAGCCGCCGAAGACGAACGCCATCAGCAGTTCCGGCTCGACCACCGGCGCCCGCACCGCGCTCAGTTGACCGCGGTAGCGGCGGTCGCCGGCGCCTATGACGAAACCGGTCGCGACCGGCGTCTCGCCATTGGCGTCGAGCCTGGCGAATATGTCGGCGACATTGAGGTCCAGCGCCAGCTTGAGATCCTGGCGCGCGTCCTCGTTCGGCGCCACCGGCAATTGCCGCCGCACCAGTTGCTGGAACGGCGCATTAAACGTCAGGATCTTCTTCGACGATGCCAGGGCAAAGGCGGGCGAGGGACAGGCGACGAGAATGGCGTTGATGGTTTTGATCGACGCCAGCTTCTGTAGTGTGAGGTTCTCGTCGGCCAGTCCGAGCATACAGGCCACCCGGATTGCCGATGTCAGGTTCCCGGCGTTGGCGTGGCTCTCTGCAATTTCCTCGATCAGTGTGCCGATCGTGCATTTGCGGCTTTCCGCCATCTGCTTCAGCGATGTCCAGAACGCCCGTTCCAGACGAATGCCGCGGCGCATGCCGCCACGCGCCACAACCCGGAACTCCAGTCCGAAATCCTCTGCCGCCAGCGGTGGCAGCAGCCGGTCGGCAGGAAGGGAGACCGCGCTATCGCTCACTCATTGCCTCCTCTCGCGCCTTGTTGATCGGCTTCATAAGGTAGGTGAGAATCGTTTTGCGTCCGGTCTTGATGTCGACCGAACAGATCATGCCGGGGATGATCGAATAGGTCTTGCCGTCGCGTGTCAGGGTCGATTTGTCGGTGGCGACACGGACCTGATAATAGGGTTCGCCGGTCTTCTGGTCGACCAGGCTGTCGGCAGTGATGTTCGAGACCTTGCCTTCGATGCCGCCGAAGATCGAGAAGTCATAGGCGGTCACCTTGATCAGGGCATCCTGGCCCGGCCGGATGAAGGCGACGTCCCGCGGTGAGACCCGGGCTTCGACCAGCAGGGTCTCGGACGTCGGCACGATACCCGCGACGACCGCGCCGGGCTGGACGAAGGCGCCGACCGTGTTGATGTCAAGCGTGTTGACGATACCATCGACAGGCGAACGGATATCGGTACGCGCCACCTTGTCGGTGGCACCGCGTATCGTCTCGTCCACCACCGAGAGATCGGCCAGCGCCTGCGTCAGATCGCTGAGCGCTTCCTGTTGCAGCTGGAGGCCAAGTTCGTCGACCTGAAGCTTGGCTTCCGTGATGGCAGACCTGGCTTTCTTGATGGTCTCTCCGGCAAGCGTCAGCTGACCATTGAGCTCGGTCTGCTCGCGCTCGACGCGGAGCTGCTCGGTTCGCGCCATCAGGCCCTTCTTGACCATCGCTTCGACCAGCTTCGCCTCCTGGTCGCTGACGGCCAGGTTCTTGGTGAGGCGATCGGCATTGGCGTTGGCTTCGTCGAGTTCCTTCTCACGCTGATCGAGGCGCGACTTGAGAACCGACAGTTTGACTTCGAAGTTGTCGCGCCGCGCGATTAGCAGCTTCTGCTCGTTGTCGCAGATTTCCGGCGCCACCTTCTGGATCTCGGGCGGGCAGGGAAACGCGCCCTCTAGACTTCCGGTCTGTTCGAATTTGAGCCGTGCAATGCGCGTCTGCAATGCCCGCGCCTTGGCCTGCTGCTCGCCAAGGCTGGAAGTGTTGAAGGTGTTGTCGAGACGAATGATGAGGTCATTCTTCTTGACGACCTGACCGATCGTCACGGCGATTTCCTGAACCACGCCCGGCTCGCTGGCCTGGATGATCTGGGTCTTCGACGCCGGTATGATCTTGCCGTCGCCGCGTGCGATTTCATCGACCTCGGCGAAGGATGCCCAGGCTACCGAACTCGCAAAAAGCGCTCCGATAATGAATATCGAAGCCGACGCAAAAAGCGGCGGACGGTCTTCCCTGGCTAGCATTTCCAACGCTCCAATGTGTTGAATTAACTCGGTAATTCTGTTCGGTCAGGCGCTTGTTTTCTGCAGCGCCTGTATCACCTGGTCTTTCGGTCCATCGGCAACGATCTTGCCCTGCTCGATGACAATCAGGCGGTCGGCCAGCTCGAGCATGCTGAAGCGGTGCGTCGATACGATCAGGGTCGTGTTGCGATCGAAAGCCACTTTGAGCTGCTTGATCAGCTGGCGCTCGGAAGCCAGATCCATCGAGCCGGACGGCTCGTCCAGGAACACGATTTTCGGTTTGGTCAGCAACAGGCGGGCAATTGCCATTGTCTGCCTCTGACCGCCCGAGAGATTGGTGCCGCGCTCGCCGACATTCATGTCGTAGCCTCGCGGATGGCGGGAGACGAAGTCGTCGACGCCGGCAGCCTTGGCCGCCTCGACGATCTGCTCATCGGTCGCCTCCGGGCACGCCATCAGGAGATTTTCCTTGATGGTGCCGGAAAACAGATCGTTGGCTTGCGCGACGATCCCGACCGCGGCGCGAACCTCAGATGGGTGGTATTGGCGGATGTCGATCCCGTCCAGCAGCAGCTCGCCGGAGGTCGGCAGGAAAAGCCTGCCGATCAGCCTCCCCATGGTCGTCTTTCCCGAGCCTATGCGGCCGATGATGCCAATCCGCTCACCGGGCTTCACCGAGAAATTCAGGCCGGTCAGCACTTCGTTTTCGGAACCCGGGTAGACAAAGCCGACATTCCTGAATGCCATTGCACCGTTGCGAATGGGGCGGTTGACGAAACCAACCGTGTCCGGCCGATCCTCAGGCTGCGCCATGATCGAATTCACCATTCGCAGGGACAGCATCGCCTGGCGAAGTCTGGACAAGGTGATCGCAATCTGCCCAAGCGGGGCCACCGCCCGGCCCGCCAGCATGACGGTGCCGATGATGGCGCCGGTCGAGACATGCCCTTCCGAAAAGGCATAGGCGCCGGCCACGATCAAAGCGACGGTGACCATCTGCTGGATGGCTTGCGTTATGTTGCCGGCGGCAGCCGAAAGCTGTTTGATCTTCTCGGACGTGTTGGATGCGTTCTTGGAATGCTCCGCCCATTTTCGCAGAAGGTACGCCTCTGCCCGCAGCGATTTGATCGTTTCCAGCGTGGAGATGGATTCCACCAGCAGGGCCTGGCGCTGCGAAGCCTCGTTCATGGAAGCGGCAACGCGTTTGCCGATGCGCCGTTGCGTGATCAGCCCGACGATCACCGAGGCGACAAAGGCAATGGCCGGTATGACGACCAGCCAACCGCCTATCGCATAGATGACAAGAAGAAAGACGAAGACGAAGGCTGTGTCGATGAAGACGCTGATGGTGTTCGACGTGAAAAACTCGCGCACGAACTCGTACTGGGTCACCCGATTTGCATATTCGCCGGTTGAGCCGGGCCTTGCCGACAAGGACGAGTTCAGCACCTTCTCGAAAAGCATATAGGAGATGCGAAGATCGGCCTTGCGCCCGGCATAGTCGATCAGTGACGCTCTGGCGGTCTTCAAGAGCAGGTCGAACAGAATGACCGCGCCGATCCCGATCGACAGCACCCAGAGCGTCGATATCGCCTTGTTCGGCAAGATCCTGTCGTAGACGTTCATGGTGAAGATCGGTGAGGCAAGAGCCAGCAGATTGATGAATACCGCCGACAGGATGACCTTCGAATAGGTGCGCCAGAACGGCCCCATCGTGCCGGTCAGCCAATGTCGCCGCTCGATCTTGGCCGCCGAACCGACGCTCATTGCCTCTACTGCGTTGGCATAGGTTATCGAGAAGGAAACGCCGCCACTAATATAACTTCCGGAAAACTCGGATTTGCTGATTGTCGTGCGCCCGTCTTCCTGGGGAGCGGTCGTAAATCCACCGTCCTCGGTCTGGGCAAGCAGCGCAACCGGCAACTGGCTGACGCGAAACAGAATGGCGGGAAGGTCGATGCGTCCGCGAAGAAAGTCGCGATGGCTGAATTCCGTGATTTCAAGACCGATGCGTTCGGCAAGATGCCGGATGGCGTCGATATCGATGCGGGTGTCTGACAGCGGCACGCCGGCAAACAGCACGGTCTCGGAACTCGGCCTGCCGAGGTACCCGGCAACAGCGGAGAAGCAGGCCTTGAACGCCTCTTTTGGGGAGAGGATTTTGGGTTGTGGGTTCACGATCGGCCCGCAGGACTATCGTTCGTCCTTGACCTTCCTACTTCTTTCTTACCGGTGCGAGGATGTCGAAAGGCAGATCGTTCGTCTGCTCCGACGGCGTGCGCGCATAGGTTTCGGTGTCGGCCGTTTCAGGCGCATTGAACTCGGCCTTGGCATAGGCGGTGGCCTGTTTTGCCGGCTGAAGATTCATGGTCTTCAGCAACTGCCCGGTTGCCGCCAGCAGCCGGTACTGCGCGAAAAGCGACGCGTAGGATGCGGTGTCGGCAAGCGTAGCTGTGTTGAACCGCGTGTTCTGCGCGTCGAGCACGTCGAGCAGCGAGCGCTGTCCGACCTTGAACTGCTCGCGATAGGACGCCACCAGCCTTTCGTTGGCGGCAGCCTGAAGCTTCAATGTCTTTGCCAGATCGGCCTGCCGGAAGCGGCGATCCCATGACGTACGGACGGCTTCCTCGATCTCGCGCAGAACCTGGTGCAGCACAAGGCGCTGCTCGCTGGTGCGGCGGACCTGCTCTTGCTCGTTGGCTTTGTCGATGCCGCCGCGATAGAGGTTCCAGCGCAGCACCAGCCGCGCCTGCAGGTCGCTAGCGTCGCCATCGTCGCCGTCGATGTCATAGCCGCCGCGGGCGCGGCCTTCGGCGATGACGGAGGGCCCGAATTTCGCCCGCGCCGCATCCACCAGGGAGGCGGCGGCGTCGATATCGCTGTTGGCCATGTGGACGCGCGGATTGTTCTGTCGCGCCAGCCCTAGCGCGTCGTCGAGCGACCTTGGCAGCGCGCTCGAGACATCGCTCGGCCTTGACGCGTTGGTCAGCGGCTTACCGACCGTCTTGAAGAACCGTATCTTGGAAGCCTCCAGTTCTTCGGTCGCCTCCTGCATACGTGCCTTGGCAGCGAACAGCCGCTCCTCGGCCTGCTGGCGATCAGCCTCGTTCAACGCCCCGCCTGCAATACCTTGCCGGATGTCGCCGAGGATTGCCTGGTGAAAGCCCAGATTCTTCTTCGCTTCTGAAACGATCGACGCCTGCAGCATGTATTCGAGATAGTCCTGGACGACAGACAGTCCAATGAATTCAGACCGTTCCAGCACCCGGAACGATGCGCCGTCGACCCGCGACGCCTGACGGTTCAGTTCCGCCCGCCTTGCGCCGCTGTCATAAAGCGTCTGCGTGACAACGACATCGGCTTCCGCCGGATAGAGCGCGTCATCCTCTATGGACAGCGAACGCCGGGAGGAATTGTCGAGACGACGAACCCCCGCCGACGCCTCGACATCGACGCTGGGAAGATAAAGTCCCTTCGCTTGGCGTAGCTCGAATTCGATTGCTTCGCGGTTTTCGATCGCTTGGCCAATTTCGGGGTTGGACTCCACCGCAACCGCCATCGCCTCCTGGAGAGTGAGCGCGTGAGCATTCCCACAACTCAATATGGCGACCGTCGTCAGCAGGCCGAGGCGCTTGCCTATCGCCGACATAGATGTCGTATTCATTTCACCCCACCCCAACGTTCCCCTGCGCCATTATTGCCAGGCGTTACAACTCAACCGTGATTGTTCACAAATTTGCAAAATATGGGAGCACTTATTGATTTAGTGACCGCTAAAACGCTAAATTCAAGCAAAATTCTATAGAATGTCGCAAAAATGGCACATAAAATACCCACTGCGGTTTTTGAGTAACAGCCGTCCGAGTTTGAACAGGCAAGCGAAACCGCTCCGGGAAGGAGGACCGCAAGGCCACCTTATGACCTATTTGCTCCTGATGGCTTGACTATTTCTGGGTGTACTTTTTCAGCGAGGTGACCGACAACATCTTGGTGGCAGCTACAATCGGCAGGATAATCTTAGCCCGCCTGCCAAGAGCCTGGAACGGACACCCCTGCCTTTCTTCGACCTGAAGCGTGGGCATAAATCCCTGAGCCGGCGAATAAACGCCGGCGACTGCTTCACTGGCCAGCGTGCCAGCATAGGGCTCGTATGACGGCCGATCAACGACTGGGTCAACCGAAGAGGTGACGGTACTTTTTGAGGCGGTTCTGTAGGCCATCGAATGCCGCAAGGTCCAAAAATCGCTCGATTGAGCCCATAGCTGGTGAAACCTCAAAATATTTCTTGCGGCGATTTTCCGTTAAAATCAAAAGCGTAATTTTTTTGACGGTTCTAGTGTCGGCCTTTCGCAGCTCAGAAAAAAATTTGACTGTAACGAGTCATACGCTGTTTAAACAATGCGGAACGAAGTGGTCGGTAGCGCCACCACTTTGCGGGACGACATACGAGAGTTGCAGGACGAGCGGTCAAACATCGAGGGGCCGCCGGCTCGTTAGATACCGCTACTCGTTCTTCCGCGCCATTCCAACAGGCTGAACTTCGAGGCAAGTGAGCCCGTCCTGGTCCGGCGCCTCGACTCGTAAATCCATTCCACCGATTACAACTGCCTGCAAGCTGCCGCTTGTTTGTTACTTCCCGAGTCTCATCGGCCATATCGAGGCGCTAGACCGTCAGCTGGTCGCGCGCTGTTGCCACAGCTGCCGATCTGCAACCGCCCCCATTTCCGCGGTTCTGGACCCTATCTCCCAACGTTTGCAAAACGAGGTCAGCTATGGTCGGCAGTTTGGGGTCGCGGGAGCATACGGAATGACACGGGAACCTTTCAGATTTTGGCCCACCAAAATTCAGCAAAATCAACAATTTCCGTTCGCCCTCCGGGCCCACCAATAACTCACGGCTTACGCCGAACTCTTTGTTTTGTGATCGCATCCGCGAAAAAGCGCTCTGCCGTCAAAGCCTTTCCCCACCTCTCGATGAGTTCCGCAAGCTGCTGCTGGCTATCGGCGGATCGTTGATGCGCAACTGTGACGGCGGTCGTTACCGTGGCTCGAGTGTCAGCAGATGTGGTAAGGCTGATTGTCGACGAGTAGCAGAGGGGTCCAGCGACAATGACTTTGAGACGAACCAGAGCTTACGGCGGATCCGGCTTGGTTCTGGCGGTTTGCACTGTATTGGCTTGGCAAAACGCCACCGCCGCTCAAGATTGCTACGCAGCCGCGACGCCTGGCGTCAATTGGCAGGAGTGTGACAAAAAGCTTCTCATCCTAGAAGGACAGGACCTGAGCGGGGCAAACCTGTTCGGTGTTGATTTCACTTCGACCGACCTCAGGAACAGCAATCTCCTTGCGGCAAATTTTGAGAAGGCAACGCTTGTGCGCGCTTCCCTGGCCGGCTCGACCGCCAAAGGCGCCCGGTTCGACAAAATCGAGGCGTACAGGACCGACTTCAGCCATATGGACGCGCAGGGCGCCGTGTTTACGGGCGCGGAAGTGCAGCGCTCGAATTTCCAGGACGCCAATCTGGTCAATGTTGATTTCACAAAGGCGGAATTGGGGCGTGCACAGTTCCATGACGCCGATGTCAGCGGCAGCCACTTTTCGTTTGCCAATCTCGCGCGGGCGGACTTCCGAGGAGCGAAGTTCACCGCACCGATAGACTTTGACGGCGCTTTTTTCTTTCTGACCCGTATCGAGGGCCTCGATCTATCCAATTCGGCGGGTCTGTCCCAGTGGCAGCTCAACATGGCTTGCGGGGACGCCCGGACCGAGTTGCCTTCTGGCATGACGAGGCCAGAAGATTGGCCCTGTCAATTCCAGCAGGAATAGCCCGCCCGTCCGCTTCCCGCCAAAGGCTGCCGGGCGGCAAAGCGCCTCAATTCAGTCCTCGGCCAGGGGGCAAAGCACGACACTGCGGGACATTTCCGGCAATCTCATTTACCGGCGAACGACAACGACCAAATGGAGGACGGATGCCCAAGGTCAAAGGTGATACCGCTCTGGACAAGGAGCGCGCCAAAACAGAGAAGCTCCTCAAAAAGGTTGGATACACCGCCTTGAAGGAGGCCGGTGTGGTATCCAAGCGACCCGACCTCCCAAATCTAAAGGTTGAAAAGCGAGGGAAATAGCGCGGACACTCGCGTGCTGATCTGACCGAAGGCACGCCCAAAATGTAGACGTCTGCTTTGCCTTCTCAAGCTAGGAGGGTGCAGGCGGCGCTTGCGAGAACCACAAGGCGGACTGCTGGGGCCGGAAGAAGCTGTCGTATTTCCGCCCCGGTGCGATCCGATACTTCACTACTTTTTCACTTTCAATTGCGGGGCCATATCATAATGAACGAAGAGACCGGCGTTCAGAAGTTGGTGCGCACGCTGCGTGCTCGAGCACCTGATGACGCAGCTGAATTGCTCGCTAAAGAGTCTCCCGAGTTCATCCGCGACACACTAAAGCTGTTGCCTGACGGGCACGCCCGTAAGGTGGCCGAGCATTTGCCACAGCATATGCGGCCCATCAGCTCTCATGATAGTGAGATGGGTTTCGCGATCCCCGAGTCGCTCATCGAGGTGATGGACCCGATCCCCGCCAGCGTTCCTGTCGGGACGACGGTTGCTGCCGCAGTGGAAGCTGTCAGAGGCGCCCAGGTGCCGACCGAGCTCACTTATCTCTACGTTACGGACAAGGGCAATAAACTGGTTGGCCTGGCGGTCCTGCGCGATCTGATGCTGAGCGAACCAGACGCGATTGTCGATCACATCATGCTGCCCAGGCCGTTCGCTCTTGATGTCGGTCTCTCTTTGAGTAACGCATGCAAAGCGGCGGTACGGCGTCACTATCCTGTCTATCCGGTGGTGGATGCGGAGAACCGGCTGCTCGGGCAGGTTCGCGGCTGGCGATTGTTCGAGCAGCAAATCATCGAGATTTCCGCCCAGTCTGGACAGATGGTAGGCCTCCAGAAGGAGGAGCGCTCTTTTACGCCGCTGTTTTCAGCCTTCCTGAAGCGTCATCCGTGGCTGCAGTTGAATCTCCTGACGGCCTTCATGGCCGCATTCGTGGTCAGTTCGTTCACAGGCACGATCGAGAAGATCGTCGCTCTGGCGGCGTTTCTCCCAGTCTTGGCCGGGCAGAGCGGAAACACCGGCTGCCAGGCACTGGCTATGACGCTGCGTGGCCTTGCCCTGGGGGATGTGGACAAACGACCGAAGCTGCACTTGGTGATGAGAGAAGGCGCGCTCGCGGCCGCCAACGGCGCGCTCGTCGGCGTTGTTGCGGCTGCGGCGATGTGGTTCTATGCCTCGAGGCAACCGGCGTCGGCGGCGCAGGCGCCGATGCTGGCACTTGTGATCCTGCTTGCCATGTCCGGATCGTGCCTCATGTCCGGCATCTCCGGCGTGCTGATCCCGTTGGGCCTGCGCCGGGTAGGCGCCGATCCGGCGGTCGCCTCGGCGATCTTCCTCACCACCGTGACCGATATTGTAGGCATGGGCCTGATGCTGGGGCTGGCAACCATGCTCGTGCTCTAGACTAGCAAGCTGCGTGCGGTGACGCGTCCCTGGGAGTCCGGGCAATGAGCTGACCTCGCGTTCAAAGAAATTGCAAGACCCGGGCCGAATCGCACACGCCTCGTGAGAAGCACCTTCCGGCAGCTCTCCGGCCTCTTGCGAAACGCGACGGAAGGCCTTTGGAGAAGCCGTGGGTGACCTTGAAGCCTGGTGACCAGATACGCAGAATCGCCCACCCAATATTAATCTTGTCGGCTGTGCGATCCACTACTGATGAGATTTGAGTTTGTTAAGCCTTGGGCCAAATACTTCAATCACGTGCAGCAATGTCGAGAAGAGTTTTTGACAATCAGCGCATCCGAAATAGGAATAAACCCGATATCTTGTTGCGCAGCTGCAACAGCTGCTGAGGACTCGCATAAGTCCGGCGACCGTTCAGTCGCCTTTTTCTTGCAGTCGTGCTAAATCTCTCGCACTAGTCGGGTTTGGGGTGGGTTCTCGGCATGCAATCTTCGTTTCGAACGATCTTCGGCGTCGCCGCAGCGCTGCTTTGTGCCGGCGTGTTGCCGGCCGGCGCACAAGGTCTTTTTGGGGCCTATGACGATGCGTTTGCGGCCCGCATCGCCAGTCCGGCCGACAATGGGACGCTCGCCCAATTCGTCACGGTTGCGGTCAACGCTGGGCAATACGATCAGGCGATCTCCTCGATCGAGCAGTATCTGATCCAATACCCGCGCGATGCGCGCGCCCGGCTTGCGGCCAGCCGGTTATATTATCATGTCGGGTCCTATGAATTGGCCCGGCGGCAGGTGCAGTACGGCATCGAAGTCGGAGGTCTGACCGCAAGTGAGCAACAGGAAGCTGTTCGCCTGCTCGCCCGCATCGAGCGCGCGTTGCGTGGCGTCACCTGGGAACTCGCCCTGACCGGCGGCGTATTCAGCGCATTCACCGATTTTGAGCCAGGCGGGGCGCAGGACGACGACAGCTTCGTCTCGCCTTACGGGCAGGCGGAAGGTTTTGTGCGGTGGGACCTCGGCACGCCAAGTGCCGACGCGCTCGTTCTTTCGGGGTCGTTGACCGCGACTGAGCGTCTTTTCACGGAAGACCTGTCGGTTCCGGGTGGCGAGAAGACTTTTATCCACGGCAACGCAGCGGTAACCTGGGACAAGGGACTGCCCAACAGCGGGATCGATTCGCTGCGCCTGCTGCTTTCCGCGTTCACCGTTACGGATCGTTTCGACAGCGACATTTACGAAACCGGTATCGGCCTCAGTGGACGTTTCGTCGTTCGCCCGACGGTCGAGACGACGCTCTTCGCCGGTGGCGGCTACATCGATCTAAGCGCCTCGCAAGGCATTTTCGCGGATAGCAGGGTCTTCTATGAGGCAGGCGGCAGCTACCGCTTCCGCAATGGCCAGGCGCTCGGCTTGCGCTTTGTCGGCTCGAATGACTTCGCTTCCGGATCGGGCGAAATCAGCCGCAGCTATACGGGCGAGGTCCGCTATGGCGGCCTGTTGATGAACGTACCGGATTTTTTCGCATGGTCGCACCAGATCGCCTTATCGGCCGGCCACAGCGACACTCCCGATCTGTCCGTCGGCATCGGCACAAATATCAAGAGCGACTTCTGGCGCATTGCCTCGGAAAGCGATTTTCAGCTGACGGAAGCGCAGAAGATCAGCGTCGATCTCGCCTACCGCAAAACCAACTTCGCCCTCGCCAACCGCGACCGAAAATCGTTCGAAATGCTCATGAGCTATACGTTGACGCTCAATTGAAAGAGGCCGCGATGAGGTATCATCAGATCGTCATTTTTGTCGCCTGCCTCGCCTTCGCGGCACCATCCGCTGCTGAGACGGTCGGGTCGATGACGGCCTACCAGACCATCATCGTCCGCAATAACGGCGGGACGATGAACGTTGGCGCCGGCGTCGAACTCGGCGACCAGTTGCGCAGCAATCCCACCGGTCTCGGAATGCTGGTGTTCCGGGATGAATCGAGCGCCAAAATTGGTCCAAACACCAGCCTGACGATCGATGAGTTCGTCTACAATCCGGGCTCCGGGTCGGGAAAGATCGACATCGGGATGAACAGCGGCCTGGCCCGTTTTTATGGCGGCCAGGTTTCGAAAGGGGGCGTCATGCAGGTTGCGACGCCGCACATGGTGCTCGGAGCGAGAGGCGGCATCATCGAAGTGCTGGTGGCAGCCGGCCAGACCGTCGGCATATTGCGCGCCGGCCGCATGACCTGCACGATCAATGGCAAACGGCTGGTCATCACGAACCCGGGCTACGCCTGCACGTCGGACGATGGCAAGCTTCTGGCCGGCTACGGCGGCATCGACGCCTTCCCGATCTTGGACAGTATCGACCGGATAGCGGGAACCGGCCTGCCGGGCGCACCGGGTCCTGGGTTGGACGTAAGCGCAATTTGTGCGTCGGCTCTAGGCTCCTCGCTCAAAGTCTGCGGGTCCAGGGACGGCGCACTGCCAGGAGTGGTCATGGAATTCCCTGACAGCCCAACGCCACCTGCGGGCAGCGGGGGGCGGCGGGGCGAGTGTGAGGGTGAGGGTTGCTGCTACTACTACAACTGCGATTAGGCCTGGCTGCACGAGATGAGCCACTCGGTCGGTAGGCGCTGGGCTGATTGGCGGCAAGCCGGCAGACGCAAAATATCCGGCCTTGTGGTCGTGCTCCTGCTGCTCGCTTGCCATTTGGCTTTTGACGGGCCGTTGTCGCGCCTGCGTGAGCGGACGTACGACTTCTATCAGTTTCTCGCCCCACGTCAGGCGACGAGCAATCCTGTCGTGATCGTCTCGATAGACGACGACAGCCTCAAGGCACATGGGCGATGGCCCTGGAACCGTGGCCTCTTGGCCGATCTGGTCGATGGCATCACGCAATCCGGCGCGGCGGTGGTCGGGCTTGCGCTGGTACTCCCCGAGGCTGACACCTCGCCTGAGGGCATGGCCGGAGACAAGCGCCTGGCAGCGGCGCTGTCCAAAAATCGAACGGCGCTTGCCGTCAGCCTGGGCAATGAAGCGACGGTTTCAGAAGCAGAACCCAAAGCCGGCTGGTCGATCGTCGGGCAAGTACCCGATACACTTCCCGGCTTCACCGGTCTTACCGGGTCGCTTGCCGAATTCTCGAACGCCGCCGCAGGCCTCGGCGTGATTCGCACCTTGCCCGATCCCGACGGCGTACTGCGCCATGTGCCGCTGCTCTGGCTTCGCAATACCCCTCAACGCGCGCAGCTGTGGCCGTCTTTCGCACTCGAGCTCCTGCGCCTTTACGCTGGACAGGACGGTTACACAGCCCGGATGAATGCAGCCGGGTTCGACGCACTCAGGATGGCAGGCGCCATTGTGCCGCTCGAGCCGGAGGGGAGCATCCGCCTCTGGGAAACCGCCACGGACACGCCTCGCCTGTCTGCCAGCACTATCCTTTCGGGCCATGGCGATCCGCGGCTGCGGGACGCCATCGCCATTGTCGACCTGTCGGCTGTGGGCCTGACGCAGTACCTGCCCACGCCGACGAGTCCAGCGCGACCAGGAGCGGAGATCCACGCCGATGCGATCGGCCAGATGCTTGCCGGGCGCTTCCTGGCAGAGCCAGCGCACGCGCGTATGCTCGAGCGGCTCTGGTTTCTCCTCAGTGCCGTCGTTTTCATCGGGGTTTCCGGAGTGCTCGCCGGGCGTGTCGTGCTTGGCGCCCTCTCCCTGGCGCTGCTGGCCGTCACGCCGTTCGTGTTCGGCGCTCTCGAGTACAGCCTGCAGGGTGCACTCTATGACCCGCTGCAGCCGGCGCTTGCAACCATCATGGTTGCGGGCTTCGAAGGCTATGTCCTCTACAGGCGCAGCGAGCAGCGCCGGTCCACCCTGACGCGACAGTTCTCCCAATATCTGTCGCCCTCCGTGGTGCAGCGCCTCGCAAGCTCGGACACCGAGGCAATCCTGTCCGGCGAGAAGCGCGAGATCACCATTTTGATCAGCGACATACGTGGCTTCACGACCATGAGCGAACAGCTCGACACCCAAGAGATCGCCAAGGTGGTCAACCATTTCCTCGGCATTGCGACCGATGAGATCCTCAAGCGCGACGGCACCATCGACAAGTTCATGGGCGATGCGGTGCTGGCCTTCTGGAACGCACCGCTAGATCAACCCGATCATCGTGAGCGTGCGCTCGACGCGGGCCTGGCCCTTATCGAGCGGGTGAGGCGCGAAGACGCCGCCTTCACCGCGGATGGCCATCGCTCCATCGAAATCGGCGTCGCCATCGAGACCGGCATCTGCTCGGTAGGCAATTTCGGCTCCGAACGGCGCTTCGATTACACCGCGATCGGCTCCCCCGTGAACCGCGCGGCACGGCTCGAATCGACGACCAAGAAGCTGGGCATCCCCCTGGTGCTTGGACCCGGCTTTGCGGCAGGAGCATCGATGCCGGTCGTCCAGGCGGGCGCCTTTGAGCTCCAGGGTTTCAAGGGCGAGGTGCCGGTTTTCACCGTTCCGGAGATGCAAGCTGCTCAACAAGGTATGAGCCGCGAAGTAGAGAGCCAACGTGGTGAGCAATCTGGCGCCCCCGCCATGGTGGTTGGTTCGCCGCCATCCGTGCAAATGGCGCCGCTTGACCTGACACCCCGAACCCGGAGCATCCGCTGATCGGATCCAGCGGATCGCAAGATGCGATTGTCACGGGCACAGACGGACATCTCGTTTCGGCGACCATCGAGGGATGCGACGGCTTGCGTCACTCGTCCTTGAAAGTCACCTTCATATGTTTGTGCACCATTGAGGCGAGGTCCTCGGCATCCCAGTTCGTTAGCCTAATGCAGCCGTGAGAGAAGGTCTTCCCGATCTTGCCGGGTTCGGGCGTGCCGTGAATGCCGTAGCTTTCGATGGAGAGGTCGATCCAGATTGATCCCACGGGATTGTTAGGGCCGGCAGCAATGGTGAAGGGCCGCTTGGTTTTGACTCCCTTGAATGCAAAATC
Organism: Mesorhizobium sp. LNJC394B00; assembly: GCF_000502555.1. Classification (NCBI taxonomy): domain Bacteria; kingdom Pseudomonadati; phylum Pseudomonadota; class Alphaproteobacteria; order Hyphomicrobiales; family Phyllobacteriaceae; genus Mesorhizobium; species Mesorhizobium sp. LNJC394B00. The sequence continues at coordinate 1,118,076 of NZ_AYWH01000002.1, forward strand.
GGGATCGTAGTGATAGGTCGGGTTGTGCACCACCCTTTGGATCTCTGCCTGCCCACTTGGTGCCGGCTTCTCGTCGCTCCCGATCGACGCAGGGTAGACGGCAAGCGCTTTATTGGAGGGGTCGAGCACGCGCACCTGATGAGCGCCTTTGTCGACTTCCACGCCGGCAATGGTGGCGGGAGGTTCACCTCGGCCAACATCTGGTACCAGCAGCGTGGTTCCAGCTTTCCTGAATCCGGTGCCTGGGTTTAGCCTCCTGAGCAATGGTTCGCTCACATGGAAGCGCTCCGCCAGCTTCTCGATCGAGTCGTGATAGCCAAGCCTTCTCAGGCGAGCCATCCTCTCCATGCGCCCCGGAATGCGTTTGGTGAAGGGGCCGCGTACATCTTTGCGGTTCAGTTCATAGGTGACCAGAGCTGGGCTGGTGGAGGTTGCCATCAGCTTGTCCCAAGTCGCCTGGGTGAGCTTGCCATCTGGCGCCAGTCCGTTCGACGCCTGGAAGGCCTTGACCGCCTTGGCGAAGTTCTCTCCAAGGCGGCCGTCGATAAGCCCCGGTGAGAAGCGCGCACGATCCAAAAAAATTTGCGCCTTCAGCACGGCAGGATCGAGCCCTTTCGGGTCGCCGGCGGAGAATTGCGCCTGATTTACCGCGGCTAGATCCAGCTTGGCCGCCTCCGTCCCGCCGCATGCGAAGGCGAATGCAATGGCGAGGAGGAGAAGGAGCCTGATCATCGATGTCACTCCTTGCGTTAAATCGCACCTGATCTGCTTCTATGACGCGCTGTGGCAGATCTGGTTCCATTCGCCGGTAGGAGGATCATAGGCAACCAGCCTTACGCCGCCGACCGGTCCGAGACGTTCGATGCCCAATGCCTTGCCCCTCACGAGAGGCGTTGCTGGCCTCGCAGATCGGCAGTGTAAAAATGGTCTGGCCATGTTGACGTGAGCTTCTACCTTCAAACTGCCCACTACCTGGACCGGCAGTCAAATGGTCTCAGGGCAGCAAGTGAGGAGATGCGCTGGGAACCGGCTTATCGGGCGGGTATTCTATTGATCTTCGGTATCGATAGATCCATGTTCCGTCGTCACTGTGATCGCGTTGTCGCCCGCGATTGCTCTAGCGTATTCGAAGCGCTCCAACTTCTGTTCTGCCGATAGGCCTTTGAACATCGCGGTGGCCGAGTTCGTGATTTTGAAGTCGCCGCAACTCGGACAGCGAAACTCCCGGATGTCACCAACTGTCTCCGAATTAACGAGCGCCTGCTCATCTGTAATCGGGCAAATTGCGGCCATCCAAGCCATCGTGGTCCTCCGTCCTAAGGCCGTCCTCGATTACCCAAAAGGCATCGTCGAGTGCAAAATCCATTTCTGCCGACGCTCACCCCACCTGGAGTACTCCACCGAGTAGATTGCGCTCTCCACTCTCCAACCCAGAATGTGGATTAAAGCCAGTTCCTCGGCGAGCGATTTGCTGGTGAGCGGTAGGCGCTCTCGCTCTGGAGCCTCTCCCAAACGATCGGAGATGTTCATGTAGCGTCGGGCAGGACCGAAGGGCCGGAACGTGGCGTTTTCATCTCTTCGGCAATCACCAGTAGCGCCTCCAGAGCGACGGCGATCCCCGACATCACCGTACTTATGTCTGCGCTGCCGCCGAGCGTCGAAAGTTCGGCCGCTCGCGTTTGCATGCTTTGGCTCAGCTCTTGTAACTTCAGGCGCAGCTCGTCATCCATGTATGTTCTCCAAGCTTGACGCTGGAGGAACGCGCCTGCTTACAACCCGTTCCGCCGGTGGCCGCAGAGAACCGGAGACACCGCAGATGCTACAACTTGCGCTGTGGCGGCGCTTAGGATGGGCGGTGGATTGAGCCTCAGCGACTGACCGTCGGCAAATAGCGGATGCTTCAGTCTCGAAAAGGTGCTGGACGGCTCGATATGCACCGCCCCTTGGCCCAGGGTGCTGGTCCCATGCACAGTAAGGCCGTGCAAGTGCGCGCGGCCTCTGGGCTCAACATTCCAGTCGTCATGGTCCAAAGTTGTCCCAAGGTGGGTTCTCACCAAAGCGGGCGGCGAGAAGCGTCACGAAGCTTTGAACTTTGGCGGAAAGATGCCTTCTTGACGGGTACATCGCGTATATCGACCGGCTTACCGGCTTGAACTGGGGCATCACTGTCTCCAGCTGGCCCGAACGAATGGCTTCTCCAACAAGGAAAGTGGGGCAAAGTACTATGCCTGCTCCACCCAGCGCCGCATCGCGCAGGAGCTGCCCGTTCGTTGCCGTCATCCGTGCAGTGATTTTTACCGCCACTTCCCCCTTTGGTCCGTCGAACCGCCATTTTCCGCGGCTGGCGCGCAACGCGTAGTCCAGACAATCATGGTCGTGGAGATCCGACGGCTTTGTGGGACGCCCGCGTCTGTCCAGATAGTCGCGCGAAGCGCAGACCACCTCGCGTGAGGGCGCGATTCGGCGAGCAACCAGATTGGAAACCGTGAGTGGAGCGATGCGTACCGCGACATCCAAGCCCTCTTCCACGATATCAACCACACGGTCGTCCAACACCAACTCAACCGACACCTCCGGATAGACCGCGAGATATTCTGCAACGACTCTCCCAAGGTGCATCGCGCCGAAGGAGATCGGCGCGCTGACACGCAGTGAGCCGGTCGGACGTGTCTTGCTCTCGGCCGCGCTCGTACGAACTTCCTCGACATCCTCGATTATGCGCAGACTGCGCTCGTAGACGGAGGCGCCGACCTCTGTCAGGCTGATGCGCCGGGTCGTCCGGTTGAGAAGGCGTGCGCCAAGCCACTCTTCCAGCATTTGGACATGCTTGCTCACGGCCGCTGGCGATAGTCGCATCCGCTTGGCCGCTCCAGCGAAGCTGCCTTCACCGACGACGTTGGCAAACACGGTCATGCTGGTCAGCCGGTCCAACTGCAATCACCTCTTTCATTCACGTTTCGTGAATTCACCATTCATATTTCCCTCCATTATCAATCCACGGTGGACAGATTATCTGAAGTCAGGCCGGGATCAATTGCCCGATCCGTCTCTCTAACATTTGCCCGAAACGTCGGCGTCGAGTGCCTTCTTGCGGGCTGGAGGTGATCATGTCTCTGACCAAAGCAGCCCTTCAGGAGAAACAGGGAGCCACTGTTCGCATGTGGCTCTCCGTGCTCACCGTATCGCTGGGTATTTTTTCGATGATCACTGCGGAGCAACTCCCTGTGGGGCTGATTCCGGCAATTTCTTCCGAGTTGAATGTCTCTATTGGGAGTGGCGGTCTCACGGTGACGATACCCGGCGTAATTGCGGCGTTCGCTTCTATCGGTTTGCCGTTGGCAGTGGGGAGGCTCGACCGGCGTATTCTGATGGCGGGCCTGCTCGCGGCAATGGCTGCGGCGAGCGTGATTTCAGCGCTTGCAACGAACTTTCCCGTTCTGCTCGCGTCCAGGCTGCTCGTCGGGATCACCATCGGTGGCTTTTGGGCGATAGCCGGGAGCATCGCAGTACGCCTTGTTCCTGGACCGTCCGTGCCGCGCGCCATGACTATTGTCTTCGGCGGTGTAAGTGCCGCTGCGGTGCTGGGCGTGCCGGCCGGCACGATCATCGGTGATCTAGTCGGCTGGCGCGGCGCGTTCTGGTCTCTCGCCGGTCTGAGCTTTGCCATACTGCTCGCCGCCCTGCTTGTGCTTCCGAAGCTGGAGGCGGCGCAGCCTGTGGAGGTGAAAGCCCTGCGTGCGCAATTGCGCAATCCCGCCCTTCTGGCGGGCGTGGTTGCGACCGCACTGCTGGTGGCTGCTCACTACGGTGCCTACACCTTCGTGAGCCCGGTGTTGCTGGAGGTCTCGGGCGTCACTGCAGGGAGCATAGGCTGGCTACTGTTGGGGTATGGCATTCTCGGAATGATTGGCAACGCCGTCGCAGGCGTCTGGGCCGCCAAATCCGTCGGTCGCACATTGGCCTGCATCGTCATTGGGCTCGGCGCCACGCTGGCTCTCTTCCCTTTGCTCGGGGTCACGCCGCTCACAGGAACCATCCTGCTGCTGGTGTGGGGCTTCGCGTATGGCGCGGCGCCCATCACGCTGCAGACGTGGGTGCTGAGTGCAGCACCAGAAAGCGCGGAGACCGCGACGGCCATCTACTGCTTCACTTTCAATCTTGCCATCTCCGTGGGTACCCTAGCGACCAGTCAGATCGTCGACACGATGGGCGTGAACAGGGTCCTCTGGGTCGACTCCGCCATCATCCTGCTGGTGCTGCTGCCGGTGTGCCGCGCACCCATGCTTAACCGGAACATCGGAAACTCGTAGACAGCAAGCCATCCTGTGCCGCCATCTGTCTATGATGCTGTGTAGGTTGAAGTAGACCTTCGTTCCTCTGTCTTGAAAGTCACGCGCGTCACATCAAACGCGGGTTCCGCCGCACCGTGCGGGTGCCGATGCTTGCGCCCCCGGAGGACAACTGGCTACTTGAAAAAGGACTTGATCCCCTCGTCGATATGTGTGCTGATATGAGATCGATCTCATGCCGCGCTCTCAATTGCTGTTTCTCTACGGGAGCGCGCTCTGGGAAGCATATGTCTGAATGACGATGAAGAGGGAGGTTCAAGTGAGGAAATTGATCGCGTGGCTGGCCTTGGCCACTACCACGCTCGCGTTCGCGTCTGCGGCGTCGGCGGGTGAAACCATCGACCGGGTTACCTCGAAGAAGGCAATGGTGGTCGCCACAAACAGCGGTTGGCCGCCGCAGAGTTTCCTCGACGACAGTAATCAGTTGGTCGGCTTCGATATCGACGTCTCGAAGGAGATCGCAAGGCGCCTCGGTGTGGAGGTCAGTTTCGACACGCCGGACTGGGCGACGATGACGGGCGGCCATTGGCAGGGACGCTACGATCTGGGTGTCGGCTCGGTGACGCCGACCAAAGCGCGGGCCAAGGTGATCGATTTCGAAGGCATCTATTATTATAGCCCCTACGTTTACGTGGTTCACAAGGACAGCCCGGCCAAATCGGTCGCCGACCTGAACGGTAAGATCATCGGCGTCGAGACCGCCACCACGTCGGAGGATTTCATCCGCAGACAACTCGAGATCGATGCTCCCGGCCTGCCGCCCATCGAATACAAGCTGGAGCCAGGTGAGATCAGGACTTTCGCCGACTCAATGCTGCCGTTCGACGATTTGAGGCTTGGCGACGGCGTGCGCCTCAACGCGGTCATCGCACCAGAACAGACGGCTCAGAACGCGATAAAGAACGGCTACCCGTTGCGTGTCCTGGAAGGCGGCTATGCCTTCCGTGAGCCGCTGGTGGTGATCGCGGAAAAAGGTGATGCCGAGTGGAATGCCAAGATCGGCGGCATTCTCGACGAGATGAAGAAGGACGGTACCCTCGCGAAACTGACCACCAAGTGGTACGGCAAGGATTACAGCGCCGACTGAGGAGCGTCGTGGATAAAGCTTGAGCGGGATGCATTCAATTGAACATCCCGCTCCATCTGTTTTGTTTCAGCCGCATTTCCACGACACCGGGCGGCCACCTCATCATATTGATCATGACATGTCCTGACACCTATTACCGACGCACGCTTGCCGACAACACCATCAGGCCGCCGCTGAGCGGCGTTTCCGAGTGCGAGACAGTCGTTGTCGGCGGCGGACTGGCCGGCCTGACGACGGCGTTGCAGCTGGCTCGCGCCGGCCAGCAGGTCGTCGTTCTTGAGGCGCAGCGGATAGGCTTCGGCGCCTCCGGTCGCAATGGCGGCTTCGTCAATCCCGGTTTCGCCACCGGCACCGACAACATCGCCGCGATGGCCGGCGTCGACGCGGCACAAAAACTGCACCGCCTGTCCATCGAAGGCGTCGACTTCGTGCGGCAGACGATCCGCGATCTAGACATCAAGGCGGCAGAGCCGCGCTCCGGTATATTGAGCGTGCTTCGCCACGATGGCGGCGCCGCGCTCAAGGCATATGCGGAGCAACTGGCGCGGGATTTCGACTATCGGCTCGACTATCTCGATCGCGACCAGGTGCGAGCGGTGCTGCATTCGGATCGCTACCACCAAGGCCTGCGCGATGCCAGCGCCTTCCACATGCATCCGCTTAACTATCTGCGCGCCGTTGCGGGCGAAATCGAACGGCTGGGCGGCAGGATATACGAGAGAACGGCTGCCGTTGAAGCTAACCTTGACGGCGCCGAAAAGATCTTGCGTACCGACAGCGGCGAAGTGCGCGCCCGCCAGGCCGTAGTTGCCACCGGCGGATATACGGGGCCACTGGTCGGTCGGCTGCAGCGGGCATTCCTGCCTATCGCCACTTACGTTATGGTGAGCGAGGAGGCGCCTGACCTCATCGCCAAGGCGATTACGACGACCGACGCCGTCGGCGATAACCGTCGCGCAGGCGATTATTACCGTGTTGTCGAAGACGGCAGGCGGCTGCTCTGGGGAGGGCGCATCACCACCCGGGCAGCCTCATCGGGCGTGTTGGCGAGGCAATTGCGCCGTGAGATGGTCACCACTTATCCGCAGCTCGAACACCTCAAGACCGAACTCGCCTGGTCCGGGCTCATGTCTTATGCCCGGCACATGATGCCCCAGATAGGCCCGTTGCAGCCGGGCGTCTGGTACCTCACGGCTTTTGGTGGCCATGGCATCAACACCACGGCGGTCGCCGGCAAGTTGATCGCCGAAGCCATACTGGGACAATCGGACCGGTACCGGCTGTTCGCACCCTTCGGCCTTGCCTGGGCGGGCGGCCCGGCTGGACTTGCGGTTGCGCAACTCACCTACTGGAAGCTGCAGGCGCAGGATTGGTGGCGCGAGCGGGCCCGCTGACCGCAGGGAGATCGAAGACGTGATCGGCCGACTATTGCTCAACCACCCGGACGCGGCGCGCCGCGTTGGCGTGTTCTTCGTGCTCGCCGCCATCGCCGCCGGCCTGTATGGGCTCGGCATCAAAGCGAGTTGGCTCGGCAAGCTCGTTCCGGGGTCGGTCGAGTGGCTCGCCGCCAACCCGGACGTCGGGCGGGCGGTCTCGGCGGTGCTGATCGCATTGATCTTGGTGGCGAACTGGAACGCGCTGCGGTATCTCAGCCGCAAACAGCAGATTGTGGCAGTTTGGATAGAGCTGTTCGTGTTGCTAATGTTGTTTTTCTATTCCTTCGACTTGTCCTTCGCGTTCATCGCCAAGAAGATCGGCTTCCTCGTCTCGAAGGGTGTGGTGACGACCCTCTACATTTCGGCCATTTCGATCGCCATCGCCACCCTCATCGCCTTCGTTGGCGCCATCGCCAAACTTTCCCGCAACGGCGTGGTCTATGGCTTGGCGACCTTCTATACCTCTCTGTTTCGTGGCTTGCCGTTGCTGATGCAGATCTACATCATCTATCTCGGCCTGCCGCAGATTGGCTATGTGATCGGCGCCGTGCCGGCCGGTATCATGGCGCTGTCGCTCTGCTACGGCGCGTACATGACCGAGATCTTCCGGGCCGGCATCGAAAGCATCTCGCGCGGCCAGACCGAGGGTGCTACGGCACTCGGCCTTAGCGCTAACCAGACGATGTTCCTGGTGATCCTGCCGCAGGCGATGCGGGTCATCGTGCCGCCAACCGGCAACCAGTTCATTGCGATGCTGAAGGATTCTTCGCTGGTCTCGGTGGTCGGGGTCTGGGAGATCATGTATCTCGCACGCACGCAGGGCCAGACCGAGTTCCGCCACATCGAGATGCTCATCACCGCCTCGATGATCTATTGGCTGCTCTCGATGGGGCTCGAGTTCCTGCAGTCGCGGATCGAGGACCGGTTCGGGCGCTCACTCAAGCGCTGATCGTCATCCGTGATTTTCGCCAAAGCGAGTTGCACAGCACCGCAACAGCCAGCTTCGGAGAGCAGCTGCAGATTGTACGCCACAGCACGCCGTTCGGCGACGCCGTCAAGGGTGAATCAACCCGGTATTTCATCGGCTTAGCCCGATCGGAGGGCAGAATAGAGCAAGTGCTGGACGAGCATGGTCGTTGGCCGACTGCCCGGCAACTTCGACCGATTGCTGGATTTCACCCGCGCCGACAAATCGATAAAATCAACGACTTTAACATGTCCTCCGGGCCAACCATTATCGCTATGTATCGATGGTAGCCGAGTTCGCCACGTGGTTCGCCAATAGGTTTGTCAGGCAGTGGTTTGCGCGTTACCAGCCGCACGACTCGGTCCATGCCCTGCACAGCCAAACGCACCGGCGAGGTTCCCGGGAATGAAGCTCGGCATGGTGTTTCGTTCCTTTGAAGTGGGCGTGTTTGGGGGAAGACCGTAGTCGGCGTGTTCGCGCCCGGTGGAATTTTCGAAGAGTTGTTTCCAACGGCGGGAACGAACCAAACTTCCATGCATTTAGCTCTGGCTTCGTTCATTCACTCTTTCTTCTGGGAGCTGGACCATTGTCATCCGGAGGCTATCTCTTGGCCGACCAACAAACCAATGACGTTTCCATCGTTGATCTGATACCTGCCCTGCGGGCTTTCGCGCGCACCTTCTGCCGCGTTCCAGACGATGCCGACGATCTGGTGCAGGAAACGTTGACCAAAGGGCTCGCCAACATCGACAAGTTCGAACCCGGTACACGCATGAAGTCGTGGCTCTTCACCATCATGCGCAACACCTACTACACGCGGATCAAGATCGCTGCACGGGAAGCGCCAGGCCTTCTCGACTGCGCGTCTTCGAGACCGATTTCGGAAGCTACCCAGGAATGGACCGTTCAGAGCAAGGAAGTTCACGGCGCCATCCAAAAGCTGCCCGAACATCAGCGCGAGGTGCTGATGCTGATCGGCGTTTTAGGAGTGGGCTACGAGGAAACCGCCGAAATCTGCGGCTGCGCGGTAGGGACCGTCAAGAGCCGGCTGAACCGTGCCCGCGCCAACATCCTTGAGCTACTCGGGGAGAGCTCGTTGCAGACATTGATAGAAAGGCGAAATCAGCTGTCGGATGGTCAGCTCGATATAGAGGTCGACAGCCGCAGATAATCAGCTCTTCACGTCTCGCCGATGCTTCTCGACGAGAGCATTTTGCAATTCGATCGCCAGCTTGGATAGGCGGTCTGGTATCTTTTCCTGCTCTATGGCGGCCAGCAGGGAAGCAATCTCCCGATCCACTGCCATCTCGACAAGCAGATCCGTGGTATCGTCGCTCGAATGAGACATCACGTTCTCTTGATAGCATCCCTAGATCCAAGTCTGGTGGATGAGCGCTCGGCACTACAAGGCGTTGTCGGCCGCTGAGAGGCTCACCGGCGGCCCTTGCACAGTTTTTCCTCCGTGCCGCGGCAAGACGCGGCGCGGTGGCGTCAGTCCTTCAGCAACCGGTTTGCGGCGTGATCCTGAAATTGATCGGACTTGGTTCGATTGCCGTCCAGCCCGCGCTCTCGGCCATGCTGCTTCCTGTCGCGGTTGGACAAAACCGCGTTTTCCTCGATCTTGTCCTTGTCCAAGGTGGTCATTGCGCCGGCGCCGGCACCTTTGCCTTGGCTGCCTTGGCCGAAATGCTTTTTGCCGCCGGATGCCATGATCTCCTCCTTCGAATCCAGGACACCGATCGGTGCCGACGCCCGAACCGGCATCGCGCTGTAATGTTCCGTCTCACCCAGCAAGCAGGAAGGCGTCGCCATCCCATGACCGAAACGGCTTCTCGCCGTCGATGACGACCCGCAATTGGTGAGCTTGCGCAAGACGGCCGATGTCGGCCCGGTCCAAAGAAAGCGATCCGCGATAAGAATAGTTCAGCAATGCGAGCCGGCCCGGCCGTTTGAGAACGCGCGCAATTTCATCGAAAAGCCGCTCAGCCATGCCGGCCAGGACCAGGTAGGGAAAGCTGTCGACCGCCAACACGCAATCGAAACTGTCGTCGTCGAAGTCGGCCAGATCGAGACCGGAGGTTTGGCGCAGTTCGACATTGCCGAGCGTTGCGCATTGCTCGGAGGCGATAGAGATCATCCGCGACGATATGTCGATGCCGACCATCCGCTTGAAGGAATTGAACAGCGCGCGCTCGAAACGTCCGATGCCGCAACCGATGTCGAGAATGTCTCGTTCAATTCCGGTGAATTCTCGCGCCTCGAGCCATTCAACGATTTCGTCGGTCATGGCTGTCAGCCGCTCGTCATCGCCAAGGGATCCTAACTGGACACTTGCGGCTGTCGAAATTGCTGCCGCGGCATCAAAACTCGAGGCCAGCCGCGTGACGACGGCGATATCCGTCTCGCCGTTACCGCGTTCATGCCGAACGGCGCCGCCTGTCGCTCGCAAAGTGGCAAGGACGCCCGGTTTGTGGCGCAGCAGTCCAGCGACCTTTCGCAGTCTTTCAGCATCGCCGGTATCCGCCGGACGGACTTTCAGCACGACCTCCGCCAATTCCGCCGCTTCAATTGTGGGCGGCAGGTGAAGCGCCAGCCTGACGAGAACAGCTTCGGCGCAGGCACCATCGGCCATGCAATCTTCGACCGCCCGTCTGACCGATGTCCGGCGCTGCGCGTGCACACTCATGACATCAACTCCGCGTCCAGATCCTCCGCATCGTCCACCTGTCAACGGCGCCCCAGCCGTATTTGTAGGGCTCCTGGCCGCGCAGGAAGTCGAACTCGCGCGCATCCTCGCGGATCGACTCCGCGATCGCGTGGCCGATCAGGATCGCCCCTGGGCTCTCCTCGGCATAAGCAGGATCGAGGCCGCCGAGATAGGCATAGGCGCGGCCGCGGTGGTGAAATCCGTAATAGGCGGCGACAGTCGTGCCATCGATCGCGAGCAACCAGCATCGGACCAGACCGTGAGCATCGAGCAAGGGAAGTGAAAGCTCATGGAAGTGCTGCACGGCGGGGTCGGCCAATACACCACCTCCATGTCCAACCCAGCGTGCATGGTGCAGGCGGATCAATTGATTCAGGAAGTTCTGGTGATCACCCCGAGCTGACGCCAACGCGAGCCGGCCGCGTCTGGACGCCGCTTGGCGCGCCCGGCGCAACTGGCGCCTGCGCCGAGCGGGAACGCAGCCGGCCAACGTTTCGTCGCCGGCAACAGCAAGCACGGGGCAGGCTGCATGAATTACCGGCCTCTCGACCGTTAAACCGGGATGCGCGATCGTAAGACCGGCACTGTTTTGCGGCAGATCAGACAAGATCCATTGTGACCACCCGACCGAGCAGATCGTTTCGGCAATTGTGGACACGACCGCCGCCTCGATATCCTGGACAGCCAGGATGTCCAGATAATCGCTGAGCGAAATGCCGACCGGAAGCAGCTTCGAACCGGCCGTTCCATGCTCGAGATAGAGTGGCGCCAGCCCGACCAGATCGCCGCCACGCCAGACCGCGACTGTCGCCAGTTCACCGGGTGCGAATGCGCGCCACCATGGCACCAGCCAGGCGGGGGATTGGAACGGCGTCGCAGAGGAACTCTGCTCCCACAGTTTCCACCAGTGCGGCGTCAAGGCATCGAATTTTACGGGGTCATCGATGATTTCGCTGCGCAACACTGCTTTTCTCACGGTGCCGCAGCGAAGCGCCGGCAATCTGTGCCAAGTTGTGCCAGCGCCTGATAGGCAGCCATATACGACGAGATCATCCGTTCCAGCGAAAACCGCCGTCGCGCCTCCACCCGGCACGCCTCGGCGTCCAGGCTGGGCGCCGCAAGAATGGCTTGGGCCATCTCGTCGACTGTGTTGACGAGAAAGCCCGTCCTGCCGTGCTCGATGACATCCGCAAGCGCACCATTCGGGAATGCGACCACCGGGGTACCGCAGGCGAGGGCCTCCATGGCGACAAGCGAGCTTGTCTCGGCGGCGAGGCTTGGAATGACCAGACAGCGGGCTGCGTTGAGAAAGCGCCTCTTGGCGTTAAAGCCGAGCGGGCCCAGGAAGCGGCGGCGAGCATCAAGACGGGATTGGACCTCGTCGCGAAAGTAGCGCGTATGTGTTTCGTAGGGATAGACCTTGCCGCCGATGACCAGGGGCACGCGCGCCTGTTTGGCCGCGTCCAGGGCCAGGTGAATGCCCTTTTCCGGGCAGACCCGGCTGAGAACCAGGGCAAAGTCTCGCTTCGGCTGCACCAGGCTCAGTGCTTCGATGTCAACGCCGTTGGGAATCGGCGCCACCAGTCTGGCCCCTGGTGGCGCCGTTTGCTGCTGGGTGGGCGAGACCGCATGGAGCCACAGGTCGTCGCGCGTCGGTCGCAGAGCCTCGGCCGGATACCAGTCCAAGGGCAGGTGGAGGCTCACCAGGGTCGGACCATCGTCGGGCAGATAGGCATGAAAATCGATGCCGTGCAGATGAACCACATCGATCGGCCATCGGGCGCGGGCAGCGGCGATCGCTTTGCGATGAGCCTGCTGCGCGCGGCTCTTCGCCGCCTCGTCGAGCACGCCGTTTTCAGCCGGTATTTCCACAAGGGTACCGCTCGCGCTGGAGCCGCGGCAGCCAATGACGATAGAGCGGTGGCCGGCGCGAACCAGCTCCCGATCGAGCATCGACAGAACCTGTTCGGCACCGCCGACAGCATCGGGTCCGACGGGTGCGAGAGGGTAGGCGACATTGAGGACAGTGAGCGCCGCGGCTGGTTGCGCCTCGGTCCCGTATGCCGCACCACCTGCCGATGATGCCGCTAATTCGTCCAATGTGTCAGGCGTCTGATGCATTGGCAGCATGACACTTTCACGCTGCCGAGGCCCGCCGCGTCGGGAGCGAAGCGGACGTCATGCCGGGCGCATAGCGGCGGATCATGGTTGCGCAGAATTCCGCGAACTCCTCCGGCGCCAGTGGCGGGCTGGTGTGGTGGGGCATCATTCCGCGATGCTGCGGTGTAAAGCAAAAGGTGACCGTCACGTCGAAATCGGCGAGTGCCTCCATCTGCCGGTCGAACCAGTCCAGCGCGTTCGGCCGGAAGCTGTCTGCCCAGGAAAGCCCCGTGCGCATATTGGTGACGCCCAGCCGCTTCATCCAGGCGACGGCATCGTCCAGCCGGGGGTCCTCGAAATGAAACCACTGCACCAGCCCCATTGCGGGCGTGTAGCGCAGGAACTCCTCCAGCGCAGGTTTTGGCGTACCGTCCTGGCGCAGCAGCCCCATGTGGAAATGTCGATAGTAAGAAGAGCCCTCCGCCTCGCGATGCCGCGTCGTTGCTTCCCATTCGCGCGGAAGATCGTAGAGGCTGTACCACTGGATGCGTGGTGCGTTGCCAATCAGCAACTCGGCGGTGCGCTTGAGCCCCCAAACCTGGATTTCTTCCGCGCCGAAGGTCGATACGCCGACTTCGCTGACCCAGATGGGAAGGTTGGTGACGGTCGCGATCTCGCCGATCTTCTGTGGCCATTCGTGGATCTGCCACAGGTTCCAGTCGAGCGGAAAGCCGTGCACGGCGACGGCATCGACATGGTCCAGCACGCCGAATTCCTTCATGCGGGTGATAAAGCCCGGATCTATCGGCGAGATGCCACCGAGTACTTTCGTCAAAGACGGGTTCTCCGACGCGATTGCGTCAGCCGACAAGATCGCCATCCTGGCAAAGCGGCTCCAATCGGGATCGAGCTCTGGGTCCCAATGCGATTTGTTGTTGGGCTCGTTCCAGATCATGGCGGCTTCAATCATGGAGCTGTCCTTTCGAGGGGTAGATGGCGCCGCCGCCGGCCGGGTCCCCGGCTGCGCGGCAGAAATAGACCTCCTGCTCGGGGTGCAGAACGATCTCGAAACCGGCGCTGCGCAGCATCGCTTCGGTGCAGGCGCGGTTTGGAATCCACCAGTTGGTGGGATCGTCGGCATAGCGGTGCTCGATGAAATGCAGCTTGGGAAACTGCGGCTGGTCGAACAGGTCATGCGTCCAGAAATGATAGTTTTCCTCCAACTCGGGCAGATCCGCGCTGCCGCGCTGCATGGACTGGAAGATCATCAGGTCACGGGCGACATGTTCGCGGATCAGGTCGAGCGCGAGCAAGGGGTGGCGCAAATGGTAAAGCACCCCCATGAACAGCACGACATCGAACGTCTCGCGCAGCGACCCGACATCGTAGACCGAAAGCTTCTGGAATTCGATCTCGCAATCGGCAACCTCGGCGGCAAAGCGAGCTTGGGCCAGATAGGCGTCATCGAAATCGATGCCGAGGACACGGTCAGCACCTCGCCGCTTCATCTCGATGGAGTAAAATCCTGCATTGCAGCCGATATCGAGTACCGCCTTGCCCGTCAGATCAGCAGGAATGGCATTGGCAAATTTGCGCCATTTGATCAGCGGGTAGTTGCCCAGAAAATGGTTGGGAGCGGTTTCGACGCCGGCAAGTTCCATGTTGTGGAACCACGGGCCGAGCGCATCGATGCGGCGGCGGATTTCGGCATGGGAATGCAGCATGGCTCAGGCTCCTTCGCCAGGAACGACGGGTACATGCGACTGCGCGCCGGGCATGATCATGGTGGGCCGGCGCTGCGCGGATGAGGCGTCGTTTTCAAGCAACCGCAGAGCTGTTCGATAGCCGTTGAAAGTGCCGACATCGACATAGTCCGACCCAGCCCTGACACCAAAAGCTGTACCGCCGGCCGCAATATAGGCGTTGACCAAAGTGCCGATATATTCGTCACTGCGCTCGCGCTCACGCCAGAGTGCCGCAAGCTGATGCAGGATATGGCCCGGCATCTTGAACGCACCCCAAACCCAGTTCGTGGCGGCATCCTGTCGTTTGACCTGGATTTCGATCACGCGCTCGTGGACGTCGGTGACGACGGCGTCGAAGAATTCCGGCTGATCCACCGGGAAAAGCAGAAATGAGAGCTGATCGTCGGGCAAATGGCGGAAACCGTCCTCGGGAAACCAGATCGTATCGGGAAGGCCGACCAGGACGACCTCGTCGGGCGCGACGAGGGGCGCCGCCCGGAAGATCGCATCGCACAGACCGACGGGGTTCGGCTGCACCACGAAGAGAGCCGCCGCGTCACCGTAGCCGGCGGCGTAGTATTCAAGGATGTCGGATTTGCCCGATCCGATGATGAAGCAAATCTTGTCGACGCCGGCCTGCACCATGCGCCGTACCAGATACTCGCTCACGGCGCATGGACGCTCGGTCTGTCCATCGATCCGGCTACCGACCGGCAGCAGCTCTTTCGAGAAGCCGAGCGGCTGAATGCGGCTGCCGCGCCCGGCAGCGGGTACGATGCCCAACATTAGACCGCTTCCCTCATCGGTTCGCCGGGAGATCTTTGAAAGGCCTCGTTCAGGATGCGATCCAGTTCCGCCGCGCGCCGTGCGGAAGTGTGTTCGCCCAAGACCCGGTCGCGGGCACGCCTTCGAATGCCGTCGAGCTCGCGCTCCGGCAATCGCAATGCGGCGACCACATCATCGGTGTCATGCGCCAACAAGATTTCGCGGCCGGGTTCGAAAAATTCGGCCAGGCCCGGCCATGCATCGGTGACGATGGCAGCCCCACACGCGGCCGCTTCGAAGAGCCGTCCCGACGGGCACCAGCCCTTTTGCGCCATCGCCTCCCGGGTGACGTTCAGTGTCAGGCGAGATGATGAGAAGAAAGCCGGATGGTCGGCTGGCGGAAGATGCCTGACAAAGAAGATGTTGTCGCTCCATGGGAATTCCTGCGGATATTGCGCGCCGCCAATGATGAAACGGTGGTCGGGCAGGCGCGCGGCCGGGCGGACCAGCAGCTTTTCGACGCCGGCCTGGCGATCCGCCGCGTAAGTTCCGAGATAGGACAGATCACCGGCGAATTCGGCCCGCTTCTCTGCCGGCCGGTGTTGGTCGGGATCGACATGCCCATAGAGAGGCACCACGTGACGCGCGCCTAAAACCGACTTAAGCGCCTCGATCGCAGAGCCGCCGGTGTAACTCAAAACGAGGTCGAAATCGGCAAGACCCTCAGGTCCGAAATAGGGCGGACGCTCGCCTTGCTCGATGCGGGCAAGCGTGACCGGAGTGTCGAGATCGTAGAAGACACGCAATCCGCGACCTGTCTGCTGCGCCAGCCGCGAGGCCTCCACGGCGTCGGCACAGTAGGAGGTAACGACGACGACATCCGCTTGCTTCATTGCCCGCTCCGCAACGCGACGGATGTCTTCCCAGTCCGGATAAATGACGACGTTGCCGCCATCGAGCCGATCGAGATCACGCGTCCCGGCATAGTAGGGGGTATCGCGTTCGAAGAAGGTGATGGACCATCCCAGCCGACCCAGGGCGCGGATCAGTCCGCGCCAGAGCGTGGCATGGCCGTTGCCCCATGATGATGTAACGGTGAGACCGAAAATGACCATCTGCATCCGGAAAGTCCTCGTCAGGCAGCTTCGTTCATTCGCAGGAGCTTGGAGCCCCAGTCACCCGACACGATCGTCGTGATCGAGGCTGGATCGATGTCGAAGCGGAAGCAGTCGCCGACCGGCAAGCCAAGCACCTTGCAGACGGCGGCTTTGATCACGTCGGCGTGGCTGACCAGGGCGACACACTGATTCGGATGCCGCTCGCGCACTGCGTTCATCAGTGCGACGATCCGCTCCTGGACATCCAGCATGGTCTCGCCGCTCGGTGTCCTGGCCTCCTGCCGCTGGTCGTTCCACGCCCGCCAACCGGCATCGCCATTCAACTCGTCGAAAGTCTTTCCCGACCAATCGCCGAAATCGATCTCGTCGAGTTCGGCGCAGATCGCGATTTCGCCGACGCCGCAGGCAAGCGCGATCGGCACGGCCGTCTCTTGCGTACGCTCACGCGGGCTGCACAAGATGGCTTCAATCGGCTCCCGGGCCATGCGGCCACCAAGATGCGCGGCCTGCGCCTTCCCAGCCTCGCCAAGGCAAACGCCGTCCATCCGTCCTGCAAGATAGGAGCCGACATTGTCGTGCGCTGCATGACGGATCAAAAAGAACGTTGTCGTCATTCCGCGGCATCCAGCAAAGGCTCGTCCTTGCCGGCGATGAAAGCGAGCGTGCGCTGCCGCGCTTCGGCGTCGGTGAACTGTTCGGGAGGCGACTTCATGAAATAGCTGCAGGGGCCGGTCAGTGCTCCCGCTATGCCACGATCGAGCGCAAGCTTGGCGCAGCGTATCGCATCGATCACCACGCCGGCTGAATTTGGAGAATCCCAGACTTCCAGCTTGAGTTCGGCGTTGAGCGGCACGCCGCCGAAGGTCGTCCCTTCCACCCGGATATAGGCCCATTTGCGATCGGTCAGCCACGGTACGTGGTCGCTGGGTCCGACATGAATATTGCCCGGCTCCAGGGGAACATCGAACTGGCTGGCCACGGACTGGGTCTTGGAAATCTTCTTTGATTCCAGCCGCTCGCGTTCCAGCATGTTGAGGAAGTCGGTGTTGCCGCCGAAATTCAGCTGATAAGTGCGATCGATGCGCACGCCGCGCTCGCGGAAGAGATTGGCCAGCAGGCGGTGAACGATGGTCGCCCCGACCTGGCTCTTGATATCATCGCCGACCAGCGGCAGCCCTCGCTGCTCGAAGCGCCGGCGCCATTCCGGACGTGAGGCGATGAAAACGGGTATGCAGTTGACGAAGGCGCAGCCGGCCTCGAGCGCGCATTCGGCGTAGAAGCGCGTCGCCTCCTCGGAGCCCACCGGCAGGTAAGAGACCAGCACGTCGGCGCCGCTGTTGCGCAGGATTTCGCTGACGTCGGCAACCGGCTCCGGCGCCTCCTCGATTTCGTCGCGCAAGTATTTTCCGATGCCGTCAAGTGTCGGTCCGCGCTCGACGCGAACGCCGTTTGCCGCCGCATCGGCAAAGCGGAACGTGTTGTTGGGGGCGGCGTAGATTGCTTCAGCGACGTCGAGGCCAACCTTGCTCCTGGCGACGTCGAACGCGCAGACAATCTCGACGTCGTCGACATGGTAGCCGCCGAGGTCGGCATGCATCAGCCCTGGGATTGGTTCGTTGCTTTTTGCGTGACGATAATAGGAGAGGCCCTGCACCAGGGAGGATGCGCAATTGCCGACCCCGACGATACCGACACGAACCTTTTTCGATCCCACGAAACTGCCGCCCTATGCTGTTCAAAGGTAAGTTCCTGCCGCCGAACCACCAGCGTGCCGGAATGTTCCTTGGCCTGCCGAAAAATTGCGCAAGACAGCATGGATCGAAGCAGCGCTCGCTGCGTTGCCGCAAGGCAAAGCATTGGAAAACCGATCGATGATCGTTTACGGCGACCAGAAGCGGAGGCAGAGCGCAGAACGGCTTCGCGAAGCTGCCAGCGAGATTGCTCAAAGTCTGGACCGCATGGCTCGTGGCCTCCGACGCCATGCCGCGTTGGTTGGACTATTCATCAGCGTATCGGAACTGGTTCGGGCGCTTGCCGATGTCGATTTCGAGACCAGCGGCATCGACATCTTTTCGCCGCGGCAACAGCAAGGCGCGAGATTGCTGGTTGGTCTTGCGGCCGAGGTGGCGAAGTCGTGGCGAAGCGGTTTCGCCGTGGGCGGTGGCATCGACCCAGGACTTCTCCAACTGCTGGACGGGTTGGATTGCGAGGCTGAGGTTCTGACCGGTTCTGCCGAGGGTTACGCGCATTACGCGCTTTATCCCGAAAGCTATTTGGGAGCGGCGCAGGAGTCAGGTCTCGATGCGAACACATGCGTGATCGGCATCCGCAGCATCGGCCTGGGGCTTGCCGCCATAGTGGCTGCCGCGATTGGCGCGCCGGCGCCGTTCAGCGTTCGTCCGGTCGGCCATCCTTTCCGCAGGCACATCAATGCCGATCCGCGCTCGATCGCTTCCTGGAAGAACAATCCATCGGCACGCTTCGCCGTTGTAGACGAAGGTCCCGGTCTGTCCGGCAGTTCGATGCACGCCGTCGTCGCGTGGCTGCGGGAACTGGGTATTGGTATGGACCGCATTCACCTGTTTCCCAGCCATCCTGGCAACCCGGGCATCGAAGCGTCACGGGAGGCCAGGGAGACATGGTCGCGCTGTCCGAAACATGTGGCGACGGCGCTCGAATGCACCTTCCCCGAAAGCTCGAACATTCCCACGCTTAGCGAATGGGTGGCCGAGGCGGTCGGCAGCCCCGAATTACGCCTGACCGAACTGTCTGGTGGCGAATGGAGGAGCGTCCACTACGTCGACGAAAAGCATTGGCCGCCGAGCCCGCGCGGCATCGAGCGGCGTAAATTCCTGGCGTCCGCGGGGTGTGGTCGCTGGCTCGTCAAATTCGCCGGCCTCGGCGAAACCGGACGGCGTAAGAGACGAGCCGCGGAAATGTTGGGGAAAGCCGGGTTCGGATCGCAAGTGGTCGGGCTTTGCCACGGCTTTCTGGTCGAACGGTGGATTGACGGCACCACGATGGACCAGGCGCCGCTGCCAAGAGGAAGGCTGGTCGCGGAGTTGGCGCGCTATCTAACCTGGCGGGCGCTCAATCTCCGAACCTGCGAACCGGGTGCATCATTGCTCGCACTCGCGGAAATGGCTGTTTCCAATACATCTGAAGCCCTGGGCGAGAACCGAGCGGCGACGTTGCGCCGTTGGCTCTCGAAAAAAACCCCTGCGTATGTTCTGCAGCGGGTGGAAATCGACGGAAAGCTTCACGCGTGGGAGTTTCTCGTTTGTGCCGACGGCACGGTGCTCAAGACAGATGCCGTCGACCATTGCCGGGCACACGATTTGATTGGCTGCCAGCCGATAGAGTGGGACATTGCCGGCGCCCGTGTCGAATATGGACTATCCGACAGCGATGTGACGACATTGGTCGAGGGGATGGGGCTCGATATTGACAATGGCCACATCGATTTTTTCGAACCCTGCTATTTGGCGTTCCAAATCGGGCTCTGGAGCACGGCTGCGCAATCCGAAAATGGCCAGGAAAAAGCAAGGCTGGCCGGGACGGCAGACCGATACAGGGCGGGGCTGATACGATTCCTGGACGAATCTCAGGTGTAACGTTTCGATCAATCCAGCCTTCGCAGCATGTCTGCTTCCTGCTCAAGAATAGCGGCCACTTCCTCGCGCTGCAGATGCGTCATCATCAAGCTGACGCAGCACTCGAGATAGGTGATCGAGGAGCGCCGCAAATAGGCAGCCGCCTCGCGTTCGGCAATCTTGTCGACATCCTTCGCGGGTCGCTTGGGTTGCATGAGGATGATCCTCCGTATCGGGTCCCTCCCGCCAAACTACAAGGTTGGATGGATGTTCCGCACGATCTCCGGGCAGGTCCGGCCGCGGCCCACGTCATGCAGGAAGGTTCTGCAGCCCGCCTGCGGGTCTCCTTTTGGCAAGGCCTGTCATCTGATCGCCGATGCCGGTGCCTTCGAGCGCCGCGAAATAATCGATCGTCAGCTTGAGCCCTTCGTTGAGCGGCACTCTCGGCGACCAGCCGAGCAGCGTTTTCGCACGCGTAATATCAGGCTGCCTGCGCCGAGGATCGTCTTGCGGCAGGGGCAGAAATTTCAGATCCGACTTGGTGCCGGTCATCGCCTTCACCAATGCCGCCAGTCGCACGATGGTGAATTCTCCGGGATTGCCCAGATTGACCGGCTTGCCCGGATTGGGGTCGATGTTCATCAGGCGCATCAATCCATCAATCAAGTCGGAGACATAGCAGAAGGATCGCGTTTGCTGGCCGTCGCCGAATATCGTCAGCGGACGCTTCTCGAGCGCCTGCATGATCAAATTCGAGACGATGCGACCGTCGGCCGGATCCATTCTCGGACCGTAGGTGTTGAAGATGCGCGCGACGCGGACGTCGGCCTTGCCGGCCCTTAGATAGTCGAAGCAAAGCGTTTCGGCGGTGCGCTTGCCCTCGTCGTAGCAGGCGCGTGGGCCGGTGCAGTTCACATGGCCGACATAATCCTCCCTTTGCGGGTGTTGTTCCGGATCGCCATACACTTCGCTCGTCGAGGCCTGCAGCAGTCGCGCGTCATTGCGGACAGCGAGTTCGAGCAGGTTGAGGGTTCCTATCACGCAGGTACGCGTGGTGTGTATCGGGTCGGCCTGATAACGCGGCGGTGAGGCGGCGCAGGCCAGGTTGAAGATGTGATCCACGGGCTCGCCGAGATCCAATGGCCGGCAGATGTCCTGCTCGATCAACCGGAAACCCGGCCGGTCCATGATCGAGATGATGTTTTCCATGCGCCCGGTCAGAAAATTGTCGACGCAGATCACGCGCCAGCCGTTGCGGAGCAATACTTCGCAAAGATGCGAACCGAGGAAACCCGCGCCGCCGGCAACAAGCACCGTCTTTGCCCTGTGCGCCTTTCTTGTCTGTCGCATCGCTGTTTTCTCCTGTCTGCCGTTCATGCTGCACTTCCAATGTCGAGATCGAGGGCCGTCGCCGTTGGTTGGGTCAGCGCCGCCACGAATTCGCGAGCCCTGGCCCCACCGGTGTGGGAAGCGAGGACGAGTTTGCGAGCCCGGCCGGCCATGGCCAGGCGTGCGCGCTCGGACTCGCCAACGAGGATATCGATGACTTCGTCCGTCTCCGCGGCGGTGTGGATCGCCGATGCGGGAAAGAAGCTGTCGAGCCCTGGCCAGTGGTCGCTGACGATGGGCGTGCCGCAAGCCGCCGCTTCGAACAGGCGCACGCTGGGCGACCATCCTGCGGTGATCATGGAACTGCGTGTGACATTCAGCGTGTAGCGCTGACGGCTATAGAACGCGGCGTGATCGGCTGGCGGCAAATGTTCGATGCGTTCGACATTGTCCGGCCAGATGATGTCGGATGGATATTGGGAGCCGGCCACGACGAAACGGAGGTTCGGCATATGCCGTGCGGGCTCGAGCAGCAGAGCGTTCAGCGTTGTCTGCCGGTCCATGCTGTAGGTGCCGAGATAGCCGAGATCCCAGCGGATCGGATCTCCTGTCGGGTGATGCCGTTCTGGATCGACCGAACAATAGAGAGGTTCGGCATGACGCGCGCCGAAGTCTTGCGCCAGATGGTTGAGCGTTGGTCCGCCAGTGAAGGAGAAATAGACATCGAAATACGGAATTTGCCGCGAACTCAGATAATCGCAATCGTCGGCTGAAACCTTGGCCAGGGTCACCGGGGTGTCGATGTCGTAAAAGCAGAGCTGCCCCTTGCAAAGCGAGGCGACGATGTCGATGACCTGGCGTCCTTCTGGAACAAAGGATCCGATGACGATGATGTCGGCCTGCTCCAGGCACTGTGCGTAGTCGCGTTGCAGCTCCGCAGTGGTTTCGTAGTAGCGCAAGGCGCAGAACTCCGGATCGCGCAGATCGCGGTGATTGGCGTACCAGGGCACGTTGCGCTCCAGAAAAGTCACCCGGTGACCGAGTCCGTGCAAGCCTTTCAAAAGACCCCGGAAAGTCGTGGCGTGGCCGTTTCCCCAGGATGAGGACAGCGACAGGCCGAGAAAGACGATGTCCAGTTTCTTGGTCATTCCGCTGCCTCCACGGCCCCGTGCTCGAAATGACGTTTGAAGACGGCATCCGCCACATCCGCCCGAAGCGCGTAGGTATGGTCCGCCAGCACGCGGTGAAGTGCGGCTTGGCCGATTGCCTTGGCCCGCCCGGGGGTCAGCGAGCGCATTATTTCGGCGACATCGCCGCCGTCACGCGCGACCAGGATCTCCTCGCCTGGTTTCAGGAACAGTTCCACGCCCAGCCATGCATCCGTGATGAGACAGGCGCCCGCGCCGGCCGCCTCGAACACTCGCGTGGCCGGTGAAAAACCGTTGGCGGCCATGCTGTCGCGGCTGATGTTCAACACGGCTTTTGGGGTGACATTGAAGGCGTTGTGATCGCGGGTGCCGACATGGCCGAGCCAGCCTACATTGGTGGGGAGCGGCTTGTCGCCCCAACCCGAGCCTCCGAGCAGGAAACGCTGTTTCGGCAGCTGGCTGGCGGGATCGAGGAAAAACGATTCGACACGCGCTTCACGGTCCGGCAGCCGGTTTCCGAGGAACGCCAGGTCGCAGGCAAAACGCGCTTTGCTGGCGACCGGATGGTGCGTTTCGGGATCGAGCGCATTGTAGATGGGCACGCACTCCTTGGCGCCCATGGCACGATAGGCCCAGACAACGGGATCGCCGCCACCATAGGTCAGCACGAGGTCGATCTCCTGCAGTGCACGATGGAGCGGGTGGTCCGGCTCGTCGCGCAACTGGGCAAGCGTGGCTGGCGCATCCACGTCCCAGAATACGACAAGCGCGTCGCTGCGGGCGTGGTCGAGAACGGCGCGAAGCAGCGCCTCGTCTTCGAA
Organism: Mesorhizobium sp. LNJC394B00; assembly: GCF_000502555.1. Lineage (NCBI taxonomy): Bacteria > Pseudomonadati > Pseudomonadota > Alphaproteobacteria > Hyphomicrobiales > Phyllobacteriaceae > Mesorhizobium > Mesorhizobium sp. LNJC394B00. The sequence continues at coordinate 1,141,241 of NZ_AYWH01000002.1, forward strand.
ACCGACGCCACTCGCCTTGACGACGATGTCGGCGCCGGCGGCACGTGCCGCGACCTGCATCAGCGCATGCTGGGTCGCCTCATAAACGACGACAGTGCACCAGTCGGGAGCTTCGATGTCGCGGTTCTTCTGCCGGTCGTAGACATCGGGTTCGTAGAACGTGATCTCGTAACCCAATTGCGAAAGTGCCTTGAGCAAACCGCGATAGTACGTCGCGGCACCGTTCCAGTAGGACGACAAAAGGCTCGATCCATAGAATGCGATCTTCATGCGACGGCTTCCTTTGCGGCTGTCGGGACGGCGGTGTGTCGGTTCGCGCATTGCGTGAGCACGCCGAGCAACTCGTCGACGCGGTGGCGGCAGGTGTGCCGCGAGCGGATGGTCTCGAGACCCGAGGTCACCAGGGAGGCCGCAAAGTCCTCGTCGGACAACACCGTCCGAAGCTGTTGCCGCATTTGCGAGCCATTCTCGGCAAACAGGAAGTCGACACCGGGCCTGAAAAGCTGCTCGACATCGGACCATGGCGCTGAAATCAGCGGAATGCCGCAGGCGAGTGCCTCGAACATGCGGATCGTCGGGATTCCGGGCAACCTCTCGCGATAGGGGCGCCGTGGAACGTGAACGGTGACACGATGCGCGGCGAAGGCCTTCGGCACGTCGGCATTGGCGATCCACCCCTCATAGCGCAGTCCTGCGGTGGCCAGATCCGCAAGTGCGGTCTTGGGGTAGCGTACGCCGTGAACAGCGGCATGAAGGCCGAGATCGTGCACCGGCTCGATCAGAAACTCCTTGAGTTCGGCGGTCCGCTCATCATCGCCCCAGTTGCCGATCCAGACCAGATCGGAGGTGGGGTGGATCTCCGGGTGCGGCTTGAACAGGCGATCGTCCGCCGCTTCATGCCAAGTGAAGACGCGCTTGCCCCAGCCGGCGCGCAGATAGCTCTCGCGCAAGGTTTCGCCAAAGGCGAGAACGCCGTCATAGTGCTCCAGCCGGAGCGCCGAGAGTGCCTCGGTCGCAGACACGGCCCGGTGGTGGGTGTCGTGAAAAAGAAGGATGAAGTTGCCGCCGGCGGCCCGGGCACGGCCAATACGTGCGACAAGCTCCGGATCCGTCCACTCATGAACGATCACAACGTCGGCCTCGGCAATCCAGGCTTCGTGATCAAATCCGGCGTCGTAGGTCACCGGCATCAGTTCGGGAAAATCCTTGCGGAAGCGTTCGATGGCGAACGACCCCTTCTCAGCCAGCAGATTCGACCGGCTCCAGCCATTCGCCGGCTCCAGCGCAATAGTCTGATGCCGGCGCTGGACCAGCTCTCGCATGACGCCGCGCAGGAAATGGGCATTGCCATGGTTCCAGTCGGAAACGACCGAGTGGGTGTAAAACACAAAGCGCATGATCAGCGCTCCGCCATCGCTAAGGCCGCTTTGTCGTAGACGCCGCGCATAGCCGCTGTCTGCTTTGTCAGCCTAAACCTGCGGCTGCGTCGGATGGCTGCCTGGCCAAGCTCTCGCCGGAGCTCGGCATCGCTGGAGAGACGGTTGAGGCAGGCAGCGAGATCGTGCGGATCGCGCGCGTCAAAGAATATCGCGGCCCCGTCCCATAGTTCGCGATAGGTGGCGATATCGGAAAGCACCAGGGGCGTAGCCGACATGGCGGCTTCCAGCGCGGCCAGGCCGAATGGCTCGTAGAGCGATGGCGATACGAAAATACCCGCGCGAGCCATCAACGAACGCACCTCATCGGACGGCACTGCTCCCAGAGGAACAGCATGGCTGAAGCTGACATGCTCGCCGTTTGGGCCGTTCGTCGAACCGGCGGCAAACAGAGGCCATCGCGTCAGGGACGCCGCCTGATCGACCACCGCCGCATTTTTGCCCTCGTCCCACCAGCGGGCAGCGGCGAAGACGAGCGGTTGATGCTTTTCGGCCTTCGGCAGAGGACGGGCACCATTTGTGACCACACTCAAGCGCGCGATCGGGCCGTAGCAGGTCTCTAGCATGTCGGCATGGCTGCGGCTCGGCGCGATGACCGCGTCGGCCCGATCCATGCCGCGTCTGTTGCGCTCCTTCTGCCAGGCCCATGCCCCATCCGCCGCCTGTCCTCTGACCGCATGGAACCAGGTCGTCACGCAGGAATGGGAGACCACCACGACCGGGCATGGCGCGTCGAATCCCGCCGCCTGCGAAGGCGCGTTGAAATGGACAAGGTCGATGGCGTGGTCGCGCATGGGCGCATGCAACTCCCGCGGCAGCGCGTCGAGATCACCGCCGTTGCGGGTCATCCAATCCGGCGGCGTGTTCAGCCAGATCAGCTTCGCGAAAGCCTCCGCCTCGTCGGCCTGGTGCCTGGACGGTGGCGGACCGAGACCGGCAAGCACTACGCTATCGCCGCCGTTGACAAGTTCCCTGGCCAGGTCGAGCGCATAGCGCCACACGCCGCCCACGGCATCGACCGTCATCAGGATGCGCCGCGAGCGCGGCGTCAGTGTCCGCAACATGTCGCCTCCAGTTCCGCCAGCGGACGCGGGCGCCTTTCCTGGATATCGCTGAACTTCTGGAATGATGCGAGATAGTGATCATGGGCGCGCTCCCAGGCGAGGTCGTCGGGTTCGCCCCAAAGCTCGCGATAGCTTGGCGAACTCGGATATGGATAAAGCGGTACGGGTTCATTGGCCCATACGCCGTTGTCGATGAGGTGCGTTCGCCAGTAATCGACGAGGGCAGGGTCATCCTCGACGACGCCGATCAGATTGGCCTGTACGAATGGAACGTGACGCCTGGCATTGACGAGCAGCGCGGCGAGTTCCTCGGTACCCAGCCGGCAGCGCTTCGCGAGCATCGCACGACCTTCCACGGTCAGGCTTTCGAGACCGGCCTCGATGGAGACGCAGCCGGCCGCACCAAGCAATTCCAGCAGCTCGGGCTTCCAAAGGTCGATGCGGGTCTGCACACCGAACTTCACGTCGCGATGGATCAACGCTTCCAGCAGCGCTTTTTGCGGCAGGAAGATTTCATCGATGAAATAAATGTAGCCGACCCCCTGGGCAATCAGCCCATCGATTTCCGCTATGACAGCCTCGTGGTTTCGGCGGCGATAGGCATCGCGGAAATCGATCTTGGCGCAGAAGCTGCAATTGTAGGGGCAGCCGCGCGATGCTTCGACCTCCGCGCCGAACCCAACCTGCTTGTCATCGAACCTGTGATGGTGATGCGAATGGGCTGCGATCCAGTCTGATGGCCATTGGAGTGGCGGATGATCGACAAACGAGCTGGCGTGGACGCCGCCGTTCAAAACCACCTTGGCGTCGCGCAGGTAAGCGGTCGAGGGGACCGCGCTCCAGTCGTCGCGCCGGGCAAGTTCCGCGACGATTTCCTCGCATTCGCCGCGCACAACAATGTCGACGCCAAGCTTGCGCAAGGTTGGCGCGGGCGTAGCCGAGCCATGCGGCCCGACCGCGACTGTGCGTCCACCGCGCCCGGCGAGACGGTTGAGGAAATCGGCCGGCACGCGCAACTCGGGTGGTGCGCAGCGCCAGAACAGATAAGTCGGGGCGGTACTGACGACCGTCATTGCAGGCGCGAAATCAGCCACACGCTCGGAGAGGTCCGAGTTGTCGAGCTTCTGCAATTGCCCATCCAGCATCAACACCTCATGGCCGGCTGTTTCGAGGAGGGATTTCGAATAGCCGAGTTCCAGCGGGAGATGTGGTTGGCGGCAGCCGAAATAGATGCTGTCGTCATAGGTCCAGAACGGGTTTACCAGGGCGATTTTCATGCGACGTACCTCACGACTTCGGGGCGAGGCTGGAGCCGGTGTTGTTGCAGCCAGTCTGCGAGATCGCGAATGCCTTCGCGCCATGAAACACGAGCTTTCCAGCCAAGCATCGCTTTGATCTTGCGGGTGTCGGCGACGAAGAAGGGCTGATCGCCGGTGCGTTCGTCATCATGGCGGATCGAAAGCTCATGGCCGGTCAAGCTACGGATTTCGCTCAACAGCATGCGCAGGCTGATCGCATTATCGGGGCCGCCGCCAAGATTGAATGCCTGGCCTTTGGTCGTCTCGATACGATCGAGCGCGGCCCTGTAGGCGGCGACCGCATCGGAGACATGCAGTATATCGCGCACTTGTCTGCCGTCGCCGTAAATGGTGATTGGACGTCCCGTCAGCGCACTCAGCAGGAAGTGCGCGACCCAGCCTTGATCCTCGGTTCCGAACTGGCGCGGCCCGTAGATGCAGCTCATCCGCAGCACCGCCGTGGGCATGCCGTAGGATTTGGCATAGTCGAGCACATATTGGTCCGCCGCGCCTTTGGAGCAGCCATAGGGCGTGCAGAAATCCAGGCCGTGGGTCTCGTCGATGCCATTCGCTTGGATGATGCCGTCGCAAGGCAGGTAACGATCGCCGTCCTCGCGCACCGCGACGTCGGGCAGGCTGCCATAGACCTTGTTGGTGCTGGCGAAGACCACCGGAACAAACTCACTGCTCAGCCGCGCCGCCTCGAGGACATTGAACGTTCCTCGAAGGTTGATGTCGAAATCCTCGTCCGGTTGGACCAGGCTCGTTGTGACGGCGGTTTGCGCGGCCAGGTGGAAGATCGCCTTGGAACTCTTCAGAACGGGCGCAAGCGCGTTGGCGTCGCGCACGTCAATCGTTTCGACCATGAGGCGGCTTCCGTGTTTCTGCGCCAGCCATTCAAGGTTCTGTTCGACGCCGGGGCGGCTGAGATTGTCGATCACCAGCACCGGCTCGCCATCCGACAACAGGCTGTCGGCCAGGTTCGATCCTATGAAGCCGCTGCCGCCGACAATGGCGACGGGCGCGTCGCGTCGATTGCGCGTATTCATGACACCAGCCCACGTTCTTCAAGCTCGCGTTTCATGTCGGCGCCGCGGTCGATGGCGGACGAGTTGCGCACCCAGGAAACGAAATCGGCGAGCGAATTCTCCAGTTGTTGCCTCGGCTCGAAACCGAGCAGCTCACGGGCCTTGGAAATATCGGCGAAGCAGTTGCGGATATCGCCGGAGCGCGCCTTGCCGAGCAACTCTGGCGAGCGGTCCGGCGTTCCCATGGCCTCGGCAAGTACCCGCGCGACGTCGCTGATGGCATAGGCTCGGCCGCTGCCGATGTTGATGACGTGACCCCTTGCCTGGCGTTGCTGCAGCGCAAGACGAAAGGCGCGGGCGACGTCATCCACATGGACGAAATCGCGTTTCTGTTCGCCATCCTCGAAGATCATTGGACGTTGGCCGTTGGCGAGACGCGAAGCAAAATTGGCCAACACGCCGGTATAGGGGTTCGATAACGCCTGGCCGGCGCCGAAGACGTTGAACAGGCGCAGCGCCACCGCATCGACGCCATAGGCTTCGCCGAAGATCAGCACGGCGCGTTCCTGGGCGTATTTCGTCAGTGCATAGATAGAGGCGAGATCGACCGGCTTTTCCTCGTCCGTCGGCAGGGGGGAGAGGGGTTCGCCTTCCGGCGACAGCGGATTCCACTGCCCGTTTTTGATGTCGCTCGCTTTGCGCCGGGCGTTGTCGATGCGCCGGCCGTCCGATGTAGCATAGAGGCCCTCGCCATAGACACTCATCGACGAGGCGACGACAATGCGCTCGACCGGGTGTTTGATCAGCGCCTCAAGCAGCGTCGCGGTGCCGAGATCGTTGGTGCCGACATAGCGCGCGATCTCGTACATCGACTGTCCGACGCCGACTTCCGCGGCCAGATGAATGACCGCGTCAACGCCTTCCAGCGCATTGGCGACTGCCTCCCGGTCCCGAATGTCGCCCTTGATCAGCTCGGCCCCGGCGGGAAGGGCGACTGTTTCGCCTGCGTGCACCTGCTCCAGCAGCACATCCAAAATGCGAACCGAATAATCCTGCTCGATGAGTTCCTGGGCGACATGCCGGCCAATGAAGCCGCAGCCCCCTGTAACCAATATCCGTTTCACGACCACTCCTCAGACAGGTAATCTTGGCGACCCGAACTTTTCGGCAAAAGGTTTGTTCCCTTGGCTTCAACAAAGTTCCTTTGGCCGGCTTCGTTCGGAAGCAGCCACATCGCGCTCGCCGCGCCGTGCCGGAACATTGCCGCCCTTGTGCTGTTAGGACGCCGGCAGCCCCGACGATGCCCGATGTTGGCAACGCCGATGATCAAAGGAGATTTCAATGTCCCAGTCGCAAACGACCACCAATCACGACGAAATCCGCAAATGGGCCGAGGAGCGGGATGGACGGCCGGCAGTGGTTCGCACCAAAGGCGCGGGCGGCATCCTGCGGATCGACTTCGGCAAACCCGAGGAAGCATTCGAGCCGGTCGAATGGGACGAGTTCTTCCGCATATTCGACGAGAACGATCTGGCCTTTCTTTACCAGTCCAAGACTGGTGACGGACAAACCAGCCGTTTCAACAAGTTCGTCGAGCGCAACCAGAAAGGCGAATGACGCACTTCGAGCCGGCCGATTTGCCTGACCTGGTTCTCGGGCAAATTTTTCTGGATGCAGTGGAACAATAGAGGGCTCCGATCCTTCGGTCGCTGAACCACAGCCGCAGCAAGGATCGAAGGCCTGGGCCTGAGCGCAGGAGGCGGCGGGGCTGGATAGGCGTCAAAAGCTGGAAACCCGCTACTCGTCCTGCCGTGAAACCAAAACGCCGCTCATCAGTCGTCCTGCTGCCTGCGGTGGCGGTGTTTTTCGATTTCCTCGGGCTCTTCATCGTCGATCCGCGTGATGTTCGAGGCATTGTGGTCTGATCGCAGGATCTCATCCAGTTTGGCGTGAATGGCCTGAGTGTCGCGGTGCTCGGCACGCTGGATGAACAGCGTCATGGCCCACGTAAACAAGGTAGCCGCTCCATGCCAGTCCAGGGTCTGTCGCTCGAAGATCATCCAAAGGATTGCGTAGACCAACAGGATCAGGAATGCCGCGGGGCGGGAGGTTAATGTGCCGATTGAGGTAAGCACGCCGGTGACGGGATGACTGGCCATGCGAAAGAACTCGCGGCAGTGACCGTGGTTCCCGACCGCAGTGCATCGCGCCGGCAGGAGCCAGCTAGGCGCGACGGATGAATTCACGGCGCAGTGCTTGCCGATCACAGCTACAACGATGACCACTCGATTGCCGGGCGCGCAATCATCAGCCAGAAAATGGCGAGCACGGCGCCGAAAGCTGGGAAGCCGAAGACAAACCAGCGTCTGAACAGCTGATGGTAGCGCTCGGGAGGAGGTTGGTTGGAGAGTGCGGCCTGTGTGGCTAGATTTCGCATCTCGATCTGCATCCACACGACAGGCAGCCAGAACAGGCCCGTTAAGATGTAGAGCAGGATCGAGAGAACGATCCATCCTTCGGACAGCGAATACCCCGCAACCCTAGCGAGGCCCAGTCCGGTCAGAGGTTGTGCGACAACGGCCATAGCCGTGAACAGGAAATCAGCCAGCACGACAATGCGGGCGACGGCTGCGATCGTCGCGGCATTCCCGGTCCGGTGTGCCAAAAGCATGAAAAAAGCAATGCCGGCACCAGTTCCGAGCAGCACAGCAGCGCCGATCACGTGCAGGTATTTAAGCACGAAGTACGTCATCAGCGTTCCTCCAGAATGGCCAGCGCTGCAAAATGCAGAACGAGGATCGGGAGGATTTTGATCAGCGGCCCGAGTGGCTCAAGCCAAAGATCCGGCCGCAGAATGCTCCCAGCGATCGCATAGCAAAGCGATACCGCGATTGCGCCGAAAAGACCAAGCCGGCTGGTTGGGCGCCAGGCGATAAGCGCCCCGACGGCGATGTCAGCCAGCGCGCCGGCGACTACCGCCGGTTCGGCCAAGGGGCCGGCAGCAGTGCCAATCAGCAAGTCAACTCCGCTGCGCCAGCCGGCAGTGAGGGAAATGATGCCGGTCATGATCCAGAAGAGCGGCAAGATGACAAAGAGCGCCGGCTTGACGAAGTAAAGACCGGCGAACCATCGCTCCTGCACCGTCGCAGGATTTAAACGCAGTGCAGATGTAAGACTTGATGGTTGAATGCCGGTCGCCGTCATCCAGGGTTGGGGATCGCCGACAGCGCCACGGGCAATCTCTTTTGCTGCATTGCTGCGCATCGGCGGGCGCCAGCCCAGCTGAGCCGCGGCATCCCCGAACCTGTACAAGATAGCTGCGGCCCAATTCGGCAAGATGAACTCCCGAGCACTGCTCCATCCGAACCAGCGGCGATAGCGACCCACGACCTCGCTCATCGAAAGTGCCTCGGGCCCAGCCAGGTCCAGCGTGAGGTGCGATGGGCTGCCGGGTTTGAGGAAGAACAGGACGGTGGAGATGACGTCATCGAGTTGGACGACTTGGAGACGGCCCGTGCCGGGCATCAACGGCAAGAGCGGCAAAGCCGCGAGGCCGCGAACCAGTGCACTTGCGCCGAAGGCCGGCCTTCCCAGTACTACGGAGGGGCGCAGGATGACCCAGTCAAGGCTACGTGCCATCAGTGCCTCATCGCCGGCGAGCTTGCTGGCGGAAAAGGCGGACGGCTGCTGGCGATCGACCCCGATGGCAGAAAAGTGGATCACCTTGTTCACACCTTCTTGCTCACACGCGGTGAAGAGAGCCGAGGCGCCGGTAGAATGGACATGCCGGGTGTTTTCCCGGGCACTATCCTGCAGGACGCCGGCACAGTTTACGACGGCGTCCACACCGGCGAGGTAGGGGGTCCAGTCCTGAGGTCGCAAGCCCCGCGCCATATCCAGGGAAACGGTTTGGATCTCCGGGTGGACGCCAGTGTCTGCGTGGTGAAGCACGCGAACCACTTCATGACTCTCGCCGGCCAGGCGCGCGCAAAGCGCGGCTCCAATCAGACCTGACGCGCCGGTGACGAGAATTTTCATTCCTTCCTCCAGCCGTTCGCCAGCGCGTGCCCGTCCATCAACCCAGCGGCTGCGCCTGGGACAACTCTAGCAAAGCCGAAGCCGGTAGTCTCACGCCGGGTGGAACAGGTTCCGGGCATCAACGCAGCCAAAGGTGAGCCGGTACGGTGCGTTCGCATCTGCAGGTCAACTTCGCCGGAAGTTCGTCGCCGGCTCGGCGCAATCGCGGAGGTCGTTATGAATGTGAGTTGCAGCCTTGGCGGCGTCTCCGAACGCAACAGCAATTTGATTGAGCCCCTCGGCCACGTCGCCAATGGCATAGAGTCCTGGCGTTGAAGTCTCAAGGTGTCGGTTGACCAGGACATAGCCTTCTGCGTCACAGTTAGCCCCCAGAGCAACCGCTAGTTCGGAGCGTACGTCGCTGCCCATCGAAGGGTACACCACATCGATGTTGCGCATCGGGGCGCCCTCGGCCATGACGACATCGAACCCGGTTCGTCGAGGGATCAGGTCATCGACAGCGTCCCAGATTTCAACTCCGCCTGCCAAGGCGGCGCCGCGGGCAGCTTCGGAAACATCATCCTGGTTATTGGCGAGCAAGGCGACCTGACTGCCATATCCCTTCAGGAACAGAGCCTCCCTGACGGCGAGATGCTCCGGACCAACAACGCCGATGCGGCTACCCCGGGCCTCATATGCATCGCAAACCGGGCACAGTCTGACAATGCCGGTTGCGATCGCCTCCTCCAGTCTTTCAATGGGAGGTGCCTTGTCCACAATGCCCGTTGCCAGAATCACGCGCCTTGCTTGGACAATCCCGCAGGTGGTCGTCAGAACAAAAAACCCCTCGCGTTTTTCGGCGTGGCCTACGCAACCATGGACAAGGCTCGCGCCGTATAGCTGTGCCTGGGCTCGTAGGCGGCCGAGCAGTTCTTCCCCGCTGATGCCGTCGGGGAAGCCGGGACAGTTACGGGATTTTGGGATGAGCTTGGCACGCGCATGCCCCGCGTCGAGCGAGATCACCGAACGCAGAAACCTGGCTAAATACATGGCTGCAGCGAGCCCCGCGGGGCCGCCGCCGACGATGGCAACGTCAAAAACTTGTTCGCCCGAAAAACTTGGTTCGCCCGAAAAGCTTGGCATAGGGCCTAACTTCAACTCAACAAGCTTGTTCCACAGGGTCGAAATGGACGCAATCAGGATGCACACTGCGCGATAAGAGTGAACTCCAATCGAGTCGTGAAGAGAAAGGCCACTGCCTCATCAAGCCTGCAAAAACCTCGTGGCTCCCAACGCTGTGAGTACAGCACCACTGGGAAAGTGAACGCATCATGGAACTTCGGCTCATCGTCGCGCTTAGTTTGGCGAAAGGGTGGTCTGAGATGAGCGCGACCAGAGAGTTTTTTCAAAACTGGCTACAGGAGAATGTCGGCACACTTCCTGGTCGAGAGGAAGTCAGCGTCGCGGTGCTCGCTCAGCAATTCGAGCAAGATGCCGAGGTGGCTGGTTATGGGCGTGAAGTAAGGGAGGACGAACTCGGAAACATCGAAGATGCTATCGTGCAAGCGATCGAGAACGCCGGGTCCGGGGTGCAGAGCCCGAGCTCCGAAAAGAGCGATCCGGCACCTGTAATGGACGCGTTGGAGGTCGATGATGCCAAGAGCGGACCGTAGCCCCTGACACCTTCTTCTGTTCGCCTGAACAAGCCCCCCCGGGCTGCTTACGAGCTGAAAAACGGACCTTAGGTGCTTTCCCGTTAGTTCCATGCACCATTGAGGAACATTCCTGCCGCCACGGCGTTAGGAAAGTTCCTTCACACCCGGTGCGCCCGTGCTGACTGCTACCCTTCCAGGCGAATGGCTGACCCGGCATGATCAGGGTCACATCTCGCGGCGGGCCGCTCTTGCGGGTATTTGTTGCTGGCTATTGGGTGCTTCCGCAGAAGCCGCGCCACAGCCATCGCCGCTCGTGCGATTTGGCGTGCTGGGATTTGGCACCGCCGCCTGGGAAGTTGACGTCATGCGGCGACATGCGTTGGACACTGTGCACGGCGTATCAATCGAGGCTCAGCGGCTTGCCGGTACCGAAGCCGGTAAGACCGCATTGCTGGCGGGCAGCGTCGACGTCATCGTTTCGGACTGGGTGTGGGTCATGCGCCAGCGCAGCGAAGGCGCTGATCTGGTCTTCTATCCCTATTCTCGTGCCGTCGGCGCGCTGGAACTGCCGCAAGGCTCGCCCATTCGAACTCTTGCGGACCTCAAGGGCAAAAGGCTGGGGATCGCAGGTGGTCCGCTGGACAAAAGCTGGATCCTGTTGCGCGCGCTCGGCCTCCGTCAGGTGAAGCGCGATCTTGCTGAAGAGGTGGAGCCAGTGTTCGGCGCGCCGCCTTTGTTGGAGCAGGAATTTCTGGCGGGGCGACTGGATGCACTGCTGACGTTCTGGAATTTCGCCGCCCGTCTCGAGTCAGAGGGGGCAAGGCCTCTGCTCAGTGTCGCGCAAATCCTGCAGGGGCTTGGCGTATCCGTGGACTTGCCGATGCTCGGCTACGTCTTCCATGAAAGCTGGGCGCGGGCCAACCCGATAGCCCTCGCGCGATTCACGAGCGCGACCGCGGCAGCGAAGTCGCTGCTCGAGTCTTCGGACGACGAATGGCGGGTGCTCGCGCCCCAATTGGGCACGGACGATCCTCACCTACAGGCGGCGTTACGCGCCGCCTATCGAGCCGGAATCCCTCGTCGGTTCGGCAAAGCCGAACGTGATGGCGCGGCCCGGTTGTTTGCAATCCTGGCCGAATTGGGCGGCGAAGATCTGGTCGGCAAGGCGACGAGCCTCGATCCTGGTGTCTTCCGGGCCATACCGGCTTGAGCTCGCGCCAATGACCGATGTCCCAGCGTTCCCCATCACAATGCAGCGTTCGCAATCCACTGCGGCATTGCTGACCATGGTGCTCGTCTGGCAGATTGCATCATCGATCGCCGCCGATCGCCTGTTTCCTGGTCCGGTCCAGGTTGTTTCGGTTCTCCTGCACGAAGCGGTTCGGGGCGAGCTGCCATACCATTTGGGCATCTCGCTTGCGCGCGTCGTGGCAAGCCTCGGGTCGGCAATCGTCATTGGCGCGGCCCTTGGCTACGCGGCAGGCCGCTCGCACAGAGCCGACATATGGATGAGGCCTTGGATCGTGTTACTCCTCAACATGCCGGCGCTGATCACGGTCATTCTAATTTATATCTGGCTTGGTCTTGCCGAGACCGCGCTTGTCCTTGCGGTCGCGCTCAACAAGATCCCCAACGTCGTGGTGACTATTCGTGAAGGCGCCAGCCGGCTGGACAAGGACTTTGCCGAAATGGCTGAGCTCTATCGCTTCGGGCGTGCTGCAAAGCTGCAGCATGTCGTGCTGCCGCAATTGGCGCCGTTCTTTCTCGTCACCCTGCGCAGCGGGCTGGCACTAACGTGGAAGATCGTGTTGCTCGCCGAACTGCTCGGCCGCTCCAACGGCGTCGGGTTCCAGCTACAGGTCTATTTTCAGAACTTCGACGTCACCCACATCCTTGCCTATGCGATCAGCTTCGGCGTTGTGATGCTTGCCATAGAGTATGGACTGCTTGTGCCGTTGGAACGTCGTCTGTTCGCCTGGCGACGCTGATGCTGAGGATCAGGATCGAGGACAAGACTTTCCCCGGTGACGACGGCCAGCGCCGGACGATCTTTCGCGCGCTGTCGCTTGATATAGCCGACGGACAGGTCTGCGTCCTGACCGGCCCTTCCGGTGTCGGCAAGTCGACGCTGCTGTCGATCGTTTCGGGCGTCGACCGCGAATTTCGCGGCAGCGTGAGCGGACGACCGCTTCCGATAGGCATGCTGTTCCAGACACCGAGGCTGCTGCCCTGGCTCACCGCCTTGCGCAATGTAGAGCTGGCCATCCCGGATCGCGCGCCCGATGCGGCCCGGTGGCTTGCCGCTGTCGGCCTGAAAGGCAATGAGAAGAGCTATCCGCAGCGACTCTCGGGCGGTATGGCGCGGCGCGTAGCGCTTGCCCGGGCGCTCGCCGTGGAGCCTGCGCTCCTGCTCCTCGACGAGCCATTCGCTTCACTCGACGAGGCGACCGCGCAAGCCATGCGCCGCCTGCTGCAGGATTGTTTCGCCAGTCGGCGGACTACCACGCTGCTGGTTACGCATGATCTCGCCTATGCCTCGTCGCTGGGGGATCGGGTTATTGTTCTGGAGGGATCGCCGGCGCGCATCGTGCGCGATGTCGCAATCTCTCGTGGCGATGAAGCGGGATCGTCGCGCTTTGGGCTGGGGGCGACACAATGAGACTGTTGCTGGGCCTTCTCTTTCTTTTGCTGATCACCGGCCCTGGCGTCACCGAGCAACAGACGATGGTGATCGGGTATATCGGCCAGGAGCGCAAACCGGCTCTGCCCCTTGGACCCCTTGATGAAACCGTCACCGACGACGGCCTGCAAGGCGCACGGCTCGGCATTGCCGACGACGAAAGCACCGGCCGGTTTCTTGGGCAGAAATTTCGGCTGGAGGAAAGGATATTGAAACCAACCGAAACGCCGGACGACACGGTAAGACAATTCGCCGATGCCGGCATCGCCTTTGTCATCGCCGATCTCGACGCCCGTCAGCTTCTACAGGCCAGTGCCGCGCCCGGTGCCGAGCAGATGACGTTGTTCAACAGCCGGGCGCCGGACGACGAGCTTCGCCAGCAGGACTGCCGTCGGAACGTGCTGCACACGATCCCGAGCCGCGCCATGCTCGCCGACGGGCTGGCGCAATATCTCGCCTGGAAGCGCTGGCAGCGTTGGTTCCTGCTTGTGGGGCCGCATTCGCAGGATCAGGCGATGGCGGCGGCCTTTCGACGGGCGGCGGCTCGCTTCGGAGCCGAGATCACGATCGACCAGCCGTGGACATTCAGGCCCGCCAACGGACGTGCCGATACAGGGCATGTCACGCTGCAGACCGAAATACCCGCGGTCACGCAGGTCAGCGACTATGATGTGCTCGTGGTCGCCGACGAGGCGGATGAATTCGGCGCCTATCTGGAGGGCCGCACTGCGCTGCCGAGAATCGTCGCCGGCACGCAAGGGCTGGTCACCACAGGCTGGAGCGCTGTCAGCGAGGAATGGGGCGCCACGCAATTGCAGGACCGTTTCCACAGGCAGGCAGGGCGCTGGATGTTGCCCAGCGACTACGCGGCCTGGCTCGCTGTGCGCAGTACCGGCGAAGCGGCGACGCGCCTGCACAGTCTCGATCCCGCGGCAATCGGCAGATATATACGCGGCGACGCGTTTCTTCTCGCTGGCTTCAAGGGGCAGGGGCTTAGTTTCCGTCCCTGGGACGGACAGATGCGCCAGCCCATTTTGATCGCCGGGCCTCGCCTCTTGATTTCCAGCTCACCGCAACCGGGCTTCCTGCATCAGCGCACGCCGCTCGACACGCTGGGCATCGACCTGGAGGAGAGCACATGCAAGTTCTGATGACGCTGTTGTTGGCGGCGTTCGCTCTTGCTGCTCCCGCCGCCGCCGAGACCATCTACGTTTCCAATGAGCAGGATAATACCGTCGCGGTCGTCGACGGCGTGACAATGACTTTGCTGGCGACGATCGATGTCGGCCGCCGTCCGCGCGGGCTGGCGCTGTCGATCGACAACAAGATGCTTTTCGTCGCGGAAGGCGACGACAACCGCATCGACGTGGTCGACGTCGCGAAGCGGCGGGTCGTCGGGGAACTGCCTTCGGGAGCCGATCCGGAATTCTTCGCAGTCCATCCCGATGGCAAGCGGCTGTTCGTCGCCAACGAGAATGACAATCTGGTGTCGGTGGTGGACATCGCCGCGGCCAAGGTCATCGGCACCGTGGATGTCGGCGTCGAACCGGAAGGAATGGCGGCCAGCGCCGACGGCCGCTATGTCGCCTGCACTTCGGAGACCACCAGCATGGTGCATCTGATCGACGCAGGCACGCTTGAACTCGTCGACAATCTGCTGGTCGATACCCGGCCGCGCGCGGCTTTATTCTCGCCGGACGGTAAGCAATTCTGGGTGTCCTCGGAGATCCGGGGCACCGTCACCGTCTTCGACACGGCAACGCGCGCGCAGACCGGCAAAGTCGAGTTCGAGGTGCCGGGTATACGACGCGAGGGTGTGCAGGCGGTCGGCATGGCGACGTCCCGCGATGGCACGACCGTCTATGTGGCGCTCGGCCCCGCCAACAGGATTGCGGAACTCGATGTGAAAACGCTGGCGGTCCGTCGGCTCTACCTTGTTGGTCAACGACCCTGGCACGTTGCGCTCTCCGGCGACGAGAAGCGCCTGGTCAGCGCAAACGGGAATTCCGGCGATATTTCGTTTATCGATCTGGAAAACCAGGAGGTGGTGAAATCGCTGCCGGTGGGGCGGGGGCCGTGGGGCGTCGTGATCGGGCCATGAACGCCTTGTCGGTCGAGAATCTGGGCCATAGCTTCGGAAACCGGCGGGTTCTCGACGGCGTCTCTTTCTCTGTGGCCCAAGGCAGGATGTGCATCTTGCTAGGCCGCAATGGCGCCGGCAAGACGACGTTGTTCTCGCTGATCACCGGTCTTTATCACGCCCGCTCCGGCTCGGTGCATGTCTTCGACCAGGCGATGGATGTCAACCCGTCCGCCGCGTTGGCGCAGATGGGCGTCGTCTTCCAGTTGCCGACCCTCGACCTCGATCTGACGGCCGGCGAGAACCTGCGTTACCACGCGGCCTTGCATGGGCTTAGCCAGGCCTTGAGCAAGGAGCGCTCCATCCACGAACTCGGCCGGCTGGACGTGCTGGACAGGATCGACGATCCTGCCCGAGCGCTTTCCGGGGGGCAGCGTCGCCGTGTCGAGATCGCACGTGCTCTGATGCATAGCCCACGCCTTTTGCTGCTGGATGAGCCGACCACCGGGCTCGACGTGCCGGGCCGCCGCGCGCTCGAGCGGCACGTGCGGGAGCTTTGCCGCCAGCGCGGCATTGCCGTTCTGTGGACAACACATTTTCTGGAAGAACTAACGGCGGATGACGATGTGGTGGTGCTGCATCGAGGCACCATGCGGTGGGCCGGCCGCGCCGATCGCCTGGCTACCGATCTCGGTGTAGCGAGCACGGGCGAGGCCTTCGCGTCGCTGACGGAGTCCGAATGAAAACGTCTCACGCGGTGCGCGCGCTCAACGGCATCCTGCGCAGGGAGATGCTGCGCACGTTGCGGCAACGCGGCCGGCTGCTCTCGGCGATGGTACGGCCGCTGGTCTGGCTGGCAATCTTTGCCGCTGGCTTCCGCTCCGTTCTCGGTCTGTCGATCACGCCACCCTACCAGACCTATGTTCTCTATGACGTGTATGTGGTGCCCGGGCTAGCGGCCATGATGCTGCTCTTCCATGCCATGGCGAGTTCGCTGGCCATGGTCTACGATCGCGAGATGGGCAGCATGCGCTTGTTGCTGACCGCACCATTGCCGCGCTGGTACCTGCTTGCGGCGCGCCTGCTGGCCAGCGTGATCGTCGGCGTGCCGCTGGTCTATTTGTTTCTGTTGATCGCGCGTTTCTGGGATGTGCGGCCGCCCGTTCTCGGCTACGTCGCGGTATTTCCGGCGCTCGTGCTGGCGGGCCTGATGCTTGGCGCGTTCGGCCTGCTTGTCTCCTCGGTTTCGACACAGATGGAGAACTTTGCCGGTGTCATGAATTTCGTCATCTTTCCGGTGTTCTTTGCCTCGACGGCGCTCTATCCGCTGTGGCGGCTTGCCGAGGCGGGACCGGTGCTGGCAACAATCGCCGCCTGGAACCCGTTCAGCTCGGCGGTCGAGCTGATACGCTTCGCGCTCTATCTGCGGTTCGATCCTGTCGCGGCGATTGTGGTCCTTGGCTGCCTCATCGCCTTCTTCCTCGCGGCGGTCATCGGCTACGATCCCGGCCGCGGCTTGTGGTCCCGGCGCGGCGGCGAGGGCTGATTTACCTCAAAGCATAGAGATAAGCGGCGATGTCCCGCGCCTGTTGCTCGGTGATCCTCGTCGACGGCATGGCCGTGTGCGGATTGACTTCCCTCGCCGAGCGTATCCAGCGGATCATGTTCTCCGGATTGTTTGCCAGCAGGCCACCGATAAAGACCCTGTCGGCAAGGCCACCGTCCAGGCGGGGTCCGACCTGGCCTTGCGCACCCGGCACGCCGGGTATCGTATGGCAGCCGGAGCAGCCATTCGCCGTCATGATCGGAATGGCGCGAGCGCCTACGCCCCCGGTCGCCGCATCCGACTCGTGCCGGACACGGTCGCGCCGGTCGGACCACAAGGTCGCCGCTGCCACAGCCGCGGTCAGCAGCAGGATTGCGGCAAGGGCGCCCCCGATCAGCCTACCCAGGTCGGAGCGCATGTGTTGCCTCCCTGGTTGCGCTGCTGCTTATCCAAAGGCCGGCGAGCAGCAGGGCGGCGCCGCCATAGATCAAGCCGGCCGGAACCCACATTACCAATCCGGCGAGCTGCTGGTCCTCGATCGCGGTCATTCCCCACAATGCCGCGCCGGCGCCATTCTCCGGATACCAGAGTTTGGGCGACATCAGCAGCAGGACACCGAGCAGGCCGGTATGGAGCGAGGTGAAGAAAAGATGCATGACGGAGTTGCCATAGGTCTGCTGTCGACCGGGGCGCGGTAGGAGCGCCCACCAGAACAGCAAGGCTGTGCCGAGGAAGCTCGCATGCTGGGCATAATGAAGAAAGCCCTGCTGGAGCGCTGCCTGGAACAACGCCGGAATGTGCCAGATCCAGATGGCGACGCCGTGAATGATCGTCGCGTTGAGGGGACGGATCACCAGGGCCCAAACGGATTGCAGCGTCTTTGCGCGCGTGAGCTTGCCCGTCCCGCGGCGAAGTGCGGCCGGCAAGGACCAGAGCAGGACTGCGCCTGGGCAAGCGGCGACAAGGAGGGGCGCCGCCACCGCCATCAGCAGTTCATGCTCGATCATATGGGCGGCAAACACCCGCTCGCCGAGCGCATGGATGGGGCTGACCAGTGCTGCCGTCAGCACGCCCCAACCGGCGGCGAAAAACAACGCCTGCCGCATCCGCTCGGGACGGCCTCGGCTGCTGCGGCGCCACAACCGAGTCGCTCCGATGGTATAAAGGAAGGCAATCGCGGCCAGCGGAAACGTGATGGGAAATGCGAGCGTCCATCCGGCCTCGGGCGCGCCGGCGCCGTAGCAGATCGAGGTCGAGAAGAACGCGTCGAAGCTCATCGCAGGCACACGTCGAGAATGAGAGCCGCGCTGCCTTGCATGATGATGACGAGGGCAAACAGCAATGCCGCAAGCATGCCGAGATCGGCGACGAACTGCTCGGTGCTGCGCGTGCGCTCAGGCTTGAAGGCGGCGCCGCCCTGCCGCTTCGCCCGCCATGACAAGGCACCGCCGAGCAGCGAAAGCACGGCGAGCACCAGTGCCACGGGAAGCACCACCGGCACCTGGCGGTTGCACTGCCATGGTACGAGTGCGTAGTTCAGCTGCGTCGAGATTGCCCAAGCCATCGGCCCCGACAGAAGACCACCCCAGGACGTTCCCATTTTCAACGCACGCATCAGCCTAGCCTCGGCATCCAGTAGATGAGCAGATAGATCGGGATCCAGGTCAGCACCACGAAATCCCAATAGAAGACATTATCGCCGACATCGCCGAAGCGCCGGCCGCTATAGCCATGGCGTGTGAACATCAGCACCGTCAAAACGATGGTGTCGCCGACATCCGTGATCAGGTGTGTGGTGTGCAGCCCGAGCAGCACCCAGAGCATCGAGCCATAGGCGTTCGTGTCCCAGTAGATGTTCAGCGCCGGGAATTCGAACCAGCGCACGACAAGCGGGGCCAGACCGAGCAGCGACATCACCACCAGCCCGATCCGGACCGGTACGATCGCGCATTGCTTGGCATGGCCGTGGAGGATGTGATTCGGCACCACGCTGATGATAAACAGGATGGTGACGATCGTTCCGGGCCAATGGTTGGGGTGCGGGGCGCTTAGACGCCAGTTGGGCCACAAAGTGGCGAGATAGAGATATGCGCCGGCGGCCAACGCAAAGCCCATGCCTTCCAGCGCCATGAAGCCGAGCGTTCCCCACCAGGTCGGGCTGCGCGGACCATGTCCAAAGGTCGGGAGGTCCGAAAGATCCAAGCTGGGACGCTCACTCATCCCTCATCCTCCGGGTCGTCCTTGGGCCAGAACCAGCCGATCAAGGTGATGGCGATCGGCGCGGCGCCCCAGACGATCGCCCAGGGCGTGAAGATCGAATAGACAAACGTACCGCCGACAGCGATTGCCGCCAGCAGCGGCCAGATCGACGGTGTCGCCGATTTTTCGCGAATGTCGGGGTGGGCTTCCGCCACGGTTGAGATCAACAGCTCACGGACATCGACGCGGAGTCCGGTCGCCACAGGCGGCGCCTCCCGTTCGGCCCAGAGCGGCTCGACGTGTGTGACAATCGGTATCCGCGCGAAATTATAGCTTGGCGGCGGCGAAGACGTCGCCCATTCGAGCGTACCGGCATCCCAGGGATTGTTTCCGGCCAGTTCGCCCTTCAACGCGCCGTGTACAAGATTGAACGTGAACAGTACGAAGCTGAGGAAAAAGAGCACCGCGCCGGCGCTGATGAACAGGTTGATGTTGCCCCAGCCAAGCTCGGCCGGATAGGTGTAGACCCTGCGTGGCATGCCCCAGAGCCCGACGAGATGCATTGGGAAAAAAGCCGCGTTGAAGCCGATGAAAGCCAGCCAGAAATGCCAGCGCCCGAGACGCTCGCTCATCATGCGGCCGCTGATCTTGGGGAACCAGAAATAGGCCGCGCCCAGCAGCGGGAAGACCGAACCGCCGATCAGCACGTAATGGAAATGGGCGACGACGAAATAGGTGTCGTGCACCTGGAGGTCCAGCGGCACCGAAGCGAGCATGACGCCGGTGAGGCCGCCGATGACGAAGATGAAAAAGAAGCCGAACACGAACAGCAGCGGCGTGCGGATCACCGGCCTGCCGTCCCACAAGGTCGCCAGCCAGCAGAAGATCTGAACGCCATTGGGGATGGCGATCAGCATGCTCGACGCGGTGAAGAAGCTGGCGCCGAGCTTGGGTAGTCCCGTCGCGAACATGTGATGGACCCAGAGGCCGAACGAAAGGAAACCGACGGCGATCAGCGACAAGACCAGCCCGAGATGCCCGAACACGGGACGCCGGGCGAAGACCGGGATGATCGCCGAGACCATGCCCGTCGCCGGCAGGAAGATGATGTAGACCTCGGGATGGCCAAAGAACCAGAACAGATGCTGGAAGAGCAGTGCGTCGCCGCCCTCGGCCGGGTTGAAGATATGTGTGCCGACCAGCCGGTCGAGGATCAGGAAGGTCGAGGTGATCATCACCGCGGGCATGGCGAAGACGACGACGAAGGAGGTAACCAGCATTGCCCAGACGTAGAGCGGAATCCTGTCCAGCGACATGCCGGGGGCTCGCTGCTTGAACACGGTGACGATGGTTGCCACCGCGACGGCCAGGGAGGATACTTCTGTATAAGTGATCATCTGGGCCCAGACGTCGGCCCGCTTGCCCGGCGCGAATTCGGGGCCTGACAGCGGCACATAAGCAAACCAGCCGACGTCGGGCGCCATGTTGAGCGCGAAAGACACCCAGGCGAATATGCCGCCCGAAACATAGATCCAGTAGCTGAACGCATTCAGGCGGGGAAAGGCGATGTTGCGGCTGCCGACCATCAGCGGGACGAGATAGATGCCTGTCGCCTGCACGATGGGCACGGCGAACAGGAACATCATGGTCACACCATGCATCGTGAACAGCTGGTTGTAGAGGTCCGGGCCGATCAGACCGCGCTGCGGCCCTGAGAGCTGGATGCGCATGGCGACAGCGTTGAGCCCGCCCAGGCACAGAAACACGAAGGCGGTGATCAGATAGCGCCGTGCGACGACCTTGTGGTCGACGCTCGACAGCGCGCCGATGATGCCGGGGGGCGTGCGCCATGTCCGCGCCAGCCAGCGATCCAGGCTGGCATCGTCCATGCCGGTGTCGCGCGGTCCATCATGCTCGGGTGCGACGTCGCCCGCGGTAGAGGTTTCACGCACCGGCGGCAGGTCGCGTTCGCTTGTGAGATCCGCGCTGCTCATTTAAGCGCCTCGAGGTAGGCGACCATGGCGTTGAGTTCGTCGCCGCTGAGCTCCACCACCGGCATGTGGGATCCGGGCTTAATGCCCTGTGGGTCGGCTATCCAGGCGGCGAGATTGCCGCGGCTCATTGTCAATGTCCCGGCGGCAAGCGTCTGCCGGCTGGCTATATGGGTGAGGTCGGGGGCGACCGTTCCTCCGGCAGGCGTGCCGCCTATTCTGTGACACATCACGCAAGGGCGCTTCAGAAACAGATCCTGGCCGGCCTTGGCGTCGTCCCCCGTCGGAGTAGCGGCCGGCTGCAACTGGTGGTTCCACCAGGCGTCGAACTTCGCACGCGGCTCGGCGATGATGAAGGTGCCCATGTTTGCGTGCTGCGCCCCGCAGAACTCGGCGCATTGACCTCGGTAAACACCAGGCTTGTCTGCCTTGAGGTCGAGCACGTTCATGTGGCCGGGAATGAGGTCGAGCTTGCCCGAAAGGCTCGGGATCCAGAAGGAATGGATGACGTCGGTCGAGGTCAGAAGAAGCCGCACCGGCTCCCCGGCTGGGATATGGATCTCGTTCGCCGTGGTCAGGATGCGGCTTGGCGTGGCATCCTCATAGCGCACCTCCCACCACCATTGATGGCCGGTGACCCGAATGGTCAGTGCGGCATCCGAGCCGATCGCGGCGAGCGTCCTGTTGGCGAAGAAGCTCAGCAAGGTCAGTCCGATCAGGACAATGGCGGTCAACCCGACGGCGGTCATCACCGCGCGCAGCTTCCGGTCGTCGGCGCCGGCCTCGATCGCGAGCGGCTCCGCCTGCGCGCGCGACCGCATCATCAAGGGCACGACGAGGGCGATCATCACCAGCACCCACACCACGGCGCAGAGCGCGGTGAAGAACCAGATCAGCCATGCCAGTTCGCTCGCCGCGGGACCTTTCGGGTCGAGGGCGGATTGCCAGCCCGCGCATCCCTGGAGCAACAGAGCGCCGGCGGTGGCGAACGCCATCGAGACGAGACGTTTCACGGCGACTTCCCCAGCGTGGCCGCGTCGGGCATGCGGTTTTCCGACGGATGCGCCATCATGTCGTCATTGCGTTGCGGCGCGGCGGAAGACGGCGCGTTGCCGCTCAGCGAGCGCACGAAAGCCGAAAGCTCCCAGATCTGGTCGTCGGGAATCTTGTCGCGGAAGCTCGGCATGCCGTTTGGCCGACCGTCGCGGATCGTGGCATGGATGCTTTCGATCGAGCTGCCATAGAGCCACTTCTGGTCCATCAGGGCCGGCCCCATGCCGCCGCCGCCATTGGCGTGGCATCCCGAACAGTTGAACCAGCCGAAAAGCCGTTTCCCTTCGCTCATATGGAAGGCGTTGGCCTCGAAGCTCGCCGCCTTGTTATCGCTGGCGGGGGGGCGCTGTCCGCCGGGCTCCAGCGTGGTCACAGGCGTCGGCTGCTCGCCCGATCCGAGCGCCGATTGCGGGCGCGTGTCACGTTCCTCGCGCTGGCAGGCAGCGAGCGCCAGGACTGGAAACAGGAGCATGGCCACAACGGCTCTCATCGCACCGGGCTCCCCGGGGCATCGAGGCGCGGCACACCATACTGTGACAGCAAGGCATCTATCTCGACCTTGTGCCTGGACAGGGCACCATTGACATCGCCGCGCAGCGCATCGTCTTCGCGGCGGACGCCCATCGAGATGTCGTAGATCATCGGCAGTTGCGGTCCGTCGATGCGGGGCACAACCGGCGTGATGCGGAGCGGCACCTTCTGCCTGGCGGCGAAGTAGCCGGCGAGGGGGCCCCAGACCACGGCAAGGTCGATCTCGCCACTCGCCACCGCTTCGACGATGCGCGCCGGCGGGTTGGGGGCGGAATAATCGCCATACACCGGATAGCCGACGAGGTGCCCGACGATACCGCGGCGGCCAAGCGCCTGGACCGGAGGCGAATTGGCGCCATCGTCGCCGATGAGCTGAACACCGATCCGCATGTCGCGCAGCCGCGGATCATTGAACGATGCTACGTCGGGGCCGTCCCTGCGGGTGACGAAGACATAGGACGATCGGTAGTAGGGCGTGGTGGTGCGCAGCATTTCGAGGTTGCTCGGCGTGCCCGGCACGAGATCGCATAGACCGGCCTTCAGCGTGTTGCGGATGAAGCCGCGACGCTGCGCCCACCAGGTATAGGTCAGCTTCGCGCCGAGATCGGACGCAACGATCTCGGCGATCCTGTTCTCGAAGCCCTGACCTGCCGCGTTGGAGAACGGCAGGTTGTTCGGATCGGCGCAGACCCTCAGCTCACGTGCGTCGGCTGTGGCCGTCAAGAACACGAAGGCGATCGCGGCCATGCCGATCGCCAGCCGTTGACACCCCTTTCGCGCCGGACCTACGGTCAAGTACAATCCATCAAGGCAGCCGGAACACATAAAGCGTGCCTCCCGAGGTTGTCGCGTTCTTCAGATCTTTCATGGCATTGACGAAACCGAGCGCGGCGGTGGCGTCACGCGGGTCAAGATCGCCCGATACAATGGCGCCGGCCCAGCCGCCGACGCCTGAGAGGATGGCGACATACTGGTGCCCGTCGGGACCGCGATAGGTGATGGGCTGGCCGATGATCCCGGACGAGGTCTTGAACTGCCAAAGCAGGTCTCCGGTCTTGGCGCTGACCGCCTTGAACCAGCCTTCCATCGTGCCATAGAAGACAACGTCGCCGGCGGTCACCACCGCGCCGCTCCACACCGGGAAATTCTCCTTGAGGCTCCAGGCGGGTTTCTCCGCGGCGATGTCCCAGGCGGTGAAGGCGCCGCGATTACCGCCGGGCCCTGGTATCATGCGGACGTTCATGCCCACATAGGGCGTGCCGGCGATGTAGTTCACCTCGACGCCTTCTTCATCCATGCACAGATTGTTGTGCGGGATGTAGAGCAGGCCGGTCTTCGGCGAGAACGCGGAAGGCTGCCAGTCCTTGAGGCCCGACGCCGTCGGACAGATATCGCGAACGACCTTGCCGGTGCCGGTCTTCTTGTCCGGGTTTACGATCAGCCGACCGGTTTTCAGATCCACACCTTTGCTGGAGTTGACCGGACCAAACGGTTTTGCCGACAGCACCTCGCCGGTTGTCCGGTCGAGGATGTAGAGATAGCCGTTGCGCTCCGGCCGGATCAGCACCTTGCGCGGCTTGCCCTGCCAGGTCATGTCGAGCAGGATCTGCTCGTTGATGCCGTCATAATCGTGGAGGTCATGCGGGCTCCACTGATAGAACCATTTCGCCGCGCCGGTGTCGGGATCGCGCGCGAAAATGCCAGACGTCCACTTGTTGTCGCCCGGCCGCAAATCCGGATTCCATGGTCCGGGATTGCCGGTGCCGTGGAAGATCAGGTTCAGATCGGGATCATAGGAAATCCAGCCCCACATGTTGCCGCCGCCGATCTTCCAGGCTTCCGGCGGCCACGTCGTGACGCCAAGATCCTTGCCTTTGTCCATGTCATAGTGCGGCTTGAAGTCCGATCCGATCAGCACGTCCTTGTCCGGCCCGGTGCTATAGGCGATCCAGACGACATGACCGTCGCCGGCGTCGAGCGCCTTTACCCAGCCGCGAACGCCCATCTCGCCGCCGGAATTGCCGACCAGCACTTTGCCCTTCACCACAAGCGGCGCCATGGTGATGGTCTCGCCGATGTTGATGTTGCCGACATGAGTGTTCCAGATCGGCTTGCCCGTGTTCGCATCAAGGGCAATCGTGTGGCCGTCCAGCGTATTGAAAAAGATGCGCCCGTCGGCGAATGCCACCCCGCGGTTGACGACGTCGCAGCAGGCCACTCCCTGTGCCGCCGGCTCGGGATTGGGTTCGTACTTCCACTTCATCGGGGCGCCGGGCTTGGAGAGATCGAGCGCATAGACGAAGTTGGGAAAGGGCGTCACGATATACATGGTGTTGCCGACGACCAGCGGCGCTGCTTCCTGGCCCTTGTTCACGCCTGTCGAAAACGTGAACGCGACCTGCAGGTTCTTGACGTTGCCTTCATTGATCTCGGAGAGTTCGCTGAAGCGCGTCGACGCGTAGTTCTTGGCCGGCATCGTCCATTGGCCGTCATCGGGTGGCGAAGCTGCGGCTGGCGGTACGATCGCTGGTGTTTTAGGAGGCTCGGACGCAGCGCCCAGAAGCAGCAGGCAGGCGAGCAGCGTCACCAGAAGGATAGCGCCAAAGGAATTCCCGGCTGCCAATTTGCGGGTACGTCGTTCTACGTCAACGCGCGTTAATGCCAATTGCGGCATAACTTTCATTTATTGATCGAGCCTCCCACGCCGGCGCCGAGTTCGGCGGCGATGTCGGCCTCCGTTCCGGCACAAAGCGGATGGCCCCAGCCCGAAGCGCTTTTGCCGCCGGGGTCCAGATCGTAGACAATGGCATCCTTGCGATTTGGATTGACGCCTGCCGGGACCTTGTCGAAGCCGAGCGCCGCGCGGATACGCCAGGCGACATTGTGATCGGCGCATGAGGAGTCGCCTGAAACGCCGAGGCCGCCGACAATGCTCTTGCCGTCGTAGAGGGCAAGCCCGCCGCCAAACACCACGACGCCTCCGATCGGCTTGCCGACGAGCGGGTCGCCGGCGCTTCCGAACGTTTTGGGATCGCCCGTATAGGCCGCGGCCTGGTTGACGGGATTGGTCTCCTGCATGCCAAATAGCGGCCCGCCCGGCTGCACCCCCGCATAGAGATTGGCCGTAGAGAGGGCCATCTGAGCCAGGCTGAGACCGTTGGCCGTGTTGGCTTTCTCCGCTGCTATGAGCCGACTTCCCGGCCATTGCGAGTCGGGGGTGGGGCCGCTGAACGCAATCGCGCAGACAGTGCCGTCACGGGCAACGATGGCTGCCCATTCGTTGGTTTCAAAGCCGCCATTGGCTGGTCCGCCGCTTGCCTTCACGTTGGCTTTGAGGGCTGCAAGCAGCTTATCGTGATCGGCCGGACAGGGCTCCTGCGCCATGGCCTCGTGCCCGTGGAACAGGCCACCCATCAGCAACAGCAGGCCAAAAAGAGGTACGAAAAGCTGCGAGCGATACATTGTCCTGGCATTCGTTTACATAACAAGGACCACCCCGGCAGACCGCAGAATGCGAGGATACGTCCAGTGCGTCAGTGCCTAACTCGCGTAATGCTTCTATGTTCCTGCTTTGCATAAAATTCGTGCAGTTGGATTTGGGTGCAGGTGTTCAATCAAAGCATGGGACCTGGATACCCGTGGCCACAGGCCAAGCGGTGAGGCAACGCGGCTGATCCAGGAAAATGCGATCGGGATGGCGCAGACGCACCCGCCCTGACAAACGCTGTTGCCTTGTCACGGCGTTCGACGATGGATGATCTCTTCAATAAGTTTCGCGTCGGCTTCGTATTCCGCGGCCCGCGCAGCCATTTGACTGGCCAGGCTGTGTCTTTCCCGCGCGGCTTCGCGTTTTGCCATCCGTTTCGCCAACTCAGCCCGCTGCTGGTGCGCTCTTAAAAGGCTCCAAAGAGCCTGTTCCGCATCGTCAGCCTGGGCCTGCATCAAAACGTCTGCTCCGAACGCATGTCCGGTGTGGCAGCGGTAACGGGTAATCGGCCCGTCTTCTATCTCCCAAAGTGGTCCGTGACATTCGGGGCAGACAAATGTCGATGGGGTGCCAAGCTGGCCTTCTGTCTGTTCCATTGTGCCGTGCTCCTGAGCAGCAATCGCAGCCTCGAGGCGGATGACAGGCGGGATTTCTAGTGTCGGTCCCGCCATTTCGGAAGCAAGCCTGTGTAACAGGCCAGCCATCTCGGACAGGGCCACGCAATGGTCGATTTCCACATTCTGCAAAGCGCTCAGCGGCATATCGGGTACTGCAGCGTCGTCGGGATCCTGGACCACGCTGACGCCGCCACACATCTTGATGGCGCGCAGGCCGGCGGTGCCGTCGGAGAGGCTGCCTGTAAGCACGACCCCGATCACCCTGCCACCAAAGCTGCAGGCCACCGATCGAAACAGGGGGTCGATGGCGGGGCGCGCCAGGTTCTCGCGCGGCCCGCGCCGCAGCAGCATATGATCGTCGTGTAACAGAAGGTGAGCTCCCGGCGGTGCAACGAAGATGTGCCCGTTTTTAGCCTTCATGCCGTTGGAGGCATTTGCAACGGGCATGTTGGCAGCGCGACCGAGAATGTCGCCGAGGTAACTCGTGGGACCAACGTGCTGTACGACGAGGAGAGCCGCCGGGATGTCCGGCGAAAGATCGCGGACAAGTCTCTTCAGCGCGTCGACGCCGCCGGCCGATGCTCCGATTGTCACGATGCACCGGTTCTCGCAACCGTCGGGACGGACCTTGTCCGGCTGGCCCGCACGCTCCGAATCTGATCGTGGTGCGGCGGTGGCCATGGTTGCTTCACCCACATTCAGCACAGATGTCGATGCGAGCGCTCCGGCCAGTCCGTTGCTGGTCGGGCGCCCTGCCTTCGTCGGTGTTAGCTTCCGGCCGCATCGCGGAACATAGATGCCCGCGTCGGCTCTGTACTAACGCCTACGTGCGCGTTTGACAGCAGCCTCTGCCACGGCCGGGGCCTCCTGAATGCTTGCCGCGCCGCCGAAATCGGCGTTCTTGGTACGGCCAGCTCCCGGGCCTGCTCCTAGATCAGCGCCTGTTGTCGGATCGGAAGCCGGATCGGAAAGCGTACGGTCGGCCATCCNTCCCGGGCCTGCTCCTAGATCAGCGCCTGTTGTCGGATCGGAAGCCGGATCGGAAAGCGTACGGTCGGCCATCCTGGCCACCACCTTCATGTCTTTGGCCCCCAGCTTGACAGTTGCCAGGCCGTCTCCGCCGTCGACGGGCATCACCTCTTCAAGGTCATCGATCCGATCCCACTCTTCGCCGGAATTCCATGGGCCAGCGACATCGCCGTCGCCTTGAGAGGTGTTGACATACATGCTGGCGTACTTCTCTACGCCTGGGAGCTTGCCGGAAGGGAAATTGTTTTCGATCGCGTAGAGTGCTTTCTCAAACGACTTCTGGTGCGCGATCTCGCGGGTCATCAGGAAGCCGAGCGCGTCCTTGATTCCCGGGTCGTCGGTGATGTTGATGAGGCGTTCGTAAACGATCTTGGCGCGAGCTTCGGCCGCGATATTCGATCGCAAATCCACCGTAGGTTCACCGCGCGAATCGACATAGGCCGCGGTCCAGGGAACGCCGGCTGAGTCGCACAGCGCGGGAGCGCCGCCGAACAGAATTGATTCCTTGGCTGTTGTGCCGCTGGCGCCGATCATCAGGTAAAGGTCCGCTTCCTTCATTTGGCCCTCGGCCAGCTGTGCCTTGAGCCCCTTGTTGAGCATGGTGACGATTGATCCCACCACTTCGAGATGGCTGAGTTCTTCGGTCGCAATATCGAGCAACATGTCGCGACGGCCAAGATCGTCCTCGCCAAGCCCTTGCGTGAAATAGCGCATGGCCGCTGCAAGCTCGCCATCGGCGCCGCCGAACTGTTCCATGATCATGCAGGCCAGGCGAGGATTCGGCTCCGAGACGCGAACGGTGTATTGCAGGCGCTTGTTGTGCATGAACATGGACATCTCTCCGGTTAGATCATCCGAACATCCCGGCAAGTTGATTGTTCCATCCGGCCATCGGCCAGCGAGCATTTTTAACTTCAGT
This sequence comes from Mesorhizobium sp. LNJC394B00, assembly GCF_000502555.1. Taxonomy (NCBI): domain Bacteria; kingdom Pseudomonadati; phylum Pseudomonadota; class Alphaproteobacteria; order Hyphomicrobiales; family Phyllobacteriaceae; genus Mesorhizobium; species Mesorhizobium sp. LNJC394B00. The sequence continues at coordinate 1,169,871 of NZ_AYWH01000002.1, forward strand.
GTTGAGCATCGCAGCGAGCCAGAGGCGGCATTTATTCTCCGACCGGTGACCGGCGGCAACGAGATTTCGATCGTGCTGCGCCATCACAGCAATGAGCAAGGCCGCGGATGGGCAAGAGGTAGACAAAATCTGGAGGGATACTGGCTCGGAAAAGTGAAGCCGGGCCATATTAATACGATGTCGGTGTCGACACCTTCGGCCCGTTTCGCCGCACACCTTACGCGGCAAACGCCGGGTTCGGTCACACGGCGAGCGTCGCGGGCTGTTGCCCGTTCACTTTCGATCCAGCACCTTCCGGACTTTCTCTGCCAATTCGTCGATCGTGTAGGGCTTGGTCAAAAGTTCGGTTCCGAAATCGAGCGTGCCGTTGTGGACAATCGCATTTCGTGTGTAGCCGGTGGTGTAGAGCACTTTTAGCGACGGGTGCATTGTCTTGACCTGATCCACCAGCTCCCGGCCCGACATCTCCGGCATCACCACGTCGGTGAACAGAAGCGACGGCACTTGCCCGCTTTCGACGGCCACCAGCGCTTCGCGTGGACCTTGCATTTCCAGCACGGAGTAGCCCAGTTCCCGCAGCGCTTCCGCGGCCATCAGCCGGACGCGATCTTCATCCTCGACAACCATGATGATCTCGTCTGCACAGCCGGGGTGCTCGCCTGCCACGACGTCGATTTGGCTGTCGAGCACGCCATGGTGCGAGCGCGGCAAATATATTTTCAAGGTGGTTCCGATGCCCTGCTCGGAATAGATCTTCACACTGCCGCCGGACTGGCGAACAAACCCATAGACTTGGCTGAGTCCCAGCCCGGTGCCTTTGCCGACCCCCTTGGTGGTGAAGAACGGATCGAAGGCTCTTGCGACAACATCAGCAGTCATGCCCGTTCCTGTATCGGTGACCGCTATCATCACATACTGGCCGGAGGGGATCGCGTTCTCCCTGGCATAGCGATCGTCGACGTGGGCGTTTGATGTCTCGATCGTCAGCTTGCCGCCAGCAGGCATGGCATCCCTTGCGTTGACGCAAAGGTTGAGCAGCGCGCTTTCCAATTGCCCTGCGTCGGCCTCGACATGCCATAGGCCCGCAGCGAGCACGGTCTCGATCTGAATGGTCTCGCCAAGCGTCCGGTTCAGCAATTCGCTCATACCGGAGACGAGGCGATTTGGATTCAGCCGCTTCGGCGCCAGTGGTTGCTGGCGGGAAAAGGCGAGCAGTCGCCTGGTAAGTTCTGCGGCACGTTGTGCTCCATCGATCGCGCCGGTTACGAATTGGTGGACGTTGGTATCGCCGTTTCTGAGCTTGCGCTGCACAAGGTTCAGGCCGCCGATGGTGACGGCCAGCATATTGTTGAAGTCGTGCGCGATGCCACCGGTGAGCTGTCCGACAGCTTCCATCTTCTGGGCTTGGCGCAGGTGCTCTTCTGCTCTGGCGCGTTCCGCAACTTCATCTTTGACACGTTGTTCGAGCGTGCCGTTGAGTGTCTGCAGCGCCTTGAACAGCCGGGAGTTGTCGATGGCCGTCGCGGCATGGCCGGCAAGCCCCAGCAAGGCCGCTTCTTGCTGTTCGGCGAACACGCCGGTCTCTGAATGACCAAGGAAGAGGCCGCCCAGGACCTCGCCCGAACGCGAGACGACCGGCACGGCGAGATAGGAACGCACCGGCAGATGGCCCTCCGGCATTCCCTTGCGGGGCCAGTTCTTTCCGTAACGCGGATCGGTGAGGATATCGTCGGAACGCACCACGCTTGTGCCGCGGAAAGTGGGCTCGAACACCGCGGTGTTGCGCGGCATGGGAAAGTTTTCGAAAGCAGAACGAGGTGCCCCCGAAAGGGCGTAGAGCACATAGCTGTCGCCCTTGTCGTCGATCACGTTGTAGAAGAAAGCTCCGAATTGTGCGCCCGACAGCACCACGCCGGCATCGGTTACCGTCTGGACAATTCGCTCTACGTCAAGCTCGGCCGCCACGGCTGCCGCAGTGGCGTTCATCAACTGAAGCTGATGCTCCACCCGCTTTCGCGCGGTGACGTCGACCACGGTGCCGATGAAGCGGATCGCACGGCCGGACTGGAAAAGCGCTTCCCCCGTTGCGGCAATCCAGCGCTCCTTGCCATCCCGAAGGCCGATCGTCCGGTATTCGATGTCGTAGCGGGAGGGGGTGCCTGGCGCGAGCGACTGGCGTACGGCCTCGTCGGCCCGTGCGCGATCTTCCGGGTGGAGGCCCGCCAGGAAGGCGCTTTCATATGTCACCTCCGCGTCCGGCGGCAAACCAAAAAGGGCTTTGCACCGGTCGTCCCAACGCAGCACTCCGCTGATGGGATCGTAATCCCAGGTGCCAATAGCGGCCGCGTCGGTGGCAAGCCTCAGCCTCTCCTCGCTGGCCCGTGCCGCCTGTTCCGAGCGAACGCGCTCGATGTGAGCCCAGGACCGCTCCGTCACCTCGGTCAGCAAGGACAGTTCGCGTTGCGACCAGACGCGGCGCTGCTTGTCGTGGATGGCCATCAGGGCAGTCAGTCGGCCTTGTTTGACCAAAGGCATACAGATGGTTGCCGTTATCCCGATATCCTGAAAGGTCTTCGCTTCCTCGGGAGCAATTTCCTCAAGGTTGTTGTTGATGATAAGCGGCTTGTTGGCGCTGAGGTTGGTGACAGCCAGGCGACCGAAATCGGCAAGACTGTAATATCCCCTGATGCTGGGCGAGCCAGGTGCGCTCCAATCGCCGCGGATGGTGAAATGGTCTTGGTCCTGCTCCATGTCGGCATAGGCACAGATCGAGACGCCAAGATGTTCGCCGAGGAGCCGAGTGGTGATCTGCATGACAGCATCGGCGTCGGCCGCGAGGGCTATCTCCCTGCCGAGGCGGTCGAGAAAAGCAAGGCGTTCGGCGTTCTCACGGAGGGCCAGTTCGGCGCGAAGGCGTTCTATCGCCGTACGCGTCCGGTCCGCGACTGCCGAAATGAGGGCTACTTCCTCCGTCGCCCAGCGTCTGGGCGCGGAGTGGTTCAGGTATAACAGCGCCACCAGCCCGCCATGCTCGGTAACGGGCATGTTGATGACGGATTGGGCGCTGATGGCTTTGAGTGCCTCCGCATGGCTGCTGGTTCGCGGATCTGTCTCGGCGTTTTCAAAGACAACGGTTTCGCCTCGTTTCAAATCCTCGATATACGAGCCGTAGTTCCTGAAATTCAGCGTCCCAGCCAGGCTTTTGATGCCTGGCGCGTTCCAGTCCCTGTCAATGGTGATCGTTTCTTTCTCTAGATCGATCGTGCCGTATCCGGCTCGGCTGATGCCAAAATGGTTCCCCAGCAGTTCCGCGGCTGCGTAGGCCAGTTCTACGGGATCCGTAATCTCGCGAATACGGTCGCCCAGCGCTGCCAAAAGCTCGAAGCGCTGTAGTTCAGATCGCGGATTGCTTGAAGTGGCCCCCATTTCGCCCCCGTTTTGCCCGGACTTAAATGCAGTCTGGGGCCAAGAGTTCCCCGCAGGACGGCAGTTTCTTTGGCGGGCCGGTCAGCCGAACACGCCGCACCGGTCATAGGTTAATGACAGGTTGGCGCGCTGTGGCGGATAAAGGGGAAACCAGCGGGCACTTGACGAGCTCCCGCTGGCTGGGTGCCCGAACCGCACTTCACTCGTTTGGAGACGTTTTGATGCTTGACCGACCCATTCTTACGAATACGGACGCTCTCTATCCAGACGACCTGAAAACGCTTCGGTCGGTTTTCGACGCGCTGTGTGAGGAATTTGAGATTTCGTCGGACACTACCGCGGCAGAATCCATCGCGAGAGAGCTGGTCAGACTTTTCCAGACCGGGATGACGGAAGCGGCCATGCTGATCATTGCCGTGCGCGCACGTTGGCAGGGTGATTGGAAAATGGGAGGCAGCAGCGCTGCCCAGGCTTAACGGTCCCAACTCCATGGAGAAGGCCTACTTTAGCCGCTTGAGCCGGTTGTACAGCGTTGTCTTGTCTGGCGGAACAAGCTTTCGCCCCGAGAGTTGGGGTCGGCAGATGGTTTCCAACAGGCACGGGCATGGCGTTCGACAGAGATGGACCGAAACTCGCGACCGGGTTGCTCGCGGCCTCGTTGGCGGCGCTGGCGGCATACAATGCCATCCGCGCCAAACGTGCGATTGCCGGCCGGGCATGCGGACGTGTGATGGAGATCGATGGTGTGCGCCTGCATTTTATCGAAGCCGGAACCGGCATGCCGCTGCTTCTCCTGCATGGCAATGGATCCATGGCGGAGGATTTCAAGTCGAGCGGCATCTTCGATGAGGCGGCAAAGACCTATCGGGTGCTTGCATTTGATCGTCCCGGTTTTGGGCGAAGCTCACGGCCGCGCGGCCGGCGTTGGTCCGCTCGCGACCAAGCCGACCTTATACATGCCGCCGCCTGCGGGCTGGGTATAGAGAAATACCTCGTGCTTGGACATTCCTGGGGAGCTTGGATCGCCCTCGAATTGGCGCGCAGGCATTCTCAATCGGTCGCCGGCATCGTGCTGGTCTCGGGCTATTACTATCCGCCGCCGCGGCTGGATCTTGCACTGGCCGCACTCCCTGCACTGCCTGTGATCGGCACCGCGTTTCGTCACACCTTGCTGCCGCCGCTTGTAAGGCTTGCTTGGCATTGGGCAATGGAGAAGATCTTTAAACCCGCCGTCGTCGCCGGCGAGTTCGCCGCACTTGCCAAAGATGTCGCCAGCCGCCCTTCCCAACTGCGGGCGGTTTCTCTGGAGACAGCATCGATGCTGGCCGCGTCCCTGTTGGGAAAAGCCAACTATAGGGACATTGCCGTGCCCACCGGCATCATGGCGGGATCCGGGGATCGTTTGTTCGACGCGCAACGCGATGCACGACGCTTGCACGCGGAAGTCGGTGGGTCTCTCCTCGAGGTGGTTCCGGGCGCCGGCCATATGGTTCATCAGAGCGCCCCGCAGGCAGTGGTGGGCATGGTGCACACTATTGCAGGACGGCACGCTTTGTTCCAAGCGGGCCGTCGGCAGCGACCCAAGTCGTGTGCCGACGAGTTCAAGGCAGATCCGGCCTCGGGGGAGCCACCGGCGATAAGCGACGCCGCTTGCACGGAATGATCTCCAAACGGGGCTTTCAAATGAGCGACCAACGTCCAGCCGACATGCAGTCGGTGCTCCACCAGAACATACAGGCCCTGGTCGAGCACAGGCGACAGCAAGAGGAGCACCAAGGCGTTCAAGCGTGGGTCGCCGGCGCTGTTTCGCGCTTCGCGGGAAGCATGACTTTCGTCTATCTGCACCTTGCAATTCTTGTCGTCTGGGTCCTCGCGAACCTTGGCGCGATACCAGCCGTCCCAGCCTGGGACCCGACTTTCGTGATCCTGGCCATGGTCGCCTCGGTTGAGGCAATCTTCCTGTCTACTTTCGTGCTGATCAATCAGAACAGAATGGCCGCCCACAGCGAGCGCCGAGCCGAACTGGATTTGCAGATCAGCCTTCTAAACGAACATGAAACCACGCGGCTGATCGAGATGGTGGCTGCCTTGACGGCGCGTCTGAATATCTCGACCCCGGCCGACAAAGAGCTGCCGGAACTCGCCGAGAATGTGGATCCCCAAAAGGTCATGACGCAGATCCAGCAAGCTTCTGGAGATCAGGAGAACGCTTGATCAAAGCGACCTCGTCGGCAACGGTTAAGCGTCGGCTACAACCTGTAATTCAGCCTCATTGTCCAAGGCTGTCGAAGCAGCTAAGCCGGTGTCGGCCTTTTCCAGGGTGGCTTCCCGACGTCACAAGTCCGCCGCGCAATCGAGGCAGCGTAGAGCTTCGATAACCAACAGGCTGCTGCGCGTCAGATGGAACCAAGTTGACGCCGAACTCGTATTAGCGGTGGCGGCTTGGGGAGATTCCGGATGAGCGAAGGTGCTGTCCTGATCGTCGAAGATGAGACAATGATCCTGCTCGACCTCGAGTCAGCTTTGGAGGAGGCCGGCTTCCAGGTCGTCGGCACTCGGAGTGCCGCCGAGGCGCTGGCGGCTTTCGACCCCGATCCGACCAAGTTCAAGGCCGTGCTCACGGACATCCGTCTGGGAGCAGGACAGTCGGGGTGGGAGGTCGCTCGGCACTTGCGAAGGTCCAACTCGACCATCCCGGTTGTCTATATCAGTGGCGACAGCGCGGTACACTGGGGAGCGGAAGGCGTGCCCAACAGCACAATGATCACCAAGCCCTTTTTTCTGCCGCAGATCATAACTGCCGTTTCTCAACTTTTAAACGCGCAGCAAGGTGCAGAAACTCACCTCTAGGAATCCGACCGCGGCTCCACGAAACCACCGAACATTCTTTCTTCGGCCAATCGGCGCCGTCCGGCGTAAAGCATTCGCGTCTGCTTCGGTCAAATGTCGGCGGCCTCAACCAGATGTCGACCTCAGCTCCTTTCCCTCGCCACCGGCTCGCATCCACTCGGAAGCCCTCCCGAAAGCAGGGGCGCTCATTGGTTGAGCTTTCGGTCGAGTTCGTCAAGCAATGACCGATGCTCGCTGGGCATGTCCGCATCTGTCGGCAGATCCAGCAACTGGCGAAGCTGGCGACGATTGGCGTCCGATGAAATCCACTCCCGTATGAGGCGGGCTATGACCTTTTGTTGTGCCTTGCCGATTTCTTCCATGTTAGATTCCGAGCTTGTCCGTTGGACGAACTCGGCGGCTCTTTGATGGTTCCCCGTCCTGTACACAAATCGAGGCGAATCGAGGCACAATCTATGGGTTAATGCATGTCGCTCAAAAGTGGCCTTGGTTTTGAGACACGACATGCCAGTGGATGTTTGCAGTCCCAGTCCGCTCGCCTAACGCTGCGCGTAGAGTGCAAATTTATACGTTCGATTTTACCCGAAGCGAGAGGCTCAGCCGCAAAATCTTGGCGCCATTTTCATCGCGCACTTCGATAAACAATTGCTGCCCGTCGACGCTCTTCAGTGACTCTCTCGTGAGGTCGACAAGGCCCTCGAATCCCGCGCGGCGGACCTCCTCGAGGCCAGCGCATTCGACACCTATTTCGTCCTCGAAGACGAGATCGCCATCGCCGCTGTCGAAGAAAAATCGTGCCATCGGAGAGCTTCCGTCACTGCTAATCTGCGGGGTTCCTTTGGTGCAGGTAGGTCGTGTCGAAATCTCCTGCGTGAGTGAGGCCAGCCCAGTCCAGTGCGTGAACTTTTGATCCCGAGGTGGCAATGAGGCCTCTGCGTCGTAGTTCCTGGAGCATCCGGTTGACGTGGACCGTGGACAAACCCAGTGCATCGCCAAGGGCCGCCTGTGTAATGGGGATATCCGCCACGTGATCCTCAATGCGCCCCATGGAGCGCAAGCGAAAAATCAGTTCGCACAGGATGTGAGCCATGCGGGTGTATGCCTCGCGTCTTCCCACATTGATGACCCACTCCCTGTAAATCGCGGCATCTATCAACGTCGACCGCCAAAAAGCGGTGGCGATGCGAGGGTGCTGGTCGCAAACGGCACGCAGGGTGTCATGCCGCATGAAACCTATTCGCGCCGGCGTAAGGGTCGAGAAGTTACAATCCATGACCGACAGATGCAGCCCATGCAGATCAGGAATGTCGCCGGCGACGAAGAATGATGTGATTTGTCGCTTTCCTTCGCCCGTATGTTTGGTCGAACCGACCAAGCCATCAAGAACGACAAACGAGTAAACAGGACGGTCGCCCTCACGCACCAGATCGTGGTTGGCCAAATATTCCTTCTCCTGGATCGGAATGCCTTTCAGAACGCCGATGTCGGCCTCTCGAAGATCCGAGATGGTCTGAAGCTTGCGAATGAGTACATCCGAGGATGAGGTGGGGAACAAATTGACTACCTGGCTGATGTTGGTGATCGAACTATTATCCGCGCCAAAAGTTCCGACTGGCATGGGGACATATGCGCGGCGGCAGAAGGCGCCGCCGTGCGGCATGGTCCCATGCCTGGAACGTTTTGCCAGCGTCGAGCGTGGTTGAAGATCCCGGAATGATCGAAGCACCAGTTTTTTAGGACAGCCATAGGTGAGCAAGGCAGCAATGCATTAACCTATGACATAGGCTCGGTTAGAAATTTTCCCGCTGGGCAGCCAGCCCCAGGAGTTCGCCGATCACGGCGCAGCTTTGACCCTGTCGCTCCGCCCATTTCAAGGGCTGCACCCGCAGCCCGTCCTGGAACTCTTTGATGCGCCGCCAGGAACGGGGTGGCTCCGCTGACGTTGTCTCAGTGGCAAGGTGAGATTTCAGTGAACAGGCATATTTCGCGGACGGATGTCGAACAAATCGATCACACGGATGACAGCGGGTTTGCGATAGAGCACGGCGGACCGCCATCCTCAGCAATCGCGGTAGCGCTGGCCCGTGGCCTGGAGACCAGTCGGGACAAGCACATCATCCATATAGCTCCCTCGGAACGCAGTGCCGAGGAGATCACCGGCGCCTTGCGTCAGTTCCTGCCTGACGCGGATATAATCTTGCTGCCGTCCTGGGATTGCCTGCCCTACGACAGGGTGTGGCCCACACGCGCCAATATGGGGCGAAGGCTTCGTGCGTTGCGTGAGATCGCAACGAAGCCGGATCGCCCGCGCATCGCTGTAATGTCGCTCGAAGCCATTCTGCAGCGGGTGCCGCCTGCTCCGGTCATCGCTGGCGGTTTCACAATTCTGGAGGTGGGACAAAAGCTCGACCGTGACGATTTTAGAACCTGGTCCGAAGCCATTGGCTATGTCGTCGACGAGAGGGTCGACGAACCGGGTGAGATAGCCTTTCGGGGCGATCTCATCGATATTTTCCCTGCTGGCGCGGATGGCCCCGTTCGCGTCATCGTTGATCCCGATGCCTGCATCCGGCAGCTCAAGACCTACGACCCGCTCAGTCAGCTCAGCGATCAGGTTCGAGACTCGATTACGGTCGGACCGGCATCCGAGCTGATCTTTAAAGCTGGTGAGCATCCTGAGTTGACAGCGGTGCGCGCGACGTCGATGGAGGAGCGCCTGGTCGCATCGTATGGCGCTATGCCATCCGTCTTCGATGCGGCATCCAGCGCTTCGATCTCCTTCCTTGAAGGGACCGACGGGCAGCCGCTCGGCAGAATTCTGGATCTGGTCGAGGATGCACGTCGTGCCAGGCAGGAGGCAGCCGGAACGAAAAAACCTTTGCCGGGACGATTTTACCTATCCCGTGAAGAGTGGGACGCTGCTCTGCTTAACCGCTGCTGCGTGAGACTAGCCGTTTCTGCCGTGGGAGTTCCCAAATTCTTCCGCCAGGCCCGACCCGGGTATGATTTCGCGGAATTCATCAGAGGGCAGACGAGTGCCGGAGTCAGAGTAGTGTTCACCGGCGATGCCTCTGAACTGCAGCGAGCAGATCGCCTGCTCGATAGGAGACTAGGCCGGCGGGCAGAGGAAGCGGCCGACTTGCCGCAAATCCTTTCGGCCGCGAGGGGCTCTGTTCTCAAGGCTGAATTCGTCCTCGACGAAGGGTTTGTCGACGCGCAATCCAATATCGCCGTGGTGGCCGCATCCGACCTGTTTGGGCCCGCGTTAAAGGCGAGCGGGAGCGCGACCACGGGCATACTCGAACCCGAGTTGCGCATTGGCGATGTCGTCGTCCATGAAGACCATGGCCTGGGCGTGCTCGCCGCGGTCGAACAGGTCGAGTTGGCTGGCCAGCAACAGGATGTCGTCAGACTGGAATATCATGGCGGGGCTTCCTTGCTGGTTCCGGTCGACGACTTTGGACGAATATGGCGCTACGGCTCGGAACCGGAGGCAGTGTCGCTTGATCGCCTCAAAGGCGAGGGCTGGCCGAAGCGACGCGAAGCTGCGTTGCGCGAGATCGACAGGCTGGCCAAACGCCTCTTGAGTCTTGCCAAAATCAGGTCCAGCCAGCCTGCCGAGATCATAAAGCCCTCCCGCACGGACTTGGCCCGTTTTGCGGCGAGATTTCCCTATACGGAGACGCCCGACCAAGCGGCCGCCATCCGCGCTGTGCTCGATGATCTTTCGTCGGGAAGAACAATGAACCGGCTCGTCTGCGGCGATGTCGGCTTCGGCAAGACAGAGGTCGCCCTGCGTGCTTGCGCCGCCGCGGCTTTCTGCGGGAAACAGGTTGCTATCATAGCGCCGACAACGGTGTTGGCACGACAGCACTATGAGACGTTCAGCCGCCGCTTCGCAGGAACCGGCCTGCAGGTCGCCCACCTTTCTAGGATGGTCGGGGCAGCGGAGGCGAGAGCGGCAAAAGAGGGTCTGCGGAGCGGCCAGGTTGCGGTCGTTGTGGGTACTCAGGCCCTGGCGTCCAGGAGCGTCACCTTCGCCAATCTTGGACTGCTGGTGATCGACGAGGAGCACCGGTTCGGGGTCAAGTTGAAGCGGGCCCTGCGGACCATGACGCCTCGCCTCCATACGCTGAGCATGAGCGCCACACCGATACCCCGGACGCTGCAATCGGCGTTGTCGGGCATCCAGGACGTCAGCGTTCTAAACTCTCCGCCCGCCAAACGACGTCCCGTTCGCACGATCTTGGCAGCGTTCGATCCAGCATCGGTGCGCGCGGCCCTCCTGCGTGAATTTCACCGGGGTGGACAGAGCTTCTTCGTGGTCCCGCGGATCGAGGATATTGCCCCGGCCTGTGACCAGCTGAACAGACTGGTGCCGGAACTCGGGGTCAAGACGGCGCATGGTGAAATGAAGGGGAGACAGCTGGACGAAGTCATGGTCGGATTCGCCGACGGTGATGGCGACATTTTGTTGAGCACCGACATCATCGAGAGCGGCCTCGATGTGCCGCGGGCCAACACCATCATCGTTTGGCGCCCCGACCGGTTCGGTCTGGCGCAGTTGCACCAGTTGCGGGGCCGGGTCGGAAGGGGGGCGGTGCAGGCCGTTGCGTTTCTTCTGACCCAGCCTGGCGTTGAACTGGCCGACGGCACCAGGGCCCGGCTTTCGACGATGCTTGCGCTCGATCGGCTCGGCTCCGGCCTGGCAATCAGTCAAAGAGACCTCGACCTGCGTGGCGCCGGAGATCTTTTCGGCGAAGACCAGGCCGGGCATATGAAGCTGATCGGAGTGGGCTTGTACGAGCACTTGCTGGAGCGGGCGGTCTCGGCGGCTGGCGGAGGGGCCAACTTCAGCAAGCAACTTGCCGAGATCAATGGCTCGGGAAAGGGGGCTTTTCCCGAGAGCTATGTCGACGAGCCTACGGTGCGCGTTGGCCTCTATGCGCGGCTCTCCCGCATCCGTTCGGAGCCGGACCTCGATACATTCAGCGAAGAGCTCGAGGACCGCTTTGGAGACATGCCTGGCGAAGTAGCCCTTTTGCTGGAATTTACCAGGTTGCGAATAGCAGCGTCGGAATTGGGCGTCGGCAAAGTCGATGTCGGTCCCGAGGCCATCGCGATCACCCCTCGGAACAAGCCGTCGGCGTCCCAATGGCGGAACAGCAAGGCGTTGGGCCTGGACTACCGGAACGGCCGCCTGATTTTCAGGCCTATCCAGCCCAGCGTCTCAGGCATCGATGCGGTTCGCTTAGCGCTTGATGCCCTACGCGCAGCCCAGCCAAAGCACGAGATCTGACGAGCCTTTTGTCTCCTGGGGCCATCGGTGCGAATGGTGCACTGTGGGCGGCCGTGCGTTCGCAGGGCAGCGTTCAAGGCATGGTTCCGGTTTGATGGGGTGTCATGGCAGCCATGTTTTCATTCAGGTGGGCCATGATCCAGATAGAGCCCAGAACCACCAGCGCGACGATCAGCACGCCGAAGGCCAGGGCCAGGATGTTGTTGGTGTTGTCCGGCCCGGTGGTCAGGTGCAGAAAGAAGACAAGATGCACGCCCATCTGCGCAACGGCGAGCACCACCAGGGCCGAGATGACCGCGGGCTGGTAAATCAGGTCGGTTCGCGCCGCCAGGAATGACGCGATCGTGAGCAGGATGGCCAGGCCGAAGCCGAGCACATAGCCCGAGAGGCCCCCAGCCGTTTCGTGCTCGCTTATGTGTTCCTCGCCCGGCGCTGAATCGCGGCGGTCCTGCAACTCGCCGGTCTTGCTCTCGAACTCGGTCATGACGATGCTCCCAGCAGATAGACCAGGGTGAAGATGGCAACCCAGATGATGTCGAGGGCGTGCCAGAAGAGCCCGAAGCAGTGGAGCCGCCGCAAGATGTCGGGCCGAAAGCCCTTGACCCACAGCTGCGCCATCATCGTTCCCAGCCAGAGCAGGCCGAGACCGACGTGGGCACCGTGGCAGCCAACGAGCGCAAAGAAGGCAGAAAGAAATGCGCTGCGCGAGGGGCCTGCCTGCTCGCCGATCATTGCCGCGAACTCCTGTAGTTCCAGGAACAGGAACGCTGCCCCGAGCAACCCCGTGACGAGAAGCCAGAACTGCGTGGCAGCCATTGATCTGCGACGGGTGGCGAGTGTTGCCACGCCGCCGGTGAAGCTCGAAGTGAGCAGAAGGCCCGTCTGGACCGCAACCCGTGTCGGTTCGAACAGATCCTTGCCTGTCGGTCCGCCGGCGGTTGCCTTGGCGAGCACGGCGTAGGCGGCGAAAAATGCCGAGAACATGATGATGTCGGACAGGAGAAAGATCCAGAAGCCGTAGGTCACCGTGACGAACTTTGAGGCCGGGCCGCCTTCTCCGTGGCCCGTCGCAGAGCGCACCGCATGCCGACCGGTGTGATTAAGCCGATACGGGTCCCGTGCCTGGGTGCCGGCGCTGATGTCGCCGGAGAATGCGTGATCGCTCATGCCGGGCGCTCCCACCCGCGCAGCCAGGCAAACTGGGCTGCCTTGTGGTCATGATCGATGCGGGCGACCTCGTCGACAGGGATCTCGTAGTCTCCATGATCGCGCCAGGCGAATACGACGAAGGTTGCGTAGGCGCCGATGAAGCCGACGATCGCCAGCCACCATATATGCCAGATCAGCGCGAAGCCGATCAGTGTGCTGAAGAAGGCGGTGACGAAGCCAGTCGGGCTGTTGCGAGGCATCTCGATCGGCTCATATGCCTTTTCCTCGTCCGCGCTCTGTTCGATCCCTCGTTGCTTGATGCTCCAGTAGGGTTCTTCGTCTTCCACGTGAGGCAGCCGTGCATAATTGAAGACAGGAGGAGGGGAAGATGTCGACCACTCCAGCGAACGCCCATCCCACGGGTCGCCGGTTTCGTCGCGAAACTTGTCGCGATGCCGGATCGAAACGAATAGCTGTGTGATCTGCAGCGCCGCGCCGGCGATCATCACCACCACGCCGAAAGCGGCCACCACCAGCCACGGCGCCCAAAGGTCCATATCGATATGTTGCAGGCGCCGCGTCATGCCGAGCAGACCGACGATATAGAGCGGTACGAAGACCAGCATGTAGCCGGCCAAGGTGACCCAAAATGCCGCTTTTCCCCAGCCTTCGTGCAAACGGAAACCGAACGCCTTGGGGAACCAGTAGGTGAAGCCGGCGAATGCTCCAAACAACACGCCCGAGATGATGACGTTATGGAAATGCGCGACGAGGAAAAGGGAATTGTGTAGCACGAAGTCGGCCGGCGGGACGGCAAGCAGGACGCCAGTCATGCCGCCGACGGTGAAGGTGGTCACGAAAGCCAGTGCCCAAAGCATCGGCGTGTCGAAACGAACGCGCCCGCCATACATGGTGAAGAGCCAGTTGTAGATTTTCACACCGGTTCCCACGGCAATGACCGACGTGGCGATGCCGAAGGCGGCATTAACGTCCGCTCCGGCACCCATGGTGAAGAAGTGATGCAGCCAGACCATGAACGAGACGATGCAGATGAACATCGTGGCCGCGACCATCGAACGGTATCCGAACAGGGGCTTCGATGAAAAAGTCGAGAAAATCTCGGAAAAGATTCCGAAGGCGGGAAGCACCAGGATGTATACTTCGGGATGGCCCCACGCCCAGATCAGGTTGACGAACATCATCTGATTTCCACCAGCTTCGTTGGTGAAGAAGTGGAAGCCGAGATACCGGTCCAGCGTCAGCATTGCGAGCGTGGCGGTAAGGATCGGGAAGGCTGCGACAATGAGCAGGTTGGACGCGAGCGAGGTCCAACAGAACATCGGCATTCGCAGATAGCCCATTCCCGGCGCTCGCATCTTGAGGATGGTCGTCACCAGGTTGACACCGGTGAGCAGCGTGCCGACGCCGGAGATCTGGATCGCCCACAGATAATAATCGACACCGACGCCCGGCGAGTAGGCGGTTTCCGACAAAGGGGCATAGGGCAGCCAGCCGGTGCGCGCGAACTCACCGACCACAAGCGAGATGTTGACCAGCAGGGCTCCGGAAGCCGTCAGCCAGAAGCTGACGGAATTGAGCGTCGGAAAAGCGACATCGCGTACGCCAAGCTGCAGCGGCACGACGAAATTCATCAGGCCGATCATGAACGGCATCGCGGCGAAGAAGATCATGATCGTGCCGTGCGCGGAAAAGATCTGGTCGTAATGCTCCGGCGGGAGGTAGCCCGGCCCGTGAATCGCCAGCACCTGTTGTGTGCGCATCATGATAGCATCGATAAAACCACGAAGAAGCATGAGCATCGCAAGCACAATGTACATCACGCCGATGCGCTTGTGGTCGACCGAGCTTATCCACTCGCTCCACAGATATGGCCAGTAGCCCTTCACCGTTATCCAGCCAAGCACGGCGGCTGCTGCCAGAAAGACGCCAAGGGCTGCACCGAGGGGGATGGGTTGATCGAAAGGAACGACCGACCAGTCGAGCTTGCCCAGCATCGTCATTCTGCGCCTTGTGGATGATGGGTCATCGTTGCCGCCGCCGCGGGTAATGCCCTTGGGCTCACCTGTGGCTCGCCGCTGGCTGCGCTCTCAGCAGGCCCCGGACCCGGTGGGAGCGTCTGCTGAACGACCGCTTCGAACAGCCCAGGCTGGACATGACCGAAGGAAGCCGGCGCCACATTTGTGCTTTGCCGGGCGAGTTCGCGATAGGCGTTGGCGTTGAGCACGCCGCCCCCGCCACGCAGCGATGACGCCCAGCGGGTGAAGGCATCGGCTGAAACCGCGCTCACACTGAAATTCATATCCGAGAAGCCGTCGCCGCTGAAGTGCGCCGACTGGCCGAAAAAGCTGCCCTCGCGGTCGGCCTGCAGATGCAATTCGGTCTGCATGCCGTTCATGACGTAGACCATGCTGCCAAGCTGGGGCACGAAGAACGTGTTCATCACGCTGGCCGAGGTCAACTTGAAACGCACTGGAACACCGGCGGGGATAACCAGTTGATTGACAGCGCCCACGCCCTGCTCCGGATAGAGGAACAGCCATTTCCAGTCGAGCGCCACCACCTGAATGTCGAGCGGCGGCTGGCTAGAAGGGATCGGTTTGCGCGGATCGAGCTGATACGATCCGTAGTAGATCAGACCGCCAATGAACAGGATGGTGAGCGTCGGGATCGACCAGACGATCAACTCCACGCGTCCCGAATAGGTGAACTCCGGGTTATAGCGGGCGTTGCTGTTCGAGGCGCGGAACTTCCAGGCGAATGCCAGAAGTGCAACAAGCGTGGGAACAACGATCACCAGCATCACCGCCAGCGAGTTCAAAAGGATCGTGCGATTGCCGACGCCAATTGGTCCTTGGGGATCGAGCACTCCCCCCGCGCAACCGGGCAAGAATGCGCCTCCGAGGATCCAGAGCAGTTGGCGTGTCAACTTAGGGCTGGATGGCAACAACACCGGTTCTGCAATCTCTCTTTGCGGGAACGCGTGCTAGGGGCATGCGTTCATCGGGTTTCCATCTGAGCCTCCCCATGGCGCGGAACCTCGCGGCACTTCGCAGGGTGTCGCCCCCTGAGCGAGTGCCCCAACTGTCGCCGGCCGGGTTTGTTCCGCTGGACCGAGTTACTCTGTCCGATGGTCCCGCGTTCGCCAATCCGACCATAATTTCAGAACGATGGAGGCTCGATTGGCCTAGCTATCGGCGACGCTGGCTCCCGCACGAATTTCAATTTCGGCGGGACGGCGAATACCCTGAATCGCTCAGCCAGATTATCGAGAGCCTGACGCATGCCCACTCCCGCAGCAGCCGCACCGTGTCCACTGATGACCATCTGGGGGCCCAAGGCAGCCAGATGCTTCACGGACCTTTCCGCTGCATCCCAGTCTGGCGTGAAATAGCGCGGCGGACCGTGCATCTCGAGATCCTGAATGGCGACTTCATAGACCGACTCCTGACCGGTGGTGATGAAAGCGTCTCCTACGATGAGCGAGCGGTCTTGCTCGCGCCAGAGCGAGATATGCCCAGGGGCATGTCCGGGTGTGTGCAGCCATTGCCATCCGGGCATTCCGGGGATCGATCCATCGGCGGGCAAGGGTTCCAAACGGCTGCCAAGATCGATTGGCCCGCGTGGAAAAAGCGGTGAAAGCAGCGCCATCAGTCCACCCCCAACCCAGGGATCCGGTGGCGGATAGGATGTGGTTCCGTCCAAATAGGGGTGCTCGAGTGGATGGGCGAAGACAGGCACGTCCCAGCCATTTGCGAGTTCTAGAACCGTTCCCACATGGTCGAAATGGCCATGGGTCAGGATGATTGCAGCCGGCCGTGCGTTGACGCCGAACCGCTTTTCCGCGACCGCTAGAATGCTGCTGCGAGACGTCGGCAACCCGGTATCGATCAACACCCAGTTCCGATCTCCGCTCCCCGGTGCGCCGAAGAACACGACATTCACGATTGCTAGCCGCAAGTAACCCAGGTCCGGTGCGATGCTCCAAGCGCCGTCGCCACGATCCTCGCGCCTGGCGTGGTCGATCTCGGAAAGTCGAATCTGAACGGTCATGTGATCCCATGCCTCTGTTGTTGCCGAGCAGCCGCTCGAGTGGATGACGGCGGCGGTACATCGCCCCGAACTTGGGACGGGCCTCCTTGTTCCTCATTTGCCACGCGGCTCCCGGACAGTTCACCACCGGAACAAAGGCTCTACCAATGGGTTCGGCACTACCCGGCCACGCAAGGACGAGCTGGACTGAGCAACGAACATGGGGCGCGCCCGACTGAATTCGGTATTTCGCCAACGCGGTTCCCGGTCCGGACAAGGCGGCCGAGTTCGAAGCCGATTGCCCAAAGGAGACTTCGAAAAATGAGCGAAGTGGGACGCCAGACGGAGGCCTCGGTTCCGGAAGCTTCGCGCTTCGCCAGTTTTTTCATGGCAGGCTTTGAATGCTCCTCGCACCGGCGCAAGGACGGCGTTCGACTCGATCTTATTCGTGCGACCTCGCATAATTTGCATGCCCTGGGCGACTACCGCGGCTGCGCCGAACTCGGCCTTCGCACCATCCGCGACGGCCTGCGTTGGCATTTGATCGAAACCGCTCCCGGAACCTATGACTGGTCAAGTTGGGCGCCAATGGTGGAGGCAGCCCGATCGGCAGGTGTTCAGGTAATCTGGGACATCTTTCACTACGGATCTCCGGACCATGTCGATCAGGGCTCGCCGCATTTCATCGACGCCTATGCCTCGTTCGCGGCAGAAGCCGTCAAGGTACACCGTTCGATCACCGGAACATCGCCTCTGTTGTGTCCCATCAACGAAATCTCCTTTTTCGCATGGGCTGTTGAGGTCGGCTATTTCCCGCGCGTGGGGCCGAACAAACGTGGATGGTTCAAGCGGCACCTCGTGAAGGCCGCCATCGCGGGTGTTCGTGCAATGCGGGAGATCGACCCCGCCTGCAGATTTGTCTGGGCCGAGCCGCTTATCCATATCGCCCCTCGCGACCGAACCCGCAGCGAACGGCGCCGGGCCGAAAACGCCCGACAGGGGCAGTTCGAAGCTTACGACATGTTGCTGGGCCGCGTCGAACCTGAGTTGGGCGGGAGCGAAGATGTTGTCGATGTCGTGGGCTTGAATTTTTATCCGCACAATCAATGGTACGTAAACGGGCCGACGATTCCGATGGGACACCACGAGTACCGCGCCCTGTCGGAAATGTTGCTAGAAGTTGCTCATCGATACGGCAAGCCGATGTTCATTGCGGAGACCGGCTCCGAGGGATCCGGCGGGCCGGCTTGGCTCCATTATGTCTGCGACGAGGTGCGTTCCGCAATCAGTCTCGGAGCGCCGATCGAGGGTATTTGCCTGTACCCGATAACGGCCTACCCGGGCTGGGACAATTCGCGACATGCCGAGGTCGGTTTGTTTTCCGTCATCCAGGCTGATGGCAGGCGACACCTGCGCAAACCCACAGCAGATGAACTGGCCCGTCAGCAAGGTCTTCTCGTGGCGGACACGACACCTTGAAGAGGCCTAAAACGAGGGAGGGGCGGGCGAGCGTCTGTCTCGAAACGCCGCCCGCGCCGGTGCGGTGCATCAGCTTTTTGCAGTCGCCCCAGCCTCGCGCAGCCTGGCATATCGCATGGTAACGTCGCTCAGATTTTCCTTGAGCCAGTTGGCCATGGCTTCCTCTTCGTTCAGGTTCTGCTTGAGGGCCCTTTCAGCATCCTGGAAGCCCCCGGCGTCGGCCAGTACCAGCAGCGAATTGTAGGCAGCGATCTCGTAGTTCTCGAATGCGAAATTCGCCAGGCTGTTCTTGATGATCTCGTCGCCGGCCATCGAATGTCCAATGGCGGCCACGCTGCCAACCATCGACAAGGCAGTGTCCTTGAGGGTGGAGTGCTCCTCGCCAAGGCCCTCCAGGACGGACTCGAGTCTCGTGATCTGGCCTTCGGTTTCCTGAATGTGCCGGCGCAAGCGATCGGCCACCTCCGGATAGTTCTCTATACGCTCGACCTGAGGCTTCATGATCGACAGCGCTTGATTTTCCATGGCGTGCGCGTTGCGCAAGCCGACGATAAATATCTCACGGCTTTCCGAGTTGAAGTTTGTATCCATCGAGTTTCTCCTTCTGATACCCGCCCGATCTTCCGTCTTGAAAGAAACTATCTTCTCGGCTCGGCCAACAACGGCTCGTCCGTGCGCGCCCAGGCCGGGAGGCTTTTTTGGATGCGCGAGAAAGTGGCCAGAGCCTGTCCGACTACCTGGTCCATGTTGTAATAGCGGTAAGTTGCAAGCCGACCGACAAACCAGACGTCTGGGCAGCTTGCCGCGAGCGCTTCATAGCGCTTGTAGAGCACTTCGTTTTCGGGCCGGGGCACGGGATAGTACGGGTCCCCGATGTCCGTGGGGTATTCGTAGGTCAGGCTGGTCCGCGAACTCTGCTGGCCGGTCAGATGTTTGTACTCGGTAATGCGCGTGTAATCTTCCGTCTGGGGATAATTGACCACGGCAACCGGCTGAAATTGCTCGCAATCCAGTGTAACGTGCTCGAAACGAAGCGAACGGTACGGAAGGTGCCCGAGCTGCCAGCCGAAATATTCATCGATCGGGCCGGTATAAACCATGCGCCTGAACGGTATCTTCTCACGAATTTCACGGAAGTCGGTCTGCAGCATGATCTTGATGTTCGGATGATCGAGCATGCGTTCGAACATCCGCGTGTACCCGCCGGCCGGCATTTTCTGGAAGCTGTCGCTGAAATAGCGGTCGTCACGGTTGGTCCTGGTCGGCACTCGTGCCGTCACGGATTTGCTCAGCTGACTGGGATCGACGCCCCATTGCTTTCTTGTGTAGCCGCGGAAGAATTTTTCATAGAGCTCGCGCCCCACGGTGCTGACGACGACGTCCTCAGCCGTTCGGACATCCTCCACCGTTTCGCGTCGCGACGCGAAGAAATCCTCCAGCTGTGCCGAGGTCAGGTCTAGCCCGTAAAGCCGGTTGATGGTGTCGAGATTGATCGGGATGGGAACCAGTTGCCCGTCCACGGCCGCCAACACCCTGTGCTCGTACGGCCGCCATTGCGTGAACTGCGAAAGGTGGTCCACGATCGTTTGGCTGTTGGTGTGGAAGATGTGCGGGCCGTAGCGATGGATGAGGATGCCGGCTTCATTGTAGCAGTCGTAGGCGTTGCCTCCCACATGGCTGCGGCGATCGATCAGCAAAACGCTTTCCTGACGCTGCGACGCTATCCGTTCGGCAAGCACACTGCCGGCGAAACCCGCGCCGACGATCAGCCAATCGAACATGGCTATGCACTCCTGCGAAGGGGCACGACCTTCTTGCGTTGGTAGGCGCGCTCAATGTGAGCTGCCATGGCATTCCATGTCCGTTCCCAGGACATGTCCGCAAGATAGGCATCGACTTGCTGCAGGAGCATCTGACGCGGTCGCGAAAGGACGGAGCGCAGCTTGATTTCCAGATCGTCACAGTCGGCGATTTCCACCAGCCCGGCAGCACCGTAACTGCGCACCACGTCGACGATTGCCGTCGAGATCACCGGCAGACCCGCCGCGAGAAATTCCGGCGTCTTGGTCGGGCTGATGAAACGCGTCGCCTCGTTGAGGGCAAACGGCATCCATCCGGCGTCCCAATGGCGCAAATAGTCGGGCAGATCGCAGTAGGCTTTCGGGCCAAGCCAATGCAGGTTTTCGGCTTGCGGCAGGCTTGCAGGGTCGATCTTGACAACCGGACCGAGCATGACGAAATGCACGTCCGGCATTGTCTTTGCCGCTAGCGCCACGAGATCGACGTCCAGCCGCTCGTCGATGACGCCGAAATATCCAACCTTCGGGGAAGGAATGCCCGCCTGGTCGGCTGGGTCCCTTCCTGGCCGTCTTGCGGTGTGAAAGTGCCTCACATCGATGCTGCTCGGAAATGGAAAGATGGCGGGATGGAGGTGACGCTTGGTCTCGAACAAGCTTAGACCACCGGTGAAAACCAGATCCGCGCGGCGCAGAAGCGCCTTTTCCATCTGGCCCAGCTCGGGGGGCGCATTCCTGAACGCAGAGAGTTCGTCCATGCAGTCATAGACGCATATGTCTGGGTCGAGGAATTCCGTAAAGCGAAGAGCCATTGGGGTGTAGTACCAGGCGATCAGCCGGCTATGCGGCATAGAAGCGATGGTCTGCTGCACAAATCTCCGCTGGACGGCATCTGCTTTCGCGGCCGACGTGCCAAGCGGCAGCACTGGTGTGACAATCAGAATGTTTTCCGATGCCACGCTCGTCCGCATCAGCGGCTGCGGCAATTCTTCGAAAACGGGTTCTTCAAAGTAGACCACTCGCTGCTGAGCGGATGCGAGAGTGAGGAGATGCTGCGGACGCTGGTGAACAAAATTCCATCGTAAGTGGGAGAAGCAAACCAGTATATTTTCGCGACGAACATATTGACTGCCGGTTACCCCGCCAAAGGCCGCTTCCATTGACATACTCCCTCTGTGACACTATTTATGTTACGATTAACATTTGTTAATCGCGAATGGAGAGAACTACTTAGTTCCAGCTCCTAACTTTCGATCAGGTGAGTTGTTCCAACTGAAATGAAGAAGGCCCGGTCGCCCGCTTGGTCCACGCACGAAGCGGGATCTGGTTGCGTAGGCGAGGGCGGCTGTCGGGACCCGGCCGCCACTGAAAGCGTGGTTGAACGACGAATGCTGGTGGACAGCGGCATTGCCGTATTTGCGTTCAACTCGTTGGCTATAGAATGTGCCTAACATCAATGATTCGCCTGTATCTCTGCGCGTCTCCGACTGCCGAGGCGAATTCCGGGGCTGACATGAACATCAACTTTGAAACCAACGTTTTTCCACTGTTTCATCCGCAAAGCGTGGATGATCTCAAGGACCCGTGTCCTGTCTTCGATGGCCGTGTCTGGCACGTCTTCGGGTCAAGCGGCACGGTCACCACCGAGACGTGGAGAATCTTGCATGCCACGGCGCCCGATCTTTATGGGCCGTGGGCCGAGCATGATCCGATCGAACTTCCAATCAACGGCACTGGTGTTGCGGCTCCCGGTGTGACCCACGAGTGCGGCGTCTTCCACATGTTCATTCAGACGGAATTCATGAAGTCGGGTGGCCGTTGCGAGCATGCGGTTTCCAACGACGGGTTCCATTGGGTAGTCCTCAGTCCGGCCATTCTGGCCATCCCGGACACGGAAGAGGACGGCATTTACGATCCGCATCCAGCAGTCATTGGCGGTGGGCGCTACCTGGTTTATTCGGCGATGCCAAAATTCACCAGGGTGCCTCAGCCCGACATCTATCTGGCACGTAGCCAGTCCGACTCGTGGTTCGGTCCGTGGAAGCGGATCGGCAAAATCCTCGACCACAACGATGTTCCCCACCATAACACCAGAGATGATCCCGACTACGAATGGGGCATTGAGGGCGCGCAACTGATCGAGCTGCCGGACGGCCGGGTGCTTCTCAACGCCACTTGCTTTCTTCCGAATGGCCTTCGGGGAAACCGGCAACGGGTGTTTTTTGCCATCGCCGACGAGGTCAGCGGGCCTTACGTTTCGATCGGCCCGGTGCTGGAGCCAGGTCAACCGGGCGAGAACGGCCACTCGACAGTGATGATCGATGGCAGTCAGCTTTCACTGTTCTACCAGAGCCGGGTTGCCACAACCGATCACCGATGGCGCTATGGTTTAGCCAGATGCGACGTCGCTCTCTTTTCAAAGGTCGCGTAATTTCCAGGCTGCCATTAGCGCCTTCAGGCGGATGCGCGTCATGCGGCCATGAAACTCCTGAGGGTTGAAGGTGATCCGCGTCGGTGACGGCAAGTAAAGTGTCATCCGACGCAGTAGGAGACACGACATCGCCGATGCGGATTGACGATTGCCGCGATCGCACTTGGCGGGCGGCAAGTCGGGAAGGCCGGCCCTAACTCTGTCGCTCTTAGCGAAATGACTTGAGCCGTTCGTCAATTTTCTCCGTGGCATTGATGACACCGCCAGATGCCCTGCCAATGAGCTCATAGCTATTTCTTCGGTCCCTTGACAGGGAATGTCGCGTCGCCGTCTTTTTTGCCGGAGATCACCCGCGGATCGGCGCTGGCGACGCCATCGCTTCCGCCGCCCTTGTGGTCCTTTTCCGACTGACCCTTTGCGTCCTGCTCGGGTGTCCGTTTTGATGTTCGAAGCGTCTTGTCCGCCATCATGGCCTCGCGTTTGCCATCCAAACTTCCGGCAATTTCGAAAGTTCCACCGCCGCTTAGCAGGTCGAAGGAACCAGTGAGTTGGAACGTCGTGGCGGGACGTGAGTTGTCAGCAAGGATATTCACCCGCAGGAGGACATCTTATGGCTAACCGCCGAGAGCAGCAGACGGACCTCACGCCCGCCGAGGCAACAGACCGCATCTGGGAACTCGCCGAAAACATCGACGTCTGCATGTTCGTGACCTGGGACGGCGAGTACAATCGAGCCCGTCCGCTATCTGCGCGTGTGGTCCGTGAGGAAAACGCCATATACTTCCTCGTCAATGACGACAGCGCCAAGAGCAAGCAGCTGTCGACCTATCCAAAGGTCACATTGGCCTGGAGTGACAACAGCCACTACAAATACGTCACGATGTCAGGCCCGGCCACAGTGACAAATGACAGGGAAAAGATCGCCGAGCTCTGGGAGAAAACTGACTCAGCCTGGTGGGATAATGCCGATGATCCCGAG
The DNA here is from genome assembly GCF_000502555.1 of Mesorhizobium sp. LNJC394B00. Classification (NCBI taxonomy): domain Bacteria; kingdom Pseudomonadati; phylum Pseudomonadota; class Alphaproteobacteria; order Hyphomicrobiales; family Phyllobacteriaceae; genus Mesorhizobium; species Mesorhizobium sp. LNJC394B00. The sequence goes on from NZ_AYWH01000002.1 coordinate 1,193,330, forward strand.
ATTCGTCTGATAACGGTGAAACCCGAGGAAGGCGAATTGTGGGACAGCCCGGGGCTAATGATGGCTACCGCAACGATGGTGTTTGCGGCCGTTACCGGCGCCAAGCCGAATGTGGGCGACAACGCAAAGGTCGAGCTCTGAGCGAGCGGCTAAACTAACCTCTGCTTTAGAGGCAGCGTCGATGAGCATTTTGGAAACCAGCAAGAAAGTGATCGAGAACGTCACCGGTTTCGCAAGACCGCGCAAGCAAGCTGTCGCCGGATTTGTGAGGCAGCGAAAGTCGAATGAGTTCTGGTTCAAGGATGATGGACTTGTACCCAATAATCCAGCATGGCCGCTCGTCGTTTATCGAGGCGCCGTCGAATTGCCCGAAGGACTTGATCCAGCAGCCGTCATGGAGGTGCTTTTCGATGCAAACGGATGGGGCGATAGCTGGCGAAACGGCATCTATGATTACGTTCACTATCATTCGCAAATACACGAGGTTCTGGGCATTGCCCGCGGAAATGCTGAAGTCCGGTTTGGGGGCAAGAAAGGACGAACGCTGTCGCTGAAGGCTGGCGACGTCGCGGTCCTCCCGGCAGGCACCGGGCACCAATGCCTCTCGGCATCCGATGATTTTTTGGTTGTCGGCGCGTATCCTCCGTTTGGGACTTATGACGAATGTAGGAGCAAGGATCAGCATAGCGATGCGCTCGCAACCATCCCCAAGGTGGGGCGTCCGCGCAAGGATCCTGCATATGGTAGCCAAGGTCCGCTTCTGAAAAGTTGGAAGCGCTAATGCATGTCGCTCAAAAGTGGCTCCGGTTTTGAGACGACGAGATGCATAAAACAAAGACCCAAAGCGCGCGTTTTCTGAGTCCGTTCAAACGCGACGCGCTTTAGTCGTCGGGGTCGAAAGCCTTGGCAACTGCGTCTTTCTCAGCCTGCGGCAGGACTGTCATTGTGAGAATGAAGGCTGACAGCAGGAGACAGACGCCATTCGTGATTATGATCGGCCACTCTGCCTTCATGATGCCGAAGGCCAGCCACAAGGCGAAGCCCAACACAGTGATGGCATACATCGGTGCGGAGATGCCGCTTGTCTCTCGTGTCCTGATGATTTTCCAGGCTTGCGGGGTGAAACTGCTCATCGAGCAGACGGTCGCGAGATAGCCGATGAGCGTGACTGTCTGCATTGAAGCGGCCCTGACCTACGTCGCAGATACGCGCTTGAGATCAGATACGCGGACCACGCCGTGCTGGCTGACAAAGGTCAGGGTGGAGTCCGTGCTCTGGCTCTGCGAAACACCGGATATGCGATGGTCGCCTGTGTCATAAATCTCCATCTTTCCATGATCGTCGATGACCAGGCGGCTTTGCTCAGGAAACGCTGCGTAGCGCATATTGTTTTGAGAACCAGCGGCAGATGGGCTCCCAAACTCCTCAGGCCACCATGAGCCGGCGTGGGCCATAGCTGCAGAACGATAGCTCGTGTCGTCGCGTTGTGGCTTGGCGGGATGATCGCGCAGGTAGGCCGAGAGCTCCGCCGCGATAGTGTTGAGCTTCGCCTTGAGGCTGTCATCGAACATGTCGCCGACCATCGTGATGCCGGAGGACCATTGTGACATTCCTCCGAAGTCGACGTGGCTGAACTGGGCCATGGTTCCACCACCACGCCGCAACGCCTCAAGGACAGCCATGACAGCGCCATCAGTGACGCCATGCTGGCGTGCAAGGCGCGCAATCAGTTCAGCTTCCTTTTGAGTGTTTGTCATCATTGCGTCCTTTGAATCGCTTGGCGCCGGCAGTCCTCATTGTTGGCGATAGACATGCGGCCAAATCTAATCACGAAGGAGCGCCACCAGGTCTTCAGGCTCCTTGCCGAGGAAGCTCAATCAAGTTCTATCCAGGCTGGCGCATGATCGCTCGGCTTGTCCCATGCACGCGTTTCGGCATCTACTCCGGCATTCTTCAGGCGATCCAATAGGGATGAACTCAGCAAGAGATGGTCCATCCGGAGCCCGGAACTCCGATCGTACCCGCCGCGGTAGGAGAAGTTCCAATAGGTGTAAATTCCCTTTTCTGGATGAATGCGACGGACGGCATCGATCCAGCCCTGAGCAAGCATTTCGGCGTACGCGCTCCGGCTCTCGGGGAAGTAAACGGCATCGCCAACCCAGCGCCCCGGCACCGCCGCGTCGATCGAGCCTGGAACGACGTTATAGTCGCCGCACAGGATGGTCGGTGAGCTATCGCCGAGCAGCACCTGGCCATAGGTGATCAAACGTTGGAACCAGCGAAGTTTGTAGTCGAACTTCGGCCCCGGCGCTGGATTGCCATTGGGCAAATACAGGCAGCCGACAACAAGCCCATTCACATCTGCCTCGATGTAGCGGCTGTGCGAATCGTCGGGATCGCCCGGCAGACCTCGACGACGTTCCAGCGGCTCAATCCCGCGAGCGAGGATTGCCACGCCATTGTAGGACTTCTGTCCGTGCCAGATTGCGCCATAGCCGGCGTTTCTAATCGCATCGACGGGATATTTTTCGTCAGAGGTCTTCAGTTCTTGAAGGCAGACGATGTCATAGCCGGTTTCGCCAAGCCACTTGAGAAGCACTGGCAGTCGGCCGTTGACGCCATTGACGTTGAAGGTTGCGATGCGGGTCATCTCGACGATTTAACGTCTTTGCGCCGCTTCGATGCGACATAGGGTCGGTAGCCAAATCTTGCCTTTTGTCATCGTCCATCTGCATTTTTGCTCGAAGCATTGGTGCTTTGACCGGAAGCAGCGGATGTCTTTGCATCTTTGGAATGCGCGGCAATCGCCGGACCCGCGCCGGTAGCTTTACGCATATCGCCGCTCCCCTTGCCGTCAGTCGATTTCTTGCTCAACAGTCCTGAGAAATATTTTCCAAAGAAGCCCATCCGACTCTCCATCTTGGCGCTCATTCGGCGCCTTTGCGGGCCCTGAACTCATCTCTGCGCTGTTCTCGCAACTGCCGAGGATCGCTGCGCGAACCACCAAGGGCGCGGCGCCTGACCAGCGCGGCCGAACACTCAAGCAGGAAACATTCCAGTCCTTTATAGATATGCGTGATCATGTCCTTCATCTCCCGGGACCGCCTCGGCACATAGGTCGCCGAGGCGGTTGGGTAGGCGATCAATCAAGCCGCTTTCCGTTCTGCCGCTCGTTCGTTGACGCCGGCTTCACCGAGGGCAGTCAGCGCCTCGTCGGTGGCCTTCTCCTCCTCAAGTGTCGCATTGAGGAGCGCAACCACGTCATCCTTGCCGAGCGTCGTAGCCCAGGCAATCAGGGTTCCATACCTGGCAATCTCATAGTGCTCCACGGCTTGCGCGGCACCGACGAGCCCTGCATCGAGCGAAGTCGAACCCTTGTACTCCTGAAGGATTTCAGATCCTTCCTCCAGGATGCCGTCGATCGCCGGGCAGGTTTTGCCGCGCGCGGCCGCGCCGAGAATCTCGAAGACCTCCTCCAGACGTTCGACCTGCCCCTCGGTTTCAGCGAGGTGCTTCTCGAATGCTGCCGAAACTTGCTCTTCGGATGCGCCTTTGGCCATCTTCGGCAAGGCTTTCAGAATTTTCTTCTCGGCATAGTAGATGTCTTTGAGGCCATCGAGGAAAAGGTCCTCCAGGTCCTTGTTGTTGCCATTGGCTTTCTTGGCAGTGGGCATTGTGCCGTCTCCTCTGTTGAAAATTGCCCGTCGCGAGCATTTTCTTAACTCGGAAACCCGAACCCGGTTCCGGGATAATGGAGATATCTAAATTTAAAGGGTCCTGCGCTTCACTGAGAACAACGACCACGTCATTCTCGTCGAAGAGCCGCGGCGGGGCGCACGCCATCGGGCTCCCGCCAACGGTCGTGCGGTCTGACTGCAGGAGACGCAAGTTCCGCGGCGGCAGCAGAGCAGTCGGGGCAACGCCTCTCAAGCCTCCTGACCGCTCTGCAGCCGCTTGATTGCTGGCCCTGCTTGCATCCAGCAATTGGGTGATTGGACAATGCGTATGCAACCAGAATACCTCAGAATGGTTCTAGCTATGATTTGAGCGGGATGGCAGCGAGCACCGTCCAAAGGTGGCAATTTTTATGGACGTATCACTTTCGCGAACCGCAGACGACAACATCAAAACCGGCAAGAGCGGCTTGCTGCTTGTCTCGGACAATTATGACGCTTTCGCTGTGCGCGTGCTGGCGGCAAGGAGCGCTGAGCGCAGCCTCGACCTGATGTATTACCTTTGGCATGATGACCACACCGGCCGCTTGCTGCTTCGCGAGGTTTTTCGAGCTGCTGAGCGCGGTGTTCGGGTGCGCATGCTCCTTGACGACGTCAATCCGCGTAAAAATGATGCGGCATATCTGGCGCTGAACAACCATCCAAACATCGAATTGAAGTTGTTCAATCCGAGCGGTATCAGGCGCGGCCGGATCATGCGTGGTGTGGAAGTGCTGTTGCGGCTCTTTGCATTGACGCGACGGATGCACAACAAGGCTTGGATCGTTGACGACAAATTTGCCATTGTCGGCGGTCGGAATGTTGGCGATGCCTATTTCGATGCGGCAGAAACCAATTTCCGGGACCTCGATCTGCTGCTCCTGGGGCCTGCGGTACGGCAAACCGCGGCGATATTCGATGCCTTCTGGGCTTGCAATGAAGCCAAGCCAATCAAAACCTTGGGATCAGTGGCTGAGCATGAGCATGCCAAATGGCTTGAAGGAAGCGATACCGGCCCCGATCCCAAATTCTTGAACGGCATCGGCAACCGGGGCTCGATCACGGAGTTTATTGCGGCCAGCAACGACGTTCATTGGGTGGATGGCGTGCGGGTCATTTCCGATCCGCCGGAGAAGGTTCGTGGTTGGAGACGTCGCAGCTGGCTTATGAAAGAGCTGCGTCCGATCATCCAATCCACGCGCGGGTGTCTGGAAATTGTGTCGCCCTATTTCATCCCCGGCAAAAGGGGCACAGCGATCTTGCTGGACCTTGTCGGCGCCGGTGTTGACGTTTCGGTTCTGACCAATTCCCTGGCCGCCACGGACGTCGCCGCAGTCCATGGCGCTTACGCAAATTATCGCAAGCGGCTGCTGAGGAATGGCGTCAATATTTTCGAGCTTCAGCCGTTCAACCGGCGCTCCGCAATCTCGGTGTTTGGCTCGAAGGGCGCCAGTCTGCATACGAAAGCTTTCACCGTCGACGACAATATCGGCTTCGTCGGTTCCTTCAATTTCGATCCACGGTCAGTGTCCTTGAACTCGGAAATGGGCGTGCTGTTTGAGGATCCGAAATTGGTCGCCGAGCTGCGGCATCGATTCCAATCGGAAATATCTCCGGAAACAAGCTATCGGCTCGAACTGAAGCACAATGTTCTGCATTGGCATGGATGCGGCGAAGGCAAGATTCAGGACTATACGCATGAACCAGAAGCCGGATTTTTTCGCCGTATCCTGGCGGTCTTCGTCCGTCACCTCCCGATCGAATCTCAGCTCTAGCATCTGATGATGGCCGAGGACCTCGCGATCTCAGCGAATTGCCCTGCCGGGGATCGCGTGAGCGAAACGTGAAACCCTGATCTACCACGGGTCAGCCAGACCGCATCACACCCGGTTCTTCGACAACCGCGTCGCCAATCCCATGCTGTCCGGCGTCCGGATCACTCGGCAACACGTCGGAAAAATTGACTGTGGCGACCAGGTATCCGGCTTCATCGTAGACCTTGATAGTCGATCCCGATTGCTTGGTTCCTGACCCAGGATCCGCCGCCACCGCTACGCGCGCCATCTCTATTGCTCTCGGACTGGCCATCTCCGCACTCGCTAGCTCTTCCTCGAGAGCGGTAGTCTGGCCGGATACTGTCGTCTCAAAGCGGAATTTGGCATGGGCAACCTCCTGTTCCTATGCAATTCCGGTGTCCGGGTTGCGTTCCAAAGAAACAGAATTGGTGGGAAGCAGCTAAGATCGCCGCGATGGCCAGACCCGTGTCGCCACGAAGGTCAGCAAACCCGTGATCACAATCCAGGCCTGCACCTCGCGCTGGATGGTTGGCCCAGGGTTCGATGTCTGTCGCGACGGGCTCTCTGCCTCCACTATCGGTTGAAGGTCGGACCGACTGCCGAGACGGACGGAATAGGCCCGCGTGAACTCGGCGCCGAGCAGGAATATCTCAGACGAATAGTAAACCCAAAGCAGCACGACCAGCAGTGCACCCGCCGCGCCATAGGAGGATGCGATCGCGCTGGTTCCGATATACCAGCCAATCAGCGACTTGCCGATGGTGAAGAGCAAAGCGGTCACTGCCGCGCCAATTGCGACATCGCGCCAAGCGAGCGACCGGTCCGGCAGGATCTTGAAGATCGCGGCAAACAGAGCGGAAATCAGCACGAACGATACAATGCCGTTTATCGACGCGAGAATGATCGTGCCGAACGGCAGATGGGCGTTGATGGCAGCGCCAAGTGCGGAAATGGCGGCGCTCGCCGCCAACGAGACAAGCAGTAGAAATCCCAACGCTGCAACCAGACCCAGGCTGGCCGCCCGCGCCCGCACCAATCGCGACACAGACATGGGTGGTGGCTCAATCTTCCAGATTGTGTTGAGCGAAAGCTGCATTTCGCCAAACACCCCGGAGGCTGTCACGAAGAGGGTGACGATGCCCACCAAGGTGGCAAGAGTGCCGGCGGTTCTGTGAGAAGCGCTTTCGATGGTGCTGCGCAGAAGGTCGCCGGTTTGCGATCCCATCACGCCTGCGATTTCGGCCGACAGAGCGAGTTGAGCTGCTTCATGCCCAAAGACAAGTCCAGCAATCGCAACAACGATCAACAAGATCGGGGCCAGGGACGTAACGGCATAGAACGCCATCGCCGCACCGTGGCTGAGGGCATTGTCGTTGATGAATCCGAGGATGCTCTCCTTGCCAAGAACCCAGGCCTCGCGTGCCACCCGCATGGGGAATTCCTTTTGCCTCATGAGCAACCTAGTGCTGTCGGCAACGAAAGCGAGACCTGCCGCCAGTGCGCGAGGCGCGATTGCAGAGACACGCCCGCTTGTCTCTGCACGAACGGCCAGAAATGTTCCATGCGGCGCCGGAACTCGCCGGGCTCGTAATGGTTATCGGTCATCCGATTGGAGTGATCAAAAATGCCTGATAATGAAAACCGTCGCGAGACCGGCGCAACGAAGTACCCGGCTAGAACAGGTCCTGATCCTTCGGATGCGTTCTCTCAGGATGCGGCCGGCAACAAGAAACCCAAGAGTGGGGTCGGTCTGACGCGGCCAGTCAATGAGGTGGATGACAAGACGCACCAATCCGATGGCCAGAACGCCCCGGCGAGGCCGGGCGGCGGAAACACGGTCAAGCCATGAACGTTGCCAATCTTCAGCTTGAAGGGTTGATGATGGCGGTCGCGTCAATCAACAATCTGCTCGTTCACAAAGGTCTGCTGTCAATTGACGAGATCGATACCGCCCTGCGAAAGGCAGAGGCGTCCATGACAAGTGACGAGCGGACCTACGAAGATATGTCACCGGCCAACCGTGACGCGATCTGCTTCCCGATCCGGCTTCTGCAGATCGCAAACAACGCGCAAGGCGAACTGGACATCCCACCATTTCCAGAGCTTGCAAAAATGGTTGGGCAAACCAAGGAACCTTAACGTCAGCGGTGACGACATCACGTGTAATCTCCGTGAATGCCTACATTTGACGGCGATGCCACTCTGAAGCGGAAAAGCAGCATCGGCGCCGTCTCGGCTATGAACCGAACCAAATCTCACCCACTGCGTTGAGTTCGGCGTTGCGTCATTAGTCGGGGCACTTCCATGAAAACGGGCGAGCTTTCCACCTACCGGGCCAAAAGGGATTTCGCGAAGACGAAAGAGCCCAGCGGCGAAAGCTCGATTGCGGGTTCGAACCGACTCCGGTTCGTCATCCAAAAACACGCGGCCACGCGGCTGCACTATGATCTTCGCCTCGAGCTTGGCGGGGTCTTCAAATCATGGGCTGTGACCAAAGGTCCATCACTGGATCCTCACGACAAACGACTTGCCGTGGAGGTTGAGGATCACCCGCTGGAGTACGGCGACTTCGAAGGCACGATTCCCCAAGGACAATATGGTGGCGGCACGGTGCAGTTGTGGGATCGCGGATATTGGGAACCGGAAGGCGCCATGTCTCCCGAAAAGGCGTTGGAAAAAGGCGACCTGAAATTCACGCTGCAGGGCAAGCGCCTGCATGGAAGCTTCGTCCTCGTGCGCATGAAGCATGACCGCAATGGCGGGAAGCGGACCAACTGGCTGCTGATAAAACACCGCGACAAATACGCGACAGAGGGCAATGGCGATGCGGTGCTGGCTCAGGATCGATCCGTCGCCTCGGGTCGGAGCATGGAGAGGATTGCAGCGGGGAAGGGGGCAGGTCCGAAGCCGTTCATGATGAAAGGTTCATCGTTGGCCGATGCGGATGCCGTTTGGGACAGCAAGCGCGGCCATGCGGCCGACGAGCGCGCCGCCAGGTCGGCAATGCCTGCTCCGCGGCCGAAGCGAGCCGGTCCTGCCTCAGCGGCGAAGATGCCCGACTTCATCCCACCACAGCTTTGCGCGACGCTCTCCCGGCCGCCGGCCGGGACGAACTGGGTTCACGAAATCAAGTTTGACGGTTATCGCGTCCAGTTGCGCGTGGAAGACAAGGACATCGCCCTTAAGACCCGCAAGGGTCTTGACTGGACGGAGAAATTTGGCGCCATCGCAAAGGAGGCCGCCAGCCTTCCCAATGTCATCATCGACGGCGAGATCGTAGCGCTTGGCGAGAACGGGGCGCCCGATTTTGCCGCACTGCAGGCAGCGCTGTCGGAGCGCCGGACGAAGGATCTGATCTACTTTGCCTTTGACCTGCTCTTCGCAAATGGCGTCGATCTGCGAAAGATGCCTCTCTCACAACGGAAGGAACGTCTGAGCGAGATGCTCGGCGAAGTCGATCGCGGCGAGCAAAATCTCATCCGCTATGTCGAGCACTTCAGCAATGGCGGCGACGCGGTGCTGCGTTCTGCCTGTCGCCTGTCGCTTGAGGGGATTGTCTCCAAAAAGGCCGATGCGACCTATGTTTCGGGGAGGACCGACACCTGGGCCAAATCGAAATGCCGCGCCGGGCATGAGGTGGTCATCGGCGGCTGGTCGACGACCAACGGCAAATTCCGGTCATTGCTCGTCGGCGTCAATCGCGGTGAACATTTCGCCTATATCGGCCGTGTGGGGACCGGATTCAGCGAGGCAAAGGTCAAGCAGCTGATGCCCAGGCTGCAGGAGATGAAAGCCGCGACGTCGCCGTTTACCGGCGATGGCGCACCGAAAAGGAATTCAACCGTCTTCTGGACGAAGCCGGAATTGGTCGCGGAAATCGAGTTCGCCGGCTGGACCGGGGGTGGCAATATCCGGCAGGCCGCCTTCAAAGGCCTGCGTGAAGACAAGCCCGCAAAAGACGTCGAGGCCGAGCGTCCAGCCGATCCTCAAGAGACGCCGATTGCCGACCCTGCCAAGGTGACTGGCAAGACAGGAAAAAGCCCGGTTGTCATGGGCGTCATCATTTCCAAGCCGGACAAGCCGCTTTGGCCGAATGCCGGCGACGGTCAGCCCGTCGACAAGCTCGATCTTGCAGAATATTTCGAGACCGTTGGCCCCTGGATGATCAGACATATCAAAGGTCGTCCCTGTTCACTCGTGCGTGCGCCGGATGGCTACGCCGGCGAGCAGTTTTTCCAGCGCCACGCAATGCCAGGCACATCCAATCTGCTGGAACTGGTAAAAGTCTTCGGCGACCACAAACCGTATCTGCAAATCGACCGCGTCGAGGGTCTGGCCGCGATCGCCCAGATAGGCGGCCTTGAGCTTCACCCCTGGAATTGCCAGCCGGGTCATCCCGAAATACCTGGCCGACTTGTCTTCGACCTTGACCCCGGTCCGGAAGTCCCTTTTGCGAAGGTGGTCGCGGCAGCCAAGGAAATGCGCGATCGTCTCGAAGATCTGGGCTTGGTGAGCTTCTGCAAAACCACGGGCGGCAAAGGCTTGCATGTCGTGACGCCATTGGCGGCCGAACGCAGCAAGACGACATGGGCCGAGGCCAAGGCCTTCGCAAAGGCCGTCTGCATCCAGATGGCGGCAGATAGCCCGGATCTCTACCTCGTCAACATGGCCAAGAAGCTGCGGACATCCCGGATTTTTCTCGACTATCTCAGGAATGATCGCATGGCGACAGCCGTCGCCCCTCTCTCCCCTCGCGCCAGGGAAGGCGCGACTGTATCCATGCCGCTGACCTGGAGTCAGGTGAAGGCGGATCTCGATCCGAAAAAATACACCGTTCGCACGGTCCCGGGCCACCTGAAAAAGACCGTCGCCTGGGCTGACTACGACGATGGCGAACGGTCGATCAGCAGTGCCATCAAACGGATTGGTTCAGCGAAGCTCGCCGCATGACGACCTCGGTTCGCGCTGGCTTGCAGGTACGAGGCCCAAAGTCCAACCTCCTGCCTCACCGGTCTCTGGGATTGCCCAGGGTGGGGTCGCGCGCTCGGGTGTAGCCCTCGACGCGAGGCAAACCGTCATCCATCCTGATAAACGGCAGCCGCATTTCCCAATAGGCTTGAGCTTGGGGATGGAACTTCTCGGGCGCGTCCATGAATCCGATCGAGATGTAGAACTCATTTGGCAAGCCTTCATCGGTGTACCCAATCGAGGTGCCACATTCCGAACAGAAGGAGCGCACGACGCCCCTGGTTTTCGAAAATGTTTTTGGTTTGGAGCCGAGCCAATCGACCTGATCCGGACGATAGCCAATCCAGATCGTCAGTGGGCTGCCGATCGCTCGTCGGCAGTCATCGTCGTGGTCGAAACAAATCCAAAAGGGATCGCCACTGAATTCAGCTGTGATGGCTCCGCAAAAGCAATGCCCTCGATCAATCCGGGCCGGTTTTCTGATCGTCGTTCGGGGTTTGTCGTCCATGGTAATCTTCCGGCCAGCGTGGTGGCGTAACGCCGCGGACGGCAAGCAGTTCCTTTGGACGTCACAGAGCCGCAGATGCGCGCAACCGGCGGGCTGCTGGTCAATATCATTTGAGGCAGATCAGGCCTTAATTTGTTGGGAACATTTTTTCAGGTCCGCACTTTGTTCGCCGTCTGACCAAAGGAGGCGACCTTGAAAACACGACGCGTCGACAGGGAAAAGATCGAGAGGGCGGATCGAGAAGCCAAGTTGCTGTTGGAAGCGGAGCGGCATGCCAGGGAAGCCAAGACGGCGCGGCTTAGAGAACAGCGACAGTTGTTGGAGGCATCGATAGCGCAGACCCCGCCCGCGCCCGTAGCCGCAAAGCAGCCGCCCCGCCAACGAAAGCCGACGCGCAAGGTAATCGAGGTGGACTGACGGTTTGGTCACTTGGGGCGTTTGCCAAGGTGGGGAGTTGATATGACAGGGCAGGGGATCCGGCAGCATGAATACCAAAGCGGTAAGTCCGGCCGTCGCCAAAGCGGCTGCTCGGCGTGCTGGATCGGGGTCTCATCACCGGTGCGTCCGACGACGATCCTGCGAGAGCCGCTGAAAAAGGCGCCGAGCGGGCCGAGAATGTGATCCAGCGAGTCCGGCTGGACACTTACGTCGGGAACAATCGCACGCGCGGACCGTTCCCCAAGCGATCTTCACGCTCAGGATTTGCTCTTGTTGCAGCGACCGGATGAAATTTTCAACGAGGCCTCGCAAACGGTTGGTGATCCCCTTGAGCGCGACGCTTTAGGTGGGGAGGCTAAGCTAACTGGCGATCGCGCCATCCCGCGTCGTCTGGTTGTCGTCTCGAACAGGCTGGGGAACATTCGCGATCTGTCGCAAGCCGGCGGACTTGCTGTAGGCATCGGGGATGCGTTGGCCGAGCGTGGAGGCCTGTGGCTAGGAGCAAGCGCCGAGTATCAGGACTACGCCGCGAGCGACGAACCGCTGATCCGCTTGGAACGGGTGGGAAAGATCGAGACGGCCGCGCTTACCCTGCCCTATGAGGAGTATTCGCTCTATTACAATGGCTATGCCAACAGCACGCTGTGGCCACTTTTTCATTACCGACTCGACCTGGTGAACCACCGGGCAGAGTTTCTACACGCCTACCGGCAGATCAATGCGCGGTTCGCGAAGGCGCTCGCAGGACTGCTGTCGGGCAACGACGACCTGGTGTGGGTTCACGACTACCACCTTATCCCCTTGGCCGCCCAGTTGCGGCGGCTGGGAGTCCGGAATCGGATCGGTTTCTTTCTTCACATACCGTTCCCGCCGCCTGACCTGTTTGTAGCCACGCCCGACCATGAAGAACTCATCGATGACCTGCTTCAATATGACGTCGTGGGGTTCCAGACCGAAACGGACGTGGGGAATTTCCGGCGCTCAGTGCAGGCGGCCAACTCCATTACTTTTGATATCAATGGTTCGGCTGAGATGAACGGCCGCACGGTGTTGTCGAGGTGTTTTCCGATCGGCATCGACGTCGATTCAATCGCACGCATGGCCAATGAGGCGGCGGAGGATGTGCAGATCGATTCCATGCGCCGCCAGATTCTGGGTCTCAAGCAAATCATCGGCGTCGATCGACTGGACTACTCCAAGGGTCTTCCCGGCCGCATGCAGGCTTTCGCGCGTCTTTTGGAAAGGCATCCGGAACACGAGCGGGCGGCAACCTATTTGCAGATTGCGTCGCCGACGCGCGAGGAGGTCAGCGCCTATGCCGACATCAGGGCCCAGCTTGAAGCAACCGCCGGCGCGGTCAACGGAAGATACGCGGATTTGGCTTGGACCCCGATCCGCTACATCCACCGTGCCGTATCACGCTCTCGGCTTGCTGGCCTGTTGCGCGCTAGCCAGGTCGGATTGGTCACACCCCTGCGTGACGGAATGAACCTCGTAGCCAAGGAATACATAGCCGCGCAGGACGAAGCCGACCCCGGAGTGCTGATTTTGTCGCGTTTTGCAGGTGCGGCCGAAGAACTTGCCGAATCCTTGATCGTGAACCCGTATGCGGTCGACGAGGTTGCCGATGCGATCGCAAAAGCGCTCGCGATGCCGCTTGAGGAAAGAATTGCAAGGCATAGTGCACTGCTCAAGCGCATCAGGCGCAATGACGCAGCAGAATGGCGGCGGTCATTTCTCGCCACGCTCGCGGGCGAGAACTAGCGCCTGGCATCGATGCCTGAATCCGTCCGTGTGTCACGCGTCCCACACGGTCATAGCCCGGCCATAACCCGGCTTGCCTAGCAGTTCGAAGGCCTTGAAGCTGATCATGTACCTTGTCAGCCCGCATCAGAAACTTTTCGCTCGTTGCCGGAAGCGCGATAGCCCGCCTCAATCGGTGGACTATCGAAGGTTCCACGGAACACACCGCCGGTCCGGTCGTTTGGGCTCTGATAGGAGATCTGCGATGACAAGGAACCCCACGCGAAAGGACAGTGATCTCTCTGAAAAAGAGGCAATCAAGTTGGCCGAAGTCACCGACGTGTCACCCGGGCAGGCCAAAGAGCTTGCAGCCGAGCACGGCAAAGACGGCGCCAAGAAGGAAGCAAGAAATTACAAGGCGGAGGGCTGACTATGGCGGCCAGTGGATCCGCAAACGACAGAGACGCACGAGCCACCCTCTACGCACAAGGAGTAATGGAAGCCGAGCGTAAAGCGCGGGAAGAGAAAACGGCGCGATTGCGCAAAGCCCGTTTGGCGCATGAGGCGGTCAATCCGCCTGCACCCGAGCGGAAACCGGCAGTGCCGGAAACGCCAAAGCGGGTCGCCAAACCAGGCAGCCGAAAAGCTGGAGAAGATTAGCTTCAGCTTTCTTCAGCTGTGCCGGTGGCCGGCGCCGGGGAAGAGCAGACCGTGCGGTCGATCTGCACGATAAATTTGTACTTCATCGAATGACACAAAGGAGTCCAGTGATGACGGAGCATGTGTCCCGGAAGGAAGAACAGCGTGGCACCCGAAATGTACTCGGGTGGGGCGTCGTCATTGCGGCTGTGATCTTCGTCGCCCTGCTAGCCTTCTTTGTGTTCATACCCCTTTCAGGCGGATCGTGGCAGACATCGCCAGTAAAGCGCACCCCGGAACAGAACCAAGGCGGCAATGCCCCCGCCGAGACATCACCCGCGCCCGGCGTTAAAAAGAACCCGCAAGAAAATACCGAGATGCCAGGGCAGCAGTGATCGACCTTGGGCTGCGACCCAAGTCGGCTCTGATTTTCCAGGTCGTCTCATCGGCGCCATGATGGGATCAGGGCTTCTGGGGGCAGAACGGCTGAGCTATTGAGACTGGGCTTTCGCCCACATCGAGCGCTGAAAGATTACCGCAGCAGGGGTCTGGCGAACGAGGCGATGACGCCATCGTGGAGCTCGAGGCAAATCAAGATGCCTAGCTGCAGGCCGTTCAGTTGGGATTTTTCAGCTGCTTTGACAACAGCAGTTGCTGCTGCAGCTCAAGGGCGAGTTTCAACAGCCGTTCAGGTGTTTCCTCTTCCGCGATTTCGTCGAGCAGCGCTGCGAGTGCGTCGCCCTCAACAGGATCGCGAAATGAGTCAGGTTTGGTTTGCGGAGGTTTGGCCACGAGGATTTCTAGCAGGAATGCGGCCGTATTTGCAAGACGAAGCGAAGCGCTCTTGGGGAAGGGTACCGTGGCGGGGGCGGTCGACAGGGCGGCCTGCGGCAAACTATCGGACAATCTTAATTCATGATTCCAGACCTGTCGTTGCGGAGCACCTCCTCCATGAGTGTATTGAGCCATTCGCTCAAGGGAAGGTCATGCCGCGTCGACAACCGCTCCTCCAGCGCCGCCTTCAATGTCCGTTCGACGAGGCGATCGGCCGCTTGTGGGTCGCCTAACAACAGCCGGGCGGACAGCCTCAGTTTTGGAAGAGCGCGGAAAACATTGTCTTCACCAAGCGCTGTTGACTGCGCGGCGAGGATCCCGGCAACCGTCCTGAACCCGGCCGGCTTGGAGAGGTTTTGGGTGTACCGGAACCGCTCCGGTAGGGTGATCTGATCGTTTCCGGAGAAGAATACGAACGGGATGCCTCTGTCCGTCAGCTCATCGGCGAGGGGAAAAACAGTCTCACCGTTGAGGTCGATGTCCAGCACCGCCCCATCCGCTGAATCGATATATCGTCGAGCCCGGCTGACTGACGACACCGGCCCCAAAACGGTCGCCCCACAATCGCTGAAATAGGAGGCAAGTTCGCTTGCCAGCAAGAATTCGTCCTCGACGAGCAGAATTCGCATGCCTAATAACATAGCAGCCCTCCGGGCTTTAAACGGCGGTCGCGTCCATCGGTTCCGTGGCTATCGGCGGTGCGGGATGGGAATTCGACCAGGAACGGTTTACACATTGGATCGAAATCAGCGCTGCCGCGTTGCATTTCACTGAAGCAGGACAATTGATGCAAAAGCTGCCGAGGTTCCCCATAGTCGGTATTGGCGCCTCTGCGGGCGGCATTGCCGCCATGGAGGGATTTTTTCGCGGGATGCCGTCTTCGAGCGGGATGGCGTTCGTGATCGTCACGCATCTCAGCCCCGAACGGGAAAGTCTGCTGCACGAAGTGATTGCGCTTTACACCGGAATTCCGGTTCGTGTCGCTGAAGATGGAATGGGTATCCATCCTGACACCGTCTACGTGATGCCGCACAACGCGATCCTCACCATCGAAAATTCCAGCCTAAAGCTGCGCCAACCGAATTCCGTGTCCAGGGAGCGCAAGCCCATCGATATCTTTTTCAGCGCGCTGGCCGAGGATCAGGGCGAATACGCCGTCGGCGTCGTCCTGTCGGGCGGCGATTCCGACGGTACGTTGGGCATCAAGGCAATCAAGGAGAATGGCGGCCTGACGCTGGCGCAACTCTCCGACGAGTCGGGTCCGAGCAATCCCGACATGCCGCGCAGCGCGATCAGTTCCGGTCTGATCGATATCGCCATCCCAGCCGATGAGATGGGTGCGAAACTCATGGAATTTGCCCACAGCTTTGAACTGCTCGACGAGCTTGAAGCTGACGATGGCAAGGCCAGTGCTTTGAAACTCCGCAAGGGCCAGGAGGAAATCTACGCGATCCTGCGCAGCCATTCGGGACATGATTTCTCGGGCTACAAGGCCAAGACGTTCTTGCGTCGCGTCAGGCGACGCATGCAAATAACGCAGAACACCGCGATCGATGCCTATATAGAGTTGCTTCGTTCAAATGCGGAGGAAGTGCGGTCGCTGTTTCGCGACCTGCTGATCAACGTGACAAATTTCTTCCGCGACACGGACGCTTTCAAGACCCTGGAAGAAACCATCATCCCCAAACTTTTCGAAGGCAAGGACGCCAACGATACGATCCGCGTCTGGGTGCCCGGCTGCGCAACCGGCGAGGAAGTCTTCTCGATCGGAATGCTGATGCGCGAGCATATGGATACACTTTCGGCTGTGCCGCGCATCCAGATTTTCGCCACGGACATCGATGACGCGGCGCTGGGCATCGCACGTTCGGCGCGCTATCCGGAGTCATTGCTTGCGGGCGTTTCGCCTGGACGTCGCGAACGCTTCTTCAGCAATGACGGCACAAGTTTCATCTTGAGCAAGAGCGTACGTGATCTCTGCATCTTCTCGGCGCACAGCGTCATCCGCGATCCACCCTTCTCGCGCATGGACATGGTGTCGTGCCGGAACCTCCTGATCTATTTCGGCCCCGATGTGCAAAAGCAGGTTATTCCGACCTTCCACTATTCGCTGAAGCCCGGTGGCTATCTGTTCCTTGGCACCTCCGAAAGCATAAGCCAGCATGCCGACCTGTTTGCACCGGTCGACAAGAAACAACGGATCTTCAAGGCACGAGAACATTCGGCGCCGCCGCGGCTGCCGATCTTGTTGAATGCTGCGCCTGCAACCAACTTTTCCAGCGCCAATGACACACATGCCCGCCGCGGCTTGTCTTATTCCCTAAGGCAAACCGTTGAAGCGCAGGTTCTCGAACGCTTCGCTCCGGCTCACGTCGTCGTCAATGGTGATGGAGATGTCGTCTATTACTCGGTCCGAACCGGCAAATATCTCGAGCCGCCGCAAGGGGTGCCGAGCAGACAATTGCTCACAATGGCACGCAGCGGCCTGCGTCTGGAATTGCGCGGCGCTTTGCGGGAAGCCGCCGAGGGCCGGCGCACGGTTGTGCGCGAAGCGATAGCCATTGAAGAAGATGAAGATCGTGTCCAATTCGTCACATTGACGATCGAGCCCTTGACTGATCGCGGCAGCGGCGAGCCGCTGTTTCTCGTCCTGTTCGAGCCGGTGGGCCAGCCGCAGCCGCGGCTGGAGGCTCTAAAGGTTCGACAGCCGGTGGCATCTGGGATTGCTGATTTCGAACGCGAGCTCCGCGATACGCGCGAGCGCCTGCAATCGACGATCGAAGAATATGAGACCGCGTTGGAGGAGTTGAAATCCTCCAATGAGGAACTCGTCTCGGTCAACGAAGAAGCCCAGTCCTCCAATGAGGAGCTCGAGGCCTCCAAGGAAGAAATGCAGTCCCTCAATGAGGAATTGAACACCATCAATGCCGAACTGGTTTCCAAGATCGAGGATCTCGATCGTGCCAACAGCGATCTGAAGAACCTGTTCGAGAGCACACAGATCGCGACTGTTTTTCTCGATACCAAGCTGGTTATCCGCAGCTTCACGCCGGCGGCGTCTTCGTTCTTCAACTTGCTGCCGACCGACATCGGAAGACCGCTGACCGATCTTGCCAGCCGGCTCGATTATCCGCACCTGCGCGACCATATTGCCCAGGTTTTCAGGGCCGGCGAGATGATCGAGCACCAGCTGCCGCGCGATAGCAACGGCATCCACTATCTCGTGCGGCTGATCCCCTACCGCGACAGCGCGCGGAAAATCCAGGGCGTGGTGGTGACCTTTGTCGATGTGACGACCATGGCTGAAGCCGAAGCCCACCAGCGGGTATTGATCTCGGAACTCAACCATCGGGTCAAGAACATGCTGGCTGTTACGGTCAGCATTGCCAGTCAGACCCTGAAAAATGCTCCCTCTTCGGAGGCTTTCGCCGAAGCGCTCATCGGTCGCCTGCGCGCCATGGCGCGGGCCTACGGAGTGCTCTCGCGCGAAAGCTGGAAAGAGGTCTCGGTCGAGGAAATCGTGCGGCAGGAAGTCGAGCCGTTCGGGCTGGAACGCATCAACACCACAGGCGAGGACATTCGGCTCAAGCCTCAGCAGGGCCTGTCGCTTGGCATGGTGATCCATGAACTTGCCACGAATGCTGGAAAATATGGCGCCTTGTCCGTGCCAAACGGCGTGGTGTCCGTGACTTGGTCGGCGTCGGATCACGGTTTTCAGCTCGAATGGTTAGAAAGCGGCGGTCCCGCTGTCAGTCCGCCTGAGAAGACGGGATTTGGTCTTTCGTTGGTGAAAGGCGAAATTGAGTATCGGCTTGGCGGAAATTTTGAAACATCTTTCGGTTCCGATGGTTTGAGCTTGCGGATTGAGTTTCCGTTTGATCATCGGGAGAGCGAAACGTGACTGCATCTCGTATCCTTGTCGTCGAAGATGAATGGCTGGTCGCGGAGGAGCACCGCGCAATCCTGGAAGAGGCCGGCTTCGCCATCGCCGGGCCAGTGCCGTCCGTTGCTCGCGCGAAAAAGCTGATCGAGAGTGAAGTCATATCTGCTGCGGTCCTGGACATTGGTCTCGGCGGCGAGACCAGCGCTGCCCTTGTCCCTCTTCTAGCGCAACGCGGAATTCCGTTTGTTTTCGTCAGTGGGTACACGGCATCCGACATCCCGCAAGATTTGCGTCATCACAAGATGCTGTCAAAACCCGTGTGGGCTGCCGCGCTGGTCGAGGCCGTGCGAAATATGCTCGGTGTTCAACCGACAGCTTTGGCAAGACACCAGGACAGCGGAACGGTGCCAACCCAACGAGAAGCCCGATAACTGCACAAAGACACTGGTTTTTCACCAGAGATGCGACGACATTCGGGTCCAGGCCCGAGCCGGCGTCGCCGGCAAGTGCCTGCGATCCGGCCGGCACGATTGGCATGCTCGCGGTCTGGCGTACTCCAGCGCTGGGCGAAAGTTCGCCACCGCGCGACGATTGGTCAGCCGTGTGAGCTTATCAAACAACGGGCAGTTCGCCCTCGGTTTTCCTCGCGTCGAATAGGACGCCAAGGCCGTAAGTGACGGCGCCAGCGGCAATCATCTCTGCCAACGCTGCGCTCGACACCGGGCAATGCGGCATGACAGCCTTGATCGCGAGTTCGGCATTCGCGATCGACACGAAATCGTGCCGTCGCTTACGGGTCTCCAGATATTGTTCGATCAACATCTGCAGTCGCCTTCTTTCTATATCATCGCCAGCCATTGGTTCCTCCTGTAGACAGACTGAAAGCCCACCACGCCTAAGGAGCGGTGGGCCTGGCGGCCCTTTTTGAGGACCGTGGACTCGAGTGAGGCGGGCAGCGTTGCTGACCAGGATGTCGAGACCGCCGAGGGGCGTTGCTGCTTCATCGACCAGCTTTCTGCAAAAGGCCTCATTGCGGATATCGCCGGCAAGCCTTTTGACCTGCCGCTTTTATTAGGTCCACCAGTTCGTCGGCGTCTTCCTGTTCTTCGGGGAGGTAGCCGAAAGCAACGTCCGCACGCTCGCGCGCGAATGCAATCGCCGCCGCACGACCGGTTCCGGAATCGCCGCCGGTTATCAGCGCTTTGCGACCGGCAAGCCTGCCTGGTCCCTTGTAGGTCGTTTCGCCGTGATCCGGGCGCGGCACCATCTTGCTGGCCAAACCCGGCCACTTCTGTTCCTGTGGCTTGAACGGCGGCTGGGGATATTGCGTCACCGGATTCTGTTTGAGCATCGGGCTCGCAGGGCCTGCTTTAGCAGGCACTGTTCCCGTATCGGCTGACGCCGTGGAAGCATAAGCGGCGAGAATTCCTCCCGCCATGCTTCCAGCGACAAGTCTACGCGCTGCGTCTGGTACATTGTCATGCTGGTCGTGGTTCATCATGGGCTCGCTTTGACGGCAGGTGACCGTTACGGAAGTGGCACCTAACCGGCCGTCGACGCGAATGTTCCCTTGTGATTGCAGTGAGGTGTCGCTCGCCTTGCCCGTCTCGGCCGTGAGGCCGCATCACCACTTTGACACAACCTCCTGATTGTAGCGGAACGTCTTGTACAGACCGGCCCTGCTTCCAGATCGGCCGGTGGGTAATCAGAAAGAGGGATCGATTTCGCCGTTCTGGACCATCGCCAATAAAGGTTCCAGGTAGCGTTGCGTATGCGTCTGGCCCATCCGGAAAGCCGGTCCCCCATTCATCGCCGCCAAACGGGATGTGATCGACCAGGCCAACACAGACGCCGTGGGGACCGAGATGGTGCCGTCCTTGCGGCAGCGATTGATTGCGTCGCGCAGCACATGCGGTCTCTGCGAATGCCAGCCCGTTTGATGGCGCGAAATATTGGCTCAGTCGCTGGACGCCGACCCCGGCTCGGCCATCCTACGGTGCTGTTCGGCCAAGGTGCCTGCCGGCGTGACATGCGCGGCGGCGACCTGCAGCTTGTTTTTCCAACCGCTGACGACCTGTTCATCACCGGCCATCATCGCCTCGTAACCCGTCTTGGCGACATCGGCCGGATTGTCCTTTTCATCGGAGCCGACCTTGGTATCCATCATTTCAGCGCGCTCGAAGAATCGCGTCTGCGTGGGGCCAGGCATCAGCACGGTGACCGTCACGCCGCTATCTTTCAGCTCATGGCGGAGCGCGATCGAGAAGGAATCGATGAATGCCTTCGTGCCGTTGTAGACGGCCTGGAATGTTCCGGGCATGAAGCCGGCGATCGACCCGGTGAACAGGATGCGTCCGCGACCTCGCCGGGCCATCTTGGCGCCGAGTTCATGCGCCAGATAGACCGTTCCGGTGACATTGGTGTCGATGATCCGGCGGACTTTTCGCCAGTCCTGGTCGACGAAGCCGTTGCCGAGCCCGCGTCCCGCATTGAGAAACAACAGGTCGATATCGCGATCGCCGACCTGGGAGATCAACCGATCGGCGCCCTCGACGGTCGCCAGATCGGCCTCAATGGCTTCGACCGTTACATTGTGGGTCTCAAGTGCCTCTGCCGCCTGCCGGATAGCCGGCTCGTCGGCGGCGATGATCAGGTCGTAACCGTCTTTAGCGCACAGCTTTGCGAGTTCCCTTCCGATGCCACTCGAGGCGCCGGTCACCACAGCGAGTTTGGCGTCCGTCATCATATCCTCCATCTTCGTGCCATCGGAACCACGAGCGGGCACAATTGTTCCGCGGCGTTTGGGCTGGATTGATCGTGCGCTGTCATGACGGTCAGGCGACGGTCGTCATCGCGGTCGTCGCGCGCATTCATGGATGGGCCGTTGCGACAAAAACCGTTCTACGCCATGAGAACTCGCGATGGCCTACCTTCAAAAAAGGCCCCCCGAACGCATGGATTGAGTACTCAGAACGGATCAGTTGAAGTTGGAACAAGTGGCCCAGTTGGAAGTTCGAACCGTGCAGCGTTGTTGCCCTCCCATGTTGATGCTGCGCGATCGGGTCATCCCCTCAGCCCGATCTGCCCGCGCTTCTCCGCGCCAAAGAGAAGCGCGGGCCCCCCCACTTTCACGGCTGTCCGGGATGGAGCGTTTTGTTACGTGGGACTAGCCGACCTCACAGGCTCGTCGTCGGTTTCGTTGACGAGCTCTCCGAGGGCTCTAGATCATTGATGCCGGACGCAGTTGGTTCGGGCCGGGGAGGAAATCCGCGTGGTGCATACAACGCGCGCTGTACCCCATAACGACCGTCATTTTCCGGTTGGCTGCCTGTGCTTGCTGCTGATTCTAGCCGGGTTGGCCGGATGCTCGTCTTCCAATCAGGTGGCGCAGCAATCACGAAGCGCGGCCTCCGCGGCACAGACCGTATCGATGGTGCTGGATGCCTGGGGGGAGGGAGCGGCACCGTCCGCCTATGCCACGGCCGCACTGCACTCGGTCGGAAAAACGCTGGCCGATGTCGAGGCGGAAATTCGATCGGCCGAGACCGCTGAACCAGCCGGGCGAGCAGGACTGACGGCAGCAGTCAACAGTTTGTCGGTTGCGGTGGCGCATGCCGAGGCGGGATTGCGGGTGAACAATCGCACTGAGGTGAAAAGCGCACAACAGGATCTTCGGGCGGCCATGCGCTCGCTCGCCGCCGCTTACACCAGCGCTTTCGGACCAAAGCCGTGAAGAAGCTTCTGGAAATATCGCTTGGCGTCGTCACCAGTGTCGGAGGTTTCCTCGAAGTCGGGTCGATGGCTACGGCGGCGCAGGCGGGTGCCGCCTTCGGATTCCAGCTAATCTGGGCCATAGTTCTCGGCACCATATGCATCATCTTTTTGGTTGAAATGGCCGGTCGGTTCGCCGCGATGAGCCATCACACGATCTCAGAGGGCATTCGTGAAAGATTTGGGTTCAACGTCTTCCTATGGCCGTTGCTCGTCGTCCTTCTCGTCAATTTCATGGTGCTGTCCGCTGAGATCGGCGGTGTGGCCATCGCACTCGAACTTGCCACCGGCATAGGCTTCCAGTGGTGGGCACTGCCGGTGGCGTTGCTGGCATGGCTGCTGCTGTGGAAAGGCACGTTTGGCTTTATCGAGAAAGGCGTTTCGGTCCTCGGCCTCGTGACGCTGTGCTTCGTGGTTGGTGCGGTGTTGTTAAAGCCCGACTGGACAGCGGTCGCTGGCAGCGCCGTGCCTTCGCTGCCGGCTCACGATGCCATCAATTACTGGTTCATGGCGGCCAGCATTCTCGGCGCGTCGATATCGCCTTATCTTTTCATGTTCTATTCCTCGGGAGCTATCGAGGACAAATGGGATGAAAGCCACCTGGGAGCCAATCGTGCCATCGCCGGGCTGGGCATGACCTTCGGTGGGACCATTTCGATCGGCGTGTTGATCGTCGCTGCTCTCGTTCTCGCGACGCGCGGCATCGACCAGGTGGACGACTATCACCAACTGCCGTTGATGCTGATCCCTATATTCGGCTTCTGGGGGTTCGTTCTATTCGTTGCCTCGCTCGCCATTGCCTGTTTCGGCGCCGCACTCGAAGTAGGGTTGCAACAGGCATATCTGGTGGCACAGGGCTTTGGCTGGACCTGGGGCGAGGATCGCAAGCCGCGCGATGATCCGGGCTTCAGTGCCGTCTATACGGCATCATTGTTTTTGGCCGCCATTCCGATCATGCTTGGCCTCGACCCACTGAGGCTGACCATCTTTTCCATGGCGGTAACGGCGGCGAGCCTTCCGCTGACGGTAGTTCCATTTCTCTTCCTGCTGAATGACGAACGCTATGTCGGCGAACATCGCAACGGCATCATTTCGAATGCCGCCGTTGTCTTCATTATCGCGCTTGCCTTCGTGCTCGCCGTGGTGACGATTCCGCTGCAGATATTCGGAGGCACATGATGGAATTGATGCGTGATCTCCTGGACAAGCAGGTGTTCGACCGCCGGCGGGTCAAGATCGGCAAGGTCGACGGAGTGGTGGCCGAGTTGCGGCGGGGCAAACCACCAAGGATTGTCGCGATAGAACTCGGCTCCATCACTTTGGCGCGCCGCCTTGGCGCGCGGCCCGGGGAATGGATGGCGCAACTGGCGACGAGGGTGGGTGGCAAACGCCACGCCGTGCCACACAGGATTGCGTGGAAAAAGGTGCAGGACAACGGGCTCGACATCGAATGTGACATCGAGGTGGGCGAGACGTCGATTTTCGCCTGGCAGGACTGGTTGCGCGATCATGTCATCGGGCGCATCCCAGGAGCGTGATGATGAGGACAGTCAACCTCGAACATCTTGCCGGGCGACGCGTGCTCTCGCAGCGCGGAAAGAGCATCGGTCACATCGAAGAGATTCTCGCCGAACAGCGTGGCGACGAGCTCGTCGTTACTGAATTCCACGTTGGCATCTACGCCGCGTTCGAGCGTCTGTCGGCCTCGACCATCGGCATCGCGATGCTCGACCTGTTTCGGCTGCGCCGCCGCGACGGCCTGTACCGCATTCCCTGGGATAAACTCGATATCTCCGATCCGGCGCGACCGCGGCTGCTATGCCCGATGACCGAGCTTCCCGGATGGAAAGGGCAAAAGGACCTTCGGGAGTAGATGGCTACGGCTGGGAGGGCTAAGGCGCCGGCGTTTTGCCGGCGAACAGCCGTTCGTGCAGATGGCGCCTCCGCAAAGATTACTGCAGGTTCTTGCGAAGGAAGATGCGGGCGTGTCCTGGAATAACGAATTCGACCTTGCCGAATTCCTCAAACCCATGATGCCGGTAAAATTGAGGCGCCTGGAAACTGCTCGTCTCGACGACGGCTCTCTTGCATCCACGCCTAATGGCTTCCTCCTCAATCGCCATAAGAAGCTGTGATCCATAGGATCGGCCACGCAATTTTTCAGGCAAGAAGAACATGTCGAGAAACAGGAGCCCCAGTTCCGTTCTGCCCCAAATTCCACCCCAGAACTTTTCCGAGGGGTCGGTAAGCTCCGCGCCGATCACTGCCCGGTCATCGATTCCGGTTTGTTCGATGTTGTGTCGATAGAGCGCAGCGGCCGCCTGCGTTCGTGCATCCCCGTTGTGAGCCAGAGCGATTGTAAATCCTTCGGATCGAGCCGGCATGCGTTCTGCTCCTGCGTCGGAATGGTCTTGAGATTCAACCATCAGATTAACATCAAGGCGGCCGGTTCGCTCGCAGCTCTGATCGCCGCTTCTGTTGTAACCCGTCTTGCCCACATTCCGCATCGCGATCGCGTCGGATGCATGCAGCCGCGCCCAACATATCGCTTTGGTGTTGAACAAAGCCCATCCTGCCTTGTCAGGTCTCATCACAATTCGTGCGCCGGCAAGAGTATCCACCTCGACGAAGGCTGCTGCGGATCACAATCCATTACGCCGGGAACAATGAGAAAAACCTGTCGTTGGGAAAGCGATCGCAATTCGGCGATTCAAACACGGAGACTCCAATGTTGAAGAAAATTCTAGCCGCGTCGGTGCTAACTATTGCCTTGGCCGGTTCCGCCCTGGCGCAGACAAATGGAACGGGTGCTGGCGGCACGGCTGGCACGGGTAATGGAACTGGTACTGGAACTGTTGGCAGCGGCGGCGCCGCTGGCAATGGCACTGGCAGCGGAAATGCGGCCGTGCCAACCGATCCGAATTCCACAAACTCGAACGGCATGACCGACCGTTGCAAGGACGCCGCAGGCAATGACATCGATAACAACACTGCAAGTGGCGCAACGACCTCGACCGTGCAAAATTGCAACAAGTAGCCAATGGACCTAGCGGCTTCGGCCGCCCGAAGGCCCGCCATCAAGACAATGGCGGGCCTCCGAGTACGTACCTCGCATGGGTGGATACATAGGAGCACATGTGTCCAAAGAGACCCGGCGGGCCAAACTCGATCGCCTAGCAGCCTCGATTCCGAAGCACGAATTCGAATTCCTAATGAAGATTGCAAAGCTAAGCCGTCATGACCTACTTGGCCTGATCGCTAAACACGATGGCGGCAGGGACAAGGTCTATAGGGACCTTGCGGCCCACTTGGCAGCAACTGAGGCCGCCCCGGAGCCCGTACATGAGGCGGCAGCTGACGACGGCCAAACAGCTGGAGCATCTCCAGCCACGAACTCGCCCGCCGGCAAGTAGCGGCGAAGATCATTTCGGTGCCAGCCCTGACGCTCCACGGAAGCGACGACCGTGTCGTCCTTCCAAAGTCTTCGAATGGGTTGGACGAGCATTTCACCGCGCCTTACCAACGAGAACTGCTGGATACGGAAACCGGTAGGCGCTTTAAGTCCGGCCCGCCATTCAGCTTCATCGGACATGCCGGAACCTGAAGCGCCGCCGCGCATTTCGTCTCCAGGCATCTTGCGGTCATCGCCAGGGAGAAATTCAGATGCAAACTTCAGGCGCAACTTCACAGCAAAACCTTGGCCGATTGGCCATAGAACCGTTTTCCGGCACGGTGACGGTGCGGTTTTCCGACGCCATCGTCGCAGCTACGGAGCGGGCGAAGGTCCTGCGTGAAGACGGGCACGAGCCCGTTTTCTATATCCCCTTCGAGGACATCTATTTCGATCTTTTCGAAAAGACCGACACCACCACCCGGTGCCCGCTTAAAGGCACCGCAAGCTACTGGCGTGTCCACGCCGTCGGCAGTTCTTCCGACGATTTCATGTGGGCCTACGAAACGCCCGATGCGGCCGCTCTGGCTATTGCAGGTCACGGCGCTTTCGATCCGGAAAAGGCCCGTATCGATGTCGACCCTGCCGAGGACAAGCGACACACGCCACATATCGTCGAATAGGTTTCATCAGGCAGAGACAATCACGGTAAGGACAGGCGCGATGAGCATTTTCTACCAGGCGGCAAAGATTGCGGAGGAGGTTCACGCGTCGCAGCGCGATAAGACCGGGCGGCCCTATATCGAGCATTGCCGCCGTGTCGTCGACGCTGTCGAGACAATCGATCAGAAGACTGTTGCCTACCTTCATGACGTTCTGGAGAAAGGCGAAGGCTGGA
This sequence comes from Mesorhizobium sp. LNJC394B00, assembly GCF_000502555.1. Taxonomy (NCBI): domain Bacteria; kingdom Pseudomonadati; phylum Pseudomonadota; class Alphaproteobacteria; order Hyphomicrobiales; family Phyllobacteriaceae; genus Mesorhizobium; species Mesorhizobium sp. LNJC394B00. The sequence continues at coordinate 1,219,912 of NZ_AYWH01000002.1, forward strand.
CCCGCGCCAAGCTCGAAGAAGCAGGCTTCGGACCGACAATTGCCGCGGCGGTCGATGCCATGTCGCGCAGTCCGGATGAGGAGTATTTCGCCTTTGTCCGGCGGGCTGCGTCGAACCCAGTGGCGCTCCCCGTAAAACGCGCCGATCTGGAGGACAACATCTGGCAGTCGAGGCAGGTCGGAGCGTCGGCGGCCAAATATGAAGAGGGCCTTCGCATACTTGACCAAGAGTTCTCCCGACAATAGTGCGCGCCCGGCGCTGGCATTGCATCTGCCGAAGCAGCCATCGCCTGCGAGAGCTTGCGGCGCACAGCACGTTTCGGCTCTCCTGGCCGTCAGTTTTTCCGCGCCGGCGTGCGCCTGAGGGTCCTCGTCTGGACCATGGAACGTGTGATCGGGTCAAAGCTCCTCCGGAGATGGATCGCAGCGTCCCGAAAAGGAGTAACGGCCGGCTCGGAATCAGGAACTCCTCCGGCACCGGTGCGTTGACCAGCAAGCCGGGACGAGTTCCCGGCCTCCGCGGGTGGCGGGCAAGCCGCCGCCGAACCCGAACTTCTGCACAATGAAAGGTAAGGCCATGGGCTTCTTTTCGAAGGACATCAAGACACTCGACGATCTCTTCGTGCACACGCTGCGCGACATCTATTACGCCGAAAAGCAGATCGAGAAAGCGCTGCCGAAGATGATCGGCAAGGCAACCGATCCGCAATTGAAGGCCGGATTCGAAAAACACCTCGAGCAGACCAAAGGCCATATCGAGCGCGTCGAACAGGTGTTCGAATTGCATGGCGTCAAGGCCAAGGAGGTCAACTGCCCGGCGATAGACGGCATTCTGGAGGAAGCCGACGATGTGAGCGGCGACGTCGACGACAAGGAGGTTCTAGACGCGGCGCTGATAGCGTCGGCGCAGGCGGTCGAACACTATGAGATGACCAGATATGGCACGCTCATCGCCTGGGCCAAGCAGCTTGGCCGCAGTGACTGCGCCAACGTATTGGCCAAGAACCTGAAAGAAGAGCAGGCGACCGATCGCAAGCTCACCGAAATGGCGGAAAGCAAGATCAACATGCAGGCTGCCGAGTAGACCGTCCCAGGTCATGATGAGATTGGTTGAAATCTCATCATGACCTAACCCTGTTGGAGCATGATTTTTTCCAAAGCCGGCACCAGTGCTGCGTTGAGTCGATCTCCATCGTTGTCCACGGAACTTTCATGACGGGCGAATCTGCCATCTCTCGCGATCTGCCGACGAGTGTAAAATCGTCTTTCGGCGTGGCGTTGAGCACGGCGCCGATGGAAGCAAAGGCTGCCGACACGTTGCCGGCCGATGCTGGCCGATGGCAATACGAACCCAAATGGGACGGGTTCCGCTGCCTGGCCTTTAAATCCGGCGCGGCCGTGGAGTTGCGTGCAAAATCCGGCAAGCCGTTAGGGCGGTATTTCCCGGAAGTCGTCGCGATGTTGCATGAACTGAAAACAAAAGAGTTCGTGGTCGATGGTGAGATCGTCATCGAAATTGCAGGCTCTCTTTCTTTCGACGCCTTGCAGATGCGGCTGCATCCGGCGGAAAGCAGGATCCGGAAACTGTCGGTCGCGACGCCGGCAAAGCTGATCCTCTTTGACATGTTGGCGACCTCCGAGGGCGCCTTGATGCAGCAGCCGCTCTCGGTTCGGCGCGCTGCACTCGAACTGTTCGTAAAGTCGGCCGCGCGAAAGGATCTCGAACTGTCTCGGGCGACGCGTGATTTGGCGGCGGCAGGCAGATGGCTTGGCCAATCCGGACAAGGTTCGACCGACGGGGTCGTTGCCAAGCTTCTCGATGACGAATATCGACCCGGCGAGCGCGCCATGGTCAAAGTCAAGCGCCTGCGCACGGCCGATTGTGTCGTCGGAGGGTTCCGCTACCTGGCGAATTCGCGTGAAGTCGGCTCCCTGTTGCTTGGCCTGTACAATGACCAGGGGCAACTCGACCATGTCGGGTTCACTTCGACGATCGCCCGGGAGGACAGGGCCAAGCTTACGCGACAACTTGAAGCTTTGCGATCGGCTCCTGGCTTCACGGGAAAAGCGCCGGGCGGTCCCAGTCGGTGGAGCACGGAAAGAAGCGGACAATGGGAGCCATTGCGGCCCGAACTGGTGGCGGAGGTGCGGTTCGATCATGTCACCGGCGATCGTTTCCGTCATGGCACCAAATTTCTGCGATGGCGTCCTGACAAAAGCCCGAAGCAATGCACGTTCGAACAGATACTTGGAAAATGAGGCTTGGCGAGGCGTCGACAGGTCCACACCATCGAGACCAAATCCGTCAAGCATTCGGCGCAGCCAAATCCAGTCGCATTTCACTGGCGATCTTGAACCCGGCGGCGAGATAAACGCCTTTGCAGGAGGATGCCGGACCAAACTCGTTGTTCAGTCTGTCACCACGCCTCGCTTTGGCGGATCACGGTTCTCGTCCGGATTAGGAACTGGCACTTCGTCGGGAAGAAGATCCGGCTCAGGCTCGCGTATGTCCGGCGTCCACGTCGGCGCATCCACTGGCGGCTCTTCGGTTGGCTCTGGTTTGGGGGGCACATCTATTCTCCGGGTTTCGCTTGGGCGTGGGGTTCGGCCCGCCACAGGTCGCGCGTCGCCGCGTCTGGAGGCGAAAGGGTCTTTTCACACCCCATGTATTTTTACCGATGGCCAGCGGTCCTGGGGCTTGTCGGCGCCCGATCAGAGTCCTGCGTTCCGGCTCCTTTGAGCGCAATGTTGGCATCCGCTGCCTCTGGCCCTTTGAGGACTGCCCTGTCGACGTTCTTGATCTCGGCCATAAGGCATCGTCCTTGGTGGCCAACGGGCAACCGCGAGAATTGTTCCGAGCTATTAAGGGCGGCTGGAGCTGCTGTGCGGACCTTCTGGCTGGGCAGTTATCAACTATGCTGTCTTGCGTTTCGGTGAGGCTCTCTTTGTGGATCTCGCCAGCCCTTCCTGTTTGAGGCTCTTCTTCAGCACCTCAGCGAGGTTGATGACATTCTCCTGTGGCCTTGGTGCGGGCTTCGGCAGCTTCTTGCCTTTGCGCTTTGCATCGATCATGGCGATCAGCGCGTCTTCATAGGTGTCTTCAAATTTCGAGGGATCGAAGGTCGTCACTTTTTTGTCAATAAGCATGCCGGCGATTTCGAGCAGATCGGGGTCGTATTTCTGCTTGGCCAATCCATCGAACACAGTGCTTTCCGAAACCATTTCGTTGTGGTTGCGAAGCTCGGTCATCACCATGCCCTTGCCATAGGGCTGAATCAGCACTTCGCGGCCGCGCTGGTAGAGCACCACGCAGGATCGAGCGGCCACGCCCTTGTTCTTCATGGCATCGCGGATCACTCCGTATGCTTCGATTGCGGCGCCGTCGGCCGGGATCAGATAGTAGGGCTTCTCGAGATAGCGCGTATCGATATCGTCAATCGATACGAATTCGCCGACTTCGAGCGTGTGCTTCGACGTCAGCTTCAACGCCTTTATGTCGTCAGGTTCGATCTGGAGAAATTCGTCTTTTTCGATCTCGAAACCCTTCACCTGATCCGCTGCATCCACCAGCTTTCCGGTCTCCTCGTCGGCGTAGACGCTCCTGACCGGCAGACCGTCCTTGCGGTTCAAAATCTTGAAATGGATCTTGGATGCTTCGCTGGTTGCGCCGACAATCTTCACGCCGCAAGTAACCGAACCAACCTTCAAGAAGCCCTTCCAGGCAGCACGTGGCGCGGCCATTTTGCGCTTATCCCGTTTCCAGCTAGGGCAACGCGTTTCCGTTCGAATTGTTCCTGCGGCGGGGGCTCGGTGCACGTCAATGTCCGGCGGGGAAGTCCTGTCGGTCTCGACAGCCGGGCCGGCGCCTGCATCCGCAGGAACCGAAAGCGCACCATGAACATTGTCAGACACAGGCAGGAGAGTGTCATGCAAGTCGTTCGGACCGAAGTGGTGAATGCCAGGGCGCCAGACGGGCAGTCGGTTCGCCGGGTGATATTTTGCGGCGAGGGCGGCGACTGCGTTACGGTGGACATGGCAAACGTCGGGATACAAGCTGAAGATGACGTGCTTGCCCGCGCAAAGGCAATCCTGGTCCAGACAGCGACCTTTGATCTCGCAGCCAATGAATATGACGCGAGCAGCAACGGCAATTTCGACCAGGTCGAGATAACCTCTGCAAGCGACGGCGCCGGCGACGTATATGTCTTTGAGTATCGCGATGGCGAAACCAGCCGACGCATACCGCCGTCGAGGATGGCGAGCCTTGAGGCGGCCCGGTCCGAAGCTATCCGCTGCGCAATCGATCTTCTCGCCGATCTGCAGCCTGGCACGGACGCTCTGTCCGGCTGGCTTGTGAGGGTATCCAACGAAAACGGTGAATTGCTTTACACTGTTGATGTGGCTGAGGCCGATGCAGCGCGGCAGGCAGGCCAGTAACCCAAACCCGACGGAATCCACCAGTGGCCGCCCAAGGATTGATTCACGGACCAATAGGCGACGATGGCCTGCATCTGTGCGTCGACATGCAGCGCCTGTTTGCGCCGGGTGGACCTTGGCCCGTGCCGTGGGCTGAAAAGGTGGTCCCGGCGATCGAAGAACTGGTCGCCAGACATGCCAGCCGTACCCTGTTCACGCGCTTCATTCCTGCCGCCCGCCCGGGCGAGGCGCCGGGAATGTGGGCAAACTACTATCGTCGGTGGGCGGAGGTAACCCTTTCCAACATCGATCCGCGCCTGATCGAGCTGATGCCTCAACTTGCACGATTTGTACCGCCGGCGACGGTGGTCGACAAACATGTCTATTCGCCCTGGACCGAGGGGCGGCTCGACGCGCTGCTGAGTGGCTCCGGCGTGCGTGCGCTCGTGATCACCGGTGGCGAAACCGACGTTTGCGTTCTCGCGACCGTGCTTGGCGCCATCGATCGTGGCTTTCGCGTCATTCTCGTCACCGATGCCATCTGCAGCTCTGCCGACCAGACCCATGACGCACTGATGGAAGTCTACCATTCCCGCTTCAGTGAGCAGATTGAGGCGGCCAGCATGGCGGAGGTGTTGGAGTGTTGGCCACAACTCACTCGCTGATCTGGGGGGCTTCAAGTGAAAGGGCCGACAATCGTCATTCTGGTCGGGCGGACTGTTTCAGTTGGCGGACGGCACTACAGTGAACCGGAAAACGTATATGAACGGCACGATTGCCTGATCTGCTCGCTCGCGTGAATCAGTGTCTGGAAGCGTACAAAGCCTTGCAGAGCTATCGACAGCGCGGCCAACCGTCATAGAATGGACAGGATACAGCGCCGAAGACTCGATGCCGGCATCTAGCAATCTTTGCGAGACATCCGGCGCCTCTGCCGTCGGCCTTCCGCTGGGAGGGTGATTTGCTGAAAAGCGAAGTCATTGACCTTGAAACCTAGTCGCTGGCAATCGCGCTGACGACATTGTGTCGACGGCGTTTGCGGTCGATGGAATCCGCGCAAGTTTCCTGAGTGTCGCTGCGACGACGAGGAATTGTCGGGCTTATGGTCCATGCCATGTCCGGCAAGAAAATTGCCGTGAGCTTCGACCACCGGGTGGCTGCCTCGCCTTCCGAGTTGCGCAACGCAATTCATGCCTCTCTGGCAATGGCAAACGGCTATGACGTGTCGTGGTCGGCTGAAGCACGATAAATCCACAACCGCATCATGAAAATCCGGCGTTCAAACCAAGGCGCAACCGTCGGCCTGGAATTCACGGCACGATGGAACAAAATTGAAGATGCCGCGTTTGGGGTCTTGCGGCGCGATCCACCATTGGCCGCGGGGGCAACTTTATCCGTATAAATCCATAGGGCTGGGAGTGGCGCTGTGACCGTGCAGGCATCCAAGAAGCAATTGGACCGTCGAAGCATCCTGAATTCTCTGAAAGCCTTCCGGCGCGGCGATTTCTCCGTCCGCATCGACAATGTTTATGAAGGCCTCGATTCTGAGATAGCTGAGACTTTCAACGAGATCGCTGACCTCAACGACCAAGTGACGCGCGAGTTCGAGCGCTTGAGCCGGGTCGTCGGCAAGGAGGGGCGGATAGGCGAGCGCGGCCGGGTTCGCAATGCCACCGGCAGTTGGGAATCCAGTGTCCGTTCAGTCAATGATCTCATCGAAGACATGGTTCAGCCAACGGCTGAGGTTGCGCGCGTTATCGGCGCCGTCGCCAAGGGCGACCTTTCGCAGACCATGATGGTCGAAATTGATGGCCGACCGCTGCGCGGCGAATTCCTGCGCATCGGCAAGATCGTCAACACCATGGTCGGCCAGTTGGCCTCCTTCGCCTCTGAGGTGACGCGCGTGGCGCGCGAGGTCGGTACGGAAGGCAAGCTCGGCGGCCAAGCCCGGGTCAAGGGCGTCGCCGGCACGTGGAAAGATCTGACCGACAACGTCAACGCGATGGCCACGAACCTGACCGGGCAAGTGCGCAACATCGCGGAGGTTACGACGGCGGTCGCGTCGGGCGACCTGTCGAAGAAGATCACAGTCGATGTCAAGGGCGAAATCCTAGAACTGAAGAACACCATCAACACGATGGTGGACCAGCTTAATTCCTTCGCTTCGGAAGTGACGCGCGTGGCGCGCGAGGTCGGCACTGAAGGCAAGCTTGGCGGCCAGGCGCGCGTTGAGGGTGTTGGTGGTACGTGGAAGGATCTGACCGACAATGTGAATTCCATGGCCGAGAACCTGACTGGCCAGGTGCGCAACATCGCCGAAGTGACGACCGCGGTGGCTTTGGGCGACCTGTCGAAGAAGATTACGGTGGACGTGAAGGGCGAGATTCTCGAGCTGAAATCCACGATAAACACGATGGTGGACCAGCTGAATTCATTCGCGGGCGAGGTCACGCGCGTGGCACGCGAGGTTGGCACCGAAGGCAAGCTTGGCGGCCAGGCGCAGGTGCGCGGCGTCGCCGGCACCTGGAAGGACCTCACCGACAACGTCAACTCGATGGCCGAGAACCTGACCGGTCAGGTGCGCAATATCGCCGAGGTGACCACGGCGGTCGCGTCGGGCGATCTGTCCAAGAAGATCACGGTCGCCGTGCAAGGCGAAATCCTGGAACTCAAGGACACCATCAACACGATGGTCGACCAACTGAACTCCTTTGCCTCGGAAGTGACGCGCGTGGCACGCGAGGTCGGCACCGAAGGCAAGCTGGGCGGCCAGGCAGAGGTGAGGGGCGTCGGCGGCACATGGAAGGATTTGACCGACAACGTCAATCTCATGGCCGCCAACCTGACTGGCCAGGTTCGAAACATCGCAGAAGTCACCACCGCCGTGGCGCGCGGCGACCTGTCGAAGAAGATCACCGTCGACGTCAAAGGCGAGATCCTGGAGCTCAAGGACACCGTCAACACGATGGTCGACCAACTGAACTCCTTCGCCTCTGAGGTCACGCGTGTGGCCCGCGAAGTGGGATCGGAAGGCAAGCTTGGTGGCCAGGCGCATGTCGAAGGCGTCGGTGGCACCTGGAAGGATCTGACCGACAACGTCAACGCCATGGCCGGCAATTTGACGGTGCAGTTGCGTGACGTGTCGAAGGTGGCAACGGCCATAGCGACCGGCGACTTGACCCAGAAGATCACCGTCGACGCGCTGGGCGAGATCTTGCAGATCAAGGACGTCATCAACACGATGGTCGACCAGCTCAATTCCTTCGCTTCGGAAGTGACACGTGTGGCGCGCGAGGTCGGCTCCGATGGCAAGCTCGGCGGCCAGGCCCAGGTGCGCGGCATCGGCGGCACGTGGAAGGATCTGACCGAAAACGTCAACGCCATGGCGGCCAACCTGACCGGCCAGGTGCGCAACATCGCCGAGGTAACCACCGCCGTGGCGCTCGGGGACCTTTCGAAGAAGATCACCGTCGATGTCCGCGGCGAGATCCTGGAGCTGAAGGACACCATCAACACAATGGTGGACCAGCTTAATTCCTTCGCTTCGGAAGTCACGCGCGTGGCACGCGAGGTCGGCACGGAAGGCAAGTTGGGAGGCCAGGCGCAGGTGCGCGGCGTTGCCGGCACGTGGAAGGATCTCACAGACAATGTGAACTCGATGGCCGAGAATCTGACCGGCCAGGTGCGCAACATCGCCGAAGTCACGACCGCCGTGGCGCGCGGCGACCTGTCGAAGAAGATCACCGTCGATGTGAAGGGCGAAATCCTGGAGCTCAAGTCGACCATCAACACCATGGTGGACCAGTTGAACTCCTTCGCCGGCGAGGTCACCCGAGTCGCGCGTGAGGTTGGCACCGAGGGCAAGCTTGGTGGCCAGGCGCGCGTCGAAGGTGTTGCCGGTACCTGGAAGGACCTGACCGACAACGTCAACCTGATGGCGACGAACTTGACCAATCAGGTGCGCGGCATCGCCGATGTCGTGACGGCGGTCGCGCAAGGCAATCTCAGGCGCAAACTGACGGTCGACGCGAAGGGAGAGATCGCCCTGCTGGCCGACACCATCAACGGCATGATCGAGACGCTTGCCACCTTTGCCGACCAGGTGACCAACGTCGCCCGTGAGGTGGGCATCGAGGGTAAGCTCGGTGGTCAGGCGCGTGTGCCAGGTGCCGCCGGCCTCTGGCGCGACCTGACCGACAATGTCAATCAACTCGCTGCCAATCTGACCACCCAGGTGCGTGCCATCGCCGAGGTTTCGACGGCGGTGACCAAGGGCGATCTTACCCGTTCGATCAGCGTCGAAGCCTCCGGCGAGGTCGCCGCGCTGAAAGACAACATCAACGAAATGATCCGCAATCTGAAGGATCAGACGCTGAAGAATGCCGAGCAGGACTGGTTGAAGACCAATCTCGCCCGGTTTTCGCGCATGCTGCAAGGCGAGCGCGACCTTGCCACCGTCTCGCGGCTCATCATGTCCGAACTCGCTCCTCTGGTGAACGCCCAGTATGGGGTGTTCTACGTCACCAATCGCGACGAGGAGGAATCCTATCTTGAGCTGGCGGCTTCCTATGGCGCCGAGAGCAAGGCTGCCATCAAGCAGCGGCTTGATCTGCGAGAGGGCCTGNTTGAGCTGGCGGCTTCCTATGGCGCCGAGAGCAAGGCTGCCATCAAGCAGCGGCTTGATCTGCGAGAGGGCCTGGTTGGGCAAAGTGCCGCCGACAAGCGCGCCATCATGCTGGACAATGTGCCGCCAGAATTCCTTCGGGTCACATCTGGTCTTGGCAGCGCCTCGCCAGCCAATGTCATCATCCTGCCTGCCCTGTTCGAGGATGAAGTCAAAGCCGTCATCGAGCTCGCCTCGTTCGGCGAGTTTCGTGACACACACCAGTCGTTCCTCAACCAGCTCATGGAATCCGTCGGCATCGTTCTCAACACCATCGCTGCGACGATGCGCACGGAGGGCCTGCTCAAGCAGTCGCAACTGCTGACGTCGGAATTGCAAGCGCGTCAAACCGAGCTGACAAAAAAGCAGGAAGAGCTGCATGCGACAAACGAGGAGCTGCAGGAAAAGGCGCAGCTGCTCGAGAACGAAAAGAAGCAGGTCGAAAACAAGAATCTCGAAATCGAGATGGCGCGACGCGCGCTGGAGGAAAAAGCCGAGCAACTGGCGCTCACGTCGAAATACAAATCCGAATTCCTGGCCAATATGAGCCACGAACTGCGCACGCCGCTCAATTCGCTGCTCATTTTGTCAAACCTGCTGGCGACCAACCAGCACGGCAACCTCAACGAAAAACAGGTAGAGTTCGCCCGCACCATCAATTCGGCAGGAACCGATCTTCTCAGCCTCATCAACGATATCCTCGATCTGTCGAAGATCGAGTCGGGCACTGTTTCCATCGACATCAACGATATGCCGGTGACGCATCTTCGCCAGCATATGGAACGAACTTTTCGTCAGCTGGCAGCCGACAAGGGACTTGGCTTCACCATCAAGGTCGATCCGGCGCTTCCCGACACGGTCCGCACAGATGAGAAACGCTTGCAGCAGATTGTCCTCAACCTGCTTTCCAACGCATTCAAATTCACCTCGGAAGGCGAGGTCAGCCTGAACTTCCGGGTTGAAAAGGCCGGCCGCCGCAATGGCGCGACGCAGCCGGTGAAGGCTCTCGCGATCGCCGTCACCGACACCGGCATTGGCATTCCAGAAGACAAACAGAAGCTGATTTTCGAGGCCTTCCAGCAGGCCGACGGCACCACCAGCCGCAAGTATGGCGGCACCGGCCTTGGGCTCTCGATCAGCCGCGAGATCGCTCGCTTGCTTGGCGGCGAATTGCGGGTCGAAAGCACGCCGGGCAAGGGGTCGGCATTTACCCTCATCATCCCGTTCGACGGCCCCCGCGTGACGACAGTACAGTCGACCTTGGCTCCGGCGGCGGAGGCGGTTGCTGCGACAGCTCTGCTCAGCAGTCCGCCCTCGGCAGAGCTGATCGACGACCGCGATTCAATCCTACCCACCGATCGGATCGTGTTGATCGTCGAAGACGATCCGACCTTTGGCGGGTTGCTGCTTGGCCTCGCCCGGTCGGCCGGGCTGAAAGGCGTTCTGTCGACTGCAGGTTCCGGCACGCTGGCATTGGCCCGCAAGCTCGTTCCCGACGCAATCACACTTGATCTCGGACTTTCGGATATCGATGGCTGGGTGCTTTTCGATCTGCTGCGGCATGACCAGAAGACGAGGGGAATTCCTATCCATGTCATCTCGGGTGCCGAAGACATCGACAGTCTCGCACGCAAGGGGGCGTCCAGCATTTCCACCAAGCCCGTTTCCTCGGACGAGCTGATGAAGGTGTTTCAGGATATCCACTCGAAGAAGCTCCGCGTTCAGCGCCGCGTTCTGGTCGTGGACCCTGACCCGGAGCGGCGTCTGGCTCTGGTCGAGGCAATCCGCGACGGCGTAACGTCGGTCACCGCGATCGGTCGTGTTGCGGCAAATGCAGAAGACGTTGGCCTCGCCTTCTATGATGCCGTCGTGCTCGGCTTTGGACGCTCCGCCAAGGACAACGCAAAGGCGCTGGACGAGATCACCGGCCAATTCGGCGAAGCCTTGCCGCAGCTGCTGTTCTTTACACCTCACCCGGACGCGCTTGAACAGGTACTGGCATTGAACCCGGCCTTGGCGGAAGCACCGCGGGCGGAGAACTTCGCTCAATTGGCGCTGCATATTTCGGCAACGCTGCCGGGAGAAGGTCGCCAAGAGGCCTGGGCAGGAACTGAACACAACGGCAAGTCCGATCTCGCCGGGGCGAAAGTTCTCATCGTCGACGACGACATTCGTAACATTTATTCGCTCACGAGTGTTCTGGAGACCTATGACATACAGGTTCTGCATGCCGAGCGGGGCCGTGATGGCATCGCGCTTCTTGAACAGGCGCCCGATGTCGACGTGGCATTGATCGATATCATGATGCCGGAGATGGACGGCTACGAGACGATGCGGCGGATTCGCGGCACACCGGCGATTGCTCATATCCCGCTGATTTCCGTCACCGCAAAGGCGATGAAGGGGGATCGGCAAAAATGTCTGGATGCCGGGGCTTCCGACTACATCGCCAAACCCGTCGATCTGGATCTCCTGCTGGCGCTGCTTCGTGTCTGGATCGGACGTGCCCGATCCCGTGTCGAGAGCCCGGAAAAAATTCTCCTGGCAGCGAACTGACGGCCGTTCGATGCAAAAGCTGGCAAGAAACAGGGTAAGGAAACTTGAGGTGGCAGCTCTTGCCGAAGGGCCGGCAAGAGCCCGTATCCTGGCGGTGGACGACGATGAGCGCAATCTGCTGGCGATCAGCGAAGTGCTCGCGACTATCGGAGAGGTCATCTGCGCCCAATCGGGCGAAGAGGCTCTGCGCTTTTTGCTGAAAGAGGAGTTCGCCGTCATTCTCCTGGATGTCCTCATGCCAGGGTTGGACGGGTATGAAACGGCCGCACTTATCCGCCAGCGCGAGCAATCCAAGCGCACCCCAATCATCTTCTTGACCGCCATCAACAAGGAGGATGCGCATATGCTGCGCGGCTATGATGCCGGCGCGGTCGACTATGTGTTCAAGCCATTCGATCCGATCATGCTGCGTTCGAAAGTCGCGGTTTTCGTCGAACTCCACGAGAAGACGCTCGAGATCCAGCGCAAGGCGGAGGTCGAGCAGGGACTATTGGCGCAGGCGTTGCAGGCGCACAAGGACAAGCTTCAGGCCGAACGCGCGCTGCGCAGCGCCGAGCAACGGCAGGATGCCATCCTGAATTCGTTGCCGGTCTGCTTTCATGCTCGGGCAGCCGAGCCACCCTTCGCGGCGCGCTTTGTTACGGAGGGCGTCGAGCGCTTGACCGGCTTTGCGCCTGAATACCTGACATCGGATCCGGAGTTCGGTCTCAACCGCGTTCATCCCGACGACCTGCCGCGATTGAAGCAAGCGCTGCTGGCGGCCAAAACCACCGGCTCCTATACGTGCGAGTTCCGCTGGCATTGCGCCAATGGCGAGTATCGCATTTTTCTCGACCAGGGCGTGATGTCGGACGGGTCAGATGGCCGTGAACCGGAAATTATCGGCACATTGCTTGACATCACGGAGCGGCGCGGTCTTGAGGATCAGCTGCTTCAATCCCAGCGAATCGACGCTATCGGCAAGCTAACCGGCGGCCTGGCGCATGATTTCAACAACCTGCTCGCCGCAATTCTCAGTGGGTTAGGGCTGCTTGAACGCCGGGCTACGTTGGATGATCAGGCGCAACAGGTACTCGACCTGACGCGGCGTTCTGCAAAACAAGGCGCTGACCTTGTCGCGCGAATGCTGGCATTCTCGCGGCGCCAGACCCTGAAGCCGGAAGCGGTGCGCCTTGCTGCGCTGGGCGACACGATGAATGGATTGGTGGCGCCCGTACTGGGGGGGTTGATCCGTTTCGACTGGCAGATCGATGACACGATCTGGCCGGTGCATGTCGATGCAGGCCAACTTGAATTGGCCCTGATGAATCTGGTTTTCAACGCGCGTGACGCCATGCCCTCTGGCGGGACAATAACCGTGCATGCGCAGAATCGATCGATCGTGACGCAAACAGAGGATATTCCGCCGGGCGACTATGTCCTGATCGCCGTCAAGGACACCGGATCCGGCATACCCCCCGATCTTGTCGCCAAAGTCGTCGAACCGTTCTTCACCACCAAGCCGGTCGGTAAGGGAACGGGCCTCGGCCTCAGCACGGTCTACGGCTTCATGAAGCAGTCAGGTGGGACACTTCGCATAGAAAGCGTCGTCAACCGCGGAACTACCATGCAACTCTGGCTGCCACGTTCGACCGAACAGCCGGTCGATCCTGCGGTGGAACCCGACATTGAACGAGCGTTCGCCGATGCCGGGATGGAGCACCCATCAATCCTCCTGATCGACGACAGCCATGTTTTGCGGCAATTGACCGCCGAGTCCCTTCGCCAACGTGGTTTCGAGGTGACCTGCGCGGGAGGAGGGGCGGAGGCGCTGGCCATGATGGAGCGCACTCCCAACCAGTTCGACGTCATTATCACCGACTTCGCCATGCCACTCGTATCCGGCGTCGACGTGATCCGCTTCGCGCGCAATTTGCGCTCGGACTGGCCAGCGGTCATGATCACGGGCTATGCCGATGCCCGGGAGATTGCCGATCGGCCGGCCGACGTGCCCTTGCTCGGCAAGCCCTTCCGCGACGAGGATCTGTTCGAAGCGATTTTCCTCGCGATAGAGAATGCGGCCCCCCAAAGGATCAAAACCGGCTAGCGCTTAGGGCTTGTCGACGGTCTGGCCACGTCGGTAGGCCGGGCAGATCGAGACCGCACTTTCGGGGCACGGCGACAAGGGCCGCATTCCTGATCGGCAATCTGGGTCATTCGCAACAGGCGGCGCTACCAGCGCTCCTCGGTGTCGCGGTCCGGTAGGTCTATTCCGCAGCACACCCAACCAAGGCGCTGCGCTGAACCGTAGTTGTACCGAGGCACCAGGTGAGCCGGATCATCGAAGGTACCGACGTGCAGCGCGATCTCGGTTGGCGACGCGTCGTAGCAAAGGCTGAGCGGCGACCCGCATTCTGGGCAGAAGCCTCTTTGCGCGATCGGCGAAGACCTTCGATATGTTGGCGTTCCGGAATTCCAGCTCAGGCTTTGGCAGGGCATCCAGGCAAGAACTGCAAACGCGCTGCCGGTCGCTCGTCTGCACATATCGCAGTGGCAGTAGTGAACCCTCGGTTCGATCCCGGCGCTGAATCGGATCCTGCCACAGAGACATCCGCCATGGATGGCCAAGGAGCCGGGCAGGCGCTTGCCAACCTCACGCATTAAGATCGATCAAGGCGGCGCCGAACGCTCCGATCGCAGTCAAAGAGGCACTGCCGAGGTTTTGGTCGGTTGCGAAGGCTGTCAGCGCGCCGAAGCCTTCGTCGCCGAGGTCGAGCACCACGACGAAAATTCTTTGCCCGCTGACCTGATTGACGAGCTTGGGTTTCATCGCGCTCCGAACCTGTTGCGGGGCAGTTAATGGGCATGGTGCTCGGCATTCCGCTTGCGGGTTGCCGCTGCCTTCTTTGCCGATTCCGATCGGCTTGCGGCTGACCGTGAAGCCGATGCCTTGCCGCCGCTTTTCCCACCCTTGTGGGCCGCGGGGTGTCCGGTGTGTTTACCACGACCCGAGCCGCCTTCTTTCTTGCCGCCGCCATCGTCCTTGTTGACGGTCGCCCATGCCCGGCGCTCGGATTCCTTCTCGGAAACACCGCGCTTCTCATAGCCTGCGGCAATGTGGTCGGCTTTGCGTTCCTGTTTGTCGCTGTATTTCGATTTGTCGCCTCGTGGCATGGTCGTTCTCCCGGCTCAATGATGTTTGAACGGTATGCCGGCGGGAGAGTTCCAAGCGGAAATTCAGAAAATTGAAAACGCGAGCGAGGATTTCGACCAACACGGAGCGTTATTGCTCCGGAGCCGTGGCGGGTGCCGTGTAGCGGCGGCGCACGGCACCGATCACGCGTTTCTTGAAGCGACCGAGCGCGGCAAGCGTCTCCCTGGAGACGACGTCGTCGCGTGCCGTCTACTCGGTAGCCCAATGCAATGAAATACGTTCCGCGACCTCAGTAGCCACCGACCACCGGCAGGATCTCTCCCGTGATGTAACTCGAGCAATGCGACGAGGCGAGGAACACGTAAGCCGGGGCAAGTTCTTCCGGTTGCGCTGGCCGTTTCATCGGCGTATCCGCGCCGAATTTCGAGACGTCGTTGGCTTCCTTGTCCGAAGGGTTGAGCGGCGTCCACACCGGACCTGGCGCGACCGCGTTTACCCGGACGCCCTTGCCGATCAGATTGCCCGAAAGCGCTCGCGTGAAGGCATGAATGCCGCCCTTGGTCATCGAATAGTCAACCAGTTGCTTGGAACCGTCGATGCCGGTCACCGAACCGGTATTGATGATCGCGGAGCCCGGCTCCATGTGCGGCACGCTCTCCTGCGCCATATGGAAATAGCCGTAAAGATTAGTCTTCAGCGTCGTGTCGAAATGTTCCTCGGTCAGGTCGTTGAAGTCACTGGAATGGATTTGGAAAGCGGCGTTGTTGACCAGCACGTCGATCCTGCCGAATTTTTCGACCGTCAGCGCCACGGCGTTGCGGCAATGCTCGCGTTCACTGACATCGGCTTTTATCAGTATGCAACGCCGGCCTTCCTTTTCGACGGCGTTTTTGGTCGCTTCGGCGTCCCTGTCTTCACTCAAGTATACGATCGCAATGTCGGCGCCCTCGCGGGCGAACAAGACTGCCACCGAACGGCCGATGCCGGAATCACCACCCGTGATAAGCGCTACCTTGTCGTCGAGTTTTTTCGATCCGAGGTAGTAAGGCGCATCGTAGAGCGGAGCGGGCTCGATCGCCCATTCATGCCCCGGTTTGGGTTGATGCTGCTCGGGAAAAGGCGGCTCGGGATATTTGCGGGCGCCGGCTTGCATCGCGTGTTGCATTTTGCCATTGCTCTTCGTCTCGTCTTTGGCGTCGATACCACGCTGGATATGGCGTTGCTTGGCGGCTTCAGCTGAAGTCTGCGACTTAGTCTGCATGGCTTTCTCCTGTGCTCGGAGAACGAACAACGCATGCCGGGCAAAAAAGTTTGCGCAAATATCTCGATCCCGAAAGGGCTCGCCATTGCGAACAGCCTGCGAAGAGCGTGGAGCATTGGTCGTCAATGAGATCGGAATTGCCATGCCGGCGGCGTTCAGACAAACACCACATTCATTACCCGCTCAAAGCACGCTTTTTTCAGAACCATAGGGTTTGGCAATGCGGACCATGCCTTTCGTCCGAAGGCGCTGGTATAAATAGAAAATCGTCATCAAGCCGATTGCTGTTCCAGCACCAAGACACAGCGCGAGCAATAGTTCTGCACCGACACGAAACGCAAGCAGAGTAACGCCCGCCGCAGCGACGATGGCATTTATGAATGCGATCATAGTCGCTGCAGTGGTCAGGTACGCCAGGAGAGGCCCAGTACGAAGAGAAGGTTCGGCGTCATTTTCGGGCCAGCGGCCGAATTCCTTGGAAAACTGGAAGGCAGCCTCGTCGCCCAAAGTTCGATAGTAGGCTCTGATCCGGGCAATGCCGATATGGGCCTGCATGTTCTCAGCGGCGATGTCGACCAACCTCAAGACGGTAAAGGCACCCAGTAAAAAGACCGATGGCAGCACAACCGCGACAAACGGCAGGAAGAACTCGGAGGACTGCGTAACAAAGCCCGTTGCCACCAGAGCGCTCGACAGAGACATAATGTAGATGGTCGTTCGCGACGCCATTTCACTTATGGACGTGCTGATCGCTGTCTGCTGCACGAAATGCTCTGTCGTCAGGGCCGCGAGAAACGAAGCATCGGGTGTCGGCGTGTCAGCCATGGAGCATGCTCCTGTCGGGTAGACCTGAGTTTTTCTTCGAAATAGTGCTTGCGAGGCTGGCCGCCACTGGATGCTCCCGACGTCTGACCATGCCGGTTTTATTGTGCCATATCCAGCGAGCCCGCATCACCGATCAAAAAGGGCCGATCATGTGGTCAGCAGATGCTGGCCATATCGCAGGCGAAATGTCTGCCGTGGTCAATCTGTATGGCCTTTTGGGGATCCGGGTCGAAGCGCATTCGCGGCGCGGTTGCAGTTGGGAGCGGTTCCGCGGCGGCGCTGATGCGAGTTCGCGCATTCGTGGCAGCGGCCTCGAAACAAATTCGGTCTCTAGGCCGGCAACGCGAATTCACCGGCAAGTTCGATGGTGCGGGCTTGCGGGCCGACTTTTCGGTGGCGAAGCCCATGACCACGGTCCACCAGACTCATAAATCAGCAGCCCGGATCCTGCCTACTGCGGTATCTCCAGGCCCTGCCGCAATCCTGTCGCGACGACTGAGACCCTGAATTTTCCGGCGAGTGCCCGGTCGAATATGGCGCCGACGATGATGTCGGCGTCGGCGTCGACCTCCTCGCGGATGCGGGTGGCGGCCTCATCGACTTCGAACAGCGTCATGTCCATGCCGCCCGAGATCGAGACCAGGACGCCCTTGGCGCCGATCATCGAGGCTTCGTCGAGAAGCGGGTTTGCTATCGCCGCTTCGGCGGCCTTCCTGGCGCGGTCCTCGCCCGTGGCTTCCCCGGTACCCATCATTGCGCGGCCCATGTCGCGCATCACCGACTTCACGTCGGCGAAGTCGAGATTGATCAGCCCCTCCTTGACGATGAGATCGGTTATGCAGCCGACGCCGGAATAAAGGACGCGATCAGCCATGGCGAAGGCGTCCGCGAAAGTCGTCTTTGCGTCGGCGATCCTGAAGAGGTTCTGGTTCGGAATAACGATCACGGTATCGGCGCATTCGCGAAGCTGCTCGATGCCCTCTTCGGCGGCTTGCATGCGGCGCTTCCCTTCGAAGGTGAACGGCTTGGTGACGACGGCCACGGTCAGGATGCCGGCTGCCCGTGCAGCGTTCGCTATGACGGGCGCGGCACCGGTTCCAGTTCCGCCTCCCATGCCGGCGGTCACGAAGCACATATGGGTTCCCGCAAGGTGGTCCCTGATCTCGTCGATCGATTCCTCGGCTGCCGCGCGGCCGACCGCCGGCAGCGACCCGGCGCCCAGGCCTTCCGTGACATGGGCACCCAGCTGGATCAGCCGCGATGCTTTCGACATGGTCAGTGCCTGGGCATCGGTGTTGGCGACGATGAACTCCGCACCCTGCAGATTTTCGGCAATCATGTTGTTGACCGCGTTGCCGCCGCCACCGCCCACACCAATGACGGTTATCTTCGGCCGCATTTCCGAGATGACGGGCCTTGCCGCGGTGCTCATCGTCTTGTCTCCTTGGAATTGATCGACAAAAAGTTCCCGGAACGCGCCGCTTGAACACGCCAGGTGCAAGAATCAGGTTCTATCGCCTTGGCACAGGGAATCAGAGGGTGAACTTTGCGGCAAGACAAGATGTGGGACCTTTTGGACGAGTCTCCAGCCAATTTCCGGAATTGGCCCGTTCTGGCCAGCGAAAATCCACAATCCGGGATCCAACCCCTTCAAGCTTCACGCGCCCGCCTCACGCGCCAGAACCTTGAGAATCTGGCGGCCGATCGACGCCTGAGGCTTAGCGGATCGGCATCTTGCCGCGAAACAACGGCTGATAGGCCCGCATCAGAGCGGCAATCCGGTCGGCAATCTTTCGTACTGGCGGGGAGTGGCGTTCCTCATGATGGGTGACGATCCACTGGTCGGTTTCGAGTTCGGGGATAGGCTGAGCGACGCGAACCAGCCGCGGATCGCTGTCGCCGACGAAACACGGAAACACGGAAAGGCCGGCGCCCGCGGCCACAAGTTCTCGCACCGAATGGGTGTTGTTGCCTCGCACGGCGATGCGGTCGCCGTGATGGGCTTGCAGCCAGCGCGCCGAGGCGACGTTTGCTCCTTCGCCGGTGACGCCGACGAACAAGCCGGCAGCGATGCCGTTGATCAGGTGGCGTCCGGAATAAATGGCATACGCGACCTTGCCGCTCTGGCGGCCGGCCAGCCACTGTTCGGTTGGACGCTCGCTGCGGATGCCGATATCGGCGGCGCGGCGACCGATGTCGACCCGGTCGGTGGTGGTGACGAGTTCCACCCTGATGCCGTCATCGACCGTCCAGATTTCGCCGATATGGGCCGAAACGAAGGCCGAGGTCCAAGGCCCGGCCGAGACGCGGACAATGCGGTCGGGCAGGTTTCCCTCGCGCCAGCGGGTCAGCGACTGCATTGCTGCTTCGACGTCTTCGGCGCGCCGCAGCAGTTCTTCACCGACCGGGGTTAGCCGGTAGCCGGTCTGCTGCCGTACGAACAGCGCTTCGCCGATCTGCTTTTCGAGCGCGGTGACGCGTCGTCCGAGTGTGGCTGCGCTGAGGCGCGTGGTTGCCGTAGCCGCGCTCAGGCCACCCAGCCGCGCAACGTCGAGAAACAACCTCAGATCGTCCCAGCCAATATCCATTTTGCAGAAATGAAAAACTCCTTGCGACCGTGGCTGTAGCGCGAAGCGGACATCATGCGCAAGTATGCAGCCATTGGAGGCGTTGGATAATCCTGCCCTGGCAGGAAAATGACAGGCACGCCTCGGTGGCCAGGAAGTCAGCCCAATCCGTTCGATCGTGCATACGCTTTGCGCGATTGCTTTGCGTTTTCGACCAATCCAAGAGCGTGGGTATCCCGCTCGCCAAGGAGACGATCATGTTGCATGAACTTCGACACCGTTTCGCCCGCTGGCTTGCCTATCGCCAGACGCTTGCGAACTTGAGGCGGCTTCCAGACAGCATATTGGCGGATGCGGGCCTTTCTCGCGAAGAGCTCCGCGAGCGTGCCCGCGACGCCAGCCTGCGTCGCTGAGATTGGTGGCGGGCATGCAGAGAATGGAGCCGGCGGCGAGAAGCAATCAGGCGTCGTCTCCTCACTGCTGAGCTGCGGCTGAATGCGCCAATACGGTTGCCACGCTTGATGCCGCCGCAGTTTCGCTCCACATCGTGAGGGATGAAGACCGAGAAATCCGAGCGGCGTCGGACCTTGCTGTGGGCCTTGCCCGCATCGCTGGTCCTGCATGCGCTCATCACCGCGTTCCTGGTCTATGGCCTGCCCGTTCCTGCCCAGCAGCCGCAGGAGGAGGAACCGGTCAATGTCGCACTCGTCCCGCCACCCGAACCGCCGAAGCCGAAACCCGCTCCCGCGCCGCGTCCACCGCAACCCGACAAGCCGCCGGAGCAGAAGGTTGAAAAGCCGGCACCGGAAAAGCTGCCGCCAATCGAGGTCCTGAAGCCTGTTTTTCAGTTCGGCGACAAAGACACTGGCCCCAAAAAATCCTTGAATGGAGGCAGCGCTCAAGACAATGTGCCATCGCCGGCCAAGGATAACGAGCCACAGTCGGCTGTCGCGCCAAAGGATGCGGAGAGTAAACCCGCCCCAGCGCCAGACCCCGGAGAGCCGACAGAGTCAGCCAAGACTAATGAGAAGCCGGAAGCGGACAAACAGGAGGCTGCGACCCCACCCTCTGACAAACAGGCATCCGCGGCCGCAATGCCTTTGGCTGCCCCTGGGGACAACGGTGAGATCGAGCTTCCCGCGTCGGCTCAGGCGCCTCGGACCAAACCCGAAAACGTGCCGAAACCCCGCCCCGCAAAGGCTACGAAGTCAGGACGCGGAATCACCGAAGAGCCAAACTCCACGGACGTGGCCGCGGCTACACCGCGGCCATATTCGGGCCTTCCGGGCGTTCGCAAACTCTTTTCGCAAGGCGCCACCGGTGATGTGTTCGCAACGAACTCGATGGCCGACGTGCCTCGCGATCAACGGGCCGCCAGACTTTGCGCCAGCGTTCTGGAGCAAGAGTTGAACGACGCCTCTTATTCTCCCCAATTGATCCCAAGCATTCCGCTTAAGGCCGGCAATGTTCTTGACGCCCCCGACACCGCTTTCCGGACGGCAACGACATGGTACCATCTGAGCTTCCGATGCGGTATCGACATCAATGCGACGCGGGTCACGTCGTTCGCCTTCCGTGTCGGAGCCGCCGCCTCGCCCGACGAAAGCGCCTTTCTTGATCGGGACGTTCGTCGGCGGCGCGGTCCCGGCTGAGACGGCTTCCCAGTAGTCTGTCGGGGCGCACATCAAGTTTCACCGCACATATGGATCGTCTTGAATGCCTGCTTCAATCCGCCGGGCGATTGGCTTTGCGCCACTCCTCATATTCGCCGCGGGCATCGTCATGCAGCGGATAGTAGCGCTGCAGCGGGGCGCCCTGCATGAGCTTCTCGCGCGAGAACTCCTCCCAATCGTGATGTTTTTTCGATTCTTCAATTACCTTTGCCGCCATTGCGACGGGAAGCACAACCGCCCCGTCGTCGTCTGCGATGATAATGTCGCCCGGGATCACCGTGACACCACCACAGGCTATCGGAACGTTGACGGCGTTCGGATAGATGCTGGTTTGCACATGGTAGTTGGGCGTCCAGCCGCGCAGCCATAGGGGCAGATCGAGCTTCTCGACATTGGGCCGGTCGCGCATGCAGCCGTCGATTACGATGCCCGCGCCGCCTCTGCCCTTGAAATAGGTCGACATCATATCGCCGAAGACGCCCGAGCTCATGTCGCCGCGCGCGTCGACGACGACCACATCGCCTTCCTGCGCGTTATAGAGCACGTGCCGGTGCAGTTGCGTTTCCGGGTCGGCGTATTCTCCCTCGCTGAAGAGGTCCGGCCGCTGCGGCAGGAACTGCAGCGTCAGCGCCGGCCCGACGATCGACTTCCCATGGTTCTGCGCCACCGGACCGACCATGTGAGGATTGCGGAAACCCATGTGGCCCAGCGTGCCGGCAACCGTCGCGGCGCCGATTTCCCTCAGGGCGTCAATGAGGTCTTTGGACGGTCGCGTGATGTCAGGGATATGCGTCATTGTGGACTCCGGTTGAGATGGAACTACCAGTTCGTAACAGACCCGTCCCGGCGCCTGAGGTGAGGCGCTTCCCAGAAACGAAAAGCCTCCGCCTGGACCGCCGCTTCGTTGACCTCGACGCCGAGGCCCGGCAGGTCGCTGACCGGATAGTCGGCACCGTCGAGCCGTGGCTGCACGGGGAAGAAGTCGGAATTGTCGAAGCCCAGCTTCGTCTCGGGTTCCCTGGTCTCGAGCCACGCGAAGTTGGGTACGGCGGCGGCGAGATGCAGGGTCGCGGCCGTGCACACCGGACCAAGCGGATTGTGCGGCATCAGGTCGACATAGTGCGCCTCGCTCCAGCCGGCGACTTTCATCGCCTCGGTGAGCCCGCCGACATTGCAGACATCGAGACGGTTGAACTGATGGATGCCGCGCTCGATGTAGGGCAGGAACTGCCACTTGCTGGCAAATTCCTCGCCGATGGCAAAGGGAATGTCGGTCATCCTGCGCAGGGATTCGTAGGCTTCAGGTGTCTCGTCGCGGATCGGCTCCTCGAGAAAATCAAGCACGCCGCGGCCGAGCTTGTTGCAGAAGCTCGCCGCCTCTGCCACCGACAGCCGATGATGATAGTCGATGCCGAGGACGACGTCGTCGCCCAGCGCCTCGCGCGCCTTGTTCAGCATGCTTGCGGTAGCGCCGATCGACTCGCGGGGTTCGAAGATGTCCCTGCTGCTTTGCCCTGCGGGGAAGAAGCGGATCGCCTGCCACCCCCGTGCGCGCAGCTCCCGGGCTCGTTCGACGGCGGCATCGCCCTCGGCCTCGTCTCCGGTCGAGGCGAAGGTGGGGATGCGATCGCGCTGCTTGCCGCCCAGCAGTTCGTAGACCGGCACCCCCAGCGCCTTGCCCTTGATGTCGTGCAGGGCGATGTCGATGGCGGAGATCGCCGCCTGCAGAACGCGCCCGCCTTCGAAGTACTGGCTGCGATATGCCTCCTGCCAGATCCGCCCGATCTGCATAGGATCGCGGCCGATGAGAAATTCGCGATAATGCTCGACCGCGCCGGCAACGGCCTTTTCGCGCCCGCTCAAGCCGCTCTCGCCCCAGCCGAAGACGCCTTGGTCGGTCTCGATCTTGACGAGCATCTGATTACGCGTTCCAACCCATACAGGATAGGGTTTGATCGCGGTGATCTTAAGCTTTTCAGTCATCCCCAACCTTCCCAATGAACCCCGTCTTGTCTCAGCCGGCCTTGAGGGCCAGTTCAGTTTCGCCATCGAACAGATGCAGCCGCTCCTGGTCGAACTCGAGCCAGATCTGCTCGTCAGGTGCGACGGCGATGTTGGGGGACACGCTGATGTTGACGATGGCGCCTGACAGCAACGCCTGCACGAAGGTGACGTCTCCGGTCGGCTCCACTGTATAGGCCCTGGCCGGGACGCTGCCTGGCACCGCGCTCTTGTGGAGCCTGATGGTCGAGTGACGTGCGCCGAGCACGACTTTCCTCGACGTTGCCTTCGCAACCTTCCGGGCGTTGAGCGGCGAGAGCTCAAGGCTCCAGCCCTCCGCGCCGGTCAACGCAGTGTTGCCGTTTGCTGTCGATGCCTCCAGTGGAACAAGGCTCATCGCCGGGCTGCCGATGAAGCTGGCGACGAACATGTTCACCGGATGGGCAAAGACCTGCGCCGGAGAATCGTATTGCAACAGGTAGCCGCCGTTCATCACCGCCATCTTGTCGGCCATGGTCACGGCTTCGAGCTGGTCGTGCGTGACATAGATGATGGTCGCCTTGAGGTCCTGGTGGAAGCGCTTGATCTCCGAGCGCATCTGGACGCGCAGTTTGGCGTCGAGGTTGGAGAGCGGCTCGTCCATGAGGAAAACGGCAGGGTCGCGGACGAGGGCGCGCCCCAAGGCGACACGTTGCTGCTGCCCGCCTGAAAGTTCGCGCGGCTTGCGCTCGAGCAGGTGCGTCATGTCGAGCACGCGCGCCGCTTCCTTGACCTTCCTGTCGATCTCGTCCCTGGGCAGCTTGCGCATCTGCAGCGGGAACGCCAGGTTCTTGTAGACCGATTTCTGCGGGTAGAGCGCGTAGTTCTGGAACACCATCGCGATGTCCCGGTCCTTGGGGTCGAGGTCGTTGACCACGCGGTCGCCGATGACGATGTCGCCCGATGTGACCGGGATCAATCCCGCGACAAGATTGAGCGTGGTTGTCTTGCCGCAGCCCGAAGGGCCGACGAGCGCAACGAACTCGCCGTCATTGACCGTCAGCGAAACGTCGTTGACAGCTTTGAAGCCGCCATAGGTCTTGACGAGATCTCTCAGGACCACGTGGGCCATCGGCAACTCCCTACGGCATGATGCCGAAAAGTGTGAAGCGGTTTTCGGACGACATCATGCTCTATCTCTTTGATTTAGAGGCGGATTCAGATTTGAGGTCGAACAGACCTGAAATCATCCGGCTCTAGTGTTTGACCGCGCCTTCTGTAAGGGCGCGTACGAAGTATCGTTGCAGGAGGAGGAACAGCACCACGACGGGCACGCTCATCATGAAGCTGGCCGCCATCAGGCCCGGAAAGTCCGTCGTATTCTCCGAGAAGAAACGCTGTATGCCGACCGGCAGGGTCAACTGCTCGTTCTTGGAAAGGAAGGTGTAGGCATAGATGTACTCGTTCCAGGCGCCAATGAAGGAATAGATCGCGGTGGCGATGATTCCGGGCGTCGAGAGCGGCATCACGATCAGGATGAAGGCCTGGAACCGGGTCGCCCCATCGATCCGCGCCGCCTGCTCGAGCTGCACCGGAATGTTGTCGTAAAAGCCCTTGAGCAGCCAGATCGCCAGCGGCAGGCCGAAGGTGAGATAGGTGAGAATGAGCGAGCCATGCGTGTTCACCAGCCCGATCGCGCGCATCAGGATGAAGAGCGGCACGAGAAAGATCACCGCCGGGAACATGTTGCGCAAAAGCACGGTGAAGAACAGGAAGTTTCGACCGGGGAAACGAAAGCGCGAAAACGCGTAGGCCGCAGGAACGGCCACGATCACCGAAAGGATTGTGGTGACCGTGGACACGTAGAGGCTGTTCCAGAAAAAACGCAGGAAGTCCTGGCCGACGCTGTTTTGCGGATCGAGCAGCTTCTGGTAGCTGGCCAGGGTAGGCTCTTCCGGCCACCATTGCGGCGGGAACTGCATCGCCGCGAAGCCGGACTTGATCGAGGTGATCAGCATCCAGATCATCGGCAACGCGGTGTAAAGCAGCATGAACACGAGGAAGATGCGCCCGGCCCAACGCCATCCGTCGATGCGCATGCGGCGCCGGGCCGGACGTCGAGGGACTGTCTCGACGATCGTGCTCATGCGCTCCCCTCTTTGCGCTCGTTGCCGGCCAGCGCACGGACGTAGAAGTAGCCCAGCACCATCAGCATGAGGAACAGGAGTACCGAATAGGCCGATGCGACGCCCCATCGCTGCCGGCCGAAGGCGAGCTCATAAATGTGGGTGATCCAGATGTGCGAAGCGTTCGACGGCCCGCCACCGGTCATGATCCACGGGATGATGAAGGAATTGAAATTGGCCACTGCGAGCAGCAGGATCGTCACCGTCGAGACGTTGCGCAGATGCGGGAAGGTGACGTGCCAGAAACGCTGCCATTCATTGGCCCCGTCGACTTCCGCGGCGCGCAACAACTGGTCGGGGACCGTCTGCAAACCGGCCATCATCATGATCATGGCAAACGGAAACTCGCGCCAGATATTGACGACGATCAAGGAGGGCAGCACCGTGCTGACGTTGTCGATGAAGTTCGGCGGCCGGTCAGCCAATCCGAGGCCGACCAGCACCGCGCCGATGATGCCGAAGTCCGAATGGTAGATCCACTTCCAGATATAGGAGGCGGCAACCGCGCTGATGACCCAGGGAATGATCAGGATAGCGCGCAGGACACCCCGGCCGATAAACTCGCGGTGGAGGGCCAGCGCGGCGGCAAATCCCAAGGCAAAGGCAACGAAGGTAGATGCGATCGTCCAGATCAGGGTGTTCAAGGTGACTTTCCAGAACACCTGACTGGTGAGGATGGCCGTGTAGTTGTCCAATCCGATGAAGGTCTTGTCGCGGAGCTGCAGGCCAGGCGGCGTCTTAAAGAACGACAGCTCGACCGTGTAGTAGATCGGATAGGCGATGACGATGAGCATCACGGCGATCGCTGGAAGCACGTATGCGTAGTCGGCGCGATGCTCCCAGATATTCCGCAGCATGCCGGAGCTACCGGGTTGCAATCTTCGGCGAGCCTCGGCCTTGCCGGTCACGATCGTCACGATGGCGTGCCCTTGTTCTTCGGAGCAAACCGGCTGCACGCACTATCGGCACAGCCGGTCGGATCGCAGGTCAGGCCCGGACTAGAGTCCGTCCATCAGGTTCTTCACCTTCTCGGCCGCGTCATCCGCTGCCTGGTCGACGGTCATCGCTCCGGTCAGGGCGTTCTGCAGCATGTCCGGGACGATGATATTCATGATCTCGGGCGATTGCGGCAGCGCCGGGAACGGAATGCCGTATGGCAACATCGAGGTGGTGACATCGAGGAACTTGATGTTGTCCAGACGTTCCTTCATCCATTTGGTCTTGAAGCCGTTGAGGTTGCCCGGGTTCGAGCCGGCATACGCCATCTTCAACGACCATTCAGGGCTCGTCCACATGCAGATGATGGCCTTTGCAGCCGGCTCGTCCACCTTGCCGCCCTCGACATATTCGGGCTTCAGGATGTGAATGTTCGAGCCGCCAAACACGACGGCGCGCTTGCCGTCGGGGCCGGTCGGGATCAGGCCATAGCGCATGTTGTCGATGACGGTCTGCGCCTTGTCCTTGTCGGCGCCCGTTGCCTTCTTCTGCAGGTCGAGCATGACGTTATAGTCGGACGGGTGCGAGACCATCATGCCGAGTTGGCCGGCGACGAACAGGGGCTGGTTATCGGCCTGCTGGTTGGTGAGCGCCGAAACCGGAACCGACTTGTCGCGAACATACATGTCGTAGGAGGCTTGCAACGCCGCCTTGCTTTGCGGGCTATTGAGTTCGACCTCCTTATAGGTCGGGTTCGCGGAGGCTTCGTCGAAGACACCGCCGCCATAGGCCCATAGTTGCGGCATGAAGCGGTACGGCGTGTTACCGGCGTTCTTGCGCGCCACGAGGCCGTAGCCGGCAATGCCGAGCTTGTCATGGATCTGCTTGGAATATTTGACGACGTCGTCCCAGGTCGCCGGAGCCTTGTCCGGATCGAGGCCCGCCCGCTTGAAGATGTCGGCGTTCCAGATGAACGCCATCGTCTCATTGTTGGTGGGAATGCCGTAGGTCACGCCATCCCAGGTTACCGCCTTCATGGCGCCGGGCCAGAAATCCTCCGTGGGATAGCCCACATCTTCCGGCTTGAGCGGCTGCAGATAACCCTTCGAGGCGAACTCGGTTCCGCCCAGGATTTGCAGGCGGACCGCCATCGGCGCGGCATTGCCGAGCAGCGCCGTGCGGAACTTGTCGAGAAGGTCGTTGTAGGTGAGGGCCTGATCCTCGAGCTGGATGTTCGGATAGGTCTTGCGGAAGGTCTCGAAGAAATCCTTGTAGTACTGGCGCAGGAGATCGGGGTCGCCCTCGAACACACCCTGATACCAGAACGTCAGTCGCCCCTTGTAGTCGAGCGGAGTGACCTTACCGCAATCGGCGGCCGTGTCGAAATCCTGTGTTCCGGCGATGGAGCGCACATATTCCGGCGACCACTTACTCAAATCGACCGGCGGCGAACCCAATGCCGATCCCGACATCAGCGACGCCATCAAAGCAGTGGCTACAGTGCCGCGCAGGACGGCACCGCCGAGTGTAATCCTCGTCATAGTATCCTCCCAGATTCTCCCATGCCGCCGTGCGCCAAGGGGCTCGTTCGATCGTGCGGGATGCGTCCTCAGCTCAATGTATCCCTTCGATCATCTGGTACGTTTTCAGATCGTGGATTGCCTGTCAACGCACCCGATCGTACATTGTTTGCAAAACCCGTGTATGATATCGAGCATGTGATGTACTAATCGGGGGGGCGGCTTTGGCCGAAACAAGTGATTTCAAAGCAGAGCCACCCGTGGGGATTGATCCCATCGGGGCGTCCAGCGAGGGCGCCTCGCTTTATGAGCTGATCCGGGAAGACATCATCGAGGGACGGCTCGCCGCCAACGAACGGCTTGTGGTCACCGATCTCGCCCGGCGTCACGGCACCTCGACCAACCCCGTACGCGAGGCGCTGCAGCTGTTGCGAGGGGAGGGCTTCGTCACCTTTGTCGCCAACCGTGGCGCGCGCGTCCGGCCCATAGACCAGGATTTTGTCCGGGATATCTACGAGATCGGAGTCCTGATCGAGCCGGCCCTGACGCGATGGTTCGTGAACATGGCGACCGGCGAGGACATCGCCGAACTCGAACGCATCCAGGCTCTGATCGAAGAGAACAACTTCACCGACACATTGCGGCACAGTGAACTGGATACCGCCTTCCACACCGTAATGTACCAGCGCCACTACAACCGCCATGCCGCCGAGCTTTGGTGGAAGCATCGCGAAGTGCTGCGAGCCGTGAGCCGGCGTTTCAATTTCACGCTCGCGCGGCGGGCCGCCATCATGCGTGAACACCGCGAGCTCATCGCGCATATCAAAGCCGGAAATGCCGACGAGGCGGCCGAACTCATTGCCCGCCATGTCGAGGGTTCCGGCCGGCACGTTCTCGAACAGATGCGTGCGCGCAACGCCGCTCGGGCCGGATAGAATTTCCAGCCCAGAAAATCATTGGTCCGGCCATCAGACAGAGGTAGTTGAGAGATGAAAATCACGAGCGTTCGGCCGTGGCTGATCAAGTCCGATGCTTCCTATTGGGGAGAGTTCCTGTTCGTCGAGGTGACGACCGACGAAGGGGTGAGCGGCTGGGGGGAAATCACCACCACCACAAGGCTCGCCAACCGTGCCCTGTGCACGATCTTGCGGCAGATCGGTGTCGCCGTGACAGGCGAGGATCCGGCGCGTATCGAGCATCTCTGGCACAAGATTTTCCGCAGCTTCACCTATATGGGCAGCCGCGGCGCCGCAGTCGAATGCGTGAGCGCTATCGACATAGCGCTCTGGGACATTCGCGGCAAAGTTCTCGGCAAGCCGATCTACGAGCTGCTGGGCGGACCGGTGCGCGACGAAATCGCGCTCTATACCCACCCCAACCAGGCCAAGTTTACCAGCAAGGAGGCTGTGGTTCGCGAAATTCGAGACATCGTCGAATCCGGACACACCGGGCTGAAGTTCGATCCTTTCCCCCACCAGGGCCGCATCGCCGATGGCTTGGCGCGCGAACAGCGGGACGGCTACCTCGATGGCGGCATGACCCGCAAGGACGAGCGCGAGGCTGCCGAACTAACGGCTTTGATCCGTGAAACGGCGGGGCCCGATGTCGACATTCTCATCGACGCGCATGGCCGCTTCGACGTCCCCACCGCCATTCGCCTCTGCCGAAGCCTCGAGGAAGCCGGCCAGATCGACTGGTTCGAGGAGCCTTGCCCGCCCGAGAGCCTCAATGCCCTGAAGCAAGTGCGCGAGAAGGTCAGCGCCCCTATCTCGTGGGGCGAGCGCGGCCACACCAAGTGGGATTTCGTGCCGGTGCTCGAGAACAGGCTTGCCGACTACATCATGCCGGACGTCACCTGGACCGGCGGCATTACCGAACTGAAGAAGATTTCCGCTCTGTGCGAAGCCTATTACATCCCGGTCTCGCCCCATGACGCCGCCGGACCGATCAACGTGGTTGCGGGAGCGCAGGTGATGATGACGGTTCCCAACTTCTACAAGCTCGAAACGTCCGAGTGGAACCTGGACAAATATAATCACCTCATCGACGAGCCACTCGATGTCTCGAACGGCAGCCTCAAGCTGGCGTCGAAGCCGGGTCTCGGTGTCGAGATGAACCGAGACTACCTGCAGGCCCACGAGATAGAGCTTGGCTAGCAACGCTTATGCAGGCCGGGGGTGCGGGGCGCCACCAATCAGAACGAGGATAAGCCATGGCAAAGACGGGTAGCGCCGGCGAGGCGCTCAATCGGGTAAATACGAACTCCAGGCCGAGCGACCTGCGCATCACCGACCTGCGCGTCGCCGAGATCGTCGGCGCGCCGTTCACCTCCGCGCTGGTCAAGATCTACACCAACCAGGGCATTGTTGGTCTCGGCGAAGTGCGCGACGGCGCCAGCGCGACCTATGCGCTGATGCTGAAGAGCCGGCTGCTGGGCGAGAACCCCTGCGACGTCGACCGGCTGTTCCGCCGCATCAAACAATTTGGCGGCCATGGGCGGCAAGGTGGCGGTGTCTCGGCGATCGAGATNGATCGAGATCGCGCTTTGGGACCTCGCCGGCAAGGCGTACGGCGTGCCGATCTACCAGATGCTGGGAGGACGGTTTCGCGACAAGGTGCGTGTCTATTGCGACACCGACGCGGACAAGCCCATCGGCACCGAGACCGGAAAGCGGCTCAAGGCGCGGATGGATCTCGGTTTCACCTTCCTCAAGATGGATCTCGGCCTGGCGCAGATTTCGCACATATCGGGCGCAGTGGTGGCGCCGGCCGGCGTGCTCGACGGTTTCCGCAGCCATGCCGCGCGCGGTCCGGCACGCACGCTGGACGAGCGCCGGGCGCGTAATGCCGCCTATGACGCGCAAAACGTGCCGCATCCCTTCACCGGCCTCCACTTCACCGAAAAGGGCATCGACCTGCTCGACCAATATATCCACGAGGTCCGCGAGGTGATCGGCTACGAGGTTCCGCTCGCCATCGACCATGTCGGCCACATCTCGCTGCAGGACGGCATCCGTCTCGCCCGGCGGATCGAGAAATACGCACCGGCCTGGCTCGAAGACGTGATCCCCTGGCAATACACCGAGCAGTATCGGCAGTTGCAGCAGGCGACCTCGGTGCCGATCTGCACGGGTGAGGACATCTACCTCAAGGAAGGCTTCGAGCCGCTGCTCAACGCCGGCATCTCGGTCATCCACCCGGATCTGCTGACCACCGGCGGCATCCTCGAGACCAAGAAGATCGGCGACGCGGCGCAGGAGCATGGCGTCGCCATGGCCATTCACATGGCGGAAAGCCCGATCGCGGCAATGGCCGCCGCGCATGTCGCGGTGGCGACGGAAAACTTCATGGCGCTCGAATATCACAGCGTCGAAGTCGACTGGTGGGACGATATCGTCACCGGCCTGCCCAAGCCGCTGGTCAAGGACGGCTTCACCACCGTGCCCGACAAGCCTGGTCTGGGCATCGACGACATCGTCGACGAAGTGATCAGCCAGCACCTGCAGCCCGGCGTCACCGGCATCTGGCAACCGACCGATCACTGGGACGACGAATACTCCTGGGACCGCACCTGGAGCTGACTCTACACTTCTCTCCTCGGAGGGAGAGGTGAACAGAAGGATGGACCATGATCTACGAACTTCGCATTTACGACTGCGTGCCGGGCCAGCTGCCGGCGCTGCTCAGGCGTTTCAACGACCATACCTTGGCGCTGTGGGATAGACATGGCATTCGCCAGGCCGGGTTCTTCACCACGGTGGTCGGCGAAAGCAGCAATCGACTGACCTATTTCATCGCCTGGGAATCCCTTGCCGAGCGCGAAGTGAAATGGAAGGCCTTCACCACCGATCCGGCATGGCTCGAGGCCCGCGACGAGTCCGAGCGCGATGGCCCGATCCTGGCCAATATTTCCAGCCAGTTTCTCGCGCCAACCGCCTTCTCGTCGGTGAAATAGAGGACATCATGAAGATCACCGATCTCAGGTGCGCCGTCATCGGCAAGCATCCCATCGTGCGCATCGTCACCGACGAAGGCCTCCATGGCCTCGGCGAGGTTGAGTACACCAAGTCTTATCTCAAGCCCTGGGTGCTGCATTTCCGCGACGCGCTGATCGGCGAGGACCCGACCGATGTCGAACGCGTGATGTTGAAAATCCGCCAGCGCGGCTCGTTCAAGCCCTACGGCGCCGCCGTCAGCGCTATCGAGCATGCTCTGTGGGACATCGCCGGCAAGGCGGCAGGCGTTCCGGTCTACAAGCTGCTCGGCGGCAAGGTGCGCGACAAGGTGCGGGTCTATAACGGTTCCATCCGCAAGAAGCGCACCGGCGACAGGCCGGAGGATTACGCGGCCGACGTCAAATGGATGATGGAGCGGCCGGAAAACTTCTTCATGGTCAAGCAAGGCATCAGCTTTCATTCCAACATGAAGACCAGCGTCCCCGACTTCCACTACGGCGTGCGTCAGCCGCCGACCTATCACGGCGCGATGGACCAGGGGCAGATCAGCGAGCGCGGCATGGCGCATATGATCGAATGCGTCATCGCCATGAAGGAGGTGCTCGGCGACAAGGTCTCGCTGGCGCTGGATTGCGGCCCCGGCTGGTTCCTGCCGGACGCCATCCGCTTCGCTCAGGCGGTGGAAAAACACAATCTGATGTGGCTGGAGGACATGCTGACCGGCGACTACGTGCCGTGGGTCAACCCGCAAGCCTACCGCGAACTCACCACATCGACGTCCACCCCCATCCACACCGGCGAGCAGATCTACCTGCGCCATAACTTCAAGGAACTGATCGAGACCCAGGCGGTCCGTGTCATCGGTCCGGACCCCGCCGATATCGGCGGCATCGCCGAGCTCAAATGGGTGGCCGAGCACGCCTACATGCACTCGATCATGATGGCGCCGCACGGCACGGCGAACGGTCTGCTGGGCCTCGGTGCGCTGATCAATGTCTGCGCCACGCTGCCGGCCAACTACATCGCCTTCGAATATCCCAGCGCCTCCGACCCCTGGTGGGAGGACATCGTCATCGGCCTGCCCAAGGGGCAGATCGTCAGGGACAGTATGGTCGACCTGCTCGAAGCTCCGGGACTCGGCCTCGACATCGATGCCAAAGCGGCGAAGAAATACCTGTCGGAAGAGGACGCCGGTTTCTTCGACCGATAACGATCCGAGGCGACCTGAGCGTCAAGGGCTATCGAACGGCTCGCACACATGGGTGAGCGTCCACGCCGTGCCGCCTATTTCGTTTCGGGCAGCATCTCGTCCATCAACTGCTTGACGGCCTCGGCGGATCTTTTCATCCCGGCTTCGTCCATGGCCCAACCGGCGAAGCGTTCCAGCAAGGTGGCGAACCTTACTAGGTCCTGCTCATCCCACTGTGCCAGCGATCCGGCGAAAATCCGCCATTTGGTCTGGCGCACCGCCGCCACGAGGCGCTCACCCTTGGCGGTGAGTTTGAGGCAGATGCGGCGGGCATCGCGTTGCGATGCGACACGGCAGGCATAGCCGCGTTCGACGAGGTCGGCCGCGATGCGGCTGGCGCGCGACGGATCGATCTCGAGGCGCTCGGCGATGACGCCAACCGTCACCTCATCCTGCTGGGTAGCGCTGAAAACCGGATTGTTCGCGATGGCGCTGATCGCATCGAGATGGCTCACTTCCAGCGAAGGGTCTACGCGCGCCAGGATCATGCGGCCGAAGTCGCGGCGCTGGATCGAGCGGCGCACCTTGCTCATTACCGCATCGATGGCGGCCACGGCCTCGGCCGCCGGTTCGGACAGGCCGCTGCCGCGCGCCAGACCGGCGAGGTCCCGATCGCCGCGCGTCTGGAACAGGGATGGAAATCGGTCCGGACTGCTGGATGCGTTGCTGCTCATCCATAGCGCGTTAGCAAGAATATATGCTGATGTCAATTATATGCTGAGCGCACATATCTGGTTGACACCTCTCGGCTGTGGGCACATAAATCGCGCCCCAAGCTACGGAGACACCGATGACTGTCGAGCAGACGCTGCCGGACGCGCGGCCCGTTGAGGCCCAAGTCAGGCCCGACCTTACGACCTTGATCGTCTATTTCGGCGCGCTGATCGCCATGTTCATGGCAACCATCGACATGCAGATCGTCGTCACCGCCTTGCCCACCATTGCCGGCGAACTCGGCAATCTGCATTTGTTCGGCTGGGTCGGTGCCGCCTACCTGCTCTCGACCGCCGCGGTCTCGCCATTCTACGGCAAGCTCGGCGACATGTATGGCCGCAAGAATGTCGTGCTGACGGCGATCGGCCTGTTCCTGCTGGGCTCGCTGGTCTGCGGCATGGCATGGTCGATGGAGAGCCTCATCGCCGCGCGCGTGCTGCAAGGCATCGGCGGCGGCGGCCTGATGGTCTCGGCCTTCGCCATGATCGGCGAACTGTTTTCGCCGCGCGACCGCGCGAAATATCAGGGCTACAGTTCGGCGGTGTTCGCGCTGTCATCAGTGCTCGGCCCGCTGGCCGGCGGCTACATCACCAGCCTGTTCGGCTGGCGCTGGGTGTTCCTGGTCAATCTGCCGATAGGCATCATCGTGCTGGCGGTGCTGGCGCAGCCGGTTCAACGAAAAGCGGCACCGCATCGACTATCTCGGCGGCGTGCTGCTCGCCACCGGCACGACGGCGATCGTCTATTGGGGCTATCATGTGCTCGACCCCAGCGGGCCGGACCTGCTCACCTTCGTATTGCCACTCCTCGCGCTGGTCGCCATCACCTTGTTCATCATGGTGGAGCGCCGGGCCGAAGAGCCGATCGTGCCGTTGCGGCTGTTCGGCAATTCGACGGTCAGCATCGTCTCGGGCGTGTCGCTGGTCGCCGGAACGGTGACGCTGGGCATGTTCTTCTATTTCGCCCTCTACATGCAGACGCTGACGGGTCTCAGCCCGGCCGAAGTCGGCTTCCTGTTCCTGCCGGCGTCGCTGACATCGATGGTCATCTCGATCGTCGCCGGGCGGGTAATTGCCGCAACCGGACGCTACAAATGGATGCCGGTGGTCGCCATGGGTATTGGCGGGTTTCTGATGCTGGGCTTTGTCCTCACCAACCAGCACACGCCGATCTGGGTGCTGGCAACGATGATGGCTGTGTTCGGCATCAGCATGGGCCTGCAGTTCCAGGTGCTGATCGTGGCGATCCAGGCGGCGGCACCGCTGCAGGATATCGGCGCGGTGACGTCGCTGATCACCCAGGCGCGGACGCTCGGAGCATCGCTGGGTCTGGCGCTGAACGGCGCGGTGATGATCTGGGCGCTGAACCGGCAGACAGCCGAGCTTCCTGCAGACGCCGCCGCCCGGCTGCCGGGTGGCCTGAACGGGTTGACGCCGCACCTCGCATCGAGCCTGCCGGGCGCGATCCGCGAAGTGGTGCTCGACCATTACTCCAGTGGCTTCAACGTGATGTTCATCTGGGTGGCGGCGCTCTATTTCGTCGCCATGGGGCTGACGCTGCTGCTCGAGGACAAAGAGATCCCGAAGCGGGCCTGAGCCAAAGCTTGTGTCATGCGCTGGGTTTAGGCATTTGGCGATGATCTGAAATCACCGAGGAGGACAGCCATGATCATCGACACTCATCTGCACCTGATCGACCTGTCGGCGCTGCGCTATCCCTGGCTCAGCCGCGAGCCGGCGCTCAACCGCGATTTCCCGCACGCAGAATATGCGATCCAGGCCC
The DNA here is from genome assembly GCF_000502555.1 of Mesorhizobium sp. LNJC394B00. Classification (NCBI taxonomy): domain Bacteria; kingdom Pseudomonadati; phylum Pseudomonadota; class Alphaproteobacteria; order Hyphomicrobiales; family Phyllobacteriaceae; genus Mesorhizobium; species Mesorhizobium sp. LNJC394B00. Next base: position 1,255,328 of record NZ_AYWH01000002.1, read on the forward strand.
GCCGGGCCGGCATCGAGGCCGCGCTGCATATGGAGGTCGACGTCGATGAAGCCGACATCCAGGCCGAGACCAGCCATGTGAAGGCGCAGTCGCTGGAGAAGGGCAGTCTCTTGCGCGGGGCGATCGCCTCCTGCCGCCCGGAGGAGGCCGGTTTCGCCGCCTATCTCGAGCGCCAGCAGGCCGATCCCTTCGTCAAGGGGTTCCGTCGCGTGCTGCACGTCATGCCGGACGAGCTTTCGGACAGCGCGCTGTTTCGCGAAAACATCAAGCGGCTTGCCGGCACCGGCCTGACCTTCGACCTCGTCGTGCTGCCGCATCAGATTCCGCTAGCGATTGCGCTTGCCGATCTCGCGCCGGACGTACAGTTCGTGCTCGACCATTGCGGTGTGCCCGACATCAAGGGCAGCAACGAGCATCCGTGGCGCGAGCATATGACCGAGATCGCGCGGCGTCCCAATGTCATCGGCAAGATCTCCGGCGTCGTCGCCTATGCCGATGCCGGCTCATGGACCGTCGAGACCTTGCGCCCCTATGTCGAACACACGATCGGCTGCTTCGGCTGGGACCGCGTCGTGTGGGGCAGCGACTGGCCGGTGTGCACGCTTGGCGGTGGCCTTGCGACCTGGGTGACAGCGACGCATGCGCTGATCGCGGGAGCCAGTCCCGACGAACGGGCGAAGCTGCTTTCGGGCAATGCCAGGCGGACGTGGAAGCTATAGAGGCGGTACATAGCGCTCGAGATCGCCGGCAAGCGTGCAGAGCACGATCAGTGCTCTATCTGACGCCGATGCCGGCGGTCAGTCCGCCATCAATCCTGTAGTCCGCGCCGGTGCAGAAGCCGGCCTTCGACGAGCAAAGGAAGGCGATGAGTTCCGCCACTTCCTCCGGTTCGCCGATGCGGCCGAGCGGATGCGCCGCGCCGAAGCGCTTGTAGGCCTCTTCGACATCGGCATCGCTGCCGCCGTCGCCGCGCGCGGCCTTCTCCAGGATCGGCGTGCGGATCGAGCCCGGGCTGACCGAATTCACCCGGATGCCTGATGCCGCATAGTCGAGCGCCAGCGAGCGGGTCAGCGTGTGGATGGCCCCTTTGGTCGTGGCATAGGCGGCGACGTTCTGCTGGCAGGCAAAACCCTGCACCGAGGCGACGTTGACGATGGCGCCGCCACCGCGCTTGATCATTTCGGGGATGCCGAAATGCGCGGTCAGGTAGATCGAGCCGACATTGACCGTCATCGTTCGGTTCCAGGTTTCCCAGTCGGTCGTCGTCGCGGTGCCATAGGGATGGACGGCGGCTGAGTTGACGATGACATCCAGGCCGCCGAACCTTGCGACGCCAGCCGCCACCGCGTCGCGCACCTGGTCGGAAACGGAGACGTCGGTGTCGATGACCAGCACCGCTGCTCCAGCGCTTTCCAGTTGCGCTTTCATCGCCGCATTGGCGGCGCGGTCGATGCCGCAGGCGATGATTGCGGCGCCACCGGCCGCAAGGCGTCTGGCGGTTGCCAGGCCAATGCCGGTCGTCCCCGTCACCAGGGCGACCTTGCCGTCGAAATCCATCATTTCTAAAAACTCCTCCATTTTCTATCGACTCCCATCGGGGTCCAACAATAAGTTGCCAACCTCTCGCAGAAGGAAAGCCGAAAATGGAACAATGCTGGCGCTGGTATGGGCCTGATGATCCGGTGACGCTCGATCATGTCAAGCAGGCGGGCGCCACCGGCGTGGTCTCGGCGCTCCACCATATCTATGACGGCCGGGCGTGGCCTGAGGCCGAAGTGCTGGAGCGCAAGCGCATTATCCAGGAAGCAGGACTGACCTGGTCGGTCGTCGAGAGCATTCCGGTCCACAATTCCTTCAAGATCGGCGCGCAGGAACGCGAGCGCTATGCCGGCTATTACCGCGATTCGATCCGCGCGCTGGCCAAGGCCGGCATCGCCACGATCTGCTACAATTTCATGCCGGTGGTGGACTGGACCCGCACCGATCTAGCCTACCGTCTGCCGACGACAGGCTACGCCCTGCGTTTTGATGCCGTTGATTTCGCCGCCTACGATCTGTTCGTGCTGAAGCGCAAGAACGGAGCTGACAGCTACACGCCGGCGCGTATTGCGCAGGCGGAAGCGCGGCTGAAGGAATTGCCGCCCGAGAAGATCGACCAGATCGAGCGCAATCTGATCGCCGGCCTGCCGGCTACAGAGCGCAAGTATGACCGCGACAGTTTTCGCGAGGCGCTTGCGGACTATGACGGAATCGGGCCGAAGGAGTTGCGCGGCAACCTCGCGTGGTTCCTGCGCGAGATCATTCCGGTGGCGGAAGAGGAGGGGGTGCGCATGTGTATCCACCCCGACGATCCGCCGTTTTCGCTCTACGGCCTGCCGCGCGTCGTTTCGACCGCCGAGGATGCGCGTTTCATTCTCAATGCCGTCGACAGCCAGGCCAATGGGCTGACGTTCTGCACCGGGTCCTACGGCACGCGCGCCGACAACGACATCGTCGCCATGGTCAAGGAATTCGCCGACCGCATCCACTTCGCCCATCTGCGCAACATCACCATCGAGGATGACGGCTCGTTCTACGAGGCCGAGCATCTCGAAGGCGGCACCGACATGGCGCATGTCATCCTGGCGCTGATGCAGGAGGAGGCGCGCCGCCGCAAGGAGGGCCGCGCCGACTGGCAAATCCCGATGCGGCCGGACCATGGCCACCTGCTCGCCGACGATATCGGCAAGACAAGGATCAATCCCGGCTACTCGCTGATCGGCCGCCTGAAGGGCTTGGCCGAATTGCGCGGCATCATGCGGGCCGTGGAAACGTTTGGGCTGGCTTGAAGGGGCAACGAACTTGCGTTCAATGCCGACGCCGGCTCAGCGTGCGTCGCTGTAGATAATGCGGCCGGCGCGGACGCAAGACACCTCCGATTGCCAGGTTGACAGAAAGCTGACAATGTATCATATCCGGAAAAGCTGACTATGTATCATATTATCTAGCGCTAGGAGAAAGACCGGCAAAGCCGGCGCCCCAGGGAGGGATCGTGGGAGAGGCTATCAGCCAGTGGAGCAATTGGTCGGGCTATGTCACGGCCACGCCGCAGGCTTTTGCCGAACCGCAGAGTCTCGATGAGCTGAGTGGTGCCATTCGCAACTCGCCGGGACCAGTTCGATTTGTCGGCACGGGCCATTCCTTTACGCCGCTGGTCAAGAATGACGGCACCATCCTGTCGCTCGACCGCTTCGAGGGCCTGAGGTCGCACGATCCCGAAAAACTGACGGCGCGGGTCGGCGCCGGCACCAAGATCGGCGCGCTGGCAAAGCTGTTGCACGGCGTCGGCCAGGCGCTGCCGAACATGGGCGACATCGACAAGCAGGCGTTCGGCGGGGCGCTCGGCACCGCCACGCACGGCTCGGGCATCACACTTGGCGCGTACCACACCCAGCTCGAGGCGATGCAGATCGTCGACGGGCGTGGCGCGCTGAAAGAGTTCGACCGTGCCAAGAGCCCCGACATGATCGAAGCCATGGGCGCTTCGCTCGGCGCTTTCGGCGCCGTCACCGAAGTGACGATCCGCAACGTGGCGAGCTACCGGATGCGGCACCGCCGCTGGACGGCGCCGATCGCCGATGTGCTTGCGCAATTCGAAAGCACCATGACGGCGCATCGTTCGGCCGAGTTCTACTACGTGCCGTTTTCGGGCCAGGCGCTGCTGATTGCCAGCGACATCACCGAGGCGCCGGCGACGGTGCGTCCGCCGACGGAAGACGACGATGCGGTGACGACGCTGAGAAAACTGCGCGACTATCTCAGCTGGCTCCCTTGGCTGCGCCGCCGTCTCATCTGCTCGGCCTTCGCCAAGGTCCCGGCCGAGGATTATATCGAGGAGTGGCTGAAGGTCTTCACCTCCGAGCGCAACGTCAAGTTCAACGAGATGGAGTACCACCTTCCGTTCGAGGAAGGGGCGGCCGCACTCAGCGAGATCATTGCGCTGCTCGAGACGCGGTTTCCAGAGGTCTATTTTCCGATGGAAGTGCGCGTCGTCGCGCCTGACAATGTCTGGCTCAGTCCCTTCTACAAGCGCCCAACCTGTTCCATCGCCATCCATCACGGCGTCGAGCGCGATCCGATGGCGTTCTTCAACGCCGCCGAGCCGATCTTCAGGAAGCGCGGCGGCCGCCCGCATTGGGGCAAGATGCACAGCCTGACATCAAGGGAATTGAGCGCGCTCTATCCGCGCTGGAACGATGCGATGGCGGTCCGCCGCGAGATGGACCCGGACAACCGCTTCGTGTCGCCCTATATTGCCAGGCTGCTCGGCGTCGCGGCATGAGCCTGACCGACACCTATTTCGCGGAAATGTCGGGCGCGCTCAGGGCAGCCGGGATCTTTCAGCCTTGCCTGGTGCTCGATCTCGACCGGCTCGATCACAACATCGCTGCGATCAAGGCGAAGTTCGCCACGGGCCTCGATCTGCGCCTCGTCGACAAGTCGCTGCCATGCCTGCCGCTGATCGACCATATCCGCGCGGCGTTTGCGACCGACAGGCTGATGACCTTTCATCTGCCGATCAGCGCCGAGATGCTGAAAGTGTTTCCCCAAGTCGATCTCCTGTTGGGCAAGCCGATGCCGGTTGCCGGCGCCAGGCACGCGCTGACGAAGGGCGTTCTCGCCGGGCTCGGCGAAGCTACGTCGCGCATCGTCTGGCTGATCGATGCCGAGGAGCGGCTGGCCGCCTATGGCTCGCTTGCCGCCGAGCTCGACCGCGAGCTGCGCGTCTGCTTCGAGGTCGATGTCGGCCTTCATCGCGGCGGTATCAGCGATCCCGACTCACTGGCCCGGGCAGTTTCCGCGTTGGCGAATTACCCGCGGCTGAAATGCGAAGGCGTCATGGCCTACGAGGCGCATATCGGCCATATCCCCAAACTGCTGGGAGGACCGGCCAAGGCGCGCGTCAAGGCGATCAGCCTGTTTCGCCAGTATGTCGCTTGCCTTGCCGCCGACCGGCGCAAGATCCTCAATCTTGGCGGCAGCAGCACCGCATTGCTCTATGACAGCTGGGTCGGCGCCAATGAATTGTCCATCGGATCGGCTTTTATGCTGCCGACCGATTTCGATGTGCCGAGCCTCAGCCAATTGCGGCCTGCCGCATTCATCGCGACGCCGATCCTGAAGGTGGTCGATGTCCAGGCGCCGGGCCTCGACCAGCGCTCCTGGCTGCTGCAGAAGCTCGGGCTGTTGCCGCGGCGCGGCTGTTTTCTCTACGGCGGAAAATGGATGGCCAAGCCCGTCCATCCCGTGGGGATGAAGACCGACAAGACGTTCGGCTTTTCGACCAATCAGCAATTTATGGCGCTGCCCGACGACGCCAGTGTCGGGCCCGACGACTACGCCTTCCTGCGTCCGACGCAGAGCGAATTCGTGCTACAGCAGTTCGGTTCGATCCAAGTCTATTCCGGCGGTAAGATCGCCGCGCAATGGGCCACACTGCCGTTTTCGTAGAGCAATTCCAGGAAAAGTGTGAAGCGGTTTTCCCACAGGAATTGCGTCAAACAAAGAGATCGAAGTGGAGGAGGATACGATGGTCGCCAAGGCAGTCAGAACTCAGCCCGTGCAGCCTGAATGGGCAGCCGAACTCGACCTCGCGCTCACCGATCTCGACGCCAGGAAAGACGATTGGGCGCAGACCTCGAATGGCGAGCGGATTGCCTTGCTGCGGCAGGTCAAGGATCACATCCGCGAGGTCGCCGAGGCGTGGGTCAAAACCGCGACGCGCAAGAAGGGCATCCCGACCGGCTCGCCGCTGGAAGGCGAAGAATGGCTGGCTGGCCCGGCGGCGCTGATGGATGGCTGCAACCAGTTCATCCACACGCTCAGCCTGATGGAGGGCAAGAAGTTCCTCGACAGACTGCCGGTCCGCACCTTGCCTAGCGGACAGGTGGCGGTGACGGTGGTTCCGAATTCGCTCTGGGACAAGGTGTTGTTCACCGGGCTGAAGGCCGAGATCTGGATGCAGCCCGGCGTGACCAAGGCGAACCTAGCCGCAAACACCGCATCGGCCTATGACGCGCCGCGCACCAGCCGCAAGGGCAAGATCGGCCTCGTGCTCGGCGCCGGCAATGTCGCCTCGATCGCGCCGCTCGACTGCCTGCACAAGCTGCTCGTCGAACATCAGGTCGTCCTGCTCAAGATGAACCCGGTCAATGATTACCTCGTTGATTTCCTGCGGCCGGCGCTGCGGCCGCTGATCGAATTCGGTGCGCTGCGCATCGTGCGCGGCAGCGCCGATGTCGGTGCGTATCTGTGCAACCACGATCTCGTTGACGACATCCACATCACCGGTGCCGCCGCCTCGCATGACGCGATCGTCTGGGGTCCCGGCGAGGAGGGCCGCAAGAACAAGGCGGCGGGCACGCCGCGCAACAGCCGGCGTATCACCTCTGAGCTTGGCGGCGTGGCGCCGACCATCGTGGTGCCCGGCCCATGGTCGAATGCCGACATCGCCTACCATGCCGAACTGATCGCCACACAGAAGCTCAACAATTCCGGTTTCAACTGTATCGCCTGCCAAATGCTCGTGTTGCCCGAACGCTGGGACAAATCCGACGCGCTTCTGGCGGCCCTCGAAAAGGTGATGCAGAAAGCCCCGTCGCGCCCGGCCTATTATCCCGGCGCGACCGAGCGCCTCGCCGCCTTCGAGGCGCATGCCGACAGCGTACAGAAATTCGAGCGGCCCGGCGGGCCGGCCTGCGTGGTGGTGCCGTTCCGGCCGGGCACGGATACCTATCTCGAAAATGCCGAGGTGTTCGCGCCGGCGCTCAGCGTCATGCGGCTGCCGGCGGGCAATGCGGAATCCTATCTGCGCGCCGCTGTCGCCTACGCCAATGAAAAGCTGCACGGCACGCTTGCCGCCAACATCCTCATCCATCCCAGGACGATCGCCGAGATCGGCCGGCAGCGCTTCGAGGAAATCATTGCCGAACTGCGCTATGGCGGCATCGGCATCAATTCCTGGAGCGGCGTTCTGTTCGCGCTGCTGCGCCCGACCTGGGGTGCTTTCCCTGGCCACACGCTCGACGACGTGCAGAGCGGCATCGGCGTCGTCCACAACACCTATTTGTTCGACAGACCGGAACGCAGCGTGCTCGAAGCGCCGTTCCGCATCATGCCGAAGCCGGCCTGGTTCCTGACCCACAAAAGGGCACACATGGTCGGCCGCCTGATCACCGAGTTCAACTACCAGCCGAGCCTCCTGAAGCTGCCGCGCATCATCTGGAACGCGCTGCGCGGCTAGCAACGAGCATCCGATCTCGAAAACAAAAGCCGGCACAGGAGCTACGACAATGGCTGACGCGGACGCAATCATCGTTGGCGGCGGGCTGGCCGGCCTGGCCGCAGCCGCGGAACTGGGCGATGCCGGCAAGCGCGTGATCATCGTCGAGCAAGAGGGTGGCGGTTTTCTCGGCGGCCAGGCATTCTGGTCGCTCGGCGGCCTGTTTTTGGTCAACACGCCCGAGCAGCGCCGCCTGCGCATCAAGGACAGCCGCGACCTCGCCTGGCAGGATTGGCTGGGTTCTGCCCAGTTCGACCGGCCCGAGGACCATTGGCCAAGGAAAGTGGCGGAAGCCTATGTCGATTTCGCCGCCGGCGAGATGCGGCCGTGGCTCTACGCCATGGGCATGCGCTGGTGGCCGGTGGTCGGCTGGGCCGAGCGCGGCGGCGCGCTGGCCAATGGCCACGGCAATTCAGTGCCGCGCTTCCACCTGACATGGGGCACTGGGCCGGGCGTGGTCGCGCCGTTCGAAAGGCGCGTGCGCGAGCACGTCGCCAAAGGGCTGATCACTTTGAAATTCCGTCATCAGGTCAGCCGGCTGATCAAGACCAACGGCGCGGTCACCGGCGTCGCGGGCGAAATCCTGGAGGCATCCGATGTCGAGCGCGGCAAGCAGTCGAGCCGCACGGCCGTCGGCGATTTCGACCTTTCGGCCGGTGTCGTGATCGTCACCTCCGGCGGCATCGGCGGCAATCATGAGTTGGTTCGCAAGGTCTGGCCGGTCGGGCGGCTGGGGCCGGCGCCGAAGCGTATGGTTGCCGGCGTGCCGCACCATGTCGACGGCCGCATGGTGGCGATCACCCAGGACGCCGGCGGGGCCGTCATCAACGCCGACCGCATGTGGCACTATGTCGAGGGGATCAAGAACTGGAATCCGATCTGGCCGAACCACGGCATCCGCATCCTGTCTGCGCCGTCGCCGCTATGGTTCGACGCTCTCGGACAACGCATGGAGGCGCCGTTCTTCCCGAGCTTCGATTCGCTCGGCACCTTGAAGCGTATCCTGTCGACGGGACACGATTATTCCTGGTTCGTGCTGACCAAGACGATCGCTTCGAAGGAGTTCGTGCTCTCGGGTTCGGAGCAAAACCTCGACTTTACGGCCAAGGATTTTCGGGCCGTGCTGAAGAACCGGCGCGGCGGCAAGGCGCCGCCATCGGTGGCGGCGTTCCTGGAAAAGGGCGAGGACTTCGTCGTCCGCGACAACCTGGCCGACCTGGTCGCCGGGATGAACGCGCTGTCAGGCGACAATCTGCTCGACTACGACCGGCTCAACGCCCAGATCGTGGCGCGCGATCGCGAGGTCGACCATGCCTATACCAAGGATGCGCAGGTCACAGCCATCCGCGGCGCTCGCAACTACATTGGCGACAAGATCTTCCGGGTGACCAAGCCGCACAAGATACTCGATCCCAGGCACGGGCCGCTGATCGCGGTGCGCCTCAACATCCTGACGCGCAAAATGCTTGGCGGCCTGCACACCAATCTCAATTCGCAGGTTCTCGACGGCAATGGCGAACCCATTGCCGGGCTCTATGCGGCAGGCGAGGTGGCCGGCGGCGGTGGCGGCGGCTATCACGGCTACAATGCGCTGGAAGGGACATTTCTCGGCAGCTGCATCTTCTCCGGCAGGAACGCAGGCCGGCACGCCGCGGGCAGGTGACGCGGCTGGCGGGCCAAGAAAAGGTCGATGAGAACAGGACATCCGCCATGTTCATGGATAGCGACTGCTTTCGATCGCTTGCGGCAACCCAGGCGGTCAGCGAGTTGCGGCTTGCCGGCGCCGACGGTTCCCATGCGCTGGTGCTCGGCGCTGCGGCCCATCAGAGGCCTGCGTTACGCTGGCGCCACCGCGAAATTGAGCTTGAGGTCCTGAAGGCCTGGCCGCAAGGTCGGCCGGGCTACCACTCGGCGAAGGAGCCGTCCTTGTGGCGCCAGATCGGGTTGCGCCAGCGGTGGCCTTCCTTGGCGCGTTCCTTGACGTAGTCCTCGTCGATTTCGACGCCCAGACCCGGGCCGTCGGGAATGGCGACATAGCCATCCTCGTAGCGGAAGACATCCTTGTTGGCGGCATAGTCGAGCAGGTCGTTGGCGGCGTTGTAGTGGATACCCAGGCTCTGTTCCTGGATGAAGCAATTATAGCTGACGGCGTCGAGCTGCAGACAAGCGGCAAGCGCGATCGGCCCGAGCGGGCAGTGCGGGGCGACTGCAATGTCATAGGCCTCGGCCATCGCGGCGATCTTGCGGCATTCGGTGATGCCGCCGGCATGCGACAGGTCGGGCTGGATGATGTCGACGGCGCCTTGCTCGAACACCGACTTGAAATCCCAGCGGCTGTAGAGCCGTTCGCCGAGCGCAATCGGCGTCGAGCCGAGCGCCGCGATCTCCTTCAGTGCCTCGCGGTTTTCGCTGAGCACCGGCTCCTCGATGAACATCAGCCTGTACGGCTCGAGTTCCTTGACCAGCATGCGTGCCATCGGCCGGTGCACGCGGCCGTGGAAATCGACGGCGATGCCGATATTGGGACCGACAGCTTCGCGCACCATGGCGACGCGCTCGACGGCGGCGTCGATCTTGTCATGGCTGTCGACGATCTGCAGTTCCTCGGTGCCGTTCATCTTCAGCGCCTGAAAACCGCGCGCCACCACTTCCCTGGCGCCATCAGCCACTTCCGCCGGCCGGTCGCCACCGATCCAGGAATAGACCTTGATGGTGTCGCGCAGCTTGCCGCCGAGCAGTTCGTGCACGGGAACGCCGAGCGCCTTGCCCTTGATGTCCCACAGCGCCTGGTCGATGCCGGCAATGGCGCTCATCAGGATCGGCCCGCCGCGGTAGAAGCCGCCGCGATGCATCACCGTCCAATGGTCCTCGATCAGACGCGGGTCCTTGCCGATCAGGTAGTCGCCAAGCTCCTTCACAGCCGCCTCGACGGTCAGCGCCCGGCCTTCGACGACAGGCTCGCCCCACCCGGTGACGCCCGCATCGGTCTCGATCTTCAGGAACAGCCAGCGTGGCGGAACGATGTAGGTGGTGAGCGAAATGATTTTCATGCTGGTCTCAGTTGTTCTTGAGTTTCTTGGCGCTGACGAGGTCGCGCGCGGCAAGGTCGAGGATCCGGCCTGCCGCAGCCCGCGCCGCCACCGCATCGCGCATGCGCAGCGCCTCGACGACTTCGCGATGCGCCGCGACCGCTTCCATGCGCCGGCCGAGCGAGATGGTTGCCGTCGCTTCCAGCGAGAATTTCAGCCCGGTGTCGATGAGGTTGCCAATCTGGCGGAAGATCGGATTGTGGCTCGCGGCATAGACGATCTGGTGGAAGGCGATGTCGCTGCGTGAAAACATGACGAGATCCTCGCCGGCGTTGGCCATGCCGCGCCAGGCGGCTTCGAGATCGGCAATCTCCTGCAGCGTCGCGCGGGTGGCGGCGAGTTCGGCGACCAGCGGCTCGATGGCGCGGNTTCGAGATCGGCAATCTCCTGCAGCGTCGCGCGGGTGGCGGCGAGTTCGGCGACCAGCGGCTCGATGGCGCGGCGGGTTTCGAGGATGGCGTCGAACAGCTTGTCGTCCAGCGCATGCGGCGCGTGCCAGGCCAGCACTTGCGGGTCGATGATGTTCCAGTTGTCCTGTTCGCATACAACCGTGCCGATGCGCGGCCGCGACAACACCAGCCCCTTGGCGGCCAGCACCTTAAGCGCCTCGCGAATGACGGTGCGGCTGACGCCATATTCGACGCCGAGTTCGTTTTCGGTCGGAAGCGAAGAGCCGGCGGGATAGCGGCCGGAAAAGATGTCGGAGGCAAGCGCCTTGGTCACATCGGGCATGACGCGCGGGCGGCGGGTTGGCGTGTCGCCTGAAGCCTTCTTCGAAGTCTCGGTCACCTCAGCCCTCCTCCAAGGCGGCGAACCCGCTGTTTCGCGCAACCGGCCCGGCCTTACCGGATGCGGATCATTTGCGCCAGCGATCCCTGGTCAGAGCATGTAGCTTAATTATCATACCAGATCAATTGACGAGTATGATAAAAACGATTAGAGACTCCAGCACCCGGGCCTGAGCGCCCGGCCTATCGCTGGGAGGTAATCATGCGACTTCTGAAGACCGCGCTCGTCGCGGGCGCGCTTGCCGTGCTGTCCGTCACGACCATCGCTGCATATGCTCAGGACACCAAGATCGGTTTCATCGTCAAACAGCCGGAGGAACCGTGGTTCCAGGACGAATGGAAATTCGCCGACCAGGCCGCCAAGGAAAAGGGTTTTACCCTCGTCAAGATCGGCGCCGAGGACGGTGAGAAGCTGATGTCGGCAATCGACAATCTCGGCGCGCAGGGCGCGCAAGGGTTCATCGTCTGCACACCGGATGTGAAACTCGGCCCCGGCATCGTCGCCAAGGCGGCCGCCAACAATCTCAAGCTGATGACTGTCGATGATCGCCTCGTTGGCGCAGACGGCAAGGCGCTGGAAGACGTGCCGCATATGGGCATTTCGGCCACCAAGATCGGCGAGGCCGTCGGCCAGGCGATCGTCGATGAAATGAAGGCGCGCGGCTGGAAGGCCGACGAGGTCGGCGCCATCCGCGTCTCCTATGACCAGCTGCCGACCGCCGTCGACCGCGTCGAAGGCGCCATCTCGGTGCTCAAGGCGAATGGCTTCAAGGCCGAGAACATCTTTGACGCCCCGCAGGCCAAGACCGACACCGAGGCTGCGCTCAACGCGGCGACGGTGGTGCTCAACGCCCACGCCGACATCAAGAAGTGGGTCTCCTTCGGCCTCAACGATGAAGCCGTGCTCGGTGCGGTGCGTGCTTCCGAAAGCGTCGGCATCCCGGCCGACGGCATGATCGGCGTCGGCATCGGCGGCGCGGATTCGGCGATCAACGAGTTCAAGAAGCCGACCGCCACCGGCTTTGTCGGCACGGTGATCATCTCCCCGAAGCGGCATGGCTACGAGACGGCGCTCAACATGTATGACTGGGTCGCCAACAACAAGGAACCTGAGAAGCTGATCCTGACCGCCGGTGCGCTCGCCAAGCGCGACGACTACCAGACGGTCCGCAAGGGTCTCGGCATCGAATAATCCTCCCTGTACAAACAGGCGGCGGCTCATCCCGCCGCCTGTTTTGCATCACGCAGAAGGATCGACGCCAGTGTCCTTTCTCGACTTCTCGCGCATCACCAAGACCTATCCGGGCGTCAAGGCGCTGTCGGACGTCTCGTTCGGCGTCGACAAGGGCGTCGTGCATGGCCTGATGGGTGAGAACGGCGCCGGCAAATCCACGCTGATCAAAATCCTGTCCGGTGACCAGCATGCCGATGACGGCGAGATACGCATAGACGGCAAGGTACAGGCCTATTCATCGACGCGAGATGCCTTCGACAATGGCGTCATCGTCATCCACCAGGAACTGCAGCTCGTTCCTGAGCTCACCGTTGCCGAAAATCTCAGCCTCGGCCGTTTTCCCGCCAGCGCCGGCATCATCGCGCGCACCAGGATGCTGGAGGATGTCGGCGCCAAGCTGAAATCAGCCGGCATCGACATCGATATCAGCCGCAAGGTCAAGACCCTTTCCATCGGCGAGCGCCAGATGGTGGAGATCGCCAAGGCGATCATGGTCGACGCGCGCGTCATCGCGCTGGACGAGCCGACCTCGTCGCTGTCGTCACGCGAAAGCGAAATCCTGTTTGCCCTGATTGACCGCCTGCGCGGCGAGGGCAAGGTGATCATCTACGTCTCGCACCGGCTGGACGAAGTGTTCCGCCTTTGCGACAGCTTGACCGTGCTGCGCGACGGCAAGCTTGCCGCGCATCACGCCTCGCTGAAAGATGTGACGCGCGACCAGGTCGTCGCCGAGATGGTCGGCCGCGAAATCTCGGATATCTGGGGTTTTCGTCCGCGCAAATCAGGCGCTGTTCGTCTAAAGGTCGAAAGCCTCTCCGGGGCAAAATTGAAGACGCCTGCCAGCTTCGAGGCGAGGGCAGGCGAAATCGTCGGCTTCTTCGGCCTGATCGGCGCCGGGCGCTCGGAACTGATGCGGCTGGTGTTCGGCGCCGATCCGCGTTCGGGCGGCACCATCAGCGTCGACGGCAAGGTGGTTCATGCCACCGATCCGTATGACGCGATCCGGGCCGGCATCGTGCTGTGTTCGGAAGACCGCAAGCATGACGGCATCATCCAGGGCCGCTCGATCGAGGAAAACATCAACATCTCGTCGCGGCGCCATCACACGCGCTTCGGCGTGCTGAACCGCGCCAGCGAGATCGACACGGCCGAGACCTTCATCAAGAAGCTCAAGGTGCGCACGCCGTCGCGCAAGCAGGACATCATCAACCTTTCCGGCGGCAACCAGCAGAAGGTCATCCTGGGCCGCTGGCTGTCGGAGCAGGGCGTGCGCGTGCTTATCGTCGACGAGCCGACCCGCGGCATCGACGTTGGCGCCAAATCGGAAATCTACGAACTGCTCTACCAGCTTGCCGAGGACGGCATGGCGATTGTCGTCGTCTCGTCCGAACTGCCGGAAGTGATGGGCATTTGCGACCACATCCTGGTGATGTGCGGCGGGCGCGTCAGCGCCGAACTCACGCGCGACCAGTTCGCCGAAAAGGCGATCCTGGCCGCCGCTCTTCCCGACCAGAAAACACCCGACGCGATCGCATCCTGAGGATTCTTGCCATGACCGACCAGTTGAAGAAAATCCTGCTCGGCGAACAGGGCCTCGTCGTCATCTTCATCGCCGCCTTTGCGCTGGTATCGCTGCTGGTGCCGAATTTTCTGACCGACCGCAACATGCTCGGCCTGCTGCAGTCGGTGGTCACCGTCGGCATCGTCGCCTGTACCATGATGTTCTGCCTTGCCGCGCGCGACTTCGACCTGTCGGTCGGCTCCATCGTTGCCTTTGCCGGCATGGTCGCTGTCATGGCGTCGAACTACACCGGGTCGATCCTGCTCGGGCTTCTGGCGGCAATCGCCTGCGGCGCCTTTGTCGGCTTCATCAATGGCGTCGTCATCGCCAAATTCCGCATCAACGCGCTGATCACGACGCTTGCCACCATGCAGATCGTGCGCGGCTTCGCCCTGATTGCATCCGACGGCCGCGCCGTCGGCATCAACAGCCCGGATTTCTACCAGCTCGCGCTGTCGAAGCTGCTCGGCATACCGACGCCGATATGGGTGTTGGCGGTTCTCTTCGGCATCTTCGGCTTCGTCTTGAACCGTACGGTGTTCGGCAAGAACACGCTGGCCATCGGCGGCAACCCGGAGGCGTCGCGGCTGGCCGGCGTCAATGTCGACTGGACGCGCATCTGGATCTTTGCGCTGCAGGGCGTCATCTGCGGCAGGCCGGCATCCTCTTGGCTTCGCGCATCACGTCGGGCCAGCCCAACGCGGCGGTCGGACTTGAACTCTCGGTCATCTCGGCCTGCGTGCTCGGCGGTGTCTCGCTTGCCGGCGGCCGCGCCACCATGTCGGGCGTCATCGTCGGCGTGTTGATCATGGGCATCGCCGAAAACGCCATGAACCTGCTCAACATCCCGGCCTTCTACCAGTACATTGTGCGCGGCGTGATCCTGCTGCTTGCCGTTTTGCTCGACAATCTGCGTTCGTCGGCACTGGGCCGGCGCTGACCATCTTCCAGGGGAGTGACAGCCATGGCTGAGCGCCTGTCCGGCAAACGCATCTTCCTGACCGGCGCTGCGCAAGGCATCGGGCTTGCCATCGCGCAGGCCTGCCTGGCCGAAGGCGCAAATCTGTTCCTGGTTGACCGTGATGGCGCGCTGCTGGGCAAAACGGTTGCCGGGCTTGCCGCGCCGCGTGGTCATGTCGGGCATGTTGCGGCCGACATCAGCGACGGGACCGCGATTGCCGCCGCCGTCCGACATGCGACCGACGCAATCGGTCCGATCAACGCGCTGATCAACAATGCCGGGATGAATGTGTTCTCGACGCCGCTCGATGCGACCGAAGAGGAGTGGAACCGCAATTTCGACGTCAATGTCAAAGGCGCCTGGAACTGCGCCAAGGCGGTGCTGCCAGGAATGATCGCAAATGGCGGTGGCGCGATCCTCAACATCGCCTCGACGCACAGCTTCACCATCATCCCTCATACCTTCCCTTATCCCGTGGCCAAGCACGCGCTGCTTGGGCTGACCAAATCGCTGGCGCTGGAATATGCCGGGCAGGGCGTGCGCGTGAACGCGCTGGCGCCCGGTTATGTCGAGACGCAGAAGGCGACCGACTATTGGAACAGTTTTGCCGATTCGGTTGCGGCGCGCGCCAGGACGCTGGCGCTGCATCCCGGCGGCCGCATCGCCTCGGCGCGCGAGATCGCGCTGGCCGCTGTGTTCATGATTTCTGAGGAGTGCCCGTTCATGAACGCGGCGACCCTCGTCGTCGATGGCGGGCTCAGCCAGCTACAGCATCCCGCCTGAACGCTGGAGAGGCTCTATTTCTACGGCGTCGACCGCCGGCTTAATGGCGCAAGCCGTCGCGATCAGAAACGCTCGCGATAGGCGCGCGGGTTGGTGCCCAGCACGCGCAGAAAGCCGCGCCGCATGGTTTCTTCCGAGCCGAAACCGCAGCGGCGGGCCGTCTGGTTGACGGGCTGGCCCCGCTCCAGCATCCGCCGCGCCGCCTCGATCCGGATCTCCTCGATCGCGCGGGCAGGTGTCCGGCCGGTGGCCTCGCGATAGCGCCGCGAGAAGCTGCGCGGGCTCATATTGGCGTGGTCGGCCAACTGCGTGAGCGACAGGTCACCGGCCAGATTTTCGAGGATCCAGCCATGCAGCCGGTCGAAGCGTCCGTCGCCTTGCTGCAGCTTGAGGGTCTGGCTGAATTGCGCCTGGCCACCGGGACGTTTCAGGAAGACCACCAATTCGCGCGCCACGGCAAGCGCCGTGTGCCGGCCAAGGTCGGCCTCGACGAGGGAGAGGGCGAGATCGATCCCCGCCGTTACACCAGCTGATGTCCAGACATTGCCGTCACGAATGAAGATCGGGTCAGGTTCGAGGCGGACCGCGGGAAAGCGGCGGGCGAACTCCGCGCAGCGTCCCCAATGGGTCACCGCGCGACGCCCGTCGAGCAGGCCAGCCGTCGCCAGCAGCATGGCGCCGCTGCAGACGGAAGCGGTTCGCGTGGCATCGCGCGAGCGGCTGGCGATCCACTGGATCAGCACGGGATCGTCGCAGGCCGCGTTGACGCCCCATCCGCCGGGCACGACCAGCGTGTCGATCTTACCTCCGTTCGCCGGCAGCACTGCTGCCTCCAGCACGAGACCGGCCGATGTCCGGATGCGCGGTGAGGCGGCGACGACCACGACCTCGTAAGGAGCCGGTTCGCCGGCCTGCCTTTTGAAATCATTGGCGCTGGCAAAGACCTGCAGCGGTCCGCTGACGTCGAGGAGCTGGATGTCGGGATAGGCAAGTACTTCAATACGGCGCATTGGTTTGGCCCGAAGCGAGGGATGAATGGCAATCGTGCCAAACCATGATGCCGTAGATTGCCGGAAGTCAACCCACGGAGATTTCCATGCCCCTTCGTTTCGGCATCCTCGTATTCCCCGACGTCCAACAACTCGACCTCACCGGCCCATACGAGGTCCTGGCATCGGCCAAGGATGCCGAGGTGGAACTGATCTGGAAGGATCGCAACCCGGTGACGTCATCGACGCGCCTCTCGCTGACGCCAACCGCGACCTTTGACGATTGCCGGCCCCTCGACGTGCTGTGCATTCCTGGCGGGGGCGGGGTCAACGCGCTGCTGGAGGACCAGACAGTCCTCGATTCGTGTGGGAGCGCGCGGGGCAGGTGCGCTACATCACCTCCGTTTGCAGCGGTGCCCTGGTGCTTGGGGCGGCCGGACTGCTGAGGGGCAAGCGCGCGACCACGCACTGGTATGCGCATGATTTCCTTGAGGAGTTCGGAGCGATCCCGGTCGACGAGCGTATCGTCGAAGACGGCAAGCTCATCACCGCCGGCGGCGTCACTTCGGGGATCGACTTCGGCCTGGCGCTGGTTGCGAGGCTGCTTGGACAGGAGGAGGCCGAGATCGTGCAGCTCTCGCTCGAATACGCCCCGGCTCCTCCCTTTCGGTCCGGCACGCCCGCCGAGGCGTCGCCTGCGGTGCTGGCGCAGGCAAAAAAGCGCCTCTCTGGTTCGAGGCGGGTTCGCGAGGCAATCTTCGCTCGCTGGCGCGAGGCTCGCGCCGCCGCTGCGCCGGCGCGCGTCCACGGCTGAAGCAGCAAGGCCGAAGGTGCATCCCCTGGCCCTTCGGCCTTGCTGCGTTTCCACTGTTGACAGGTCCCTTCGTCTGTGCAGAAATTGGTTGGACCATTGAACCACTTCGGTAATAGCCCCGGTGACCGAATTCAGCCTTCCGCCGATCCAGACGACGGCCCGCGACGACGCGGTGCTGAAGGCGTTGGCCGGCTTCGTCATGCGCGAGAAGCTGGAACCCGGTGAGAGGCTGCCGACCGAACGCATCCTCGCTGAGCGTCTGAAGGTCAGCCGCAACACGGTGCGCGAGGCGCTGACGCGCTGGGAAGGGCTTGGCCTGGTCGAGCGCCGGCAGGGCTCGGGCACCTATCTCAAGGCCGCCGTCTCGCTCGACATGCTGCACATGCCGCTGACGCTTGCCGGCGGCAATGATTTCACCGGCCTGATGCGCACGCTGGAAATCCGCCGCGCGCTGGAAGCGGAAGCCGCCGCCCTTTGCGCCATTCGTGCCGACAAGGACGACCTCGCCGAGATTGAGCGCAAGCTCGACATCATGGAGGAAGAGTTTCTCAGCCGCGCCGGCATGTCGTCGGAAGAGGACTGGGAATTCCATCAGGCGATCTACCGCGCCTGCGGCAATCCGCTGTTCGAGCAGATTATCGCCGCCATGCACGAACTGTTCCACCGCTTCTGGGAACATCCGCTCGGCGTGCGCGATTTCGGCCACGCAAGCTTTCCCTACCACCGCACCATGTTCGACTGCATCGCCGCGCACGATCCGGAAGGCGCCCGGGCCGAAGCGCTGAAGCTGATCGCCACGGTCGAGGACGATTTGAAGCGCGGCGCCGCCAACCTCAAACTTTCGGTCCGCACATGAACGAGCACAGCTTCGACCCAGGCATTTCCGGCAGCGACTATCTCGCCGAGGCGGCGACGCTTCTGGCGCATGACGACCCGTTCCCCGGCAATGCGGTGGTGCCGCCGATCTACCAGACCTCGCTGTTCACCTTCGCCAGCTATGCCGACATGGCCGACACCTTTGCCGGGCGCAGGAAACAGCCGATCTATTCGCGCGGCGACAATCCGACGGTGATGGAATTCGAGTCGCGCGTCGCAGCGCTTGAAGGTGCTGAAGCCGCACGTGGTTTTTCGAGCGGCATGGCTGCGATCAGCGCGACGTTGCTGGCTTTCGTCGGCGCAGGCGAACGCATCCTTGCGGTGCGCAATTGCTATGGCGACGCCTACCGACTGTTCGAGCGGTTGTTCCCGCGCCTGCACATCAAGGTCGACTATGTCGACGGCTCCGATCCGGATGCGGTGGCCGCGGCTCTTCCCGGCGCCAAACTGCTCTACCTGGAAAGCCCGACCTCGATGACGTTCGAGCTGCAGGATCTCGAACATCTGACGCGGCTGGCGAAAGAGCAGGGCATCGTCACCACCATCGACAATTCCTGGGCGACGCCGGTGTTCCAGAAGCCGATCCTGCACGGCGTCGATCTGGTGCTGCATTCCGCCTCGAAATATCTCGGCGGTCACAGCGACACCGTCGCCGGCGTGGTGGCCGGCTCGGCCGCTCACATCAAGCATATCAACGACCAGACCTATTCGCAGCTCGGCGCAAAGCTGTCGCCCTTCGAGGGCTGGCTGCTGTTGCGCGGCCTGCGCACGCTGCCGCTGAGACTGCCGCATCACATGAAGAGTGGGCTCATCATCGCCGAGCGCTTGAAGGCGCATGACAAGGTCGAGCGGGTCAATCATCCCGCCTATTCCAACCATCCCGGCAAGAAGACGCTTGCCGGCTATGCCGGGCTGTTCTCCTTCGAGGTGGCGGAGGATGTCGACATTCCCGCTTTCGTCGATGCGTTGAAATTTTTCCGCATCGGCGTCAGCTGGGGCGGTCATGAAAGCCTGGTCGTGCCGGCAAAGGCCTCGCTCGAGCAGACACCGGGTCTCAATTCGATGGCGCGCTTCGGCGTCAGCCCCCGAACCATCCGCTTCAATGTCGGATTGGAAAGCGTCGAAGACCTCTGGGCCGACATCGGCCAGGCCTTCGACAAAGCAAAAAAATGACTGGGTTCAAAATGGGAGTTCTGAACATGAAACGACTGAGCATCATGCTTGCCACCGCTGCCGGCCTGGCGATGTCCGCCAGCGGCGCGCTGGCCGATACCACCCTCAAGCTGGTCGAGGTCATCACCAGCCCGCAGCGCACCGAATTCCTGAAGAAGCAGATCGCCGAGTTCGAGGCCGCCAATGCCGGCGTCAAGGTCGAGGTGGTCTCGCTGCCCTGGGGGCAGGCTTTCGAGAAATTCCTCACCATGGTGCAGGCCGGCGATACGCCCGACATCGTCGAGATGCCGGAGCGCTGGATGGGCCTGTACGCCACCAACGGCCAGCTCGAGGATCTCGGCCCTTACATGGCCAAATGGGACGACGCCAAGACGCTGGGCGACCGCGCCAAGCAATTCGGCTCGACCGTCAACAACACCCAGTTCATGATCCCGTACGGCTACTATGTGAATGCGCTGTTCTGGAACAAGAAGTTGTTCAAGGAGGCCGGTCTCGACGGCCCGCCGGCGACACTCGACGACTTCATCGCCGACTCCAAGAAGATCTCCGCCATTCCAGGCAAGTACGGCTATTGCCTGCGCGGTGGGCCGGGCGCCTTCAACGGCATGCACATGTTCATGAACATCGCCGCTGGCAAGGGCGGCTACTTCAACGAGGACGGCACCTCGACCATCAACGAGGAGGGCTCGGTCAAGGGCCTGCAGATGCTGGCCGACATGTACAAGGACGGGCTGGCGCCCAAGGATGCGGTGAGCTGGGGCTTTAACGAGACCGTCACCGGCTTCTATTCCGGCACCTGCGCCATGCTCAACCAGGATCCGGATGCGCTGATCGGCATTGCCGACAAGATGAGTGCCGACGATTTTGCAGTGGCGCCGCTGCCTGTGGGGCCAAGCGGCAAATCCTATCCGACGCTGGGCTATGCCGGCTGGGCGATGTTCGCCAACTCGCAGCACAAGGACGATGCCTGGAAGCTGATGGCGACGCTGTTGTCGCCCAAGGACAATCTCGAATGGGCCAAGGAAGTCGGCGTCGTGCCGATCCACAATGGCGCCGACCAGGATGCCCACTTCAAGACCGAGCAGTTCAAAGGCTGGTTCACCGAACTCAGCGACGCTTCCAAATATGAAATGGTGACGCCGCCGACACATCTGGAGAACCTCGGCAATTTCGTCGACCAGGTGGCGATCAAGAATTTCCAGGAAGTGCTGCTCGGCCAGAAGTCGGCCAAGGACGTTGCCGATCAATGGGCCGCGTTCCTGACCAAGGAACAGCAGGACTGGCTGGCCAAGAACAAGAAGTAGTTCTTCCACCTTCTCCCCGTTTACGGGGAGAAGGTGGCCCGAATGCATGTCGCCCAAAAGTGCGTAGCGGTTTTGGGACAACGACATGCACAGACAGGCCCGGATGAGGGGCAGCTCGAGCACCCCAAGGCTGGCGCCGCCCCTCATCTGCCTGCCCGTCCTCCGCAGCAGCTGTGCTGCAGCTACGGAGGGTGGACCGGCATCTGTTCCCCAATGAACGGCGACGCTTGTTGCCAATCCGCTCCTCCAGGAGACGATCCAGAAGCCAATGACCTACGCCGTACCCGAAATACGATCCGCAGGCCGACCGCGAAAGAAGCGGCTGACGCATGCAGCAATCGAGCCCTGGCTTTATCTCAGCCCGGCGATCGTTCTGCTGGTCGTGGTGCTGCTGGTGCCGCTGATCATCGGCATCAGCTATTCGTTCCGGAAGTTCTCCGCCTTCAAATCCGAATATGTCGGCCTCGGCCAGTATCAGGCGATGCTGACCGACCAGGTGCTGGGGCAGGCGCTGGTCAACACGCTCTGGTGGACCGTCGCCAGCCTGTTCTTCCAGTTCTTCCTCGGCCTGGGTCTGGCGTTGCTGCTCGACAAACCGTTTGTCGGGCGCAAGTTCGTGCAGGCGGTGGTGTTCCTGCCCTGGGCGGTGCCATCTTTCCTGTCGGGCCTGACCTGGGCGTGGCTGTTCAATCCGATCATCGGACCACTGCCGCATTGGCTCTTCACGCTCGGGCTGAAGGCCGAGCCGACCAATGTGCTGTCCGATCCGGCGACCGCCATGTGGGGGCCGATCATCGCCAACATCTGGTTCGGCATTCCGTTCTTCGCCATCACGCTGCTGGCGGCGCTGAAGTCGATCCCGTCGGAACTGCATGAGGCGGCCGCAATCGACGGCGCTTCGCCTTGGCAGCGCTTCACCAAGGTGACGCTGCCGTTCCTGGCGCCGACCATCGTCATCACCGTCATGCTGCGTACGATCTGGATCGCGACCTTCGCCGATCTGATCTTCGTCATGACCGAGGGCGGGCCGGCAGGCTCGACCAGCACGGTGCCGGTCTACATCTATGTCAGTGCCTTCAAGTCGCTGGACAAGGGCTATGCCTCCGCGGTGGCGGTGCTGCTCTTGATCTTGCTGATCGCCTATGCGATCGCGCTGATCGCCATCCGCCGCTTGCTGGTGAGGCACGTCTGATGATTGCCGGACGCTCCACCTCCTCGCGCATCTTCAGCGGCATCGGCCTCTACGCGGCGATTGCCGCCTATATGATCTTTGCGCTGTTTCCGATCTTCTGGACGCTGAAGATTTCGGTAACGCCGGAGCGGCTGCTCTATTCCGAGGGCATCACGCTGTGGCCGTCGCAGACCTCCTTCCGCAACTTCATCACTGTCCTGGAAGCCTCTGACTTCCCCCGCTATTTCCTCAACAGCGTTATCGTCTCGGTGTCGACGGCGGCCCTGGTGACAGTCATCGCCACGCTCGCCGGCTACGCCATGTCGCGCTTCACCTTTCGCGGCAAGGCAACGCTGGCGATCATGCTTTTGCTGACGCAAACCTTCCCGCTGGTGATGGTCATTCCGCCGATCTACCGCGTCATGGGCGAGCTTGGCCTGACCAACAGTCTGGTTGGTCTGATCATCATCTACACCGCCTTCAACACCGCCTTCGCCACCTTTCTAATGCAGTCCTTCTTCGACGGCATTCCGAAGGATCTGGAGGAAGCGGCGATGATCGACGGCTGCACGCGGGCGCAGGCGATGCGCAAGGTGATCGTGCCGCTGACCTTGCCCGGCATGGGCGCCACGCTCGGCTTCGTCTTCACCGCCGCCTGGAGCGAATTGCTGTTCGCGCTGATGCTGATCTCCAGCGACGACCAGAAGACCTTTGCCGTCGGCCTGCTCACCTATATCGGCAAGTTCGCCGTGGACTGGGGGCAGATGATGGCGGCGTCGATCCTGGCGCTGATCCCGGTCTGCATCTTCTTCGCCTTCCTGCAACGCTATCTCGTCACCGGCCTCACCGCCGGCGCGGTCAAAGGATAATCGATGGCTTCCGTCACGCTGCAAAACGTCGAGAAGGATTACGGTTCGCTGCGCATCCTGCACGGCGTCGACCTCGAGATCGCCGATGGCGAGTTCGTCGTGCTGGTCGGCCCGTCCGGCTGCGGCAAGTCGACCCTTTTGCGCATGATTGCCGGGCTGGAGGAGGTGTCGGGCGGCGAGATCCATATCGGCGATCGGCTGGTCAACGATGTCGCGCCGAAGGACCGCGATATTGCCATGGTGTTCCAGTCCTACGCGCTCTATCCGCACATGGATGTGTCGTCGAATATGGGTTTCAGCCTGCTTTTGAAGAAGGCGGAGAAGACGACGATCGACGGCAGGGTAGGGGCGGCGGCCAAGCGCCTCGGCCTCGACAGTTTCCTCGGCCGTCTGCCCAGGCAACTGTCCGGCGGCCAGCGCCAGCGCGTCGCCATGGGCCGCGCCATCGTGCGCGATCCCAAAGTGTTTCTGTTCGACGAGCCGCTCAGCAATCTCGACGCCAAATTGCGCGTGCATATGCGCGCCGAGATCAAGGCGCTGCACCAGCAGCTCAAGACCACATCGGTCTATGTCACCCACGACCAGATCGAAGCCATGACTATGGCCGACCGCATCGTCGTCATGCATGACGGCTATGTGCAGCAGGTCGGCCATCCGCTCGAGCTCTACGATCGGCCGATCAATACTTTTGTGGCCGGCTTCATCGGCTCGCCCGGCATGAATTTCTTTCCGGCGACAGTGGCCAAGGGCGGCAAGGTGGACGCGGTGCTGGCCGACGGCCAGAAGCTGCGGTTGCCTGATGGCTTGCCGTTGAAGGATGGCGATGTGCTTACTGTCGGGCTACGGCCGGAGCACATCCAGCTTGCCGACGATGGTCCGCTCAGGGCAGAGGTCGAGGTGGTCGAGCCGCTCGGCCTGTCGACGCAGTTCTATGTCCGGCTCGCCAACCAGCTGGTTTGTGTCTTCGTCATGGGACGCAGCACTATCCGGCCTGGCGATAAGGTGCGGCTGTCTGCCGATCCGGCGGCGCTGCATCTGTTCGATCCCGCAAGCGGCAACCGCATCGGGTAATCCTATCGAAGGCTGCCCAGGCTGGCATACATGCCGGTGGTACGGAACTGCGTCGGGTTGATGCCGTAGAGCCGGCGGAAGACTTTCGAGAAATAGTTGGCGTCCTCGAAGCCGCACAGGATGGCGACCTCCTTGACCGGCAGGAAATCGGCTTTGGTTAGCAGCTTCGCCGCCCGCTGCAGCCGCTGCTGCAGCACGAACTCGGCCGGCGGAACGCCTTCGCTCTCGGCGAAGCAGCGCGAGAAATGGGCGCGGCTGAGGCCGCTGATCTGGACGAGCTCGGCCACGGGCAAGGGCTTGTCGAGATTGGCGTTGATATGATCGATGACCGGCTGCATGACGCTCTGTTTCTCAGTGAAGGCGTGCGAGCCGAAGACATCGTCGTAAAGCGCCATCGCCGCCTCATAGGCGATTGCCGAAGCAGCGCCAGGCGAAGCGCCGCCCTTGATCAGGCGCAGGCTGCAATCGGCGAGACGATCGATCGTCTCCGGCTGCAGCCGAAACACCGGGCCGGAGACGCTGAGTATGGATTTGTGGACGCGCAGCGCCTCCTCGCCATTCATCGAGATCCAGAAATATTCCCAGCGGTCGCCCTTCTCCAGCCAGTAGCGATGGTTGTGTGGCACCAGCACCAGCAGCGTGTCGTTGGCCTGCAGGCGGTAGTTGCGGTTCTCGTAGCGCAGCTGGCCGGTGCCGCTGATCGTGTGCTGCAGCACGGTGAACGGTGTCTGGCCGCGCTTGCGCCCATCCCAGTCATAGGTCACGCCCTCGCGTACTTCATAGCCGGTGCTGGTTGGCATGGCATGCAGGCGCTGGCGGCCGCGCGGCAGCGAGATGGTGCGCATCAACTGTCCGTTGGCGATCAGATCATGCAGCACAAAATTACCCTCGAAAGCATAATCGTTCTCTGGCCGCGCCCTGGAATAACGGCATAATCCAAATCCTGAGAACGCGAAAGACCCGCGGTCGAGGAGCGGGCGGGGAGGAGAACGAGCCGGAATTCCGGCTCGAATGGCATGCGCGCCGAGGCGAGCCGCCATTCCCTTTCCTGTTGCTCCTTACCCGGCATTCGAATGCATCGAGGTGAGGTGATGAGTTTCAAAATCGCTATTATCGGCGCCGGCAGCGTCGGCTTCACCAAGAAGCTGTTCACCGATATTTTGTGCGTCCCGGAATTCAGCGACATCGAATTCGCGCTGACCGATCTCAGCGAACACAATCTGCAAATGATCAAGGCGATCCTCGACCGCATCGTCGAGGCCAACAAGCTGCCGACCAGGGTGACGGCGACGACCGACCGCCGCAAGGCGCTGGAAGGCGCGCGCTACGTCATCAGCTGCGTGCGGGTGGGCGGGCTCGAAGCCTATGCCGACGATATCCGCATTCCCTTGAAATACGGCATCGACCAGTGCGTCGGTGACACGATTTGCGCCGGGGGCATCCTCTACGGCCAGCGCAACATCCCGGTCATCCTCGACTTCTGCAAGGATATATTGGAGGTCGCCGAGCCAGGCGCCAAATTCCTCAACTATGCCAACCCGATGGCGATGAACACCTGGGCGGCGATCGAATATGGCAAGGTCGATACGGTCGGCCTCTGCCACGGTGTCCAGCACGGCGCCGAACAGATCGCCGAAGTGCTCGGCGCCAAGTCGCACAGCGAACTCGATTATGTCTGCTCCGGTATCAACCACCAAACCTGGTTCATCGATTTGCGGCTCAACGGCCGCAAGATCGGCAAGGACGAACTGGTGGCTGCCTTCGAGGCGCATCCGGTCTATTCGCAGCAGGAAAAGCTGCGCATCGACGTGCTGAAGCGCTTCGGCGTCTACTCCACCGAAAGCAACGGTCATCTCTCCGAATATCTGCCCTGGTATCGCAAGCGGCCGGACGAAATCACCCGCTGGATCGACATGTCCGATTGGATCCATGGCGAGACCGGCGGCTATCTTCGCTACTCCACGGAAACCCGCAACTGGTTCGAGACGGAATATCCGCAATTCCTCGAAGCGGCGTCGAAGCCGCTCGACGTATCGAAGCGCTCGAACGAGCATGCCAGCCATATTCTCGAAGCGCTGGAGACGAACCGCGTCTATCGCGGCCACTTCAACGTCAAGAACACCGGCATCATCACCAATCTGCCGCAGGACGCGATCATCGAATCGCCCGGTTTCGTCGATCGCTTCGGCATCAACATGGCGTCAGGCATCACGCTGCCGGAAGCCTGCGCGGCCACCTGCATGGCTTCGATCAACGTTCAGCGGATGTCGGTGCATGCGGCTGTTACGGGCGACATTGACCTGCTCAAGCTCGCGGTGCTGCACGATCCGCTGGTGGGTGCGGTGTCGACGCCGGAAGAGGTCTGGCAGATGGTCGACGAGATGGTCGTCGCCCAGGCGCGTTGGCTACCGCAATACGCCGATGCCGTGCCGGCCGCCAAGGAGCGGCTTTCGAAATCGATGGTGAAAACCCGCGACTGGGCGGGTGCGGCGCGGCGCAAAGTGCGCTCGATCGAGGAACTGCGCGCCGAAAAAACGGCCCTGAAACAGGCCGGCTGAGAATGCTGGCAGGCGGACAGCGGGAGGCCGGTTCGCCAATCAGCCGTCATGAATAGATGCGGGCAGCAGCAGACGTCGAAACATCTGGGAGGAACACAATGAGGAACTTTCGTGGAATTGGCATTCTCGCCGGGCGAAGAATTGGCATTCTCGCCGGGCTGGCGCTGAGCGTCTCGGCATTGGCGCTTGGCAGTGCATACGCGTCCGAGCCGACCACGCCGCCGGCGCCGGCGGCGTTTCCCGCCGAGGGCAAAATCAAATACGTCGCCCGCGATTCCATCCTGGAGTTCAAGGCGCTGCCCGAATATCACGAGCCCGAGTGGGTCACCGAGAAATACGTCAAGACTGGCAAGCTGCCGCCGGTCAAGGATCGCCTGCCGAAGGAGCCGCTGGTGTTCAAGACCGGCAACATGCCGGACGGCATCGGCGTTTATGGCGACACCATGCGCCACGTCATTGGCGGCCGGCCGGAAGGCTGGAATTATGGCGCCGGCCAGACCCAAGGATGGGGCGGCATCGACATCGGCCTTTCGGAATGC
The DNA here is from genome assembly GCF_000502555.1 of Mesorhizobium sp. LNJC394B00. Lineage (NCBI taxonomy): Bacteria > Pseudomonadati > Pseudomonadota > Alphaproteobacteria > Hyphomicrobiales > Phyllobacteriaceae > Mesorhizobium > Mesorhizobium sp. LNJC394B00. The sequence continues at coordinate 1,282,429 of NZ_AYWH01000002.1, forward strand.
CTGACGCGCACCGCGCCTTTGTTCCAGGTCGAGGCCAAGGACACCGAGCCGCTGCCCAACCTCGCCAGGAGCTGGGACTGGTCGAAGGATGGCCACACGCTGACCATGCACCTGGTCGAAGGCGCCAAATGGTCTGACGGCGTTGCCTTCAATGCCGACGATGTCATGTTCTACTGGGACGATGAGGTCGTCGACCCCAATGTCTCGCCGTTGAACGGCGCCACAGCGGAAACCTTCGGTGTCGGCACGACGCTGAAGAAGGTCGACGACTACACCGTCGAGTGGACCTTCAAGGACGCTTTCCCCAAACAGTATCTCTACGCCATGGCCTACGGCACCTTCTGCCCCGGCCCGGCGCATATCCTGAAGCCGCAGCATCCGAAGTACTCGAAGAATACCTACGAGCAGTTCAAGAACGCGTTCCCGCCGGAATATATGAACATTCCGGTGATGGGTGCCTGGGTGCCGGTGGAGTATAGGCCCGACGACATCATCGTCTTGCGCCGCAATCCCTACTACTGGAAGGTCGACGAGAAGGGCAACCAGCTGCCCTATCTCAACGAACTGCACTACAAGCTGTCGACCTGGGCCGACCGCGACGTGCAGGCGGTGGCAGGGGCCGCCGACTTCTCCAACCTCGAGCAGCCGGAGAATTTCGTCGCTTCGCTGAAGCGAGCGGCGGACAAGGACGCGCCGGCCCGGCTCGCCTTTGGCCCGCGCCTGATCGGCTACAATCTGCGCATGAACTTTTCCGCCAATGGCTGGGGCAATCCCGACGAACGCGGCCAGGCGATCCGCGAGCTCAATCGCAATGAGGACTTCCGCAAGGGCATCACCATGGCGCTCGACCGCAAGGCGCTCGGCGACTCGCTGGTCAAGGGGCCGTTCACCGCCATCTACCCCGGTGGCTTTTCCTCGGGCACCAGCTTCTATGACCGCAACTCGACCGTCTACTATCCCTTCGACATCGAGGGCGCCAAGGCGGAACTGGCCAAGGCTGGTCTCAAGGATACGGATGGCGACGGCTTCGTGAACTTCCCGGCCGGGACCGCCGGCGGCAAGAATGTCGAGATCGTGATGCTGGTCAACAATGACTACGGCACAGACAAGAGCCTCGCCGAAGGCGTCGTCGGCCAGATGGAAAAGCTTGGCATCAGGGTCGTGCTCAACGGCCTCAACGGCACCCAGCGTGATGCCTCGCAATATTCCGGCCGCTTCGACTGGCTGATCAGGCGCAACGAGCAGGAGCTGACTTCCGTCGTGCAGAATACCGTGCAACTCGCGCCCGTCGGACCCAAGACCAGCTGGGATCACCGCGCGCCCGAAAGCGGCGTGGTCGACCTGATGCCGTTCGAAAAGGAGCTTGTCGACATCGTCAACAAGTTCGTCTCCTCGTCAGACAATGACGAGCGCGCCAGCCTGATGAAGACGTTCCAGAAGATCTCGACGGAGCATGTCTACAATATCGGACTGACCGAATATCCCGGCGCCCTGATCATCAACAAGCGCTTCTCCAACATCCCGCAGGGAACGCCGATCTTCATGTTCAACTGGGCCGAGGATTCGATCGTGCGCGAACGCGTCTTCGTCGCCGCCGACAAGCAGCAGAAATACGAACTCTTTCCCGACCAGCTTCCCGGCAAGCCCGGCGACAAGGGTCCGACGAACTGAGTTTCCTCCCCTGGCTGACGCCCGGCCGCGCTGCGCGCGCGGCCGGGACGGAGTAAGGTCAGCGGCAACAGATTAGATCCAAGGAGGAGAAACGGTCCGATGCTGCGATTCCTGGCCATGCGCATAGCATCGGCGGTGCCGGTCATGGTCATCCTGAGCCTGGTCACCTTTGCCATCATCCAGGCGCCGCCGGGCGACTATGCCGACTATATCCGTTCGCAGCTCATCAACCAGGGCGGGGCGTCTTTTGCCGAAGCCGACGCGCAGGCGCAGGCCTATCGGGTCGAGCACGGCCTCGATAAACCGCTGCCCGTCCAGTACCTGAACTGGGTCGCCGGCATCATCACCCGCGGCGATTTCGGCTACAGCCTCTATTACAACAAGCCGGTCGCCGCAGTGGTCGGCGAGCGGCTGCCGCGCACGCTGCTGCTGGCATTGGTCTGCCATCTGCTGGCGTCGGTGCTCGGCATCACCTTCGGCATCTGGGCGGCGACCAGGCAATACACATGGATCGACTCGGTGCTGTCGGCCATCTCCTTCCTCGGCATGACGGTGCCGCGCTTCCTGATGGCGCTGATCATCGTCTATCTCCTGGTCTTCCAGTTCAACGTGTCGGAGATCGGCAGCTTCTTCTCGCCGCAATATGGCGGCGCGCCGTGGTCGTGGGCGAAATTCGCCGACCTCGTCAAGCATGTCTGGCCGGTGGTGGCGATCGCCACCTTCGGCGGGCTCGCCTACAATATGCGCGTCATGCGCGGCAATCTGCTCGATACGCTGAACGCGCAATATGTCGAGACGGCCAAGGCCAAGGGCCTGACCGGCAGCGCCGTCGTCATGCGCCATGCCGTGCCCAACGCACTGCACCCGCTCATCATGTATCAGGGCGTGGTGCTGCCCTACATGCTGACCGGCGAGATCGAGACGGCGATCATCTTTGCGCTGCCGACGGTCGGGCCCGCCATCGTCGGCTCGATGGCGGTCGGCGACGTTTATGTCACGGCGACCTTCATGATGGTGCTGTCGGCAACGCTGATCGTCGGCAACATCATCGCCGACATGCTGCTCGCGCTGCTCGATCCGCGCGTACGCCAGTTCAGGGAGAGCTAGATGCTGGCGCGTGACCCATCCCCGCCGCCGCCCCCGGCTGAAGCAACCGCGATTGCGACCCCACGCGGCAATGAGAGCTATATGGCGCTGGTCTGGCGCCGGCTGAGGCGCTCCTGGACCGGCATGGCCGGGCTGATCCTGGTCGTGCTTCTGGTGCTGATGGCGCTGTTCGCCGATTTCTTCGCGCCGATGGACCCCAAGGTGACCGATGTCGCTTTCGCCCCGCCGCAAGTGATGAGTTTTCACGACAGAGACGGGAATTTCGTGCTCCAGCCGCGGGTCTATGCGCTGGCGGATTCTGCAGACCTCGACCCGGTCACCTTCCAGCCGGTCGTCGGGCCGGATTACGAGCATCCGCGCCTGCTCGGCTTCTTCGTCAAGGGCGCCGACTACCGGCTGCTTGGCCTGATCCCCGCCAACCGGCATTTCTTCGCTTCGGCCGACGGCCAGCCGGTGCATTTTCTCGGCACCGACAAATTCGGCCGCGATGTGCTGTCGCGCGCCATCCAGGGCTCGCGCGTCTCGCTGATGATCGCGCTGACGGTGGTGTTCATCATCACCGTCATCGGCACCACGGTCGGCATGGTCTCGGGCTATTTCGGCGGCCGCTTCGACGTCTGGATGCAGCGCTTTGTCGAGCTGGTGCTCGCCTTCCCGCAATTGCCGCTCTATCTTGCGCTGACGACGCTGATCCCGGTGACCGCGCCGACCAACGTCTTCCTCGCCTTCGTCATCATCGTCATGTCGGCGCTGGGCTGGGCGCAGATGTCGCGCGAGGTGCGCGGCAAGACGCTGGCGCTGGCGCGGATCGACTATGTGCGCGCTGCCATGGCGGTCGGCGCCACCGACATGCGTATCATCATGCAGCACATTTTTCCCAATGTGATGAGCCACGTCATCGTCGCCGTGACGATCGCGATCCCGACGGTGGTACTGCTCGAAGCCTTTCTCGGCTTCCTCGGCTTCGCCGTGAAACCGCCGCTGATCTCATGGGGGCTGATGCTGCAGGACACGGCTACCTATTCGGTCATCGGCACCTATCCGTGGATCCTGTCGCCGGTCGGCTTCGTGCTGATCACCGTCTTTGCCTTCAACGCGCTGGGCGACGGCCTGCGCGATGCCGTCGATCCTTATTGAGGTGGCCGGGATGACTGTAGCGCTCGCAGCCACCTTCGCCCCAGCCGTCCGGTTCGACCATGCCGGCCGCCACGACCAACCCATCATCGATGCCCGCAACATCGAGGTCGCCTTCAAGGTCGAGCACGGCGTCGTCGACGCTGTGAAGGATGTCTCGTTCCAGCTTTATCGCGGCGAGACGATCGCCATCGTAGGTGAGTCCGGTTCCGGCAAGTCGGTGACGGCGCGTGCTGTCATGGGGCTCTTGTCGAAGCGGGCCACCGTGTCGCCGAAATCCACCATCCACTATTGCGGGCAGGACATACTGAAATTCCCCGAGAGCGCCCGGCGCAAGTTGCGCGGCAATCGCATCTCGATGATCTTCCAGGAGCCGATGAGCTCGCTCAACCCGATCTATACGGTCGGCAGCCAGATCGTCGAGGCGATCAGAGTGCATCGAAAGGTCAGCCGCAAGCAAGCCTGGGCGCGGGCGCTCGAGCTTTTGCGGCATGTCCAGATCCCCGAGCCGGAAGCGCGCATCAAACAGTATCCGCACCAGATGTCGGGCGGGCAGCGCCAGCGCGTGATGATCGCCATGGCGCTCGCCAACGACCCCGATGTGCTGATCGCCGACGAGCCAACGACAGCGCTCGACGTCACGGTGCAAGCACAGATCCTCAATTTGATCCGCAATCTGCAAAAAGAACTCAGGATGGCGGTCATCCTGATCACCCACGACCTCACCGTGGTGCGGAAATTCTCGGACTATGTCTATGTCATGCAGCATGGCGAGATGTGCGAGCACAACGTTACCGAGCGGCTGTTCGCCGACCCGCAGCATGCCTATACCAAGCGGCTGCTCGCTTCAGAGCCGCACGGCAAGCCGCACCCGCTGCCGGAAAACAGCGGCACCATCCTCGAGGCCCGCAATATGCGCGTCTGCTTCATGCTGCGCCATGGCAGCTTCCTGAAGCCGGACTGGCGCGAGCTGGTCGCCGTCGACGATCTCGGCCTGAAGCTTTGCCGCCACGAGACACTGGGGCTGGTCGGCGAATCCGGCTCCGGCAAGACCACCTTCGGTCTCGCCTTGCTCAAGCTCACCGAGGCCAAGCGCGGCGAGGTCAGCTTCGACGGCCAGCCGATCCACGGCCTGTCGCGCGCCGAGATGCGGCCGCTGCGCTCGCGCATGCAGGTCGTTTTTCAGGATCCGTTCTCGTCGCTCAACCCGCGCATGACGATCGGCCAGATCATCGAGGAAGGGCTGGTCGTCAACAGGATCGGCACGACACGGCGCGAGCGGGTCGATCGGGTTCGCGACGCCCTGGTCAGCGCCGGCATGCCCGGCGATATCCTGTCGCGGTTCCCGCACGAATTTTCCGGCGGCCAGCGGCAGCGCATCGCCATTGCCCGAGCCATCGCGCTGGAGCCCGAATTCATCCTGCTCGATGAACCGACATCGGCGCTCGACCTTTCGGTGCAGGCGCAGATCATCGACTTGTTGCGCAAGCTGCAGGACGAACGCGGCCTTAGCTATCTCTTCATTTCGCACGACCTCAAGGTGGTGCGCGCGCTCTGCCATCGCGTCATCGTCATGCAGAACGGCAAGATCGTCGAACAGGGACCCGTCGACGAGGTCCTCACCCATCCCAAGACCGCCTACACCGAACGGCTCGTCAGGGCCGCCTTCGACGTGGCGTAGCAAAGTGCCGGAGGTTTAATAGTGGCAAGACATCCCAGGATCACCTTCATTGGCGCGGGTTCGACCGTGTTCATGAAGAACATTGTCGGCGACGTGCTGCAGCGGCCATCGCTGTCAGGCGCGACGATCGCGCTGATGGACATCAATCCGCAGCGGCTGGAAGAGAGCGCCGTCGTCGTCAACAAGCTGATCGCGACGCTGGGCGTGAAGGCGAAGGCCGAGACCTATTCCGACCAGCGCAGGGCGCTCGCCGGCGCCGACTTCGTCGTGGTCGCCTTCCAGATCGGCGGCTATGAGCCCTGCACCGTCACCGATTTCGAGGTGCCGAAGAAATACGGCCTGCGCCAGACCATTGCCGACACGCTCGGCGTCGGCGGCATCATGCGCGGCCTCCGGACCGTGCCGCATCTGTGGAAGATCTGCGAGGACATGCTGGCCGTCTGCCCCGACGCGATCATGCTGCAATACGTCAACCCGATGGCGATCAACACCTGGGCGATTTCAGAGAAATTTCCTGACATCAAACAGGTCGGCCTCTGCCATTCGGTGCAAGGCACGGCGATGGAACTGGCGCACGATCTCGACATTCCCTACGAGGAGATACGCTACCGCTCGGCCGGCATCAACCACATGGCCTTCTACCTGAAGTTCGAGCACCGGCAGCCGGATGGCTCTTACCGCAACCTCTATCCGGACCTCGTCCGCGCCTATCGCGAGGGCAGGGCGCCGAAGCCGGGCTGGAACCCGCGCTGCCCCAACAAGGTGCGCTACGAGATGCTGACGCGTCTCGGCTATTTCGTCACCGAAAGCTCCGAGCATTTCGCCGAATACACGCCCTATTTCATCAAGGAAGGCCGCCCCGACCTGATCGAGAAATTCGGCATTCCGCTCGACGAATATCCCAAGCGCTGCATCGAACAGATCGAGCGCTGGAAGGGCCAGGCCGAGGCCTATCGCTCGGCCGACCGCATCGAGGTCGAGCAATCGAAGGAATACGCGTCCTCGATCATGAACTCGGTGTGGACCGGCGAGCCTTCGGTGATCTACGGCAATGTCCGCAACAATGGCTGCATCACCTCGCTGCCGGACAATTGCGCCGCCGAGGTGCCGTGCCTGGTCGACGGCTCCGGCATCCAGCCGACCTATATTGGCGAACTGCCGCCGCAACTCACCGCGTTGATACGCACCAACATCAATGTGCAGGAACTGACGGTGCAGGCGTTGATGACCGAAAACCGCGAGCACATCTACCACGCGGCGATGATGGACCCGCATACGGCGGCCGAACTCGATCTCGACCAGATCTGGGCGCTGGTCGATGAGTTGCTGGCGGCGCATGGCGACTGGCTGCCGACCTGGGCGCGTGTGAGCGCCAAGGTCCGGGCCGCCTGAGCGCTGCTGCGGCGGTATCTACTCCACCGTCAGGCCTCCGGTGGCGCCGGCAACCGGTGGCGCAGTTCCTCGACCAGCACGCGCTCGTTCTCCGAATAGTCGATCGGAACGACGACGAGATGGACGCCACCGCCGGCAAAAGCCTGTTCAAGCGTCGATTGTATTTCTGAGACGGCGCCGACCCTGGTTCCCTTGGCGCCATAGGCCTCGGCATATCTGACGAAATCGGGATTGCCGAAGGTCATGCCGAAATCGGGGAACTGGTCGACCGCCTGCTTCCAGCGGATCATGCCGAAAGCATTGTCCTCGATGATCAGCACGACCAATTTGAGCTTCAGCCTGACGGCGGTTTCCAGTTCCTGGCTGTTCATCATGAAGCCGCCGTCGCCGCAGATCGCCATGACGCGGCGGCCGGGATAGAGCATCGCGGCCGTCATCGCCGAGGGCAGGCCGGCGCCCATCGTGGCCAGGGCGTTGTCGAGCAACAGCGTGTTGGCGACGCGCGTGCGGTAGTTGCGCGCAAACCAGATCTTGTACATGCCGTTGTCGAGCGCCAGGATGCCATCGGCCGGCATCACCGCGCGCACGTCATGCACCAGGCGCTGCGGCGTGAAACGGTCTTCGGTGGCGCGCGCGGCAATGCGGCTCAAAATGCTTTCGCGCAGCGGCAGCAGCGCCTGCGCGTTGGGGATCTTGCCCTCGAGGCGATCGGCAAGCAGCCGCAGTGAAGCGCCGATGTCGCCGACCACTTCGGTCTGCGGGAAATAGACCTGCTCGACATTGGCTGGCTGGTAACCGACATGGATCACCTTCGGTCCCTTGTCGCCCATAATGAAGGGCGGCTTCTCGATCGTGTCGTGGCCGATGGTGATGATGAGGTCGGCCTGTTCTATCGCCTCATGCACATAGTCGCGCTCCGACAGCGCCGCTGTGCCCATGTAGAGTTCGGTGCCGCCGGGCACCGTGCCCTTGCCCATCTGGGTGGTGAAATAGGGAATGCCGGTTCTGATGACGAACCGGGCGAGGTCGGAGGTCGAGCGCGGCCGCGACGCGGCGGCGCCCAGCATCGCCAGCGGCCGCTGCGCCTTGATGATCATCTCGGCGGCGCGGTCGAGCGCCAGCGGGCTGGCCAGCGGAAGCTCGACCGGATGCGGTGGGATCAGCGCGACATCGTCGCACTCCTCGGCCGCGATGTCTTCGGGCAGTTCCAGATGCACCGGTCCCGGACGCTCCTCCTCGGCAATCCGAAACGCTTCGCGCACCACGGCGGGAACGGTCTTCGCCGAGATGATCTGACGTGACAGCTTGGTCAACGGCTTCATCGCGGCGACGATGTCGACGATCTGGAAGCGGGCCTGGCGCGACGACCGGATGCCCTTCTGCCCGGTGATCATGATCATCGGCATGGCGCCCAGCAGCGCATAGGCGGCACCCGTCGTCAGGTTCAGGGCGCCAGGCCCGAGCGTGGTGATGCAGACGCCCGGCTTGCCGGTGAGCCTGCCATGGGTGGCGGCCATGAACGCCGCCGCCTGCTCATGACGGGTGAGGATGAGCTGGATCGAGGATTTGCGGATGGATTCGACGACGTCCAGGTTTTCTTCGCCGGGAATGCCGAAGATGCGATCGACGCCCTCATTCTCGAGGGCGGCAACAAGCAGGTCAGAACCTTTGGGCACGAAGCATCTCCTGGGGCAAAGCGGCGGCGAACCGCGGCGGGATATGATCAGACATAGTGCTGGCAAAGCCCTAGCGCGAGGCGCGGCCGCCGCCAATATCGCTCTGCCTTACAGATCCTTCCGTTTCCTGAATTGGCCGGGCGAGACGCCGGCGTGGCGCCTGAAGGCGGTGGAGAAGGCGGCTTCCGAGCTGTAGCCGACCGCCTCGGCGACTTGGCCCAGGCTCTTGCCCTCGTGCAGCAGCCGGCTGGCCTGCCGCATGCGGCAGCCGAAGAGATAGGCCATGGGCGCTTCGCCGACGAGATCGCGAAAGCGGGCGGCAAAGGTTGCCCTGGAGAGTCCGACCGCGCGTGCCAGGGTCTCGATCGTCCAGTCGTGGCCATAGGCTTCATGCAGGGTGGCGAGCGCTCTGGCGATCGCGGGGTCCTGCAATCCCCTCAGCCAACCTGGATTGTCCATGCTTTCCAGACCGGAGCGCAAGGCGCGCGTGACGATGGCCCCAGACAGGCGAGCCATGACCACGTCGCTGCCGGGACCTTCGTCGGTCGCTTCCACCAGCAAAGCCTCGACATAGCCACGCAGCCATTTGGGCAGACGGCCATTCGATCCCCGGATGTGAACGATGCGCGGCAGGCCGGCAAGTGCCGGATGGTCGACGTCGCGAAAGGCGAAGGCGCCGCACAGGATGACGGTCTTTTCGCCTTCGCCGCCGCTGCGAATACGCCCGGCTGCGGTTTGGGTCGCCAGTTCGGCGGCGGGGACGTTCGCGCTTTTGAGCGCGCCGGGCGACCGCAGCACATGCGGATCGGCGCGCGGTGCAATGATCAGGTCGCCGGCATCGAGAGGCTCCACATCTTCCTCACCGAACACCGCCTCGCATCGCCCCTTGATGACGACGTGAATGCCGCGAAGCCCAGCCTGGCTGAACGAGATCGCCCAGGGCGCGGCCAGTTCGAGGCGCCGGTACCCGGCGGCTGCGAAGTGCAATTCGCGCATGAGGGTAGCCAGGAGATCCACGCTCCGCTCCAGAAACAGACGATCGATAAATCAATCTAGACGCTGTCGAATAGCGCGCCGGCCTTACTGGACCTAGCTATGCCCGACAGGCCGCTTGTCGGCGATAACGAAACTCAGGAGTTATTCATGCCGCCAATCGAGCTTTTTGTCGCGCAGCTTTGTCCCTATGCGCACCGTGTCAGGCTCGCCCTTGCCGAGAAAGGCCTGCAGGCGACGGAAATCGAAATCGATCTGCGCAACAAGCCGGCGTGGTTCCTGAAACTCACGCCGACTGGAAAGGTGCCGCTGCTGCGCCATCAGGGGCAATATGTCAGGGAGTCGGCGATCATCTGCGAATATCTCGATGATGCATTCCCCGAACGGCCGATTTTCCCCAGGGATGCTCAGGCCCGCGCTGAGGCGCGCATCTGGATCAGCTTCGCCGACACACAGCTTTACGCCCGGACGGCAACCATGATGCACAGTTCCGACGCTATGGTTCATAAGCGGATCAAGGCCCAGCTTGCCGACGATCTGCGCTTTGTGGAACAGCATGCCTTCGCCCTGCGAGGGGCGGACGAACGGTTTTTGCTGGGCTCGGAATTCAGCGCCGCCGACATCGCCTTCTATCCCTGGTTCGAACAGCTGTGCGTGCTTGAGAAATATCTGGGCTTCGTCATGCCGACCGAATGCGAGCGCCTGCTGCGGTGGCAGGAAACGGTTGCCGCAAGGGAGGCGGTGCGGACCTGCGCGAGGTCGCCCGGCTTCTACCTGGAATCCTATGGCCCGCTTCTCGCGGCCTGAGACGAGCGGGCAACGGAAAAAAATTCCTCACTATGGTGCTGCAAGGTCAGTCATTTGCTTCTTGCGGCAGGCGCAAGCCTGTAAATATGCGGCATCAAGCAGGTCCCGCGAGAGGTGAGAGAAACATGCCCAATCCAACCGTCGTCGGGTTTTCCGGCAATTTCACCCGGCCGTCCAAGACGCGCGGCTTCGTCGACCAGGTCGTGAGGGACATTGCGCGCCAGCATGGATTGTCGGCGAGTACCTACGACGTCGAAGACCTCGGCCCCTCACTTGGCGCTGCCAAATGGGCGCGCGATCTCGACGGTCAGGCGCGGGCAATCTTCGACAGCGTCGTCAATGCCGATGTGCTGGTGGTGGGGTCGCCGACCTACAAGGGCAGCTACACCGGCCTGTTCAAGCACTTCTTCGATCTGTTCGATCCCGCTTCCTTGCGCGGTAAGCCGGTGGTGCTGCTTGCCACCGGCGGTAACGATCGCCACGCGTTGATCGTCGAGCACCAGTTGCGGCCGCTGTTCGGCTTCTTCGAGGCGCTGACGCTGCCGACAGGGGTCTATGCCACGGACAAGGACTTTTCCGACGGCGTGCTGCGGGCCGAACCCATCCTGAAGCGCGTCGATCAGGTTGTCGGCGAGGTCGGGCTGGTGCTGGCCAATCGCTCGGCAGCCGGCGTTGCTGCCGGATAGCACGCAGATTTTTACGTCATCCGCAAATCAATACCCCGCCGGCCAGGCCTGGCGGGGTATCGCCGTGCAAAGGTTCCCGCGCTTGCGGTCATCCTGAGCGACGATGACAACGCGGCTTGGCCAACTCCGAAATCCATTTCAGACGGATTTATCGCGATAACTAGTTCCTGTCCGCCGGCTTCGAACGCATCCTTGACACGGTCTCGCGCTCGGCGCGCTTGGAGCGCAGCGGCGGCAGGCCACGGTCGATCAGGTCCATGTCTTCCAGAACCATGTCGCCCATGCGCTTGAAGGCGATGTCAAGCGCACCGGCGCGGTGGGCGGAGCGCAGGAAGCCGGGGATCGCACGGACCGGATGGTCCTGCGCCAGCGGTTCTTCAGGGAAGACATCGCTGGCGGCGACGATGTGGCCGCTTTCCACCGCCGCCATCAGGGCAGGGAAGTCGACGACGCCGGCGCGGCTGAGCAGGATGAATGCGGCGCCCTTGCGCATGGAGGCAAAAGCATTGGCACCGAGAAAGCCCTGATTCTCTGAGGTCACCGAAGCGACGACGAAGACGAAATCGCTGGTCGACAGCACCTCGTCCAGCGAGGCCGGCTCGACGCCACTGTCGATCAGGATCGATGGCGGCAGCCAGGGATCGAAGACCTTGGTGCGGGTGCGAAAACCCGACAGCAGTCGGTTGAGCGCACGGCCGAGATCGCCGAAGCCGATGATGCCGACATCGGCGCCGGAGAGAAGCCGCGCCGTCAAATTGCCATCGCCGCCCCACAGCTCCTCGCCTTTGCGGAAAGCGAGGTCGGCATCGACAATATTTCGGGCAAGGTTGAGCGCCATGGCGAGGCCAAGCTCGGCCACCGGCTCGGCGAAGACGAGGCCGGTGGTGACGACATGGATGCCGCGCGCAAACAGCGTCTCATAGGGCATGTTGTTGATGAGGTTGGTCTCGACATTGAAGACGCAACGCAGCGCCTGCATCTGGTCCAAGGTCTCGGGCGAGATCGGCGGCTGGCCGATAATATAGCGGGCTTCGGCAAGCACGTCGGCGGGCAAGTTCGCCACGCCCTCGGCCGTCGTCTCGACGACGCGGTAATGCGCCTTGAGGCGCGCCAGCTGCGGTGGGGTGAAGATCAGGTTGAGCGTGCGTGGTTCCGGCGCGCTGATGACCAGCGGCAGGGCCTTGTTTGGCATGACGATTCCTCCCCGGCGCGATCCGCATCGCGTATTTTGCTTTGCACTTGTGGTAGTCCCAAAACCGCTTGCCGCCGTCCGGCGGCATGTGCTTGAGGGGTAAAATACCCACGATTAAACGATTTACAACTCCGGGAGGGGCCGCCGATCGCGTGGCTCGAGCCTTGCCGGGTTTTGATGCGGGAATCCGTTGGCTCGCCAGGCAACGGCCCTGAGGGCTCCTTTCCTTCTCCCCCTGTGAGAGAAGGTGCAGTCAAAACGGATAGTGCTGCCCCGGATCCTCGATCGTCAGCCAGCGCAGGTCGGTGAATTCGGCGATCGAGGCCTTGCCGCCGAAGCGGCCGTAGCCTGAACCCTTGACGCCGCCGAACGGCATTTGCGCCTCGTCGCCGACGGTCGGGCCGTTGATGTGGCAGATGCCGGCTTCGATGCGCGCGGCGACCGTCATGGCACGGCGGATATCGCGGCTGAACACGGCTGAGGACAGGCCGTATTCGGTGTCGTTGGCGACACGTACCGCTTCGTCCTCGCCCTCAACGCGGATCACGGGCTTGACCGGGCCGAAGGATTCTTCCGAATAGACGCGCATCGCCGGCGTCACGTGGTCGAGCAATGTCGCCTCGACCACGGTTCCGGTGCGCTTGCCGCCGGCCACAAGCCTGGCGCCCTTGGCGACGGCGTCGGCAACCAGTTCTTCCATCTTGTCGGCGGCCTGGCTGCTGATCAGCGAACCGAGCACGACATGGCCGCGCGGGTCGCCGGCCGGCAGCTGCGCCGCGCGGACGGCGAGCTTGGCGACGAATTCGTCGGCGACCTTTTCATCGACGACCAGACGCTCGGTCGACATGCAGATCTGGCCCTGATGCATGTAGGCGCCGAAGGTCGCCGCATTGACCGCGGCGTCGATGTCGGCATCGTCCAGCACGACCAGCGGCGCCTTGCCGCCAAGTTCGAGCAGCGCTGGCTTCAAGTGACGGCCGGCGAGTTCGGCAATGATCCTGCCGACCTTCGTCGAGCCGGTGAAGTTGACGCGTCTGACTGCTGGGTGCGCGACCAGTGTTTCGACGATTGCCGCTGCGTCCTTGGGGTCATTGGTGACGACATTGATGACGCCCTTGGGCAGGCCGGCCTCGACCAGCACCTGGCCGATCAGCCGGTGTGTGCCTGGGCACATTTCCGAAGCTTTCAGCACAACCGTGTTGCCGCAGGCGATCGGCATGGCGATGGCACGGGTTCCGAGGATGACCGGTGCATTCCACGGCGCGATGCCGAGGCAGACGCCGGCCGGCTGGCGGATCGCCATGGCCAGCGTGCCGGGCTTGTCGGAGGGAATGACCTCGCCCGAAATCTGCGTCGTCATGGCGGCTGCCTCGCGCAGCATTTTGGCGGCGAGCATGACGTTGAAGCCGGCCCAAGGGCCGGTGGCGCCGGTTTCTTCCATCATCAATTTGGTGAACTCGCCGACCTTGGAATCCATGACATCGGCTGCCCTGGACAGCAAAGCGCGGCGCTCGCCCGGTCCGGTCTTCGACCAGCTCTTGAAGGCAACGGCCGCGGCTTCCACCGCGGCATTGGCGTCGGCGATGCTGGCTGCGGCAGCGCGGGTCGCCAGCTTGCCGGTGAACGGGTCCATGCGCTCATAAGAGGCTGAGCCGGAGGCATCCCTTTTGTCGCCGTCGATCAGTAGTCCGATGTCCATTGTTCTCTCCCTCGCTCGCCGTCGAGCGTCTTTTCTATCTATTATCGACCACGATCTGATCCGAACACCGGCTCCCACTTTTCGGGATCATGGTCTAGAAGCCGAGTACCTCGGCATTGATCGATGCTTCAAGCCCACCGTCAACCGGCACATTGACGCCGTTGACCCAGCGTGCGCCGTCCGAGCACAGGAACAGCACGACAGGCGCGATGTCGCCCGAGGTTCCGGCGCGCCCGACCCTGGCGATGTCGCTGTCCACGCGGGCGTCACCCAGCACATTGCGGAACTGTTTGAGGATCGGCGTCTCGACCGGGCCGGGGCTCACTGCATTGACGCGGATGCCGCGGCTCCTGAACAGGTCCTGATGTGCGGCGCGCTGCGTCCACAACAGCAGCAGCTCCTTGGAAACGGGATAGCCTTCCTCGTTCTTCACCTGATGGTCGGCGATCATCTTCGCCACATCGGGAAAGCCTTCGATGCCGACCATCGATGCCGCGCGGTTGAGATTGGCGCGCCAGCCATAGCCGGCGATCGAGGCGACGTTGACCACGGCGCCGCCTTCACGAAGTCTTGGTGCGAGGCCTTCCGAGAGCGCGCGCAGGCCGTAGAAGTTGACGGCCAGTGTCGACACCGCACCGGTGTTGCCGGGGAGGCCGGCGACATTGCAGAGCGCATCGATGCGCTGCGGCAGGCGCCCGAGGAGATCGTCGACGCCGGCCTTGGATGAGATGTCAGCCTTGACGAAACTGCCGGCCGATGCTGCCGGTTCACGCATATCGACGCCGATCACGTCAGCGCCCAGTTGGCCGGCAAGTTCGGCCGTGCGAGCGCCGATACCAGAGGCGACACCGGTGATGAGGATGGTCTTGCCGAACAGCATGGTCACGCCTTTTCTGGATGCGTTGCGGCCTGTTGCGGCGAGGGCGCCGCGTCGCCATCTGCGGCGTTTGGCGGGAGCCTGACGCGATAGCCGACCGGCAGCAGGCGCAGGCCAAAGCGCTCCTCCAGCGTTCCCCACAGGCCGCGCGGCAGGAAGAGCGAGAACAGCACCGCCGTGGCGCCGAGGCCGATCAGATACCAGACGCCGGTGCCGCCGAACCAGGTCTCGATGAGGAAGAACAGCAGCGCACCCAGAATGGCGCCCTCGAAGGTGCCGATGCCGCCGACCAGCACCATGAAGATCATGTAGGCGGTCCACTGGACGTTGAAGTAGGTTTTCGGCTGGAAGGTGATCGACGTGGCCAACCACAGCGCGCCGGCCATGCCGATGCCGAAGGCGGCGAGCACGAAGAGCAGCCGCTTGGTTCCGGTGACGCGCACGCCGACCGATGCCGCGGCCTCCTCATTGTCCCTGATGGCGCGGATGGCCGCACCCGTGCTGCCGCGCAGCAAGCTAAACAGGGTGGCGAGCAGCGCCGTCATCGCGGCCAGCGCCAGCCAGTAGATCGTCGCCCGCCTGGAACCGGCGTCATAGACGTTGAGCGAGATCAGCGACGTCCCGGTCTCGCCTTGCACCAGCCGGTCGAGATTGACCAGGAGATGGGTGAGCGCCGCGATCACCCACATGCCGATGGCGAACTCGCCGTTCCTGAGCCGCAGCATGAACAGCGACATCGGCCAGGAGATCGCGCCGACAATGATCCCGGAGACGAACAGCGAAGCGAACGGGTTGAGGCCGGCATCGGCCAGGCGGATGGTGAAATAGGCGCCGAGGCCGAAGAACACTTGCTGTCCCACCGAAACCAGCCCGCCGAAGCCGGCCAGCGCGTTCCACATCGCTGCCAGGATCACATAGATGAACAAGGCGGTCACGCGGTCGACGGCGCCGGCCGACAGGAAATGCGGCGCGACGCCAAGTAGCGCGATGATGACGACGACCGCAATCGCCGAGATGCGCGAGGCGGAGGTGCCGCGCTCGATGACGGGGTCGTTTAAAACCGCGCTCATGATGCTTTCCTCGCGGGCAGGCGCAGCAGGCCGCGCAGGCCGAGGCCGGAGGTGGAGAGCCGGATGAACAGCACGATCAGGAAGGCGACATGGCCGCCGATCAGAAAACCTTGCGGATGGATCTGCGCGCCGAGCGTCTGGGCGAGCGCCAGAACGATGCCGCCGACCAGCGTGCCCCATAGCGAACCGGCGCCGCCGATCACGGCCGCCTCGAAAGCGAACAGCAATTGAGGTGCGCCGGTATAGGGATCGAAGGTGGCGCGCATGCCGAGGAAGGCACCGGCAAGACCGACCGTGACCATGGCGATG
The DNA here is from genome assembly GCF_000502555.1 of Mesorhizobium sp. LNJC394B00. Classification (NCBI taxonomy): domain Bacteria; kingdom Pseudomonadati; phylum Pseudomonadota; class Alphaproteobacteria; order Hyphomicrobiales; family Phyllobacteriaceae; genus Mesorhizobium; species Mesorhizobium sp. LNJC394B00. Next base: position 1,298,723 of record NZ_AYWH01000002.1, read on the forward strand.
GCGGCCGCGAGGGCGTTGGCGCGGCGCGCATCGACGCCGACGAGACCGGCCGTGTCGGGATCTTCCGACGTGGCGCGGATCGAGCGGCCAAGCCTGGTGCGGGTGAGGAACAGCTGCAGTCCGCCAAGCAATATGACGGCGGCGGCGAACATGATCACGGCAAGCTTGCCGACATAGATGCTGCCCGGCCATTCCCAGGAATCGTAGGAGAGGCTGCCGATATAGGGCGCCAGCGAACGTGTGTCGGCGCCGAACTGCTCGAACAGCGCATTGTCGATGACGATGGCGAGGCCGAACGTGGTCAGGATCGGCAGGAGCGCGCCGCCGCGGGCGCTGCGCTCGAGCAGGAAGCGCTGCAGCGCCCAGCCGATGGCCGCCATCAGCGGCAGCACGATGAGCAGGCCGACGAAGGGCGAGATATGGAATTGCGAGGCGAGCCACCACAGCGCGTAGGCGGAAAACACGGCCAGGCTGCCATGCGCGAGGTTGATTATGCGCATCACCGAAAACATGAAGGAGAGGCCGCAGGCGATCAGCGCGTAGTAGCCGCCGAGCAGGATGCCCTGGACGATCTGGTTGCTCATGCCGGCACACTCCCGGCGCTTTTCCTGTGCAGGCCGAAATAGGCTTTCGTCACTTCATCGCGGGACATGCCCTTGCTCGGGCCTTCCAGCGCGACGCGTCCTTCGAGCATGCAGATGACCTTGTCCGAGACCGAGAGCGCGCGATTGAGGTCCTGTTCGACCAGGATGATCGTCGTGCCGGAGCTGATCAGCCCTTGCAGCGAAGCGTAGACGCGATCGACCACCAGCGGCGACAGGCCGAGCGAGACCTCGTCGAGCAGCAGCAGCTCCGGATTGCTCATCAACGCGCGGCCGATGGCGGTGGCCTGCTGCTCGCCACCGGAGAGATGCCCGGTCTTGGCGTGGCGGCGCGGCTTCAGATTGGGGAACGTGTCGAGCACTCGTTCCACGCTCCAGTCGCCGGGACGGCCGGCGGCCTTGCCAAGCAGGAGGTTCTCCTCGACCGTCATCTGCACGAACAGTTTTCGCCCTTCCTGCACCAGCGCGACGCCCATGCCGACGCGCTTGTGCGAGGGAACGCCGGTGATATCGGCGCCATTCAGCAGCACGCGGCCGGCCGTCGGCTGGTGCGCGCCGGCGATCGCCCGCAGCAGCGTCGTCTTGCCGGCGCCGTTGGCGCCGACCAGCGCCAGCGTTTCGCCGCGCTCGATCGTAAAGCTCACACCGCGCACCGCCTGCAACAGGCCATGGCGGACGACCAGATTCTCGATTGCGAGCAGGCTCATTTCGGGCCTCCGCCGAGATAGGCGCGCACGACTTCCGGGTCGGCCATCACCGCTTGCGGCTCGCCATCGGCGATGATCTTGCCGGCGTCCATACAGATCAGCCGCTCTGCCACCTGCAGCAGGATGTGGACGATGTGCTCGATCCAGACGATGCCGATCTTGCGGCGGCGCAATTCCTTGATGGTATCGACAAGTTCGCTCGCCTCGCCATCGGTCAGGCCGCCGCCGATCTCGTCGAGCAGAAGCAGCGTAGGCCTTGCCGCGAGCGCGCGGGCAAGTTCCAGCCGCTTGCGGTCGAGCAGGCCGAGCGTTTCGGCGCGCCGGTTGGCCACGCCCATCATGCCGCACAGTTTCAGCGCCTCCAGCGCCTCTTCATAGGCCTCGTCGCGGGCGAGACCGGCGCCATGCGACGCGGCAACAAAAACGTTCTCGAACGTGGTCATGCCGCTGAACGGCTTGGGCACCTGGTGCGTGCGCACCAGGCCGAGACGACAGCGCGCTGTAGCCGGCATCGCGGTCACATCGCCACCCTTGAAGGCGACCGTGCCGGCGCTCGGCGGGAAGGCGCCTGACAAGATGCTGAGCAGCGTCGTCTTGCCGGCGCCGTTGGGGCCGACGATGCCGACGGCCTCATCGGCATTCATGGCGAAGTCGACATCGTCGAGCACCACCAGCGCGCCGAAGCGTTTCTGGATGCCGGCAGCGCGGAGGATCGCGGCGTTTGCTGAACCGTTCACGATGCGATCCCCGTAACCGACCGTCAGCTGTTATACGGCTGGAGCTTGGCCTCGACCGGAACCTTCGGGTCGGTGGCGTTCTCGGTCACGACGTAGTCGAGCGGGAATTTGCCGCCTTCCTTGGCCGCCACCCATTGCGTGCCGATGATCGGGCCGGGAGAGACATTGGCGACCGGGCCGCTGGTGAAGTCGACCTTGCCGATCATGGTCTCGGTGTTGAGCGTGCTCAGCGCCTGGGCGACGGCCGCCTTGTCCTTGGCGTCGGTGCTTGCCTTCAGCGCCTCGAAGCCGGCGTCGAGCAGCGACATCGAGGCGCCGAGCTGCTGCGTCCACTGCTTGCCGCTGGCGGCCTCATAACCGTCGGCCAGTTCGATCCCCGAAACGCCGGTCAGCGGCGACTTGTAGGGAAAGGCCTTGTGCCAGTAAGCGGCGCTCGAAATCTTGTTGCCGAGATCGCCCAGCGCCTCGATGTCGGACGGGAACAATCCGGTCTTGGCGACCTGGCAGATCTTGATCTGCTTGATCAGGCCTTGCTGTGCAGCCTGACGCCAGAAGGCGGCGAAGTCCGGCGGGATCGGGAAGGAGTTGAAGATCTCGACGCCTTCCTGCTTGAACAGCGCGATCTGCGAGGAATAGTCGGTGGTGCCGGTCTCGTAGGCGCCGGGATCGACGATGGTGAAACCCTGCTTTGCCAGCAACGGCGCCAGATGGGTGCGGATGGCATTGCCGTCTGCGTCGTTGGGGTACATGACGCCGACCTTCTTGTTGGTCTCGATCAGGTTCCATTGCGAGATGTAGGTCCGGAAGAACTCGTCGACGCCGAAGCCGAAATGATAGGTCCATTTGAACGGCGAGGGTTCGCCGGGCTTGGCGCCGCGGCCGAAATACCAGGCCTCCCACGGCATGACGGTGGAGAGGCAAGGCACGCCGGCGGCTTCGCAGGCGTCGGCGACCGGGTTGATCACCTCCGGCGTCGACACCGCCAGCATCAGGTCGACGGCTTGGTTGTTGATGAGGTCCTTGGCGAGCTGGCCGGCGCGCGACGGGTCGGATTGCGTGTCCTGGTCGATGATCTCGACACTGTATTTCTTGCCGCCGATGTCGAGGCCGTTGGCGAGCGCCTTGCGGGCGAGATCGAGCACATAGCCGTCGGTCTGGCCGAAGCCGGCGAGCGGCCCGGTGCGCGGGCTGACAAAGCCGACCTTCAGCGTGTCGGCGGCCTGCGCGAAGGCCTGGCCGCGGCTGAGCGCAAGTGCCGCGCCGCCGGCGAGCGATGTGGCGATGAACTGGCGCCGCGAGACGCCGGATTTGCTTGAGGTCATGCTGGTATTCCTCCCGTTCCTGACGGCACCTGGAGGTCACCGCCGGCCTGCTCAAAATCGATGCCGCCCGTTCTTAAGATCGGAGATCGCCCCGGCAGGCCTTGAGGCGGCAGCGGAACGCCGCCAATGCCGATAACGGCACGATTTCGATCCTCCCATGGTCACAGTGCCCTAGGTGTTTGGTTTGGTAAAATGATATTTTGCGGTGTTTCGTTAACCAACAGGTTATGGAAATACGGCTGAAGGCCCGCTCTGCGCCAGATTGGCGAAAGGTGCTCAGGCGTTCTGGCTGGCCGCCTCGCGAATGGTCTGCAGCAGGATGGTGAAGGCCGGCGAAGGCGCAGTGTCGGTCCGCATCGTCAGGCCGACCGGCCCTTTGGTTTCCTCGGTGTTGACGGGCAAGGCGACGAAGGCGCCGCTGGAGAGTTCGTTGGCGACGACGCCTGTCGATATGATCCAGACCGCGTTGCTTTGGCGCAGGAAGGCACGGCCGAAGGAATCCGAGACGGTCTCGATCTCGGTCGCAGGCGCCGTCATGCCGTTGGTGATGAACAGGCGGTCGACGAACGGGCGGATGACCGATTCCCGCGTCGGCATCAGCACCGGAAATTCATCGAGCCGGGCGAAGATGTCCTGGCCCGGCTGCAGCAGCGGATGGCCGGCCCTCACCACGAACAGCACCGGTTCGGAATAGAGATGCTCGAAGAAGAAGCCGGTCATGTTTTCCGGCGCCGCAAGCCGGCCGACGACGAGATCGAGCGCACCGACGCGCAACTGTTCCAGCAGGACCGCGTTCTCGCCGGTGACGATCTTGATCGCAGCACCGGTATTTTCACTCAGGAACAGGCTTATGGCGCGTGGCATCACCTTGGCCGACACTGTCGGGAGCGCGCCGATGCGGATCGGATGCCGGTTGATGGCGCCGTCCTGGCGGACGGAATCGACGCCGCGCTTCAGTGCCGTGATCGCCGTGCCGGCATGGCCGAGAAAGATTTCGCCAAGCCGTGTCACCCTGATGCCGCGGCCGTCGCGTTCGACGACAGCGATGCCAAGCGCCTCCTCCAATTCGCGCAACGTCTTGGTCACGGCCGGTGGGCTGACATGGAGAAAGTCGGCCGCCCTCGCCACGCTGCCTTGCCGCGCTACCTCAAGGAATGCCTGCAGGTGACGGAACCTTATGCGGCTTTCGGACATGTTCTCATAACCTAGCAGTTAATGAAACGGCGTAAAATATCATTTTACCAAACCAAATGCCTTGTGCAATGTGAACACGGAGGATCGAAATCGTGCCATTCGTCAACATTGGCGGCATCACGCTGCACCATCGCCATATCAAGGCGAAGGGAAATGCGCGGCCGATCGTGTTCATCAATTCGCTGGGCACCGACTTCCGCGTCTGGGACGAGGTGTTGTCCGAACTGGGTGGCGAAATGCCTGTGTTGGTCTACGACAAGCGCGGCCATGGCCTGTCCGACATTGGTGGCGTCAGCTCGATCGACGAGCATGTCGATGATCTGTCGGGCCTGATCGATCATTTCGAACTGAACAATGCGGTGCTGTGCGGCCTGTCGGTGGGCGGCCTGATTGCGCAAGGGTTTTATGCCCGGCGCCCCGAAATCGTCGACGGCCTCATCCTGTGCGACACCGCCCACAAGATCGGCACGGCCGACAGCTGGAACACCCGCATCGAAACGGTCGAAAGCAAAGGTATCCAGGCCATCGCCGATGCCGTGCTCAAAATGTGGTTTACGCCTGCCTTCCACGCGGACCGTGTCGCCGAGCTCGACGGCTACTGGAACATGATGACCCGGCAAGCCGTCGCCGGCTATGTCGGCACCTGCGCCGCGGTGCGCGATGCCGATTTCACCGAGGCCGCGCAGGGGATAGCGGTACCCACGCTTTGCGTCGTTGGCGACCAGGACGGCTCGACGCCGCCGGATCTCGTCCGCTGGCTGGCCGATCTGATCCCAGGCGCACATTTCGAAATCATTCGTGACGCCGCGCACATCCCTTGCGTCGAACAGCCCAAGGCGCTGACCACCCTGATCCGCGATTTCGTCGCGGCGCTTCCCCTGAGAAAGCAGACCCATGGATGAACTGCCCAAAAACGAAACCAGATATCAGACCGGGCTGACCGTCAGGCGCTCGGTGCTCGGCGACCCGCATGTTGATCGCAGCGAGGATGCCGTCACCGATTTCGACCGGCCGTTCCAGGAGCTGATCACCGAGGCAGCCTGGGGCACTGTGTGGGCGCGTCCGGGCTTCAGCAGGCGCGAACGCTCGATCGTGACGCTGGCACTGCTGGCCGCCCTTGGCCATGATGAAGAGGTCGCCATGCATGTGCGCGCCACCGCCAACACCGGTGCGTCGCGCGACGATATCTGCGAAGCGTTCCTGCATGTCGCGATCTATGCCGGCGTGCCGGCCGCCAACCGCGCCTTCAGGATCGCCAAGGAGGTGTTTTCGGAAATGGACGGAAGCAGGGCTGGCCATGCCAGCTGATGCCGGCTCGAACCGCAGGCCCGAGAGCGGAGCCTTCTTCCAGCGCGACCGTGGCTGGCATCCGCCGGCGCTGACGCCCGACTACAAGACGTCGGTGTTGCGCTCGCCGCAAAAGGCGCTGCTGGCCTTCGACAACACGGCGTCCGAAATCACCGGTCCGGTGTTCGGCCACGCCATGCTCGGCGAACTCGACAATGACCTGATCCACAACTTCGCCAAGCCCGGCGAGAGCGCAATCGGCGAGCGTATCATCGTCTATGGCCGCGTGCTCGACGAGCGCGGCCAGGGCGTCTCCGGCGCGCTGCTCGAATTCTGGCAGGCCAATTCAGGCGGCCGTTACCGCCACAAGAAGGACGGCTATCTCGCGCCGCTCGATCCGAATTTCGGCGGCTGCGGCCGCACCATCACCGATGCCGATGGCGGCTATGCCTTTCGCACGGTGAAGCCAGGTCCCTATCCCTGGCCGAACGGGCCCAATGACTGGCGGCCGTCGCACATCCATTTCTCGGTGTTCGGCCACGGCTTCGCACAGCGGCTGATCACCCAGATGTATTTCGAGGGCGACCCGCTGATCTGGCGGTGCCCGATCGTGCGCGGTATCCGCGACAGGGCGGCGATCGAAACGCTGGTCGCCGCGCTCGACATGCAGGCGACGATCCCGTTCGACGCGCGCGCCTACAAGTTCGACATCGTGCTGCGCGGGCGTCGCGCCTCGCTGTTCGAAAACCGGCCGGAGGGCAATTGATGGCGCAGGCGCTCAGCCGGCTGAAGGAGAGCCCGTCGCAGACCGCCGGGCCCTACGTGCATATCGGGCTGACGCCGAATTTCGGTGGTATCGGCGGCGTCTACCCGACAGACTTGGGCGCGACGATGCTCAACGACAACGCCAAGGGCGACCGCATCGGTTTGCGCATTCGCGTGCTCGACGGCACCGGCACGCCGCTCAAGGACGCGTTGATCGAGATCTGGCAAGCGGATGCCAATGGCTTCTACAATTCGCCGGCCGAATTGCGCGGCGATGCCGATCCGGATTTTCAGGGCTGGGGCCGTCAGCCGACCGACATGGAAACCGGCCTGTGCAGTTTTCAGACGATCAAGCCGGGACGCGTGCCGTATGGCGACGGGCGGCTGATGGCGCCGCATATCAGCCTGTGGATCGTCGCCCGCGGCATCAATATCGGCCTCCACACGCGGCTCTATTTCTCCGACGAGGCCAAGGCCAATGCCGAGGATCCGATCCTGGCCCGCATCGAGCACAAGGTGCGCGTGCCGACGCTGATCGCCGAGCGGCAAGGCGACGACTATATTTTCGACGTCCATCTCCAGGGGGAGAAGGAAACGGTCTTCTTCGACAGCTGACGGAGGAAACCAATGACATGACCGTATCGCCCTTCGACCATCCGCTGCTTTCCGGCCTGCTCGGCGACGAGGAGGCGGCTCGGCATTTTTCGGTCGATGCGGAAATCGCCGCCATGCTCGATTTCGAGCGCGCGCTGGCGCAAGCGGAAGCCGAAAGCGGGATTATCGGCACGGATGCCGCCGCGGCGATTGTACCTGTCCTGTTGTCCTACAAGCCGGACACCGCGCGGCTGCGGGCCGGTGTGGCGAAGGATGGCGTGATCGTGCCCGAACTGGTGCGCCAGTTGAAGGCAGCGGTCGGCGCGCCGCACGACGCCGGCGTGCATTTCGGCGCAACCAGCCAGGACGTCATCGACACTGGCCTGGTGCTTCGGCTGCGCCGGCTCATTGAACATCTCGACCTGCTGCTGACTGAAAACATTCTGCGGCTGGTGGGGCTGGAAGAACGTTTTGGCAGCCGAGCATTGACAGCGATGACGCGCATGCAGCCGGCGATCCCAATTCAGGCGTCGAATCGCGTGGCGGTGTGGCGCACGCCGCTGCAACGGCATCAGCAGAGACTGTCGGAGCAATCCAAGCGTCTGATCGTGGTGCAGTTTGGCGGCGCCGCCGGCACGCTGGAGAAGCTGGGCGACAAAGGACCTGCCGTGCGCGCGGCCCTTGCCGCAAAGCTCGGCCTTGGCGACGCGCCGCAATGGCACAGCCAGCGGGATGCGCTGGCCGAATTCGCCGGGCTGCTATCGCTCATCACCGGCAGCCTCGGCAAGTTCGGCCAGGACATTGCGCTGATGGCGCAAGATGGAACCGACATCAAGCTGTCCGGCGGCGGCGGCTCGTCGGCCATGCCGCACAAGCAGAACCCGGTGAAGGCGGAAGTGCTGGTGACGCTGGCGCGCTTCAACGCCACCCAGCTTTCCGGCATGCATCAGGCGCTGGTGCATGAGCAGGAGCGCTCCGGTGCTGCCTGGACGCTGGAATGGCTGCTCTTGCCGCAGATGGCGGTTGCGACCGCGGCTGCGCTACGGCTCGCCGCCGAACTCGCCGGACAGATCGAAAGCCTGGGACACTGATGCGCACCCGGATTGTCATTGTCGGCTCCGGACCGTCCGGGCTGCTGCTTGGCCAGCTTCTCGGCACCATTGGCGTCGAGACGGTGATCCTCGAACGTTCGAGCCGGGAGCATGTGCTTGGCCGGGTGCGGGCAGGGGTGCTCGAACAAGGCACCGTCGAGTTGCTCGAAGAGGCTGGCGCAGCTGCAAGGCTGCATGCCGAGGGCCTGCTGCATGCCGGCATCTCGCTTGCCTTCGGCGGCGGCCCGCACCGGCTCGACCTCACGGCACTGACTGGGGGAAAGCATGTCACCGTCTATGGTCAGACCGAAGTGACGCACGATCTGATGGACAAGCGCGAGGCGGCCGGGCTGACCACCGTCTATGAGGCGGCCAACGTCGCGCTGCATGGTTTCGATGGCGAAGCGCCTTACGTCACCTATAGCAAGGACGGCGTCGGCCATCGCATCGACTGCGACTTCATCGCCGGCTGCGATGGCTATCACGGCGTCAGCCGCAAATCGGTGCCTGGGCGGGCGCTGAAAACCTTCGAGCGGACCTATCCCTTCGGCTGGCTCGGCGTGCTGGCCGAAGTGCCGCCGGCCGATCACGAACTGGTCTACGCCAACCATGAGCGGGGCTTTGCGCTATGCTCGATGCGGTCGACGCATCGCAGCCGCTACTATGTGCAGGTCCCCGCTGACGAACAGGTCGAGTCCTGGAGCGACGATCGCTTCTGGGACGAGTTGCGCAGTCGCCTGCCGGAACCGACCGCAGCCGCCGTCGTTACCGGCCCGTCCTTCGAAAAATCGATCGCGCCGCTGCGCTCCTTCGTAGCCGAACCGATGCGCTTCGGCCGGCTGTTCCTGGTCGGCGACGCCGCCCATATCGTGCCGCCGACGGGCGCCAAGGGGCTCAACCTCGCCGCCAGCGACGTGCGCTATCTCTTTGCCGGGCTTCGCGAATTCTATCTGGACAAGTCGCCGGCCGGGCTCGACGCCTATTCAGCCAAAGCGCTGGCTCGGGTGTGGAAGGCGGTGCGCTTCTCCTGGTGGATGACGACGATGCTGCACCGCTTTCCCGATACGGGCGAGTTCGGCCAGCGCATCCAGGAAGCCGAGCTCGACTATCTCGTGCATTCGCAAGCGGCGTCGACCGCGCTGGCTGAGAACTATGTCGGTTTGCCCTATTAAGGGCGGTGCAAACTCAAACCCGTTCAAGCGCCACCGCGATGCCCTGGCCGACGCCGATGCACATGGTGGCCAGCGCATAGCGGGCGCTGCGCTCGCGCAGTTCCAGTGCCGCGGTGCCAGTGATACGCGCGCCCGACATGCCCAAGGGATGACCAAGCGCGATGGCGCCACCATTGGGGTTGACGTGCTCCGCATCCTCGGCGATGCCGAGTTGGCGGAGCACGGCGATGCCTTGGGAGGCGAAGGCTTCGTTGAGTTCGATGACATCGAATTGGTGCGGTGTCAGGCCGAGGCGAGCGCAGAGCTTTTGTGTCGCCGGAGCAGGGCCGATGCCCATGATGCGCGGCGCCACGCCGGCGGCAGCGCCGCCGAGGATGCGGGCGATCGGCGTCAGGCCGTGTTTTTTCACAGCCGCTTCGGAGGCGATGATCAGCGCCGCCGCGCCATCGTTGACGCCCGATGCGTTGCCGGCGGTGACCGTGCCGTCTTGCCGGAACGGCGTCGGCAATTTGGCCAGCGACTCGACCGTGGTGCCGGCGCGGGGATGCTCATCCTTCGATACGATAGTCGCATCGCCCTTTTTCTGCGGGACCGACACCGGGGTAATCTCCTTCGCCAGCCGGCCATTGGCCTGTGCCGCGACGGCCTTGTCCTGGCTGCGCACGGCAAAGGCGTCCTGGTCGGCGCGCGACACTGAAAAATCCTCGGCGACGTTCTCGCCGGTCTCCGGCATGGAATCGACGCCATATTGTTTCTTCATCAGCGGGTTGATGAAACGCCAGCCGATGGTGGTGTCATGGATCTCGGCATGGCGTGAAAAGGCGGTCTCGGCCTTGGGCATGACGAAGGGCGCGCGGCTCATCGATTCGACGCCGCCGGCGATCATCAACTCGGCTTCGCCCGCCTTGATGGCGCGGGCGGCAATGGTGAGCGCGTCCATGCCGGACCCGCAGAGGCGATTGACGGTCGAGCCTGAAATTTCCTTCGGCAGTCCGGCCAGGAGCAGCGACATGCGGGCTACATTGCGGTTGTCCTCGCCGGCCTGATTGGCGCAGCCATAGACGACGTCGTCGGCAGCCTGCCAGTCGATGCCGGCATTGCGCTCGACCAGCGCCTTCAGCGGGATGGCGCCAAGATCGTCGGCCCGCACCGACGACAGCGAGCCGCCGAAACGGCCGATCGGGGTGCGGATGTAATCGCAGATGAATGCCTCGGTCATGTCATGCGGCCTTTTCTTTTCCGCTTCCCTCATGCGCCGCCTTGGTGCGGGCCTGCAGGTCGCGCAATGTCGTCAGCTCGAGTTCCGTCGGCGCCGGCGTTTCGTCAAGCGCCTCGGCGAACTTTACGATCCAGCCACAGCTGTCCTGCACCTGCTGCCGCGTTGCGCCGGGATGCAACGACACCACGGTGAATTCCTTGCTCACCGGATCTGGCTTCCAGATGGCAAGGTCGGTGATCAGCAGCGTCGGCCCTGATGTCTCGATGCCGAGGCGCTGGCGATGGTCGCCGCCATTGCCATGGCCGAAGGAGGTGAAGAAGTCGATCTTCTCGACCATGCCGCGCTTGGACTGCGCCATGGTGATGTAGATCTCCTTCGACGAGGTGGCGATCTCCGGCGCGCCGCCGCCGCCGGGCAGGCGGGTCTTGGGATGCGCATAGTCGCCGATGATGGTGGTGTTGATGTTGCCGAACTTGTCGAACTGGGCGGCACCGAGGAAACCGATCGAAATGCGACCGCCCTGCAGCCAGTAGCGAAACATCTCCGGCACCGAGACGGTCGTGACGGCGGTGTCGCAAAGTTCGCCGTCACCGATCGACAGCGGCAAAACATCGGGCGCGGTGCCGATGGTGCCGCTTTCATAGATCAGCGTGATGTCGGGCGCATGCGTCAGTCGCGCGACGTTGCAGGCGGCCGACGGCGCGCCAATGCCGACGAAGCAGACATCGTCGTTTTTCAGGGCTCGGCTGGCGGCAATCGTCATCATCTCATTGGGAGTAAAGCCGCTCATGCCGCGCTCCTCAGATGCTTTACGCGGCCGGCGAAATCGTCCGCCGTGCGCTCAAGGACATTGGCCTGCATCCAGGTCTGGAATTTTTCACGGTCGGCGGCGATGTCGTCCCATTCGAGATAGGCGGCGTTGTCCCTGGCATAGTAGCCGTGCGTGTAGGAGGGATGCGAACCGCCTGATACCACCGAGATCGCAGCGATGGTCCAGCGCGGCAGCACGGTGAGGTTGGGATGCAGGTCGTCGAAATTGTCGACGACTTCCTCTACCGTCACCACGGCGCGCTTGGCCGCGAGCACCGCTTCCTTCTGGATGCCGATAATGCCTTCGACCAGCACATTGCCTTTTTTGTCGGCCTTCTGAGCGTGGATGAAGGTCACGTCCGGTCGGATGGAAGGAACGGCGGCAAGCACCTCGCCGGTGAACGGGCAGGTGACCGAGCGGATGTTGGGATTGACTGCCGCCAGCCCGGCGCCGCGATAGCCGCGGAACACCGCGCAAGGCAGGCCGGCAGCTCCCGCCTCGTAGGCGTTGGCCATGCCGGCATGGCTGTGCTCCTCGATCTCGATCGACCGGGGGAAGCCGTTCTCGATGGCGTCGCGGGCGCGGCGCAGCAGGCCGACGCCGGGATTGCCGACATAGGAGAAGATGATCTTCTTGGCCATGCCCATGCCGATCATCTGGTCGTAGATCAGGTCGGGGGTCATGCGGATGAGCGTCAGGTCGCGAAAGCCCTGGCGGATGGCCTCATGCGCCGCCGCCGTCGGGATCAGATGCGTGAAGCCTTCGAAGGCGACCGTATCGCCATCATGCAGGTTCTCAGCCACGGCCTGTTTGAGCGGCAGGAAATTGACCATCGCCAAGAACTCCGAAGTTCAAAAAGTTCGTATTGCGAACATTTGTTTTGTATGAGATATTTTTACATCGCGCCGCCGAGACGAGTCAAGGCGGCGCATTGTCTTGCGGAGGCCGCATGGAGGACGAGGCAACGACACGCGACCATGTCGGCTCGCTGGAGCGCGGCCTTGCAGTCATGGAGATACTGGCCCGGCATCCGGCCGGGATGACGCTGACCGAAATGGCGGAGGAGGCGGGGCTGACCCGCGCCGGCGCGCGTCGCTTCCTGCTGACGCTGACCGCGACCGGCTATGCCACGCAATCCGGCCGGCAGTTTTCGCTATCGCCGCGCCTGCTCACCATCGTGCGCTCCTGGCTCGGCGGCGCCTCGCTGTGGACATTCGCCGCACCCATCATGCGCGACGTGGCCGCCCAGTTCGACGAGGCCTGTAACGCGGCGGTGCTGTCGGGCGAGGAAGTCGTCTATGTCGCGCGCATTCCTGGCCGCCGCATCCTCAGCGTTTCGCTCGATGTCGGCACCAGGCTGCCGGCGCATTGCACCTCGATGGGGCGCGTCCTGCTTGCGGGGCTGGGCGCGGATGAGCTGAAGGCCTTGCTTGCAGAGGCGAGGATCGAGCGGCGCACGCCGAAGACGATCACCAGCCGCGCCGCGCTGGCCAAGGCCATCGACGCGGCGAGGGCGGATGGCTTTGCCGTCGTCGATGAAGAGCTGGAACTTGGCCTGCGCTCGATAGCGGTGCCGATCTATGGCCGCGCCGGCAAGACCGTGGCGGCGATCAACGTCTCGACGCAGTCGGCGCGGCTCTCCGTCGAGGCGATGGAGCGGGATATCCTGCCAGCGCTGCGGACGGCCAAGCAACGGATCGAGGAATTTTTCTTCGTGTGAGCGCAAGGCTAATCGCCTGAGGGAAGCGCTGCCCCCGCTCTGTCTCGGAGACGGGAGCGCCCTACGCGGTTAGCGTCGCCATGCGAACAAACGATGCCTTGGGGCACCTGAGCACAACGCATATGCGTGAATCCAAATATATCGTTGACGTCGCCCTTCAACTCCAATATCGAACAGGACTATACAGGTTTACTGAACAGGTACCCATATGAAGCGGCGCGCGGTTCAACTTTCTCCCGGCACGGGCAAGCCCGAGCAGATCGCCACCGTTCTCGAACATGAGATCCGCTCCGGCGTGCTTGGCTTCGGCGACCGCCTGCAAAGCGAGAACGAACTCGTCCAGCGCTTTTCCGTCAGCCGCAACACGGTCCGCAAGGGCCTCGAGGAGTTGTCCAGCCGTGGGCTGATCACGACCAAGGTCGGCATCGGCTCCTTCGTCACTTTCGACGGCAAGCCGGTCGATGACAGCATTGGCTGGTCGCGGGCGCTGGCCAATGCCGGCGCCAATGCCGAGACGCGGACGCTGCGGCTTGAAGTGATCGAGGATGCCGATCTTGCCGCGCTGCTTGGCATCGAAAGCCCGTTCTTCATCGCCGTCGACCGGGTGCGCACCAATGCCAGCGACGGCCATGCGATCTCCATCGAACGCAGCCGCCTGCCGCTGTCGCCCGAACTGGAGGACGTGCCGCTGCGCGGTCTGCGCGAAGGCTCGCTGCACCAGACGCTGCGCGGCGCCGGCCTCATCCCAGACCATGGCGAGGAATGGGTCGGCATCGAGATGCTGAATGCCGAAGACGCCGCCATTCTCGGCTGCCCGCAAGGCACGCCGTTCCTGCGCGGACGCCGGCTGACGCGTGCGGCTGACGACCGGCCGATCGAATATGTAACCAGCCTGCTCAACCCGGCGCATTTCGCGCTGCATATGAGGTTTTGAGCGATGCCGGACAGAACCAACGACACGCTCGATCGCGCCATGGGCGCGCTTGTCGGTGGGGCGCTCGGTGATGCGCTGGGCATGCCGACGCAGCTTCTGTCGCCGGCGCGGATCGCCGAGCTATACGGCCATGTCGAGGATTTCGTGGCGCCGTTTGCCGATCATCCGGTGTCGAAGGGGCTCGTTGCCGGCACCATCACCGACGATACCGAACAGGCGCTGCTGCTTGGTCGCATTCTCGTCGAGTCCGGCGACCGCTTCGATCATGCGCGCTGGGTGAACGCACTGCTCGACTGGGAGCGCGAGGTCAAGGCGCGCGGCAGCTATGACCTGCTGGGACCATCGACCAAGCGCGCCATCGACGCCATCAATGACGGCGTGCCGGCGGAAGAGGCGGGAAGCCGGGGCGACACCAATGGCGCGGCCATGCGCATCGCGCCGGTCGGCATCATGATGCCGCTGGAACCGCTCGACGCTTTTATCGCCAAGGTGGCGGAGACCTGCCGCGCGACGCACAACACCTCGATCGCCATTGCCACGGCTGCCGCCGTCGCCGCCGCCGTCAGCCGTGGCGTCGCCGGCGGCGACTGGCGTGCCGCTTCCGACAGCGCGGTAGCAGCCGCGCGGCGAGGCGCCAGGCTCGGACATTGGGTGACTGGTGGCGATATCGCCGCGCGTATCGCCTGGGCGCAGGAGCTCGTGCGCGGCAAGACCACGCGGGATGCGATCGGGCTCATCACCGATCTCGTCGGCACCGGTGTGGCCAGCCAGGAGTCCGTGCCGGCAGCTTTCGCCGTGCTTGAAGTCGCGCAGGGCGATCCCTGGCAAGCGGCAATCATCAGCGCCAATCTCGGCGGCGACACCGACACGATCGGCGCGATTGCCTCAGGCATGGCCGGCGCCTGCGTCGGCTTTTCGCAACTGCCGCAACAACACATTGCCGGGCTCGTCGGCATAGATATGGGGGAGGTGCGCTCGCTTGCCGAAGACCTCGTCGCGGCGCGCACGGCAAAGGCCAGCAAGGATGCCGCGGCATGAGTGGGCGTCTGGTCCATATCGGCAGCGCCGTCGTCGACTATGTCTACCGCATCGACGCCTTGCCGGCGCCGGGCTGCGAGAAGACCGCGTCGAGCTTTGCGCAGGTCGCCGGCGGCGGCTTCAACATGATGGTCGCGGCCAGCCGCACCGGCATGACGGTGGTGTTCGGCGGCCAGCTCGGCAGCGGACCGAATGGCGATTTTTTGCGCGCCGCCTTTGCGGCCGAAGGCATCATAACGCTGACGTCGCCATCGCCGGTCATGGACAGCGGCAATTGCGTCGCCATGATCTCCGGGGATGCCGAGCGCACCTTCGTGTCGTGGCCCGGTGCGGAGAGCATTCTCAGCCTCGAGATGATGAGGCCCGTGGTGGTCGCGCCTGATGATTGGGTGTTCACGTCGGGCTATACGCTTAGCTATTCCGGCAGCCGCGACGCGCTGACCGACTGGATCGAGGCGCTGCCAGAAAACATTCCCTTCGTTTTCGATCCAACGCCGGTCATCGCGGATATCCCACGTCCCATCCTGTCGCGGGTGCTTGCCCGTACGACATGGCTGAGCTGCAACATGACGGAAGCGGTCGAGATCGCTGGGCAAGGCGATGTCGAGGCACTCGCCGCCCGGCTGCTCGCCGACCACTGCCCAAAGGCCGAAGGCGTCGTTATCCGCGCCGGCGCCAAGGGCTGTTTCGTGAGGTTGGTCAATGGCGAGACGCAGACCATTGCCGGCTTCAAGGTCGATGCCATCGACACCAATGGCGCCGGCGACACCCATATCGGCGGTTTCGTCAGTGCACTCTCGCGCGGCGTGCATCCCTTCGAGGCGGCGCGCTATGCCAATGCGGCGGCAGCACTTTCCGTCACCCGCCATGGCGGCTCATCGGCGCCGACCGACAGCGAGATCCAGACTTTCCTGAGCCAGGCCGCCACGGGCGAGCCGGGCCAGAACCAGAAGGCCCATCAGACAGCCTGACCCGCCAAGCGGGCAAACAAGAGAGGAACGAACATGCGCATGCCAAGACTGACTGCCCTGCTGACGGCGACCGCCGTCATCACCTCCGCGCTCACGCTGGCCGCCAGTGCCGCCGAAGTGCATGTGCTCAACTGGAAGGGCTACGGCGCCGACGAGCCGTGGGCGATCGAAGCCTTCGAAAAGGCGACCGGCAACAAGGTCGTCAACGACTTCTTCAATTCCGAACAGGAAATGCTGACCAAGATCCGCACCAATCCGGGCCTCTATGACGTGGTCATGATCAACGCCGCCTTCAACGATCAGGCGATGGCGGAAAAGCTGATCCAGCCGATCGATGTCTCGAAGCTGCCGAACTATGCCGACATCAGCAAGGACAAGGCGCAATCGCCGATGCTCGACCATGACGGCAAGGTCTATGGCGTGCCGTGGGTGTGGGGCCTGACGGCGCTGGCAATCAACGAAAAGTCCTTCGACAAGCCACCGACCTCGATCGCCGAAATGTGGGACCCAGCGCATAAGGGCCGGGTCGTCATTCGCGACGACGCTGTCGAAGCGGTGCAGTTCGGCGCCATCGCCACCGGTCAGAATATCAACGACATCAAGGATATGGAAGCGGTCAAGGCGAAGCTTACCTCGCTGATGCCGCAGATCAAGACGTTCTGGAGTTCGGAGAACGACTGGAACCAGATGGTCGCCTCCAACCAGATCGACATCGGCACCTATTGGAGCGGCTCGGCCGATCGCGCCAAGACCCACTTCAAGCTGCCGGTCTCGCTGGTCGTTCCGCAGGAAGGCGCCGTCGCCTGGCTCGACGCGTTCTCGATCCCGGTGGGCTCGAAGAATGTCGAAGGTGCGCAGGCCTTCATCAACTGGATGATCGATCCGAAATTCTATGTCGAATGGGTCACCAAGGTCGGCGCTCCGGTGTCGGCCAACACCAAGGCGGTGGAAGCGCTGCCTGAAGACTCCTTCAACCGCAAGGTGATGGGCGATCCCGAGGTGGCCAAGCGCATCCAGTTCCAGGCGCCGATCACCGACGCGCAGCGCGAGGCCTATCTGGCGCTGTGGCAGCAGCTCAAAGTCGACGTGAAGTAACGCTCACGTCCGGACCAGCCGGCGGTTGGCGCCGGCTGGCCCTTCAATCCTGGGGAGGAGGGTATCATGGCAGTACAGGGTGCGGTCGCGTCGCGCAGCGGGCTGAGATCGGCCCTGCCGCTGCTGGCGCCGGCCTATCTCTGGCTGATGGTGGCGATCTTCCTGCCGCTCTCGGCCATGGTATTCTTCTCCTTCATGACCGACCTGCCGCTGTCGGGAAAGCCGTGGGCGGTCACCCTTGGCAATTACGCCGCCTTCTTCTCGCAGAGCCTGTACCTGACGCTGCTGCTCGCTTCGCTGCGGCTCGGCCTCGAAGTGACTTTGTGGTGCGTCGTCATCGGCTACCCCGCCGCCTATGTGCTGGCCAAGGTGCTGAAGGGGCGCAGCCGCGAGGCGATCTTCCTGCTGGTCATCCTGCCGTTCTGGTCGAACGGGCTGGTGCGCATCTTCTCCTGGGCGATGGTGCTGCGCGAGGGCGGCATCCTCGACACGGCGCTCAACGCCGTGCTGCCGTTCAAGATCAACATCGACCTGATGTATTCCTATCCCGCAATCATCATCGGCCTGGTGCACTCCTACGTGCCCTATATGGTGCTGACCTGCTATCTCACGCTGCAGGCAATCGACGACTCGCTGATCGAGGCCGGGCGCTCGCTCGGCGCCTCGCGGCTGCAGGTGCTGAAGCGGGTGATCATCCCGCTGTCTATGCCCGGCCTGGTGGCAGGTGCGGCACTGATCTTCGTGCCGGTCGTCGGCTCGTTCATGGAGCCGCGCATTCTCGGCGGTCGCACCGGCACCTTCTACGGCACGGTGATCGAAGACCAGTTCGTCGCCGTGTTCAACTGGCCGCTTGGTGCGGCATTGTCGTTCATCCTGCTCGCCGTCGTGCTGGTCATCCTCGCAGTTGCCTCGCCGGTGCTGAAGAGGGCCGCGTGATGAAGACCACCCGCATCCTCCAAGGGCTGGGCCGGTTTTACATCTTCCTGCTGCTCGCCTTCCTCTATCTGCCGATCATCATCATGGCGCTGATGTCGTTCAACGTCTCGCCCTTCTACCAATTGCCGTTCGAATGGACGACGGAATGGTATGCCTCGCTCTGGCAGAATGACCAGCTGATCGCGGCGACCTGGAACAGCCTCGAGATCGCAATCATCACCACGCTCATCTCAGTGGTGCTGGGCTCGGCGGCATCGCTGGCGCTGTTCCGCTATGATTTCCGCGGCAAGAAAGTCCTGCAGGCACTGCTGTTTCCGCCGATCGCCATTCCATGGCTGATCACCGGCACGGCGATGCTGATCTTCTTCTTCGGCGTCGGCATTGGCCGCGGCCTGTTCGCCATCCTGCTCGGCCATGTGGCGCTGGCGCTGCCCTATGTCATCGTCGTCGTCTCGGCCCGGCTGCAGACTTTTGCACCGGAGCTGGAAGAGGCGGCGCGCTCGCTCGGCGCCAACCAGTGGCAAGTGACGAGGCGTGTGACGCTGCCGTGGATCATGCCCGGCGTCATTGCCGGCGGCTTGTTCGCATTTGCCGTGTCGTTCGACCAGTTCGTCGTCTCCTACTTCCTGGCGACCCCGGGGCAGACGACGCTGCCGGTCGAAATCTACGCCGCGATCCGCAAGGGGTTCACGCCCGAGATCAACGCGGTCTCGACCATCATCATCGTCGTGTCGATGGCGCTGATGCTGCTCACGGCGCGCTTCTTCAAATTCGGCGGAGAGAAATAATGGCCGGCGTGCAGGTATCGAACGTCTCGCGCAGTTTTGGCGCGCACAAGGCGCTGGACGACGTCTCCATCGATTTCGCCGATGGCGGCTTTTATGCGTTGCTCGGCCCATCGGGCAGCGGCAAGACCACGCTGCTTCGCCAGATCGCCGGCTTCGACTTTCCCGATACTGGCCGCATTGCCATTGGCGGCGAGAGTGTGGAACGCGTGCCGGTCGAAAAGCGGCGCATCGGCATGGTGTTCCAGAACTATGCGCTGTTTCCCAATATGAGCGTTGCCGACAATGTCGCCTTCGGCCTGTCGGTGCGCGGCGAAACGAAAGCGACGATCGCCACCGAAGTGCAGCGCGCGCTCGATCTCGTCCAACTCGGGAAGCTCGGCGAGCGCCGGCCGCACCAGCTCTCCGGCGGCCAACGCCAGCGTGTGGCGCTGGCGCGCGCCATCGTCACCAAGCCGCGCGTGCTGCTGCTCGACGAGCCGCTCGGCGCGCTCGACAAGGCGCTGCGCGTTGACATGCAGATCGAGCTGAAACGCATCCAGCGCGAGGTCGGCATCACCACCATCTTCGTCACCCACGACCAGGAAGAGGCGCTGACGATGAGCGACCGCATCGGCATCTTGCGCGACGGCAAGCTCGTGCAGGAAGGGCCACCGGAGGAGATCTACAACCGGCCGAAGAGCGAGTTCGCCGCCACCTTCCTTGGCGACGCAAACATTTTTCGCGGCGATGCGACCGGCAACGGCATCCGGCTGCCTGACGGCACGGCGATCGCCGCCGGGGTGGGTGATCGGCTTGCCGCCGGTACGAAGGCCAGCTGCGCCGTGCGTCCCGAACGCATTCGCATCGCGACCGATGCCGGGGTTGCGGATGCGGCCAATGCCAACGCTCTGAAGGGCCAGATCTCCAAGCGCATCTTCGCCGGCAACAACAGCACCTATTTCGTCGAGCGCGCCGGCCAGACGCTGAAGGTCATCGTCCAGAATACCGGCAATGACCGGCTGGCCGAGGGCCAGGATGTAATGCTCAGCTGGTCGCCGGAAAGCACTGTGCTGATTGCCGCAAACTAGTTCGCACCGTCACCCCGGCATGGTTCTGATGGGAATTGATGGAGCGGACCTTGGCTGATCGACGGGCCATGACGTTATATCCGTCCTCCAGGGAGGAATGGATGGCAGGCCAGGGTTTCGAGCCGGATGTAAGGGTTCGCACCAGCGAATACCGGATCGGCTGCATCGGCGCCGGCATGATCATGGCCGAATGCCATCTTGCCGCCTATGCGCAGGCCGGTTTCCCAGTCGTCTCCATCGCTTCGCGCACCAAGGCCAGCGCCGAGAAGGTAGCTGCACGCTGGAGCATTCCGACCATCCACGACACACCGGAACAGCTGATCGAGGATTCCGAGGTCGAGATCGTCGACCTTGCCTTTCCACCCGACCAGCAGCCGGCGCTGATCCGCCATGCGCTGAAGCAGCCCCACATCAAGGCGATCCTGGCGCAGAAGCCACTGGCGCTGTCGGTCGATGAAGCCGTGAAGCTGCGCGACGAGGCAGCCAAGTCAGGCAAGATCCTCTCGGTCAACCAGAACATGCGCTACGACCAGTCGATGCGCGTCCTGAAGCAGATCATCGACAGCGGCGCACTGGGCGACATCGTCTTTGCGCAGATCGACATGCATGCGATCCCGCACTGGCAGACTTTCCTTCAGGACTACGACCGGCTGACGCTCGCCAATATGAGCGTGCATCATCTGGACGTGCTGCGCTTCCTGTTCGGCGATCCCTCGGAAATCACCACGCTGACGCGCAAGGATCCGCGCACGACATTCGACCATTCAGACGGCATCACCGTCTCGACGCTGCGCTTTCCCTCCGGCGTGCTCGCCGTGTCGCTGGAGGATGTCTGGTCCGGACCGCGCCAGGAGGGCTATNCGCTGCGCTTTCCCTCCGGCGTGCTCGCCGTGTCGCTGGAGGATGTCTGGTCCGGACCGCGCCAGGAGGGCTATGAGGACGACCAGCACATCAACTGGCGCGTCGACGGCACCAAGGGTGTCGCCAAAGGCACGATCGGCTGGCCGAAAGGCGTGGCCTCGACGCTGACCTATGCGTCGACCAAGACGACCGGCGGCGAATGGGTCAGCCCGAGCTGGGACACGATGTGGTTCCCGCATGCCTTCATCGGCGTGATGGAGCAATTGCAGCATGCGGTGAAGACAGGCGCGCCGCCGGCGCTCTCCGTCGCCGATAACGTCAAGACAATGGCACTGGTCGAGGCGGGCTACCGCTCGATGGCGCAAGGCCGCACCGTCAAACTGTCCGAGATATCGATCGACTGAACATGCCGCCGAATAGTGTGGCGGCTGAATCGCTTACCGGGAGGAGTTCACATCATGATGCAGGCAGGTATCTTCACCGGCTATTTCCCTATGAGCTGGCGGAGGCCGCCCGCCGCATCCGTGCACTCGGCTTCAACACAGTGCAGCTCGACATGCATTTCAGGGATGTCGATCTCACGGCCGGGCAGATCACCGGGGACAAGGCGAGGACAGTGCGCGACACGTTTCGCGACCACAATCTGCCGGTCTGCTGCATCTCGGGCTACACCAACATCATCCATCCCGACAAATCCGAGCGCGAGAAGCGCGTCGGCTATCTCAAGGAAATCATCCGCAATGCGCGCGACTTCGGCTCGCCCTACGTGATCTCGGAGACCGGCACCTACAACACCGAATCCGACTGGGTGCATCNTGCGCGCGACTTCGGCTCGCCCTACGTGATCTCGGAGACCGGCACCTACAACACCGAATCCGACTGGGTGCATCATCCCAAAAACAAGACCGAGGAAGGCTTCGAGGAATGCCGCAAGGTGATCTCGGATCTTGCCCAGACGGCTTACGACCATGGCGCGGTGTTCCTGCTCGAAACCTATGTCAACAATGTCGTCGGTTCGGTCGAGGAGACGGTCAAAATGTTCGCGCAGGTCGACCATCCGGGCCTCGGCCTGCTGATGGATCCGACCAATTATTTCGAGGCGCACAATATCGACCGCATGGACCAGGTGCTGAACCAGGTGTTCGACACGCTGGCCGACAAGATCCGCATCGCGCACGCCAAGGACGTCAAGCGCTCAGGCAGCGACAAGACCGAGAAGCATGCCGATATCGGCGACGCGGACGCGCATGAGGGGCTGACCTTCCGCGGCGTCGGCGAGATCGAGCTGCCGGCGCCCGGGCTGGGATCGCTGAATTACGATCTCTATCTGCAGCGGCTCAGTGAGAAGCACCCGAACATCCCTGTTATCATCGAGCATCTGACCGAGGACGACGTGCCGCGCGCAAAGACATTCCTCGACGGGAAATTCCGCGCCAACGGTCTCTAAGGGCAGGGCGAGACGGTGATGGCGACGGCCAAGACAAAGCGCGATTACGGCCTGGTCGGCGAAAGCACCCGCCGGGCGATCGAGACCGGGCTGGCCTCGGCCGAGTGGTATCACACCGACGTGCCGCGCAAGGCAATGAAGGAAATGATGCAGCGCTCCGACGGGCCGGCGATCCGCGATACGGTGATCTGGATCGCAGCCATCCTGGGCTCGGCCGCCGGCATCGTGTGGTTCTGGGGCACGTGGTGGGTGGTGCCGTTCCTGCTCGTCTATGGCGTGCTCTATGGATCGTCGAGCGATTCGCGCTGGCACGAATGCGGCCATGGCACCGCCTTCCGCACACGCTGGATGAACGATGCGATCTACGAAATCGCCAGCTTCATGGTGGTGCGCAATCCGGTGCAATGGCGCTGGAGCCATGCGCGGCATCACACCGACACGATCATCGTCGGCCGTGACGCCGAGATCGCGGTAATGCGGCCGCCAAATCTGGTCAAGGCGGCGCTTGCCTTCACCGGCATTCTCGATTTCCGTTATTCGCTGCCGATCCTGGCGCGCCAGGCGTTGGGCAAGCTGTCGGACGACGAAAAGAGCTACATTCCTGAGACCGAACAGGGCAAGGCCATCACGGCGGCGCGCTGGCATGTCGCCGTGTACGTTGCGACGATCGCCCTCGCGATCGCGCTGGGTTCATGGCTGCCGCTGGTGCTGATCGGCCTGCCGCGTTTTTATGGCAGCTGGCACATGGTTCTGACCGGCCTGCTGCAGCATATCGGGTTGGCCGACAATGTCGTCGACCACCGGCTGAACACGCGCACCGTCTACATGAACCCGGTCAGCCGCTTCATCTACTGGAACATGAATTACCACGTCGAGCATCACATGTTTCCGATGGTGCCCTACCATGCGCTGCCGAGGCTGCACGAGCTGGTCAAGCACGACCTGCCGGCGGCGAACCCGTCCATGTGGCATGCCTATCGCGAGGTCTGGCCGGTGCTGCTGAAGCAGCTGCGGTACGAGGATTATTTCCTCAAGCGCGAATTGCCGCCGACGGCGCGGCCCTATCGCGGTGAATTTCACGAGCTCGATATGTCGGCGGCGGCCGAGTAGCGAATAAACCACCCGCCTTCTATCCGGCCTGTTACGGGGCCGGTAAGGTGACCGGGAAAAGCAACCAGCCAACAGGGACATCCCGATGAGCCGAAAGAGACCGACCGTCGCCGATCTGCGCGCCATGAAGGGCAAGCGCCAGCTGACCATGCTGCGCGTCCTGACCATGGACGAGGCCGAGGCTGCCGAGCGGGCAGGGGTCGATATCGTCTCGGTGCCGCCCGAGCTGGTGCTCAACCCTGAGTATCGCGATGCGGCGCCCAGCCTGTTCACCATGCCGGGCGAGAATTTTTATGAGATCGGCACGGCGGACGATTTCCTGCGCTGGGCGTTCCGGCTCTACAAGGCCGGCGCCGACGCCGTTTATTGCAGCGCCGGTTTCGCCACCGTGAAGCGGCTCGCCGACGACGCGATCCCCGTCATCGGCCATGTCGGCCTCATTCCGTCCCGCGCCACCTGGACCGGCGGCTTCAAGGCCGTCGGCAAGACCGCCGACACCGCCATGCAGATTTTTGAGGCGGTCAAGCAGTATGAGGCCGTTGGAGCTCTCGGCGCCGAGATCGAAGTGGTGCCGATCGAGGTGGCGAAGGCGATCTCGGAACGGACCTCGCTGATCATGCTGTCGATGGGTGCGGGCACCGGCTGCGACGCGCAATATCTGTTTGCCGACGATATTCTTGGCCAGAACCGGGGCCACATGCCGCGCCATTCCAAGGTCTACCGCAACTTCGCCGCCGAGTACGATCGTCTGCAGGCGGAACGCGTCGCGGCGTTTTCCGAGTACGTTGCCGACGTCGATAGCGGCGCCTATCCGGAAGACAGGCATGTCGTGCGCATGGATCCGGCCGAGCTCAGCCTGTTCATGAAACGGGTGGACGCAAAGGGCTGACTACTCGGCCTCCTTGCCGATCATCGCTGCACCTTGCCATGTTCCGTCGGCGAGCATGGCATGGAGCACCTCGGCATCCGTTCCCAGCGGCCGGTCCTCCCTGAGCATCGCTACATGCGCGCGCACCGCGGTATGGACCGCTGCTGTGCCGGGCGCCAGCTTGAGACCGTCGCGCAGGTCCACGGCCTGTGCGGCGGCCATCAGTTCGAAGGCGATCAGCCGTCGCCACAGCGCGATCATCCCGGCGCATTTCGACACGGCAAGCGGCGTCTGCGTGGCGTGGTCCTCTACGCCTTCGGACACGGCCAGGAAATCCAGCATCACCGGATTGGCCTTGTGGCGGATGCCGGCCAGGATTGCCGTTGCGGTCTTTTGCAGCGGCACGAAACCGGCCGAGGCGCCGCCGACCGGCGACAAATATCTGGGCAGACCGTTGCGGCCGGAGCCGGCGAGCTGGATGAAGCGGGCAACGCTTGCCGCGGCACATTGCGCGATCGCCAGGCCGAGCGTCTCGAAGGCAAGCGCCAGCGATGCGGTGTGGAAATTGCCGGTCGACAGGACCAGCCCGTCATCGCCCAGCACCAGCGGATTGTCGGCGGCGGCATTGAGTTCGATCTCCAGCGCCAGCCGCGCCTGGTCGATCGCCTGGATCAGCGCGCCATGGATCGACGGCATGCAGCGGATCGACAGCGGGTCCTGCAAGGTGGTCGGCGTCGGCTCCTCGTCACGAGCAAGCAGGTCGCGCAGGCCCTTGGCCGCGAGTTGCTGGCAGGCTGCCGGCCGCGCCAGATGCAGGCGCGGATCGAGGATGGTGCGGTTGGCGCCAAACCCTTCCATGGTCAGCGCGCCGGCCTGCTGCTGTTGCGCAAAGGCCGACAGCGCGTCGGCCAGTACCAACGCGCCAGTGCCGGCTGATACCGCCGAGGCGTTGATCAGCGACAGGCCGTCTTTCGGCGCCAGGCTGATCGGAGCCAACCGCGCCATCATCAACGCCTTGGCCGCCGGCATGCGCCGACCCTGATAGTCAGCTTCGCCGTCGCCGGTCAGCAGACGGGCGAGCGCCGCCATCAGCACGAGATCGCCGGCGCCGATCGAGCCCAACTGCGGCATTACCGGATGCACGCCTGCATTGAGCGCATCGACAAGGGCGGTGAAAGCCGCCGGCGAAATGCCGGAGCCGCCGACTGCCAGCATCGCTGCGCGCGCAAGCATGGTCGCCCGCACCGCCTCTTGGGGCAACGGTTCGCCGACAGCGCCGCTTCGCCCTTCCAGCAACTGGCGCTGGAAGGCGCTGGCATCGCCCTCGACCGATGTGCCGAGATTGGCGCCGAGCCCGGTGTTGAGCCCATAGATTTGCTGACCGGACGCGGCGACCTGATCGAGCACTTTTCGCGCTTTGTCGAGTCTCTCGATGACAGCAGGCTCAACCTCGACCTTGCGGCCGCCGCGGGCAACCTGCCCAACGTCCTCGACGCTGACGCCGGCGCCGGTGAGGACGAGCGCGCTCATGCGAAGCGCAGCCTCTGGCCGATACCTTTATCTCCTGCTTTGGCCAGCATCGCCTTGCCCAGCGCAATGTCGGACAGCGACAGGCCGCGATGCCAGAACAGGATCGTCTCGTCGTCGCTTTCGCGTCCAGCTTTGAGGCCGGCGGCGATCTGGCCGAGTTCGGCATGCAGCGTCTTTTCGCTCAGCCTTCCGGTTTCGACATGGGCGCGCAGCGAGCCGAACTTGCCGCCCTTGCACTGGCCCCAATCGTCGACGACCATTTTCTGCATGATGTCGGTCAGCGACAGCTCCACCGCGCTCATCGTGCCGTAGGGCACGACCAGTGCACCAGGCTTGATCCATTCGGTCTTGAGCAGCGGCTGCGGCTCCGGCAGCCGTGAGGCTTCGACGACGATGTCGGCGCCCTTGATGCAGCTTTCCCAGTCGGCAACCGCGGTAACTTTCTTGCCGAGATCGGCCGAGAGTTTGGCAGCGAAGCCGTCGCGGCTTTCCGGGCGGCGCGAATGGACGCGGATCTCGTCGAAGTCGAAGAGATGGTCGAGCAGGCGCACATTCCAGTAGGCGGTGCCGCGCGCGCCGATATGGGCCAGCACCTTGGAGTTCTTGCGCGCCAGATGTTTGGCGCCGATAGCGGTGACGGCGCCGGTGCGCATGTCGGTGATGACGGTGGCGTCGAGAATGGCGCGCGGCGTGCCGGTGCGCGGATCGAACAGGTTTAGAATGCCAAATTCTGAAGGGAGCCCGTGCAGATAATTGTCGACATAGTCGCCGACGATTTTCACGCCCGCCGTATCGAGCGGCGCAACGTAGCCGCGCAGAACGTTGAAATGGCCATGGAAGGAAGGGTCGGGTTCAAGATGGACGCGCGGCTCGATCACCGTCTGGCCATTGCCTTGCGCCATAAGCCCGGCTTCGACAGCGGCAATGATTTCGCCGTCGGTCATCTCCAGGGCTTCGATATCGAGGCCATTGAGGTAGTCGATATAGATAGGCTTCATGCAATGTCCTTGGCCGCCCGCCCATCCATAACAGGCTGCGAGCCGACACGGAAGTTTGTTGGATAAGCTCTGGACGGGGCCAGCCATATGCTGTTCAACGCGGTTCGCCATGACTGCCGTTCCCGACACCGAGGCCTCCGCCGCCACCGCCAGCAATGCGCGGCGCGTGGCGTTGATCGTTGCCATCGCCTTTTTCATGCAGCTGCTGGATTCGACGATCATCTCGACCTCACTGCCGCAGATGGGACAATCCTTCGGCGTGACGGCGGTGGCGATGAGCATCGGCATCACCGCCTACATGCTGACCATGGCGGTGTTCGTGCCGCTGTCGGGCTGGCTTGCCGACCGCTTCGGCGCGCGCAACATCTTCCTGCTGGCGATTGTGCTGTTCACGCTGGCCTCGCTCGCTTGCGGCTTCTCGCAAAATCTGACCCAGTTTGTCGCCGCCCGTGTCGTGCAAGGTCTTGGCAGCGCGCTGATGACGCCGGTCGGGCGAATTCTGGTGCTGCGCAATACGTCGAAATCGGAGCTGCTCAATGCCACGGCGCTGATCACCTGGCCGGCGTTGTTTGCGCCCGTGGTCGGGCCGGTGCTTGGCGGCTTCATCACAACCTATCTCTCCTGGCACTGGAATTTCTTCATCAACATCCCGCTTGGGCTCGTCGGGCTGGCGCTGGTCGCGCGCTTCATTCCGGGCGACCGCGCGGCCGATCCCAAGCCGCTGGATTGGCCGGGGTTTTTCCTCACGTCGCTGGGGCTCGCGCTGCTGCTCTACGGCCTTGAGCGCATCGCACATCCGGAAGACGGCGCCTTGCCCGCCGTGCTGCTGGTTGCCGCCGGCATCGTCATCGGCTGGCTGGCGGTGCGGCATCTCCGGCGCGCGCCGCATCCGCTGCTCGATCTCAGCGCGTTCAGGGTGCAGACCTTCGCCATCTCTACGCTTGCCGCCGGCACCATTTTTCGCGTGGCGATCAACGCCACGCCGTTCCTTTTGCCGCTGCTGTTTCAGGTCGGCTTTGGCCTTTCGCCGGTCGATGCCGGCTTGATGATCCTGGCCTACTTCCTCGGCAATCTCGGCATGAAGACGGTGACGACGCCGACGCTGCGACGCTTTGGTTTTCGCACGGTCATGGTCGTCAACGGCCTGATCGCCTCGGCCTCGATCATGGGCTGCGCGGCGATCTCGCCCGAAACGCCGCAGGCGCCGGTAGTGATGCTGATGCTGATCGCCGGCCTGACGCGCTCGATGCAGTTCACAGCGCTGAATACTCTGGCCTTCGCCGATATCGATGCGGCGCAGCGCAGCTCGGCGGCAACTTTGTCGTCCATGCTGCAGCAGATGTCGATGCTGTTCGGCGTAGCGGTGGCGGCTGCCATTCTGAACCTGTCGCAGATCGTCAGGCACCGGCCGGCGCTCGACCTCGTCGATTTTCGCATCGCCTTCCTGGTCATCGGCGCCATCGGGCTGGCGGCGGCGTTGCGGTTCCTCGTGCTGCCGCCCGGTGCAGGCGCCGAAGTTTCAGGCCACACGTCCAGGACCTGAATTCGCGATTTTCGCCGCTCAGGCGGCAATTAATTCCGCCTTGTGCTTTCGCCTCAGAACGGCACCTTCGCGCATACGCGCAATGGTGCAACCAAATGCCAAAAGCGCAGCCTTTTCCTAGGATTGCGCCAGTTCTAGCAATCGGTGCGTCCACTGGAAGATTATCACTGCCAACGGGTGTTCCGAGCGCGGATTCATTTGACGAAGCGGCGCCGAGCCGATTAGCTTTCTTCGGAAGGGGTGGCAGAGCTGCCATCGGGGCGAATGCAGACATGAACACGATTGGCTGGCCAAATGTCAGGAGCCTGAATCAGGAAGGCATTGTCTTTGCCATCGCCGTGGTGCTGTTCGTCGCCGCTGCCATTGGGCTGCCTGGTTTCATCGCTGCCAACAATCTCGTTGCCATCGTCCGCTCGGTGTCGGTGCTGGGCATTTTGGCGCTCGGCATGGCGGTCGTCATAATCGGCAGGGGCATCGACCTGTCGGCGGTGGCGATCATGGCGATGTCGGTCGCCTGGTATCTGCAATTGCTCAACGCCGGAACGCCTGATGGGCTCGCCTTCGCCTATGTGCTGGCAGGCGTGCTCGCCATCGGCCTGCTCAACGGTTTTCTCGTCGCCTATGCCGACGTGCCGGCGATCTTCGTGACGCTGGCGACCGGCTCCTTCGTCTTCGGCTATGTCCGCTCGCAACTGATCACGCAGGATGCGGTGCCGGTGCCTCAGGGCCATTGGGTGGAGTTGCTCGGCGGCCTGCGTTTCCTCGACATTCCGATCGAAGTGTTCGTCTTCGCCGGGCTCGCCTTCCTGTTCTTCCTGTTCCTGCGCTACACCAAATGGGGCCGCTACATCTATTTCGCCGGCGACAATCCGGTCGCCGCGCGCAACATCGGCATTCCGGTGCGGCCAATGCTGGTGCTGCGTTATGTGGTTTCGGCCTTCGTCGCGCTGATCGCCGGCCTGCTGACGGCGTCGAGCCTGCACTCGATCAACACCCGCGTCGTCAACTCGACGCTGCTCTATGACATCGTGCTGGTGGCGGTGATCGGCGGCATCGGCCTGTCCGGCGGGCGGGGCGGAGTGCGCAATGTGCTGGTGGGCGCTGCACTTATCGGCATCCTGTCGAACGCGATGACCATCATCGACATTCCGCTGCTCTATCAAAACCTGATCAAGGCGGCGATCCTGCTCGGAGCCATCATCGTCGACGGCATCATCAATCCGCGCGACGAACAGACCGCGCAGCAGGGCGACATCTAAGGGGTACCCGACGGGTCATGCGGACCGGCCGGCAATAAGTGAAAAACAGAGGATGTGACATGAAACTGATCAGAACACTGATGGCGGCCGCCACGGCGCTGGCCGCTACCGCCTTCGTCGCGCCGACCTTCGCCGCCGACGATCCGGGCCCGGCCGCATACGCGCAGGCGCTCAAGGGCAAGCGCGTCATGCTGGTGCCGCTGGCGATGGGCTTCGACCTTGCGCAGGGCTGGTCGCACTATCTGAAGACGGAAGTCGAGGCCTGGGGCGGCACCTTCGAAACACGCGATCCGAACTGGGTCGTCGATGCCGGCGCACAGGCGATCACCGACGCGATCTCGTCCGACACAAGGCCGGACGTGCTGATCATCCATGCGCCGGATCTCAACTCCTATTCCAAGCTGATGAAGAAGGCGCAGGCTGCCGGAACCTACGTCATACTGGTCGACAATCCCGCCAACTTCCCGGCCGACGCCTTTGTCGGCAGTGACTGGGACCGGCTCGGCCAACTCGAGGCCGAAGCGGCGATCAAGGGCTGCGGCGAGAATTCGTCGAAGAAGATCGGCCTTGTGCAGGGTGATCAGGCCAACTCGTCCAGTCTCTACCAGTATGCCGGCATCATGAAGGTGCTGGAGAAGCACCCCGACTTCAAAGTCGTGGCCAAGCCCGACTCCAACTGGGATCCGACGACGTCGCGCAACGTGACGACGACAATGCTGCAGCAGAACCCCGACATCTGCTCGATCATCGACTTCTGGGATGGCGACGCCACCGGCGCATCCGCCGCCATCCGCGACGCCAAGCTCGACGGCAAGGTCTTTTTGGTCACCACCGGCGGCGGCGAGAAGGCGGCCGATTGCGACAAATTGCAGGACGGAACTTACGGCGCCGTGGTGATGACCGATCTGGCTCGCCAGTCCGGCGACATGAACGCTATCATCAAGTTCCTGCTGCAGAGCGGCCAGCCGGCCGGCACGTCGCACACCTACATCTACACACTGGAGAAGGCTACGACCAAGGCCGACCTCAAGCCCGACAGCTGCTGGGACCTGAAGGCGCTGCAGGCCGAAGCGGCGGCGAAGTAAGCCGCGCTTTTTCGACTGAAATAAACGAGGTGGCTGGACAATCCGGTCACCTCGTTCCCTCATGGAATAGCAGCCGCCGATGTCCTTTCGCGAACGCCTCCAGTCCTGGCGCTACAATCTCGTGCCCGACCATCTGGTCGGCGAAATCCTGACAAAACGCTGGACCGACAACGCCATTCCGTTCCTGGCGCTGGTGGCGACGCTCAGCGTGTTCGGCTCGATCATTCCCGGCTTCTTCAAGCTGACCTCGCTACAGGAATCGACCCGCCAGCTCGGCGAGTTCTCGATGGTGGTCACCGGCATGACGGTGGTGATGCTGGGCGGCGGCATCGATCTGTCCGTCGGTTCGATCTTCGCGCTGTCCTGCTTCTCCGCCGTCTATGTCTTCTTCATTCTCGAACAGTCTATCTGGCTGGCGGTGGCGGCATCGCTCGCCACCGGCCTCATCTTCGGCGCCGTCAACGGCTACCTCGTCGGCTATCTCAGGCTGCGCGCCTTTCTGACTACGCTGGTCACCTTCATTTTTGGCCGGGCGCTGTTCGATATTCTCGTCACCACCTATGCCGCAGACGTGCAGCTTTCCCAGGCGACATCCGATGTGCTCGACTTCATCGGCGACAGCACCTTCTGGGGGCTTTCGGTCTCGGTGTGGCTGGCGATCATTCTTGCCATCGTCACCCATATCGCGCTGACGCGCTCACGGCCGGGCTGGCATGTGCTGGCGGTCGGCGGATCCAGGCGCTCGGCGCACAATGCCGGCATTCGCGTGCGCCGCACCGTGTTCATGACCTATGTCTTTTCCGGCTTCTGCGCCTCGATCGGCGGCTTCCTGATCGCTTGCCGCCTGAGTGGGGCAGGGCCGGGCACCGGCCTCAACCTTGAGATCATGGCGCTGACGGCGGCGGTGGTCGGCGGCGTCAGCCTGGGTGGTGGCCGCGGCTCGGTCATCAAGGGGCTGATGGGCGCCATCATCGTGCTGACCATGACCAACGGGCTGATCCGGCTGGGCTATGGCACCGGCACCAACCAGATGGTGCTGGGCATCATGCTGGCGATGGCGGTGACGATCGACATTCGCTGGCTGAAGAACCGCCATAAGGTGCTCAACGAAGTCTATGTCGCGCCGGTCTATCTCAAGATGGGCGAGACACAGTCTGCGGTGCCGGGCTCAGGCACGCCCTACGCGCTCGACAACCGGCTGTCGGCGGCCGACCATATCGGGCTCGGCGAGTTGGAAGGGCCGGAAGACGTCATCCTCGACCGCGACGATCACCTCTATTGCGGCACGCGCCATGGCGAGATCGTCCGCTTCTTCGCGCCGGACTATGTGAAATCGGAGGTGTTTGCCCACATCGGCGGCTTTCCGCTGGGCCTGGCCTTCGACAAATCGGGCAATCTGATCAGCTGCGTCGGCGCCATGGGGCTCTATTCCGTCTCGCCGGATCGGGAAGTGAAGCGCCTGTCGGCCGAGACGTCGCGCTCCTGGACCTCGATCGTCGACGATGCGCGGCTGCGCGACCCCAATGATTGCGACATCGCGCCGGACGGGCGCATCTATTTCACTGACTCCACCAAGCGCTATGACGCCCACGATTGGGCACTGGACTCGATCGAGAACCGCGCCACCGGCCGGCTGCTGGTCTATGACCCGAAGGACGGTTCGACGAAGACACTGCTCGACGGCTACCGCTACACCAACGGTGTGTGCATGGCGCATGACGGCAAGTCGCTGTTCTTCGCTGAGAGCTGGGCCTGCCGCGTGCATCGCTACTGGCTGGAAGGGCCGAAGGCGGGCGCCGCCGAATGCGTCATCCGCGACATGCCGGGCTATCCCGACAACATCAACCGCGCCTCCGACGGCAATTACTGGATGGCATGGCTCGGCATGCGCACGCCGAGCTTCGACCTGTCGCTGCGCCATCCCGATATGCGCAAGCGCATGACGCGCCGGCTGCCGCAGGACGAGTGGCTGTTCCCCAACATCAACACCGGCGGCGTGGTGAAATTCAACGACAAGGGCGGCATTATCGAGGCGATGGGCGACCTCACCGGCGGCGCGCATCCGATGGTCACCTCGATGCGCGAGCACAAGGGTTTCCTGTTCGTCGGCGGCATCCTCAACAACCGCATCGGCCGCTACAAGATTGCGGGCGCGGACCCGACCTGGACCAGCTCCGCTTCTTATTGGGGAACGCAGCCATGATCCTCGATCCCATCTTGGACATGTTTCGCGGCAAGGCCGTCACCATCCCGCCGCTCGACGGCGCCTTCCGGCCCAACACGCGGCTCGATGATGCGCCGGTTTTTGCCGGACTGATCGAACCCGACAATCTGCTGGTTGCCGATGGCCGGCTGCTCGCTTCCAGCGGCAACGCCATCTATTCGCTTGCCGCAGAAGTGGAGCCGAAGGTTGTCGAGACCTTTCCTTCCCCCATCACTGCGCTGGCTCTATCACTGTCGGGAGAACTGACGGTCGGACTTGAGAGCGGCAAGCTGCTGGTCGCCGGCAAGGAGGTTTCGCTGCCGTCTGGCGTCAGCTGCATCACCGCGCTTGCCTATGCCGAGGACGACACGTTGTGGCTGGCCAATGGCTCGGCTGAGCATGCGCCGTCGCTATGGGCCGCCGACCTGATGAAGAAGGGCGCGTCCGGATCGCTTTGGAGGCGGGACGCAGCCGGCGGCGGGTTCCGCAAAGTGGCCGGCGAGATCGCCTTTCCCTATGGGCTCCATCCCACGGGGCGAGATGTGCTGGTCAGCGAAAGCTGGCGTCACCAGCTCGTTCGCTTCGATGGTGCAACCGGTAGCCGCTCGACCGTGCTGACGCATCTGCCCGGCTATCCCGCGCGCCTTGCGCCGGCCGGCGATGGCGGCGCGTGGCTGGCCCTGTTCGCGCCGCGCAACCGGCTGATCGAATTCGTGCTGCAGGAAACGCATTACCGGCGCGACATGATCGACCAAGTGCCGCCGGCCTATTGGATCGCGCCGGCGCTGGCCTCCAACCGCAGCTTCCTCGAACCGCTGCAATGTGGCGGCATCCGCACCATGGGCATCCACAAGCCCTGGTCGCCGAGCCGCTCCTACGGGCTGGTGGTGAAGCTCGACCGGACCATGCAGCCGCAATTCAGCCTGCACAGCCGCGCCGACGGCACGCGCCACGGCATTTGCAGCGTGGCGGAGAAGGACGGACTTCTATTCATCGCCTCCAGGGGCGGCGATTGCGTGCTCGACGCGGGAGGTTTCTGATGGAACCGATCGTGCGCCTGGAAAATGTCACCAAGAACTATCGCGGCGTGCCCGCGGTCAGACAAGTCAGCTTCGAACTGCGCAAGGGCGAAATCCACGCGCTGCTCGGCGAGAATGGCGCCGGAAAATCGACACTGACCAAGATCATTGCCGGCGTCGTCGACGCCACTTCCGGCAAGATGTTCCACAAAGGCCGCGAGATCGCCTACGCCTCGCCGCATGCGGCGCTCGAGGCCGGCATCGCCATGGTGTTCCAGGAGACCAGCCTGGTGCCGTCGATGACAGTGGCGCAGAACCTCTATCTCGGCACCGAAAAGTTTCTCAACCGGCTGCGCGGCACCTACATTTCGGCGCAACAGTTTTTGCAATCGCTGAACTTCCCGGTCGACCCGAACGCCATGGTGGCAACGCTCGGCGCGGCCAAGCGTCAGATGGTCGAGATCGCGCGCGCCGTTCACCACAATGCCGAGATTATCATCTTCGACGAGCCGACGGCGACGCTGACGCCGGAGGAGAAGCGGCACTTTTTCGCACTGATCCGGCGGCTGAAGGCGAACGGCGTCTCGATCGTCTTCATCAGCCATGCATTGGAAGAGGCGCTAATGATCGCCGACCGCATCACAATCCTGCGCGATGGCGAGTTGGTCATAACCGACGACACATCGGCCTTCGATCGCGACAAGATCGTCGCCGCCATGGTAGGGCGCACTTTGTCGGGACAGATCTACCGCCAGCGCGACGAGGCGAAGCTGCACAAGGCCGGCAAGAAGGTGCTGTCGGTGCAGGACATTTCGATGAGCAATGTCGTGCGCAACACCTCCTTCTCGATCTTTCAGGGACAGATCACCGGCGTGTTCGGGCTGATCGGCTCGGGCCGCACCGAGACCTTCAAGATCGTGTCGGGCATCTACAAGCGCGATTTCCTGCGCGGCGGCGCCATCGAGCTGGACGACCGGCCGGTACGCTATCTCGTGCCGAGCGAAGCGGTCGCCGACGGCATCGTCTACGTCTCCGAGGACCGCAAAAGCGAGGGCATTTTCGAGACGATGGGCATTGCCGAGAATTTGTTCGGCGGGCTCCTGGCGGCGGGCCGCGAAAAGGCCTGGGTGATCAACCAGCAGGAGATGCGCACGCTTTCCGCAGAATGGACGAAGACGCTGAACATCAAGGCGATAAACGACAACGCCCGCGTGGTCGAGCTTTCCGGTGGCAACCAGCAGAAGGTGGTGATCGGCAAGGGGCTGGTGCAGCAGCCGCGCATCGTCATCTTCGACGAGCCGACGCGCGGCGTCGATGTCGGCGCCATCGCCGAGATCCACCAGATCATCAACCGGCTGGCCGATGAGGGGCTGGCGGTGGTGGTGATCTCGTCCTACCTGCCGGAAATCATGAACCTGTCGGATCGGATTCTGGTGTGCCGACAGGGGCGCATCGTGGAGGAGTTCTCGCCGGCGGAGGCGACGGAGGAGAAGATCATGTATGCGGCAGTGCACTAGGTTGCCGGTCGGTGTTTGACGGTGCGCATACGTCACCAATTGGCGAAGGCCTCAGCGCCTTCGTCATCCTCGGGTCTCCGCGACGGCGCTTCGCGCCTGCTTCGCCCGTGAATGACGAAGCTGAGATGCTTCGGCCAATCGCCATGGTTCTGTCAGCATCAAAAACTGAATCGGAATAGCCGGTTAGCCGCCCTTGCTCGAAACCTGATTCAACCACCTGATCCACCGATTCAACGAAAGGAAACGCCATGGCCGCCACAAAACTCCTCAGCGATGCCGAGGTCGAAAAAATCCCGGTTGCGAAGGCTGTGTTCGACGACATCCGCGCGACGCGCAAGTCGGACTTCGTCAACAATTTCTGGCGCGGGCTGGCCAACGATCCGGCCTTGCTGAAACGGACATGGGACCAGGTGAAAGTGGTGATGGCTACGGAAAGCGCCATCGATCCGCTGACCAAGGAGATGATCTACATCGCTGTGTCGACCGCCAATGGCTGTTCCTATTGCGTCCATTCGCATACGGCAGCTGCCCGCGCCAAAGGCTTGACCGATGCGCAGCATGGCGAGCTGGCGTCGATCATCGGGCTGGCCGGGCAGACCAACCATCTGGTGACTGCGATGCAGATTCCGGTCGATCCTGAGTTTGAAGTGAAGTGAGGGGCGGCTTTCGCTTCTCCCCTGTGGGAGAAGGGAAAGCGTGCGCTATGCCGGTCTGTAAACCTTCTCTGCTGTATTCCAAAAGATATCCGCTTCCGCCACCGGACCGTGCTTCGCCACGGCTGCACGATGCGCCTTGATCAGTTCGGCGTGGCTGGTCCAGAGCTTCTCTATCGGGAAGTTGGAGCCGAACATCAGGTGGTCAGCGCCCAGAATGTCGATCGCATTGTCGACGATGTAGGCAATCAACGCCGGATCGTTGCGGTGGGCGAAGGTGCCGAGGCCCGACAGCTTGGCGTAGAAGTTCGGCGCTGTTGATAGAGTACTCAGGCCGGCTTTCCAGGCCTCGGTGGTTTCCGGCTCCATGCCGGTCAGCATGCCGGCATGGGTGAGGATGAAGTTGATCTGCGGGTTCTCGCCGACCAGCGTCAGCCCGTCCTTCATCTGGGCAGGGAAAAGCTGCAGGTCGAAGGACAGGCCATAGTCTTTAAGCCGCGCGACATTGGCCCGCACCTTGGGGTCGATGACCTGATCGGCCGAGGCAGCGAAGCGGAAGGCCGGCGTCTCGTGCCAATGCAGCTGCATGCGCACGCCGCGCAGCAGCGGGTACTTTTTCAATCGATCGATCTGGGGCCGGACATCGTCGACAGTCATATCGGTATAGCCGACGATAGCGTGCGGCCAGCCGGTCTCGTCGGCAGTCTTCTGCAGGAAGGCGACTTCTTTTTCGAAATCCTCCTTGGCCCAGTTGGTCTGGACATAGACGGCCTTCTCGACACCTGCGCCTTGCTGATCGGCGAGAAATTCCTCGATCGGATAGTCGCGGCGAATCGGCTCGTAGGGGCCAAAAATGCGCGGCACCATCGGGCCGACCAGCCAGGGCTGATCCTGCTGGCGCCAGATGTGGAAATGCGCGTCGATGGCTTTCTGCATCACGATACCCTTTTCCAGATTGCCGACGCCGCCGGGGCCGGGCGGGCGAGCGACAGGATGAAATCGGTGAGGCTCCCGGGCGACGAGCCGTCGATGAGATCGTCGAGATCAGGCAGGATGGCGCGGAGTGCTGCCGTGGCGGGAAGGAAACGCGGGTCACCGGCCAGCGGTGTGGCCAGCGACAGGCGAAAGGCGCGGGCGCTCAGGCGGCGTATCGCGGTCTCGAGATCGGCATGGTCGCCGCGCTCCAGCGCGTCCGACAGGATGATCACAGCGGCACCGCGCGTGAAGGCCGAGAACCGCGGCACCGAGAGGAAGGCGAGCAGGGTCGGTCCCATGCGCGTGCCGCCGTCCCAGTCGTCTACGAGTGCCGCCGCGCGGGCGAGAGCCTGGTCGCGATCGCGGATACGCAGTGCGGACGTGATTCGGGTGAGCTGCGTGCCGAAGGTGAAGATTTCGGCACGGTCAGCACCTTGTACGGCGGCGTGCGCCAATTTGAGATAATCCGATGTGTGCAGCTTCATCGAGCCGGAGACGTCGATGAGGATCAGCAGTTTGCGCGGCACCGTCTGGCGGCGGCGGAGCTGCGGCGAGGGGATATCGCCATCGGCGCTGACGATTTCCCTGAGCGAGCGGCGCAGGTCGAGCTTGCCGCGCGAATGGGTGCGCACGGTGCGGAATGAGCGGCGCGCGGGGAGGGCAGCCGACAGCTTGCGGCGAAAGGCGGTCAGCCTGTCATCGTCGCGCTGAAAATCGCGCGTGCTCAGTTGCTCCAGGCCCGACGACAGCTCGCCGCCTTTCTCCTGGCGCGTCGTCTGTTTCTCCTCCTGGCGCGTGCCGTAATCGTCTTTGATGCGGGTTTCCTCGTCTTCCTCGCCTTCGATCGAGGGTTGGCCATCGCCATGGAAGTGATTGCGAAAATGCGCCTCGAATTCGCCGCGGCGATCGGGCGGGGGGGCAAGCGTTGCGAGCGCCGCCTCGCGGATGTCGGCCATGGAGCGCGGGCCGAGCAGGGTTATGGCCTGCATGAAGCTGCAGACCTGCTCGGGGGCGACGGCAAAGGCGTGGCGGCGCAGCAGCCGGGCGAAGTCGAGGAAGGGCGCGGAGGCGAGAGGAAGGGTTCCCTGACGCATCATTCCTTCGCGCCCCCCTCTGTCCTGCCGGACATCTCCCCCACAAGGGGGGAGATCAGCAGCTTTGGCGCTTCGGTTCTTTCTGCGCCGCTGGAGATTGGCGAAAGCCAGGATGACGGCTGATCTCCCCCCTTGTGGGGGAGATGTCCGGCAGGACAGAGGGGGGCGCTGTCCCGCCAGCGTTGCAGAGTGCCCAGGTGAGGCCACCTCGCTGTGAACGAGCTGTTGACCTCACACGTCACCCCAGCGCCTCCTCGACGATGGCACCAAGCTCCGGCGCGATCGCGGACAAATCCTCCTCGTCCTTGATCAGCACGCCGATGGCGCGGCGGAAGGCTTGCGGCCATGGGCTGCCGCCTTTCTCCAGTATGGTGGCGGCGTTGGCCCATTCGACGGCCTCGGAGATGCCGGGCGGCTTGGCCAGCGGGCGGACGCGGATCTCCTGCACAGCGGCCGCCACGGCGCGGGCGGTGGTCTCGGCGACATCGCCGGCGCGCAGCATGATGATGGCGGCTTCGCGCTCGGCGTCGGGATAGCCGATCCAGTGATAGACGCAACGCCGACGCAGCGCCTCCGCCAGTTCGCGGGTTCGGTTCGAGGTCAGGATGACGATCGGCTGCGCCTCGGCGCGGATCGTGCCGCGCTCAGGGATGCTGATCTGGAAGTCGGAGAGGAATTCGAGAAGCAGCGCTTCGAATTCGTGGTCGGAGCGGTCGATCTCGTCGACCAGCAGCACGCGCTGCTCCGGCGCCCGCAGCACCTGCAGCAATGGCCGCGCGATCAGAAAGCGGTCGTCATAGATGTCGATCTCATGCTCGCCGGCATGGCGGATGGCGAGCAGCTGGCGCTGGTAGTTCCATTCGTAGAGCGCGTGTGCTGCGTCGATGCCTTCATAGCATTGCAGCCGCACCAGATCGCGGCCGAGGGCTTCGGCGATGGCCTTCGCCGCTTCCGTCTTGCCGACGCCCGGCGCGCCTTCGAGCAGCAGCGGTTTGCCCAGCCGTATCGCCAGGAAGATCGCGGTTGCGAGGCTGTCGTCGGCGAGATAACGCGACGCGGCGAGATGGGACGCCACCGCCTCCGGCGAGGTCGCGACAGTCTCTGCGTTCACCTCTGGCGTCATCAGTTCGCCGCTTGCGCCTTCAGCGCGCGCAATATGCGCTCCGGTGTGATCGGCAGCGTGTCGATGCGCACGCCGACGGCGTCGAAGACGGCATTGGCAACCGCGGGGATCTGCGGGTTCGCGCACATTTCGCCTGGCCCTTTGGCACCGTAAGGACCATCCGCCGACGGCCGCTCCAGCACGATGATCTCGGTTTGGGCGAGATCGCCCGGTCCCGGCATCAGATACTGGTTGAAGTCGGTGCCGCCATGGTCGCGGTTGGGATAATAGGGCTCGGTCGTTTCGTAGAGCGCGTGGCTGATGCCCATCCAGGAACCGCCGACCAGTTGCTGCTCGACCATTTTCGGGTTCAGCGCGCGGCCGATCTCAAAGACGTTCTTCACGGTCAGCACCGTAACCTCGCCCGTCTCGTCATCGACCTCGACCTCGGCCACCGTGCAGGCATGGGCGTAGCAGGTCGACGGCTTCATCGCGCCGGTCTCTTTCTCCGGATAGGAGCGCGGGATTAGGAACATGCCGCGGCCTGAGATCGAGCGGCCACGCTTGAAATGAGCCGACAGCGCGACATCGAAGATCGAGATCGACTTTTGCGGCGCGCCCTTGACCAGAATGTTGCCCTCGCCATCAGTTTCGAGATCGGAGGCGTTCACCTCCAGCTCTTCCGCCGCCACTTCCAGCATCACCTGGCGCGCTTCCTTGGCCGCCTGGATGACGGCGTTGCCGGCGCGGTGGGTGCCGCGCGAGGCGAAGGTGCCCATGCAGTGCGGACCGGTGTCGGTGTCGGCGGTGTCGATGGTAACCCGGTCCGTCGGCACGCCGATGGTCTCGGCGCAGATCTGCGCCATGATCTGCTTCAAGCCCTGACCGAGATCGACGCTGGAAAGCGTCACCATGAAATTGCCGGTCGGCGTCGAATGCACCAGCGCCTGCGTCGGGTCGCCGCCAAGGTTCATGCCCGTCGGGTAGTTGATCGCGGCGACGCCGCGTCCGCGCCTTATCGCCATCTCAAGCTCCCTCCGTGTAGGAGGACATCGCCATATACTTCTCCGCCACCGGCCAGTTGGCGGCGCGCGACGCCTCCTGCATGCACTCGATCAGCGCCGCCCCTTCGGTCGGCTGGCGATGCGCCTTCATGTCGCCATCGCGATAGGCGTTGATGAAGCGGAATTCGAGCGGGTCCATGCCGATCAGCCGCGCCAGCTTGTCCATCTGCACCTCAAGCGCGAAGTCGCCGATGGTGACGCCGAAGCCGCGCATGGCGGAGGAGGGGGTGCGGTTGGTGTAGACGCAATAAGTGTCGATCCAGACATTGGGAATGGTGTAGGGCCCGGGATAGTGCGCCGCTCCCTTCTGCGCGCCATAAGGCGAGTGGCGCGAATAGGCGCCGGCATCGGTGTAGCCGGTCACCTTGCGCGCAACGATGCGGCCGTCGTTCATCACGCCGTCCTTGACGATTATCTTTTCGGCGGCGCGCGGCGAGGAGATCTGCATCTCCTCCTCGCGGCTATAGACGAAACAGACTGGGCGTCCGGTTTGTTTAGCGCCAAGAATGGCGATCGGCTCGACGATGACGTCGACCTTGCCGCCAAAGCCGCCGC
Organism: Mesorhizobium sp. LNJC394B00; assembly: GCF_000502555.1. NCBI lineage: Bacteria > Pseudomonadati > Pseudomonadota > Alphaproteobacteria > Hyphomicrobiales > Phyllobacteriaceae > Mesorhizobium > Mesorhizobium sp. LNJC394B00. The sequence goes on from NZ_AYWH01000002.1 coordinate 1,339,656, forward strand.
CGACAGTGCCGCCGACGAAATGCAGTTTTGAGCCGGGCATCTGCAGGATGATCGAGGCGTTGTCGAGGGTGAAGAACATCGCCTGGGTGTTGGTGTAGCAGGTGAAGCGGTCATTGCCTTCGGGCACCACGACGCAACCGGTGGTCTCGGTCGGCGCATGCTCGATGGGCGAGGATTGATAACTCTGTTCGAGGATGTGGTCGGCGCCGGCGAAGCTCGCCTCGACATCGCCGAAGCGCACCTTGCGGCATTCGCCGCTGTCATAGAGATAATAGTTCTGGCCGTGATATTCGTTGACCAAAGGCGCGCCAGGCTTCAGCGCTTCTTCCATGTCGAAGACGGCCGGCAGCACCTCGTAGTCGACCTTGACCTTGGCTGCCGCTTCCTGAGCCGCGCGCTCGGTCTCGGCCAGCACCGCCACCACCGCCTCGCCCTTCCAGCGTACCTTGCCGTCGGCCAGCACCGTCTCGTCTTCCGGTCCGACCTGGATCAGGATCAGGATGGTGTAGACATTGTGCGGCACATCCTTGGCGGTGAGGATTTTCACCACGCCGGGATGCTTCTCCGCTTCGGAAGTGTCGATCGAACGGATGCGGGCATGGTGGTGCGGACTGCGCACCATTTTCAGGTGAAGCATATTCGGGACGTTGCGGTCGGCGAAATAGGCGGTCTTGCCCGTCACATGACCCGGCGAATCCAGCCGCGGCCGCCCATGGCCGATCTCGTGCAGGCCGTCCTTGCGCTGATCGGCGAAATAGTTTTTGCGCAGTTCCATTCTTTTGGTCCTTAGGCCGCGTTCTGCGAATTGGCTCGGGCCGTCGTCAGCACCGCCTCGATGATCGGCTCGTAGCCGGTGCAGCGGCAGATGTTGCCGGACAGCGCCTCGATCACGTCCTCGCGGCTCGGATTGGGCGTGTGGTCGAGCAGCACCTTGGCGGCCATGATCATGCCCGGCGTGCAGAAGCCGCATTGCGTGGCGAAGGCGTCGAGGAAGGCACGCTGCAGCGGATGCAGGACGCCGGCCTCGGCGAGGCCCGATGTGGTGCGGATGTCGGCGCCGCTGCAGGTCTCGGCCACGGTCAGGCAAGAGAGCCGGAGTTCGCCGTCGATGATCACCGAGCAGGCGCCGCAGGTGCCCTGGTGGCAGCCGCCCTTGGGCGAGGTGTCGCCGATCTTGTCGCGCAGCGCGTGCAGCAGCGTCGTGCCGCTGTCGACAAATTCGGCCTTCTCCGAGCCGTTGAGCGTGAACTGAACCGGAACCTTTGCCATGTTTTCCTCCCAGCGCGCCTGCCCGATTGATCGGACAGACGCGCGCCCCCCAAGCGGTGGTTAAGTAAGCAGCAGCCGGCCGAGATGGACCGGGAGAACCTCGGCGCGATACCAGGCGCTGGCGATCGGATCGGTGATTGGCGAAGTGCCTTCACCGGCTGCAGCCAGCGCCGCTGCGACGCCGTCCTGGTCAAGCCTGCTGCCGATCAGTGCCTTTTCCGCAGCGCGGGCGCGCATCGGCCGGTCTGCCATGCAGCCGAGCGCGATCCGCGCCGAGGAGACAGTGCCGTCGCCGGCCTGTTCGAGAACGGCGGCGATGCTGAGCACGGAGACGCCCTTCGGCTTGACCCGCGACACTTTCAGAAAGCGGAAATTCTCGGCCTTCGGCAGCGCGAAGGCGACTGACGTGACGATGGCGCGGCTGCCGTCCCGCCTGGCCAGAAAATCCTCGACAGGCAATTCCCCATCATCGGTGCCGACCGTCGCATCCAACGCCAGCAGGGCGACAGCGAAATCACCGTAGGGCGCGGGTGCGAACAGATTGCCGCCGACAGTCGCCATATTGCGGATCGCCGGGCCGCCGACGGCGCGTGCGGCCTTGGACAGCGCCGCAAGCTCCGGATGGCGGGCGATAGCCGCCATCGTCACCGAGGCGCCTATGCGGACCTTGCCGCCGGCAACGGTAATCTCGGAAAGGGTCGGATCGGTCGAGCGGACGAGGCCGGTGACGGAGACATCGCCTTCATTGGCGGCACGCACGACCAGCGTGCCGCCGCCGAGATAGCGGGTGCCGGGCGCCTTCAGCGCCGCGTTGGCATCCCTGACGGCCGAAAAGGTCTGGAGGGCAAGCGCCATGGCAGTCTCCCCTGGTTCAGCTCTGGCCAGAAAAATGGCTCTTCAACGCATTGAAGCCACCCTGGAAGACATTGGCGGCCATGCCGGCGGCGATCTTGTCGGCCTCTTCGGGCGCCGCGTCGAAAGTTGCTGTCCATTCGGCATAGGTGCGGTCGCCGTCGGTAACGCGGCGCAATTGCAGCGTCGCTTTGTGATTGGTCAACGGCTGCGGCGTCTCCAGGATGGAGTAGCTGACGCGGAAATTCGCGTCGGAGAAGTCGAGCAGTTTTTCGCGGATACGCGCGCCGCTGGCGAGCTCGAAATTACGCACGCAGCCGATGGTTTCGGCGCTCTTGCCGTCTTCGATATGGCTCTTGACCATGCGCGGATGCCAGCCCGGCAGGCCGTTGAAGTCGCGTATGCGCGCCCAGACCTTTTCGACCGGCGCGTCGATGACGCTGGAGACGGTGACTTCAGCCATATGATCATTCCCCTACGAATTCGATACGCAGCAGGGTAGGGCGGCGGGCGGTGCTGCGCTTATCAATGGGTCTTGCGGCCCTATCAAGGAGTCTGAAAAACGAACGGCCCGTTCAGGCCATGGCACGCGCCGCTTCGCGGTAAAGCGTCGGCGGCACGCCGACATGGTCGCGGAAGAAGCGCGAGAAATTGCCCTGGGTGGTGAAGCCGAGATTGCAGGCGACCGAGATCAGCGGTTCCTGCGACCACTGCAGCTGCCGCACGGCTTCCTCCATGCGCAGCGTGTTCCAGTAGACATTGGGCGTCAGATTGGTCTGTTCCTTGAATAAAGCAAAGAAGTGCGGCCGCGACAGACCGACACTGCGGGCGACGTCGTCGAACGAGATGCGTTCGCAGACATTGGCCTTCATCAGCTGGATTGCCTTGCGGACGCGAAAGTCCTGCATTGTGTTGACCCGGATGCGCGCCTCCTGCGGCGCCGAGGCGTCGGCGGCGTCGAGCACGCTATCGATGAAGCGCTCGATCTCGTAATTGGCGACGTCGTCGATGCTTTCATTATCGCTCAAATGGTCGAGCAGGTTGGCGGCGGCCTGGTGCAGCCAGGGTTCGAGGGTGATTGCAGCCTGTGCAAACAACGGCGCCGACGAAGGCAGGTCGCGGCGCCGGCGCGCCCAATCCGGATCGATGTAGAAGGCGAGGAACAGGCCGGGCCTGCCGTTCTGCGACAGAATGTGGCTGTGCGGCTGGTAGGAATTGATGCCGGCGGCGGTGCCGGGACCCAGCGGCACCGTCTCGCGGCCGACGGTCATCTCGCCGGCCGTGCCTTCCAGCCAGATGATGATGTGGGCCTCGACATGCGCATGGGTGACGAAGTCGCTGGCGACATTCAGGACAGAAACATGTCCGAACCGGCCCCAATAGAGCCTGATCGCGTCCGTCATGGGTTATACCTCCCGCAGACGACTGGCCTCCCTTCGCCTGCGACGGGATTGTGCGGCTGAGTTCGGGCTCGCGTCAAGGCGCGGGGCGAAAGCCGCTGTGTGCTGCCGGCCGTAGTGGTGGATTTTCAGACTGAGCGATAGGGTTTCCCGTCAAACCGAAGCCGTCATGCCGCCGTCGACATAGAGCGTATGGCCGTTGACGAAGGACGAGGCGTCGGAGGCGAGGAACACGGCGGCGCCGATCAGTTCGTCGACATACCCCCAGCGGCCGGCCGGCGTGCGCTTTTCCAGCCAGGCGGAGAATTCCTGGTTGTCGACCAGCGCCTGGTTCATCTCGGTGCGGAAATAGCCGGGGGCGATGGCATTGATCTGCAAGCCGTATTTCGCCCAGTCGGTGCACATGCCGCGTGTCAAATTGCGGATTGCGCCCTTGGTGGCCGTATAGGGCGCGATGTTGGGCCGGGCGAGTTCGCTCTGCACCGAGCCGATGTTGATGATCTTGCCCTTGCCGCGCGCGATCATGTTGCGGGCGACCGCCTTGCCGGCATGGAAGGCGCCGGAGACATTGGTCTTGAACAGCCGCTCCCACTGCTCCTCGGGAAAGTCCTCGAGCGGGGCGCGAAACTGCACGCCGGCATTGTTGATCAGGATGTCGATGGCGCCGATCTCGGCCTCGATGCGGGCGACATCGGCATCGACCGCGCGAAAATCAGTCACGTCGAAGGTCGAGGGGTGCGCTTTGAAGCCGGCGTCGCGCAAGCCGGCGACGGCCCCGGCAACCTTGCCGGCATCGCGGCCGTTGAGCACGACACTTGCGCCATGCTCGGCAAGGCCGCGCGCCAGCGCCAGGCCGATGCCTTGGCCGGAGCCGGTGATCAGCGCCAACCGCCCGTTGAGGTCGAACAGGGATTTCGATGTCAAAGCAACGGTTTCCAGCCGGAAGATTCAGTCCAAAAACATTCAGTCATTGCGCCTGAAGTTGCGGATCCGGTCGAACAGCACCGCGAGCAGGATGGCGCCGCCGATGAACACGCCTTGCCAGAAAGCATTGATGCCGAGCAGACCAAGGCTGTTGCGGATCACTTCGATGAGCGCGGCACCGACAATGGCGCCGAAAGCGGTGCCGACGCCGCCGGCGAGATTGGCGCCGCCGATCACGGTGGCGGCGATGACCTGCAGTTCCATGCCGGTTCCGAGATTGGTGGTGACGGCACCCAGCCATCCGGTCTGGATGATGCCGGCAATTCCCGCCGCCAGCGCCGAGATCATATAGACGGCGACCTTGATCTGCTTGACGGGAACGCCGGTCAGCGTCGCCGCGTGCTCATTGCCGCCAATGGCGAAGATGTGGCGGCCAAACTTGGTCCAGCGCAGCGTGAATCCGGTGATCAGCGCCAGAAGGATCATGTAGAGGACCGGATTGGCGATGCCGAACACCCACGCGCCGCCGCCCAGCGCCAGAAGCTTGTCGTGATCCGGGCCGAACTGGAAGACGACGGTGTTGTTGGAGGCGACCATGGCCAGGCTGCGGGCAATCGACAGCATGCCGAGCGTCACCACGAAGGGTGGAAAGCCGAGATAGGCGATCATGATGCCGTTGAAGGCGCCTATGGCGAGCGCGGTGGCGATCGAGGCGAGGATGCCGACTTCTATGGAGTAGCCGGCATGCATGGTGACGGCCAGCACCATCGACGACAGGCAGAGCACCGAACCGACCGACAGGTCGATGCCACCTGTGATGATGACGAAGGTCATGCCGAGCGCGATGATGGCGACGAAGGTGATGTTGCGAGTGATGTTATAAAGGTTCTTCGACGTGGCGAAGGCGTCGGTGGCAAAAGACAGGAACAGGCAGGCCAGGATGACCGCGATCACCACCCAGAAGGTCTGGCTGGCAAACAGTCTTGCCGGCAAGGATTGCTGCTTTTGTTCGATCGGCTGGTCAATTGTCAGTGCCATCGTCGACCTTCATGTGCTGTGCGTGGTGAAATTCGCTGAGATCAAACCTGTTCGATGGCGCCGGTGATCAGCCCGGTGACTTCCTCGGGCGAACTTGACGCAATCGTCTTGTCGGCGACCTTGCGGCCGCGCCGCATGACGATGACGCGGTCGGCGACGGTGAACACGTCAGGCATGCGGTGGCTGATCAGCACCACTGCGATGCCCTGGTCGCGCAAATGGCGGATCAGGTTCAGCACTTCGGCGACCTGGCGCACCGAGATCGCGGCCGTCGGTTCGTCCATCAACACGATCTTGGCCTGCGACAGCATGGTGCGGGCAATCGCTACTGCCTGGCGCTGGCCGCCCGACATCTGCTTGACGAGGTCGCGCGGACGGGTCTCGGACTTCAACTCGGCGAAGAGCTGGCCGGCGCGCTTGTACATGGCGGCATAGTCGAGGATGCGTAAAGGGCCGACGCCGCGGCGCAATTCACGGCCGAGATAGACATTGGCGGCAGCGGTCAGATTGTTGCACAGCGCCAGGTCCTGGTGGACGATCTCGATGCCGTGCTGGCGAGCTTCGGCCGGCTTGTGCAGGATCAACTCCTTGCCGTCCATGCGCATGACGCCATGGCTGGGGCGGAAATTGCCGGCGATCATCTTGACCAGCGTCGACTTGCCGGCGCCGTTGTCGCCCATGAGGCCGACCACCTGTCCGGGCTCGATCGACAGCGATACGTCGTTGACCGCCTGGATGGCGCCGAAATGCCTCGAGATGTTGGTGAGTTCGAGAACCGCCACCAGTCTTTGCCTCCCCGTGTTTGCGACCCGCTGCTGTTCCCGGCGTGAATGCCGGCGCTGCTTTGGCCCCGCTCTCCCCATCTCCTCCCGGAAACAGCGTCAGCGTTCTTTTACGCAAAAGCCGGCGCTCGTCAATCAATTGTCGGACGAATTGAAGCCTTGGTTATCCAAAAATCCGTTTTGTAGGACAAATAGCATTGACGTTGGCCGCAAGCCGATATTAGCTAAGCGTCGGAGGAGATTATGCCGATGCCGCTGGCGGTTAGCCGGGCGGAATCGGCGGAGGTTTATCGGTCGAGGTTGCGGCGCCACCCATGTGTTGAGCCGGCCAATGCCGCATCTGGAAATGCTTATCGATCTGTCTTGGCGACACGAGTGCTCGTGAAACGAACCTCGGTCATTAAGCATCCGGTCGATCTGTGTGGCGGGCACGCCGTGTCCGTCTGTTTCAAGGGAGGACTGACATGAGGAAAACACTTTTGCTCGCCGCCGTCGCCGCCATGGCGCTGGGCGCCGGGCCGGCTTTGGCCAAGAAACAGCTCGTCATCGTGGTGAAGGGTCTCGACAATCCATTCTTCGAAGCCATCCACCAGGGCTGCGAGAAATGGAACAAGGAAAATGCCAGCTCGGAATATGAATGCTTCTACACCGGCCCGGCATCGACCTCCGACGAGGCCGGCGAGGCGCAGATCGTTCAGGACATGCTGAGCAAGGCCGACACGGTGGCAATGGCGATTTCGCCATCCAACGCGCCGCTGATCGCGCAGACGATCAAGACCGCCAATCCGACGATCCCGATCATGACGCTCGACGCCGATCTCAGCAAGGAAGATGCCGCGCTGCGCAAGACCTATCTCGGCACCGACAATTATTTGATGGGTCACAAGATCGGCGAGTACATCAAGAAGGGCAAGCCGAACGGCGGCACGATCTGTACCATCGAAGGCAATCCCGCGGCCGACAACATCCTGCGCCGGGCGCAGGGCATGCGTGACGCGCTGTCGGGCAAGGAAGGCCTGGCGGCACTTGCCGGCGAAGGCGGCTGGACCGAAGTTGCCGGTTGCCCGGTGTTCACCAATGACGACGGCGCCAAGGGCGTGCAGGCGATGACCGACATCCTCGCCGCCAACCCCAAGCTCGACGCCTTCGGCATCATGGGCGGCTGGCCGCTGTTTGGCGCACCGCAGCCCTATCGTGACTTGTTCGGGCCGCTCAAGGACCGCATCGCCAGCAACGACTTCGTCATCGGCGCCGCCGACACGATCGGCGATGAAGTGGCGATCGCCCGTGACGGCCTTGTGACCGCTCTGGTCGGTCAGCGGCCGTTCGAAATGGGCTACAAGGCACCATCGGTGATGATCGATCTGGTCGAAGGCAAGGCCGTCGCCGATCCGGTGTTCACCGGCCTCGACGAATGCACCAAGGACACGGTCGACACCTGCATCCAGAAGTAGGTTCTCGATTTCGGGGCGCCCTTTGACGGGCGCCCCGTCTCTTCCCGAACGGACGCAACGGTTGGGGCAGCAGGCTCCGGCTTTGACGCGCTTGTAGTTTGGATTTTCGGCAACGAGATCGGCGCGCCGTGCAGGTTCGGACCAGTCCGGACGCAGACGGCCGACGCATTGGAACGTGAATGCCGGACGAGAAATCAAAGAAGCGAGCCGAGCGGGCCAAGGCACAAGCCAGCCGCGGTCCGGCTGTCATGCGCAGGGCCGGTGCCGCGCATTTTCCGGGAGCGAGCGTCCATGTCTCGCTGGCCGGCGAGATCGGCCTCAGAATCGTGCGTGGCGACTATCCGCCCGGCACCATTCTGCCCAACGAGGCCAAATGGGCCGAGACCTTCGATGTCAGTCGTTCGGCGGTGCGCGAAGCCATCAAGATGCTGATGGCCAAAAGCCTGCTGGCTTCACGGCCCAAGATCGGCAGCTGGGTCGAGCCCAGGGAACGCTGGAACCTGCTCGACCGCGATGTGCTGGCCTGGTACGCGACCGGGCCGGACCGGGAGGCCTTCCTGCGCACGGTGCAGGAGTTCCGTCACATCATCGAGCCGGAAGCGTCGGCCTTTGCCGCCACGCGGCGCAGCGACGAGCAGATGGACGAGATCAGCCAGGCCTGTCGTGAGATGGGCGAGGCTCTGAACCTGCAGGAGCGTATCCGCGCCGATACGCGTTTTCACCTCGCCATACTACGCGCCTCGGGCAACGATCTGCTGGTGCCGCTTGGCGTTCTGATCGAGTCGGCGCTCGATCATCTCTTTGTCTTCGTCACACGCGAGACCAGCGATCAGCGGCGGGCGCAGGCGCTGCATGAGGCGATCGAGAAGAACATCCGCCTGCAGCGCCCTGCGGCCGCGCGCAATGCGGTGCACAAACTGCTCGCCAACACCGACGATGTTATCGGCCGGTCGAGGCGCTGACACAGGCTTTTCGCCGCCTTCAAATCGTCTGCTTCTTGCCGTCCTTGCTGGGCATCAGGTCGACGCCGTTGACCTTGCCGATATATGTCGCCAGCATCGGCACGAATTGCTCGGCCGGGCCAGTGGCATAGGCACCGGCGAAGGAGTTCTTGGTGGCGTTGCCGAGCGGGTTGGCGATGCCGGCCGCACCCGCCATCGATTCCAGATAGGTCAGGTCCTTGAAGGCGTTGGCGATGGTGAATTTATGTGCGTCGCGGTCGCCCTCCAGCGTCCAGCGCATGAAGGTCTGGTAGAACCCGCAATCCATGCGGCCGTTGCGGATGACGCTGTCGAAACGCGGTGGCGAGATGCCGACCTTTTCGGCCAGCGCCAGCGCCTCGGAATAGATCGCGGCATAGCCCAGCGAGATGAAGTTGTTGAGCAGCTTCATGCGGTGGCCGTCACCGGTATCGCCAATATGGACGATGCGGCCGGCCCAGGTTTCGATGACCGGCTTCACACGGGCAAACAGCGCGTCGGGCGCGCCGACCATGGCGTCGAGCGTGCCTTCCCAGGCTTCCTTCGGGGTGCGGCTGAGCGGTGCATCGACGAAGTCGACGCCGATCTCCTTCAGTTCCGCCGCCAGCGCCACCGTCGAGACCGGATCGGCGGTCGAGCAGTCGACGACGACCGANGCCGATCTCCTTCAGTTCCGCCGCCAGCGCCACCGTCGAGACCGGATCGGCGGTCGAGCAGTCGACGACGACCGAACCCTTCTTCAAGCCCTCCTTGAGGCCGCCGGGGCCGCGGATGATGGCTTCCACTTCGCGCGAGCCGGTGACGCAGATGAAGACGATGTCGGACGCCGCCGCCACGTCGCGCGAAGTCGCCGCCTCCTTGGCGCCCCGGCCAATCAGGTCCTCCGCCGGCTTGCGGTTCTTGCGGCCGAGGAAGGTCAGGCCATAGCCCTTGTCGACGATGTTCTTGGCAATGCCGTGCCCCATCAGGCCAAGGCCGATAAAGCCGATCTTTTCGCTCGCGGCGGTCGTGGTCATGTCTTGAAGTCCTGTTGCGATGATTGATATTGGGCGCCGCCGTCTGGCGGGCGAGGGTGGTTGCGGAATGCCATATTGTCTGACAATACACGGAAATCCTAGGCATTGGAGACGAAAATGACGAAGCGGATCATGTTCACCGGCGGCAGCGGCAAGGCCGGTCGCCATGTCGTGCAATATCTGGTCGAACAGGGCTGCCAGGTGCTCAACATCGACACCAAGCCGCTCGACAATCCCAAGGTGCGCACGCTGATCACCGACATCACCGACAGCGGCCAGGTGTTCAACGCGCTGTCGAGCTATATGGGCCTGCATGAATTCGACCCGTCGCTGCGGCCGCAGCCGGTCGATGCCGTGGTGCATTTCGCCGCCATACCGCGCATCATGATCACGACCGACAATGAGGTGTTCCGCATCAATGCGATGGGCACCTACAACGTCATCGAGGCGGCGGTGAAGCTTGGCATCCCCAAGGTGGTGATCGCGTCCAGCGAGACCACCTACGGCGTGGTGTTCGCCAATGAACCGCGCGACCCCAAATATTTTCCCCTCGATGAAGAATACGACGTCGATCCGATGGACAGCTATGCTCTGTCCAAGGTCGTCAACGAGCACACGGCGCGCGCCTTTGCGCAGCGCAACGGCACCGATATCTATGCCTTGCGCATCGGCAACGTCATCGAGCCGCACGAATATTCGCTGTTTCCGAAGTGGTTTGCCGATCCGGGCTTTCGCAAGCGCATCGCCTGGAGCTATGTCGACGCGCGCGATCTCGGCCAGATCACGCTGCGCGCCGTTGAAACGGACGGGCTCGGCTTCCAGGTGTTCAACGCCGCCAATGACGACACCTCGTCCGACCTGCCGACGGCCGAACTTTTGAAGCGGTTTTACCCCGACGTGCCGGTCAAAGCGGATCTCGGCGAATATGAAACGCTGCTCTCGAACCGCAAGGCCAGGGACATGCTCGGCTTCCGTCCCGAGCACAGCTGGCGCAAATACGTCAAATAGGGCTGGCAAATTGGGCTTTGGGGCAAGGTTGTAACCTGATCTGTGCACAGGCGCAGGCTTTGCCGTCTGCGCCCGGCACTCTGCTTGACAGCTTTCGAAATCCGGACTTTGTGGAGGCATGAGGGACGGAAAGCCGAATAAGGGAACGAAGCCTGAAAAGGGGGCATCCGCCGAGCGCCCGGCGGCCCTTCGCCGGGCTGACGCGACCCGGATGCCCGGCACCAGCGTGCATGCGTCACTGGCCAGCGAAATCGGGCTTCGGATCGTGCGCGGCGACTATCCGCCGGGCACCATCCTGCCCAATGAAGCCAAATGGTCCGAAACCTTCAACGTCAGCCGCTCGGCGGTGCGTGAGGCGATCAAGATGCTGATGGCCAAAAGCCTTCTGGCATCGCGCCCCAAGATCGGCAGCTGGGTGGAGCCCAGGGAGCGCTGGAACCTGCTCGATCGCGATGTGCTCGCCTGGTACGCGACCGCGCCCGACCGTGAGGTGTTCCTGAAGACGGTGCAGGAATTCCGCCATATCATCGAGCCAGAAGCGACTGCCTTCGCCGCCATGCGACGCACCGAGGAGCAGATGGCCGAGATCAGCCAGGCCTGCCGCGAGATGGGCGAGGCGCCGAGCCTGCAGGAGCGCACGCGCGCCGATACGCGTTTCCATCTGGCCATCCTGCGCGCCTCCGGCAACGATCTGCTGGTGCCGCTCGGCGTGCTGATCGAATCCGCCTTCGATCATCTGTTCACCTATACGACGCGCGAACTCGACGATCTGCAGCATGCACAGCAACTGCACGAGGCGATCGAGAAGGCCATCCGCCTGCAGCGGCCGGAGGCGGCCCGCAACGCGGTGCGCAAGCTGCTCGCCAATACCGACGGCGTCATCAACACCCGGTAGGATATGCTGATATTCAGGTGAGGCCGGCCTGCAAACGCCGGCTTGCGCGCTTCACGTACTTAAGTACGCTCCGCTCCGGTTCTCGAAATCCAACGTTTTCGGCGCGGCCTGACCTGAATCTCAACACATCCTGCGAGCGCTCAGCCGGCCTGCGAAGTGGCCAGGTGCTGCCTGGTCAGCGCGACCAGCAGCGCCTGGTCGCGGGCGGCGTGCTCGGGGCGGTTGACCACCTCGTCGCCATTGACGATCGCACCCCAGAAGCCGCGCAGTTCCTCGACGAAGGCTTCGCCGTAGCCGGCACGCAGATCCCTTGTCGACAGTGTGTGGCCGTCCGAGGTCTTCACAGTCAGCCGGGTCGGATGATGGTTGAGCCAGGGCGAGGGGAATTCGAGCTCAAGGCTGGCATCGTCGAAGAAGAGCGTGATGCGTTCCTTGTAGTCGGCGAGCTTCGGCACGGTGAGATGCGTCATCGTCCACAGCGCCTGGCCGTCGAGCAGTTTTACCGCGCCCTGGCCGCCATCGCCATTGGCGAAGATCTGCGCGCCGACAACCTCGCCCTCCGGCACGCTGAGCGCGTCGAGCAGGCCGTGCACGGCATTCACATCGTGAATCAAGGCGGAGCTGTAAGCGCCGGTAAACCCACGGAAAGCCAGATCGGTCATGGGCTGGCCGATGGCGCGCTCGACCTGTTGTTTCTGCTTGCTTTGCGCGGCGGCAATCAGCTCCTCGGGAATGTCGTTGCCGCGCTTGTAGCGCTGGTGGGCGATGAACGGCCAGGCATCGGGATCGTTGACCTCGACCGAGACGGACCGCAACGTCTTTGCCGTGCCGGGCAGCGAGGCCAGCGCCAGCCGGTAGCTCGGATCGAAGCGCTTCATATAGCCGACCTGCATGACCTTGCCGGCCTTGTCCCGCGCGGCGATGATCTCGGCGATTTCCGCCGGGGAATAGCAGAGCGGCTTTTCGCAGAAGACATGCAGGCCGCGCCCGAGTGCGGCCAGTACCTGCTCGTGATGCAGCGGGTCGGGCGAGCCGATGACGACGGCGTCGAGCTTCTGGCCGAACAGTTGCTCCGGCGTTTCGAAATTGGCGATGCCGTGAATTTCGCTGACATATTCCCGCGAAATCCTTGACGGGTCGGCAACGCCGACCAGTTCGAACAGGTCGCCGAGCCGCAACAGGTTTGGAATATGCTCGACCTGCGAAATCATGCCGGCGCCGATGACGCCGACGCGTATCCTGCTCATGCTGTTAATACTCTCTGCAAAAGTGTTCCAGGCTCAGGGTGCGGCGGCCGGCCGGTTGCCGATCTGCGCCAACAGCCCGGCAATCTCAGCTTCCACCGCCTTCAGATCCTCGCCGCCCGACATGATGGAAATCACCTCGTCGCGCGAGATCTCGGACTTTGCGTATGTGCCGCGATTGCGGCCGCGGTTGAGCAGCGTGAAAGTGTCACCGACAGGGTAGGCGTGGTGGATGTTGTGGCTGATGAAGATCACCGCCAGCCCGCGCATGCGCGCCTCGATGATGAATTTCAGCACCATGGCCGCCTGATGCACGCCGAGCGCCGAGGTCGGCTCGTCAAGGATCAGCACCTTTGCGCCGAAGTGGACTGCGCGCGCGATTGCCACCGATTGGCGCTCGCCGCCCGACAGCGTGCCGACGGCCTGCGTCGGGTCGCGCACGTCGATGCCGATATCGGCCATCGCCTGGCGGGCAATTGTGTTGGCGCGCTCCTTGTCGAAGCGCGAGAAGGGCAGGCGGCTTCTGGTCGGCTCGCGGCCGAGGAAGAAATTGCGCGTGATCGACATCAGCGAGATCATGCCGAGGTCCTGGAAGACCGTCGCGACGCCGAGGTCCTGCGCGTCGCGCGGGCTGCGGAACGTGACGGGCTTGCCGTCGACGAAAATCTCGCCCTTGGTCGGCCGGTGCACGCCCGACAGAACCTTGATCAGCGTCGACTTGCCGGCGCCGTTGTCGCCCAGCAAGCAGTGCACCTCGCCGGGATAGACCTTGATGTCGATATCCTGCAGCGCGCGCACCGAGCCGAAATTGACCGACACACCACGCAATTCCATGGCTGGCTGGATGGCCGGGGACGGGTTTGGGTAGGTCATTTGCCGCCTCCGCGTCCGAGCGCCTTGAGGCGGATGTAGTTGTTGACCAGCACGGCCATCAAAATGACGATGCCGAGGAAGACCTTGAACCAGTCGGTGTCGATGCCGGTGTAGAAGATGCCCATCTGCACCAGGCCGAAGATCAGCGCGCCGAACAGCACGCCATAGACGGTGCCGTAGCCGCCGGTGAGCAGCACGCCGCCGATGACCGCGGCGATGATCGCCTCGAATTCCTTGAGCAGGCCGCGCGTGGTGTCGGCGGAGCCGGCCTCCATCACCTGGATGGTGGCAAGCAAGGTCGCGGCACAGGCGGTGTAGATGAACAGCGCGATCTTAACCCGGTCGACCGGCACGCCGACATTGCGGGCGGCATTGAGGTCGCCGCCGGTGGCGAAGATCCAGTTGCCGTATTTGGTCTGGGTCAAGACATAGCCGGCAAGCGCTGTCAGTCCGAGCCACCAGACGATCGACATCGGAATGCCGACGACGAAGGGAATGCCGTCGGTGCGGGTGGCGATCCAACCTTGCGTGCCCATCCATTGGAAGAAGCCGGTCAGGAGATGGCCGTTGAACAGGCCCGCGGTTGCCGGGTCCGGCGCGCCGTCGAGGATGTAGGGGATCTGCGTGCGGCCGGTGACGGCGCGGGTGATGCCGATCGACAGGCCGCGCAGGATGTAGAGCGACGCCAGCGTCACGATGAAGGAGGGCAGGCGGGTCTTCACCACGATCAGGCCGTTGACGTAGCCGGTGAGGATGGCGACAGCGAAGGCGCAGGCGATGCCGCCCCACAGCGGCAAGCCCCAGTATTTGACGGTCAGGCCGATGACGACGCCGGCGAAGCCGACCATCGAGCCGACGGAGAGATCGAACTCGCCGGCGATGATGAGAAGGGCTGCGGCCGTGGCGATGATGCCGAGTTCGGCTGCCAGCGTCAGGAAGGTCATCGACCCCTGTAGCGAATAGAGGTTCGACGCACCCGGCAGCAGGGCGAAGATGATGACGGTGGCGATGAGGCCGCCGGCGGCACCGGCTTCGGGCCGGCGCAGCCATTGCGTCAGCCGGCCGGTGCTGGCCAGCCGCTCGTCAGTGCCGGCAGCCCGTTTCGACGTCATGCCGAAACGGTCCTTGCCCAGTACCCCGGGGGCCGGCGCTTCTGGAGGTATCGCCTTGTCTTCCACAACAGCCATTAGGCTCCCCAATCGCTCACTTCGCAATCTCGACCAGAGACGGGGAGCGCATGGCGGCTCCCCGATCCGTTTTGGTCTTGCCTTAGCGGATGCCGTCCTTGGCGAGCGCCAGGATCGCCTTGGCCTTGTCGGGCGAGTCGATGAACAGCGGCCCGGTGTAGGCGTTGTTCTGCGGCCAGAAGCCATGTGTGGCATGCTCGACCAGATAGATCACCGGCAGGTATCCCATCAGATATTGCTGGGCGTCCATGCCGAAGCCCATTTCGCCGGCGACGACGGAATCCAGGACTTCGGGGCTGATGTCGAAGGTGTAGAGCTTGATCTTGCCGAACAGTTCCTTCTGCCGGAAGAACGGGATCAGCGGATTGGCGGCGGTGGCGCCGAGCGCAAACACCGCCTGGGTGTCGGGATGCGCCGACAGATAGGCCTCGGTGCGGCGCTGGATGTCGGCCGGATCGGGCGACACGGTAAGCACCTCGGTGCCGCCGCCTGACGGCTTCAGCCCGTCATTCAACCCCTGGCAGCGCTGGTCGAGGCTGACATTGCCGACCTCGTGGTTGATGCAGACGACCTTGAGCGTGCCTTCCTTGGCCAGCCGCTCGCCCGCCTTCTTGCCGGAATCATATTCGGAGACTGTGCCGACGTAGAGAGAGGTGCCGAGTTCGGCGCCTTCCTTCTCGCCGGAATCCAGGACGACCATCGGAATGTTGGCGGCAAGGCCGGCCTTGACCGATTTACCAAGCGCATTGGCGTCGGCAATGGAGACGGCGATGCCGTCGGGATTGGTGGCGATGGCCGCGTCGAGCAGGCGGGCCTGTTCGACCACGTCGAACACTTGCGGCGCATAATATTCGACCTTGGCGCCGGTGAGCGCCGCCGCATCGTCGACGCCGCGCTTGACCACCGACCAGTAGGGATCGGAGGCCGAGCCATGCACCACGAAGGTGATGCGGACATCCTTCGGGTCCTTCAGGCCCGCGGCCTGCACGACGCCCGCCAGCATACTCATCGAGACAAGCGCGCCGAGCGCCAGTTTCAGAACAGTCTTCATGTCATTCTCCCATTGTCGTTGCAGTTCCAAATCCCTCTTTGCGCTGTTGGCCGACGGATCGGCTTACGGCGCTGACCGGGTGGCCGCTTTGCGGGCCTTTGCCGGTGTCGATGCCCCGAGCCGTGCACGCAGTTCCTCGCGCAACGGCTTCATGCCGATGATGTCGATGTCCTGCGCGCCGAGCCAGTCGCGAAAAGCCTGGTCGCGGAAGAGTTCATATTCCTCGGTGCGGATATAGGCGGAGCGCGGCTCGATCAGTTCGAGCTCGCCCGGCGCGTTGAAGTGCAGGCAAAAGAAGGTCAGGCCTTCACGGACCCCTTCGACCAATGCCTTGTAGGCTGGCTCTATCGGCTTGGAGCGTGGACGGCCCCAGGTCGTCTGAATGGCGGCGTCGAAGATGACAAAGCCTTTGGCGCGGGCTCCAGTGACGCCGCGCTGGAACGCCGCTTCGGTGACGCCGACCAGATTGTCGTTGGGCGAATAGGCCGACAGCGTTTTGGTCAACAGCACCGGCAGCCGATATTCCAGGCCGAGCTTGATGTAGACGTCGCAAAACTCCGGCGACAGCGCTGCCCCCATATGGGCGTCAAGATGAGTGACGTCGATGCCGGCGCGGTAGGCGGTGTCGATCTGCGCGCGAAGCTCGGTTTCCACCGCTTGCGGTGCTGCCTTGCGGCGGGTGGTCGCTACATCGGGCCAGAAATAGCCGAACTCGTCCGTCAGGCCGGCCGCGCGCGACGGCGACGTCAGCGGCCGCCATTTGTAGTGCTGCTTTTCGCTGTTCAGCGTCAGGTGGACGCCGAGATCGAGCCGGGGATCGGCGGCTGCCGCTTCGGCCATCTCAGGGAACCATGGGCACGGCACCATCACGGCGCCGGAGCTGCAGGCGCCGTGTGCGGTCAGTTCGAGGAAGGCGCTGTTGGCGCCATGGCACATGCCGACATCGTCTTCATGCAGGACGAGCTGTCGCGTCATGGACGGCCACCGTCTTGCCGGCCACCATCTTGCCGGCCACCATCTTGCCGGCACGCCGGTTTCGAGGGTCTTCCAAAGTGTGTCCCGTGCTGCATGGAACCGACCGTTTGCCCAACTGGACGCGATGGAACGCCCAATGCCGGCTTTCCGACAGGGCCACTTCGACGAATTCGGATGGGTACGATTTTTCCGCGGGCCTGCATTCTGGAATGTCGATTTCATTCGATATGCCCACATTCGGCGTCAAACCCGGCCATCAAGCAACCGGGATGGCTTGGTCAGATCGCAGCGGAGTGGTTCTTTCAAACAGCGGCCGCAGGCGTACTGCTTTCATACCATCAGCGATGTGGAGACTTGCCATGTACACTGCCGGCGAAGAAGAGATCGAAGCCATTGCCAGGGTGATCCGCTCGGGTGCGCTGTTTCGCTATGGCGAGAACAGCGAGTGCAACCGCTTCGAGGCCCGCTATGCCAGGCATCTCGGCGTCGAGCATTTTGCGCTGGCCGCCAGCGGCACCTATGGGCTCGCCGCCGGCCTGATCGGCCTCGGCATCGGCCCGGGCGATGAGGTGCTGGTGCCGGCGCACACCTATATGGCGACCGCAACGGCAGTGCTGTCGGTCGGCGCCATTCCGGTCATTGTCGACATCGACGAGAGCCTGACCATTGACCCGGCCGCTCTGCGCGACGCCATCGGCCCGCGCACCAAGGCGGTCATCCCGGTGCATATGTGGGGTGCGGCCTGCAACATGAACGCGATCATGGATATCGCTAAAAAACGCGGTCTGCTCGTGCTGGAAGATGTCTGCCAGGGCATTGGCGGCGGCTATGAGGGCAAGAAGCTCGGCTCCATCGGCCATGCCGGCGCCTACTCCTTCAACTACTTCAAGAACATCACGTCGGGCGAGGGCGGCGGCATCGCCACCAGCGATCCGAAAGTGGCCGAGCGCGCGCGCTGCGCCATCGACCCCTGCCACTTCTACTGGCAGGGCCGCAGCGACAGCATCAAGCCGTTCGCCGGCATCGGGGCGCGCGCCTCGGAACTGATGGGTGCAATGCTCAATGTCCAGCTCGACCGTCTGGACGGCATCATCGAGGCGATGCGGGCGGAGAAGAAGAAGGTGCTGGCCGGCACGCGCCATCTCGGCAATCTCGGCCTGACGCCGTCGCCGATGAACAGCCCCGACGACGATTGCGCGGCACAGGTAATGTATCTGCTGCCCAGCGAACAGGCGGCGCAGACTTTTTCGAAGACCATTCCGAGCGTCATTGCCGGCAAGACCGGCCGCCACAATTTCACCCAGTGGGACCAGGTGCTGATGCATGAGGGCGCGCATCATCCGGCGCTCAATCCGTACACGCTGCCGGAAAACAAGGGCCTGCGGCTGACCTATGCCGACGACCTCGGCAAGGGTTCTCTCGACATCCTCAACCGCACGGTGATGATCGCGATGAATCCGGCGCATGGCGACGCCGACATCGACGACATGATCCATAACATCGATGCGGCGGCCCGTGTGGCGCTGGAGAATGCCTCGCTGGACGATGTCGAGGTGCGCAAGGCAGCACCGGTGGACCTGCAGAAATTCGACAGCGTGAATTGAAGAGCCGCGTTGGACCGGCTTATTGCCGGTCCAGTCGCATAAAGGCGGCGCGCAGCGCCAGCACTGCGCGCAGGATCTGGCGTTCGTCCATCGCGGCATAGCCGAGCAGCAGGCCGTGTTCCGGCTCGCTCGAATGGTAGTTGATCGAGATGCCCTGCACGTCGAGGCCCTCCTTGACGGCAGCGGCGACGACGTCGCTGTCCTTGTAGGGTCGGATAAAACTGGCCAGCAGCTGCATGCCGGAATCGTTCTCGGTCACAGTCAGCCATTCGGCCAGATGCTCCTGGCACAGTTTTACGAAATTGGCCTGCCGGCGCGCATAGAGCCGGCGCATACGCTTCAGATGCGTGGCGAAATAGCCTTGCGTGATGAAGTCGTTGACCGTCGCCTGCAGGATCAGCGGCGCGAACTGGCCGGTGATCGAGACGGCGCGGTCGAAGGGGACCGACAGTTCGCGCGGCACGATGAGATAGCCGATGCGGAGCGCCGGGATCAGCGTCTTGCCGAAGGAGCCGATATAGACGACCCGGTCGGCGTGATCGAGGCCGCGCAGCGCCGGTACCGGCCGGCCACGGTACCGGTACTCGCCGTCATAATCATCCTCGACGATCCAGGCGCCGTGGCGCTCGGCGATGTCGAGCAGCTGCAGCCGTTCCTCGATGCGCATGATGGTGCCGAACGGCCACTGGCAGGATGGCGTCACATAGATCAGGCGCGGCGGCGGCAGCTCTGGGTCTGCGAGATGCCATCCAAGGCGATCGACCTTCAAGGGCGCAAGCTGCGCGCCGCTGGCGAGAAAGGCGCTCTTGGCGCCGAGATAGCCGGGCTCCTCCATCCAGACATGGTCGCCTTCGTCCATCAGCACGCGCGAAGCGAGGTCGAGTGCTGCCTGCGCGCCGGTGACGATGATGACCTGGTCGGCGGTGCAATTGATGCCGCGCGACAGGCTTATGGTCGAGGCGATGGCCTGGCGCAGGCCGGGATGGCCGGCAAAGGAGATATAGCCGAGCAAATTCTCATCGCGGCTGCGCGCATTGCGCACCAGAAGGCTCGACCAGATGGTGAAGGGAAAGGATGCCGATTCCGGCACGCCCGGATGGAAGTTGATGACGCCGGCATTGCGTGGCGGCTGCGGGCCGTTGACGATGGTCTGACCGCGCCGCGAGAGTTTTTGCGGGGCGGCGAGGCCGGCGCGCAGCGCGGCCGGCGGGCGTTTCTGCTGGATCGGCGCCACCCAGGTGCCGGACCCGGCGCGCGCCTCTATAAACCCTTCGGCGAGCAGCTGGTCGTAGGCGGCGATCACCGTGTTGCGGCCGACCTTGAGATCCTCGGCCAGCGAGCGTGTCGAAGGAAGCAGCGTGTTCTGCTGGATCTGGCCGTCGAGGATGAAGCGCCGCAAGGCGCCGTAGATCTGCCGGTGCATCGGTTCGTCCGAGCCGCGGTCGACCGACATGATGTCGAGGGAAAGGCGCATATGGTCGGCCAAGCTAGTCTCCGACCAACCTGGCGGCGCGGGCGATCTTCTCTTCGTTAAGCAGGCAGACAGTCTCCAGCACCAGCCGTCTGGTTTCGGGACGGACCTCGCGGCTGTTCTTCAGCGCGCGGTGAACGGTTGCCGCGCCGAGTTCCGCCTTCTCGGCGATCTCACGGATGGTGCAAAGCCGTTCCATGCCGAGTGCCGCCTCGAATGCCATGTCGCTCCTCCATCTGCATCAAGGCATGCCTCGTCCCCAGCCTCAAGCTGGAAACGCCGGGCCGGCAACTCGGGGGCAAAAATTTCGATGCCAAGAACTGTGCGATCCGCGCCGCCAAGGGAGGGCGGCGGCGCGGATCGCCGGGCGCTTTCGCGTCGCTACCCCTACCGAGGCGCGCGCCCAACCGGCCCAACCACCAGCCCCCCGGCGGTGGTTAGGCCATGTCTCGTATTGCCACGTCGAACCCGGCCGCGCAGGCCGTTTTGAGAAGCGAAGCGTAACCTTTCGTGGCATAGGTCAAGGGGTGTGCCTTGGCCGGATCCTGCTCGGCCTCGACGACGATCCAGCCTTCGAAGCCATGGCTGGCCAGAGGCTGCAGCAGCGACAGGAAATCGACGGAGCCATCGCCGGGCACGGTGAAGATTCCTTCCATCACTGCCGCCATGAAACTCATGTCCTCGCGCCGTGCCTTCTCCAGCACGGCCGCGCGGACGTCCTTGCAATGGAAATGCACGATGCGGTCGAGATGCCGGTTCAGGAGGGAGGCCGGGTCGCCGCCTGAGAACAGACAATGGCCGGTATCGAACAGCAGGCCGACGCTCTTGCCGGTTGCGGCCATCAGCCTGTCGACCTCGTCATCGCTCTCGACGATCGTGCCCATATGGTGATGGAAAGCCATGCCGACGCCGAAGGCAGCCATGCGGTCGGCGAGTTCGGTCAGCTTCTCGCCATAGGCGGTCCATTCGCCGTCAGCGAGGCGCGGACGCTGTGAGATCGGCGCGAAAATGCCGTCATGACGGCCGCGCGAGGTGTCGGCATAGACGACGACCTTGGCGCCGAGGTCGCGCAGCAGGGTCAGATGCGAGGTGAGGGCGGCGAATTCCTCGTCGACCGTGCGGTCCAGAATGCGGCCGTCATACCAGCCGGAGACGAGTTCCAGTCCGTAAGAAGACAGGATCGGTCCAAGCTCGTCGCTTCGCCTGGGGAATTTGCCGCCGAGTTCGGTGCCGCGATAGCCGGCCTGCCTGGTTTCCGACAGGCATGTCGCGAGCGGCGTATCGCCGCCGAGTGCGGGAACATCGTCATTGCTCCAGGTGATGGGATTGATGCCGATCTTGACCGTCATGCCGCTACTTCAAAGGGCTCGGGGAAACACAAAGCCGAGGCCGGCAAACTGAGGGGAAAGAGGACCTGTCACTAGGTCCAGTTGAGGTGAATTTGGTAGAGCCAATCGGGAGCGCTAAAGCGCGTCCCGTTTGAACGGACTAAGTCGACGCGCTTAGGTCTTTGCATGTCGTTGTCTCAAAACCGGCGCCACTTTTGAGCGACATGCATTAATCCTGCTGCGGCCTTCCGAAGGCCGCGCGCAGTTCGTCCTTGGCGTCCTCGAGCACTTTCCGGCGCGCCTGCGGCAGGTTCTTGCCGGCGCGGTTGATGTAGAAATTCAGCATCGACATGGCCGACTGAAACGGCTCGGCCTTGCGGCGGTCGCTGTGCTCGGCCGAGCGCTTGAGCGAGGCCGCGATCTTCCTGGCGTCGTCGGCTTCGAAGATGTGGTCCTCGAGGTCCATCGCATCGCTGTGCTCGGTCACCTCGGCCGACCATTTCTTTTTCGCGGTCATGACAAACTCCTTCCTGTCGCAAAAACTCGAGCAGGCCGCCGCCGGTTCCCGAGAAAGTCGCCGGGCCGCTGGAGCCACGGATCATGGCCCTGTGGCGCTGCCCATCGCGGTGAATGCGCCGATAGTGGCGACACAACGGTCGACTTCCCAGGACCGTAAACAGGAAACGCCTTGACCCCGATCGTCGCCAATCAGGCGGATAGCCCCGGCATCGACAGCAGCTACGCCTGGATGCGGCTTGCCATCTCCATGCTGCTGGCGACGATCGGTGCGGTCGGCATGTGGGCCGTCGTCGTCGTGCTGCCGGCCGTGCAGGCCGAGTTCGGCGTTGACCGCGCCGCGGCATCGATGCCCTACACCGCAACCATGGTCGGCTTCGCCGCCGGCAATGTGCTGGTTGGCCGCGCGGTCGATCGCATGGGGTATTGGATCCCGGCACTGCTATCCTCGGTGGCTCTCGCCGCCGGCCTGCTGCTCGCCGCGCTGTCGACCTCTATCCTGCAATTCACCCTTGCCCAGGGCGTGCTGATTGGTGTCGGCACATCGGTGATCTTCGGGCCGCTGATCGCCGACATCTCGCACTGGTTCAACCGTCGGCGCGGCGTCGCCGTCACAGCTGCGGCGGCTGGCAACTATCTCGCCGGAGCGCTCTGGCCAACCATCATGCCGACACTGATCAAGGCGGAAGGCTGGCGCTTCACCTATGCCGGCATCGGTGTCTTCTGCCTGGTCACCATGGTGCCACTGGTGCTGTTGTTGCGGCGCGCTGCTCCGGCGGCGGCTGCCGCCGGTTCGCCCGGAAGCCGGCCAGTGCAGTCGATTTCGCTGTCGCCGGCGGCGTTACAGGTGCTGCTGATCGTTGCCGGTCTCGGCTGCTGCGTGGCGATGTCGATGCCGCAGGTGCACATCGTCGCCTATTGCATGGATCTTGGCTACGGCATTGCGCATGGCGCCGACATGCTGTCGATCATGATGGCGGCGGGTGTCGTCAGCCGGCTCGCCTCCGGCTTTGTCGCCGACCGCATCGGCGGCGTGAAAACCCTGCTTATCGGTTCCGTGCTGCAATGCCTGTCGCTTTTGTTTTACATCCCGTTCGATGGGCTTGCCTCGCTCTATGTCGTGTCGCTGGTGTTCGGCCTGTCGCAAGGCGGCATCGTGCCTTGCTATGCCATCATCGTGCGCGAATACCTGCCCGCCAGGGAGGCCGGCCAGCGTATCGGCATCGTCATGATGGCGACCATCTTCGGCATGGCGATCGGTGGCTGGATGTCGGGCTGGATCTACGACCTGACCGGCTCTTACGCCGCCGCGTTCCTCAACGGGATCGCGTGGAACTTGCTGAACATAGTGGCCATCGGGCTGCTGCTGTGGAAAGCAAAACGCAGTGCTGCCCTGATGGCTTAGGAAGGCAGGATTGCCCTGTTGCTTGACAAGGGCGATTGGCTGCGCGACGCCAGCAGGCGAGTGGGTGCGGCAGCAGCCGGTTGGCATGGTGGCAGTGGAAAAGCTGAACATGGTTTCGCAAGGGCGCAGCGGCCGGGGCCTGGCACGTGGAGGATGTCCATGACCAAGCCGCGCTCGCGTCGTGGGGGCGGCCGCCCGACCCTATCAGATGTGGCGCGCAAGGCCGGCGTCGGCGCCATTACCGTGTCGCGGGCGCTGCGCGAACCGGAACGCGTCAGCCAGGATCTGCGGCGCCAGATCCAGGCCGCTGTCGACGAACTTGGTTATGTCCCGGATCCCAATGCACGGGCACTGGCCTCGGCGCGCGCCGATGTGTTCGGCGTGCTGGTGCCGTCGCTGACCAACAACGTCTTCGCAGAAGTGGTGCGCGGCATCTATGACAGCCTGTCGGACGGCCCGTTCCGCGTCCAGCTCGGCAACACCCATTATTCCGGCCTCGAGGAGGAGCGCCTGCTGCAGGTGTTCGCACCGCAGCGCCCGGCGGCGCTGATCGTGGCCGGCATCGACCAGACGCCGACCTCGCGAAAGCTGCTGGAGAGCGCGGGCTGCCCGGTGGTGCAGGTGATGGAGACCGGGCCCGATCCGGTCGACATGCTGGTCGGCTTCTCGCATTTCGACGGCGGCCGCACCGCGACCGAGCATCTGATCGAGGCGGGCTGCCGGCGGATCGGCTTCATCGGCGCACGCATGGACCCGCGCTCGCAGCGGCGGCTTGCCGGCTATCGCGCGGCAATGGAGAAGGCCGGCCTGTTCGACCCGCGGCTCGTCACCACCACTCCGCTACTGTCCAGCGTGACGCTCGGCCGCGAGCTGCTTCGCGATGCGCTGGCCAAGATGCCGGCGCTCGACGGCGTTTTCTGCAACAATGACGACATCGCGCTCGGCGTTTTGTTCGAATGCCATAGCGCCGCGCTCAACGTGCCGAAAACAATCGGCATTGTCGGCTTCAACGACCTCGAAATGATGCAGGCGGCGTTCCCGCCGCTCACCAGTATCCGCACCCCTCGCTATGAAATCGGCCGTCGGTCTGTCGCCATGGCGCTGGCGGCGATCGCAGGACGAAGGCCTGAGCAGCGGGTCGTCGATCTCGGTTTCGAACTCAAGCCCCGCGAGAGCACCGCACGCTGAACACGCTTTGGCTGCCTCAGCAAATGGTGCTTTACACAACGTCATGGTAGCGCTACCATTTTCGTCGGGCAGACGTTTTGATGAAAGGCCGCCCCTGTTTATTATACATAAGCAACAGCTCATGCTTGTTTATTATGTATAATATGCTAGTTTCGTTTCTCGCCTGTGAAGCGGCGAGGGGGAGGGGATCGGGCCGGCTTCGGGCCCTTGAGACGTGGCGCCGGCCAGGCTGGAGGGCCTTCGGCAGGCGTGGAAAACACACCACGACAAACAGCATCAAATAAACAAGCAGCAGCAAACAAAACTACAACTGGGAGGAATATCGATGATCAAGTCACTTGTTGGTGGCATCGTTGCCGCCACTGCATTCGTCATGCTGAGTTCGTCGGCCATGGCCGACCCGGAAGTTGTCAAGGGACCGTCGGCTGAGCCGGATTGCTTTGCGCCCTGGGCGGCCGATACGCAGTTCTTCAAGTTCCCCAAGAAAGACGGCCCATACCGCATCGCGCTCGCCAATGGCTATATCGCCAACACCTGGCGCATCCAGATGGTGCAGACCGCCAAGGCCTATGCGGCCCAGCCGGAGGTCGCCGCGAAACTGAAGGAATTCAAGGTCGTCTCGACCGGCGAGGACGTGCCGGCTCAGATTTCGGCGATCAACAACTTCATCGATTCCGGCTATGACGCGATCGTCGTCAACGCCCAGAACCCGACCGCTTTCGGGCCGGTCATCAAGCGCGCCAGGGAAGCTGGCGTCATCCTCGTCGCCTTCGACAATATTCTCGACACCAAGGACGCCATCAACGTCAATGTCGACCAGAAGGGCCTTGGCGAATTGTGGGGCAAATGGCTGGTCGGCCATGTGCCGAATGGCGGCAAGGTGCTCGAAGTGCGCGGCGTTGCCGGAACTTCCGTGGACACCGACCGTCACAACGGCATCCATGAAGCGCTCGATGCCTCCGGCAAGAAATGGGACGTCACCGAGGTGGTCGGCAAATGGGACGACGGCGTGGCGCAGAAAGCCACGGCCGACGCCATTGCCACCAACGGCCCGTTCGACGGCATCACCGGGCAAGGCGGCGACACCGGCATCGTGCAGGCGATGATCGATGCCAAGCATGCTTTCGTGCCGTTCGGCGGGGAGACCGAGAACGGTTTCCGCAAGTTCTGCGCGGCACATGCCGGTGACGGGCTGAAATGCTCATCGGCCGGCACCGGTCCGGCGCAGGTCGCGGTCGCCATCAAGACGGCGATTGCCGCGCTCGAAGGCAACGTCGTGCCGCAGGCGGTGAAACTGCCGCTGGCGATCGTCGAGGATCCGAACTTCAAGGCCGGTCAGGATTTCTTCCCCGACCAGTCCGACAATTTCTTCGTCGGCAATTCCTTCCCGACCTGCGGCATCAATTTCACCGCGCAGGAAATCATGGGCCAGACCAAAGCTGACCAATAGGGCTGACCAATAGGCGGCATATCCGGCGCCGCGGGATCTCCGCGGCGCCGGCCACTCGATATCCCTTGAAGTCAAACTGCCTCGGGAGGGCCGATGGACGGTGCGGTTCCGCTCTTCCGGATGGAAGGCATATCCAAGCGCTATGGTGGTGTGCGGGCGCTGGAAAAGGCCGAGCTTTCGGTCGCGTCCGGTAGCATCCACGCCATTCTCGGCGAAAACGGCGCCGGCAAATCGACGCTGATCAAGGTCATGGCGGGCGTCGTCGCGCCCGACGAAGGCCGCATGATGCTGAACGGCGGCGAGGTGACGTTCGCTTCGCCTGCTGCTGCAAACAAGTCCGGCATCGTCTGCATCTTCCAGGAGCTGTCGCTGGTTCCCGAACTCAGCGTTGCCGACAACATCGTCATCTCCGATCCGCCGAAGCGTTTCGGCATGATCGACCGCAAGGCGCAGCGCCGCATTGCCGAGGATGCGCTGGCACGCGCAGGTGCGGCCGATATCCATCCATTGGCGCTGGTCAAGGATCTTCCGCTTTCAAGAAGACAGATGGTCGAGATTGCCAAGGCATTGGCCAGGAAGCCGCGCATCCTGATCCTCGACGAGGCGACCTCGGCGCTGACCGCGACGGACGTCGCCAGGATATTCAGCGTGCTCAAGCGGTTGCGCTCGGAAGGGTTGGCGCTGCTTTACATTTCGCACCGCATGAACGAGATCGCCGAGCTTGCCGACCACTGCACGGTGTTTCGCAACGGCCGCAATGTCGCCAGCTACAAGGCAGGCACAAAGAGCGACAACGAAGTCGTCGAACTGATGATCGGGCGCGAATACAGCCATATTTTCCCGCCCAAACCCGCGCGCACCGCAGCCGCCGCCGTTCCTGTGCTGGAGGCGCGCAAGCTGTCCTGGACGGACCGGCTGGACAATGTCTCGCTGACGGTCGGGGCAGGCGAGGTCGTCGGCCTTGGCGGCCTGGACGGCCAGGGCCAGCGCGAATTGCTGCTTGCCTTTTTCGGTGTGCTGCGCGGCCTCGGCGGCCAGATCCTTATCGACGGCAAGCCTGTTTCGATCGCCAGCCCCCAAGCGGCGCGCGACGACCGCATCGGCATGGCGCTGATCCCGGAGGACCGCAAGACCGAAGGCCTGATGCTGCCGATGACGGTGCGCGAGAACCTCTCCTTTGCCGCCCTAGACCGGCTGTCCAAGGCCGGCATCATCGACCGCGCCGCCGAACAGCGGCTGATCGACGACATGGTCGGGCTGCTGGCGATCAAGACGGGCGGCCTCGACATTCCGGTCGGTGCGCTGTCGGGGGGCAACCAGCAGAAGGTGGTCATCGCCAAATGGCTGATGCGCCAGCCGCGTATCATCCTGCTCAACGATCCGACGCGCGGCATCGACGTCGGCACCAAGCAGGAACTCTATCAACTGATGCGCAAGCTGGCGGATGCGGGGGCGGCGATCCTGTTCTATTCGACCGACTATGACGAACTGATCGGCTGCTGCGACCGCGTGCTGGTGCTCTATGACGGCGCGGTCAAGCGCGAGCTGGTCGGGGCCGAGATCACCGAGCGGGCGCTCATTGCAAGCGCGCTCAACATCCACGGCGATGACGGCGCGAGAGACGATGCCGGCGCAAGACAGGGAGCGGACGCGTGAAAGAGTGGCGCTACTGGCTGGCCGAGCAGCGCGGAACACTGATGGCACTCGGCATATTCATTGTCATGTTCGTCATCTACACCTCGAACCATCCGGCGGGCTTCACCGCCAATGTCGTGCAGACGGCGTCCAACAAGGGCGTGCTGCTCGCCTTCGTCGCCATGGCGCAGACACTGGTCGTGATCACCGCCGGCATCGACCTCTCCGTCGGCATGATCTTCACGCTGACCAATTGCCTCGCCTCCTGGCTGGTCATCGGCACCGGCCTCGAGACCGCTTTCGGCGTCATCGCCGTGCTCGGCACCGGGCTCCTTTGCGGAGCGATCAACGGCGCCATCGTCATCTACGGCCGCCTGCAGCCGATCGTCGCCACGATCGCCACGGGTGCGGTCTATTTCGGCATCGCGCTGCTGCTGAGGCCGTTTCCCGGCGGTTCGGTCAACGAAGGTCTCGCCGACGCGCTGACCGGACGCCTGTTGGGCGTGGTGCCGGCGAGCCTGGTCGTGCTGCTCGCCGTCGTGCTCGTGGTCTGGGTACCGTTCAGCCGCTCGGTGCTCGGGCGCGCGGCCTATGCGGCCGGATCCTCGGAGACGGCGGCCTACATGTCCGGTGTGCCGATAAGGCGCGGCAAGTTCGCTGCCTACGCGCTCGCAGGCCTGTTGGCCGCGATCGGCGGACTGTTCCTGACCTTCTTCACCTATACCGGCGATGCAGCCTATGCCAGCGGCAACGCCTATACGCTGTTTTCGATCGCCGCGGTGGTGCTGGGCGGCGTCTCGCTGTTCGGCGGGAAAGGCAGCGCCATCGGCGCCATCTTCGGCGCGCTGGCCTTCCGCACCATCGGCGACCTGTTGTTCGTGTTCGATTTCGACCCGCTATGGCAGCCGCTGTTCCAGGGCGTGATCCTGCTGGTCGCGGTCAGCCTTGGCGCGTTTGCGCTGTTTCGGGTCCGCAACCGGCTGGAGTGGTTCCTGTGAGCGAAACGACATTGGGCGGTATCGCCGGCCGCGTGCCGAAATTCATCCGCCGCGCCGATCCGGCGGTGCTGACGGCCTTCGCCTGCATCGTGCTGTTGCTGTTCCTAGGCAGCCTCTATTCCAGGAGCTTTCTGTCGCCTGAATATCTCTTGCAGCAGCTCAAGGTGGCCTCGTTCCTCGGCGTCATCGCCACAGGCATGATGCTGGTCATCCTGCTAGGCCAAATCGACCTGTCGGTGCCGTGGGCGGTGGCGGCGGGCGCGATGATGGCGTGTGCGGCTGCCGCCTATGGCCCGATCGGTGTGGCGCTGGCCATCCCGTTCGGCATCTTTTGCGGGGTGCTGATCGGCATCGTCAACGGCTTTGGCGTCGCCTATCTGCGCATACCCTCGATGATCATCACGCTCGCCACCAACGCTGTCGCGCAAGGGCTCATGGTCGTTTATACCGGCGGCTACTCGCCACAGGATTCGGCCACCGGCGCCATGCGCTATCTTGCGACAGGTTTTACCATTCCTGGCGTGCCTAACGCCGTCATCATCTGGGCGCTGATTGGCGCTGCGATGGTGTTCGTGCTGTCCCGCACCAGCTTCGGCCGCACCGTCTACGGCATCGGCAACCGCGAGCGTGCCGCCTATCTCTCCGGCATCGATACAAGGCGCGTGGTGATGATCGCCTTCGCTATCTCAGGCGGGCTGTCCGCCTTTGGCGGGGTGCTTCTCGCCGGCTATGCCTCCAAGGCGGCGCAATCGATGGGCGATGCCTATCTCCTGCCGTCGATCGCCGCCGTGGTTCTGGGCGGCACCTCCATCCTGGGTGGCCGCGGCTCCTATCTCGGCACCGTCGCCGGTGTCATTCTGATCACCCTCCTGCAGTCCATACTCTCGGTCATGCAGATGCCGGAGGCGGGGCGGCAGATCGTCTATGGCCTGGTCATCGTCGCCATGCTCCTGCTCTACGGCCGCGCGCCGGCAAGCCGCTGACCGTGGACGAAGAGACGGCACAGGCGCCAATGGGCGCTACCGGCTCAGTGCCTCGGGCCATTGTGGTGATGGGCGTCGCCGGCTGCGGAAAGTCGGCTGTCGGCAAAGCATTGGCAGCAGAGGAAGGGGCCGTCTTTGTCGAGGGCGACAGGCTGCACCCGCCCGAAAACGTCGCCCGCATGGCGAGCGGTGAGCCGCTCACAGATCAACTGCGTGAGGGCTGGCTCGATGCCATCGGCGAGCGGATCGCCGACCTGACCGGCAGCGGCCAAAGCGTGGTTGCCGCCTGCTCGGCGCTGAAGCGCAGCTACCGCGATCGTCTGCGCGGCTTCCGCCGGGATATCGTTTTCATCTATCTGGAGATCGATCCCGCTACCGCCAAGCAGCGTGTCGCCAGCCGCAAGGGGCATTTCATGCCGGCAAGCCTGGTCGAAAGCCAGTTCGCCATCCTTGAACCGCCTGGCGCCGACGAGCGGGCGCTGACGGCCGACGCCACACTTCCAGTGGCTGAGATCGTCACCGCCGTTGCCAGCCTGCTGGCCGGCGCAAAATCATGAACCACCCTCGTCGGGCAAGGCGGTTTCCGGCCGTTCGGTGAACCGGTCATGGCCTGACCAGACCATCATTTGCTCGGGATAGAGTTTCAACGCCTCCAGCAAGCGGTCGCGCTTGAGCAATATGTACTCGGCCTGAAGCGCCGTGTTCTTGGCGCCGCCGGCTCTGGTCGCGGGCTCGCCGGCCTCTGCCGGGGCCGGCACCAGTTCGGGACTTAGGACGGCGCGGTATTGGCGGAACGGATCGGTCTCGAAGGTCGACATGGAAAACAGCGCCGCCTTGCCTCTGGCAGCGAAATTCGTCGGCGCCGAGGCGAGGTGGGTCCAGCCGCTCTCGCCAAGGCCGACTTCGGTGAATGTCGAGCCGGCATGCACCGTGTTGGTCACCAACACCACGCCGTTGCTGCCAAGGATCTTCTGGATCCGGCCGGTGACCTGGTAGGCGTCGCTGCGGTCGAACACGATCCGGCTTTTCAGGAAACGGTTCTCGACCCGAACCATCGGCGGGTTCAGGAAGCGCAAGCCGAAGGTCGAATCGGATATGCCGTGAGCCCTGACACTGAGCTGGTGTGTCTCGATTCCGGCTTCATGGAGAGCGCGTTTGCCGATTATGGTCTGGGCCGTGAACTGATCGCACCAGATGATAGCGCCGTGGCCGCGCTTCAGCGCCGCTTCCAGACCTTCCAGGCCTTCCAGCCGGATATCAGGCGACCACCGGCGGCCGATGAGATGCGCGGCAAGCAGCAGACGCCGACGGTGGTTGGCGCAGAGCAAGGCCCTGAACTGCCTTTGCGCATCGATGCCATTGCCGAGCACGGCGCGCGTCGCGGCGGCGTAGCGCACGAAATCCTTGCGGATGTGGCGCTTGAGGCGCAGTCCCGATACGCGGCTGCAGATCGCGGCCCACCAATTGACCGGCAGCAATGCCGCGACCCCGAGATAGAAGGCGGCCAGCAGCAGCTCGCGGAAATCCCTGTTGTTGAAGGTGCGCAACTTGCCGGCGCGGACCAGCTTGCGGCTGAAGAAGCGAACATTCTCGGCGCGTTGGGGCACCAGGATGTCGGCGATGATTTCCGTATGATAAATGACGGCGGACGATGGTGTCCGGTCGGCTTTCCGGGATTTTCCCAGCCACGGCAGCCTCATCCGATCGGTGTCCACCTGTTCTTGCGTGCGTCCGGAAATCGCTTTACTGCGTCTGCCACGGGCGCGCAATCGGCGCCGGCAAGGCCATGGTGAACGCCATTCAGGGTTCGAACTTGAAACAGGCCCTATCGGTAGCACTTCCTCAACTGGAGCCCTGGCAGCCGGCTGCTGTGGCGCTGATGGCGCCGGACCGGCCATCCCTGAGCTTTGCCGGCCTCGCCAATCTTGTCGACAAGCTCTGCGGCGATCTCGCCAGGCGTGGCGTTGCCCGCGGCACGGCCGTCGGCATCGTCTTGCCCAACGGCCCGGAAATGGCGGCCTGTTTCCTGGCGGTCTCGGCGTTGGCGACGGCTGCGCCGCTCAATCCGGCTTACGGCGAAGACGAATTCCGCTTCTATCTCGGCGATCTCGATGTGAAGCTGCTGCTGTGCGGACAAGGCATGGGCGATGCCGCGCGCAACACCGCAAAGGGGCTCGGCATTGCGGTGCTCGACGTCGTCGTGACTGACGGCGCCAAGGCCGGCGAGTTTCTCCTCTTGGGCGACGCCGAACTTGCGGCTGCCGGCGAGGCACGCCGCGACAAGGTGCAGCTCAACGGGCCCGACGATTTCGCGCTTGTCCTGCACACATCGGGAACCACGGCGCGGCCGAAGATCGTCGGCTTGCGGCAGCGCAATCTGCAGGCATCGATGGCCAACATCGCCAGCACCCTGGCGCTGTCGGCAAACGATATGTGTCTCAACGTGATGCCGCTGTTCCACATTCACGGGCTGATGGCGGCGCTCAGCGCACAGCTGGCAGTCGGCGGCGCTGTTGTCTGCACGCCGGGCTTCAACCCGCTCAAATTCTACGGCTGGCTGGGCGATTTCCGGCCGAGCTGGTACAGCGCGGTGCCGACCATGCATCAGGCGATCCTGGCGCGCGCCGCCCGCAATGGCGAAACCATCGCGGCTGCGCGGCTGCGCTTCATCCGCTCGTCTTCGGCAGCGCTTCCCGACACCGTGTTCCGCGACCTCGAGCGCGTCTTCGGCTGTCCGGTGGTCGAGGCCTATGGCATGACCGAGGCGGCGCACCAGATGACATCCAACGGCCTGCCGCCGGCACGCCGCAAGCCAGGCTCGGTCGGCCTGCCTGCGGGTCCGCAGGTGACGATCCTGGACGACAAGGGGACGATCCTGCCGGCGGGTGAAAAGGGCGAGATCGCGGTGCGCGGCGCCAACATCCATGATGGCTATCTCGACAATCCGGTGGCCAATGAAGCTGCCTTCAGCGATGGCTGGTTCCGCACCGGCGACCAGGGTCTCATCGACGAGGATGGCGATCTGAAGATCACCGGGCGGCTGAAGGAGATCATCAACCGCGGCGGCGAAAAGATCTCGCCGCTCGAGGTCGACAATGTGCTGCTCGATCATCCGCTGGTGGCGCAGGCGGTGACCTTCGCCGTGCCGCATGCCATGCTCGGCGAGGAGGTGGGTGCGGCTATCGTGCTGGCCGAGGGCGCCATCGCCGACGCCGATGAGATACGCGATTTCGCGCGCAGCCGCATTGTCGAGTTCAAGGTGCCGCGCCACATCTTGTTTCTTCAGGAGATACCCAAGGGTCCCACAGGCAAGATCCAGCGCGTCGGCCTGGCCGGCAAGCTCGGCCTGGTCTGAGGACTCTCATTTGAGCATGATCTTGTCCGAAAACCGGTTCCCACTTTTCGGGACCATGCTCTAATTTAGATCTGCGATGTCAGCTCGACCGGAAAATCATCATTGTCGGCGTCGCGCATGGCGGCGAGGCTGCGATTGTCCAGCACTTCGGCGATCGCCTGGCGCACTTCCAGCATCATGTGCCGGACCTGGCAGGTCGCCTCGTCGCAATCCTCGCAGCGCTGGTATTGCGTGCGGCTGGCGCAGGGTATGGGAGCGAGCGGGCCGTCCAGCACGCGCACGACGTGGCCGATCTTGATTTCGGAAGCCGGCCGGGCGAGGCGATAACCGCCTTCCTTGCCCTTGCGACTGAGGACGAAACCGGCATTGCGCAGCTCGCCCAGAATGGCATCCAGAAATTTCTTCGGGATGTTGTTGGCGATCGCGATGTCGTTGACGAATGCAAGCTGGCCGACCGGCAGGCCGGAAAGATGCACGAGGGCCTTGAGGCCGTATTTGCCTTTTTTGGTAAGCATGCCCGCTTCAGTTCATGAAAACCCCAACCACCCGCATCTGGCGGTTGTTTGTGTGCAAATCATGACGTTTCGCCTGAACAACCCGGTTTCGCGTAGAACAAGCCGCCCGGTTGAGATGTTAGGCACAAAGGCGTTGATTCTTTGTAACGTTTTCGCCGATCGCGACAGATTCCGCCTGAAAGCCGTTTGTCGGCGCGCGAAATCAAAAAAGCCGGCAAAGCGCCGGCTTTCTTGTGAGGTGAGGTCGAACGCTGCTGATATCAGCGGCTGCCATAGGTCTGGTCGAGCAGACCGCCGGCGGCGAAGTGCTCCTTCTGTACCTTGTCCCAGCCGCCAAAGACGTCTTCCACCGTCAGCAGGCGGACATCGGGGAAGTCGGCCTTGTATTTTGCCGCGACTTCAGCGTTGCGGGCGCGCAGGCCATTTTCAGCCGCGATGGTCTGGCCCTCGGGCGTGTAGAGGAAGTCGAG
This sequence comes from Mesorhizobium sp. LNJC394B00, assembly GCF_000502555.1. Classification (NCBI taxonomy): domain Bacteria; kingdom Pseudomonadati; phylum Pseudomonadota; class Alphaproteobacteria; order Hyphomicrobiales; family Phyllobacteriaceae; genus Mesorhizobium; species Mesorhizobium sp. LNJC394B00. The sequence continues at coordinate 1,373,522 of NZ_AYWH01000002.1, forward strand.
ATAGGTCTTGGCGAGGTCACGGCTGCCGTGCTCGTCGGCGACCTTGTCGACGATCGCCACCGGGAATTCGGCGAGCAGGCTGACCGTTGGCGTGACCTGTTCGAACTTGTCGTTGCCATACTCCTTGCGGATGCCGCGCGTTTCCGACTCGAAGGTGATCAGCACGTCGCCGATCTCGCGCTGCACGAAGGTGGTGGTGGCGGCGCGCCCGCCGGTGTCGAAGATCGGCACGTTGTTGAACAGCTTGGTGACGAACTCCTTCACCTTGGCGTCGTCGCCCTTGAAGGCTTCCTTGGCGTAGGCGGTTGCGGCCAGATAGGTGTAGCGCGCATTGCCCGACGTCTTGGGGTTGGGGAAGATCACCTGCACGTCGTCGCGCACGAGGTCGTTCCAGTCCTTGATGTGCTTGGGGTTGCCCGCGCGGACGAGAAAGGATGGGAGCGAATAGAAGGGCGAGGCGTTGTCGGGGAAATCCTTCTGCCAGTCGGCGGAGACGAGGCCTTTCTTGACCAGAAAGTCGATGTCGGTGACCTGGTTGAAGGTGACGACATCTGCGCCGAGGCCTTCGGCAATGGCGCGCGCTTGCGCTGAGGTGCCGGCGTGCGACTGGTCGACGGTGAAGCCCGGATGGCCGGCGACGAAAGCCTTGTTCACCTGGGCGAACAATTCGCGGCCGACATCATAGGAAGCGTTGAGCAATTTGTCGGCCGACCAGGCCTGCGAACAGGCGAGGATCAGGCCGGCGACAGTGGCGACGCTGAGGAAAAATCGCTTTATGAAAACAGGCTCCGATGTGCAATGCGTTGCCAGAACATAGCTGGGCCGGAGGGTGTACTGCGAGGCACACGGGGCAGACGTATGGCGTTGCAGCGAAAAAGAAATCGCTGAAGCAGGTTATCGGCGAAATTTCATTCCAGCCGAAATGCCGATGCGTTGGGGTTTTCTGTGGTTTGCAATTCGAGGCCGAGTGGCATATACAAATGGCATATACAAGTGGAACAGACAGGGGAGGCTGCCATGCCGCAGCACCGTCACTCAATACCACCGTCCAGGGAGGCGAAGTTGTTTCGCAACAACCGCAGTCAGGCGGTTCGCATCCCTGTCGAATTCGAGCTGCCTGGCGAGAAGGTCCTGATCAGCCGCGATGGCGACCGGCTGATCATCGAGCCGGTCCGTCAACCAGGCCTCACCGCCTTGCTCACCCAATGGGCGAAAGAGCCGCCGCTTGGTCCTGAAGACGACTTTCCCGAGATCCATGATGCGCCCGTGGGGCCTGAGGATATCTTTTGATTCGGTTCATGCTGGACACCAACATTCTCAGCGACATGATCCGAAACCCTGCCGGCAAGGCTGCCAGTGCGGCGGTTCGCGCGGGAGACGGTGCCCTGTGCACCAGCATCGTTGTCGCCTCGGAGCTGCGTTATGGCTGCGCCCGCAAGAGATCGGCCAAGCTGCTCGCCAAGGTGGAGGAATTGCTCGCCGAGGTTCCTGTGTTGCCGCTCGATGTGCCGATGGATAACGAATACGGAGCACTTCGTGCCGAGCTGGAGGCCAGAGGCCAGCCAATCGGCCACAATGATCTTTTCATTGCTGCCCATGCCTGTGTGTTGGGGACGACACTGGTGACGGCCAACACCGAGTTCCGTCGGATCAAGGGCCTGACGGTCGAGAACTGGCTGGAGTAGCGCCGGATCGATGTCTATGCCGCCGGGAAAAGCTTCCAGCGCCTCGGCCTGAACGCCACCCGGCTCTTCTGCGCCGCAGGATGGTCCACAGGCAGTTCGATCTCGACGCGCTGGCGCTCGCCGCCGATTTCCAGTTCGACGCGTCTTGTGCCGGCGACGCGGCGGCTGGCGGCGACCGTGCCGGCGATGCAGCCGCTGCAGCCGTCGAGCAGTTCGATATCGTGCGGGCGGAAGTACAGCGTCGCATCGCCCTCGGGTGCGTGCGGCGCCGACACGCCGATCGGACGGTCGGCGAGCCAGATCTCGCCATTCTCAACCTTGACCGGCAGCATGCTCGATTCGCCGATGAAGGAGTAGACGAAGGGCGAGTTCGGCGTGTCGTAGATCTCGTCGGCGGAGCCGACCTGCTCGATGCGGCCCTGGCTCATCACCACGACGCGGTCGGCAAGCTCGAGCGCCTCTTCCTGGTCGTGGGTGACGAAGACGGTGGTGTGGCCGGTACGGTCATGGATCTCGCGCAGCCAGCGGCGCAGTTCCCGGCGCACCTGCGCATCGAGCGCGCCGAACGGCTCGTCGAGCAACAGCACCTTGGGCTCGATGGCCATGGCCCGGGCGAGCGCCACGCGCTGGCGCTGGCCACCCGAAAGTTGCGCCGGATAGCGCTTTTCCAGGCCGGAAAGCTGAACGAGATCGAGCAGTTCGGAGGCGCGTCGGCGGATTTCGGCCGCCGGTGGTCGCGACGGTCCATGCCGCACCTTGAGGCCGAAGCCGATATTGTCGGCGACCGTCATGTGCCGGAAGAGCGCATAGTGCTGGAAGACGAAGCCGACATTGCGCTCCTGGATCGAGCGGTGCGAGGCGTCCTCGTCGCCGAAGAAGATCTTTCCGCGCGTCGGCCGCTCCAGGCCGGCGATAAGCCTCAGCAGCGTCGTCTTGCCGGAGCCGGATGGCCCAAGCAGCGCGATCAGCTCACCCGACTTGATGTCAAGCGATACGTCATGGAGGGCCGGAAACCGGTCAAACTCCTTGCGTACGTTGGCAACGCGAACTTCCATGTAGATCCCTCAGTAATTTGGTGCATGTCGTTGTCCCAAAACCGGTTCCCAGTCTTGGGCGACATGCATTTAGTCAGTGCCCGCGCGTCGCGGCGATCTCGGCGCCGTAGCGCATCTCGAGAAGTGTTTTCAAGACCAGCGTGACCAGCGCCAGGCCGGCAAGCAGCGAAGCGACGGCAAAAGCGCCGACGGCGTTGTACTCGTTGTAGAGGATTTCGACATGCAACGGCATGGTGTTGGTCAGCCCGCGTATGTGGCCCGACACGACCGAGACCGCGCCGAATTCGCCCATCGAGCGGGCGTTGCACAGAAGCACGCCGTAGAGCAATCCCCATTTGACGTTGGGCAGCGTCACGTACCAGAAGGTCTGCCAGCCATTGGCGCCCAGAGAGAGCGCGGCTTCCTCGTCGCCGTTGCCCTGTTCCTGCATCAGCGGGATCAGTTCGCGGGCAACGAAGGGGAAGGTGACGAAGATGGTCGCGAGCACGATGCCGGGCACGGCGAACAAGATCTGGATGCCGTGCGCCTTCAGCCATTCACCGAACAGTCCCTGAGCGCCAAACAAAAGCACATAGACCAGGCCGGAAATGACCGGCGAGACCGAGAAGGGCAGGTCGATCAGCGTGGTTAGAAAAGCCTTGCCCTTGAACTCGAACTTGGCGATCGCCCAGGCAGCCGAAATGCCGAAGACGACGTTGAGCGGAACGGCGATCACCGCCACCAGCAGCGTCAGCCGGATCGCCGAGCGCGTATCGGGATTGGAGAGCGATTCCGTGTAGGCGCCAATGCCTTTCGCCAGCGCCTCGTGGAAGACGATGATCAGCGGCAGCAGCAGGAAGATGGCGAGGAAGGCGAAGGCCACCGCCATCAGCAGCAGCCGCACCGGCCGGCTTTCGGTCACCGCCGCCGACCGGCTCTCGTGATGCGGTTCGTAGGATTTGATCTCGGGGTCAGCCATAGCGCTTGCGACTCCATGACTGCGCCAGGTTGATGACCAGCAGCATCACGAACGACAGCAAAAGCATGATCGCCGCGATCGCGGTGGCCGCCGGATAATTGTACTCCTCGAGCCGGATGACGATCAGAAGCGGTGCGATCTCCGACTTGTAGGGAAGGTTGCCGGCGATGAAGATGACCGAGCCGTATTCGCCGACGCCGCGCGCGAAGGCGAGTGAGAAGCCGGTGATGATGGCCGGCGCCAGGCCGGGAAACAGGATGCGGGTGATGATCTGGAAGCGGTTGGCGCCGAGCGTCGCGGCGGCTTCCTCCACTTCCTTGTCGATCTCTTCCATGATCGGCTGCACCGTGCGCACGACAAACGGCAGGCCGATGAAGACAAGCGCCACGACGATGCCGAGCGGCGTGTAGGCGACCTTGATGCCGAGCGGCGCCAGGAGATGGCCGATCCAGCCATTGGGCGCATAAAGAGTGGTCAGCGCAATGCCCGCGACCGCGGTCGGCAGCGCGAAGGGCAGGTCGACCATGGCGTCGACGACGCGGCGGCCGGGGAAGCGGTAGCGCACCAGCACCCAGGCGACGAGCGTGCCGAAGACGACGTTGACGGCGGCTGCGATGAAGGCTGTGCCGAAGCTGATTTCGAGTGCGTTGATGGTCCGGCGGTCGGTGGCGATCGCCCAGAAATCGGTCCAGCCGAGGGCTGCCGAGCGCCAGATCAGGCCCGACAGGGGGATGAGGATGATGAGCGTGAGGTAGGCAAGCGAGAAGCCGAGCGTCAATCCGAAACCCGGAATGACACTCGGCTGTCTGAATCGCCACCCCGCCTTGGCGGGTGCTATGGTCATGTCGTCCTGATCTAAATCCTACTGGGCCGGCTTGTAGATCTGGTCGAATATACCACCATCGCCGAAATGATAAGGCTGTGCCTTCTTCCAGCCGCCAAAAAGCGGATCGTCGATGGAGATCAGCTTGATTTCGGGCGTCTTCGGAATGTCAGCCGCATCCACCAGCTCGGGCTTGGCCGGACGATAGTGGTTCTTGGCGATGATCGTCTGGGCTTCCTTGGAATAGAGCCAGCCGAGATAGGCTTCGGCGACCTTGCGGGTGCCCTTGGCATCGACATTGGCGTCGACGATCGCCACCGGCGGCTCGGCCAGGATCGAGGTCGGGGGATAGACGATCTCGAAATTGTCGGCTCCGAATTCATTGAGCGCCAGATAGGCGTCGTTTTCCCAGCCGATCAGCACGTCGCCGATGCCCTTTTGCGCGAAGGTGACCGTCGAGCCGCGCGCACCGGTGTCGAGCACCGGAGCATTGGCGTAGAGCTTGCCGACGAATTCCTTGTTCTTGGCTTCGTCGCCGCCATCATTGGCGTTGGCATAGGCCCAGGCGGCAAGGTAGTTCCAGCGGGCACCGCCGGAGGTCTTGGGGTTCGGCGTGATCACCTGGACGCCGTCCTTGACCAGATCGCTCCAGTCGTGGATGCCCTTCGGGTTGCCCTTGCGGACCAGGAAGATGATGGTCGAGGTGTACGGCGCCGAATTGTTCTCGAACTTCTTGCGCCAGTCCGGGTTGATCTTCTTCGACTTGGTGACGATGGCGTTGATGTCGCCTTCGAGCGCCAGCGTGACCACATCGGCATCGAGGCCGTCGATCACGGCGCGGGCCTGGGCGCCGGAGCCGCCATGCGATTGCTGGATGGTGACCGTCTCGCCGGTCTCGGCCTTCCAGTGTGCGACGAAGGCTTCGTCATAGGCCTTGTAGAGTTCGCGTGTCGGGTCGTAGGACACGTTCAGAATGGTCGTATCGGCAAACGCGAAACCGAGCGTGCCGAACTGGATCGATGTGGCGACCAGTGCGCCGAGCAGTTTCTTGAAATGAGGTTTGGTCATTTCCGCCTCCGTTGATGACGGCTGAACTCTATCGAATTGATAGAAATTAGATGCATTCAACGTTGCATTTTTTGTCCCCCCGAAGGAAATTTTCGCCGATATTGGGTTTCGGAAGGAAATATTTTCCTCATATTGGTCTAACCCGAATCCGGCCGGTTTGACGCTATCTAGGAGCTGACACCGCAGAAGCAAGGCCGAGCGAGGGAAGGCTCGCTGTAGCACCGGGCACTTCAGCCCGCAGTGATGGGAAAATCGAAGCGCAGTTTTGGAAACGGCTCATCCCGAAGCGTGTAGTGCCACCACTCGCGCGCATAATTCTTGAAGCCGCCGGCGCGCATGGCGTCGAGCAGCTTTTTGCGGTTTGCCGCTGCTTCTGCCGCCAATGGGCGATGGGCGGTTTCGCTCGCCGGGTCGAAACAGTCGAAGCTGGTGCCGAAATCGAGCGTGCCGGCGCCGGCCGCGCCGCAAGCGGCGGATGACTTGTTCTTGCCGTCGCTGCGGGCGATGGCGACATCGACGGTCGAGCCGCGCGAATGGGTGGACAATTCGCCGATATAGCCCTTGGCGATGAGGTCGCCGCGCGGCACCAGAGGGTACCATTGCGGATCGGGCGGGCCGCCCTCTCTGGTCCATTTGCCCATGTCGGCAACGGCGCAGGCCGGGCGGTAGCAGTCGAAGACGACCAGCGTCAGGCCGTCGGCGGCGAGCGCTTTCTGCACGCCGGACAGCGCTTGCGCAGCTTGCTTCGTGAGGATGCAGACTGGGGCGTCGTAGCCATCGGCCTTGCGATGCAGGAAATTTTCCAGGCCGGCATAGCGGATGTCCTGGCGGATCGAGGGATCGACATCGGCCAGGCGGACGAAGCCGGCGGGCAGGGGATCGGCGGCGGCGGGGGAGCAAGTCGAAACGAACATGGATACGGCTAAGGCCAATCCTCGATGCAAGCGCTTCGGCACACCCCTCGCGCCGGGCCTCGGGCGAAGAAGCCCAATCCCCTTTACCGCTTGGCGCCCTCTATTCAACGAACACCTTCACGCTTGCCGCGCGTCCCACGGCGTCGATGACGGTGAGCGTCGAATAGCCAGCGCCGTCGGGCAGCCAGGTCGCGGTGCGGCGGCGGTCGATGCCGACGAGCGGCTTGCCATTGGCCAGCCAGCGGAACGGCGCGCGGCCGCCTTGCAGTTTCAGCACCAGCGGCGAGGCCTCGGCGGAATTGGTGGCGAGATCGACGCGGGCGCCGTTGGGCGGGAAAATGATCGTTGGCGCCGGTTCCGTCGGGCCTGCCTGCACCAGTCCGTCGGCGCCGGCGCCGAAGCGCGCCAATGTCACCGGCAGGTCTTCGCGCCTGGCCTTGACGACGCCGGCCGGCTGGCTGGGCAACGGGACGGCGGTGAGGCCTGAACGGACGAAGCCCTCGAACAGGATGGGGGCGGCCGAGACATAGCCGGACAGGCCGGGCACCGCACCGGCATCGGCGCGGCCGACCCAAACACCCAGCACGTAGCGGCCGTCGAAGCCGACCGACCAGGCATCGCGATAGCCGTAGGACGTGCCGGTCTTGTAGGCGATGCCGCGCTGCAAGGCGCCCTCGGGCGGCTTTACGCCCGACAATATGTCGGTGATCTGCCAGTTCGCCTGGGCGTCGAGGATGGTGGCGGTGGTGCGCTCGGCATTGGCCGGCTCGGTGCCGTCATGCAGCGTGTTTGCCTTCCCGCCATTGGCGAGGCCGGTATAGAGCTGGACGAGATCGCGCAGCGTTACGCCGACGCCTCCGAGGCCGATGGCGAGGCCCGGCGCCTCGTTGACCGGTAGCACCGGGCTGACGCCGGCCTGGCGGAAGCGCGCCATCAGCCGTGCCGGGCCGACCGAGTCGAGCACGCGGATCGCCGGAACGTTGAGCGACAGCTGCAGCGCCTGGCGGATCGAGACATCCCCCTGATAGCCCATGTCGAAATTCTTTGGCCGGTAGCCGCCGAAATCGACCGGACTGTCCTCGATCAGCATTTCCTGGGCCACCAGCCCCTGCTCGAAGGCGAGGCCATAGATGAACGGCTTCAGCGTCGAACCGGGCGAACGCACGATCTTGGTCATGTCGATCCAGCCGGAGCGGCTGGCGTCGAAGAAATCGGCCGAACCGACTTCGCCGAGGATGTCGCCGGTGCGGGCATCGGCCATCACCATGGCGACGGAGAGGCGCGGCCCAAGCTTGATGGCGGCATCGCGCGCCACCTGCTCCAGTCCTTGCTGGACGCTTTTGCGGATAGTCAGCTGCAGCGGCTTGCCGGGTATGGCCTTGGGCAACATGGCATAGGCGGCGTGCGGCGCCAGCGCCGGCAGTTTGCGGCGCAAGCCCGAGACATCATCGAGCGCTGCGCGCGCGGCCTCGCGCTCGCCAAGCAGGCCAGCCGAAACCATGCGGGTCAGCACGCGGTCACGGGCGGCATGCGCAATGGTGAGATTGCGGTCGGGCCGGCGCTTTTCCGGCAATTGCGGCAGCGCCACCAAGAGGGCTGCTTCCGAAACCGTCAGCCGCTTCGGCTCGTTGCCGAAATAGGCAAGCGAGGCAGCGCGCACGCCTTCGAGATTGCCGCCATAGGGCGCCAAGGTCAGGTAGCGTTCGAGGATCTCCTGCTTAGACAGCCGCCGCTCGATCTGGATGGCACGCAGCATCTGCTTGATCTTCGAGCCGAGGCTGCGGTTTTCGCGTGGCTCGATCAGCCGGGCAAGCTGCATCGACAGGGTCGAGCCGCCGGAGACGATATGGCCGCTGGTGGCGAACTGGCCGGCGGCGCGCGCCAGCGCCAGCACATCGACGCCATCATGGTCCCAGAAGCGCTTGTCTTCATAGGTGACCAGCATGTCGACGAACTGCTTGTCGACCTGGTCGAGATGAGTGTCGAGCCGCCAGTAACCGTCCGGCGTGGCGAAGGCGCGCAACAGCTGGCCGTCGCGGTCCTGGACCTCGGTGGAGACGGTGAGCCTTCCGGGCAGCGGCGGCGGAAAAGCGCGGTCGAGTTCCCAGAGAGAAGCGGCAGCGATCGCCGCAATGCCGACGAGGGAGGCGGCGGCGATGCCTGTTCGACGGAGAAATTTTCTGGAGAGCATGGTGGTGCCCTTCATCCGCCTGCCGGCTCCTTCTCTCCGCATAGCGGGGAGAAGGAGATGGTCGCGGACATCGGCGTGTTCATCTTCGTCAAGGCGCCTTACGGCGCCTTGATCTCCATCATGCCGGTGGCGGTGCGGGCCGAATATTGCGGCCGGTACATGTCCTCCACCGTGGTTGCCGGATGGGCATAGGTGCCCGGCGTTACCGCACGCACGACGTAGGCCAGCATGATGTTGCGGTCGCCATCGCCGTCATTGGGATTGAATGCCGCGACGAAACGGTCGTCGCGGAATTCGAGATGGGCTGCGTCCGTTTGCGCCAGCCAGGTGAAGTTCGACAATTGGGCGCTGGAGACAAGGCCCGGATTGTCGATCTCGAAGCCGGCCGGCAACAGGTCGGTGATCAGCAGGCGCGAAGGCCAGCGGTTCTGCTCGTAAACCTTGAGCACGACCACGTAGCGTTCGTTCTGCGTCGCCTCGGTGACGTTGGCTTCGGTGCCATCGAGCTTGTAGTAGGTGCGGTCGATGGTGAAGCCGTCGCCGCCGGCCGGCAAGGGCTCTACCGGCGAGGCGACCGTGGTGACGACCGCCTGCAGCGGCGTGGCGCCGGTGTTGGCGATGGTCAGCGGGCTGTCGGCAATGTCGGTGCCGCTGAGGTGGTTGGAATATCCACCTGCATGCGGCGCGCCGTTGACCGACAGCGTGATCGAGTCGTTGCCCGACTTCAGCGCGCGGGCCGCCAGAAGCATCCAGGACTCGTCCTGCGTGCTGGTCCAGCGGGCATCGGCGCGTTCCCTTGCCACCAGCCGGATCAGCTCCGGCACGATGGTCGGCACCGGCTTCGATTCGGCGGCGAGCGCCAGGATCGCGGCGCCATCACGCAGCCGCGAGCCATAGTCGGACCGGTAGTAGTCGTATTCGGTGGTCGACTTGGCCAGCTGCAGCGCCGTCTGGAAGGTTGCTTCCGAACGCTGCGCGTCGCCGTAGAGCGCCAGGCTCGCCGCCAACTGGGCGACGGCCATCGGGCTCGAGAAGGCTTCGAGCTTGGTGTCGGCGTAGTAGCGCAGATCGCCGACCGAGGCCTTCTTGTTGCGGGCCAGAACATAGAGCGCGTAGGCGATTTCGCTGCCGCGATCCTGGACGTCCTGGTCGTAACCGACCGAGTTTTGCAGATTGCTCAGCGCCTGGCTCATCGCCAGCGCCGGCACGTCGTAGTTCTGCTCGCGCGCCCGGGTCAGGAAGTCGGTGACGTAAGAGTCAAGCCACAGGTCGCCGGAGCCCGGACCCCACAGGCCGAAGCTGCCGGCCGAAGCCTGGTAGCTCAGCACCTTGTAGATGGCGGCCTGCACGCGGCCGTGCAGTTCGGGATCGCTTTGCATGCCAACGCCGGACGCCAGATCGTTGACGTAGAGAAGCGGCATGGCGCGGCTGGTGGTCTGCTCGGCGCAACCATAGGGGTAGCGGTCGAGCGTCATCAGCAGTGACGGCACGTCGAAGGCGGCAGCCTGCGAAACGCCGACGCTGATCGAGGCGCCGTCGAGCAGGCTTGCCGCGAGCAGCTCCTTGTCGACGCGCAGAGAGCCGCCATTACCCTTGAGGTCGACGACCAGACGGGTGGTGACCGGCAATTGCGCCGGACGCACCGGGACATACAGCGTCTGCTCGACGGAGGTGCCGTCGCCATGGGCGAGCTTGATGGTGATCGAGGCATTACCCGCCGTCTGTGCAACCAGCGGCACGGTCAGCGTCTGGCGCTTGCCCTTGGCGAGAGTCAGCTTTTCGGGCAACGGCTTGTCGCCGGTCGAGAGGTCGCCGGTCGTGGCGATCGACAGGGCATAGTCGCCCTCCGGACCGTCGGTGTCGGCGACATCGAGCCGCATGATCGCTGCATCTCCAGGCGCCAGGAAGCGGGGCAGGCCGGCGGTGATCACCACCGGATCGCGCACGATGACATCGGTCGTGGCATGGCCGACGGCCTCCTTGGTCCAGGCGACGGCCATGACGCGCACGGTGCCGTTGAACTGCGGGATGTCGAAGTCGATCCTCGCCTTGCCGTCGGCGTCGAGCTGGACCGGGCCGGAGAAGAAGGCGACCAGCTTTTCGGTCGGCGGACTGCCTTGCGGCTGCATCGAGGCGCCGTCGCCGCCGGTCCTGAGCTTGCCGCTGGTGCCGAGCGAGCCGTCGATGAGACGGCCATAGATGTCGCGGACTTCGAGCCCGAGCATGCGCTGGCCGAAATACCAGCCCTCCGGATCCGGCGCCTTGTAGTTGGTGAGGTTCAAAATGCCGACATCGACGGCAGCGACCGTGACATAGGCATTGCTGCCCGGCGCTACGCCGGCGACCGAAACCGGGATCGACAGCTGCTGGCGCGGCATCGTCTTGTCCGGCGGCGTCAGGGTAACCGCGAGCTTTTTCGAGCCTGGGTCGACCGTCAGCCATTTTACGCCGATGGCGCGCGCCGGCATGCGGGTTTCCTGCGCATCGCCGGGCCGGAACAGGGTTGCGGTGATGTAGGCGCCGGCGCCCCAGTCGTCGCCGACCGGGATCTCGACCGTGCTGCCGCCGGCCGGCACGGTTGCCGTGACGGTCTTGAGCAGCTTGTCGGCGCCGATGGTGACCAGCAGTTCGCCGGCAAAATGCGGCGACACTTTCAGCTTGGCCACGTCGCCGACGGCATAGCTGTCCTTGTCGAGAGCGATCTCGAGCCCGTCAGGCGTTTCGGTGGAGGTCGAGGAGACATACCAGCCGGCGTCGAACTCATAGCTGGTCGCCGGGCCCTCGGGATCGGCAGTCTCGATCTCGAGCCGGTACTGGCCCCAGTCGACCGGCATCGTCACGGTCGCCTCGGCATCGGCGCTGAGATCGACCTGGCCGTTGGCGATCGATTTGGTGAAGGTGACCGGTTCGTAGTTCCACGAGTTGTTGTTGCGATACCACTGGTAATTGCGTTCGACCTTGACCAGCGACCACTGCGCGCCCTTCAGCGTCTCGCGCTTGCCGTCGGGATCGACCGCGATGAGGCTGAATTTGGCGGTGCCGCCCTGCGGCACCTCATTGTCGGCGAAATCCGGACGAATGCCGATCATGTGGCCTTGCGGGCGGATGCCGATGTTGAGCGAGCGCTCGATGGCGCGGCCGCCGGTTTCGCGCATGCGAACCGTGACCTTGGCGTCGACCAGCTTGGTGGTCGCGGGCAATTGGTCGACCGTGACCGGGAAGGTCGCCTTGCCGTCGTCGCCGACCACCGGCAGACCGGTGAACGGGGTGACCGAAGGCTCGGCCGACTGCTCGTCGGCAAGGCCGAACGAATAGCCGGCGAAACGGTCCCAGTCGCGCGCCGTCGACAGCGTCAGCTCGCCTTCGAGCGCGAGGCCGGCGGCCGGCGCGCCATAGAGGAAGCGGCCGTCAATGTCGATGTTGGCGGTTTCGCCCTGTGCGATCTCCTGCTTGTCGGACTTCATGTCGAACTCGATGCGATCCGGCACGAAGTCTTCGACCAGGAACATCTGGCTGGAAACGGCCGCCTGCTTGGGATCGGTATAGATCGACACCGTCCAGGTGCCGCGCATGGCGTTGGCTTCCAGCGGCAGGTCGACGGCATAGCCGCCGGCCGAGACGCCATCGGCAACGATGCGGCGGTTCTCGACGCCGTCGGGACGGGTGAAGATGAAGGTCAGCGGCAGGTTTTCCACCGCTTTGGAGGCGCCGTCGCGGGCAAGGGCTGCGACATGCACATCCTCGCCGGCGCGGTAGATGCCGCGTTCGGTCCAGGCATAGACATCGAGCGCGCCCGGTGCGGCGCGTCCGGCGACGCCGCGATCGGACAGATCGAAGCCGGCGCGGCCCATGTCGAGGAAGACGAAATCGTTGTCGCCCTGCTTGGCCATCAGAACGGCCGGCATCATGCCGCCGTCGCCGCGCGTCAGGCCGGGGTTGAAGACAGCATGGCCTTCGGCGTCCGACGTGGCTGTGCCGAGGAGTTCATTGTTCCTGGCCAGCAGCGTCAGTTCGGCGCCGGCGATCGGCTTGGCGGTTCCGAGCGAGCGGGCAAAGACATTGAGGCCATCCTGGCCGGTATAGGTCGACAGGCCGATGTCCGAGACGACGAACCACTGCGTGGCAAGCGAATTGTAATTGTCCTCGTCATTTTCATTTACCGCTTGCGCGGTCAGCACGTAGACGCCGGGCTTGCGCTGCGGCAAGGCTTCGTCGACCGGGAACGAAGTCGTGACGTCCTTGTTGAGGTCGTTGGCGATATCGAGCTGCCCCTGCCAGACCGGCTCACCCATCTGGTCGGAAATGCTGGAGATATCATAGCCGTCGAGCTGCTTCAGGAACTGATAGCCGGACAGAAGCTGCGCCAGCGAACGATCGCCGATGCGGTAGAGCTTCATCTGCGCGGCATTCATGTTGACGGTGACGACCGGGATGCCGCGGCGGGCGCCGGCGGGCAGCACGAAGCTGTCGCCGGTGAAGCGGGCGGACGGCGCGCGGTCCTGCACATAGATCGACAGCACGACCGGAGCGGCGGTGACCTCGCCAATGGCGGCCGGCAGGCCGGCGCGGAAGGTCACTTCGTAATGTTGGCCGTGCTCCAGGCCTTCGACGCAGATCTGCTTGTCCTTGGCCTCGACGCCCTTGGGCGGCTGGTTGTCGACGGTGACGAACTGGGCGTAGTCGACGCCGGTCTTGACCAGCTCCTCGGAAAACTGCGCGCAAATGCGCGGCGCGCTGGTGTCGGCGTCGATCGAGTGATCGATGACGCGGAAGCCCTTGCGGGCCTTGAGATCCTCATATTCGGCCTTGACCGCCGGCGAACTGACCAGCGCGAGGCTGGCTTCATAAGCCTGCAGGGCTGGACGGTAGAGATCGCGGCGGTCGAGGCCGTTGCCGAGCAGCGCCAGCACTTCGGCGCGGGTCTTGGTGGTGCGCAGCAATTTGTAGGCGTTGATGGCGGCGGAGGTGCCTTTGACCGGCAGATTGTAGGATTCGGAGGTGCCGTTGGCCGGCTGTATGGCAAGCGTTTCACGCGCCAGACCGAGCCAAAGCTGGCCGTCGTCAGGCAGGACCGAGACCGCGGCCTCGTATTTGTTCATGGCCTGGCCATGGTCGCCGGTCAGTGCAGCCTGTTCGGCGGCGGCGCGGAGTGATTCCAGCCCGTCGGTCGGCTTGTCATAGGCCGGATCGGTCAGCTTGTTGCGGTATTGCTGGGCCTGGTCGGCCATCCAGTTGGGGAAGAAGGCGAGTTCCGGCGGGGCGCCGATATCGGGGTCGCCATCGACATTGACGACCTTGCCCGCGACCGCGCCGCTGAAGGGTTTCAACTGGTTATAGTCGGATTTTAGGAAGCACCATTTGGCCTTGTTGTTGTAAGTAAAGGCGCGGCAGGCGGGGTCGCCGAGGCATGTCGTCTTGCACTGATCGAGGCTGACATTCTGGTCCGATCTGAGATCGAAGCCGAAATAGTCGGAATTATTTGAGGTCACCACCCGGCGGGCTTCGGCCGCTTGCGCTACAGACCCCCAGGCGAAAATGAGAAGAATCAAGATCGACAGACCACGAGCCGCCGCGCGCATCGCCATAACACCCTCCAGACACTGCTACGTCCGCGGCATGTTCAAGCTTCAGTCAAGCTTGTCAACACGAGGACGGGCAGGTTTCCGCCCGCCAACGGTTCCCAAACCGGCCAATGACCGGTATGCCGATAGTTCATCCACGGGAAAGGGATCACGCTTTCTTGCGAAAACGCAGAAGGTGTGAATTCCAAGCCCTGCCTATTTCAGACAATTGGATTGTGGCCCCTTTACGAGCGCTTCAAAACTTCATTCCAATTTTAGTTTTGTAACCTAGGTTGTCCTGATGCCGGCGTATGAAGCGCAGATGTCGAAGGTAAGTGCGCCACGGCGCACGCTTTCGCGTGCGCTGATTGTGGCGTTGGCGTGCTCGACCGTGCTCGTTGCCGAATCGGGGTCGGCGGCCGCCTTCGAGCTCTTCGGCATCAAATTGTGGGGCTCTTCGAATGACGAGGACGCCGATATCGTCGACCCGCTGCGCTATGCGGTGACCATCGAAGCGCCCGATGCCGACAAGGACCTGGTCAAGAAGCTCGAAAACGCCTCGTCGCTGAAATCCGACGAAGACCGCCCGGTTTCCGGCTCGCTCGGCCTTTTGGCGAAGGCGCGTAGCGACCGCGAACAGCTGGTCGCCGCGCTTTATGCCGACGCCCGTTATGAAGGCGTCGTCACTATCACCATCCAGGGCAAGGCGCTCGACGATTTGCCGCCCGATGCCGAATTTACGGGTCCGCAGCCGATCCCGGTGGTGATCAGCATCTCGAGCGGGCCCAAATTCACGCTCGGCAATATTCGGCTGGAGGGCGATGCCGCCGGGCTGGCGAGCGCCGATTTCGGCCTGATAGCCGGCGGCGATGCCGGCTCGGGCGCCGTGCTCAAGGCCGAGGCGCTGATCGTGCGGGCGCTGAAGCAGGAGGGCCGGCCGCTGGCCCGGATCACCGACAGGCAGGTCGTGGCCGAGCACACCACCTCGACGCTCGACGTGACGCTGACGGTGGCCGCCGGGCCGGTTGCCGGTTATGGCGACACCACCGTCGATGGCACCGAGAAGGTCAATCGCGAGTTCACCGAATATATGACCGGGCTGAAACGCGGCCGGCAATATTCGCCCGACGAGATCGACGATGCCCGCGACCGGCTGCTGAGGCTCGAAGTGTTCAACAGCGTGACGCTGAAGGAAGCCGACAGTCTCGACGCCGACGGCAACATTCCGATCGGCGTTCAGGTCAGCGAGCGCAAACCACGCTATTTCGGCGTTGGCGGCACTTTCTCCAACACCGAAGGGCTAGGCCTGGAAGGCTATTGGGGCCACCGAAATCTGTTCGGCCGGGCCGAAAAGCTGCGCATCGAGGGCAAGATCAGCGGCATCGGCAGCAACGATCTCAGCGAGCTCAACTACAATGCCGGCATCATGTTCGAGAAGCCGGGCGTGGTCGGGCCGGCCTCGAAATTCATCGCCAGCGTCAAGACCGTCCTCGAACATCCCGATGCCTACGACCATTTCTCGGTCAAGGGCAGCACCGGCCTGTCCTATGAGATCGACAAGAAGCAGACGGTTTCGGCTGAAATCGCGCTGGACTATTCCAGGATCACCGACGCCTTCGGCAAGCACAAATACCTGATCGCCAGCATTCCGCTGCAATATGTCTATGACAACAGGGACAACCGGCTCAATCCGACCAGCGGCTTCAGGGTTCTGGCCTATGCCGAACCGAGCTACGACATTCTGAGCNCATTCTGAGCGGCGCCGCCTTCCTCAAGCTCAGGGGCGAGGGGTCGGCCTATCAGTCGCTCGACACGGCCTCGAAATTCGTGCTTGCCGAACGCGTCGCGCTGGGTTCGATCGTCGGCACCGGCCTTCAGAACGTTCCAGCCGACAGGCGCTTCTATTCCGGCGGTGGCGGCTCGGTGCGGGGCTATGCCTATCAGGGCATCGGACCGAAGGACATCGACAATCAGCCGATCGGCGGGCTTTCCTTCTTCGAAACATCGGTCGAAATGCGCATTGCGCTGACCGACACGATCGGCATCGTGCCGTTCGTCGACGCCGGCACTGTCTCGACCACAGCGACGCCGGACTTTTCCGACGTGAAGGTCGGCGCGGGCGTTGGCCTGCGCTACATCACGCCGTTCGGGCCGCTGCGCATCGACGCCGCCGTGCCGCTCAACCGCGACCGTGGCGACCCGCGTTTCGGCATCTATGCCGGGATCGGACAGGCGTTCTGACGATGAAGATTTTGAAACGCATCCTTCGCCTGTTTTTCTACACGCTGCTGATCGTGGCGGCGGCGGGCATCGGCGCGCTGGTCGTGCTGACCAAGACCGAGCGCGGCCGCGAAAATCTCGCCGGCATCATCTCTGACATGGCCTCGTCAAGGGACAGCAAAGTCACGGTCAGCGGCATTAACGGTATCTGGTCCGGCGCGCTGACGGTCGACCATGTCGTGCTGGAAGACCGCGAGGGCGCCTGGCTGGTGGCCCGCAAGGTGGCCATCGACTGGTCGCCGCTGGCGCTGCTGTCGAAGAATTTCAGCGCCGACCGCATAGCGGCCGAACGGATAGAATTGGCACGGCTGCCTGTGGCGAGCACCGAGCCGAGCAAGAGCGGGTCGGGCGGCCTGCCGGTTTCGCTTGATATCAGAGCGATCGATTTGCCGGAGATCGCGCTCGGCCAGCAACTTGCCGGCAGCGGCATTGCCGAACTTGCGGCCAAGGGATCGGCCAAGGTCGATGCGTCGCCACTGGCGATCCAGACGGTGCTCAACGTTACCCGCCATGACGGCAAGCAAGGCAATGTCGACGCCAACATCCACTTCGCGCCGGATGAAAACAAGCTCGACCTCGATCTCAAGGCTTCCGAGCCGGCCGGCGGCATCATCGCCAACCTGCTCAAGCTACCCGGCGCGCCGCCGGTCAACATCGTCGTCTCGGGCACCGGGCCGCTGGCCAACTGGAGCGGCATCGGCACCTTCATGGTCGACGGTCAGATCGTTACCCAGCTCACCGGCCGGCACCAGCTCACCGACAAGGGCAACCGGATCGAGGCCAAGGGCGACGGTTCGTTCGAAGGCTTCCTGCCGGAACGGTTCAAGTCGCTGTTTGCCGGCAAGACCAGCTTCGACCTAGCCGGCACCGCGACCGCGGCCGGCGGCGTCGACATCGAGCGCGCTGCGATCGAGAGCGACGCAGTTCATGGCACCGCTGCCGGCATGGTCGACCCCAAGGGCGCCAGTGACCTTTCGGTCGAACTCGTGGCCAAAGCCAAGCCGGTCACGGTCAATGTCGGTACCCAGGCGCAGCCGATCATGGTGGCCATCAACAATGTGACCGCGCGCGCCTTCGGTGACGGCAAGGCGCCGATGATCGATGCCGGCGCTTCGCTCGTCTCGGTGGTTGCGGGCGGTTCTCAGGTGAACAATCTCGATGCGCGGATCCATTCCGACGGTTTCGACATCGAGAACCGCAGCGGCCCGGTCAGCGTGTCGCTGGCGGCGGCCGGGCTGAAGACCGACGTGGCGACGCTGGCGCCGCTGATCACCGGCAAGCTGACGGCCTCTCTTGCCGGTTCGATCAGCAGGGACGAGATTTCGCTCGACGAAGGCACGCTGCGCAGCGATGCTCTCAATGCCGGGCTGACGGCTAAGGTGACGCTGGCCGATCTCGCCATGACGCTGAAGATGAATGCGGATGCTGTGTCGACGGCGCTGCCGCCGCAGATCAGTTCGCTGCTTGGCGAACGGGTCAAATTCTCGGCGACCGCGACGCGCGATCCGCAGGGCTCTTTCGCCGCCAACTCGATCGAACTCACTTCCGGTTCGCTGAGCGCCAGCGGCACCGCCAGCGCGCAAGGCAGCGATATCCAGGCCGACATCAAGGGCAAGCTCGGCGACGTCTCGGTGCTGTCTTCGCTGGTCGGCGTGCCGATCGCCGGCGGGGTCGATTTCGCGCTGACGGCAAGCGGCGCGCGCAACGCACCGGATTTCTCGGTTTCGGCCGACAGTGCCAGCCTGACGGCCTCCGGCCGCACCGTCAAGGACATCAAGCTGACCGCATCGGGCAAGGCCGACATTGTGAGCCCGGCCGCAGATGTCTCGCTGACCGGCGCGGTCGACGAACAGCCGCTCGCCATCAAGGCGGCGCTGGTGACGAGCGATGGCAAGCGCTCCATCAAGGGGCTCAGCGTAGCGCTGGGCGACAACAAGGTGTCGGGCGACCTCACGCTCGATGAAAAATTCCTGCCGCTGGGGACGCTGACGATCTCCGCCCCCGATATCGCGCCGCTGGCGTCGCTGGCCGGGCAGACGGCGGCCGGCGATATCGGCGGCACCGTGGTGTTCGCCAAAGACGGCGAGGCTCCCACTGTCACCATCAATGCAGCCAGCGTGTCGATCGCGCGCGGTGATGTGGCAGCCAAGGCAGTCACCGTCAGCGCACTGATCGCCAACTATCTCAACAGCCCTGCGATCTCCGGCACGATCAAGGCCGAGAGCGTGACCTCGGGAACGACCGTCGTCAGTGGCATCGGCGTCGACCTCAAGCGTGACGGCGACTGGACGAATTTCACCGGCGGCGCAACGATATCAGGCATTCCGGCGACAGCTGCCGGGCGGGCGAAGATTGCCGGGGGCGCGACCAGCGTCGAGATCGCGTCCGGCGAGGCGACGGTGCGCGGCATCAAGGTGGCGATCGCCGAGCCGTCGAGCCTGACCATTGCCGATGGCATAACCAACATTCAAAGGCTGGTAGTCGATCTCGGCGGCGGCTCGGTGACGCTGTCGGGCACGGCGGGCCAGACGCTCGATCTGGCGGCGACCTTCTCGGCGCTGCCGGCTGCGCTTGCCAATGGCTTTTCGCCCGGCCTCGATGCCGCGGGCACGCTCGACGGCACGGCGCAAATCACCGGGCCGTCAGCAAATCCCGACATTCGCTTTAATGCAAAACTGGCCGGCGCCGAGACCAGCCAGACCCGTCAGGCCGGGCTCGGACCGCTCGATGTCGATGCGGCCGGCAGCTATTCGACGGCCGGCGGCGTCGTGCTGGATCAGGCGACGCTGTCGGGCCAAAAAATCTCCGGCAAGGCCGCCGGCACCGTCAACCCGAACGGCGCCAGCGATTTCGCGCTCGATCTGACATCGTCCGGTCCGAGCCTGCCGTTGACGCTGGGCAGCGCGGAAAGCCCGATCAAGCTCGAATTGCAGGCGCTGTCGGTGAAGGCGGCCGGGCAGGCTGCGCAAGCCAAGCTCGACATCTCGGCGGTACTGCCTTCGGTGGCGACGGATGACGCCAAGGTCGAGGGCATTGCGCTTGCGCTGCATTCCGATGCATTTGATATGAAAAGCCGAACCGGTCCGATCTCGGGCACGGTGACGGCGGACAAGATCGGTCTAGACAATCCGACCATCGCGCCGCTGATCGTCGGCAAAATCACCGCCAAGGTCGCGGGCAGCCTGGCGGCCGATGCGATCACCATCGACAGCGGCTCGGTGCAGGGCGATGCGCTGGGCAGCGCCTTCAATGGCCGTGTCGGCTTTGCCGATGGAGCAATCGACCTCAACCTCAACGCCGACGTGCTGTCGGCGGCGTTGCCGGCGGCGGCGCGCAGCGTGCTGGCAGAGCGCACGCAGCTCAGCGCCACGCTGAAGCGGGATGCCAATGGCAATGTCAGCGCCAATCCGGTCACGCTGGCGTCGGGCGCACTGACCGCGGACGGTCAGGCCAGCCTCGCCGACAACAAGCTTAGCGCAAATATCAAGGGTGCACTGGCCGACATCTCGCTGTTGTCGAAAGATGCCAAAGGCGCGATCAGCTTTGCACTCAACGCGCAGGGGCCCAGCCTGGCCCCGGATCTGTCGCTGACGGTCAGCAGCGACCGGCTTCTCGTGGCGGAACGCGAAATCACCGGGTTGAAGCTGACCGCCACCGGCAAGGCCGATGCCGCCAATCCGGCGGCCAATGTGCAACTGACCGGCAATGTTGCTGGGCAGGCGCTGCAAGGCAGCGCGGTGCTGGCGACGGCGGACGGCAAGAGCGCCATCAACGGCCTGCTGCTGTCGCTCGGCAAGAACAAGATTTCCGGCGACCTTGCGCTCGACGAGGCTTTCGTGCCGGTCGGCACCATCGCGCTCGACCTGCCGGATATCGGGCCCCTGGCGGCGCTGGCGCTGGAAAAGGCCGAAGGCGACGTGCGCGGCACCATCGCCTTCTCAAAGACCGCGGATGGCCCGAACGTCGCCGTCAAGGCTGCGACCGCTTCGATTACGCGCGGCGACCTGCAGGCGAAGACGGTGTCGATCGATGCGCTGGTCGCCAACTATCTCGCCGCGCCGGTCATCTCGGGCAAAATTCGCGCCGACAGCGTCATTTCCGGCGGCACCGCCATCAGCGGCATCGATGTCGATTTGAAGCGCGACGGCGACTGGACCGGGTTTTCCGGCGGCGCCACCGTCAAGGGCATTCCGGCGAAGGCTGCGGGCAGGATAAAGGTGGCTGGCGGCACCACCACCATCGAACTCGCTTCCGGCCAGGCCACGGTGCAGGGCATCAAGGCGGCCATCGCCCAGGCCTCGACCGTCAGCATCGCCAACGGCACAACGACGCTGGACAAGCTGGTGCTCAATCTCGGTGGCGGCACGGCGACGGTGACCGGCAAGGTCGGGCAGGCACTCGACATCAGTGCCGCGCTGTCGAAGGTGCCGGCTTCGCTGGCCAACAGTTTTTCGCCGGGCCTCCAGGCCGCCGGTTCGATTTCAGGGACTGTGAAGGTGACGGGCGCGTTGGGCAATCCGGCTGTCGCCTTCGATATCGATGCCGGCGGGGTGCAGACCTCGCAGACGCGCAGCGCCGGTCTTGGCGGCATGAATATCTCTTCGTCGGGAACATTTGCCGGCAAGAAGCTCACCTTCAACGCCGACATCAGCGACGGCGCCGGGCTTGGCCTCAAGGGCGGCGGTACGGTGACGACGGCCGGCACACCAGCGCTGGTGCTCGACTTCAACGGCAAGGTGCCATTTTCCTTCCTGGCCGCCAAGCTTGCGGCGCAAGGCCTGTCGCTCAGCGGCACCGCCAACGTCAATATCCAGATGCGCGGCCCGGCGGCGTCGCCGGTGATCGGCGGCACGGTCAGCACGTCGGGCGCCCGCCTGGTCGACGCGCGCTCCGGCCTTGCCGTCAACGACATTGCCGCCGACATTTCGATCGGCAACGGCGTTGCCCGGATCAACCGGCTGACCGGCACGCTGTCGACACGCGGCAGCCTGTCGGCCTCCGGCACCCTCGGCATCAATCCGGCGCAAAGTTTCCCAGCCGATTTGTCTATCAAGCTGGTTGACGGCCGCTATACCGACGGCAGGGTGGTGACAGCCAATCTCGGCGGCGACCTGACCATCAAGGGGCCGCTCACCTCGGCGCCGGTGATTTCGGGCACCGTCAATCTGGCCAAGACCGTCATCACCGTTCCCGATAAGCTGCCGGGCTCGCTGGCAGCGCTCGGTGTCAAGCACAAGAACGCGCCCGCCTCCGTGCGGGCGCAGGACAAGGCCTTGCGACCGGCGGCGGCCAGCGGTGGTGGCGGCAGTGGGCTTGTCCTCGACGTCACGGTCAATGCGCCGAACCAGATCTTCATCCAGGGCAGGGGCGTCGATGCCGAGTTCGGCGGTTCGCTGAGGCTGACCGGCCCGGCGGCTTCGCCGCAGGCGGTCGGCACCTTCACCTTGCAGCGTGGGCGGCTGTCGATCCTCGGCAAGCGGCTGACCTTTACCGAAGGCACGGTCGGCTTTTCGGGCTCGCTGGTGCCCTACCTCAACTTGACCGCGACATCGACCACGACCAGCGCCACCGTCACCATCGTCGTCTCGGGCGAAGCGACCAATCCGAAATTCGACTTCTCATCGGTGCCGGCGCTGCCCGAGGACGAGGTGCTGGCGCAGCTGATTTTCGGCCGCTCTATGTCGAACCTGTCGCCGCTGCAGATCGCGCAGCTGGCCGAGGCCGCCGGCCAACTGGCCGGCGTCGGCGGCTCGACCTCGCTGCTCGAAAACCTGCGCAGTGCAATCGGCGTCGACGACCTGGATGTGACCACCGATGACCAGGGCGGCACCGCCGTGTCGGCGGGCAAGTACCTCAATGACCGCACCTATGTGACGATCCAGAAAGGCGACAGGCCAGGGTCGGGCAAGGCGACGATCGACCTCAATGTCGGACGCGGCGTCAAGCTGCGCGGCGAGGCCAATGATGGCGGCGAGGCCAAGGGCGGCATATTCTACGAAAAGGAATATTGAGTTCCTGGCCCTTACCGCCACCGGAACTGGCGCTGTGTCAACCCGCCCAAATGTATCAATTACTCGCCTAAGCAGATTCCGGCGGAATCTGGGCGCGCTAGCACTTTTGCGCCAAGTCTGTCGTTATCACGCGAACCGCTCCCTTTTCAAAGTTGCACATTCCCTAACAGGTTCCGTAGCCATGCCGTCTTTGACATCACGGCAGGGATGCGGAATGTTAAAAGGCGGAAAGCCAACAATGGGAGTTAAGGTATGACAAATTACAAGAGTAATGGCGATCGCGTTCCCGATCACATCCTGGCCATGGCCGAAGAAGCCAAGGCAGGCAAAGTCGATCGCCGCGAGTTCCTCGCCATGGCGAGCGTGTTCGGCGCGTCGACTGCGATGGCCTACGGCATGCTCGGCGTAGCCGTGCCGACCCAAGCCAGGGCCGAAGAGGTGCAGGGCAAGAAGGGCGGCATCCTTAAAGTCGCGCAATGGGTCAAGGATCCCAAGGATCCGCGCAAGGCCGACTGGTCGGAAATCGCCAATGCCGAGCGTCAGGCGCTTGAGCCGCTGGTCAAGTACACCAGCGAATACACGTTCCGCCCGTACCTTCTGGAGAGCTGGGAGGTCAACGACGACGCCACCGAGTACACGTTGCATGTGCGCAAGGGTGTGACCTGGTCGAATGGCGATGCCTTCACCGCCGATGACGTCATCTTCAATCTCAAGCGCTGGGCCGACAAGAAGGCCGAGGGCAATTCCATGCCTGGCCGTCTCGGCACGCTGGTCAAGGACGACAAGCTCGACGAAAGCGCCGTGACCAAGGTTGACGACCACACCGTCAAGCTGAAGCTCGGCAAGGCTGACATCGCGCTCATTCCGAACATGTGCGACTATCCCGGCCTCATCGTGCACAAGAGCTTCGACGAGAAGGGCGGCGACTTCAAAGCCTGCCCGATCGGTACCGGCCCGTTCGAGCTCGTCTCCTACGATGTCGGCCAGAAGGTGGTCTACAAGCGCCGCGAGGACAACAAGTGGTGGGACGGCGAGGTGTTCCTCGACGGCATCGAATTCGTCGACTACGGCACCGATCCGGCAGCCATGGTCAGTGCCTTCGAGGCCGGCGAAGTCCATACCAATTTCGAGACCTCGGCCGACTATGTGTCAATCCTCGACGGACTGGACCTGGTCAAGTCCGAAATCGTCACCGCGTCGACCATCGTGTGCCGCACCAACATCAACAACAAGCCTTACGGCGACCAGAAGGTACGCAACGCGCTGCAACTCGCGGTCGACAACAATGTCGTCCTGCAGCTTGGCTACGGAAATGCCGGCACGGTGGCTGAAAACCACCATGTCTGCCAAATCCACCCGGAATATTACGAGCTGCCCAAAGTCGCTCGCGATCCGGCCAAGGCCAAGGCGCTGATGGCGGAAGCCGGCCAGGCCGACTTCGAGCATGAGCTGATCACGGTCGACGAAGACTGGCACAAGAATACCGGCGACGCCATCGCCGCGCAGATGCGCGACGCCGGCCTCAAGGTAAAGCGCACGGTGCTGCCGGGCTCGACGTTCTGGAACGACTGGACCAAGTATCCGCTGTCGATGACCAACTGGAACATGCGCCCGCTCGGCGTTCAGGTTCTGGCGATCGGCTACCGCACCGGCGAGGCGTGGAACGAGTCGGCCTATTCCAACCCCGAATGGGATGCCAAGCTCAATGCAGCATTGGCCGTTGCCGATGCGGCCAAGCGCAAGGAGATGATGAAGGACATCGAGCAGATCCTGCAGGATTCCGGCATCATGATCCAGCCATACTGGCGCAAGCTCTACAGCCACTCGGTCAAGGCGGTGCAGAATTACAAGATGCATCCGACCTTCGAGCGCGACTACGGCAAGGTCTGGCTCGACCAGGCGTGATCGGAACGTCAGGGAAGGGGCGCTTCGCTCCTTCCCGTCACGCCTCGCTTGGTCCAGAACCGGAAGCCGCCGCAGCAAAAAGTTGCGGACTCTCCTGAAAGACCGTTCAATAAAACTGGGTTGATTGCATCCGAGTGCCGATTTGACGGCCAACTCTGCCGGCAACGGCAAAGCTGGTTTTTCGAACTGGCTCCAACCCCAACCAGACCGGCAGGGGACCGCCATGCTTTCTTTCGTAATCCGGCGTCTCGGCACCATGGCATTGACGATGCTGTGCCTGACGATGATCGTCTTCTTCCTGATCAACCTCGAGCCGAATTTGAAGAAGCTGGCGATCAGCCAGACCGAAATGCACACATCGGCCGAACAGCTCGAAAGCTGGCTGGTCAACCATGGCTACCGGCAGAACTTCTTCGTGCGCTACGGGCAATGGCTGGGCGTCGTCCCGAAGCAACCGGTGACCGATCCGGCGACCGGCAAGCCGACGCAGCGTTTCTCCTTCTGCAACGATCCGCTGGAGCCGAAATTCTCCGGCATCCTGGAAGGTGATTTCGGCTGCTCGACGAAGTTCAAAACCTCCGTTGCGTCAAAGCTCTTCCCCGCACTCGCCGCCACCGGCATTCTGATGCTCTGCGTGCTGTTGGTGATGGTACCGATTTCGCTGCTGATCGGCATCCTGGCCGGCATGCGCGAGGGCTCGCGAACGGACCGAACGCTGTCCGTCGCCTCGATCGCGTCGACGGCGACGCCCGAATATGTGTCCGGCGTCATCTTCACCGTCATCTTCGCCTCCTGGCTCGGCTGGCTGAACGGTTCGGCCGCCTCGGCAAGCCAGGGCATCACCTTCTACAATTTCACCCTGCCGGTGATGACGCTGGCGATCTACGGCATCGGCTACATCGCCCGCATGACGCGCGCCTCGATGGTCGAGGTGATGACGCAGCAATATATCCGCACCGCCCGGCTGAAGGGGCTTTCCTTCGGCAGCGTCGTCGTCAAGCACGCGCTGCGTAATGCGCTGATCGCGCCGTTCACCGTCATCATGCTGCAATTTCCCTGGCTGCTTACCGGCGTCGTCATCGTCGAGGTGATGTTCCGCTACCAGGGCTTTGGCTACACGCTGGTCGAAGCCGCCGGCAACAACGACATCGATCTGCTGCTTGGCTGTTCACTGGTCTCGGTGTTCATCGTGCTGATCACGCAGCTCATCTCGGATGTCGGCTACGCGTTCCTCAATCCGCGTATCAGAGTTCAATAGGGGGCTGGGGCAGATGCAGGTCGAATATATCGGTGCCTTCAATGTCGTGCTCGGCGTGATTGGGCGTTTCTGGCCGGTCTGGTTAGGGCTTGCCCTGGTGATGGGAGCGAGCTTCGCCTACAAGAAAAGGCTAGGCCTCTACGGCCAGCTGTTCGATAGCGGCGTCGGCATTGTCGGTGTCGGCATCTGCCTGTTCTGGCTGTTCACTGCAATCTTCGCGTCGACCGTCGCGCCCTTCGATCCGCTCGCCCAGGTCCCGATCATGAAGGATGCGCTGCCGGGCGCGCTCGAGCCGGTATCGAAACTCATCTACTATTTCGGCGGCGACAAGCTCGCCCGCGATGTCTTTTCGCGCATGGTCTATGGCAGCCAGATCGTGCTGATCATCGCACCGGCTGCGACCGGTTTCGCGCTGATGGTCGGCATTACGCTCGGTCTGCCCGCCGGCTACTATGGCGGCCGGATCGACACTGTGCTGTCCTTCCTGGCCAATCTGGTGCTGGCCTTCCCGGTGATCCTGCTGTTTTACCTGCTGGTGACGCCGGGCATCATGGATACGCCGATCCCCTACGCCATGGCCGGGCTGTTCTTCCTGTTCCCGATCATCTTCTTTTCGGTGCTGTTCTGGACCCGCTACAAGAACCGGCCGGACCGCCTCTATATATTGCTCGGGCTGACGCTGGTCATCGGCGGCTGGGTCTATGCCGGCCTGGTGTTCGACGCCGATCCGTTCAAGATCATCCACATCGATCCCAACCAGCTCAACATCTTCGTGGCGGTGGTGTTCGCCTCCAGCCCCGGCGTGTTCCGCATCGTGCGCGGCCTGGTGATGGACATCAAGACGCGCGACTATGTGGCGGCGGCGCAGACGCGCGGTGAATCGCCCTGGTACATCATGCTGTGGGAGATCCTGCCCAATGCGCGCGGACCGCTGATCGTCGATGCCTGCCTGCGCATCGGCTACACCACGATCCTGCTCGGCACGCTCGGCTATTTCGGGCTGGGCCTGGCGCCGGAGAGCCCGGATTGGGGCACCGCGATCAAGGACGCCAGCCGCCTGCTGCGCTCGTTCATCCACCCGGCGCTGCCGCCGACAATCGCGCTGATGTCGTTCGTGCTGGGCTTGAACCTGCTTGCCGACTCGCTGCGCGAACAATCGATGAAAGACTGATCTGCGGGTTTCGGCCCCGCGAGCATAAAAATAGGATTGGAGCGACCCATGAATGAGGCAGTTCGAAATCCCGGCAACCCGACCCTTGGGCCAAGCGCTGCGCCGATCATCGAGATCGAGAACCTGTCGATCTCCTTCTTCACCCGCAAGGGCGAGATCCCTGCCGTCATGGACTTTTCCTGCACGGTGATGCCGGGCGAAGCCATGGGCATCGTCGGCGAGTCCGGCTGCGGCAAGTCGACCGTGTCGCTCGGCATCATGCGCGACCTCTCCAACATCGGAAAGATCGTCGGCGGCAAGATCAAGTTCCAGGGCAAGGACATGGGCGAGCTGTCCGACGAGGAGTTGCGCTCCATCCGCGGCAACAAGATCGCCATGATCTACCAGGAGCCGATGGCGAGCCTCAATCCGGCGATGAAGGTCGGCCAGCAATTGATGGAAGTGCCGCTGATCCACGACAAGGTGTCGAAGGAAGAGGCTTACAAAAGGGCGCTCGAAATGGTGCGCTCGGTGAGATTGCCCGATCCCGAACGCATGATGCGTTCCTATCCGCACCAGCTGTCCGGCGGCCAGCAGCAGCGCATCGTCATTGCCATGGCGCTGCTGTCGAAGCCGGCGCTGCTTCTGCTCGACGAACCGACGACGGCGCTCGACGTGACGGTGGAGGCCGGCATCGTCGAACTGGTCAAGGGGCTGGGCGAGAAGTTCGGCACGTCGATGATCTTCGTGTCGCACAATCTGGGCCTCATCCTCGAGACCTGCGACCGCATCACGGTGATGTATTCAGGCGAAGCGGTCGAGACCGGCAAGATCAAGGACGTGTTCGACCGGATGCGTCACCCCTATACGCAAGGGCTGTTCCGCTCGATTCCGCTGCCGGGCGCCGACAAGAATTCGCGGCCGCTGATCTCTATCCCTGGCCAGTTGCCGCTGCCGCATGAGCGGCCCAAAGGCTGCAATTTCGGGCCGCGCTGCCACCATTTCGTCGAGGGCGTCTGCAACGCCGCCGAAATCCCGATGATCGAGGTCGCCGGTCACGAAGGGCATTTCTCGCGCTGCGTGCGCTTCAACGAGATCGACTGGGAAGCGCTGCCTCCCGGCGCCAAGAAGGTCAATGAGAAGGTCGTGCCCGGCGCCCCGGTGCTCAAGATCGAGGATTTGAGAAAATACTACAAGGTCGGCGGCAGCGAAGTGTTCGGCTCCAGCGAAGGCCGCGTCGTCAAGGCCAATGAGACGATCTCGTTCATGGCGCGCGAATCCGAGACCGTCGCCATCGTCGGCGAGTCCGGCTGTGGAAAGTCGACACTGGCCAAGGTCCTGCTGGGGCTGGAGACGGCAAGTGCCGGCACAGTGACGCTGGGCAACAAGGAGATCCAGTCGACCGGCATCGAAAAGCGCAGCGTCGAAACGGTGTCGTCGATCCAGATGGTGTTCCAGAACCCGTTCGATACACTCAATCCCAGCCACTCCGTCGGTTCGCAGATCATCCGCACGCTGGAAAAATTCAAAGTCGGCAACAATGTCGCCGAGCGGCGCAAGCGCATGCTGGAGCTGCTCGACCTGGTGAAGCTGCCGCGGGCCTTCGAGACGCGCAAGCCGCGTCAGCTCTCAGGCGGCCAGAAGCAGCGCATCGGCGTGGCGCGTGCCTTTGCCGGCGATGCCAAGGTGGTGGTGGCCGACGAGCCGGTGTCGGCACTCGACGTCTCGGTGCAGGCGGCGGTGACCGAGTTGCTGATGGACATCCAGCGCAAGAACAAGACGACGATGCTGTTCATCAGCCACGATCTGTCCGTCGTGCGCTACATCGCCGACCGCGTCGTCGTCATGTATCTCGGCTACATCGTCGAACAGGGCACGACCGACCAGATCTTCGCGCCACCCTATCACCCCTACACAGAGGCGCTGCTGTCGGCGATCCCGATCGCCGACACCAGCGTGGTCAAACGGCACATCGTGCTCGAAGGCGATATCCCGTCGGCGATGAACCCGCCGAGCGGCTGCCCGTTCCAGACGCGCTGCGGCTACAAGAGGCTGGTGCCGGACAATCTGTGCGAGACCAAGGTGCCGCCGGTGAAGCATCTCGGCAATGGCCATATGAGCCTGTGCTGGCTGTCGGACGATGTGCTGGCGACGATGGAGCCGGTGATCAAGTTCGACAGGGAACACGCAGCGCATGAGGGCGTGCCGGAAGACGCACCGCATGGGATCGGCCCCGGTTTCGCCGGCGAACCGCCGAAGCGCCCGCATGGCAAGAAGCCGAGCTGACCAGCCATAGAGGCAATGCCGCTCGTTGGCGCATTGCCGCAGCGTCGCCATAGCTCAAGGAACGACAGGCCACGTTCGCTTGAATATTGCTGTCAATTGGCTTATGTGATGCGTGATGTTTGATGCGCGATAGGGAGCATGTTGTGAGAACGACACTTGCAATCGATGACGATGTCCTACTTGCGGCCAAGGCCATGGCGCGACAGCAGGATCGCAGCGTTGGCGATGTCATTTCCGATCTGGCTCGCCGCTCACTGCGCAGGCCACCGACCGGCGGTGAACGCAACGGCATCCCCTTGCTTGCATCGCGGCCCGACGGCCCGATGGTCGATCTCGAAATGGTCAATGCGCTTCGCGACGAATTGCCGTGACCTTCCTGCTCGACGTCAATGTCTTGATTGCGTTGATCGATCCAGCTCACGTCGCGCATGAAGATGCCCATCGGTGGTTTCAATCCACCGGGCATTTATCATGGGCAACATGTCCCATTACCGAGAATGGCGTCATCAGGATTGTAAGCAACCCGAAATACCCCAATTCTCCGGGTTCGCCCGCCGTGGTGGCGCAGATTGTCGGCAAGCTGCATGCCCTTTCAGGACATCAGTTCTGGCCTGACGAGATCAGCCTTGTCGGTTCCAACGACATCGATGCAGCCAGGATCCTCACCCCGGCACAGGTAACGGATAGCTATTTGTTGGGACTCGCCAAGGCGCGGGACGGCCAATTGGCGACGTTTGACCGAAAGCTGTCGACGGCAGCGGTAAAGGGAGGGAGGTCGATCCTCCACCTGATCCCAAGCGAATGAATGGCTGAGTTCTGCTTCGATCGCAAACTGCGTGGCTGCAAGACCGCTTGGCAACGTCAGCTGCCGCATTGCTGCAGCTGTTCGGCATAGTCGCGGGCCATCTTTTCGGTCGCCCTGGCATAGCCCTGCACGCCGGCATCGCCACGGTTGCCGCGGCCGTAGGCGGTCCAGCCGAGATAGTAGGCGAGATAGAGATTGTAGGTGTCGTTGCGGGCGACGCCGAACGTGTCTGATGTCTTGGAATGATACCAGCCGACGAAATCGACGGCATCGGCAAACTTGGTCCGCCGCGCCGCCCAGCTGCCGGTTTCGCTCTGATATTGCGACCAGGTGCCGTCGAGCGCCTGCGAGAAACCGGTGGCCGACGAGACATGTTTCCACGGAATGAAGCCGAGCAGTTTGGTACGCGGCGGCCTGGCATTGCTCTTAAAACCGGATTCCTTGCGCACCGTCGCCATCAGCACGGGGACAGGGACGCCGTATTTCTGCGAGGCGCGCTCGGCGGCCGACTGCCAGTTGTCGAACCAGCCGTCGTTCTGGTCGAAGACGGCGCAGACATTGTTGATATGGTTGGGCGGCGTCGCGCAGGCCGGCAAAGCCAGCAGCACGCCAACCGCTACAATTTTACTCAAATTCGAACTACGCATGGAAGACGGATAGGCTGAAATCATAAAGGGAATCTTGCGGCGTTTCTTAACGGCTTGCCGGCCCGGCTCCGCTGAGTGGGACCTGTATCATTATTCCGACCTTTTGCGTCGCCTCTGTCTCCACACGAATTCAAAAATGCCGCCTTGGCTAAAATCACGCCCGCGAAGGGCGGATTTCTGACAGCGATATCCGGATGCCGGCGCTCTGATGCCAGGCATGAATGAACCAAGACGAAAGCGCGGCGCGGAGCGAACCAGCAACCGGGGGCCTGCCGCCATCCCGCAACTTCCACTGCGGCGGGTGACCAATCCCTATCCGCCGATGGCGATGCTCTCAGTCGACCAGGTCGAAACGATCCACCAGGCGTCGATGCATATTCTGGAAAATTTCGGCATCGAGGTGATGTCTCAGCGGGCGCTGGCGCTGTTCGAGAAGGCGGGCGCAAAGGTCGACCATGCAACGGCGAACGTCCGCATCGACCGGGGCCTTGTCGCCGAGGCGCTGAAGACCACGCAGTCCAGCTATCGGCTGACGCCGCGCAATCGCGCCAACACCATTCATCTCGGCGGCAACACGATCAATTTCACCCTCGTCGCCGGGCCGCCCAATGTGCACGACATGGAGCGCGGCCGGCGCGCCGGAAACTTGCACGACTATGCCGATCTGACCCGGCTGGCGCAGCATTTCAACTGCATCCACATGCTCGGCAACCAGGTCTGCGCGCCGGTGGAACTGCCGGCCAACACCAGGCACATGGATACCTATTTCACCAATCTGACGCTGACCGACAAATCCTTCCATGTCTCGGCGATCGGACGAGGCCGGGCGCTGGACGGCATCGAGATGATGGCAATCGCGCGCGGGCTGACGCTGGACGAGATGCGCGATGATCCCGGCATTGCCACCATCATCTCGGTCAACTCGCCGCGGCGTTTCGACGAGATGATGGCCGAAGGGCTGATGACCATGGCTGAGTTCGGCCAGTCGGTGGCGGTGACGCCGTTCACGCTGATGGGCGCGATGAGCCCGGTGACGCTCGCCGGCGCCCTGGCGCAGCAGAATGCCGAGGCGCTGTTCGGCGTGGTGCTGACGCAACTGGTGCGCCCCGGCGCGCCAGTGATGTACGGCGCCTTCACCTCCAACGTCGACATGAAGTCGGGCGCGCCGGCCTTCGGAACGCCGGAGAACACCAAGGCCAACATCGCCTCGGGGCAATTGGCGCGGCGCTACAATCTGCCCTACCGCACGACACCGGGGTCGGCATCGAATGCGGCGGACGCGCAAGGCGCCTACGAGACGCTGATGGCGCTGTGGGGCGCTGTGCTCGGCCACGGCAACCTCGTCTATCATGCCGCCGGCTGGCAGGAGGGCGGGCTGACGGCATCGTTCGAAAAGCTCATCATCGATGTCGAGATGATCCAGCACATGATGGAATTCCTGCGCCCGATCGTCGTCGACGAGGCGGAGCTTGCTGTCGAGGCGCTGGGCGCGGTGCCGACCGGCGGCCATTTCTTCGGCGAACCGCACACGCTGGAACGCTATGCCACCGCCTTCTACCAGCCGATACTGTCCAACTGGCAAAATTACGAGGCATGGCAGGAGGCCGGCGGCCTCGACACGACGGCGCGCGCGACCCGGCTGTGGAAGAAGGCGCTGGAAGACTATGTCGAGCCGGTGATGGATATCGCCGTGCGCGAGGCGCTGGAGGCGTATGTGGCCAGGCGCAAGGAAGCGATCGGGCAGGGCGAGCCGTGACTTTTTCAGCGTCGGCGCGCGGCGCTGCCTTTCTGATTCACCTTATCTCCTCAACTCATTGATAACAGAGCAAAACTCATGAAATCGCATGCAAAGGTCGTGGTCATTGGCGGTGGCGCCGTCGGGTGTTCGGTGCTGTTCCATCTGGCCCGCCATGGCTGGACCGATGTCGTGCTGCTGGAGCGCGACGAGCTGACCTCGGGCTCGACCTGGCATGCGGCCGGCGGCATGCACACGATCAATGGCGACCCCAACGTCGCCAAGCTGCAGAAATACACGATCTCGCTCTACAAGGAGATCGAGGAGCTTTCGGGACAGGCGACCGGCGTGCATCTGACCGGCGGCGTGCTGCTGGCGGCGACCGAGGCGCGGCTCGACTGGCTGCGCGGCGTCGTTGCCAAAGGGCGTTACCTCGGCATCGATCTCGAGGAAATATCGGCCAACGAAGCGGCTGAACTGATGCCGCTGATTGATCCCAAGCAGTTCGTCGGCGCCGTTCGCAACAAGGAAGACGGCCATCTCGATCCCTCCGGTGTGACGCATGCCTATGCCAAGGCCGCGCGCAAGCTTGGCGCCGAGGTCGAGCGCTTCACCAAGGTGGAAGACATTGTGCGCCGGCCCGACGGGATGTGGCGGGTCATCACCAACAAGGGCGAGGTCGTGGCCGAGCATGTCGTCAATGCCGGCGGGTTATGGGCGCGCGAGGTCGGCCGCATGGTCGGGCTGGAACTGCCGGTGCTGGCCATGGAGCACATGTACCTGATCACCGAGGATATGCCGGAAGTCGCGGCGTGGAACGCCAAGACCGGCACCGAGATCATCCACGCCGTCGATTTCGACGGTGAGCTCTATCTGCGCCAGGAGCGCGGCGGCATGCTGATGGGCACCTATGAGAAGGCCAACAAGGTGTGGTCCGAGTTCCAGACGCCTTGGGATTTCGGCCATGAACTGCTGGAGCCGGACATCGACCGCATCGCGCCGTCGCTCGAGGTCGGCTTCCGGCATTTCCCGGCCTTCGAGAGGACCGGCATCAAGCAGATCATCAACGGGCCCTTCACCTTTGCACCGGACGGCAATCCGCTGGTTGGGCCGGTGCGCGGGCTACCGGGTTTCTGGGTCGCCTGCGGCGTCATGGCGGGCTTCAGTCAGGGTGGGGGCGTTGGGTTGGCGCTGTCCAACTGGATGATCGAGGGCGATCCCGGCGCCGACATCTGGGCCATGGATGTGGCGCGCTACGGCGACTGGGCGACGATGGCCTACACCAATGCAAAGGTGCGCGAGAATTATTCGCGCCGCTTCTCGATCCGCTTCCCTAATGAGGAGCTGCCCGCCGGGCGGCAGCTGAAGACGACGCCGATCTACGATCTGCTGTCGGCCAAGGGCGCGCAATGGGGCGTGTCCTATGGGCTGGAAGTGCCGCTCTGGTTTGCGCCCGAGGGTGTCAAGGACGAGTTCTCGTGGCGGCGGTCTAGCGATTTTTCCCATGTCGCCAATGAGGTCGCGACGGTTCGTGAGAGCGTCGGCCTGGCGGAGATTTCGAACTTCGCCAAATACAAGGTGACGGGAGAAGGGGCGGCCG
The DNA here is from genome assembly GCF_000502555.1 of Mesorhizobium sp. LNJC394B00. Taxonomy (NCBI): domain Bacteria; kingdom Pseudomonadati; phylum Pseudomonadota; class Alphaproteobacteria; order Hyphomicrobiales; family Phyllobacteriaceae; genus Mesorhizobium; species Mesorhizobium sp. LNJC394B00. The sequence goes on from NZ_AYWH01000002.1 coordinate 1,407,454, forward strand.
CTTGGCTCGACCGGATCTTTGCCTGCAAGTTGCCGAAGCCCGGCCGCATGACGCTGGCGCCGATGTTGAAGGACGACGGCAAGCTCATCGGCGATTTCACGCTGGCCAATATCGGTGCCCCCAATTCCAACGGGACCGAGTGGTTCATCGCCGGCTCCGGTATCGCCGAGCAGTATCATATGCGCTGGTTCGAGGCACATTTACCTGCGGATAGCTCAGTGCGCATAGAGGCGCTGGGGCAGAAACTGACCGGTCTGGCGATCGCCGGACCCAAGGCGAGGGAGGTGCTGGCGAAGGTCAGCCGCGCGGATGTCGCCAACACCGCATTCCCCTTCATGGCGGTCGCGAAAATGGACATCGGCCCGGCGCCGTGCCTGGTCGGCCGCGTCAGCTACACCGGCGATCTCGGCTACGAGATCTGGGTGGCGCCGGAATATCAGCGCGCTGCCTTCCAGGCGTTGATGGCGGCAGGCGCGGAATTCGGCCTCGGCCTGTTCGGCTCGCGCGCGCTCAATGCGCTGCGGCTGGAGAAAAACTACGGCTCATGGGCGCGCGAATACCGGCCGATCTACGGGCCGCTGGAGGCCGGGCTCGACCGTTTCGTCGCCTATGGCAAGGATGCCGATTTCATCGGTAAAACCGGCGCTCTTGCCGAGCGCAAGCAGGGCGGCAAGCTCAGGCTGCGCACATTTATCCTCGATGCTGACGATGCCGATGTCATCGGCGACGAGCCGATCTGGTACGATGGCGCGGTGCGCGGCTGGGTGACGTCAGGCGGCTATGCGCATCACTCGAAGAAATCCGTCGCCATCGGCTATGTGCCGAAGGAGATCGCCGATGAGAGCGACGGCTTCGAAATCGAACTTTTGGGCAAGCGCCACGCGGCGCGCGTTCAGGCAGCGCCGCTCTTTGACGCGAACTTCGAGCGAATGCGCGCCTGAAGCGCTTCGGCTTTCGCCGAGGCGCTTCAGATTCCTTTGTGCATGTCGTTATCCCAAAACCGCTGCGCACCTTTGGGCGACATGCATTGCGCGTCAGGCGTTGCGGCGGTTGTCGAGCGCGAAAGCGCCGGCGCCGGCAAACACCAGATAGAGGAAGATGAAGCAGAAGGAGATTGCCGCGTCGCCGCTGTTGTTGACCGGGAAGAAGTCGCGCGGGTAGTGCGCCATGAAATAGGCGATGGCCATCTCGCCGGCCAGAAGGAACGCGACCGGGCGGGTGAACAGACCGAGCGCCAGCAGGATGCCACCGGCGAACTCCAGGATGCCTGCAGTCATCGTCAGGCCGGTAAGAGCGTGAGGCTCGGCGCTGACCGGAAAATTGAACAGTTTCTGCGAGCCATGCTCGAGGAACTGCAGGGCTGTGATGATGCGCAGGACGCCGAGCGCCTGCGGCTGAAATCTGGCGAGACCGTCAAAAAGCTTCATCTAAACTCCATTTTTCCAACCATGTGGCCCGGCCATAAATCATCACCCGGCGCTGGACCATTCACTTCCCATGGCCTGTCATCAACAATCGGTGATTGCAATTATTTCCAGTCTGACTTCGAAATTTGCTCTCGTTATGGTTGCATACATCTCGTTAAGGTTGTATATCTGCGTGTAGACACTTCAAACCAGACGGGTTCCTTCGCCATGAAAAAAGTCGCCATCAGCCTGTTCGCAATCCTCGCAAGCACCAGTTTCGCCATGGCCGCTGATGCTGGCTGCGATGCCTTCAAATGGCCGGTGACACGCGAGCAGGAACTGTTTCCGGCAGCGCCCGCCGCGCAGTCCGGTGCCTCTCTTGCTTTCGGCGAAGCCGCGGATATGGCGCTGGAGCCGGTCGATGCGGTCAGCTTCACGGTCTCACCGCAACGCGCGCCGGCAGCCGGCACGTTCGGCGCGACGGCAAACGTGGCCGTGCCAACGGAAGGAGAGCTCCAGATCAGCCTGTCCGATGAGGCCTGGGTCGACGTCATTCAGGAGGGCCAAGCCGTGAAATCAGCGGGTTTCAGCGGCGTGAAGACCTGCCCCGGCATCCGCAAGAGCGTGCGCTTCAAGCTGACGCCTGGCGCAGCCACGATCCAGCTCAGCGGCGCCAGGAAAGAGAACCTCAAGGTCGCGGTGCTGGCGCCGGAGTGACCGCGCCCGGACGCGCCTCTCATCGCACCGGCAGTGCGATGAGAGCAGTTTCCGTGCAGGCGAGTACCGGAGGGGATCAGCGGCCCGGCGCGATCAGCGCGAAATAGGCGCCTTGCGGATCGGTGAACTGGGCAATCCATTGGCCGGTCGGCACCGGCATCGGACCCATGACAATCTTGCCGCCATTGTCGGTGACGCGTTTGGCGGCTGCGTCGATGGCGTCGACATTGAAGTAGAACAGCCACACCGGCACCGGCAGCTGTTGTGGCTTGTTCATGATGCCGCCGCCATTTTCGGGGCCGGCCGAGAAGGTCTGATAGATGCCCATCTCGCCGATGTCCATGCTACCGGCATCGGTCCAGCCGAACTGGCTGGAGTAGAAATCGAAGGCCTTCTGGCGGTCGGACGCATAAAGCTCGTGCCAGCCGACATGGCCCGGCGTCGTTGCCGGAAGGACGGGCTGGTCGGCACCATTGGGCTGCAGGAACATGAAGGCGGCGCCTTGCGGGTCGGCGACGACGGAGAAGCGGCCGACGCCGGGAATGTCGTCGGGTTTGCGGTGAACAGTCCCGCCGGCGGCTTTCAGTGCCTCGGTCGAGGCATCGGTATCGCTGGTGTGGACATAGCCGAACCAGGCCGGCTTCAGACCCGTCCTGGCTGCTTCCTCGGGCAGGGTCATCAGCCCGCCGACGCCACGCTCGGCGGAGTTCACCACGATATAGCGCGGCATGCCGGGCGCCTTGTCGAAGGGCTCGGCCCGCCAGCCGACCACGGTGGTGTAGAACGCTTGCGCCGCATCGAGGTCGCTGGTCATCAACTCGTACCAGAAGAAGGGCATTGGGGATCTCGGCATTCTCGGTCTCCTCACCTATGCATCGATCGTCGTCCGATCTATCAAAGGACGTTTTCAGCGACGCGAATCCGACAGCGAACCGGAGCAAATTCAACGGCTGCGTTGACACATCGTTCCGCACTTCGCCCCACCGGCGGCTTGCACTTGGGGCGGTTTTCGACTTTCCTTGGGGCAAACGAGGGGTAGTCGTTTCATGCGCCTTATGTCGCTCACGCCTGAGCTTGTGTCACTGTGTCATCGCGAAGAGGTCGATCCCGGACCCGACTGCAGTTGGACGCAGCTGAACGATGAGGATTACCGGACATTAGCCTTGCGGCTGTCTGAAGAAGCAGACGAGGGGCCTTTGTGGGTGTTCGCCTATGGCTCGCTGATCTGGAAGCCGGCTTTCGAATCCGTCGAACGCCAGCGCGCCACCGCTTTCGGCTGGCACCGCTCCTTCTGCCTCGACATGGTGCGCTGGCGCGGCAGCGTCGCGCAGCCGGGGCTGATGATGGCACTCGAACGCGGCGGCCGATGCGACGGCGTCATCTACCGCCTGCCCGACGGCGACAAGCCGGAGCAGATCGAAAGACTGTTGCGGCGCGAGATCGACGACCATGAGAGTGTCAGCTCGGTCCGGTGGGTTCCGGTGCGCACGGAGCAGGGCCGGATACGGGCGCTCGGCTTCTGGGTCGGGGTGACGGGCAGGGGAACCTCGCTCGGGCAGCCGCTGGACACCGTGGCGGGGGTGCTTGCCAGAGCCTGCGGCCATGTCGGCTCAGGCGCGGAATATCTCTACAACACCGTCAGCCACCTCGAGGAATTCGGCATCCGCGACCGCAATCTGTGGCGGCTGCAGCAACTGGTCGCCGATGAGATCAGGTCGATTCATGGCGGCGCTACGAACTCCGGCCTTTCGCCCGTGATGTAGGCCATAACATGATTGAAAAAATCATATTATCAGCTAGTCTTTTCAGCGGCTTGGGTCGAAAATTGACCAATTGATAAAAAAATAAAACGTGCTAGCCTTCCCCAAAACGAAAACAGGGGAACTGACGATGCCAGAAGGCCAGTTCAAGGACGGCATTGCCGGCGGCCGGCTTGCCGCCGACCAGTACGCCGAGAATTTTTCCGATCTGCATCCGCCGCTCGATCACCACGAAGCGCTGGTCGAATCCGACCGCTGCTATTTCTGCTACGATGCGCCGTGCATGAACGCGTGCCCGACCTCGATCGACATTCCGCTGTTCATCCGCCAGATATCGACCGGCAACCCGATCGGTTCGGCCAAGACGATTTTCGACCAGAACATACTAGGTGGCATGTGCGCCCGCGTCTGCCCGACCGAGACGCTTTGCGAAGAGGTCTGCGTGCGCGAGGTGGCGGAAGGCAAGCCGGTGCAGATCGGCCGCCTGCAGCGCTACGCCACCGATGTCGCCATGGCCGAGCACAAGCAGTTTTATTCGCGCGCTGAAACAACCGGCAAGTCGGTCGCCGTGGTCGGCGCCGGGCCGGCCGGCCTCGCCGCCGCGCACCGGCTCGCTCGCCACGGCCATGACGTCACCATTCTGGAAGCCCGCCCGAAGGCCGGCGGCCTCAACGAATACGGCATCGCCGCCTACAAGAGCATCGACAATTTCGCCCAGGCCGAGGTCGACTATGTCACGGGGATCGGCGGCATCGACATTCAGAACGGCAGGGCGCTCGGCCGCGACTACCAGCTGTCGGACCTGATCCGGAATTACGATGCCGTCTTCCTCGGCATGGGGCTTGGCGGCGTCAATGCGCTGCGCGCCGATGGCGAGGACGCCGGTGGCGTCGTCAATGCAGTGGAGTTCATCGCCGAACTGCGGCAGGCCAGCGATCTCGCGAGCCTGCCGGTCGGCCGGCGCGTCGTCGTCATCGGCGGCGGCATGACGGCGATCGACGCCGCGGTGCAATCGAAGCTGCTCGGCGCCGAGGAGGTGACGATCTGCTACCGGCGCGGCCAGGAACACATGAACGCTTCCGAGTTCGAGCAGGATCTGGCTGCCGCCAACGGCGTCACCATCCGCCATTGGCTGCAGCCGAAGCGGGTGATCGCTGAGGGTGGCAAGGTGTCGGGCATCGAACTCGAATACACCGCGATGAACGGCGACAAGCTCGCCGGCACGGGAGAGCGGCTGACGCTCGTCGCCGACCAGGTGTTCAAGGCGATCGGCCAGAGCTTTGTGCCGGCGGCACTTAACGGCAGCGGTGCTGCGATCGAACTCGAAGCCGGCCGCATCAAGGTCGACGCGGAAGGGCGCACCTCGCTCGCCAATGTCTGGGCCGGCGGCGACTGCATCTTCGGCGGCGACGATTTGACGGTATCGGCCGTCGCGCAAGGCCGCGATGCGGCGGAGAGCATCAACCGGGCCCTGCGATGATGGCGCCGCTCCTCGCTGCCGTCATCGGCACCGCGGCAATGCCGGCGGCTTCAGGGGATTATTGGCTCTATGCGCAATGGTGCGACCAGAAGGGTGAAGAGCGGATGATCGTCGAGGCGTCCGGTGTCGGCTTCAGCGAGCACACGATCTGCCAATGGACAGCCGGGTCGCCAACTGGCGACCTGGTACAAACGACGGTTTCATGCGCGAGCGTCTATCTCAACGGAGAAGAGACCATGCGCATGGATGAAAAGACGGTCGGGCTGGAAGCGCGCAAGGGCGATCCGGACCAGATCACGGTAACGGTCGAAGGCGAACCGCCATCGGTTTTTCTTCGATGCGAGGAATGATCCGATAGGCAACGCTTTAAGGTGGCGGTAAGCCCGCCACGGCCAGAGGAGAAAGACCCATGGCAGACATCCGCAACAATTTCGTCGGCATCAAATCGCCCAATCCGTTCTGGCTGGCTTCGGCGCCGCCGACCGACAAGGCCTACAACGTCATCCGCGCCTTCAAGGCGGGCTGGGGCGGCGTCGTGTGGAAGACGCTGGGCGAAGAAGGTCCGCCGGTGGTCAACGTCAACGGCCCGCGTTATGGCGCGATCTGGGGGGCGGACCGGCGCCTGCTCGGCCTCAACAATATCGAGCTGATCACCGACCGCGATTTGCAGGTCAATCTGCGCGAGATCAAGCAGGTCAAGAAGGACTGGCCCGACCGCGCCATCGTCGTCTCGCTGATGGTGCCATGCGTCGAGGAAAGCTGGAAGGCGATCCTGCCGGTGGTCGAGGAGACCGAAGCCGACGGCATCGAGCTCAATTTCGGCTGCCCGCACGGCATGTCGGAACGCGGCATGGGCGCGGCCGTCGGCCAGGTGCCGGAATACATCGAAATGGTGGTGCGCTGGTGCAAGGCCAACACCCGTATGCCTGTCATCACCAAGCTGACGCCGAATATCACCGATGTGCGCAAGCCGGCGCGCGCCGCACTCTCCGGCGGAACCGACGCGGTGTCGCTGATCAACACCATCAACTCGATCACCGGCGTCGACCTAGACAGTTTTGCGCCGCAGCCGACCATCGACGGCAAAGGCTCGCATGGCGGCTATTGCGGCCCGGCGGTGAAGCCGATTGCCATGAACATGGTGGCCGAGATCGCCCGCGATCCGGAAACGCGCGGCCTGCCGATCTCCGGCATTGGCGGCATCACCACCTGGCGCGATGCGGCTGAATTCATGGCGCTCGGCGCCGGCAATGTGCAGGTGTGCACGGCGGCGATGACATACGGCTTCAAGATCGTGCAGGAGATGATCGCCGGTCTCGAAAACTGGATGGACGAGAAAGGCCACGCCTCGCTCAACGACATTGTCGGCCGCGCCACGCCCAACGTCACCGACTGGCAGTATCTCAACCTCAATTACATCGCCAAGGCGCGTATCGACCAGGACGCCTGCATCAAATGCGGCCGCTGCCACATCGCCTGCGAGGACACTTCGCACCAGGCAATCACCAACATGGTCGACGGCGTCAGGCATTTCGAGGTGATCGAGGCCGAATGCGTCGGCTGCAATCTGTGCGTCAATGTCTGCCCGGTCGAGAACTGCATCACCATGGAGCCGCTGGCCGCCGGCGTCATGGACCAGCGCACCGGGAAGCCGGTGTCGCCGATCCATGCCAACTGGACGACGCACCCGAACAACCCGATGGCCAAGGTGGCCGCGGAGTAGACTTGGGTTCCTCGCCCCGATCGACGTCTACGTTGTGCACTCATCTTCTGTGACTGGTCGGCGTGAGGGCTTGGTTGCCACGTGGTTCCCCCAATCCGTCGCTGCTTCGCAGCGCCGCCTTTCCTCCCTCCGGAGGGAAAGGAAGGGAGCTTTACTGGACGAACGTTGGACGGCAAAAAACTTGGCGCCGTTCCTCTCCCCCGTCGATCGGGGGAGAGGTGGCTCGGCGAAGCCGAGACGGAGTGGGGGTCGATCAGCGCAATATAAGACAATGCATGCGCCAAGCCGCCATACACGCTATCGCCACAGACCAGCCGCCCGGAAATGTGTGCAGGCCGCAGACCGGGATGCCCAAGTTCTGTGAAGCCATTGCTATATGTGAATTTCCGCATTCCCCTATTGCAGATAAAATTTATCCACGATATAAGATATCCATGAATAGGAGCGCAACATCGTGAAGCTGGGCGAGGGTGTAGAAGCGGCCATCCATTGCGCGGCCACACTGGCCAGCGTGGAGGGCAACAGCACGATGCCGGGTGCTGCTTTGGCAGAGTCCTTCGGCCTGTCGCCGAGCTATCTGCTGAAACATCTGAACCAGCTGACTGCTGCGCGCATCCTGGAATCGGTGCCGGGACCGGCGGGCGGCTACCGGCTGGCGCGTCCGGCCGAGCGCATCACGCTGCTCGATATCGTGCTTGCGGTCGAGGGTCGCGAGCCGGCCTTCCGCTGCGGCGAGATCCGCCAGCGCGGCCCGGTCAAGATCGATGCTTCGGCCTATGTGAAGCCGTGCGGTATCAATGCCGCGATGCTGAAGGCCGAGCGCGCCTATCGCGCGGCCCTCGCGGAAACCCGGTTGTCCGACATCGTGGCTGATTACAAGGCCGAAGGCGATCCGCGATCGTTTGCCGCCAGCTGTGCCTTTGTCGCGCGCCATCAGCGGCCGCAGAAACCCGCTTCGACCAAACAGATTTAATCCCCGCCAAACAGATGTGAAAGGAAAGACGATGAAACAGAGACTGCAATTCTTCGCCAAGGCGCCTGAGATCATGAAAGCCGTGTCGGCGCTCAACAAGGCGGTCGACGAATGCGGGCTTGAAGTGAGCCTGCTGCATTTGATCAAGCTCCGCGCCTCGCAGATCAATGGCTGCTCCTACTGCGTCGAGATGCACAGCCGCGAGGCGAGGCGCGATGGCGAAACCGAGACACGGCTCTATCTGGTTTCGGCCTGGAAGGAGTCGCCGCTGTTTTCCGAGCGCGAACGCGCGGCGCTTGCTTGGACCGAGGCAACGACCCTGATCGCCAACAATGGCGTTTCGGACGAACTCTATGCCCGCACGCTAGAGCACTTCTCGGAAGAGGAACTGGTCAAGCTGTCGGTCGCGATCGGCATGATCAACACCTGGAACCGGCTCTGCATCCCGTTCCACGCCATTCACCCGATGCCGGCGGCCAAAGCAGCCTGACCGTCCGGTTAGTCATGGAGCGCCGTGGAAAGGGCGGCGCTCCACCTGTTTCATGCTTAAGTACGGGGAAGATTTCATGCCTGTCGATTTGCCTTCGACCTTTTTGTTTCTCGGCCGCCTGTTGCTCGGCGGCGCCTTCGTTTGCGCCGGCCTGCGCAATGTTCAGAACGAGACCTTCCTGACCGGGCTGATGACCGCGCGCGGCGTGCCGCAGGCGAGATTGGCGTTGTGGGCCGGCATCGTCCTGCAGACCATTGCCGGCGCGCTGTTGATGGCCGGCCTGTGGACTGCGACCGCCTGCGCCGTGCTGCTGCTGTTTCTCATCGTCGCCACGCCGATGTTCCACAATTTCTGGGACCATCAGGGCCCGGACCGGGCCTCGCGCATCAACGGCTTCGTCGGCAACGTCGCCCTGGCCGGAGGCTTTCTCACGCTGATCGCACAGTCGCTGTAAGGTCACGCCGCGAAGCGCAAACCGCCATCGCAGGTCAGCACTTGGCCGGTCATGAAGCCGTTGGAGACGAGAAAGGCGATTGCGCCGGCGACGTCCTCGGCGCGGCCGATCCTGCCCACCGGGGTTTTGCCGGCATATTCGCTGAACACCGCCTGCTGCTGGTCTTCGGCCAGAAAATCCCACCATGGCGTGTCGATGACGCCGGGCGCCACGACGTTGACGCGCAGAGGCTTCAGTTCGACCGTCAGGATCGGCACCACCGTCAGCAGCATGCCGTTGACGGCGGCAATGCCAGCCACGCCGGGCGCCGACAATTGGGCGGACACCGCCGAGATGAAGGTGACCGATCCCGATCTGTCGAGCGTCGGCAAGGCAGACTGCAGGCAGGACAGCTGCGGCCGGACTTTCTCGTCGACGCCGCCGGCGATGTCTGAGAGGTCGAGGGTTTCGAACGGCCCAAGTCCCTTGCCGCCGCTGGCGGCCAGCACGAGGTGATCGAACGGTCCGAGTTCCCCAAAGAACTGGCGAACTTCGTCCGGCTTCGAAGCATCGAAGGCAGCTTTTTCGGCGGCGCCGCCGAGGCTCTTCCAGGCGCTGGTGAGCTTGTCCTGGTTTCGTCCGGTGATGGTCACCTTCATGCCTGGGCCCAGCAGTTTTCGCGCCGTTGCGAGGCCGATGCCGGATGAGCCGCCGATGACGACCGTGTGTTCGATCTTGCCGGTCATGAATGCTGTTCCTTCGATTTTGGGGAAGCCTGGCCGACGAGGTCGAGGCTCAGGGTTCGCAATTGCTGTCTGGCCTTGGCATCATAGGCTTGTGCGTCGGCGCGGGCCTCCCTTTGGCCGTCGAAATAGAGGCCACTGCGGCCCTCCAGGGCGGGCGATGTCGCGAGGTTGAGAATGGCGTCGGCGCCGGTCTCGACCGAGCTCCATGGCGTCACGCCGGCTTGGCGGACCATGGTGGTGTTCATGTAGCTCGCTGGATGCAGAGCGTTGACGGTGACGCCGCTGCCTTTCAACTCTCCGGCCAGGTCGATGGTGAACAGGATCTGCGCCAGCTTGCTCTGGCAATAGGCGCGCACGCCGTCATAGGAACGTGTCAGCATGACATCGCCGAAATCGATCGCCTGCTGGCCGGCCGAAGCGACGTTGATGATGCGCGCCGGCGAACTCGCCTTGAGCAGCGGCAGCAGTTCCGAGGTCAGCAGGAAACCGGCGAGATAGTTGACCGCAAAGCGCAGTTCGAAGCCGTCGGCGCTGAGCTGTCGCTTGGCGCCGGCCGTGCCGATGCCGGCATTGTTGATGAGGATGTCGAGCCGGTCGGTTTTTGCGCGTACGGCCTCGGCAAGGCGGCGGACCTCGGCTAGCGAGGCGAGGTTGGCGGCGAGGAACTCGGCCTTGCCGCCGGCGGATTCGATTTCTGCGACGGTTGCCTTGCCGCGAGCCGCGTCACGGCCATGCACCAGCACGCGCGCGCCGCCGGCGCCCAGCCTTTGCGCGACGACACGGCCGACGCCGTCGGTCGAACCGGTGATGAGGATTGTCTTGTCTTTCAGATCCATATTCAGAGCCTCCATCTCTCTGGATGGAAGATGGGGCGCCTGACCCAGCCCAAACAGTTCAAACTTTATCCTGGTATCAATACTGCTATAATAGCTCTCATGGATGCCCCCACGCACTCCGCTGAAGACAGCCGCCGGCGCGAGCTTGGCGCCTTCCTGCGCTCGCGCCGCGAAAGATTGACGCCGTCCGCCACCGGCATCGCGACCGGCCTGCGGAGACGCACGCCAGGCTTGCGTCGCGAGGAAGTGGCGATGATCGCCGGCGTCGGCACCACCTGGTACACATGGCTAGAGCAGGGGCGCGAGGTCAGACCCTCGGTGGAGGTGCTAGCGGCGCTCAGCGAAGCGCTGCGCCTCGACGCCGTTGAAAGGCGGCATCTGTTCATCCTGGCAGGCCGCCAGCAACCGGAGAACCGCGTGGCTGCGCCGGAAAAGGTCGATGGCCCGCTGATGCATATGCTGGAGAGCCTGGTGCTGCAGCCGGCCTATGTCGTCGGGCGGCGCTGGGATGTGCTGGCCTGGAATCCGGCTGCGGTAGCGGTGTTCGGTGATTATGGCCTGCTAGAGGGCGACGCCCGCAACATCGTCCACATGGTGTTCACCAATCCGCATCACCGGCGCCTGCTGGTTGACTGGGAGCAATTGGCGCGCACCTTGCTGGCCTCGTTCCGGGCGGAAAGCGCCCGCTATGTGGGCGATGCGGATTTCGAGCGGCTGATCGTGCTTATGACGCGCTCAAGTCCGGAGTTTCGCGACTGGTGGCCGCAACGCGACGTGGCACGCCGATTGTCGGGGGTGAAACATGTCCGACATCCGAGCGCCGGCGCCATGACGTTCGAGCATATGAGCCTGTCGATCGACGACGGCTCGGACATGAAGCTGATCGTCTACACGCCGCTGGCCGAACAGAATTCGATCGAGAAGCTGCAGAATTTGCTTGAGGCGATGCCGGCGGAGCGCCGCAGCGCCTGACGCCCAAGGTCAGCCCTTCGGCTTCAGCCCATCAATGAACAACTGCTCCAGAAACCGCGCCGCATCCTCGAAGCGGCCGTCGCCGCCGCGATCGGGCCCGAGCACCGAGCGGACCTGGACATCGAAATCGGCATAGTGCTGCGTCGTCGCCCAGATCGAAAAGATCAGGTGCCAGGGATCGGTGCGGGCGATTTTTCCTGCGCGCATCCAGCCCTTGATGACGTTGGCCTTCTCGTCGACCAGCGTTTTCAGCTCACCCGCCAGCAGCGGCATGATGCGCGGCGCGCCTTGCAGGATCTCGTTGGCGAACAGCCGGCTTTCCCTGGGAAAATCACGCGCCATTTCGAGCTTGCGCCGGATGTAGCTCCTGAGCTCGGTCAGGGGGTCGCCGATGTCGTCGAGTTCACGTAGCGGCGCCAGCCACGTCGCCAGCAGCCGCTCCATCAGCGTTTCGTGGATGTCTTCCTTGCGGCGGAAATAGTAGAGCAGGTTCGGCTTCGACATCCCGGCGGCCTCGGCGATCTGGTCGATGGTCGAACCGCGAAAGCCGTTGGCGGAGAAGACTTCGAGGGCTGCCTCCAGGATCAGTTCGCGCTTTTCCTGCTGGATGCGGGTGCGGCGAGGGGCTGAGCCTTCCATGGCGCCGCTCACCCCTGCAAGCCTTGGCCGCAGGGTTCATCTGGACCAATTCTCTGGACCAGTTTTTCTCTTACCCGTGGAGCGCACTTCGCAGGCCGCATTTCCGCTAGTAATCCCTTGACCGCCGACAGGGCGGTGCTAACGTTTGTCCAATCGGTCAAAAATTTGCGTAGCATGAAAACGCAGCAAAGACCAAGCTTTGGAAAGACCAAGCGTTAGCCGCACCGAAACAGGTTACAAGGGGAAGTCTTGGTCATGTCCAACCGGCTGAAAGTCACGCCGAACGATCTCAGCGCATTCTGGATGCCGTTCACGGCAAACCGGCAGTTCAAACAGGCGCCGCGCATGTTCGTTTCCGCCAAGGACATGCACTACACCACCAGCGACGGCCGCAAGGTGCTCGATGGCACCGCCGGCCTCTGGTGCGTCAATGCCGGCCATTGCCGTCCCAAGATCACCGAGGCGATCCAGCACCAGGCGGCCGAACTCGACTATGCGCCGGCCTTCCAGATGGGCCACCCGATCGTGTTCGAACTGGCAAACCGCCTGGTCGATCTCGCGCCCAAGGGCATGGACCATGTCTTCTTCACCAATTCCGGTTCGGAATCGGTCGAAACGGCGCTGAAGATGGCGATCGCCTATCACCGTGTGAAGGGCGAGGGCGCGCGCACCCGCCTGATCGGCCGCGAACGCGGCTATCACGGCGTCAATTTCGGCGGCATCTCGGTCGGCGGCATCGTCACCAACCGCAAGATGTTCGGCACGCTGCTCGGCGGCGTCGACCACATGCCGCACACGCATCTGCCGGAAAAGAACGCCTTCTCCAAGGGCGTGCCGGAATATGGCGCGGAACTCGCCAACGAGCTGGAGCGCATCGTTGCCCTGCATGACGCCTCGACCATCGCCGCTGTCATCGTCGAACCGGTCGCCGGCTCCACCGGCGTCATCCTGCCGCCGAAGGGCTATCTGCAGAAACTGCGCGAGATCTGCACCAAGCACGGCATTTTGCTGATCTTCGACGAGGTCATCACCGGTTTCGGCCGTCTCGGCGCGCCGTTCGCAGCGGATTATTTCGGCGTCACGCCCGACATCATGACCACCGCCAAGGGCGTCTCCAACGGCGTCATCCCGATGGGCGCGGTGTTCGTGAAGAAGGAAATCCACGACGCCTTCATGACCGGCCCCGAGCACATGATCGAGTTCTTCCACGGCTACACCTATTCGGGCAATCCGATTGCGTGCGCCGCGGCACTCGGCACGCTCGACACCTACAAGGAAGAGGGCCTGCTGACCCGCGGCGAGGAACTGGCGCCCTACTGGGAAGATGCGCTGCATTCGCTGAAGGACGAGCCGCATGTCATCGACATCAGGAATATCGGCCTGATCGGCGCGATCGAACTGGCGCCGATCGCCGGCAGCCCGACCAAGCGGGCCTTCTCGGCCTTCGTCAAGGCGTTCGAGCGCGGCGCGCTGATCCGCACCACCGGCGACATCATCGCGCTGTCGCCGCCACTGATCATCACCAAGGGCCAGATCAACGAATTGATCGACCATGTCAGAGAAGTGCTGAGGGCGATCGATTGACAAACCGGGCGCGGATAGCCCTCCCCCTCGAGGGGAGGGTGGCCGCGAAGCGGTCGGGTGGGGTCGGTGCGACCGGACGCCGACCTGCTCTTTTGTTCCGAGGCCGCTCCTGATGCCCCGTACCCGCGTGAGCTTCGAAATGCGCCAAAAGGCGCGAGCGCTTCGAATTCACGCGACCAAGGGAGAATCGCTGCTGTGGTATGAACTGCGGGACCTGAAATCAGCCGGCATCAAGTTTCGCCGTCAGTGCCCGATTGGCCCGTACATCGTGGATTTTGCCTGCTTGGCGGTGAAGCTGATCGTTGAGGTCGATGGCGACATGCACGAACACGACAGGGGTAGTCGGCACGATGCCGTTCGCGATGCTTATCTGCGATCGCTCGGATTTGAAGTCTTCCGTGTTGACGAGCCCGATGTCATAAACAGCGCTTGGCACGTCGCGCAGGTGGTCAAAGAGAAGGTCGCGCGCGTCGCGGGCGACCCCACCCGACCGCTTCGCGGCCACCCTCCCCTCGAGGGGGAGGGGGACGCCGCCGCCCCGCAACCGATGAGGTTTTAGAGCATGGCCGCCCCAGGCGAGAATCTGCGAATCAATTCAGACCGTTTGTGGGATTCCATCATGCAGATGGCGAAGATCGGCCCCGGTATTGCCGGCGGCAACAATCGCCAGACCGTGACCGACGAGGACGGCGAGGGACGGCATCTGTTCAAGCGCTGGTGCGAGGCGGCCGGGCTCGAAATGGGGCTTGACGAAATGGGCACCATGTTTGCCCGCCGGGAAGGCGCTGATCCCAGCCTGCCGCCGGTTTATGTCGGCAGCCATCTCGACACGCAGCCGACCGGCGGCAAATATGACGGCGTGCTCGGCGTGCTCGGCGGGCTGGAGATTATTCGCTCGCTTAACGATCTCGGCATCCAGACCAGGCATCCGATCGTCGTTACCAACTGGACCAATGAGGAAGGCTCGCGCTTTGCCCCGGCTATGATGGCGTCCGGCGTGTTCGCCGGTGTGCTCGATCAGGCGGACGTGTATCAGCACACTGATAAACAGGGCAGGAAATTTGGCGAGGAGCTGGAGCGCATCGGCTGGAAAGGCACCGAGAAAGTCGGTGATCGCAAGATCCACGCCTTCTTCGAACTGCATATTGAGCAGGGGCCGATCCTCGAGGACGAAGGCATCGACATTGGCGTCGTCACCCACGGCCAGGGCCTGAAATGGCTGCAGGTAACGCTGACCGGCAAGGAGGCGCATACCGGCTCGACCCCGATGCCCAAGCGCCGTAATGCCGGGCTCGGCATGGCTCGGGTCATCGAACTGGTGCACGAGATCGCCATGGACTACCAGCCCGACGCCGTCGGCGCGGTCGGCCACATGGAGGTGTTTCCGAACTCGCGCAACATCATCGCCGGGCGCACCGTCTTCACCATCGACATCCGCTCGCCCGAGAAGGAAGTGCTGGACGCGATGGATGGGCGCATACGCGAAGGCATCGACACGATCTGTGAGGCGCTCGACATCCAGTACAAGGTCGAGCAGGTCGGCGCTTTCGATCCGGTCACCTTCGATGCCGGCTGCGTCAAGGCGATCCGCGACGCCGCCGATCGGCTCGGCTATTCCCACCGCAACATCGTCTCCGGCGCCGGCCACGACGCCTGCTGGATCAACCGCGTTGCGCCGACCGCCATGGTGATGTGCCCCTGCGTTGACGGGTTGTCACACAACGAGGCTGAGGAAATCACCAAGGAATGGGCCGGCGCCGGCGCCGACGTGCTGTTCCATGCGGTGGTAGAGACAGCGGGGATCGTGGCGTGAACTAAGATCTGTATTCAAAACGACGCTCACAAGAAGCGCGAAGAGAACAAGGGAACACGACAATGACCAAAGTCATCCGAAACGGCACCATCGTCACCGCCGACCGCACCTGGAAGGCCGATGTGCTGATGCAGCACGGCAAGATCGTCGCCATCGGCTCGAACCTGCATGGCGACCATGAGTTCGACGCCAGCGGCTGTTACGTCATGCCGGGCGGCATCGATCCGCACACCCATCTCGAAATGCCGTTCATGGGCACCTATTCGGCCGACGATTTCGAGTCCGGGACGCGTGCGGCCCTTTCCGGTGGCACCACGATGGTGGTCGATTTCTGCCTGCCGGCGCCGCAGCAGTCGCTGCTGGAAGCGTTGCAGATGTGGGACAACAAGACCTCGAAGGCTGCCTGCGACTACTCCTTCCACATGGCGATCACCTGGTGGGGCAAGCAGGTGTTCGACGAGATGGCCACCGTCGTCGACAGAGGCATTACCTCGTTCAAGCATTTCATGGCCTACAAGGGCGCGCTGATGGTGGACGACGACGAGATGTACGCGTCGTTCCAGCGCTGCGCCGATCTCGGCGCGCTGCCGCTTGTTCATGCCGAGAATGGCGACGTGGTTGCGGCGCTGTCGCAAAAGCTGCTCGCCGCCGGCAATAATGGCCCCGAGGGACACGCCTATTCGCGGCCGCCGGAAGTGGAGGGCGAGGCGACCAACCGCGCCATCATGATCGCCGACATGGCCGGCGTGCCGCTCTATGTCGTGCATGTGTCCTGCGAGCAGAGCCACGAAGCCATCCGCCGCGCCCGCCAGAAGGGCATTCGGGTTTTCGGCGAGCCGCTGATCCAGCATCTGACGCTGGATGAAAGCGAGTATTTCGACAAGGATTGGGACCATGCGGCGCGCCGCGTCATGAGTCCGCCCTTCCGCAACAAGCTGCACCAGGATTCGCTGTGGGCCGGCCTGCAGGCGGGATCGCTGCAGGTGGTGGCGACCGACCACTGCGCCTTCACCACCAAGCAGAAGCGCAACGGCGTCGGCGATTTCACCAAGATCCCGAACGGCACTGGCGGGCTTGAAGACCGCTTGCCCGTGCTGTGGACGACGGGCGTCAACACCGGGCGGCTGACGATGAACGAGTTCGTCGCGGTGACTTCGACCAACATCGCCAAGATCCTCAACATGTATCCTAGGAAGGGCGCCATCGTCGAAGGCGCGGACGCCGACATCGTGGTGTGGGACCCCAGCGCCAAGAAGACCATCACCTCGAAGAAGCAGCAATCGGTGATCGACTACAACGTCTTCGAAGGTTTTGAGGTGACCGGCCTGCCGCGCTTCGTCTTTTCGCGCGGCGAATTGTCGGTCGAGGAAGCGGAGGTCAAGGCCAAGCCCGGCCATGGCGAATTCGTCGCCCGCGAGCCGAACGCGGCGGTCAACCGGGCTCTATCGACCTGGAAGGACATCACCGCGCCGCGCAAGGTCGAACGCACCGGCATTCCGGCGACAGGCGTTTGACGTTGCGGAGCCCGGGGGCGCTCATTTCACTGGTCGTGGCGATGGTGGTCGCTGGTCCGGCAACAGGGGCCGAGAGGCTGGTGGGCTTCTGGGGCAACGATGCCGGTTGTGTCTTTGCAAAGGCCGGCTTTCAGGGCCGCGACGATTATATCGTGCTGACCGCCGAGGGCATCGAGACCTATGGCAGCGGCTGCCGGTTCGCGCAGCAATTGACGTGGGCGCCGGGCACGCAATCACTTGATGCGACCTGTTCCGCCGAAGGCGAGGCGGGGACGACGGCTGAAACCGTTGTGGTCACCAACAAGGGCGAGGGTGGGTTCTTCGTGACCATTCCCGGTCTTGAAGAAATGGGGCCGTTGCAACCGTGTTCGTGACGTTGGAGCTGGGGGAATGAGCGCGCGCGGTTTGGGGCCATCTGTTGCGATGGTAGTCGTTCTGGCTGCGGGTCAGGCCCTTGCGGCAGGCATCGACCTGACGAAACCCTATGGGGACAAATATGGCTGCATCAACCGCAACGGCCAGGAAGTCGCCGCCGATCGGATGCTGCTTTTGACCGACGAGGCATTGGTCACCGCCGCCAGCGCCTGCACCTTCACGGAGAAGCAAGCGCAGGCTGATGGTTCGCTGGTGGTGACGGCGACATGCGAGGCCGAAGGTGAAGACGGACAGGAGCCGACCAAATTCACCATCAAGCGCAGCGCCAAGAACGCCAAGAAGCTGACGGTCGCCGACGAGGACGGCAATGTCATGGGCGAAGTGGCGCGGTGCAAATGACGGCAGTCCCGTCAGCGTCAGGCCACCAGCGCATCCAGCTCCGGCAACAGGACGACGCTTTCCTGTTCATTGGGATCGGTGCGGGCGATGACGGCCGAGGACGGGGCGTTGCTCATATTGGCCGGCAGATGCGGTACGCCGGCCGGGATGTAGAAGAGGTCGCCGGCCTTGACGACGATGTGGTTCTCGAGCCTGTCGCCATACCATGTGTGGACCTCGCCCGAGAGCACATAGATCGCCGTCTCATGGCTTTCATGCAGATGCGCCTTGGCGCGGGCGCCGGGCGGCAGGGTGAGCAGATGCATGCAGATGCCGGACGAGCCGACCGTCTCGGCTGCAATGCCGGCAAAATAGGTCAATCCCTGCTTGCCTTCATAAGTGCTTTCAGGACGGATAAGGTGACAAGTGGGTTTGGGCGACATCGGCAAGGCTCCGGGCGTCGAGTGGGTGGGATTGGACGAGTGGAAAGCAACATCAACGCGAATGCAACGGCATTTCATCCTGGGCGGCTGCGAGAGGCAGGCAGCAAGCGATGACGGGACAATCGCCAGCCGTCGTCTCGGCAAGCAGACTTGGCCTTACCTTTCAGACCAATGACGGTCCGGTAGAGGCGCTCTCCAATGTCGACCTGACCATCGGCAAGGGCGAGTTCGTCTCCTTCATCGGCCCATCGGGCTGCGGCAAGACCACCTTGCTGCGCGTCATCGCCGATCTGGAAAAACCGACATCGGGCATGATCTCGGTCAACGGCATGACGCCGGAACAGGCGCGCGAGAAACGCGCTTATGGCTACGTCTTCCAGGCGGCAGCCCTTTTCCCGTGGCGCACGATCGAGCGTAACGTGGCGCTGCCGCTGGAGATCATCGGCCTTTCGAGAGCGGAGCAGGCCGAGCGCATCAAGCGCACGATGGAGCTCGTCAACCTCTCCGGCTTCGAGAAGAAATACCCTTGGCAGCTTTCCGGCGGCATGCAGCAGCGCGCTTCGATCGCCCGCGCGCTCGCCTTCGACGCCGACCTGTTGCTGATGGACGAGCCCTTCGGCGCGCTGGACGAGATCGTGCGCGACCATCTCAATGAACAGCTTCTGGAATTGTGGGCGCGCACCAACAAGACGATCTGCTTCGTCACCCATTCCATCCCCGAGGCGGTGTATCTGTCGACGCGCATCGTCGTCATGTCGCCGCGCCCAGGTCGGGTTACCGACATCATCGAATCGACGCTGCCAAAAGAGCGGCCACTGGATATCCGCGAGACGCCGGAATTTTTGGCGATCGCGGCCAGGGTACGCGATGGCTTGAGGGCAGGGCACAGCTATGATGATTGAGGGGGTAGCGAATGAGTGCGGACGTCGCCGCCACGCCTTCGTCATCCTAGGGCGAAGCAAGGAGCGAAGCGACGCGGGGCAGACCCTAGGATCCATACCGTTACCTATACGGTCCGCAACGGTGCAAAACGGTGCACACGCCGCTGCGCCCGCGAAGGCGAACATTCTCAACCGCTTATACCCCTCGGCCAACGTCACGGAATGGATCCTAGGGTCTGCACGACGCTTCGTGTCGCTCCGCCCTAGGATGACGAACGCGGAGGTGGTCGGCCTCCGCTTCGCTCCGGCCACCCTCTTCCCGGCGGGGAGAGGAGAAGGGGAGCGCGCCTGATGGACACCTTCCGCGAAAAATTCATCCCCGTGACCTCCATCCTCCTGGGCGTGGTGGTGCTCTGGTATGTCTTCGCCGTCATCCTAAACGCGCCCTTCCAGCGCGACCTCGACCGGCGCGCCGGGGAAACCCACGACACCGTCGAATTCATCGGCAAGACGCTGTCGCAGCCCAAGCCGACGCTGCCGGCGCCGCATCAGGTGGCGGTGAACTTCTTCGAGAACACCTTCCTGCGGCCCATCACATCGAGCCGAAGCCTCGTCTACAATGCCTGGGTGACCCTGTCGTCGACGTTGCTCGGCTTTGCCTTCGGCACGGCGCTCGGCATCGTCATCGCGGTTGGCATCGTGCATGTGGCGACGCTCGACCGCAGCCTGATGCCGTGGATCATCGCCTCCCAGACGATTCCCATTCTGGCGGTGGCGCCGATGATCATCGTCGTGCTGGGGGCGATCGGCATCAGCGGTCTGATCCCAAAGGCGATGATCTCGACCTACCTGTCGTTCTTCCCGGTGACGGTTGGCATGGTGAAGGGCCTGCGCTCGCCCGAACTCATGCATCTCGACCTGATGCACACCTACAATGCCAGTGTCTCGCAGACCTTCTGGAAGCTGCGGGTGCCGGCCTCGGTGCCGTTCCTGTTCACCTCGATGAAGGTGGCGGTGGCGGCGAGCCTGGTCGGCGCCATTGTCGGCGAACTGCCGACCGGTGCTGTCGCCGGCATCGGCGCCAAGCTTTTGGCAGGCGCCTATTACAGCCAGTCCATCGACATCTGGTCCGCCCTTGTGGCGGGCTCGGTGGTGGCGGCCCTTCTGGTCATGGTGGTCGGCATAGCCGGGCGCCTCGTTGACCGCGCGATGGGCGGGAGGCCGGCATGAACTGGCTGAAGCCCTCCTGGCAAGCCGTGCTGGCCATTGCGCTGTGCCTCGTCGCCGTCGCGCTCGGTGCGATGTCGAAGCCGGAAGCGGCCGCCCTTGCAGACCCGACAGCAAGCTTCGACTACCCCTATTTCGGGATAAAGACCCCGATGATCGGCCTGGCCGTGCTGGCAGGGCTGATCTCGATGATCAGAATTTCGCCGCTGGCCGAGGCTGCGGTGCTGTTCATCGGCGCTCATCTCGTCGCCTGGATGCTGATCTCGGGCATTACAGGTTTCGAAGGCACGGCATTGGCGCCTTATTTCCTGCTGCTCGCCGCTGCCTGGCTGCTGGCCTGGCGCTGTGTGGCGGTGCTGTCGGGGCTTCGCCCGATGGCAAAAGGGGCGCGGATGGCGCTGCGCCTCATCATCCCGGCGATCTTCGGCGCCTGGATCCTGATCATATGGGAAGCGGTGACGCGTGGCGCCGGCATTCCCTTCATCCTTTTGCCGCCGCCGAGCGCCATCGGTGTGCGCATCGCCAGTTCCCTGCCGGTGCTCGGCGCCGATATCAGGCAGACCATCTTCAAGGCGGTGATCTTCGGTTATGTCATCGGCAGCGGCGCCGGCTTCCTGGTGGCGATTGCGGCCGACCGCGTGCCGTTCCTGCGCCGCGGTCTGCTGCCGATCGGCAATATGGTCTCGGCGCTGCCGATCATCGGTGTGGCGCCGATCATGGTGATGTGGTTCGGCTTCGACTGGCCGTCCAAGGCCGCGGTCGTCATCATCATGACCTTCTTCCCGATGCTGGTGAACACGGTTGCCGGTCTTGCCGCCTCCGGCCATATGGAGCGCGACCTGATGCGCACCTATGCGTCGGGCTACTGGCCAACACTCTTGAAGCTCCGGCTGCCGGCGGCAGCGCCCTTCATCTTCAACGCGCTGAAGATCAACTCGACGCTGGCGCTGATCGGCGCCATCGTCGCCGAGTTCTTCGGCACGCCTGTGGTCGGCATGGGCTTTCGCATCTCGACCGAGGTCGGGCGGATGAACATCGATATGGTCTGGGCCGAAATCGCAGTTGCAGCACTGGCGGGTTCGGTCTTTTATGGCGTGGTCGCTCTCGTCGACAGAGCCGTCACGTTTTGGCATCCCTCTGTCCGTGGTGGATAGGGCGGTGGGTTCGGGTGTTAACTTCAGAGGGTAAAAACATGAAAAGACTGATCATTCCGATGCTGGCCGGCGCGATGTCGCTGGCCGCGTTCCAGGCAATGGCCGCCGACAAGGTGACCTTGCAGCTGAAATGGGTCACGCAGGCGCAGTTTGCCGGCTACTATGTCGCCAAGGCCAAGGGTTTTTATGAAGCAGAAGGCCTCGACGTCGACATCAAGCCGGGCGGTCCCGATATCGCACCCGAGCAGGTGATCGCCGGCGGTGGCGCCGACGTCATCGTCGACTGGATGGGCGGGGCGCTCGCCGCGCGCGAAAAGGGCGTGCCGCTGGTCAACATCGCCCAGCCGTTCAAGAAGGCCGGCATGGAGCTGGTCTGCCCGAAGGATGGCCCGATCAAGACCGAAGCCGATTTCAAGGGTCACACGCTCGGCGTCTGGTTCTTCGGCAACGAATATCCTTTCTACGCCTGGATGAACAAGCTCGGCCTGAAGACCGAAGGCGGCCCGGATGGCGTCACGGTTTTGAAGCAGAGCTTCGACGTGCAGCCGCTGATCCAGAAGCAGGCGGATTGCATTTCGGTCATGACCTACAACGAGTACTGGCAGCTGATCGATGCCGGCTACAAGCCGGACCAGCTCACCGTGTTCAACTACTCGGCGATGGGCAACGACCTGCTTGAGGACGGGCTCTATGCCTCGGAAGACAAGCTCAAGGATCCGGCTTTCGAAGACAAGATGGTGCGTTTCGTGCGCGCCTCGATGAAGGGCTGGAAATATGCCATCGACAACAATGACGAGGCCGCGGGCATTGTCATGGACGGCGGTGGCCAGGACGAAAACCACCAGAAGCGGATGATGAGCGAAGTCGCCAAGCTGATCGACAATGCCGACGGCAAGCTCGACCCGGCGACCTACGAGCGCACCGCCAAGGCGCTGCTCGACCAGAAGATCATCACCAAGGCGCCGACCGGCGCCTACACCACGGCCATCACCGACAAGGCGATCAAATAAGCCTGGCCAGGCAATTTCGACCTCGAGAGCGGCGCCTTTGACCAAATGTCAGAGGCGCCGTTCCTTTATGGTGTTCATGACGAAGCTGGTCTCGATCGAAGCGACGCATTTCAGCCGCGCGATCTTTTCCTTGATGAAGCGCTCGTACTGTTCGAGGCTGCCGGTCACCACCTTCAGCACATAGTCGCGCGACCCGGTGACGAGGTGGCATTCCAGCACCTCCTCCCACCCGCGGATGGCGTCCTCGAACATGACGATCTCGTCCTCGTTCTGGCGGCTGAGCCGAACGGTGGCGATGGCGACCATGTTCCAGCCGAAGGCGGCCGGGTCGACCAGCGTGGTATAGCCCCGGATAATGCCGGCCTCCTCCAGCCGGCGTACCCTCCTCAAACATGGCGACGGCGACAGGCCGATGCGCTCCGCAAGCTCATTGTTGGTGATGCGGGCGTCGGCCTGCAGCTCGCGCAGGATCTTGCGGTCGAAATCGTCGGCTATCTTCTGCTGCACTTTTGCTCTCGCTCGGCAATTTGTTGCCGGGATGCAGCCATGCGAGGCCGAAAATAGCAAGGACTGGTGGACCGGGATCGCATAAATTGCTGGACGAGACTCCTCTAGAACGCAGGAAAAGCCATGACCGCGCCGCGCCCGTCGAAAACCCACATCGGCAACCACAAGCTCCATCCGGAAACGTTGATGTTGAGCTATGGCTTCGATCCGCAACTGTCGGAAGGCGCCGTCAAGCCGCCGGTGTTCCTGACCTCGACCTTCGTGTTCAAATCGGCGGAGGAGGGGCGCGACTTCTTCGACTACACATCCGGCCGCAAGGAGCCGCCGAGCGGCACGGCGTCCGGCCTGGTCTATTCGCGCTTCAACCATCCCAACTCGGAGATCGTCGAGGACCGGCTGGCGGTCTATGAGGGAACGGACGCCTGCATCCTGTTCTCGTCGGGCATGTCGGCGATCGCCACGACGCTGCTCGCCTATGCCCGCCCGGGCGATGTCATCTTGCATTCGCAGCCGCTTTACGGCGGCACTGAGACGCTTTTGACGCGCACGCTGTCCGGCTTCGGCATCGGCGCTGTCGGCTTCGCCGACGGCGTCGACGAGAAGGCGGTGCGGGCCGCTGCTGATGCAGCGGTGGCGAAGGGGCGTGTCTCGGTCATTCTCATCGAAACGCCGTCAAATCCGACCAACAGCCTGGTCGACATCGCACTGATCCGGAAGTTTGCCGACGAGATCGGCGCAAGCCAAGGATCAACGCCGATCATCGTCTGCGACAACACGCTGCTCGGCCCGGTGTTCCAGCGGCCGATCGAACATGGCGCCGATGTCTCCGTCTATTCGCTGACCAAATATGTCGGCGGCCATTCCGACCTGATCGCCGGTGCGGCGATGGGCAGCAAGGCGGTGACCAAGCCGATCAAGGCGCTGCGCGGCGCCATCGGCACGCAACTCGACCCGCATTCCTGCTGGATGCTCGGCCGCTCGCTGGAGACGCTGTCCATCCGCATGGAGCGCGCCAACGACAATGCGCGGCTCGTGGCCGAATTCCTGCGCGATCACGCCAAGGTCGAGAAGGTGCATTACCTGCCGTTCCTGGGCGAGGATACGGCAGCGGGACGGGCCTACAAGGCGCAATGCAGCGGCGCCGGGTCGACATTTTCTTTCGATATCAAGGGCGGAGAGAAGGCGGCCTTCGCCTTTCTCAACGGGCTGCAAATATTCAAGCTGGCGGTGAGCCTTGGCGGCACGGAGTCACTCGCCAGCCACCCGGCGGCGATGACGCACTCCGGCATTCCCTTCGACGTGCGCCAGCGCATCGGCGTGCTGGAGACCACGGTCAGGCTGTCGATCGGCGTCGAGCATCCGGACGATCTTATCGCCGACCTGACGCAGGCGCTGGCAGCGGTCTGATAGCTCGCTTGTAGATATCAGGAAAGGGGCGATCGCCTTGGCAGCGTCGGCGGGACCACCCCCCTCTGGCCTGCCGGACAGTTCGGCAGGACAGAGGGGGGTGTGACGGAACTCGGCTTTAGCTGCTAACTTCTCAGCTCTTGTCGCGGATCTGCGTCATCGTCCGCGTCGGCGTGATCGCCTCGGGGTCGAGCCTGATTTCGACGATCGCCGGCTTGCCGCTGGCGCGGGCACGCTCGAAGGCAGGGGCAAAATCTGCCGTGTTCTCGACCGTCTCGCCGTGGCCGCCATAGGCGCGGGCAAGAGCGGCAAAGTCAGGGTTCTTCAGATCGGTGGCGACGACACGGCCGGGATAGTCGCGCTCCTGGTGCATGCGGATGGTGCCGTAGATGCCGTTGTTCACGACGATAACGATGATCGGCAGGTCGTATTGCACGGCGGTAGCGAATTCCTGTCCGTTCATCAGGAAGCAGCCGTCGCCGGCAAAGGCGATCACGGTGCGGTCGGGATGGAGCGCCTTGGCGGCAACCGCGGCCGGCGTGCCATAACCCATCGAACCGGAGGTCGGCGCGCCCTGCGTGGCGAAGCGGCGAAAGCGGTGGAAGCGGTGCAGCCAGGTGGCGTAATTGCCGGCGCCGTTGGTGAAAATGGCGTCGTCGGGCAGAACCTTTTCCAGGTAATTCATGATCGGTCCCATCTGGACCGTGCCGGGGCCGGTCTCAGGAGGCGTCGACCAGTCGAGGTAGGCAGCGTGTGCTTTCGCTGTCTCATCCGCCCAGGCTGGCGCGGAGGCTGGCTTGCGCTTGGCGAAGGCTTCGACGAAGGCTGACGGCGCAGCGTTGATCGCCAGGGTCGGCCGGTAGACACGGCCGAGTTCGCCGGCATCGGCATGGACATGGACCAGCGTCTGGTCGGGATAGGGGCTTTTCAGCAACGTGTAGTCGGAGGACGGCATCTCGCCCATGCGGCCGCCGATCAGCAGCACCAGGTCGGCCTGCTTGATGGCGGTGGCCAGCGTCGGGTTGATGCCGATGCCGACATCGCCGGCATAGTTCGGGTGCAGATGGTCGAACAGCATCTGGCGGCGGAAGGAGCAGCCGACCGGCAGCGACCAGGCCTCGGCAATGGTGCGCATACGTGCCACCGCTTCCTCGTCCCAGCGTGTGCCGCCGAGGATGACGAAGGGACGCTTGGCTTTGGCCAGAAGCTTTTCCAAAGCATCGAGTTCGGCTTCGCCGGGCCGGGTTTCGACCGGCGTGTGCGGCAAGGCCGCGGGCGCGTCGACAAGACTGGTCAGCATGTCCTCCGGCAGCGAGACGACGACGGGGCCGGGGCGGCCCGATGTCGCGACAGCAAAGGCGCGGGTGACGAGTTCGGGGATGCGCGCGGCATCGTCGATCTCCACCACCCATTTGGCGATGTCGCCGAAGAAGCGCTTGTAGTTGACCTCCTGGAAAGCCTCGCGCTCCTTGGCGTGGCTGGCGACCTGGCCGATGAACAGGATGACGGGTATCGAATCCTGCATGGCAATGTGAATGCCGGCCGACGCATTGGTGGCGCCGGGGCCGCGGGTGACGAAGCAGATGCCGGGCTGGCCGGTCAGCCGCCCCTGGCAGTCGGCCATCATGGCGGCGCCGCCTTCCTGTCGGCAGACAATGGTGCGGATGGGCGAGTCATGCAATGCGTCGAGCACCGCGAGATAGGATTCGCCGGGCACGCAGAAGATGCGGTCGGTGCCGTTCGCCTCGAGTGCGTCGACAATCAGTTGTCCACCGGTCTTCATCGTCCAGACTTCTCCAGTTCGGCAAGAATTTCTTCGGTATGTTCGCCAAGGCGTGGCGAAGGGCGTTCATAGACCAGCGGTGTGCCGGACATCACCA
This sequence comes from Mesorhizobium sp. LNJC394B00, assembly GCF_000502555.1. Lineage (NCBI taxonomy): Bacteria > Pseudomonadati > Pseudomonadota > Alphaproteobacteria > Hyphomicrobiales > Phyllobacteriaceae > Mesorhizobium > Mesorhizobium sp. LNJC394B00. The sequence goes on from NZ_AYWH01000002.1 coordinate 1,433,802, forward strand.
TCGGCGCGCGCACCGAGGGCAGACGATTGCCATGGCCATCGTCGAGGTCGAGGCGCATGCCGCGTGCGATCGTCTGCGGGTCGGCAAACATCTGGCCGATATTGTTGATCGGGCTCGCCGGCACGCTTGCCGCTTCGAGCTTGGCCAGCAACGGGTCTCGGTCCCAGTTCTTCAGCGTCTCGATCATGTGCTCGCGCAATTTCACCCGGTTGGCGACGCGGGCCGGATTGGTGGCGAAATCGGGATTCGCTGAGAGATGGTCGAGTCCGACGGCGGCGCAGAATTTGGCGAACTGGCCGTCATTGCCGACCGCCAGGATGATATGGCCGTCCCTGACCGGGACAACCTCATAGGGCGCAATGTTCATATGCGCATTGCCCATCTGCACCGGCGCCTTGCCGGAGACGAGATAGTTGAGGTTCTGGTTGCCGAGTGCGGAAATCTGCGTGTCGAACAGCGCCATGTCGATATGCTGTCCCTGGCCGGTCTTTTCGGCATGGCGAAGCGCTGCCTGGATGGCGATCACCGAATAGAGGCCGGTGAAGATGTCCGATATGGCGACGCCGGCTTTTTGCGGCTCGCGCCCGACCTCGCCGGTGATCGACATCATGCCGGCCATGGCCTGGATGATGAAATCATAGCCGGCGCGGGGTGCGTAAGGCCCATCCTGGCCGAAGCCGGTGATCGAGCAGTAGACGAGCTTTGGATTGATCGCCTTCAGGCTCTCGTAATCGAGCCCGTATTTCTTGAGGCCGCCGAGCTTGAAGTTCTCGATCAGAATGTCGGCCGTGGCAACCAGCCGGCGCACCGTCTCGGCCCCTTCGGGCGTCGAGAAATCGACGGCGATGGAGCGCTTGCCGCGATTGCAGGAGTGGTAATAGGCGGCCGACAGGTTCTCGCCATCATGGCTCATGACGAAGGGAGGACCCCATTTGCGGGTATCGTCGCCGCCATCGGGGCTCTCGACCTTGATGACATCGGCGCCGAGATCGGCCAGCAATTGTCCTGCCCAGGGGCCGGCCAGGATGCGGGCGAGTTCGACGACGCGGACGCCTTTCAGCGGAGGTTCAGCCATAAATCACCAAAAACGGGTCGGAACCGCAGCCTCTATCAACCCGGGATGCCGCTGTCACGGGCCTTGCTGTGGGCCAGCGATGTCAGCGTTTGAGCACGCTATCGGCCCAGGCAGCGAAATCGTCCATGACGACATCGCGGTTCACCTCGTTCAAGCTTTCGTGGCGGGTGTCGGCGTAAACCTTTGAAACCAGATTCGAAAAGCCCATCGCACGCATGCGCTTGGCGAGATGGTCGATGCCCTTGCCATAGTCGGAGGCCGGATCCTTCTCGCCGCCGACGATGCTGACGGGCAGGTCGCGCCTGATGCCGGCAAAGCCCGCATCCTTGCCGCCTTTCTGCGCCATCTCCACGACATCGCGCCACATCGAGATCGAGGCATCCCAGCCGCACAGCGGGTCGGCAATGTACTTGGCCACTTCAGCCTCGTCGCGCGACAGCCAGTCGAACGGCGTCTTGTGGTTGGGCACCGCCTTGCCCCAGGCCTGGAAGGTCAGTTTGGGCAAGACGCGTGAGGGGACATCGGAGCCGAGCCTGAAGCGCTCATAAGCGAGGATGGCGAGCGCAAGCCGGCCGAGCAAGCCTTGTGAGAAATTGCCGTTCCAGATCGCCGCGGCGTGGACGCGCGGCGAGTGCGCCAGCAGGTAGTTGAGCGCCACCGACGCACCCATCGAATGGCCGAACAGGATGACCGGCAGGCCGGGCTGCTCCCTTGCGATCAAATCGTGGACGGCATCGACATCGGCGATCACCTTGGCCGGGCCGCCTGTGCCGGCGAACCTGCCGAGCGGGGCATCGGGCGCCTTGGTCGCGCCATGGCCGCGATGGTCGTGGACGTAGACATGAAAGCCGCGGGTGCTGAGGTAATCGGCGAAGCGGGCATAGCGCGCCGCATGTTCGGCCAGGCCGTGATTGACCTGGACTACCGCGCGTGGAGAGCCCCCCGCGTGCTTCACATAGAGGTTGAGCGTGGCCCCGGTCGGAGAGGCCAGCGTCGTCTGCTTGTCAAATGCCATGTCTCGCTCCTCGGCGACTGTTGGGCGACGGCGGGACCGACGTCAAGGGGAGGTCGAAATCAGCCGGGGTCACTATTGACAGCTTGCTGTCAATTTGGTTATATGACAGCATACTGTCAAATTACATCGGGAACATGAGTATGAAAACCGTTTCGACCGTTTCGCGCCGCGCGTTTCTGCTGGCGAGCCTTTCATCCGCAATGCTCCTGCCCGGCATTGCTTCCAGCCAGACCAGGGAGATGACCATGAAGACCTCAACCATTGCCGGCCCGCAGGGCCAGCTTGCCGGCTACGACATCAAATCCGGCGACGGCCTGCCGATCCTGTTCGCGCATGGCGACTGCAGCCGCGCCACACAGTGGAACCGGGTGATGCAGCTCACCGCAGGTGGCCGTGAGGCGGTCGCCTTCGATTTTCGCGGCCATGGCGCATCGGCGCCTGCAGCTGATGCCGACTACGGCTATGACGGCCGTGCCGACGATATTGGTGCGGTGGCCGATGCGTTCGGCCTGAAGCGGTTTGTCCTCGTTGCACATAGCGGCGGCAGTGGGGCCGCGCTCGCCTATGCCGCCGGCCATGCCGACCGTGTTGCCGGCATCCTGCTGGTCGATCCGGCGACCGATCCGCGCGCCCTGCCCAAAGAGATTCGCGACGGGTTCGTGCGCGATCTGGCGGGGCCAAACGGCGGCGATGTCCTGAGCGCTTATTACACCTCGATCGCCGGCTCCAACCCAGATGTCCGCAAACAGGTCATCGCCGATGCGGCGGTGGTCGATCCGGCGGCTCGGGCAGGCGTCGGCAAGGCGCTGGCGGAATGGAATCCCGAACCGACGCTCGACGCCTATCACGGGCCGATCTTCGTGCTGGCCACGGAGGCCAATGACAATGCGGCGGCCCTGTTTCGGCTGCGCAGCGGAATTGGCCACAGAACCGTCGCCGGTTCCGGCCATTGGGTGATGCTTGACAAGCCGGAGGCGGTGGCTGAAGCCGTCAACACTTTCGTTTCCACCATCGAGGCCGGCCAGAAATGACAAGCAGGACCGAAGCCGGAGATGTGCTCACCGAACTGGTGCTTGCCGTGTTCCGGCTGAATGGCGGGTTTCTCGACGCGGCCGACCGGCTGGCGGAGCCTGCCGGGTTGACGGCGGCGCGCTGGCAGGTTCTGGGCGCGGTGCTGAAGGAGCCGAAATCGGTTGCCGACATTGCCCGCCACATGGGGCTTGCCCGCCAGAGCGTGCAGCGCCTTGCCGACATTCTGGCCGCCGAAGGGCTCGCCGCCTATGCGGACAACCCGGCGCACCGCCGCGCCAAGCTCCTGGCGATGACCGATGCGGGCCGGGCCGCGATCAGGGATATCGGCACGCGCCAGCATGTCTGGGCCAACCGCATCAGCGAGGGCATCGAGCCTCGCGTGCTTGAGACCGCGCTTGATCTGCTGCGTATGTTGACGAAGCGGGTCGAGGAGGGCGGGGTCTGATCGACCGAGCGATTGTTTTTTGCGGCGGACGAAAGAAATCGTAATTCTGACATGTCACACGTTTCTAGCTTGCGCTATGAAACGCTAGGAGTGCTGGAATGCGGATATCGGCGATATGGGGTGCGGTGTTGGTGGCGCTGGCCGGTGTCGGCCTAGCGCGCGCCGATGTGAAGATGAGCGGCTCCTTCGTGGCCGATGCTGCCTGTCCAGCAACGCAGGCAATCAAGAGCGGCAAGAACCCCGGCAATATCGCGACAACGGCTGGACAGAGCTACGACCTCCTGGCCGGCAACAAGGATGCGCCGACGCATTACCTCATCCGCGTGCCGGGCGCCGATCCTGAGCGTCGCTGGGTCAAGATCAGCTGCGGTCATGTCACCGGCGGCAGCGCAGCCGCCCAGCCGGCCGCGCCCGCCGATCAGGGCAAGCCTGCGGCGCCGGCTTCAGGAAAACCCGAATATGTTTTCGCGCTGAGCTGGCAGCCGGCCTTCTGCGAAACCAAGTCGAGCAAGCCCGAATGCCAGGCGCAGACGGCGGGCGGCTTCGACGCGTCGCATTTCACATTGCATGGGCTCTGGCCGCAGCCGAACGGCAATTTCTATTGCCAGGTGCCGGCGAGCGACAAGGCCAATGACAATCCGGCCCATTGGGCAGACCTGCCGCCGGTCGATCTCGATGCCGCTACGCGCGCCGAGCTCGACCAGGTTATGCCGGGCACCGCCTCCAAGCTCGAACGGCATGAATGGATCAAGCACGGCACCTGCTACGGCAAGAGCCAGCAGGAGTATTTTGCCGAGGCGCTGAACCTGATGCGGGCGGTGAATGCCTCGCCGGTGCGCGAGCTCTTCACCAGGAATGTCGGCAAGCAGCTGACTTCGGACCAGATCCGCAGCGCCTTCGACAGCGCCTTCGGCGCCGGGTCGGGCGCGCGGGTGCGTGTCTCCTGCCTGGTCGATCCGTCGAGCGGCAGGCGGCTGATCGGCGAGCTGACGCTCGGCCTGACCGGCCCGATCGGCCCCGACAGTTCGCTGGGCACTCTCATGCTCGCCTCGGCGCCGACGACCAAGGCGGGCTGTCCGAAGGGCTCGGTCGATGCGGCCGGGTTCCAGTAGGATATCCGTCTGTCGCTTGGCAGTGACGCGGTGATATGGTCTGGATGTGTTTCATTCGGCGGGGGTGGCGATGAGTGGCATGACATCAGGCGCGCTGGCGCGGCTGGCTTTCTGGGCCAGGGGGATGACCGCCATTAAAGACGGCCGCATGGAATGGCCGGGCTTTTCCTATACCGATGCCGAGTGGGCGCGCATGCGCGTGCTTGCCGCGCCGATCGGGGCAAGCCGCTACCAGCTGTTCACTTGGGTCAATGCCGCGATCTTCATCGCCATTGCCGCGCTCGGCATCGTCTGTGTCTTCCTGCCGCTGGCGACACTTTTGTTTCCGGTGCCGGCCGACACCAGCGCGCTCAAATTCTCGGCTCTGCTGGCGGCGTGTGCCTTCCTCATAATCGGGCTCGGCTTGCCGATCTCCATGCGCCTGTCGAGCGCGTTGGCCATCTCTCGGGAGATGCGCGCCGGTCTTGTCGGCGAAGCCGGTGACGAAGCGCTGGCAGCAAAAGTGTCTTGGCAGATCAACCGCATCATGCTGGTCATGTGCGGCCTGCTGGTGCCCGGCATTCTGTTGTTCATCGCTTATGACATCGATGCCAGTCCGATCATCACCGTGCTGAAATGGCTGGCCATCGCGCTGATAGCCGTTTCAGTTGCGGTCGGCGCGTTGCAGCAGCGCAAGCGGAGCTGACAGCCTTATCCGCTGACGCCACGCGTGGGCAATGTCCACGCAGTTAGGTCTTCGGCATCGTCATGCGCTTCGCCGACGACGCGGTCACGCCCGGTGGACTTGGCCCTGTAGAGACGCTCGTCGGCAAGGGCGAAGAGATCGGCAAGCGAGCCTACGGTCTCATCGACAGTGGCGATGCCGGCGCTGACGCTGATGTCGAACCGGTTTACGCACGCTTTGACGGCCTGGCGGAGGTTTTCTCCGAGCAACCTGGCGACCGCATGCGGCTGCGAGCAAAGGATGGCGAACTCCTCGCCGCCGATCCTGAAAACCTGATCGTGTGCGCCGGCCGCCTGGGTCAGCACCTGGGCGATCGATCTCAGCACCCTGTCGCCCTCGGCATGGCCGAAGCGATCGTTGATCGACTTGAAATGGTCGACGTCGACGATCAGCAGGCTGAGCGGTTGGGCCGTGCGCAGGCTGACGGCAACCAGACGTTCGCCGTCGCTGTCAAAGCGTCCCCTGTGCAACAGGCCGGTGAGGCCGTCGCGGCCGACATGTTCGACCAGGGCTTCGTAGCGCTCGCGATAGGTCAACGTGTCGAAGACGTCGGACAGCCCGCGGGGTGCCACGACCTGACGCGTTTCGAACCATCTGAGGTAGGCGACAAGCATGGCGCTGTAGGCAAAAGCGGCACCCATCTTGGCCAACCAGCCGCCGAAGAAGACCGCAATCGGTGCGCCTGCGACGAAATGCAGGGCGGTGAAAAATCCGGCCTGGTCGAAGGTGAGCACGCAGGCGACGCAAATCAAGATGCGGGAGAACGGCGCCTTGCGCAGATAACGCCCGAGCTTTTCGTAAAGCAGGATGATCAGGATGGCGTCGATGAAGAGCAGCGTCGTGCCCCACACCATCAGCCAGCCCAACTGGTCGATGAAACCGATATCGGGAAGCTTGCCGTCGGAAAGGGCTGAAATATCGTGCAGGCGCAGGATCAGGACCAGCCCGATCATCAAGGCGTTGCCGAGCAAAAGGCCATAGATCGGCTGGCGCACCGTGGCCGCATCTTCCTTCACGTAGAGCAGAAGCAGCATCACCAGCTTGCCGGAAAACAGCACCGCCGAGCCTGGCGAGACCATGCCGAAGGGCAGGGCGACATAGAAGACGCTGGCGAGATAGGTTTCGAGGAAATGCATGGCGCCCAGCGCGCAGACGAAGACGCCGAGGCCGATGCGATCCCTGAAGCGGAACAGCGTGACCATGACGCTGAAGTAGACGACCGCTTCGGCAAGGAGCAGGAAACTGTTCAGCACTACCTTCGGTCCGATCTCTACTTTCGATCGCGACAGGCCAGCGATCGATCCTGTTTTGACGCTGAAGGGTTAACCGGGGATTTCAACGCTCCCTACAACCGGCGGAAAACTTAACGTGCGGTGTACACCCGGCTTGAAATGGCAAAAGCGATTGCCGTTCGGCCCGGCATCGCCTACATAGCGGCCAACCTCCATTCAATCCGACATTTTCGGTCAATCATCAAGGAAAGCGCGCGTGGCACGCCAGTTCATCTATCACATGGCCGGCCTCAACAAGGCCTATGGCACCAAGAAGGTGCTTGAGAATGTCCATCTCTCCTTCTATCCCGACGCCAAGATCGGCATCCTCGGCCCCAACGGCTCGGGCAAGTCGACGATCCTCAAGATCATGGCCGGGCTCGACAAGGAGTGGAACGGCGAAGCCTGGCTGGCCGAAGGCGCCACCGTCGGCTACCTGGCGCAGGAGCCGGCACTCGACCCGGACAAGACCGTGTTCGAGAACATCATGGAAGGTGTCGCCGCCAAGACCGCCATCATCGAGCGCTACAACGAATTGATGATGAACTACTCCGACGAGACGGCCGATGAGTCCGCCAAGCTCCAGGACGAGATGGACCGGCTCAATTTGTGGGATCTCGAACAGCAGGTCGAGATGGCGATGGAAGCGCTGGGCTGCCCGCCCAAGGATTCCGAGGTCACCAAGCTTTCGGGCGGTGAGCGCCGCCGCGTCGCGCTCTGCCAGCTGCTGCTGCGTCAGCCCGACCTCTTGCTGCTCGACGAACCGACCAACCATCTCGACGCCGAGACCACGGCGTGGCTGGAAAAGCATCTGCGCGCCTATCCCGGCGCCGTGATGATCATCACCCACGATCGCTACTTCCTCGACAATGTCACCGGGTGGATCCTCGAGCTCGATCGCGGCCGCGGCATCCCCTATGAGGGCAACTACACCAAGTACCTCGAAGCCAAGGCCAAGCGCCTCAAGCAGGAAGGTCGCGAGGACGACGCCCGCCAGCGCGCCATCGGTCGCGAACGCGAGTGGATCCAGTCCAGCCCGAAAGCCCGCCAGACCAAGTCCAAGGCGCGTATCCAGGCGTTCCAGGACCTGCTGGATGCAGCCGACAAGCGGCGTCCGAGCGATACGCAGATCGTCATTCCGCATGGCGAGCGGCTCGGCAATGTGGTGATCGAGGCGGAAGGCCTGTCCAAGGGCTTTGGCGACACGCTTTTGATCGAAGGCCTGGAATTCAAGCTGCCGCCGGGCGGCATCGTCGGTGTCATCGGCCCGAACGGCGCCGGCAAGACGACGCTGTTCCGCATGATCACCGGCCAGGAAACGCCGGATGCCGGCTCTGTGCGCGTCGGCGAAACGGTGAAGCTCGGCTATGTCGACCAGAGCCGCGATGCGCTCGATCCGTCAAAGACCGTCTGGGAAGAAATCTCCGGCGGCGCCGAAGTGGTCAAGCTCGGCAAGTTCGAGGCCAACACGCGCGCCTATTGCGCGTCGTTCAACTTCCGGGGCGGCGACCAGCAGCAGAAGGTCGGCAACCTCTCCGGCGGCCAGCGCAACCGCGTGCATCTGGCAAAAATGCTGAAGACCGGCGGCAATGTTCTGCTGCTCGACGAACCGACCAACGATCTCGATACCGAAACGCTGGCGGCACTTGAAGACGCGCTGGAAAATTTCGGCGGCTGCGCTGTCATCATCTCGCATGATCGTATGTTCCTCGACCGTCTGGCCACCCACATCCTCGCCTTCGAGGGCGACAGCCATGTCGAATGGTTCGAGGGCAATTTCGAGGACTACGAGCAGGACAAGATCCGTCGTCTCGGCCCCGAAGCCGTCAACCCGCACAGGATGACGTACAAGAGGCTGACGCGGTAGGGCTGCGGCGATCCGTTGCAGGCGGTGTGCGTTTGACCTAAATTGATCGGATGGAGTCGTCCATGATCACAGTCAAACTGCCGCAAAAAGCCGAGAAACTGCTGGCCGAAATGGCCAAGGCCAGCGGTCGCACCGCCGACCAGGTTGCAGCCGAAGCGATCCTCGAGGCCATCGAAGATTGGCACGACGCCGCAATTGCGGACGAACGCCTGAGAGATGATGACGGTGTGCGCATTCCGCTGGATGAAGTGATCCGGAAGCTCGAACGTCGTGAAGCCGAGGAGCGTCGCAAGAAGCCTGCCGCTGAATGACCTGGCGTGTCGAGTTCACGCCGCGCGCCGAGAAAGACATCGAACGGCTTTCGACGAAAGATCAACGGCGCATCCTGGAGTTCCTGAATCAGAGAGTTTCAGCGCATCCCAATCCGAGAGCCCTTGCCAAGCGCCTGACGGGCACAAAGGAAGAAGCTTGGCGGTTTCGTGTCGGTGACCACAGGATCATTACTCAGTTCCAGGACAGCCGGCTTGTCGTGCTGGTCGTGGAGGTTGGCAACCGTCGTGAGGTTTATCGATGAACAGCACAGCCGCAAAACCTGACTGGTCCGCCGCCCAATATCTGAAATTCGAGGATGAGCGCACGCGGCCCGCGCGCGATCTTGTTGCGCAGGTGCCGGTGGATTTCCCGCGCCGGGTGGTCGACATCGGCTGCGGCCCGGGCAACTCGACCGAGCTGCTGGTCGAGCGCTGGCCGGATGCTGAGGTCATCGGTTTCGACAGCTCTCCCGACATGATCGAAAAGGCGAGGGCGCGCCTGCCCAGCGTCAATTTCGACCTCGCCGATGCCTCGACCTGGCAGCCGGCCGGGCCGGTCAATGTCATCTTCGCCAATGCGGTGTTCCAGTGGCTGCCGACCCATCCGGCAGTCTTCCAGCGGCTAATGGGCTTTCTTGCGCCGGGTGGCGCGCTCGCCGTCCAGATGCCCGACAATCTGCTTGAGCCGTCGCATCGGCTGATGCGCGAGACGGCCGCCGAAATGCCGTTCGCCGCCAAGATGGCAGGTGCTGCGCGCGGCCCGCTGCCGGCCGTGTCGTTCTATTATGATCTCTTGTCGCCGCTCTCCATCCGGGTGGATATCTGGCATACGGCCTACAATCATCCGCTGACCGACGCCGAGGTGATCGTCGAATGGGTGAAGTCGACGGGGCTGAAGCCGTTTCTCGATCCGCTCGACGCCGGCGAGCGCAAGATATTCCTCGACAATTACACCGCCAAGATCACCGAGGCCTATCCGAAGACCGCAAACGGCAAGGTGCTGCTGCGCTTTCCGCGTATCTTCATCGTCGCCAAGCGGGCCGGCTAGCACTCTGCACCCGAGGATATCCGCCCACAGCCTGTGGCTTAAGCCGGCGTAAACCGGCGGGGTGAGAAAAGTGTTGTGTCGCGCCCCTTCGTCGTTCACATGAGAACGACAATGCCTGCGCATGGACGGACTGGATATGCATCGCGTCATCATCAGCGGCATCGGCGTTGAAATCCCTGAAGCCAAGATCACCAATGAAGAACTGGTCGCCAGTTTCAACGCCTGGGTCGACACGGAGAATGCGCGCCGGCAAGGCACGGATGAGACGCTGCTGCAGAAATCCGACAGCGCCTTCATCGTCCATGCCTCGGGCGTCCAGACCCGGCATGTGATCGAGCGCGAAGGCATTCTCGATCCGACCCGCATGGCGCCGCGCATTCCGGCGCGGCCCGATGATGCGCTGTCGCTGCAGGCCGAGTTTGGAGTGGCCGCGGCCCGGAAGGCGCTCGACCATGCCGGCCTGAAGCCGTCCGACATCGACCTGGTGATCTGCTCGGCCTCGCACCAGCAACGGCCCTATCCGGCGATCGCCATCGAAATGCAGGAGGCGCTGGGCACCAAGGGCGCCGGCTTCGACATGGGGCTTGGTTGTTCATCGGCCGCGGCCGCCTTGCACATTGCGGCCAATCTCGTGCGGGCGGGCGCGCACAAGCGCGTGCTGGTGGTCACGCCGGAGATCATCACCGGCCATCTCAATTTCCGCGACCGGCAGACGCATTTCATCTTCGGCGATGCATCGGTGGCGATGGTGGTCGAGGGGCTGGGCGAGGGCGAGAGGCGGCCGGGGCGTTTCGAGGTGCTGGACACGCGCACCTGGACGCAGATGTCGAACAATATCCGCACCAATCTGGGCTATCACACCCGAACCGCCCAGGACGATCCTTACATGATCAACCTCGAAGGCAATCTGATCAAACAGGTCGGCAACAAGGTGTTCAAGGAAGTCACCGTCGCCGGCCACAAATTCATTGTCGAATTCCTCGCCGAACACGGGCTGACGCCGCAAGCCATCAGGCGATTCTGGCTGCATCAGGCCAATGCGCGAATGAACGCCATGATCCTGAAACTGGCCTTCGGCCACGAGGTCGACCATGACCGCGCGCCGATGGTGCTGGAGCGGCTCGGCAACACCGCCGGCGCTGGCGCCATCATCGCGCTGTCGGAAAACCACGCCGACATGAAGCCCGGCGATTTCGGCGTGCTGTGCGCCTTCGGCGCCGGCTATTCGATCGGCGGCGCGCTTTTGCGGATGCTGTAATCAGGCCGGCATGAACGGCACCAGCATCGGTACGCGGCGGGCATAGTCGTCATAGGCGTTGCCGAGTTCTCCGCGCAGAAAGCGTTCCTCCAGCCTTGCCTTCATGACGATGCCGATGGACGCTATCAGCCGGTTTGATCGAATCATCATCGCTTTCGACTGGACCCGAGCCCACGGCTACGGCTATTTGCGACGTCATCCTGCAGAAGGAACGAAGCCATGCTGGACCTCTTCCCGGAGTCTGAGAAGCCGGTCGACATCATCCCCGCCAGGAAGCTGTCCGCCAAAGTGGCCGCTTTGTACGTCGCACCGTCGAATCACTTCCAGACGCGCCCGGTGGAAGCATTGCAGCTCGGTTTCGAAGGCATCGACGGCGACTTCCACGCCGGCGCCACCCGTCGTTCCGGCGGTCGCGAACCCTGGTATCCGCGCGGCACCGAAATCCGCAACGAGCGGCAGATATCAATCGTAGCAGCGAATGAACTCGGCGTCGTTGCCGAGCGGATGGGGCTGGCCGAGATCAAGCCGGAATGGATCGGCGCCAATCTGCTGATCGAAGGCGTGCCGCATCTCTCGATGCTGCCGTCAGGCACGCTGCTGTTCTTCAGAGATGGCGTGACGATCAAGGTTGATGCGCAGAACGGACCTTGCCGGCTTGCCGGACGTTCGATTGCCGAAAACGCCGGGATGGCCGATCCGGAGGCCGGCGCGCTGGCCTTCCCGAAGGCGGCGAAACGGCTGCGCGGCCTCGTTGCCTGGGTCGAGAAACCGGGTCGTATGACAACAGGGGAAGAGATCTCGGTGCGCGTGCCCGAGCAGTGGATTTATCGATCCTAGCACCGGGCTAGGGCAAGGGCTGCGCCGCCGGGGCGACGCAGCCGGATTTCAAGACGCGCTCAGGCCGCCTTGCGGTTCTTCTTGGCGCCCTGCGCCTCGACGGAAACGTAGTCCACTTTTCCCACAGCGCGATGCGGTTGGCGTATTCCTGCTTGATCATCGGCAGGCCGCCATCGCCGAAGAAGACGCGCAGCGGCGGCTCGGCCGCGTCGACGATTTCAAGCATCGCCGGTCCGGTGGCCTCGGGGTCGCCGGCGACCGAGTTGGCGCGGCGTTCCGCCATCTTGGCGCGGGCCGGCGCGTAAGCCTCGATCGCTTTGGAGACCTTGGCCGAGGCGCCGGACCAATCGGTGGAGAAGCCGCCCGGTTCGACAAGCGTCACATGGATGCCGAATTCGGCGACCTCGATGCTGAGCGACTGGCTGAAGGCTTCGAGCGCCCATTTCGAGGCATGGTAAAGGCCGAGCGAGGCAAAGGCGTTGACGCCGCCGATCGACGAGATCTGGATGATATGGCCGGAGCCCTGCGCCCGCATGATCGGCAAAGCCGCCTGGGTGACCCAGAGCGCGCCGAACACATTGGTCTCGATCTGGTCGCGGGCTTCCTGTTCGCTGACTTCCTCGATGGCGCCGAAATGGCCATAGCCGGCATTGTTGATGACGACGTCGAGCCGGCCAAAGCGCTTGTGCGCCTCGGCGATGGCCGCATCGACAGCCTTCTTGTCGGTGACGTCGAGCTTGATCGCGGCGACATTATCGCCGTATTTCGCGACGAGATCGGCGAGCGTGCCGGCATCGCGCGCGGTTGCGGCGACACGGTCGCCGCGAGCGAGTGCGGCCTCGGCCCAGACTCGGCCAAAACCTTTCGACGATCCGGTGATGAACCAAACCTTGCTTGTCATGACGTGGAATCCTTGCCCATGCGGGCCGTGAACTGGGAAGCGGAGGCTTCTCCGCTTCCGCGATATACGGTGCGTCGAGCGATTTTCCAGAGGCGAGGGGGAATCTTTTTGGTCACGTCATCGTGTGGAGCAGGACCTTCGCCGGTCAGGGATAGCGCACCGGGCTCGACCAGGCCGGGTCGTCATGCTTTTGCCAGTAGAGCGCCATCAAGCGCTTTGTGATCCCGCCTATCTTGCCGTCGGCGACAGCAGCGCCGTCGATCACTGTCACCGGCATGATGCCGCCGGCGGTGGAAGTGATGAAGACTTCGTCGGCAGCCTTCAGCGCGGCAACGCTGACGTCGACGGCCGTGGTGGGAAGCGCTGCCTCGGCGCAGAGGTCGAAGACGGTGCGCCTGGTGATGCCGGGCAGCACGCCGGCGGCTGGCGTCGACAGCCTGCCGTCCTTGACGCAGAACACGTTGAAGCCGGGGCCTTCGGCGACATTGCCGTTGAAGTCGAGAATCAATGCGGTTTCGGCCCCACGGTCATAAGCGTCGTAGAGGCCGCGGACGAGGTCGAGCCAGTGGTAGTTCTTGATCGCCGGATCGATCGAGACCGGCGGAATGCGCACCTTGTCGCTAATGGCGACATGCAGGCCGCGCCGCAACTGCTCGGCATTGGCGACCGAGCCGAAGGGAACTGCGAAGGCCATGAAGCGGTGGACCGCCTGGCGCGGATCGCGGCTGAAGGTCGGCGAGGCGCCGCGTGTGCACAGCATTTCGACATAGGCGGCGCGATGGCCCGACAGCGCCACGCAATTGTGCAGAATCTCGGCCACACCATCGCGGTCGGACGGGATCGTCATGCGCAGTTCTTGCAAGCCGGCGAAGAAGCGGTCGAGATGCAGGTCGAGTCGGAAGAAGCTCCCGTCCCAGACATGCACGGTGTCGTAGGTGGCGTCGGAATGCAGGAAGCCCCAATCCAGCACCGAGATCTTGGCTTGCGACATCGGCAGATACTGACCATCGAGAAAGGCGATGCCGTCGGGATAGGAATGCGGATCGATATGGCGATCCGACAAAGCCGGCAATGGCACAATGCTACCGGCTGCTGCGCTTCGGTTCATGGCGATTGGTCCCTTCGGCTTGATGCGGCAGATTCAAGCTAGTGGTCCCCTGCAGGCGGCATAGGGCCACCCAACCATCGCTGTTTGTCCTAGGTAGCACATTCGATATGCCCTATGGTCCGGCTTGAAAATATCCGGCCGGGAGGGGCAAAATGGGCAGATCTTTTCGGACCATCAGCTTTGCAATTTTCCTCGTCTTCGTCACTGGCCATGCCTTCGCGCAATGCGCTCGCGAGGGCGAGGCGCTGTGCCAGAACGGCCAGACCTATCGTTGCGAGAAGACGGGCAGCGAGCTGACGCCGATCTTTCAGAACGTGCCTTGCGTGGTCAACGCGGCGGGGCTCAACGGCGTCTGGACCGGCAGCGGTCATCAAAGTCCGGCCGGTGCTGCCGGCGCCGATTGGGCGATCGCAATGACAATCGGCGATGGCGCCGCGTCGATCGACTATCCGTCGCTCGGCTGCGGCGGATCGTTGACCCAGATTTCTCGCGACGACAGTTCGGCGGAATACCGGGAAAACATCAGCTACGGCCAGGACAAGTGCATCGACGGTGGCGGCATCACCGTCCGATTTTTCAAAGGGAACCTGTCCTGGACCTGGGTTGGCCAGGCCGACGGCCAGCCCTACAATGCGGTTGCCGTATTGAAGCGACGGTAGCTGAAGTTATTCCTCTTCGTCCTCTGCATCGAGCAGGCGCGTGGCGCGCCAACGGGTCAGCACCATGTTTGTTTGCTCGATGACGAAGAACCGCGCCGAGTCGCGGTCATAGCCCTCGGCCAGCAGCTTTTCATAGTCGGTATGGCCGTGCCTGATATGGGCGATCGTCGCCAGCCAGACCGCGATGCCCGGCGGCAGCGTCTTCATGTGCACGGCGCCGGCCTCGGTGCGGATTTTCTCCATATCGGCATAGGGTGCCAGGGGCAGCAGTGCGGTCAGCGCCTTGGCGATGGCGCGGCGGCGGCCGGTGGGCGCGCTCATTTTTCGTCACGCCCGGCAATGGTCGCCTCGGGAAAGGCGTCGGTCGAGGCGAAATAGGGCTTGATGTCGATCACCGGGGTGCCGTCGAGCACATCGATGGCGTCGATGGCGATGCGGCCGTGGTCGATGTCGACGGCGATCAGGCCGGCGATATGCAGCCCGACTGGGTTCGGCCGGGCAGGGGAGCGCAGCGAGAAAACGCCTTTCGGCTCAGCCGCATGGCGGGGTCTCTGGACAATCAGTGCCCGCGGCGCGTGATGCAGCCAGGACAGGAGGACGATGTGGCTGGCCCGCTCCAGCGCAAGCAGGCCGTCGCGATAGGGTGGGTCGATGAGAACGGTGGCCGCCTGTCCGGCCTCGCGCGCCGCGCGCATGTTCTTTGGGCAGGTTTGCCTGGATGTCCATGGCGAGGCGATGCGGCCGATGAACACGATATGGCCATCCGCCGGCATGTCAGCCGGGTCGGCCTGCAGGAGCTTTTCGCCGTCGCGCTTCTCGAACATGGCTTTCGCCCTAGCACAAGTTTCCAGCCGATCGTCAGGGAAAAGCGGTTCTCTCAGGCCGGGATCATGTGTGCGGCATTTTCTTGTCAGGAAGCGACATAGGCCTTGCCATGTCGCCAAAGCTGACATAAACATATGTTTATATCTTTTTCAACGAGAACGCGCCGATGCATGTTTCGCTCGATACGATGGTTGATACGTTGAAGGCTGCGGCCGAATCGAGCCGGCTCCGCATCCTGGCGCTGCTGTCGCGCGGCGATCTCACCGTGTCCGACCTCACCGAGATCCTCAGCCAGTCGCAACCGCGGGTGTCGCGGCATTTGAAGCTGCTGCTGGAGGCCGGGTTGATCGGCCGCTACCAGGAGGGCTCGTGGGCCTTCTTCCGGCTGTCGGATACGGATTCCGCGCGCGACTTCGTCATGGGGCTGGTCTCCGGCATTCGCGGCGCCGATCCGCAGGTCGAGCGCGATCTCGAGCGGTTGGCATCGGTCAAGCGCAAGCGGCAGGACCGTGCCGCCGAGTATTTCTCCGAGAACGCCGCCAGCTGGGATCACATCCGCTCGCTGCATGTGCCGGACCGCGCCGTGGAAGCCGCACTCCTCAAGCTGGTCGGCAAGCGGCCATTCCAGTCGATGCTCGACCTCGGCACCGGTACCGGGCGGCTGCTGGAGATATTTTCGCCGCTCTACCGGCGCGGCGTCGGCATCGACATGTCGCGGGAAATGCTGACGGTGGCGCGGGCCAATCTCGACAAGGCAGGCATCGCCAATGCGCAGGTCCGCCAAGGCGACATTTTCGCGCCGCCGGTCGAGCGCGACGCCTTCGACCTCGTCACCATCCATCAGGTGCTGCACTATCTCGACGATCCGGCACGCGCCATTCGCGAGGCGGCGCGGCTGCTGCGTCCGGCGGGCCGGCTGGTGATCGTCGACTTCGCGCCGCATGCGCTGGAATTCCTGCGCGACCAGCATGCGCATGTCAGGCTGGGCTTTTCCGACCGCCAGATCTCCGAATGGTTTGCCGAGGCCGGGCTCGATCTCGAGGATGCCCAGGAATTCGAGCCGCGCGGCGGCAACGAAGCCAGGCTGACCGTCAAGCTGTGGCTCGGCCGCGACCGCCGCATGCTGATGGCCGAGCCTTCAAATGACACCCAACCCACCAAAGCGTACCCTATGGGGGAAATCGCCTGATGAACCAGTTCCGCTTTTCCCGCCGTCCCGACATCGGCGACAAGGTGCGCGTCTCCTTCGAGTTCTTCCCGCCGAAGACCGACGAGATGGCAGCCAGGCTCTGGGACACCGTCACCAGGCTGGAGCCGCTGAAGCCGAGATTCGTCTCGGTGACCTATGGCGCCGGCGGCTCGACGCGTGAACGCACGGCGCGCACGATCAAGCGCATCCTGAACGAGACGACGCTGACGCCGGCGGCTCACATGACCTGCGTCGACGCCGCCCGCCATGAGGTCGACGCCGTCGTCCGCGAATTCGCCGATATGGGCGTGAAGCGCTTCGTCGCCTTGCGTGGCGATCCGGCGGCCGGCGTCGGCACCGCCTACCGGCCGCATCCCGATGGCTATGCCAATGGCGCCGAACTTGTCGGAGCGCTGAAGGACGCCGGCGATTTCGACATCTCGGTCTCGGCCTATCCCGAAAAGCATCCGGAAAGTCCGGACTTTGCCACCGACTTCGACATGCTGAAGCGCAAGGCCGACAATGGCGCGACGCGGGCGATCACCCAGTTCTTCTTCGACAACGATCTCTACGAGCGTTACGTCGAGAAGGCGCGCCGCGCCGGCATCTACATCCCGATCGTGCCCGGCATCCTGCCGGTGCACAATTTCACCCAGGTCGCCAATTTCTCCGCACGCTGCGGCGCGCTGGTGCCGGCATGGCTGGCCGAGCGGTTCGAAGGGCTGCACAACGATCCGCAGACGCATGCGCTCGTGGCGTCTGCCGTGGCGGCCGAGCAGGTGCTCGATCTCGTCGAGCGCGGCGTCAGCGACTTCCATTTCTACACCATGAACCGGGCCGACCTGGTGTTTGCCATCTGCCATATGATCGGCATCCGCTCCCACGAAACAGAGGCAGCTGGATCCGCCGCCGCCTGAGCTTCATCGTGGTATGAAATCTGAAATGCAAAAGGCCGGGCGAAACACCCGGCCTTTCGAATTTGTGGGCTATTGCTGCTGTTCTTCCGCTCCGGCGGTTACGGAAGAACACCTATGATAAGGGCGCCAATGAAGGCAAATGCAGCACAGATCATCAATGCGTTGATTGGCCTCGTAAGTCCCATGTCATAGTCTCCTCTTCAAGAGCTATGGGTGGAGTCTAGGGGCATTTGTGCCACAGGCAAGCGGAAAATATGCTGCAATGCGACGCGATTGTGGAATTTGCGACCTGCCACCTGTCGTTAGGCATTGAAACTCTTCGGCAAAAGCCGCTGGCAGCCTGTGAATAAATTGTGACGCGGCCGTGGCGAAAGCGAGGCATGGCAGCGCTACCAGACCTAAAGCGCGTCGTTGTCCCAAAACCGCTGCGCACTTTTGGTCGACAGGCATTAGCGCCGACCAAACAACCGCCCGTCGATCGTCAACAGGCCAAGCGCGATCAGTGCCATGCCGCAGAACTCGAACAGAGCGAGCCGCTCGCCGAGGAACAGGAGGCCGAGCAGGATGGCGCTGGCCGGGACGATGAGCGTGACCAGCGAGGCGTTGGTGGCGCCGGCCGAGGCGACGAGGTTGAAATAGAGGATGTAGGCGAAGGCGGTGGAGAGCAGCGCCAGCGCCAGCACCGCCGTCCAGACCGGCGGCGAGGCCGAGAACAGGCCGGCCGGGCCATAGGTGAGCAGCACCACCGGGATCATGATGATGGTCGACGCCGTCAATTGTCCGGTGGCGATGACCGGCGAGGGCACGCCCTTGAAGCGGCGGGCAATCATCAGCGCGACGGCGTATGACAGCGAGGCGCCGATCAGCGCGAATTTCGCCCAGACCGGGCCGCCGAGCCCGGCCAGCAGGCCGGGGCCGATCATGACAGCGGTGCCGGCGATGCCGAGCCCGATGCCGGCAAGCTTGTTCCAGGAGAGCTTTTCGTCCGCTGTCAGCGCGTTGGCGAGGATCAGCGTCCAGAACGGCGTCGTCGCATTGAGCACCGAGGCGACGCCGGCGCCAAGCGCGGTCTGGCCGGCAAAGATCAGCGAGAACGGGACGACATTGTTGGCGAGCGCCAAAAGGAAAAACAGGCCGGCATGCGGGAAGGCGAGGCGGAAGGACGGACCGCGAATGCCGAGATAGAGCTGCAGTGCAATGGCCGCAATGGCAACGCGAAACAGCACCAGCACCAGCGGGTGCATTTCGGCAACGGCGATGCGGGCAAAGAAGAACGAGCCGCCCCAGATGGCGCCGAGCAGCAGAAGCTGTCCCCAGTCCCTCAGCGTCATCGGTCCGCGCTGCACGGCTGTCGTGGCTATTGCCATCGTGAACGTCCTTCCCCGCGGCATCAATGCCAGCCACTCAGGCAGAAGGCATATCGGGTCCGGCGACAAGAGCCACCCGAAACCTGATTGCTGGCAACAATGCTGCCAGAGGGTGCGCCGCTGGGTCAGTGCCCGCCAGACACAGAATTGTTTTCTTTGGCCGCTAGCTTGGATTAATTGTGCGCAGCCGAGAAGTCAGGGGATTCGTCCATGCAGCGATTCGAGAATGCCCGCGAGGCGGCGCTGGCGCTTCGGCCGGACGATCCGGTCTACTGCTTTCGCCCGCAGGTGCTGAAGGCGGATGCCAAACAGTTCATGGGCATGTTTCCCGGCAAGACAGCCTACGCAGTCAAGACCAATGGCGAGCAGATCGTGCTGAAGGCGCTGGTCGAAGCCGGCGTCACCGCCTTCGATGTGGCCTCGCCCGGCGAGTTCGCCGCAGTGCGCGCCGTCTCACCCGACGCCGAGATGCTCTACATGCATCCGGTCAAGGCGCAGTCGGACATCAAGCTTGCGCTGGAAAAATACGCCATCCGCGTCATTTCGCTCGACCATGAGGACGAGATCACCAAGCTGACGCGGGTGGTGCGGGCGCTTGACATCGATCCGGGCTCCATCAGCGTGTTCGTGCGAATCCAGACCAAGGGTTCGGCGGCCTATGAACTGTCGAAGAAATTCGGCGCCGGGCCGGCCTATGCGGTGGAACTCGCCGAGCGGCTCAACCGCACCGGCTACAAGGTCGGCCTGTGCTTCCATGTCGGCAGCCAGATCGAGGATCCCGACACCTATGAACGGGCGCTGGCCTCCGCCGATTGGGTGCGCAACCGGCTGACCTTCGACATTGCGGGGCTCGATGTCGGCGGCGGCTTTCCCGCCGAGTACGGCCATGACCCCAATCGCAAGCAGATCGAGATGCCGTCGCTCGGCCAGATCATGTCGCGGCTGTCGGGCGACCTCAGGGAATACCAGTTCGACCAGATCCCGTTGGTGGCCGAGCCCGGCCGGGTGATCGTGGCGCGCTGCCTCTCGCTGATCGTGCGGGTGCTGCTGCGCAAGGGCAAGCGGCTCTACATCAATGACGGCATCTGGGCGTCGCTGTCGGATTCTTGGACCGGCAAGATCACACTGCCGGCCCGCTTCATCCCCGATCCGGCGATCCGCTCGCGCAATGGCGAGGAGAAGAACATCGTGCCGTTCAAGGTCTGCGGCGCGACCTGCGATTCCGTCGACATCCTGTCGCGGCCGTTCTGGCTGCCGGAAACCGTCGACACCGGCGACTGGATCGAGATCGGCCATATCGGTGCCTATTCGCTGTCGCTGAGAACCCGCTTCAACGGCTTTTATCCCGATACCTTCGTCGAGGTGACGACACCCTTCGATGAAGGCGATGCGCCGCAGGGATTCGCCAGCCTGGAGACAATGGCGGATTAGGCGACGCCTCCACCGGCCTGGATATTCTCGCCGGTCAGCCAGCGGGCCTCGTCGCTGGCCAGGAAGACCGCGACATCGGCAACGTCGCGGGGCGCGCCGATCCTGCCAAATGGAGACATGCCGGCCGCCACGGCGCGATCGCGCTCGGGAAGCAGGTCCGTGTCGGTGAAGCCAGGCGACAGCGCATTCACGGTGATGCCGCGCGGTCCGAGTTCACGCGAGAGCACACGGACGAATTGTTCGACGGCGCCCTTGCTGCCGAGATAGAGCGCCGTTTGCGTGAAGAACATCTTGGTGCCGCCGGTGGAGACCGCGATGATGCGGCCACCGTTTCGCACACGGCGCGCTGCTTCCTGAAGCACGAAGAAGGTGCCCTTGGCATTGGTGCCGAAGACATGGTCGAAATCGGCTTCGGTTGCCTCCGTCAGAGGCTTGATGACGGCGACGCCGACATTGGCAACCACGATGTCGATCGCGCCGAACTCACTCTCAGCCTCGTCAAACAGGCGATGAATATCCGAGACGCTTGATATGTCGGCCTGGACGGCGATCGCCTTTCCTCTCCTGCCGGCGATGGCGGCCACGACCTCGTCAGCGGCTTCGTGGTTGCCGACATAGTTGACGACGACGGCAGCGCCCTTGGAGGCGAGTCCTTCGGCGATGGCTCGCCCAATGCCGCGCGAACTGCCGGTGACGAGTGCGGTTTTGCCTTGCAAGGACTTGGGCATGATACGTTTCCTTCAATCATTCAGGCCCGTGCCGGTTTCATCTGACGGGTCCGCTAGTCGAGAAATAGGGCCATGCAACTGATCAGATAATGGCCTATTATCTGACTAGCTTGTTAATCTAGGGATACACAATGCGCGGTTCTGAATTCGCCGAGCTCAAGGCATTCGCCGCAATCGTGGAAGAGCGTAGTTTCGTCCGCGCCGCCGCCCGGCTGCGTGTTTCCCCGCCGGCGCTCAGCCAGTCGATTCGGCAACTGGAGGCTCGCATCGGCATCAGGTTGCTGAATCGCACGACGCGTAGTGTTTCACCCACTGGTGCCGGCGAGACGCTGTTTGCGCGCCTTGCCGTTGCGTTCGAAGAGCTGGAGGGCGCCGTAGCGGACATTCAAGCCGCGCGTGATCGGCCGGCGGGTTCGCTACGAATAAACGTGCCGCGTGTTGCCGCGGTGCGGTTCATCGGCCCGATCCTTGGCGACTTCCAACGCGCCTATCCTGATATCGCGCTGACCGTCATCGTCGACGATACGCTGACCGACATTGTTCGAGGACGGTTCGATGCCGGAATCAGGCTTGGCGAGCGGCTGGAGAAGGACATGGTGGCAGTGAAACTGAGCGGGGATTTGCAGATGGCGGCGGTGGCCGCTCCCGTCTATCTCGAAAATCGGGCCATACCGCGCCATCCGCAGGAGTTGCATCAGCACCAATGCATAACATTCCAGTGGCCTGGTGGCGGCAACCTCTATCGATGGGAGTTCGCGCGCGGCAAACGGTCTCTGGAAATCGCCGTCGAGGGCAGCCTGACTGTTAACGACACCGAGCTGATGCTGAACGCGGCGCTGGGTGGAGCAGGCGTTGCCTACATGATCGACTATCAGGTCCAGTCCTGGATCAATGCGGGCAGGCTGATGAGATTTCTAGAGCCCTGGTCGCCCAGCTTTCCAGGCTTCTTCCTGTATCACCCGAGTTCGAGGCACGTCCCCCCGGCTTTGCGGGCATTTATCGACTTCGTCCGGGCAAGGAGTAGGGAATAAGGAACCCAGCTTGGGCAGATTCTACTCACAGTTTCCCCAAAAGCTCCGGCGTCGGCCAGCCGTCGACCGGCATGCCGAGCCGCATCTGTTCCTTGCGGATGGCTTCGCGGGTGTTGGTGCCCAGAATGCCGTCGACGGTGCCGACGTCATAGCCCCTGGCTTCGAGCTTGGTCTGCAATTCCTTCATCTGGTCGCCATTGAGCCCGGTTTCGGGATTGCGCGGGTCGAACTGCTTTGCCCCGGCCAGCCGGCTGGCGAAGTTGGCGGCGGTCAGCGCGTAGGTGAAGGACTGGTTCCATTCGAGATAGACGTCGAAATTGTCGTAGGCGAGGAAGGCCGGACCTTTGCGGCCCATCGGCAGCGCCAGGCCGGCCTTCAGGCCATTGTCGATCAGCGGCGTGCCATCGGGATTGGTGACGCCCCACGCGGCCCATTGAGACAGCGGCAGCTTGTTGGTGCGGCCGGTCTGCTCCCAGGGCATGTCCTCGGGCACGCGCACTTCCTCGATCCACGGCTGGTCGCGTTTCCAGCCGCGCGACAGCACCTTGTTGGCCGTGGTCATGATCACGTCGGGTACGCTGCGCCTGAGGTCGACGATGCCGTCGCCGTCGCCGTCGACGCCGCGCGCGAGATAGTCGGAAGGCAGGATCTGCGTCTGGCCGATCTCGCCGGCCCAGGCGCCGGTGACGTCGGCCGGAACGACGCCGCGATCGATCAGCGTCAACAGCGGCAGCAGTTGCGGCCGAAACAGCTGCGGGCGGCGGCAGTCATGCGACAGCGTCACCAAGGCGCTCAGCGTGTGGAAATCGCCCTGTACGGCGCCGAAATCGGTCTCCAGCCCCCAGAAGGCGGTGATGATCGGCGCCTGGACACCGAACTGCTGGTCGGCGCGCGCAAAGATTTCGGCGTATTTCTTCAGATTGGCCGCGCCCTGCTTCAGCCGGTAGGCCGAGATCATGCGGTTGGAGAACTGAATGAAGGTCTGGGCGAAGACGCCCTGGGCGCGGTCACGCGCGAGCACCTTGTCGTCGATGGTGGCGGCCTCCAGCGCGTTAAGGCCGACAGCGCCGACACCGGCTGCCTTGGCTTCGGCCGCCACGCCTTGCTTCCAGGTTTCGAAGTCGCCGCCGCATTCCTGCGCCGCCGCCGGCATCGCCGTAGCGCCGAGCAGCAGGGCCGCGAGCAGCCCGGAGCGCAGGCGGCTCTTCGACTGTTTCCGGCGTAAATATCCCAGTGGCTGCAGGTAGGTGCGCATGGGACGTCGAAAAGCAGGCGGTAGAGCCGGTGTCAACGGGTGTTCTGCCGCAGCCACTTTTTCCAGGCTGCCTCAGTGCCGTTGAAGACGTTGATATCGGACTTGCCGGTCATGCCGGGAACGATACCGGTTCCGGTGTATTGCCAGAAGGTGAAGGGGTGGCTGCCGTACTTCTGGCGGGGGTGGCCGGCGACCGAGCGCAGCCAGTAGGGATAGCCGCGGAAGGTCGAAAGGTCGTTATCGTCGAAGAAGTCGACCGAGGTGTAGATGATCGGCTTCTTGCCATAGTGCCGCTCGATCATCTCGAGAAAGGTGGTCATTTCGGCCCGCACCGTCGCTGAATCCGGGCGCAGCCGGCAGGTCGGCGATTGCGGGTTCCACTCCATGTCGAGCACCGGCGGCATGGCCGAGCGGTCGACGGGCACGTTCTGGATGAACCAGCGCGCCTGGGTGGCGGCAGGCGTGCAGAAATAGAAGAAATGGTAGGCCGCGCGCGGAATGCCATTGGCCTTGGTGCGCGACCAATGCTCGTTGAAATACTCGTCGAAACGGTCGCCGCCCTCGGTCGCCTTGATGAAGGCGAAGGAGATGCCGCTGGCCTTGGCCGTCGGCCAGTCGACCGAGGTCTGGTATTTGGAGACGTCGGTGCCGTGAACGGCATAGTTCCAAGGCGCGCCGCTATCCCATTCATGCGGCTTGGAGTCTTCGAAACGCGGTGCGCGCACGGCAACCGTCGGGCTGCTGGATGGCGACATCGAGGGCACGAGATCGCCGGCGGTCGAGCAGGCGGCCAGCAGCGTCAACGTGATGAGGGCCGCGAAACGGCGCATCGCATTTCCCGAGCCGGAATCAGCCGGTCGCTGTTGGGTTGTCGTTGCAGGTGCCCCTCAGGCGATCGCCCCACAGCATCGCCTGATACGCTATTTTCGTGCATGTCGTTGTTCCAAAACCGCTGCGCACTTTTGGGCGACATGCACCAGTGATCGCCGATCATGGTTGATAACAGGTTGACGGCGCTCGACAAGAACACCGATTTGGCGGAAGCAATGGCGGCAAATCGATGACATAAATCGGGCCGCAAGCCACGGGCAGCGGAAAAGCAGGGACGGAAAGATGCGGACCGCCGTGAAGATCATCAAATGGCTGCTCGGCCTGGTCGTGTTGGCCATAGCCGCCCTGTTTGCCTGGCTCTACGTCGCTCCGCCCGACCTGATCCGCGTCGGTTCCGGCTATTCCGCCAAGATCGTCTGCTCGAATGTTTTTATCGCCGGCCGTGATCCCAATGAGGTGCTGGCCATCGACGTGCAGGCGCCCGGCCATCCGCTGCTCAGGCTGATGAAGGTGTCGGTCGACAAGAACAGGGGGACCGTCTCGGCCGGGCTGCTTGGCTTCCTCGGCAAGAGCGTTGCCGTTGCGCGCGCCGGCCTGGGTTGCGCCTCGGTTCCCGATGGCGACGTCGGCAAGGCACGGCGCACGTCAATCTCTGCCGAGGCGTCGGCGGCCACCAAGGGCGATCTGTGGCCCGAGGGAGATCGAGTCGATGCCTCGCAAAATCCCGAAATCAACAAGATCCTCGACGGTGCGGCGATGACCGGCATCGGCATGCGCGCCGTGGTGGTGGTCAAAAATGGCCGCATTGTTGCGGAGCGTTATGGCGACGGCTTTTCGGCGAAAACGCCGCTGCTGGGCTGGTCGATGACCAAGACAGTCAACGCCGCGCTCGTCGGCACGCTGGTCAAGGACGGCAAGATGGCGGTGACCAATCAGGGCCTGTTCGGCTCATGGAAGGCGGACGGCCGCGCCGCCATCAGCCTTGCCGATATGATGGCGATGTCGAGCGGACTCGAGTTCAACGAGGATTATGGCGACGTTGCCGATGTGACGCGCATGCTCTACCTCGAACCGGATATGGCGGGCTTCGCCGAGGCCAAGCCGCTGACCGGCGACGTCGGCAAGGTCTTTTCCTATTCGAGCGGCACGGCGGTGATGCTGTCGCGGCTGTGGCAGGATGCTATCGGCGACAAGGACAAGGCGCTGATGTGGCCAAGGGCAGCGCTGTTCGGGCCGCTCGGCATGCAAAGCGCGGTGCTCGAAACCGACGAGGAGGGTACCTTTGTCGGCTCATCCTACCTCTATGCCACGGGGCATGACTGGGCGCGGTTCGGCCAATTCCTGCTGCAGGGCGGCGTCTGGAACGGCAACCAGATCCTGCCGGCCGGTTTCGTCGACTGGATGCGCGAACCGGCACCGGCCTCGAAAGTCTACGGCAAGGGGCAACTTTGGATCGAAGCCCCGGGGGACGAAGGAAATCCCGGCGCCGGCGTCGCCGCCGGCCTGCCCAACGATACCTACTGGATGGAGGGCCATGACGGCCAGACGGTCGCCATCATCCCGTCGGAGCAACTGGTGGTGGTGCGGCTGGGGTTGACGCCGGCCAAGCTCGGCTACCGGCCGCAGGTGATGGTCGGCGCGCTGATGAAGGCACTGCGCTAGCTCCCTTTACCCTCCCCTTGATGGGGAGGGCGGGGGCGTAGCGCCGGGCGGGGTGCCTGGCACTTCACCCCTACCCGCGCCTTCAGCGCGACCTCCCCCATCGAGGGGGAGGTAAGAGTGCGCGATCTTGACGACCGCCAGCCAGGCATAGCCGCGATAAAGCGCGCGGAAACAGAAGCTTGCGCCGGTTCGCCGAGATTCCGATTCCAAGACTTCGCGCAATGATTCACGTGGGGTGACATGGAATTTCTTGAGCCAGCCGCGCAGCAATGTCCGGAACCAGTTGGGCAAGCCTTCCTGCTGGCCGAAATCGACGACATGCAGCGAGCCGCCGGGCGCGAGTGCCGCAAGGGCTGCCGAAACCGTCTTTTCCCAACCGGGGATCATCGACAGCGAATAGGACACGAAGATGCGGTCGAAGCGCTCGACGCCGAACAGCGTCTTGGCGTCGAAATCGGTGGCGTCGCCGCGCGCCAGCACGGCGCGGCCGGACAGGCCGTCGCGGCCGATCGCCTTGCTCGCCGTCTCCAGCATCTCGGCCGAGATGTCGAGGCCGTAGAGGCGGGCGTCGGGATAGCGGCGGGCGGCAAGCGCGATGTTGCGGCCGGTGCCGCAGCCAAGTTCGAGCACTCTGCCATTCGCCGGCACATCCAGCTCGGCTATCATCTGGTCGCGGCCAAGCAGATAGTATTTGCGGGTCAGGTCGTAGATATGGCGTTGCCAGCGATAGACGCCGTCCATCAGTTCGGCATGGTCGGCCGGCAGCTCGCTCGCGCTCATGCCGCGCGCTTCACATAGAGGTGGAAGCCGCCATAGATGGCCGAGCGGTCGCGGGCCGAACAGTCGCGCGAGGCCTCGTCCTCGTAGGTCCACTGGTCGAGCAGCGAGATCGAGACGCGGCCCGGCAGCAGGCTGGGCTCGGCGGCGGTACGGAAGATGACTCGGGCGCCGACCGAGGCGGTGCGGGTGATCTCCGACCAAAGGGCATTGAGCTGGTCGTTCGTCATCCAGTCCTGCGCGTCGAGCAGGACGAAACGATCGACGGTGCTTGCGTCCTTGCCGGCCAGAAATTCGATCAGATTGGCGTGGTGGATGCCGACGCGATCGACATTGTTGCGGATTGCCTTGTAGTTGGCCTCTTCTAGATAGGCGGGCAGGGCGGCCTCACCCGGATTGGGATAGCGACGGGCGAAGGCTTGCCAAGCGAAGTAGTTGTTCTTCAGCGGAAAATCGCAAGCGAGCTTTTCCAGCCGGGCCTTCAGCACGCTGGCCATCGAACCATCGCCCGAGGTGATCAGCGAATCGTACTGCGCCGGCGGAATGCCGAGGCCGAACAGCGAAGCCTTGCGCGAGGTAGCCCAGCGCAACAGCTTCTTGTCGAAGACCGGCGCCAGCTCTTCGTTGAAGAAGCGGCGCTGGTCGGCGAGGCTCTTCGACGCCATGATACCGGCGGGATCGACGCCGAAGAATTTGGCGATGCGGTGGCCCATGGCGATGAACAGGCCGAGCAGGCCGGTCTGGTAGAAATTGCGGTCGAAGACGGTGATGCGCCGGCGGCCGCGCCAGCTGCGACGCTCCCAATAGTGGCGGCTGACCGGGTCGAGATGCGGCGCGATGAAGCGGTCATAGGCTTGCGAATTGTGGTTGGTGTCGGCGGCGCCGAAGAAACGGAACAGATCGCCCTGCGAGGGCAGATGCCGCACCGCCTCCAGCTTCATCCGGTTCAAGGCGATGTGGGCGGCGTTGAGGTCGACCGCATCGACGCGTTCAGGCGAGCGGGTGAGGTAGGCGAGGATGTTGCAGCCGCCCGACGCTATGGTGACGACGCGGTGGCCCTGGCCAAGCTGCATGGCCTCCATGTCGACTTCAGGGTCTTCCCAGATCTGCGGATAGACGAGACCGGAAAACAGAAGCGCAAACAGCCGTTCGGAAAGGCCGGCCTTCGACAGCGGGCGGTTCTGGTAGACGGCCTTTCCAACTTCCTTGCCGCGGCGAAAAACGAGATCCGAGGAGACGTCCGTCATGGCAAAGTGATTCCCCATTTGCTTTGCCGCAAGCGGGTAACTCAGGGGCATGACAGGCGGGTGACAGCCTGTTGACGCGAGTTCAGGCTGTAGCGCGCAAAATCGTTTGGCACCTCCGCGCAACTTCATTTGGCATCAGAAAGCTACTCTCGGCCGGCGGCCGCGATCAGCTTTCAAATACCGAGTTGCTTGAAGAACGCCTCGTTTCTCATTCGTGCGTCTTTCAGCACGTAGCGGTAGCTCAGCGCTTGAATGAATGCCTTATAGTCATCGTTATAGCCGTAGAACCCGCCGCCTCCGGGTAGCGGGACGTTGATCTGGGCCATCCTCAACCATTTTCGGAGATTGGGTGTTAGGTCCGCGATGATGTAGCAAAAGAACGGTGTGGTTTCCGAAATCTCTTGGATAAGGCCGCCAGACCGGTCCAGGACTTTGCCAGCGCGAAGCTCCTCGATATAGCCGTAGATCTGAGTGAATGGATTCTCGTCATCATTGTAGTCGTTTCGAACCGGCTTTTTAAATTCAATGATGACGACCGGTTGGTCAGTTCCTGGGCGGTGATAGGCAGTTCTGCCTCCGAACAGGAGAACGTCCGGCCGACTGCCTGAATCGCTCTCGGCCAAAAGGGTTTTCAGCTTTTTGTCCGAGGCCCAATGCTCATAGTACGTAAGTTTGTCATCGATGATCCAAAGGTTGTGCTTGTCGATATGGATTTCGCTATTCGTAACCCTCATAGGAACGACGAAGCTATGCAGAGCCTCCTCCGCATGCTGTTTCATTGTGCCGTCAGGCCGGTAGCCCAGCCTTCTTTCCAACAGGTCCAACACCACCTTTCTTCGTACCGTATAGTCCGCAAGCACTGAGAATTCTTGGGCTGTCAACCGGCTCACAATAGCTTGAACACCGCTTTGGACCGGATCTTCATCAGAGACTTTCTCTTTCGAGAGCACCTCGACCTTACGTTCAATGTCGCGGTTCTCCCGAAAATCGTACAATGCCAGATGCTGGTAGATTTGTTCGGAAGTGCGAAAATTGCGCGGGATTTTATCGGCCACGAAATCCCTGGGATTGCTCAGCAGATATGAAAAGCGAGGATATTTTTTGACCACATTTCGCAAGAGATCTGTTTGCTTGTCTATGACCCTGTCGAGTTGCGGGCCTAAGATAATTTTGATCTCAGCAAGTGCCCCCCTCTTTGTCAATTCGATGGTTTCCGCATCCAGGTCGAATGCTGTCCTTTCCGAATTCACAGCCTCATCCAGAAGGCTTCCACTCACAACGCCTGCATAGGCATAACGCTGTCCGTCGCGTTCGATATATGTCGCTAGGCCGAGCGCCAAGCCGATGTCGAAGGATGCTACCACTCGATCATGGGCCGCAAGATACAGCGTATGACTTACCTTGCCTTCGAGGACGCCCTGCCGAAGAAGATTGTGTTCAAGATGCAGCTCCTCGGTCTCAGAAACTGGGAAGTCGAGCTCTCCCAGTTCTACTCCTTGGGAACCCAAAAACTCGCCTAGATCGTAGCTCTCAGTCGCGGTCTCGATCGTTATGGACGGTTTCGCCTTTGAAACAAGGTAGGGTAGGAAGTGAGCCGCAATTTTCCGTAAAATGGTATCGGTGCGTGACGGCATATGTCGCGCATATTCCGGTTTCATTCGAATGAGCTTAACGACCGTGCCGATCTGGCCATCTGGAGCCGGCTTCACTGTGTGCTGTTGAATCGGTCTAAGGTTGTCCAGCAAAATGTAGAAGTGCCGAACATACAGTTCTCCGGCCAGCGCAAAGACGCTCGTGACCTCGGCGGAATCGAAAACTTTAAGCCAGGAGAGCCGGCCAACTCCTTTGCCACCACGCTTAGCTTTGTGATCACTATCGTAGGTCCGAAAAGACGTGAAATTATCGTTGTCTAGGCCGATTCCGTTGTCTCTGATTTCAACGCTTGGAGCGCCATTATCCATGAAAATTGAGACGCCGATCCGGCCGCCTCTCACCCACTCCTGTAGGAAGCGATCTTGAACGGCGTGAATTGAATTATAAATTGCCTCGTAAAGAGGGACCAGGGCGTTTGAAGGCGTCGTCGGACCGAGCGCGAGGTTCTTGACCCGGCGCACCAAGTTTGACTGGAAAAGAAGCTCTTCGGTTTCTTCTAGCACGTCACCCTCCATGCATCCCTGGTATTCATCCCCGCTAGACCTCGTGACACCACAGCGTCTAGCCCGGCTTACCAGCTATAGGCCGCTGCGCCGGGCCTGTCCCGTTCCATTGAATGAACTGAGCCCGCGGCGGTCGTCGAGGTCCATACCCCGCAAGTCATGGCCGTTAAGGTGCAGCAGATCGAATGCGACGAAATAGAGGTCATGCTGGCGCAATTATCGACGGCGAGATCGTTGTCCTGAATGACGCAGGCTTGTCGGACTATGCTGCTCTACGCAAGGCCATCACCCGCCCCTTTTACCGGCGGGATGTTTGTGGCTATGGTGGATTATGCCTCCAAACGCTTCAATCTCCAGGTCCCCAAGCAGACGGTGAACCATCCGATATGGCCGAGAGATGGGCCTTGTCGTAAAGCATTTGAAGTCTGGACCGCGCTGCGTCCCCTTCATGACCCCATCGACCTGGAAGAGCTCTGACACCCAAGCCGACAAACTCATTAAATACGCCAACTCTTTCTTCCAACGTCTCGGCTTTAAGAAGCGAAAAAAGTTCAACCCTCAGTTTCTCCATTTCCAGTCGAATACCTTCCGCCCGGTCTGAGCCATTCCCGATGCTGTCCCGCATTCCCACAAAATTGCAGTACCTCATCAACAGCCGTATAAAACGCTCAGGTTCTGCTGTGCACTCAACAGAGCGGTTTTTCAGCGAGTTCGCAGCATGCGCCCACGACGAAGCGACGGCGTCGAGTTCAGCTCGCCGCATCTCCTTCACCGTCTCGGGCGAGACGATATTTTTCGTGCGGTCTGCAACCAGCGCCAGGAATCGCGCTGGCGCATAAGAGTAAAACAGCTGTCCAGTTTCTGCGAAAAATTCCTGCCTTAACTCAGGGCGCGGACCTACTGTCTTTCCGGACTGGATAAGCCACCAATCCTCCTTGGCGTCGTCTGTGATGAAGAGGATCGGTGCATTGGTCGATTTGGCCTTTTGCTTCATCTCGGCCCAAATGAGATAGTCGCCCGGTCGCTTGTCCATGTAGCCGGGAGGTATCTCGGCAGCTGCACGCCGAGTTCCCTCCTTAGCGCGACCCTCTATATCTTTGGGCTGATCGGCGACCTTTCCTTCAAATAGATCTGTCACAGCAGCAAACACGCCTTGGGCGTCGGGGAGCTCGCCGACGGCATCGTCAACCTCTTTCGCGAGGTGATCGAAGAACCCACCGATATTCTTCATCCCAGAACCAGCGGGCCACGGATCGTATCGACTGAAAGCGCTCACGAGAGATTCGACTTCCCCTTTTTTCGTCGCGAGCTTGTCCTTCAGTTTTCGATACTCGCCTCTGTTGGAACTGTCGGCCGAGCGCCAGTTCAACTGAAACTCCTGACCTACCTGATGCGGCAGCCAAAGCCTTTGACCAAACGATTGGAATGCAGCCAGGACCTCCGCCCGTTGTTTCGGCATGAATCTGAAAAGATGCAACAACACATTGGTGTCGGGAACGAGCAGCCCTTCTGACCAGATTTTTTCAAACTCTGCCGCCGTAGGCTCGTAGAATCCGTGAAAAGTCTTGCGCATCAGCCTGCACCAAGTCTGAAGGCCTTGTCGCCATGGTGGTCGAACAGGATGGCTTTGCCGAGTGTTGTTGCGATCGTCCCGATGAACTGTTCCAGATCAACGTCGGAGAGAATGGTGCCAGTTCGATCCCTCAGCATGGCGATAGAAGCCTTGATCGAGATGCACGCAGCAGCTTTGTTTTCGGTCAAATAGCGGTCCATAGTAGGACCTAGCATCTCTACGTCTGCTGTCATGGCCAAACCCTCAACCCAAGCGGACTATCACGCCGGCAGGTCGATGAGTCGAGTCCCATTGAAAGGCCGTTTAATGTGACTTAAATCTGTCGGCAAAATGGGCAGCTTTAAGAGTTCGCCACGCATCCGCTGCAGCCAGGCTAACCACCCCATTACTGGTTGCAAAGGCGGATACAGCCGATCGGCCATCCCATCAACGAGTCCGAAAAGTTCGGGTTGAAGCTCAGATCGCCGGCCGAGTACCTCAGGAATGTTCGTCACCCGGTCATGGGTACTTATCCTCAAAACGCAATTCTCGCGCGCCCAGATTGTCCGTTGATCGGCACCTAGCAAGACTCCGTCATTGCTTGCCAAACCCGCCCGGCGTCGGCGTCGTCAGGATGACGGCGTCGCCGGCGTCGAGCACGGTCTGGTCGCAGGCCTTCAGCACATCGATTGTACCGTCCTGGCGCCGCACCTTGGTCGAGCCGACCTCGCCGTCGCCGCCACCGTCCAGGCCTTGCGGCGGCCGGTTGCGGTGCGAGGACAGGATGGCGCATTCCATCTTTTCGAGGAAACGGATCGTCCGCCTGGTGCCGTCACCGGCATCCCATTTGCCTTTGCCGCCGGAGCCTTCGCGGATGTGGAAATCCTCGAGCATGACGGGAAAGCGCAGTTCCAGCACCTCCGGATCGGTGAGGCGCGAATTGGTCATGTGGGTGTGGACGCCGGATGTGCCGGCAAAGCCGCGGCCGGAGTTCATCCGGCCTGCCGGCGAACCGGAGCAGATGGTCTCGTAATACTGGTACTGCTTGTTGCCGAAGGTCAGGTTGTTCATCGTGCCTTGCGCGTTGGCCATGGCACCCATGGCGCCGAACAGGGCGTTTGTGACATGCTGCGAGGTCTCGACATTGCCGGCGACGACGGCGGCGGGGTAGGCGGGCTTCAGCATCGAGCCGTCGGGGATGATGATGTTGATCGGCCGCAGGCAGCCGGCATTCATCGGGATCATGTCCTCGACCATGACACGGAAGGCATAGAGCACGGCGGCGCGGGCGACGGGCTCGGGCGCGTTGAAATTGTTCTTCTCGACCTTCGAGGTGCCGGTGAAGTCCACGGTCGCCTCGCGCTTTTGCCGATCGACGGTAATCTTCACCTTGATCACCTGGCCGGTGTCGGTCGGGTATTCGTACTCGGAACTATCGGGCAGCCGCTCCAGCACGCGGCGCACGCTTTCGGCGGCGTTGTCCTGGACATGGCCCATATAGGCTTCGACGACATCGAGGCCGAAATGGCCGACCATCTTGCGCAGTTCGGCCACGCCCTTTTCATTGGCGGCGATCTGCGCCTTTAGGTCGGCGATGTTCTGATGCGGGTTGCGGGCGGGGTAGGGATGGTCGGTGAGCAGCGTCTGCAGCTCCGCCTCGCGGAATTTTCCGCGATCGACGACGCGGAAATTGTCAAATAGCACGCCTTCCTCATCGACAGTGGTGGCGAGCGGCGTCATCGAGCCGGGCGCGGTGCCGCCAATATCGGCGTGATGGCCGCGTGAGGCCGCCCAGAACAGGATTTCCTCCCCCCTTGAAGGGGAGGTGGCGGCGGAGCCGCCGGAGGGGGGCGCTGCGGCAGTGCTCGACGCCCTTGCGGTGCCTTCTGAGAGGACCCCACCCGGCCGCTGCGCGGCCACCCTCCCCTCAAGGGGGAGGGAAAACACCGGCGTCACCACGGTGATATCAGGCAAATGCGTGCCGCCATTGTAGGGGGCGTTTAGCGCAAAGACGTCGCCGGGATGGATGTCGCCGGAGTTCAGCCGGATGATGGTTTCGACCGAGCGGTCCATGGAGCCGAGATGCACCGGCATGTGCGGCGCGTTGGCGACCAGCGCTCCATGACGGTCGAAGACGGCGCAGGAAAAGTCCAGCCTTTCCTTGATGTTGACGGAATAGGCGGTGTTCTGCAGCGTGACGCCCATCTGCTCGGCGATCGACATGAAGAGGTTGTTGAAGACCTCCAGCATCACCGGATCGGCTTCGGTACCGAGGGCAGCCGTGCGAACTTTCCGTTCCGTGCGGCGAATGACGACGTGATTGAGGTTGGTGATTTCGGCCTGCCAGCCCGGCTCGACGACGATNACGATGGTCTGGTTCGGCTCGATGATCAAAGCGGGGCCTGGGACCAGATTGGATGGGCGCAGGTTTTCGCGGCGATGGATGCCGGCCTCATGCCAGCGGCCCTCGGTGTAGATGCGCCGCGTTCCCGACGCACCCGCTTCAACCATTGCCGGTCCGGCGGGCGCAACGGCTTCGGCCGTGGTCTCGACGATCTCGGCGCCTTCCACGCCAACGGTCTCGACGATCATCGGCTTGTCGTCATAGACGAAACCGAACTGCGCCTTGTGGGCCAATTCGAAATCGCGCCTGGCCTGGAAGATAGAGTCCTGTTCGAAATTCACCGGCAGCGTGGTGTCGGTGCCGTCATAGCGGATGTGCAGCACCGGCTTTGCCGCAATCTTGTCCTGCGCAATGCCTTGCGCTGCCAATTCGGCGATGACGGCTTTTTTCAACGTGCCGATGAGGCTGCCGATCTCGGTCCTGGATTCTTCGGCAAGCGGCTTCAGGAGTGCCTGCTGGCGCGACGCGAAAACCGACGACAGGCCGATACCATAGGCTGAGAGCAGACCGGAGAAGGGGTGGATCAGTACCGCCTCCATGCCGAGCGCGTCGGCAACCAGGCAGGCATGCTGGCCGCCAGCGCCGCCAAAACAGTTCAAGAGATATTCGGTGACATCGTAGCCGCGCTGCACGGAGATCTTCTTGATAGCATTGGCCATGTTTTCCACCGCGATGGTAACGAACCCTTCGGCGACGGCTTCCGGCGTGCGGCCATCGCCGATTTCGGCGGCGAGCGCCGCGAATTTTTTATGCACGGCGGCGACGTCCAGCGGCTGGTCCTGGCCTGGGCCGAAAATTGCCGGGAAGAAATCGGGCTGCAGCTTGCCCAGCATGACATTGGCGTCGGTGACGGCAAGCGGGCCGCCGCGCCGGTAGGCGGCGGGGCCGGGATTGGCGCCGGCGGAATCCGGCCCGGCGCGGAAGCGGCCGGCTTCGTAATGCAGGATCGAGCCGCCGCCGGCAGCGACGGTATGGATGCGCATCATCGGCGCACGGATGCGCACGCCGGCAACCTCGGTGTCGAAGGCGCGCTCATACTCGCCGTCAAAATGGGCGACATCGGTGGAGGTGCCGCCCATGTCGAAGCCGATGACTTTCTCGAAACCGGCGAGTTTCGCCGTTTCGACCATGCCGACGACACCGCCGGCCGGGCCGGACAGCAGCGCGTCCTTGCCCTGAAACATGTCGGCGGCGGTGAGCCCGCCCGACGACATCATGAACATCAGGCGAGGGTTCTCCCTCCCCCTCGAGGGGAGGGTGGCGGCGAAGCCGCCGGGTGGGGTCGCCGCGGCAGTGCTCGACGCTTTGGTGGTGCCTCCTGAGAGAACCCCCCCTGTCGGCTTTGCCGACTGCCCTTCGCTATGGCTCCGGGCGTTCGTCGCTGAAAAAGCCAAATCGTCGGCTTTTTCTCGGCCTTTGGCCGACCGCTCCTCACCCTCCACAAGTGGGGAGATTGGCATCGCGCCCAGTTCTCCCGCCACCCTTTGCACATAGCGCGACAGGATCGGCGACAGATAGGCATCGACCACGGTAGTGTCGCCGCGGCCGACCAGCTTGATCAGCGGCGAGACCTCATGGCTGACCGAGACTTGGCTGAACCCGATCTTGCGGCAGACTTTCGCCACCGCCTTCTCGTGGTCGGGATATTTCCAGGCATGCATGAAGACGATGGCCACCGCATCGATGCCGTCGGCCTTCGCCTGTTCGATGGCGGGCCGGCAGGCGGCGATGTCGAGCAAGCGCTCGACCTCGCCATTGGCGCGCACACGCTCGTCGATCTCGATGACTCGCTCGTAGAGCTGTTCCGGAAGGATGATCTCCTTGGCGAAGATGTCCGGCCGCGCCTGATAGGCGATCTTCAGCGCATCGCGAAAGCCCTTGGTGATGAGCAAAAGCACACGGTCGCCCTTGCGCTCCAGCAGCGCATTCGTGGCAACGGTGGTACCCATCTTGACGTCACCGACCAGGCCCGGAGGAATAGCGGTGCCGGATTTCAGCCCCAGAAGCTCGCGGATGCCGGCTATGGCCGCGTCGGGATAGGCTTCGGGATTTTCCGACAGGAATTTCCTGGGATGCAAACCGCCTTGCGGATCACGTCCGATCACGTCGGTGAAGGTGCCGCCGCGGTCGATCCAAAAATCCCATTTCTTGTCCACGCAGAACTCCGGCATTGCATTTGGGTCCAGACTGTTAGTTCGGCATCGCCCGGCCCGCAATCGGTAGTGCGCGGATGTTACATCAGGAAACGCAACGTTACGAAACTCATGGCCGTTTGATGCATTTTGCCTTCGACCGTTCACCGCAACGTGAGCGTGTGTTGAAGGAGAGATGTCATGAAAAAGCTCATTCTTGCTTCCGTTTCCGCCCTGGCCCTGTTCGGCGTTGCCGCCTGCAGCGACAGCGGTACGGATAACACCACCACCCAGAGCACCAATCCGCCAGCCGCCGAGCCCATGAAGCCGGCGACGCCGGATGCACCGAAGCCTGCAGAACCGGCTCCGGCAACACCTGCTCCTGCCCCCGCGCAGTAGCAGCAGTCTCGGTCACTTTGACGTGACGAGAGAGGAGGCCGGCTTCGCGCCGGCCTTCCTGCGTTTAGGTCGATTCGGGGCTCAAGGGTCTTGAACCGGCTCTTTCCTACGGTTTGGGATCTGGCGCGTCGGTTGCTTGCGTGAATTCGATCCACTCTGCGGCGCTGTCTTGGCTTGATAGCGATGGCCGGCGGCCCTAATAAGCGCTCATGTCGATTTGGGATCGCCTCGGCGACTTCATCAACCGCGTTTCATCTTCAGCCACGTCCGGCGTAGCCGATGTGGTCGAGGCCGTGCGCACGGTTTTCTCCGGTGACGCCGATCTGCGCCGGCGCGTCGCCTTCTCTGTGGCGATGATTGCGCTGTCAGCCAAGATGGCCAAGGCCGATGGCATCGTCACCCAGGACGAGGTTCGCGCGTTCCAGGAAATATTCGAGGTGCCGCGAGAACAGACCCGCAATGTGGCGCGGCTTTACGATCTGGCCAAGCGCGACGTCGCCGGGTTCGAGACCTATGCCGAGAGTATGGCGCAGATGTGCGGCTCGGGCCATTCGAACTGCGTCATGCTGGAAGACATACTCGACGGTCTGTTCCATATCGCCAAGGCGGACGGGCTGGTGCATGAGCGCGAAGGGATTTTCCTGCACCGTATTGCCGAGATTTTCCGCATCGACGAGGTGCACTACGAGGCCATCCTGGCCAGGCACGTCAATCTCGGCGCCGGCGATCCCTATATCGTGCTCGGCATTGAGCGCGGGAAACCGTTCGAGGAGGTCAGGAAGCGATACCGCAAGCTGGTCTCCGACAATCATCCGGACCGGCTGATCGCGCGCGGCCTGCCGCAGGAATTCATCAAGATTGCAACGACCAGGGTCGCGGCGATCAACGCGGCCTATGAAATGATCGAGCGGGGCCTCAGGCACGCATGAGCGGCTTCCCGCCCGACGAGCCAAGCGCGGAGGTCAGGGTATCGCCGAATTTCGGCCCGCGGCGCGAAACCCTCAGGCCCGACATGATCGTGCTGCACTATACCGGCATGGCGACTGGTGCTGCCGCGGAAGCCTGGTTGTGCGACCCCGCAAGCGAAGTCTCGTCGCACTACCTCGTCCATGAGGACGGTCGCATTATCCAGATGGTGCGCGAAAGCGACCGCGCCTGGCATGCCGGTGCAAGTTCCTGGTTCGGGCGTACCGACATCAACTCCTGTTCGGTCGGCATCGAAATCGTCAATCCCGGCCATTCGCTCGGCTATTCGGCCTTTCCCAAGCGGCAGGTGGAAGCGGTGATCGGGCTTTGCCTTGGTATCATCGAACGCCATTGCATTTCGGCGCAAAGGGTGCTTGCCCATTCCGACATAGCGCCGGGGCGCAAGATCGACCCGGGCGAGAAATTCCCCTGGAAGGCGCTGTTTGCGGCCGGGGTCGGCCATCTCGTGCCTGCGGCGCCGGTCCGGCGCGGCGCGGTGCTGAAAGCCGGCGATACCGGCGCCGAGGTCGAGACACTGCAGTCGATGCTGGCGCTCTATGGCTATGGCGTCGAGATATCAGGTGTCTTCGACCGCCAGACCGAAATCGTCGTCGAAGCTTTTCAACGGCATTTCCGACCGCGCCTGGTGGATGGTGTCGCCGACGGCTCTACGTCTAGCACGCTGCAAAGCCTGCTGACTTCCCTTGGGTCAGTTGCGTCTAAATAATCGTTTCCTGATATTCAAGTTACAGCCTGTCACTGAAAGTGAATTGCCTCGCCTTGTTCGACACAAATTCCGCCCTCAAAGGCAGTTCGTGCAAGTTATCGGACCTCCAGCCCCCCGGATGCTCCGATATTGATTAGGCGTTGCTGCGTGAAGATCTTCGCGCGGCCAAACAGAACGGGACCACATGCAGAAATTGACCGTTGTAACGGCAGCTATTGCTGCCGGCGTAATGACTTTTACCTTCAGCACGGCCGATGCCGCACCACTGAGCCAGAGGGCAGACCAGGGCTTCATCGCCGCACCCGCCAAAGCCACCATGACGAAGGCAAACCCGAAAGCAAAAAGGGCAACCACCGCGAATGTGCGCAAAGCAGCCGTGGTGAAGGCCAGAAAAGCCACGGCCAAGAGGCATTTTAAGCGCAACAGGAAGAGCGTCGACCTGACGACGACCGCATCGATCCGCCCAAGCACCGCTGCGGAGTCGACTGCGGCAGCCGCGCTTGGCGGCCAGTATTCGGCAATCATTGCCCGCTATGCCGCGGCCGAAGGCGTGCCGGTGTCGCTGGCCCAGGCGGTCATCAAGATCGAGAGCAACTACCGGCCGAACATCGTCGGCAGCGCGGGTGAAATCGGCCTGATGCAGATCAAGCCGGCAACGGCGCGGATGATGGGGTATAGCGGCTCCGCCAAGGGTCTGTTCGATCCCGACACCAACATCAAATACGGCATGAAGTACCTTGCCATGGCGCGCAATCTCGGCGGCGGCACCACCTGCGGCACGATCCTGAAATACAATGCCGGCCATGCCGCGACGCGGATGAACCCGGTGTCGGCGGCCTATTGCGGCAAGGTCAAGGTGCAGTTGGCGGCATTGGGATCGCCGGCATAAAGTCTGCTTTTTCATTTGCGTTTTGGAACGTGAACCCCTTTATACGCTGTGCCAGCTGGCCGGGCGGCCGCACCCGCAAAGCCGAAAGGCTGCGGGTGAGGAAAGTCCGGGCTCCATGGAGACACGGTGCCGGTTAATGGCCGGCGGGGGCGACCCCAGGGAAAGTGCCACAGAAAGCAAACCGCCCCGATTTATCGGGGCAAGGGTGAAAGGGTGGGGTAAGAGCCCACCGCGCGACTGGCAACAGGAGCGGCACGGTAAACCCCACCGGGAGCAAGACCGAATAGGGACGGTGCGAGGGGAAACCTTCGAGGGCTGTTTCCGGCTCACCGTCCGGGTAGGTTGCGTGAGGCGCATGGCAACATGCGCCCAAGATGAATGGCCGCCACGTTCTCGCCCCGAAAGGGGCGAGGGCCATACAAAACCCGGCTTACAGGCCAGCTGGCAATTTCTCCCCATATCGCGATTAATCCTTTGGGATCAGCAGTCTGCGCCTTCGGGCGCAGCTGACGATTCAGGTGCTTGAGCGATTGAATCAACTGCACCGGGTGGGTCGAGACAAACGCATTCTTGAAGCTGGTACGATTTAATCGTACCATGATCGTCGTGGTTTGATCAGGAGCACGCCATGGGTCATGTCGACAAACGCAGCATCACGCTTTCGCCGGAACTGGCGGCGGCGGTCGACGATGTCGTGGCCGCCGGCGAATATGCCTCGGCCAGCGAAGTCATCCGTGATGCGCTGCGGCAATGGAAAGACCGCCGCGATCTGCTCGGCTATACGGTCGAGGAACTGCGCAGGCTGGT
This sequence comes from Mesorhizobium sp. LNJC394B00, assembly GCF_000502555.1. NCBI lineage: Bacteria > Pseudomonadati > Pseudomonadota > Alphaproteobacteria > Hyphomicrobiales > Phyllobacteriaceae > Mesorhizobium > Mesorhizobium sp. LNJC394B00. The sequence continues at coordinate 1,473,757 of NZ_AYWH01000002.1, forward strand.
TCAGGAGGGGATCGACAGCGGACCGGCGGTGGACGGCCAGCCCTTCATGGACCGGCTGCGAGCCAAATATCACAGGATGTCGGAAGCTGCAGGCTCGGAAGAGTGAAATATCGGCTGCTTCCTCAGGCGATATCAGATGTCGAAGGCATCGGTGACTACATTGCGGAACATAGCCCAAAGGGAGCCATGCGCCTTGTGGACGCTTTGGAGAGGCGCTGGACACTGCTCACCTTGCACCCGTTCTCAGGTGCGCCGCGCGATGATATCGCGCCCGGCATTCGTCATCTGATCGTCGGCGAATATGTCACTCTGTATCGCATGGGCGAAGACGCGATCGGAATCGTCCGCGTTTTGCACGGCAGGCGCGATATTGGCGCCGACGACTTGGTGACCTAACCGCCAGCTCAGATGCCGATCTTGTCCAGCGATGCCTCGATCGCCTGCCAGAGTTCTTCCACCGGCTCGCAGCCCACCGACAGGCGCACGAAGCCGGGCGGAACCGAATCTCCTCGCTTGGCCCGCCGCTCGGCGGAGGTGTGGACACCCCCGAACGACGTTGCCGCCTGCATCAGCGTGCAGTTGTTGATGAAATCCTCGGCCTTTTCCTGGGAGAGGAGTTCGAAGGACATGAGGAAGCCGAAGCGCTCCATCTGCGCCCGGGCGAGGTTGTGCGACGGGTCGCCCTCCAGCCCGGGGTAGCGCAAGCCGCTAACGGCGCGATGGTTTTTCAGCCGCTTCGCGATCACCTCGGCAGAAGAACACATGCGGTCGAAGCGTACCTCCAGCGTCTCCAGGCCGCGATGCACCAGCCAAGCCTCGAACGGGCCGGGAATGCCGCCCGCGGTCTCGCGCCAGCCGGTGACGGCCGCGATGATATCTGGATTGCGGCTGGCGACATGGCCGAACAGCACGTCGGAATGCCCATTGGACGCCTTGGTGTCGGCAGCAACGACAATGTCGGCGCCGAGATCGAGCGGGCGCTGGCCGAACGGCGTCATCGTGGTGTTGTCGACGACGACGATCGCGCCCGCTTGGTGCGCGGCCTCGGTGACGGCTGTGATGTCGCAAATGTCCAATCGCGGATTTGACGGGGTTTCAACGTAGACAAGGCGGTAGCCGCCGAAGCCGCCATCGAGGAATGTAGCTGTCGGCCGCAGATCATAGGCGACGCCGAAGGGCTTGAGGAAGCGTTCGGCCAGCGCGCGTGTGGCATGGTAGCCGTCCGAAGGCAAAAGCACGCGGTCGCCGGATTTCAACAGGCCGAAAAACACCGCCGAGATTGCCGCCATTCCGGATGGGAAGCCGACGCATGGCGCGTCTTCGAGATGCGCCAGCATGTGCTCGACTGCATCCCAGGTGGCGTTGCTGTAGCGGCCGTACTGGCTGTAGCCGGCGCCGTCGCCCGGGTTGTGGAAAATAGCGGCCATGGTCAGCGGCAATGGGATGGGGTCGCCTTTGGCAAGTCCGTCGCGCCGCAGATGGGCAAGGGAGGCCGCGCGGGACCTTGCTGTTTCGGACATGGATTTCTGACCTTGTTGCTCAGCGAAAAGACTGACGACGCTATTCGCGGCAGTGATGCGCGGCAAGCCGCTTCCGCTTGGGCCAGCCCGCTCTAAACGGTTCGTTAGGCTTAATGGGAGATAAAGACGGGAGTGTTGTCAGAGCTGCTCTCACCGGTTGTGGCGCGCGCGTTTGTGAAGCCTGTTCCCGTTGACGCCCATAGTGCCCCATGATATCCCATTTCGATACCAAAGCCTTCGTTCCGCGTCAGGGTAAAGCGTACGCCAATCGGGCAGCCGCGGCGGCTGTGCGTTTGCGGGGTTTTGCCGCTGGGATCGAAGCGGATTTTCGGCAGGGGACGCGCTTCGGCGCGGACGAAAACATGGAGAGGGGTGCGGCGGCGGAAGCGGCTGCAGCGTGTCATGGACCGGTTTCTGTCAAGCGCGGTGAACAGGATCGATGCGAAGGGGCGGGTCTCCGTTCCGGCGCATTTCCGCGCGGTCGTGCAGAAGCGCGGCTATTCGGAACTCTATGCGCTGCGCGGCCTGGACGTGCCTGCGATGGATGTCGGTGGGCTCGATCTGCTCGACCGCTACGAGCAGCGCATCGCGCTGGAAGACCCTTTTTTGCAGACGGCGGACGATATGTCGTTCTTCTGCCATGGCGACGGGACGTTCCTGAAGCTCGATCAGGATGGCCGCATCACGATGAGCGATTTCATCCGCGAGCATACGGGCATCACGAGCGAAGTGGCCTTTGTCGGCCGTGGCAATTTCTTTCAAGTTTGGGAGCCTGGACGGCTGGCCGCCTATGGGGCGCAGGCGCGCGCTCGGCTTTTGCAGCTTCGGCAGGGGACGAAGGCTCACGAGGCCAAGGCTGGGGAGCGGCCGGAATGATGGCGGATCACGGCGATGATCTCAGCGCCGTTGGCGGACCGGTCCGCCACATTCCGGTCCTCCTCGCCGAAGTGCTGGAGGCGCTCTCACCCAAAGCCGGCGATGTGATCGTCGACGGCACGTTTGGCGCCGGCGGCTACACCAAGGCGATCCTGGCGAGCGGCGCCTCGGTGGTGGCGATCGATCGCGATCCCGATGCGATTGCCGCCGGGCGCGGGCTGGAACAGCAATCCGGCGGCAGGCTAAGGCTGGTGCAGGCGCCATTTTCGACGCTGGACGAGCAGGTCGAAAGCGCCGACGGCGTTGTCCTCGACATCGGCATTTCCTCCATGCAGGTCGACCAGCCCGAGCGCGGCTTTTCGTTCCGCACCGACGGGCCGCTCGACATGCGCATGGCGCAGGCGGGCTTGAGTGCTGCCGACGTCGTCAATTCGTTCAAGATAGGCGACCTGGCTCGCATCTTCGGCTTCCTTGGCGAAGAGCGTAACGCCGGGCGCATTGCCCGCATGATCGAGAGCCGCCGCGAAAAACGGTTGTTCGAGCGCACGCTCGATCTCGCCGACGCCATCGAGACGCATATCGGCCGCGCGCCGAAAGACAAGATCCATCCGGCCACCCGCGTCTTCCAGGCGCTGCGCATTTTCGTCAATGACGAGTTGGGCGAATTGGCCAAGGCTCTGGTGGCGTCGGAGCGGATATTGAAGCCCGGCGGGCGGCTTGCCGTGGTGACGTTCCATTCGCTGGAAGACCGCATCGTCAAGCGCTTCATCGCCGACCGCGCCGACGTCGCCACCGGCTCACGTCATTTGCCTGAGGCGCATGCGCGCACCGCGACCTTCCGCAAGGCCGGTGGCGGCGTGACGGCAGGCGATGCGGAGGTCGCTGCCAATCCGCGGGCGCGCTCGGCCAGGCTGCGTACCGCCATCCGCACCGAGGCGCCGGCGCGCGCCGGTGATCTCACCATTTTCGGCCTTCCAAAACTTCCCGGCATCCAGGCGCCGCGAGAGAGGTGAATACGTGTTTCGAACCAGCGACATAGTCCTGATCGCCGTCATGGTCTCGGCCGCGGCCCTGACCTACAAGGCCAAGCGCGAGGCCGAGGAACAGCTGGCTTCGGTGCAGAAGATCGAGGCGCAGATCCGCTATGAGGAGGACACGATCGACCTGCTCAAGGCCGACTGGAGCCTGCTGACCCAGCCGTCGCGCCTGCAGAAGCTGGCTGAAATCTACAAATCGCAGCTCGCACTCGAGCCGGTCAATGCGCGGCAGATCGTCGGGCTCGACGACCTGCCGGCAAAACCGCTGAACATCGAGGACCTGTCGTCGCAGCGGCTTGGCGGCATGGCCGACAATTCCGGCAAAGGACCAGCCGACAAGGATCCCGTGGTGACCGGAGCCATCGTCCAATGATCGCTGGATTTCCAATGCGCGCCAAACTTCCGTCGGTCGGCAAATTGCTGAAGCGCCGCGCACGGACCGGCGAGGACGGCTCCATCGTGGTCGAAGGCGCGCGCAAGGCGACCGGCGGCAAGGCCAAGACCCGCATCGTGATGACGATGGCGGTGTTCTTCGGCATCTATTCGACCATCGCCGGGCGGCTGGTCTATCTCGGTTTCCAGTCCCCCGACATGTCGAATGGGCCGCAAAGCCGGGTGACGGCGTCGCGTCCCGACATCGTCGACCGCAACGGCGAGGTGCTGGCGACCGACATCAAGACGGCATCGCTGTTTGCCGAGCCGCGCCGCATCGTCGATGCCGACGAGGCGATCGAAAAGCTGTCGACCATTCTGCCAGATATCGACCCCGAGCAGACCTATCACAAGCTGAAGAGCGGCGCCGGCTTCGTCTGGCTGCAGCGGCAGCTGACGCCCAAGCAGCAGGCCGACATCATGCAGCTCGGCATTCCCGGCATCGGCTTTCGCACCGAAAAGCGCCGCTTCTATCCTGCCGGCGTGACCTCGTCCTACATTGTCGGCCTCACCAACATCGACAATCAGGGCATCTCCGGCATGGAGAAGTACATTGACGAGCAGGGCCTGAGCGACCTGCAGGCCTCAGGCTTGGCGATCGCCAAGGATCTGAAGCCGGTTCAGCTGTCGATCGACCTGCGCGTCCAGCATGTGGTGCGCGACGAGATTGCCGCCGGCCTCGAGCGCTATCGCGCCATGGGCGCCGGCGCCGTCGTGCTCAACATCAAGACCGGCGAAGTGGTGGCGATGGCCTCGGTGCCGGATTTCGATCCGAACAATCCCTTCAATGCGCAGGACAAGGACCGCCTGAACCGCATGTCGGCCGGCCTCTACGAGATGGGCTCGACCTTCAAGAGCTTTACCTCGGCCATGGCGCTCGATTCCGGCAAGGCGAACATGAACAGCCGTTTCGACGCCTCGCACCCAATCCGGGTCGGCCATCAGGCTATCCACGATTTCCATGGCAAGAACCGCGTGCTGTCATTGCCGGAGGTGTTCCTTTACTCCTCCAATATCGGATCGGCCCGTGAGGCCGAAATGGTCGGCATCGAGGGGCACCGCGAATTCCTGCATCGCCTTGGCCTTCTGGACAGGATGCAGACCGAACTGCCTGAGGTCGCGCGCCCGACCGAACCGAAGGTCTGGAAACAGGTCAACTCCTTCACCATCGCCTTCGGCCATGGTGTGTCGACGACGCCGCTGCAGGCCGCTGTCGGCTGCGCGGCGCTGATGCAGGGCTATTTGATCCCGCCGACTTTCCTGGTCCGCAGCGAGCAGGATGCCATGGCGGTGGCCAAGAGAGTGGTCAGCGAAAAGACTGTGGAGGGTATGCGCTACCTCTACACGCTCAATGCCGAGAAAGGCTCGGCCAGAAACGCCAGAGCCCCCGGCTACCGCGTTGGCGGCAAGACCGGAACCGCCGAGAAGGTCATCAATGGCCGCTACTCGAAGGAACTGAATTTCAACACCTTCGTCGCCGCCTTCCCGATGGACGATCCGCAATATCTGGTGTTTACGATCGCTGACGCTCCGCACCCGGAAAAGCCCGGGATGACCGACGTCGCCGCCAACAATGCGGGTGTCATGGCCGGAAACATCATCAGGCGGGCAGCCGCCATGCTTGGCGTGAAGCCAGATTTCAGCCATGAAAATGGCGCAACGCTGGTTTCCTATCAGTGATTCTTAGGGCGCGCCGGCAACTGCGCGCCATTTTGTTGAGATAAACGGGGTTCGATGCACCTGAGAGATTTAGCCGGTATCCTGCCTCTCGAGGGAACATCTTCCCGCGATGTGGAGGTAACCGGGATTTCGTCGGATTCCCGCACGGTCAAGACCGGCGTGGTCTTTTTCGCGCTCGCCGGCAGCAAGGCGGATGGTTCGGCCTATGCCGCCGATGCGGCAAAGCGCGGCGCGGCGGCGGTTGTCGTTGGCAACGCCAGCGCCGTTTCCGGCCTGTCCGTCCCGGTGCTCAGCGTCGACGACCCACGCCTGGCGCTGGCGCTGAGCGCGGCACGTTTCTTCGGCAGCCAGCCGGAGACCATGGTCGCGGTTACCGGCACCGCAGGCAAGACCTCGGTCGCCGCCTTCACCAGGCAGATCTGGGAGCAGGCCGGCTTTGCCGCCGCGTCCATCGGCACCACCGGCGTGGTGGCGCCGGGCCGCAACGACTACGGTTCGTTGACCACACCCGATCCAGTGGCTTTGCACCAGTTGCTCAAGGAATTGGCGGAGGCCGGCGTCACCCACGCCTCGATGGAGGCTTCCAGCCATGGTCTCGACCAGCGCCGCCTCGATGGCGTCAAGCTCGCCGCGGGCGGTTTCACCAATCTCGGCCGCGACCATATGGACTATCATCCGACGGTCGAGGACTACCATCGCGCCAAATTGCGCCTGTTCGACACGCTGCTGCCGAAAGGCGCGCCGGCGGTCATCTTTGCCGACGATCCGTGGTCGGCGCCGACCATACAGGCTGCGCAGGCCGCGGGGCTCAAGGTGCTGACTGTCGGCCGCCATGGCGATTTCCTGCGCCTGAAGCGGGTCGAGCACGAGCGCCACCGCCAGCGCGCCGAGGTCGAAGCCGACGGCGTGCTCTACGAGATCGACCTGCCGCTCGCCGGCGACTTCCAGATCGCCAATGCCCTGGTTTCGGCAGGGCTGGCCATTTCCACTGGAACGCCGGTCGCCAAAGCTTTGATGGCATTGGAGAAACTCCAGGGTGCGCCGGGACGGCTCGACCTGGTCGGCGCCACCGCCAATGGCGCGCCCGTCTATGTCGACTATGCCCACAAGCCGGATGCGCTGGAAAATGTGCTGGCCGCCGTGCGCCCATTCACCACCGGCCGCGTCATCGTCGTGTTCGGCTGCGGCGGCGACCGGGACCGGGGCAAGCGGCCGATCATGGGCGAAATCGCCACGCGGCTGGCCGACGTCGTCATCGTCACCGACGACAATCCGCGCTCGGAAGTGCCGGAAACGATCCGTGCCGCGATCCTGGCAGCCGCACCCGGCGCCATTGAAATCGGCGACCGCCGCAAGGCGATCCACGAAGCGGTCGCCATGCTCAAAGCGGGCGATACGCTGATCGTTGCCGGCAAGGGCCATGAAGAGGGCCAGACCATCGGCGCCGAGACATTTGCGTTCTCCGACCACGAAGAAGTCCGCTCGGCGCTGCGGGAGCGGGCCGCATGAGCGTGCTCTGGACTTCCGAGGCGCTGGTCGACGCGATGGGCGGTCGGCCGCTCGGGCCGATGCCGGAGGGAATTTCGGGGATCTCGATCGACAGCCGCAGCCTGCAGCCGGGCGACGCCTTCTTCGCCATCAAGGGCGAGGCGATGGACGGCCATGACTTCGCGACCGCAGCGATCAAGGCCGGCGCCGGCGTTCTGGTCGTCGCCGAGGGCAAATTGCCGTCGCTCGGGCGGCTGACGGCGCCGATGATCGTCGTGCAGGATGTGCTGGCAGCACTGGAGAAACTCGGTGTTGCCGCCCGCGCCCGTTCCAGCGCAAAAATCATCGCGGTGACCGGATCGGCCGGCAAGACCACCACCAAGGAGGCGCTGCGTCATGTGCTGTCGGCCGTCGGCACGGTGCATGCCTCGGCGCAGTCCTTCAACAATCATTGGGGCGTGCCGCTGACGCTGGCGCGCATGCCCGGCGATTGCGACTATGCGGTGTTCGAGATCGGCATGAACCATCCCGGCGAGATCCGGCCGCTGGTCAAGATGGTCCGGCCACATGTGGCCATCGTCACGATGATCGCCGCGGCGCATCTCGGCTTCTTTAGAAATCTCGACGAGATCGCCAAGGCCAAGGCCGAGATTTTTGAAGGCATCGAGCCCGGCGGTGCGGCCTTGCTCAACCGCGACGATGCGCGATGGAAGCTGCTCGACAAGATGGCGCGAGCCGCCGGCGTCGAACATGTCTTTGGCTTCGGCGAGAATGCACGGTCGACCTACAAGCTGACCAAATGCGAGCTGCATGCCGATCATTCCGACATCACCGCCAGGATCGGCGGGCAGGATGTGACGGCGCGCATCGGCGCGCCCGGCCGCCACATGGTACAGAACGTCCTGGCGGTGCTCGGCGCCGCGCATTTGGTTGAAGCCGACATCGGCAAGGTGGCCTTGGCACTGGCCGATCTGTCGGCCGAGCGTGGCCGTGGGAAGCGCCATATGCTTCGCCACCCCAAGGGACCGATCACACTGATCGACGAGAGCTACAACGCCAATCCGGCCTCGATGGCTGCTGCCATGGCGCTGCTCAACGCGACGCCTGTCACGGGCGAGGGCCGGCGCATCGCCGTGCTCGGCGACATGCTCGAGCTCGGCGGCCATTCGGCCAAGCTCCATGCAGCCCTTGCCGAGCTGATCGTCGGCACCGGCACAAACACGGTCTTTCTCGGCGGTCCGGAAATGCGGACGCTGGCAGACATCCTGCCCGACGAGATCAAAACGGAATACCGCGCCGGCGCCGAGGAATTGAAGCCGCTGCTGTTGTCGACGCTGAAGGCCGGCGACGTGGTGATGATCAAATCGTCGAAAGGCATCGGCTTTTCAAAGCTGGTCGAGGCCTTGCTCGGCAAATATCCGGCGGAAGCCGCAGGCACGAAACAGAACTAGTCCGGGGAACGGAATCGTATGTTTACATTGCTCGTCGATTTTGCGGACAAGGTCTCGGTCTTCAATGTCTTCCGCTACATAACCTTTCGCACCGGCGGTGCGCTGATCACCTCGGCGCTGATCGTCTTCATCTTCGGGCCGACCATCATCAATTCGCTGAGGCTGCGGCAAGGCAAGGGCCAGCCGATCCGTGCCGACGGCCCGCAGACGCATTTCAAGAAGGCCGGCACGCCGACCATGGGCGGGCTGATGATCCTGTGCGGCATCGTCGGCTCGTCGCTTCTATGGGCGAACCTGTCCAGCATCTATGTCTGGGTGGTGCTCTTGGTGACGCTGGGCTTCGGCTCGATCGGCTTTTACGACGACTATCTCAAGGTAACCAAGCAGTCGCATCTCGGCTTTTCCGGCAAGGCGCGGCTGGCGCTGGAATTCGTCATCGCCGGCATTGCCGCCTGGGCGATCATGCATAATGGCCAGGCGCCGTTCTCATCGTCGCTGACTTTCCCCTTCGCCAAGGAATTCATCATCAATCTCGGCTGGTTCTTCGTGCCGTTCTCCTGCTTCGTCATTGTCGGCGCCGGCAATGCGGTGAATTTGACCGATGGCCTCGACGGGCTGGCGATCGTGCCGATCATGATTGCGGCGGCATCCTTCGGCGTCATCGCCTATCTCTCCGGCAACGCGGTGTTCGCCGAATACCTGCAGATCCATTTCGTGCCCGGCACCGGCGAGCTGGCCGTCGTGCTCGGCGCCGTCATCGGCGCCGGCCTCGGCTTCCTCTGGTTCAACGCGCCACCGGCGGCGATCTTCATGGGCGACACCGGTTCGCTGGCCATGGGCGGCCTGATCGGTACGGTCGCGGTTGCCACCAAGCACGAGATCGTGCTGGTCATCGTCGGCGGATTGTTTGTCGTGGAAATCCTGTCGGTCATCATCCAGGTCGGCTACTTCAAGATGACCGGCAAGCGCGTGTTCCTGATGGCGCCGATCCATCATCATTTCGAAAAGCTCGGCTGGACCGAAAGCCAGGTGGTGATCCGCTTCTGGATCATCGCCGTCATCCTGGCGCTGGTCGGCCTGTCGACCCTCAAGCTGAGATAGGAACCCGCTTGATCCCCGCCGCATCCTTTTCGGGCAAACGCGTTTCGCTCTTCGGGCTCGGTGGCTCGGGGATCGCCACGGCGCGCGCGCTGATCGAGGGCGGCGCCGACGTGCTTGCCTGGGACGACAATCCCGATAGCGTCGCCAAGGCTGCTGACCAAGGCATTGCGACCGCCGATCTGCGCGGCGCCGACTGGTCGAAATTCTCGGCCTTCGTGCTCTCGCCCGGCGTGCCGCTGACGCATCCCAAGCCGCACTGGACGGTGGAGTTGGCGCGTGGCTCCGGCGTCGAGGTGATCGGCGATATCGAATTGTTCTGCCGCGAGCGGATTGCGCGCGCGCCTGATGCGCCGTTCATCGCTATCACCGGCACCAACGGCAAGTCGACGACCACGGCGTTGACCGCGCATATCCTCAAATCGGCAGGGCGCGACACGCAAATGGGCGGCAATATCGGCCGGGCCATCATGACGCTCGATCCACCGCAGGCTGACCGGGACTATGTCGTCGAGTGTTCGTCCTACCAGATCGATCTCGCGCCCTCGATCAACCCGACGGCCGGCATCCTGCTCAACCTGACGCCCGACCATCTCGACCGCCACGGCACCATGCAGCATTACGCTTCGATCAAGGAGCGGCTGGTTGCCGGCAGCGAGACGGCGATCGTCGGCGTTGACGATTCCTGGTGCGCGCAGATCGCTGACCGGCTGGAGAGGGCGGGCCGGGAGGTGATCCGCATCTCCAAGCGGCTGCCGCTGACCGACGGTTATTTCGCAGACGGTTCCGATCTGATGGAAGCCGTCCATGGCCGCTACAGCCGCGTCGCCTTCCTCGAAGGCATAGGTTCGTTGCGCGGCCAGCACAATGCGCAGAACGCGCTTGCCGCTGTTGCCGCCTGCCTCAGGGTCGACTTGAGCCTGGGCGAGATCCAGGCGGGACTGGAGAGCTTTCCAGGCCTCGCGCATCGCATGGAGCAGGTCGGACGCAAGGACCACGTGCTGTTTGTCAACGATTCCAAGGCGACCAATGCCGATGCGGCGGCACCCGCGCTGTCGAGCTTCCCGCGCATCTACTGGATCGCCGGCGGACTGCCCAAGGAAGGCGGCATCGAGCCGCTGCGCGGTTTCTTCCCACGCATCGCCAAGGCCTATCTGATCGGCGAGGCGGCGCCCGCGTTCTCGGCGACGCTCGGCGAAGCCGTGCCCTATGAAATCTCGGGCACGCTGGCCGCCGCGGTCGACCATGCCGCGAAAGACGCGGCCAAGGATGACAGCGGCGAGGCGGTGGTGCTGCTGTCGCCGGCCTGCGCCAGTTTCGACCAGTTCAAGAATTTCGAAGTTCGCGGCGAAGCCTTCAGGCAAGCTGCGAATGCTATCGAGGGCGTGAAACCCATCGGAGGGGCACGATAATGCAAAGCCGTCTCGACAAAAGCCCAGTTGCAACCTGGTGGTGGACGATCGATCGCTGGTTCCTGGCGGCGTTCCTGTCGCTGATGGGGCTTGGCATCGTCTTGTCCTTTGCGGCAAGCCCGGCGGTGGCCGAACGCATCGGCCTCGACAGTTTCCACTTTGCCACCAGGCAGATCATCTTCACCGTGCCGGCGCTCGGCGTGATGCTGGCAGTGTCCTTCCTGGAATCGCGGCAGATCCGGCGCATGGCGCTGATCATCCTGGGCATCATGCTGGTGCTGATGGTGGCCGTGCTCTATATCGGCGTCGAGGTGAAAGGCGCGCGGCGCTGGGTGTCGTTTGTCGGCATGTCGATCCAGCCGTCGGAATTCCTGAAACCCGCTTTCGTCATCGTCTGCGCCTGGCTGTTCGCCGAACACAAGCGCCAGCCCGACATTCCGGGCAATTTGTTTGCCATGCTGCTGCTGATCCTGGTCATCTCGCTTCTGGTGGCGCAGCCCGATCTCGGCCAGACCATGCTGGTGACCGGCACTTGGGGCGTCATGTTCTTCATGGCCGGCCTGCCCTGGCTATGGATCATCGCGCTTGGCGCCACCGGCGCCGGCGGCCTGTTTGCCGCTTATACGGTGTTCCCGCACGTCGCCGCCCGCATCGACAAATTCCTGACCGGCGAAGGCGACACGTTCCAGGTCGACATGGGCCGCGAGGCGCTGATCAACGGCCACTGGTTCGGCGTCGGGCCGGGCGAGGGCACGGTCAAGCGGGTCATTCCCGACGCGCATGCCGACTTCGTGTTTTCGGTCGCCGGCGAAGAGTTCGGGCTGATCATGTGCTTCTTCATCATGTCGATCTTCGCCTTCATCGTGCTGCGCGGCTTGAGCACGGCATTGAAGGAACATGATGATTTCACCCGCTACGCCGTCGGCGGTCTCGTCACCGTGTTCGGCCTGCAGTCGGTCATCAACATGTGCGTCAACCTGCAACTGATGCCGGCCAAGGGCATGACGCTGCCTTTCATCTCCTATGGCGGCTCCTCGCAGATCGCCATTGCCATCTCGATGGGCATGGTGCTGGCGCTGACCCGCAAGCGACCGGAAAAGCGCAAGCAGATGGGCTTTGCCCTGTCGCAGCGCGCCCTGCCGGCGGAGTGATATGGCGCGGGGTGTCATCCTTCTCGCGGCTGGCGGAACCGGTGGACATCTGTTTCCGGCCGAGGCGCTGGCGCATGAGCTGATCGAGCGCGGCTGGGGCGTGCATCTGGCGACGGACGACCGCGCCGAGCGCTTTGCCGGCCATTTCCCGGCCACCGCCATCCATCCGATCCAGTCGGCGACGATGGGCTCGAAAAACCCTGTCGCGCTGCTTGGCGCGTTCTGGAAGATCTGGCGCGGCGTGCGCCAGGCCTCCGCCGTCATCGCCAGGATCAAGCCTGATGCGGTCGTCGGCTTTGGCGGTTATCCGACCTTGCCACCGCTCTATGCCGCGACGCGGCGCAAGCTGCCGACGCTGATCCATGAGCAGAACGCAGTGATGGGCCGCGCCAACCGGGCGCTGTCCGGGCGCGTCGATGCCATTGCCGGCGGCTTCCTGCCGCAAGATGAAAGTGCCACAGGCGCCAAGACGGTGACGACAGGCAATCCGGTCAGGCCGCCAATCCTGGAGGCGGCCAAGACGCCCTACACCGCATCCAAAGGGGCGGATCCGTTCAGGCTCCTGGTGTTCGGCGGCAGCCAGGGCGCGCAGTTCTTTTCCGACGCCATGCCGACGGCGATCGCACTTCTGCCGGAGGCGCAGCGCAAGCGGCTGGTGATCACCCAGCAGGCCCGCGCCGACGACGTGGCGCGGGTGAAGGCTGGCTATGCGGCACTCGGCGTCCATGTCGAGGTCTCGCCCTTCTTCACCGATATGGCACAGCGCATGGGCGCGGCGCATCTGGTGATCTCGCGCTCCGGCGCCTCGACGGTTTCGGAGATCGCCGTCATCGGCCGGCCGGCGCTGCTGGTGCCTTATCCCTATGCGCTGGATCACGATCAGGCGGCGAACGCAGCCGCCCTTGCCGCGGCGGGCGGCGGCGAGGTGCATCCGCAATCGTCACTGTCGCCGGAGCGCATCGCGGCTCTCATTGGCGGGCTGATGGACACTCCCGAGCGGCTGACGGCCATGGCTGCCGGAGCGAAGTCGGCTGGCCGGCCCAACGCGGCACGGTTGCTCGCTGATCTCACAGAGGCTATTGCGTCCAGAAAAACCGTTTCGGATTTCAGGAAAGGGACGCATTGATGAAGATGCCGCAGACCATCGGCCTTGTGCATTTCATCGGCATTGGCGGCATCGGCATGAGCGGCATCGCCGAGGTTCTGCACAATCTCGGCTACAAGGTGCAGGGTTCGGACCAGGCCGACAGCGCCAATGTCCAGCGGCTGCGCGACAAGGGCATCGAATGCTTTGTCGGCCACAAGGCCGAGAATATCGGCGCGGCCGAAGTGGTTGTCGTCTCCACCGCGATCAAGAAATCCAATCCCGAGCTGAAGGCCGCGCGCGAAAAACTGCTGCCGATCGTGCGCCGGGCCGAGATGCTGGCCGAACTGATGCGCTTCCGCCAGGCGGTCGCGATCGGTGGCACGCATGGCAAGACCACAACCACGTCGATGGTGGCGACGCTGCTCGATGCCGGCGGGCTCGACCCGACGGTGATCAATGGCGGCATCATCAATGCCTATGGCACCAATGCCCGTATGGGCGATGGCGAGTGGATGGTGGTCGAAGCCGACGAAAGCGACGGCACCTTCCTCAAGCTGCCGGCCGAGATCGCCGTCGTCACAAACATCGATCCCGAGCATCTGGACCATTATGGCAGTTTCGACAAGGTGCGCGAGGCGTTCCGGCAATTCGTCGAGAACGTGCCGTTCTACGGTTTTGGCGTGATGTGCACCGACCATCCGGAAGTACAGGCGCTGGTCAGCCGTATCGAGGACCGCCGCGTCATCACCTATGGCGAGAACGCGCAGGCCGATGTGCGTTTCACCAACCACCGCATGGCCGGTGCCGTCTCGGCATTCGACGTGGTGATCCGCGACCGCAAGACCGGCGGCCAGACGACGATATCTGATCTGCGGCTGCCGATGCCCGGCCGCCACAACGTCTCCAACGCCACCGCCGCAATCGCGGTCGCGCATGAACTCGGCCTGTCGGCCGAAGCGATCAAAAAAGGGCTGTCGTCCTTTGCCGGCGTCAAGCGGCGCTTCACCCACACCGGCTCGTGGAACGGCGTCGACATCTTCGACGATTACGGCCACCACCCGGTCGAGATCACGGCGGTGCTGAAAGCGGCGCGCAGCGCCACCAAGGGCCGCGTCATCGCCATTGCGCAGCCGCACCGCTTCACCCGGCTGCATGATCTGTTCGACGAATTTTCGGTCTGTTTCAACGATGCCGACACCGTGATGGTGGCGCCGGTCTATGCGGCGGGCGAGGAGCCGATCGACGGCGTGACCTCGGAGGCGCTGGTGTCGCGCATCCGCTCCGGGGGCCATCGCGATGCGCGCTACGTCGAAACCCCTGCCGCGATTTCGCCCGTCATCCGCGCGTTGGCGAAACCGGGCGACTTCGTCATCTTCCTGGGCGCCGGCAACATCACCCAATGGGCCTATGCGCTGCCTGGGGAACTCGGCGGTACCGTCTCATGATGCGCGGCCAGGACCTGCTCGACAAACTTGGCGACCGGCTTGCCGGCCTGCGCGGCCGCATCACGCCCAATGCCGAGATGGACAAGATCACATGGTTCCGCGCCGGCGGTCTGGCGGACGCCCTGTTCCAGCCGGCCGACGAGGAGGATCTGGCTGCCTTCCTGCGCGCCGTGCCGGAGGACATCCCGCTCACCATCGTCGGTGTCGGCTCCAACCTCCTGGTGCGCGACGGCGGCATTCCGGGTTTCGTCATCCGGCTTTCGGCCAAGGGCTTTGGCGAAGCCGAGGTGGTTTCGCCGACCGTCATCAAGGCCGGTGCTGCGACGCCCGACAAGCGCGTCGCGGCCGTCGCTTATGAGGCCGGTATTGGCGGCTTTCATTTCTATCACGGCATTCCCGGCGCCATCGGCGGGGCGCTGAGGATGAATGCCGGCGCCAATGGCGTCGAGACGCGGGAACGTGTCGTCGAGGTTCGGGCGCTCGACCGCAAGGGCAATCTCCACACCCTCAGCAATGAAGACATGGGCTATGCCTATCGTCACTCGGCCGCACCTGCCGGGCTGATCTTCACCTCCGCCGTTTTCGAAGGTGTTCTGGAAGACCAGGAGGCGATCAAGGCGGCCATGGACGCCGTCCAGACGCATCGCGAGACGGTGCAGCCGATCCGCGAGAAGACCGGCGGCTCGACCTTCAAGAATCCGGAAGGCACCTCGGCCTGGAAGGAAATCGACAAGGCCGGCTGCCGCGGGCTGATGATCGGCGGCGCGCAGATGTCGCCGATGCACTGCAACTTCATGATCAACACCGGAACAGCGACCGGATACGACCTCGAATATCTCGGCGAGACGGTGCGCGCCCGCGTGCTTGAAAATTCAGGCATCCGCCTGCAGTGGGAAATCAAGCGGCTCGGCAATTTCCGCCCCGGCCATGCCGTGCAGGAATTCCTCGGACAGCTTCTTTAGCGCAAGCTGAAGTTCATGTGATGCTTGAACTTCAAACGGTCTGAAACAACAGCGCCACCGTTGCTCCAAAGACTCACAACACGCTTTTTCCGGCCGTTTTCGCGGAAAGTGAATCTGTCGGAATCATAAGCACTTGCCAGCGAATCAACTCTCTGATTCTCTGCCTTAAAGCGTTTCCTGATTTGAGTCGTTCGACGCGTCGACCGCGTTTTCCGTCTGGGGGGGGCAACCTGCCGGGAGACTCGGACTCAATCTGGTCGCTGAATGCGTGGTTGCGGGCCCGCCGTGAGAGGGATGACGGGATATGAAGAACAAGCATGTGGCTGTCCTCCTGGGCGGATTCTCGTCCGAGCGGCCCGTGTCTCTGTCTTCGGGAAAGGCGTGTGCGGATGCGCTTGAGAATGAAGGCTACCAGGTTACGCGCGTCGATGTTGCGCGCGATGTCGGCGCCGTGCTCACCGAACTCAAGCCCGATGTCGTCTTCAACGCACTGCACGGCCCGTTCGGTGAAGACGGCACCATCCAGGGCATCCTCGAATATCTGGCCATTCCCTACACCCATTCGGGCGTGCTCGCCTCGGCGCTCGCCATGAACAAGGAGCAAGCCAAGAAGGTCGCCAAGGCTGCCGGCATCGCGGTGGCGGAATCGAAGGTTGCCAGCCGCTTTGCCATCCAGAACAAGCATCCGATGAAGCCGCCCTACGTGGTCAAGCCGGTCAATGAAGGCTCAAGCTTCGGCGTCGTCATCGTGCATGAAGGGCAGTCGCATCCGCCGCAGGTCATCGGCTCGTCCGAATGGAAATATGGCGAGACCGTCATGGTCGAGCGCTACATCCATGGGCGCGAGCTGACCTGCGCCGTCATGGGCGACGTGGCGCTCGGCGTCTGCGAGATCATTCCGACCGGCCATTCCTTCTACGACTATGATTCAAAATACGTCGCCGGCGGATCAAAACACGAAATCCCTGCTAAAATTTCATCAAATATTTACCAAAAAATACAGACACTGGCGCTCAAGGCACATCTGGCTATCGGCTGCCGGGGCGTTTCCCGATCGGACTTCCGCTATGACGACCGTCACTCCGAAAACGGCGAGATTGTCTGGCTCGAGATCAACACTCAGCCGGGCATGACGCCGACGTCTTTGGTGCCTGAAATCGCCGCCCAGGCCGGGCACTCGTTTGGCAAATTGTTGAGTTGGATGGTGGAGGACGCTTCGTGTCTGCGTTGAAATGGGGACAGGACAAGGGCAGGGGCGGCGCCGGGCCGGCGCTGTTCGGCATGCCGTTGTCGTTCGACCATTTCGTGCTGCCGCGCGTGCTGCGCCGGCCGGTGCGCGTGCTGGCGCGCCTGGGCGGCGGCGACTTCGTCGCGCCGCGCTTTTCCGCGGCCATCCTGTCGGCTTCGCTCATTGCATCAAGCAGCCTCTATGGCGCCATTCTCGGCGGTCATGCCGACGACATCGTCCAGAGCATCACCGCCCGGACCGGCTTTGCCGTCGACCAGATCAAGGTGGTCGGCAACCGCCAGACTTCGGAGATCGACATATTGGACCGGCTCGAGCTCGACGGCTGGACGTCACTGATCGGCTTCGATGCCGAGGCCGCGCGTGAACGTATTGATACCTTGCCCTGGGTCGAAGTGGCGGCGGTGCGCAAGGTCTATCCACATACGCTGGAAGTGCGTGTCGAGGAGCGCGAGCCCTTCGCGCTCTGGCAGCAGGGCGCGGAGCTTTCGGTCATCGAACGCTCCGGCGCGGTGATCGCGCCGTTCTCCGGCGGCAAGCAGGCGCTGCTGCCGCTGATCATCGGCACCGGCGCACCGGCCAAGGCGCCCGACTTCGTGGCCAAGATCAAGAAATTTCCCGAGCTCGCGGCTCGGGTCAAAGGCTATATCCGCATCGGCGAACGGCGTTGGGACCTGAAGCTGGAAAACGGCATCACGATCAAGCTGCCCGAGGATGGCGAGGATCAGGCGATCGCCGACCTGGTTCGGATGGACCACGACAACGGGCTTCTGACGCGGGACATCGCCGCCGTCGACATGCGCATCTCCGATCGCCTGGTGGTGCAGCTGACGCCGGAAGCGGCGACGCAGCGCCAGGCCGCGCTCAATGAAAAGCCGCAAAATCTGAAGCGCAAGTCGGGGACGAAGATATGAGCTGGCTTGGCGGCAACAGCGATGCCTCTTCGCGGCGTTCCGGCACGCTCACCGTGCTGGATGTCGGCTCGAGCAAGGTTTGCTGCGTGGTGGCGAAACTGAAGCCGCGCGAGGACGGCAAGCTGTTGCGCGGCCGCTCGCACCGCATCCAGGTAATCGGCATCGGCCACCAGAAATCGCAAGGCGTGAAGTCGGGCGTGGTCGTCGATCTCGACCGTGCGGAGCACGCCATTCGCCTGTCCGTCGACGCCGCCGAACGCATGGCGGGACTGACGGTGGATTCGCTGATCGTCAACATGACGGCGGGCCGGCTGAAGAGCGAAACCTATTCGGCCACGATCAATCTCGGTGGCCATCAGGCCGACGAAGCCGACATCAAGCGCGTGCTTGCCGCCGGCGCCAAGCAGGCGCTCAAGGCCGAACGCGACGTGATCCATTCGCTGCCCGTCGGCTTTTCGCTGGACGCCGAGCGCGGCGTGCGCGATCCGCGCGGCATGGTCGGCGACCAGCTCGGCGTCGATATGCATGTGCTGACGGGCGATGCCGCGCCGCTGCGCAATCTGGAGCTCTGCATCAACCGCTCGCATCTTTCGGTCGAGCGCATGGTGGCGACGCCCTATGCCAGCGGGCTTGCGGCCCTGGTCGACGACGAACTGGAAATGGGTGCGGCCTGCATCGACATGGGCGGCGGCACGACGACCATCTCGGTGTTTTCGGAAGGCAAATTCGTCCACGCCGATGCCATTGCCATCGGCGGCAATCATGTGACGCTCGATATGGCCAAGGGCCTGTCGACCTCGCTCGACGCCGCGGAGCGGCTGAAGGTGATGCATGGTTCGGCGCTGCCTGGCAGTGCCGACGATCGCGACCTGGTCTCGATCCAGCCGATCGGCGAAGACGGCGAGATGCCGCTGCAGATCCCGCGCTCGGTGATGACGCGCGTCATCCGCGCCCGCATCGACGAGACGCTGGAACTGTTGCGCGACCGGCTGAACAAGTCGGGCTACGGCAATGCCGTGGGAAAACGCGTCGTGCTGACCGGCGGCGCCAGCCAGCTTGCGGGTCTCCCCGAGGCGGCGCGCCGCATTCTGGGACGCAATGTGCGCATCGGACGCCCGCTCGGCGTGGCGGGCCTGCCGGAAGCTGCCAAGGGGCCGGCTTTCTCGACGGCGGTCGGGCTGCTGATCTATCCGCAGATGGCGAGCTTCGAGAGCCATCCGGCGAAAGGAATTTCCGGTCTCAGGATGACCGGGACGGGCGGAAAACTGCATCGCATGAGTCAGTGGTTGAGAGACAGTTTCTAATTGACGGGGACAGCCCCATAGGCGGCCGCGGCGGCGAAGCGGCGGGAAAGGCAAAGGACGGAGACAATGACGATCAATCTGCAAAAGCCGGACATCACCGAGCTCAAGCCGCGGATCACCGTATTCGGTGTCGGCGGCGGCGGCGGCAATGCCGTCAACAACATGATCACCGCGGGCTTGCGCGGTGTCGAGTTCGTCGTGGCCAACACCGATGCACAGGCGCTGACCATGTCGAAGGCCGAGCGGCTGATCCAGCTCGGCGCGCATGTCACCGAGGGGCTCGGCGCCGGCTCGCAGCCTGAAGTGGGCCGTGCGGCGGCGGAAGAGTGCATCGATGAGATCATCGATCATCTCTCCAACACCCATATGTGCTTCGTCACCGCCGGTATGGGTGGCGGCACCGGAACCGGTGCGGCTCCCGTGGTTGCCCGCGCGGCGCGCGAACGGGGTATCCTCACCGTCGGCGTCGTCACCAAGCCGTTCCATTTCGAAGGCCAGCGCCGCATGAAGACGGCGGATCTCGGCATCGAGGAGCTGCAGAAATGTGTCGATACCCTGATCGTCATCCCCAACCAGAACCTGTTCCGGCTGGCCAATGACAAGACCACCTTTGCCGACGCCTTCGCCATGGCCGACCAGGTGCTCTACTCCGGTGTTGCCTGCATCACCGACCTGATGGTCAAGGAAGGTCTGATCAATCTCGACTTCGCCGACGTGCGTTCGGTGATGCGCGAAATGGGCAAGGCGATGATGGGCACCGGCGAAGCTTCGGGCGAGGGCCGCGCGATGGCCGCCGCCGAGGCGGCGATCGCCAATCCGTTGCTCGACGAGACCTCGATGAGGGGCGCCAAGGGCCTGCTGATCTCGATCACCGGCGGCCGCGACCTGACCCTGTTCGAAGTCGACGAGGCCGCGACCCGCATCCGCGAGGAAGTCGATCAGGACGCCAACATCATCCTCGGCGCCACCTTCGACGAGGAACTCGAAGGCGTCATCCGCGTCTCGGTGGTCGCCACCGGCATCGACAAATCGGCAGCTGAAATTGCCGCGGCGCCGATCTCGATCCGGGCCGTGCCGCCGCAGCAGAAGCCGGTCAGCCGCCCAGCGGCTTCGGGGGCGGAAGGCCGTCCGGCACCGGTCCAGCAGCAGACCTATGAGCAGCGCGCGGCCGATCCGGTGGCCGAGGCGATCCAGCTTGCCGAGGCCAATGCGGCGGCAATGGCTCGTCCGGCGCCGATGGCCCAGGCGGAAGATTTCCGCCCGCAGAGCAAGATCTTCCAGGCCCCGCCTGCCCAGCCGCAGCCTGTCGTGCAGCAGGTGATGCAACCGGCGCCGCTGCGGGAAATGCCGCAGCCGGTGGCTGCCGCACCGCAGCGCATGCCGCGGGTGGAGGATTTTCCGCCGGTGGTGCGGGCCGAGGTGGAAGCCAAGGGCCGTCCGGCCGACCATGAAAACAGCGGGCCGATGGGGCTGCTCAAGCGGCTGACCAACGGACTGACGCGCCGCGAAGAAGAGCCGGCCCGGTTGCAGCCGGCACAGCCGCGCGAACCGAAACTGCGCCAGGCGGCGCCGGAAATGCGCCGCCTTGCCAGCCAGGATCCGCAGCTTTACGCGCCGCGCCGCGGCCAGCTCGACGATCAGGGCCGGTTGACGCCGCAGACCAGGTCGACCCAGGAAGACGACCAGCTGGAGATACCGGCTTTCCTGCGCCGCCAGGCCAACTGAGCCGTTAACGGTATGTAACACTTGTTAACAGGCAGACGAGAGATTGTCTGCCTGTTAACGTTAAAGGGGTTTAATAACAAGGCGTTACGATGTGACGCTCAAGGTCTGTCGCGGTTACACAGAGTAAGAAACCGTGATTTGGAGTCTCCCTGACGGACCATTATCTTTGCCGCAGCACTTTCGGTGTGCTGGGATTCGGGGAAGTGGCCCTGCCTGCCGATAAAAAAGAGCCGCGCCTTTTGGGTTAAAGCGGACTTAGGCGTTTGGGCTATGGGGTTTGTCTTGCAAGACTATCAGACGACACTGAAATCGCGTGCAACGCTGACCGGTACCGGCGTTCACAGCGGCAAACCGGTCACCGTCAATTTCCTCCCTGCGGACGCCGACACCGGCGTGCTCTTCCACCTTTCGAACGGAAGCGAGAGCCGCGAGTTCCGCGCGCTGGTTGCTGAAGTCGGCGCGACCGATCTCTGCACCATGCTCGGCGATCCGGCAGGCGAGCATATCGCCACCGTCGAACATCTGATGGCGACGCTTTTCGGGCTCGGCANCCATGCTCGGCGATCCGGCAGGCGAGCATATCGCCACCGTCGAACATCTGATGGCGACGCTTTTCGGGCTCGGCATCGACAACATCGTCATCGAGATCGACGGTCATGAGGTTCCGATCCTCGATGGCAGTGCGGTGGCGTTCGTGGAAGCCATCGACCAGGCCGGCATCGAGACGCTGGCGGTCAAGCGCCGCTACATCAGGGTGGTCAAGCCCGTCCGCATCGAGAATGGCGCGTCCTGGGCCGAGTTCAGGCCCTATAGCGGCACGCGCTTCGAGGTCGAGATCGATTTCGAAAGCCCGGCGATCGGCCGCCAGCTATTCGCCTCCGACATCAACCCCGACATCTTTCGCCAGGATATCGCGCGCGCCCGCACCTTCGGCTTCATGAAGGATGTCGAGCGGCTGTGGGCGGCCGGCTATGCGCTGGGCTCCTCGCTGGAGAACTCGCTGGTGATCGGCGACGACAACCGGGTGATCAACATGGGCGGCCTGCGCTACCCCAATGAGTTCGCTCGCCACAAGACGATGGACGCGATGGGCGATCTGGCGCTGGCCGGCGCCCGTTTCATCGGTTGCTTCCGCTCCTATCGCGGCGGTCACCGGATGAATGCGGCTGCTTTGCGGCGGCTTCTGTCCGACCGTTCGGCCTTCGAGGTCGTCGAGACCACGCGCCGCGAGCGCGGCCGCACCGCCGAGATGAGCGCCGTCACCGGCCCTGTCTTTGCGCCCTGGGTGATCTGATTCTTAACGATTTTCTGGCTCTCTGAACGCTGGCCGGTGTTGCACGAAAGCATCACCGGCCAGTGAAAGTGCGTAGCATTCGGGGCAACACCAAGCCGCCACAAAAATGTGCGATTGGCTAGACATAGCGTTGCTGGGCAAGGCAGTTATGGTTTATGGCTGCTGCCGTCTGTTAGGCGCATGTCGCTCAAAAGTGGGGATCAGTTTTGAGGGAACGCCATGCGAAAGGCATTGAACTAACGCCGAAAGGGCGCAATCCAATCATGTTCTTCAAGCGAGTTGGTCAATCGAAAGCGCCGTATCGGGCTGTTTTCCTGGCGCTTTCGGTGGTTGTGCCATCGCTCTTCCTCTCGGCCTGCATGTCGTCCGAGAAAGACGTCGACCTGTCGACCTATGTCGACCAGACCGAACCGGCCGACGTCCTTTACAATCAAGGCCTTGCCAATCTCAATGCCGGCCGCCTGGATGAGGCGAGCAAGAAGTTCGACGCCGTCGACCGCCAGCACCCCTATTCGGAATTCGCCCGCAAATCGATGGTGATGGGCGCCTTCGCCGACTATCGCGCCGGCCGTTATGACGAAGCGATCGGCTCGGCCAAGCGCTATCTCACGCTCTATCCGTCGACCGACGACGCGGCTTACGCCCAGTATATTATCGGGCTGAGCTACTACAAGCAGATCAAGGACGTCACCCAGGATCAGAAGGAAGCACGCCAGACCGTGCAGACGATGCAGGATCTGGTGACGCGCTGGCCGACGTCGGAATATGTCGACGACGCCAAGGAAAAGATCCGTTTCGCCAACGACCAGCTGGCCGGCAAAGAGATGCAGATCGGCCGCTATTATCTCGAGCGGCGCGAATACATTGCTGCCGTCAAGCGCTTCCGCAACGTTGTCGAGAACTATTCCAACACCCGCCATGTCGAAGAGGCGCTGGCGCGTCTGGCCGAAAGCTATTACGCCATGGGCTTGACCTCGGAAGCGCAAACCGCCGCTGCTGTGCTCGGCACCAATTATCCCGACAGCCAATGGTACAAGGATACCTACAAGCTGTTGCAGAGCAACGGGCTTGAGCCGCGCGAGAATGCCGGATCGTGGATATCCAAGGCCGGCAAGCTGATCACCGGCGCCTGACGCCCGAGCATCGACTGAGGCGGAACGCGCTTTTCGGATTGATCCGACGCTCAAACAAAAAGATAGTGCGGCGCTGCGACTCCATCGGTCGCATGCCGCTTCACAGCGGTTCAGTGGTTTGATTGAGGCGCTGAACCGTCCTAACTTTTTGTTCTACGCAATTCCGGACGGAAAACCGCTACGCACTTTTCCTGGAATTGCTTGAGGTCCAGGTTCTGATGCTTTCCAGACTGTCGATCCGCGATATCGTCCTGATCGAGAAGCTGGATATCGACTTCCAGCCCGGCCTTTCTGTGCTGACCGGTGAAACCGGCGCCGGCAAATCCATCCTTCTCGACGCGCTGTCGCTGGCGCTTGGCGCCCGCGGCGACGCCTCGCTGGTGCGGCACGGTGCTGCCCAGGGCCAGGTCATTGCCGTCTTCGATGTGCCGCGCAACCACCCGGTGCGCGCGCTGCTGGCCGAAAACGCCATCGGGGATGACGGCGACATCATCCTGCGCCGGCTGCAGACCGCGGATGGCCGTACCCGTGTCTTCGTCAACGACCAGCCGTCCAGCGTCACGCTGATGCGCGACATAGGCCACGCGCTGGTCGAGATCCACGGCCAGCATGACGAGCGCGCCCTGGTCGATCCAGGCGCGCATCGCGAATTGCTGGACAGTTTTGGCGGCCATCTCGGCGCCGCCCGCGCGACCGGCGAGGCGTGGCGCTACTGGCGCGGCGCCGAGCAGGAGTTTGCCAGGCACCGCGCCAAGGTCGAGGCAGCGGCGCGCGAGGCCGATTATCTCAGGGCCTCGGTGGCGGAACTGGCAAAGCTCGATCCGCAGCCCGGCGAAGAGACACAGCTGGCGGAATTGCGTGCAACGATGATGCGGGCGGAAAAGATCGCCTCGGAAATACACGATGCACAGGATGTGCTGTCAGGCCCGTCCTCGCCGCTGCCGCAACTGGCCAGCCTGCTGAGGCGCCTGCAGCGCAAGGCCAGCGAAGCGCCGGGACTGCTCGAGGATGTGGTGAAGTCGCTGGATGAGGCGATGCTGTCGCTGGATGCCGCGCAATCGGGCGTCGAGGCGGCATTGCGCGCCACCGAATACGACCCGCAGCGGCTGGAGAAGGCGGAAGAGCGGCTGTTTTCGTTGCGCGCGGCGTCACGCAAGCACAGTGTCGCTGTCGACGATCTGGCGCAACTGCGCGACACCATGTTGGCCGACCTTGCCGATCTCGATGCCGGCGAGGGGCGCCTGCATGTCCTGGAAAAGCAGGCCGCGGCGGCGCGCGAGGCCTACGATATCTCCGCAGCCCAGCTGTCCTCGCTTCGCCATGCCGCGGCGGTTGGGCTGACCAAGGCTGTCATGGCCGAGCTGCCAGCGCTGAAGCTGGAACGGGCCGAGTTCATCGTCGGGCTGACCAGCGATGGCGAAAACCGCACGGAAGAGGGCATCGACCAGGTCGAGTTCTGGGTGCGCACCAATCCCGGTACCAGGCCCGGCCCGATGATGAAGGTCGCTTCCGGCGGCGAGCTGTCGCGCTTCCTGCTGGCGCTCAAGGTGGCGCTGGCCGACCGTGGCTCGGCGCCGACATTGGTCTTCGACGAGATCGACACCGGCGTCGGCGGCGCCGTGGCCGATGCGATCGGCCAAAGGCTGGCCAGGCTGTCGAAGCGCGTGCAGGTGCTGTCGGTCACGCATGCTCCGCAAGTGGCGGCGCGCGCGGCAACGCATTTCCTGATTTCCAAATCCGGTGGCACCGACAGGGTCGCCACCGGCATTGCCGAGATGGACCGGGCGGCGCGCCAGGAAGAGATTGCGCGCATGCTGGCCGGCGCCACCATCACCGAAGAGGCGCGCGCAGCCGCCGAACGGCTGCTACGCGAGAATATTGCTGCAGCGTAGTCGTCGCAAGGCTTTCGGACTGAGTCAGGATATGGCTCCATCCCGCTGTTCAGGAATGCTTTTTCCGAAATCCTGATTTATGGTGTCGCGCCACTGTCCAGGGACCGCTGCATGTCTGAAAAACCAGTCGAATCGTTGAGCGAAAGCGAAGCCGCGGATGAGCTCCAGCGGCTGGCCGAGGAGATCGCCGGTCATGACAGGCGCTATCATGCCGAGGACGCGCCGACGATTACGGACGCGGAATATGACGCGCTGCGGCGGCGCAATCTTGCCATCGAGGAGCGCTTTCCCGGTCTGGTGCGCGAGGATTCGCCCTCGCTGCGGGTCGGCGCCGCGCCGGCGGAAGGCTTTGCCAAGGTGCGCCATGCGGTGCCGATGCTCAGCCTCGCCAAGGCCTATACCGACGAGGACGTCACCGATTTCATCGAGCGTGGCCGGCGCTTCTTCGACCGCGACAAGGATCTCGACATCGCGTTTACGGCCGAGCCGAAGATCGACGGCCTGTCGGCGTCGCTGCGCTATGAACGCGGTGTGTTCGTGCAGGGTGCTACCCGCGGCGACGGCGCTGTCGGCGAAGACATCACCGCCAATCTCAGGACCATCGCCGACATCCCCGCCAAGCTGAAAGGATCGGGCTGGCCCGAGACCATCGAGATCCGCGGCGAAGTCTACATGACCTATGCGGAATTCGAGGCACTGAAGGCCCGCTCGGCGGCGGTGGGCGGCCAGGACTATGTCAATCCGCGCAACACGGCAGCGGGCTCCTTGCGACAGAAGGATGCGTCCGTCACCGCCAGCCGCAATCTTAAATTTTTTGCTTATGCCTGGGGCTACACGACAGCGGATCCGGCGCCGACCCAATATGATTCGGTGCAGAAATTCGCCGAGTGGGGGTTCAAGGTCAGCCCATTGATGGTGCGGGCGAAGTCGGTCGAGGAGCTGATCGCGCACTACCACAAGATCGAGGAGCTGCGTTCGTCGCTCGGCTACGACATCGACGGTGTCGTCTACAAGGTCGACCAGCTGGAATTGCAGCGTCGCTGGGGCTTTGTCACCGGCGAGCCGCGCTGGGCGGTTGCGCATAAATTCCCGGCCGAACAGGCGATGACGACGGTGCAGAAGATCGACATCCAGGTCGGCCGTACCGGTACGCTGGCGCCGGTGGCGCGGCTGGCGCCGGTCACGGTTGGCGGCGTGGTGGTCGAAAACGTCACACTGCACAATGAGGACTACATCAAGGGCTTCGACAGCTACGGCCTGCCGATTCGCGACGGCATCGATGTCCGCATCGGTGACACGGTTGTCATACAACGGGCGGGCGATGTCATTCCGCAGATCGTCAGCGTGGTCGTCGACAAGCGGCCGGCTGATGCGGTGCCTTACGAATTCCCGCACATTTGTCCGGTCTGCGGCTCGCCGGCGACGCGCGAAATCAACGAGAAGACCGGCAAGGAGGATTCGCGCCGGCGCTGCACCGGCGAGCTGATCTGCGCCGCGCAGGCCGTGGAGCGGCTGCGTCATTTCGTGTCGCGCGGCGCGCTCGACATCGAGGGGCTGGGCGCCGAGAATATCGACCTGTTCTTCAATTCGGGACTGGTCAAGACCGCCGCCGATATCTTCACCCTCAGGGATCGCCGCCCGGCCGTCACCAGGGCGCTGGCCGAGCGGCGCGAGGAGCAGGCGCGGCTGCGCGAGGCGGCATCGGGCAAGGCGCGCAAGAATGTGCGCGGTGTCGAGGACCGCAATTATGAAGGTCTCGACAAGCTGTTCGCGGCCATCGATTCGCGCCGCGAGCCGGAGCTCGACCGCTTCATCTTCGCACTCGGCATCCGCCATATCGGCGAAACGACGGCGGCCGTGCTTGCCCGGACGTTTTCGACCATCGAGGAGTTGATCCGCGTCGGCAAGGAAACGGCGGCGGCTGAGGATCCGCACAGCGTCTTCCCCTCCATCAACGGCATTGGCGATACAGTGATCGATGCGTTGCGCGATTTCTTCGGCAATGAACGCAATGACGACGTGCTCGACAGACTGCTCGAACAGGTCAAGCCGAAGCCGTATGTCGTCACCGTGTCGACCGACAGCGAGGTTGCCGGCAAGACCATCGTCTTCACCGGCACGCTGGAAAAGATGACACGCTCCGAAGCCAAGGCGATGGCCGAACGGCTCGGCGCCAAGGTGGCGGGTTCGGTGTCGGCGAAGACCGATCTGCTGGTGGCCGGGCCGGGCGCCGGCTCCAAACTGAAGCAGGCCAGCGAACTCGGCGTCGAAGTCATCGACGAGGACACCTGGCTGCAACGGGTCGGCAAGGCGTGATGGCCGGTTCGTTCAAAGGGTTCGGGCAAAAGGCCATACCGTTCCTCAAGGCGCTCGACTTCCACCAGAGCCGCGAATGGTTCCAGGAAAACCGCGCGCTTTACGACAGCGAGTTGCATGAGCCGTTCTGCGATCTGGTCGAGACGCTGACCGAGCGCTTCGCGGCGGCGGGTCTGGGCTTGCGCGGAGACCGCAAGAAGTCACTGTTTCGCATCAACCGCGACGTGCGCTTCGCCAAGGACAAGCGGCCCTACAACCAGCATTTGTCGGCCATGCTGTCGCCGGATGGCACCAAGATGGAGCAGGGCGTGTTCTTCGTCTATGTCGGGATCGACCGCTGCTTTGCCGACGTTGCCTGGTGGAACCCGGAGCCGCCCCTGCTGCTGGCGATGCGCAAGGCGATTATCGCCCGGCCAGCCGAGTTCCGAAAACTGCTTTCAACGCTGAAGAAAAACGGCTTCGAACTCGAAACCGAGGGTCGGTTGAAGCGCACGCCGCGCGGATTCGAGCAGGTCAACGAACCCGATCTTGTCGACGCCATCCGCAACCGGCACTTCTATGTCCAGCACATCATCGATCCGGCTGGAATTCACGCGCCGACGCTGGTCGACGAGCTTGTCGATTTCGCCTTGCGCGCCAAGCCGCTGCTTGACTGGGGCAGGGCGATCCAGGGCACGGCACCGCGGAGCTAAATCAGCCCCGCGCGCTGCACGGCTACATCCGCATCAAAAGCCCACCGTCGACTGCCAGCTCGATGCCGGTGATGTAGCTTGCCGCATCGGAAAGCAGGAAGAGCGTGGCATTGGCCATGTCCTGCGGCGTGCCGATGCGGCCGAGCGGCGCATAATTGGCAACGGCCGCGCGTTTCTCCTCGGTGTCCCAGCGCGCCTGCAGCGGCGTCAACGCCATGCCCGGGCAGATGGAGTTGGAGCGGATGCGGTCACCGGCAAGCTGCATGGCGAGCGACTTCGACAGTGCACAGACGCCGGCCTTGGAGGCCTGGTAGGCATCCTGCGGGGTCGGGTCGCCGCGATACCACTGGATGGTGGAGAAGTGCACCATGGCGCCGCCGCGTCCGCCGACCCGCATCTGCGGAACCACCGCCCGCGCGGTGTGGACGAAGGACTTCAGATTGATGTTGAAGACCTCATCCCAGACATCGAGGTCCATCTCGAGGGCCGACTTGTCGCGGCCAAACCAGAGCACGCCTGCGACATTGGCGAGATAATCGATGCCGCCGCGCTCGCGGCCCGCGGCATTGATGGTCTGCTCGACAAAGGCGGCGTCGGTGAGGTCGCCCTGGGCAAAGGTGAGCCGGTCGTCATAGGCGGCAAGCGACGCCGGACGCGGCTTGACGTCGATGGCGGTGACCGAGGCGCCGGCCTCGAGCAGCGCCAGCGAGATCGCCTCGCCCATACCGCCACCGGCGCCGGTGACGACCGCGTGCCTGCCGGTGAAATCATAAGCGATCATCCGAACCCCTCATTTTTTTACAACATCAGTTTCGCTGATTTGTTGGCTCAAGCGAATTCGTCTGACTTTTCAAACGCCGGCTCCTACATAGCAGCGCGAGATGGGAATGTGACATGTCGGCAGAGACCTTAAGCGAAAATTCCGTGGCCAGCGACTTCTGGGACGGCGTGCGGCTGTCGATGCCGGTGGTTGTCGCCGCGGCGCCATTTGGGCTGCTGTTCGGCGCCATCGCCGTCGACAACGGCTTTTCCGTTCTCGAAGCTTTCTTGATGAGCGCGCTGATCTTCGGCGGCGCCAGCCAGATGGTAGGCATCGAATTGTTCGGCCAGCATGTCGCGCCATGGCTGATCGTGCTGTCGATCTTCGCGGTAAACTTCCGTCACGTGCTTTACTCCGCCAGCATCGGCCGGCGAATCGCGCACTGGCCGGTTATCAGCCAAGCGCTGGGCTATTTCGTGCTCACCGATCCGCAATTCGCGGTGGCCGAGCGCAGGGCCGAAGCCGGCGAGACCGTTGGCTTTGCCTGGTACATGGGGCTTGGCCTGCCCGTCTATGTGTTCTGGGGGATCGAGAGCGCGCTGGGCGCGGTGTTCGGCAAGCTGATCCCGGACACGCATGCGCTCGGCATCGACTTCCTGCTGCCGATCTATTTCCTCGGGCTGGTCATGGGCTTTCGCAACCGGCCACTGTGGCTGCCGGTGGTGATCGCCAGCGCCGCGGCGTCGATCATTGCCTACAAAACTGTGGGATCGCCATGGCACGTCTCCATCGGCGCCGTTGCCGGCGTGCTGCTGGCCGTCATCCTGCCGCCGCACCATAGCGGTGTGGAGGCAAAACGATGAGCGCGACTTTGTGGATCATCATTGCCGGCGCGATCGCCACCTATCTCACCCGCGTCGGCGGCCATCTGGTGATCTCGCGCTTCGACCACATCCATCCACGCGTCGAGGCTGGCTTGAACGCCGTGCCGGCGGCGGTGTTGACGACGCTGGTGGCGCCCGCCGCACTCAGTGCCGGACCGACGGAATGGGCGGCGCTGGTCGTCGCCGCTGTGGTCTCGCCGCGCGGCGGCCTGATGGCGATGTTTCTGGCCGGGGCGGTGGTGCTGGTCCTCGCGCGGCAGTTTGTGCCATAGGGCGCCTGCGCGCGGAACAGTTTCGAACTGTCGGCGCCGCCCCTCATTGCCCTGCCGGGCGTTCGTCACTCGAAAAGCCAAGCAATTGGCTTTTCGTCCGCTTCGCGGACCGCTCCTCACCTCCCCGTATAGTGGCGGGGAGAAAGAAGCTCATTTCAGATCTTGGCGTCGTGCGGCAGCGGCGCTGTTGCCTTCTCCAGCCAAGCCAGCGTCTCGCCGTCGAGCATCGGGCCGATCTCGGCCAGCACCCAGGCATGGTAAGTATCCAGCCAGTGCAACTCCTCGCGCGTCAGCAGGTCGGTGCGGATCAGCCTGATATCGATCGGCGCCAGCGTCAGCGTCTCGAAACCGTGCATGGCGATGTCGCCGCCCTCCACCTGTTCAGCCGGCGTCACCAGGATCAGGTTCTCGATGCGGATGCCGTAGGAGCCTTCCTTGTAATAGCCGGGCTCGTTGGACAGCATCATGCCGGCCAGCAGCTTTTCGGTGCCGGTGCGGGCGATTCGCTGCGGCCCTTCATGCACGGCCAGATACGAGCCGACGCCGTGGCCGGTGCCGTGGGCAAAGTCGCAGCCATGCTTCCACAGCGCCATGCGCGCCACCGCGTCGATTTCCGAGCCGCGCGTGCCGGCGGGAAAGCGCAGCGTGGAAATGCCGATCATACCTTTCAGCACCAGTGTGAAGCGCTCGCGCATCTCCTCGGTCGGCTGGCCGATCGGCACCGTGCGGGTGATGTCGGTGGTGCCGTCCTGATACTGGGCGCCGGAATCGAGCAGGAACAGCTCGCCCTTTGTCAGCTTGCGATTGGTGGCGCGCGACACACGGTAGTGCATGATGGCGCCGTTCGGCCCGGCGCCGGAAATGGTGTCGAAGGAGACGTCGCGCAGCGGCATCTGCGTTTCCTCGCCGGTCTGCCGGCGCGTTTCCTCCAACTTGGTGACAACGGTTATTTCGTCGAGCGTGCCCGGCTTCTGCCGTTCCAGCCAGCACAGCAGTTTCGCCACCGCCGCCCCGTCTCGGCGGTGCGCCGCGCGGCTGCCGGCGATTTCCGCCTGGTTCTTGGTGGCGCGCGGGATGCGGGCGGGATCGGCTGCTGAAACAAATGTGCCGCCATTGTCCTCGACCAGCATTCTCAGCTTTTCCGCCGCCAGCACCGGATCGAGCGCGATCTTGGCGCCGCCCTCGGCAAGGGCTGCGACCGCCGCCTCGAATTCCCCGGGCTCGTGCAGATCGGCGAGTTGGGTGAGATAGGCGGCGACCGTGCGCGAAAACTTGCGCTGGTCCATGAACAGCTGGTGCTTGCCATCTGCTGCAAGGATCGCAAAGCCGAGCGCCAGCGGCGTGTGCGGCACGTCGCCGCCACGGATGTTGAAGGCCCA
This sequence comes from Mesorhizobium sp. LNJC394B00, assembly GCF_000502555.1. Lineage (NCBI taxonomy): Bacteria > Pseudomonadati > Pseudomonadota > Alphaproteobacteria > Hyphomicrobiales > Phyllobacteriaceae > Mesorhizobium > Mesorhizobium sp. LNJC394B00. Next base: position 1,505,207 of record NZ_AYWH01000002.1, read on the forward strand.
GGCGATCGAGGAGGGGTCGGTGAGCACGGCGTGCGACGCGCCCTCCTTGCCGATTACCGCCGCCAGCCGCGCCAGCTTGTCCTTGGCGAGTTCCCCGGCAAAGCCGATCGGGTGGATTTCGACCGGCGCCACGGGCGGCGCCGGCTGATCCTTCCAGATGATGTCGATCGGGTTCCTGTCGAGCGGCACCAGCGTCGCGCCGGATTGCTCGGCCGAGGTTTTCAGCGCCTTGACCTCAGCGATCGTGTGCAGCCAGGGGTCGAAGCCAAGCCTGGCGCCCTTGCCGAGATTGTCCTTGATCCAGGAGGCCGGCGGGTTGTCGACGAGACTCTCGATTGAAAAAATGTCGAGATCGACTTCGTGGCGCACTTGCAAGGTATAGCGGCCATCGACGAACATGAAGGCGCGGTCACGCTGCACAAGTGCTACGCCGGCCGAGCCGCTGAAGCCGGTCAACCATTTCAGCCGCGCCGAGCGATCGGCGACATATTCGCCCTGGTGCTCGTCGGCGCGCGGCACCAGGAAACCGTCGAGGCCATTATCCGCCAGCCATCGCCGCAGCAACGTCACGCGCGGCTTGCCGACGCTGGGGTCGCCTGCGGAATCGAAGGTCTGGAACATGGTATGCCTCCTGTATCGGGCGCGACCGTAGCGCATGACCCGGAAAACCGGAATCGATTTTCGCCAATCGCAACAGGCTCGGATTGGTCCAAAGCGCGTTGCGTCTCAGTGCTTGAGGTGGATCGTCACCCAGCCTTCGCGGTGCAAGGTCCTGACATGCCGAAAAGTCTGGCCGACATAGGCCGAGATCACCGCATTGCACTGGCGCTCGAGGATGCCGGACAGCACGATCGAGCCGCCGAGGCTGATATGCCTGGCCATCTCAGGCGCCAGCCGCATCAGCGGCCGCGCCAATATGTTGGCGACGATGAGGTCGAAAGGCGCGCGCTTGCCGAAGATCGGGTGGTGGAAGCCGGGCGCCGTCACCGTTTCGACCAGCGCCTTGACGTGGTTGAGGCGGGCGTTGGAGGCGGCGACCCTGACGGCGATCGGATCGATGTCGGTCGCCAGCACCGGAATATGCGCCAGTTTGGCGACGGCGATCGCCAGCACCGCGCTGCCGGTGCCGAGGTCGAGGGCATTCCTGGGACGTTCGCGGCGCACGACCCGCTCCAGCATTTCGAGGCAGCCGGCCGTGGTCCCGTGATGGCCGGTGCCGAAGGCAAGGCCGGCCTCGATCTCGATGGCCAGTTCGCCGCTGTGGCGCTTCCTGCGGTCATGCGCGCCATGGACGAAGAAACGTCCAGCGCGCACCGGCTTCAGTCCCTCCAGCGAGCGCGCCACCCAGTCGATGTCGGGCAAAACCTCGCGCTCGATCGGCTTCGACAGGGACAGTCCGGCAAGGCTGTCCCTTAGCCGCGCCTCAACCGCGTCGACATTGCCGTCGGTGTAGAGCGAAACCTCATAGATGTCGCGGTCTTCATCGACTTCGAGCACGGCGATCGGCAGGCCTTCATCCTCGAAAGCCGGTTCGAGCGCGGCAAAGATGCGGTCGGCCTCGACCTTCCCGGCGATGAAGTGGAGCCTGGTCTGACCCATCAGCTGGTCTCTTGCTTGAGCATGATCTCTGGACAACACTTTTCTGTCCGAGAAAACCGGATTCCACATTTAGGGATCATGCCTAGCCTGCCGCCAGCCGCTTCAGCTTGGCGATCGCGGTATCGGCGCTTTCGCCATAGGCTATGGTGCCCGAAAACTCGCCCTTGGCATTGAGCAGCAGCGCCGAGGCCGTGTGGTCCATCGTGTAATCGCCGTCGCCGGTGTCGACCTTCTTCCAGTAGATGTTGAAGGACTTCGCCATGGCGTGCACCTTGTCGGGATCGCCCGATATGCCGACGATGCGGTCGGAGAAATTGCTGACGTAAGTGTTCATCACCGGCGGCGTGTCGCGCTCTGGATCGACGGTAACGAAGTAGGCGTTGAGGTTCTTGCCGTCGTTGCCCAGCGTCTTCAGCCAGCCGGCCATTTCGAACAAAGTGGTCGGGCAGACTTCCGGGCAATGGGTGAAGCCGAAGAAGACGATGCTGGGTTTTCCCCGGAAGGCGGCTTCGGTGATTGGCGCGCCTTTCTGGTCGACCAGCGTGAATGGCGCGCCATACGGTTCGCCACCATAGTGGCCGCGATAGAAGTCAAAGGTGAGCCAGCCGATGCCCGCCGCCATCAGAACGAGAATGCCGACCAGAATTGAACGCATCATCAGGAATTGTCCGTAGCAGAAATCATCGAGCGCCGGATCGGCGCCTCTCTGCCGGCAGTCTTAGCCGGTCGCAGGGGGCAAGGCAAAGATGCCGCGTTGCCGCAACCGGGCTGGGCGCTACCTTGCAAACAGCTGGCCCTTATCCCACCTGAGACCGGCAAACTGAACCTGAGGAGGCTCCCTTGCAAAGACGGACTGGGCAGAGACGGATTGGGCAGAAACTGATCGGCGGCGCGCTGGCCGCATGCATTGCCCTTGGTGCCGGTGCCGCAGCGGCAGAGGAAGTCGGCAAGGTCGGCGTCGATTGGGTCGGCAACGACATCATCGTCGAGGCGATCAAGGATCCCAAGATCGACGGCGTGACCTGCCATGTCTCCTATTTCGACCGCAGCGTCATCGACCGGCTGCACAAGGGCAACTGGTTCGAGGATCCGTCTGATTCCTCGATCTCCTGCCGCCAGACCGGGCCGATCACCATCGGCGACATCGACATGAGCGAGGGCGGCGAAGAGGTGTTCAAGCAAGGCATCAGCCTGATCTGGAAGAAGCAGGTGGTGAACCGCATCTACGACAAGAAGAACGAGACGCTGATCTATCTCTCGCATTCGCGGCAGGTGCAGGACGGCTCGGCGAAAATGTCGGTGACGACCGTGCCGCTGTTCAGCCAGAACGTGGTGTGGACCGGCGGCAAGCCGAAATAGCGGATTCTCCGGGCGCAACGCGACAATTGCTTCCGCAATTGTGCGGGGGTAAATCCGCCAGATGGACCGTACCGAAAACCTCGTCCTGAAAGATCCGGAGCCGCGCATCCATCCGACCGCGGAGCTGAAAGCGTGCAAGCTTGGCCGCTATGCCTCGATCGGCGAACGGGTGGTGCTGCGCGAGGTCAATGTCGGCGATTTCTCCTATTTCGAGCGCCACGCCGAGGCGATCTACACGACGATCGGAAAATTCTGCTCGATCGCCGCCAACAGCCGCATCAATGCGCTAGAGCATCCGATCGAGCGGATCACGCAGCACAAGCTCAGCTACCGGCCGAACGAGTATTTCCGCTGGCTGGGCGTCGACGCGGCGTTCCGCGCGCGGCGGCAGGCCAAGGCGGTCAGCATCGGCAACGATGTCTGGATCGGCCATGGCGCCGTCATCATGCCCGGCATCAGCATCGGCAATGGCGCCATCGTCGGCGCCAATGCGGTGGTGACGCGGAATGTACCGGCCTACACAATCGTCGCCGGCGTACCGGCAAAGCCGTTGCGCATGCGCTTTCCCTCCGAGATCGCGGCGCGGATCGAAAGCCTCGCCTGGTGGGACTGGCCGCCGGAGAAACTCGCCAAAGCGGTTCCCGACATGCAGGCCTTGCCGATTGAGGATTTCCTCCATCGCTGGGAGTAAGAGCATTCCTGAGAGCTCGCCGCGCGTGCGCGGTTTCATCGACTGGCTGGCCGAAATCCTGGCGCCAAAATTCTGAACGGCACGTGTCGGGAAGAGTTCCGCCGGCTGCGGCAACGCAACGAACCCCTTCCGCCATGCGGGGGTGGCGCAGCGGAAGGGGCTTGGAGACAAATCCGCGTGAAGCGGAAGGAACAGGTTTTGGCCTGCATGGCGACTATGGCAACAAACCGATAAGGCGGCTTTTCACGGCGCTGCGCCTTTGGCGTGCATACAATTGCATCAGGGATGCCATCTGCGACAGGGAACCGGAAGCGGCTGCCGGTTGTTTATTGTTGGAGCGATGAATGCGGCCTTGGTCAGCTCATCGCGCTTTGACCCGTTGAGGATGTGAATGATCGAAAAGCTGTTTACCAGAATCGCCAACACCGTTTCGCACTTGGCGGGCCTGCCACCGACTTTCATCGCCTGCTGCGCCATCGTTATCGTCTGGGCGGTAAGCGGGCCATTCTTCGGCTTTTCCGATACGTGGCAGCTCGTCATCAACACGGGAACGACGATCATCACCTTCCTGATGGTGTTCCTGATCCAGAACACCCAGAACCGCGACGGTGCCGCGGTTCAGGCCAAGCTCGACGAACTGATCCGCGTCAGCGAGGGCCACAATCATTTCATCGGCATCGAGCACCTGACCGAATCCGAGGTCGAGGAGATCAGAGACAAATGCGAGCGGGCGGCAAAACGCCATGACCACGAGCTCGCCGAACTGGCGGGCAAGAAGGCCGTCGCGCAAAAGCGCACCGCGAAAAAACGCGCGCCCGCCTGAGTCTCGGCTTTGGCTGAGTTCGACGATCAGTTTCCCATAAAGGCCGCGAAAGCGTCCTTATGGTCGGGGTGCCAGCGCGAGAGAGCAGGCCGGTTCTCGATGATGTCGCCGATCGCCCAGGCCATGCGCTTTTCATCGGTCGGCCGCATCACCTCATTATCGGGGCACAGGATGTAGAAGTCCCCACGCGCCAGCGAAGCCAGCATGAAGTCGACCACCTGCTCGCCGGTCCAGGCGCCAGCCGGTTTTTCGACCGCTCCTTCGGTGAGGCCGGTGAAGGTGAAGCCGGGAATGAGAAGATGCGCCGCGACCTTCGCGCCCGGCTCGTTGCGCAATGCGTGCGCCAGGCCTTCGGTGAACGTCTTCAATGCCGATTTGGAGACGTTGTAGGCGAGATTGCCGGGTGGCGTGGTGATGCCTTGCTTGGAGCCGGTGTTGATGATCAGGCCAAGCTCTCCGGAGGCCAGCATGGCCGGAGCGAAGGCCTCGACGCCATGTACGACACCCCAGAAATTGATGTCGATCAGCCGCTTCCAGGCGTCGCCGTTCTCCCACGGTTTTCCCGGATTGTTGCCGACGCCGGCATTGTTCATCAGCAGCGATACGGCGCCGAAAGCGGCATGCGTCTTTTCCGCCAGCCGGCCGAGTTCGTCGGCCTTCGACACGTCTGTGGCGACGGCAAGCACGGCATTCTCGCCGGTGATCGCGGCGACTGCCTGGCGGGCCGCATCGAGGCGCGCGCCGCCAATGTCGGCCAGCACCAGTCTCATGCCCATAGCCGCCAGCCTTTTGGCGGCGGCAAGCCCGATGCCGCTGGCGCCCCCGGTGACGACGGCGACGTTGCCTCGGCTGAGGGCGGGCAAAGCGGATTGGATTTCGGCGTCGGAGGTCATGTTCTTTTTCCTAGGGTTCGGGTGGCGCCGAACTTAGCGCGGGACGCGCATCGTGCAAGGCCGTCCCGCGTGTTCGGGTTGACCGCATCAACGGCGGCCGTGCATGCTGCGGCTGAACAGGAGACTGCCGATTGACCGACTGGGTTGCGATCCTGAAGGAGCAGACCGCCACCGGCGACCAGATGGGCCGCGAGGTGCCACAGATGCTTGCCAATCCGGACATAAGCGAAGCGCAGGTGAAGACCTTGTTTTCGGCACTCGAAAAACAGGCCGAGTTCGTCGAGAAATTGCGCATGGCGCTGGAAAAATTCGGCCATGATTTTTCGATCGTCAAGGCGGCCGAGCGGCTGGAGGAGCGCTATGCCGACCTTGCGGCGTCGGTTGCCGAAAAGCTGAAGGCGATGCGCAAGTAGAGACGTCCTACGCTACTTTTCCAGCACCCGCGAAAAACGCGTGTCCGGCACGAACCAGACGGCGGCCACCAGCACAAAGATCGCAACGCCGATCCATTGGTTTACGAAGGCAAGCGGGACGGCGGCGGCGTAGAGGGCCACCGAGATCTTGCCCTTGCGGTCATTGCCCAGCGCCTTGGCGAAGGCGGTGTCGTTGCCGTGCAAATGGTGCAGCTTGGTGGCGAGAAAGGTGTAGGCGACCGCGCACAGCACCAGGTCGATGCCATAGACGGCGACGGGGACCGGCGCGAAATGGTTCTCGCCCATGAAGGCCGTCGTCGCCGGCATCAGCGACAACCAGAACAGAAGGTTGAGGTTGGCCCACAGCACGCGGCCGTCGACCCTTTGGACGGTGTGGAACATGTTGTGCAGATTGTTCCAGTAGATACCGACATTGATGAACGACAAGACATAGCTGAAAAAGATCGGCCACAGCGGCAGAAGCGCTGAAAAATCCTCCCCATGGGGCACTTTCAGCTCCAGCACCATGATGGTGATGATGATGGCGACCACCCCATCGGTGAATGCCTCGACTCTACCTTTTCCCATGGATTCTCCCTCTCGATGGAAGACGTTAAGCGAGGATTTCGGGCAAGACCATCCTGACAAGGTTGTCAGGATGAAGTTCGGCGCGTGGAACGGCCATCCTTACATGGACGTTGGGGCGCAATTGGGCGTTGGGCGATTGGCCGGAGGTTGCCATGACCAGCTATGCCGAGACCATAACGCGCGACAACGGACTCGATGGCCGGCCCGCGATGGCCGCGGTTGCCGCCATGATCGCCGCGCTGTTCGCCGGCAGCACGGTGCTGACGCCGCTTTACGTCATCTACAAGCAGGCCTTCGGTTTCTCGCAGATCACGCTGACGCTGGTCTACGCCGTCTATGTCGTCGGCAATCTCGGCGCATTGCTGATGTTCGGGCGCTTGTCCGACGGCATTGGCCGCCGTCCTGCGGCGCTGGCGTCGATGGCCATAGCGGTGGTCAGCGCGCTGGTGTTCCTGTTGGCCGAGAACGTCGCATGGCTCGATGTCGCCCGCATATTGAGCGGCCTTGGCATCGGCGTCGGCGCGGGAACCGGCACGGCCTGGCTTGCCGAATTGATCGAGGGTAAGGACAAATCGCGCGCGGCAATCATCGCCACCAGCACCAACTTCGTTGGCCTTGGCCTCGGCGCGCTGGCATCGGGCCTGCTCGCCGAATATGCGCCCTGGCCGTTGAGACTAACGTTTGCGGTCTATCTTGCCTTGCTCGTGGTGGTGACGCTGTTGATCTGGCGCACCAGGGAAACCGTTTCGCGGCCGGGAAGGCTGGCCGACGTTTCGCTGCGGCCGCGGCTGTCGGTGCCCGCTGATATCCGCGCCGCTTTCGTGGCGCCGGCCGTCACCGGCTTCGGCGCCATGGCGCTGGTCGGCTTCTATGCAGCCCTGGCGCCGAGCATCCTGGCGCAGCAGCTGCATGTGGCCAACCATGCCGAGGCCGGCGGGCTGTTCTTTGAACTGTCGATCGTTGCGGCCGCGACCATTCTGGCCACGGTCCGACTGTCCAGCCGCGCCGGCATGCTAGCCGCGCTGGCGCTGATGATCCCGGCCGTAGGGCTGATGGTTGCTGCTCAGTTTTTCGCGTCAATGTCCCTGATGGTTGCCGCCACCGCTGTGTGCGGCGTGGCGGCGGCGCTCGGCTATCGCGGCGGCCTGCAGGTGGTGAACCAGATCGCACCTGCCGAGCGTCGCGCCGAATTGGTGTCGGCGTTCTTCATCTGCTGCTTCTGCGGCAATGCGCTGCCGGTGATCGGCATTGGGCTGCTGTCGAGTTGGGCCACTCCGACGACGGCAAGCCTGGCCTTCGCCGGCATGATCACGCTGTTCTCTGTCGTAGCGCTGGGGTTTCGGCGTCAAATACGCGCGCTGAGCCTCACCCGTTTGGCGTCCCGGGCGCCATGTTTGCCCGTCCGCGCGGGATGCCGAGGCCGGTGTCGGGCGGCTCGCCGGCGGCCGGCCGGTCCTCGATCATGTGCATGGTGCGCCAGCGGCCGAAGCGATAATAGGCGGCGGCCAGCACCAGCGAGGTGATCGATCCCGCCGGAAAACTCCACCACAGCGCTTCCTCGCCGATGTAGCTCCTGAAGAAGTAGGCAAAGCCGGTACGCACGACCAGCACGGAAATCACCAGAATGATCAGCGGCGGCATCACGGCACCGGTGGCGCGCACGGTGGCGAACAGCACGATGGTGACGCCGAACAGGATGAACGACCAGGACGCCACCTTGTTGATGTGGGCTGCAATGTCGATTGCGGTGCTGTCGCGGCTAAGGAACAGGCCGAGCACCGGCCTGTCGAAGAGGAACAGCAGCGCCACCAGGGCGCCGGTGAGCACCAGGTTGAAGCCGACGCCGGACGCCGCGATGCGACCGATGCGGTCCCAGCGCCCGGCGCCGACATTCTGGGCCGCCATCGACGAGACTGCGGCTCCGATCGCCAGTGCAGGCATCTGGATATAGGTCCACAGCTGCGCTGCGATGCCGTAGGCGGCGGCGACCTGCGAGCCGTAGGAGTTGACGATGCCCATGACGGTCAGCGCCGCCGCCGAAATGACGATCATCTGCAGGCCCATCGGCACGCCCTTGAAGACGACGATCCTGAGCAGCGCCGGATCCGGCCGCAGCAGAGCGAGGTTGGCGCCGGCGAGCCGCAGCGGATGCTTTCTGGCATAAAGCACGACGAGGATGGCGATCACGCTCACTGTCTGGCCGATCAGCGTCGAGGTGGCGGAGCCGGCGATGCCGAGCTCGGGGAAGGGGCCGATGCCGCGAATGAGCAGCGGATTGAGGATGATGTCGAGCACGACGGCGAGCGCCATGAAGAAGAATGGCGTGCGCGAATCACCCGCACCGCGCAGCACCGTCATGACGAAGGACAGAAGATTCATCATCGGCACGGCGACGAAGATGATACGCAGATAGGAGCGCGCCAGCGGCAGCGCATCGGGCGGGGTGCCCAGTGTGTTGAGGATGGCGTCGACCCAGATCCAGCCGCAGACGGCGAAGATAGCCGAGACGAGGAAGAAGAAGCTGGCGCTGGTGCCGACGATGCGCCGCGCCTCGGGCAGGTCGCGGGCGCCGACCGATTGCGCCACCAGGATGGTCGCGGCCATGCCGATCCCGAACACGGTGCCGAGAATCAGGAACAGCACCAGATTGGCGTTTGAGGTCGCCGTCAGCGCCGATTCACCGAGGAAGCGGCCGACCCAGACGGCGTTGATCGAACCGTTGAGCGACTGCAGCACATTGGAACCGAGCACCGGAAGCGCGAACAACAGCAGCGTGCGAGGGATTGGGCCGCTGGTGAGATCGCCGGTGCGCCGGCGCGGTGGTATTTTTTCGTCCATGGGCTGTTCGGCGAAGGTTCATCTCAAAGTCCGCCCGGCAATGATCGCCGATTTAACGGACAAGGTCGATGCGGCATCGGAACATCAAGCTTAACGCGGCTGAGGCGATCAGGTTCTCAAAGCTTGCGTAATGGGCTATGGGTCATCGCCGCGAGGGGCCGCAAACCGGGGGGATCATGTCCGACAATCCATTATTTTCCGAGCGCCTGAATAGGCGCGCGTTTCTGGGAGCATCCGCTTTGGGTGCCGCTGCCATGGCACTTTCGGCCTGCACAACCACTGATGTGGCAGTACCGCCGACGCCGGCGCCGGCACCCGCACCCGAGCCCGCTTTCGGCGATGCCGCCACCATGTATTCGGCGCGCGTCGATGAGGGCTTTTCATTGCCGGCAATCCCGGTGGCCAAGCTCGATCCGAAGTTCGTGCGCCAGATCGTGGACGATCCGACCGGCGAAAAACCCGGCACGATCGTCGTCGATACATCCGAGCATTTTCTCTATCTGGTGCGCGACGGCGGCAAGGCAATGCGCTATGGCGTCAGCCTCGGCAAGGCCGGGTTTGGCTGGACCGGCAGCGCCGTGATCCAGGCGCGCAAGAAATGGCCGGTGTGGACGCCGCCGCCGGAAATGATCCAGCGCCGGCCGGAACTGGCGAAATATAAGGACGGCATGCCGCCGGGACCGAAGAGCCCGCTCGGCGCGCGTGCGCTCTATCTGTTCCGCGACGGCAAGGACACGATGTACCGGCTGCACGGCACGCCGGAATGGGATTCCATCGGCAAGAACGCGTCGTCGGGCTGCGTGCGCTTCATGAACCAGGACATCATCGACCTCTACAGCCGGGTCAACGGCGTAGCCCAGGTCTATGTGCGCCCGAACCTGTCGGCCGCGGGCAAGATCATGGCTGTGTCGAGCCGGACCGCCGAGCCGATCGATGCCGGCGTGCCAAGGGATGCGGAGATTTTGAAATAGGTGCCTTCACGGCATCGCTGATCGCCGACAGACGGTTAGAGGCGGACGCGCCGGGCGCGTCCGCCTTTCCGTATACGGCTACTTGTTGGCGAGGCCCGGAAGCGTGACCTGATAGACCAGGAACATGGTGTCGACATCGGCGCCGTCGTCGGCCTTGTAGGGCGCGCCGACCTGAAAACCGTCTTGGGTGAGAAAATCGTTATCGTTGCCGACGAACAGGAAATAGTCGTCGGGCAGCGCCGGATCGAGCAGGCTGACCACAGACATTGCTTCCCACTTCTCCGAGAGATTGTTCTTGTCGTTCGGCTTGCCGTCATGCAGGCCGAAACGGCCGAGTTCCTTGTTGTCGTTGATGTCGATGAACGGCGTCAGCTTGGCCGGCGTCACCGAGGGGTCGAGCACGCCCTTGGGCGCCAGCGGCTTGTCGGCGGCATCGAAGGCGCCGCCGGCAATGTCGGTGGCGCCAGAGACGTCGACGACGAAAATCTGGCGCAGCAGCGAAGTATCGCCCTTCACCCCCTGGCCGTTTCCGCTGTCGCGCGCCAGCATCAGGAAGGTCTTGTCGGACAGCGCCACGATTTCGCTCTGCGCGGCGACCTTGGTCTTGTCCTTGGCGTCCTTGAACACCGGCAGCGGCACGGCATATTCATGCACCAGCTTGAGATGGGCCGGGTCGGAGGCGTCGTAGACCAGCGCGCGGGTGTTCTGGCGCGTCGCGGGCGAATCGCCGCCATCCTGGCGGGGCGCCGACTGCAGCACAGTGATCAGCGACTTGCCGTCCGGCGTCAGCGCCATGCCTTCGAGGCCTTGATTGTTCTGGCGGCCGGTTTCGGGATCCTTCGGATCGGGTTCGGCTGCACCGGGGCCCGGATTGTCGGAGGCGAAGTTCGGCGCGCCCTTGCGCATCGGCACCAAAGCGGCGGGCGGCTGCGTTGCCGACAACAGATGGCCGTCGGCCGAGAAGCGGTAGATGTTGGGGCCGTATTCGTCAGAGATGAACATGGTGCCGTCGGGCAGCCGCGCGATCGCCTCATTGTCGAGCGCCAGCTTGCCATTGGCCTCGGGCAGGATCGGCAGGTCGCCATTGGCCGCGCGCACGCCGTTGAGCGGATCGAGGCCGGTGGCGTCAGCGCCCTTGTCGTCGGTGAGGAGCAGGGAATCGGCAAGCGTCGCCTTGACGCCTGTCTGTTCCTGGCCGGAGGTGGGCGTGGCGCCTAGTGCGGCCGGCGTGAACTCGATGCGAATAGTGTTGAGGCGCGGCCGGTAGTCGGTGGTGCCGACGACATTGTAGCCGCGGTCGGGCAGCAACCAGAGCGAGCCCTTGTAGCCGTCCGCGCCACGGGTCCAGCTTGCGGCGTCGATCGACATGCCGGAGCCGGAGCCGAAGGTCTCGCCGAACTTGTCCTTCTGATCGGCCGGGATGCGGCCGACGCCGACCAGGCCCTTGTTGACGAAGCCACCAACGGTGGCTGTGCTGTCGGCAAGGGCAGGGGTCAGGGCGGTAAACAGCGCCAGCGCGGCGCCGAGCGACACGGTTCGGTGCGAGATTTTCATGGAGATCCTCTTTGTGACAAGCCTTGAGCGGCGCAAAGGGGCCACCGCATCGCATCGACGATGTCGCCCTCTCGCAAAGCGGTCTAGGACGCGAACATGATACTTGCGTGACAGAGCGGGCCTCTTCCTTCTCCCTTGTGGGAGAAGGGAGAGACGCACTATCAATCGCTGTCGCGCGCGATCAGCTCCAGCGGCCAGACTTCGCGGATGATGCGCGGACCTTCCGGGCCGGCAAAGGCGGGAAGCGAGGCCAGCAGCATTTCGGCCAGCCGCCGGCCCATCGGCTCCAGCGACGGACGGAAGGCGGTCAGCGCCGGTGAAAAGTAGCGGCAGAGCGGCGTGTCGACGATGACGATCACCGCGATGTCGTGGCCGGGCCTGATGCCCATCTCGGCCAGTGCCTTGCAGCCGCCGAGCGCCATTGCGTCATTGTTGAAGATGATGGCTGTGGGCCGGTCCTTGGAGAGCATCACGCGCGGCGTCACCTGGTAGCCTCCGGCCTCGTTGATGAAGCCGTCGGCGATCAGGCCGGGGTCGACTTCGATGCCATGCCGCTCCAGCGCCTTGCGGTAGCCGTCGAGGAACAGGTAGCCGAAGTTGAGATCAAGCGAAGGGCGGATGGCGGCAATGCGGCGGTGGCCGCGCGCGACCAGCCGGTCGACGGCTTCATCACCCGCCCTCTCGAAATCTATATCGAGCGAAGGATAGGTGTCGTCGCCGGATTGACTTCGGCCAAGCGTGGCGAAGGGAAAGCCGGCCTTGCTGAGATAGTCGATCCGATCGTCTTCCCGCCGTGTATTGGCCAACACGACCGCGTCGGCCCGGCGCGTCTCAACCACGCGGCGCAGCCTCTCCTGCTGATATTGGCCGGGCTCGCCCATGACGACCATCAGATCCAGGTCATCCTCGGCCAGCCGGCCCTGCAGACCGATCAGGAACGGGATGAAGAACGGTTCGCCATATTGCTGGTCGCCCGGATGCGGCTGCAGCATGAAGGCGATCGAATGGGTGGTGCCTTGCCGCAGGCTGCGGCCGGACTGGTTGGGCGAATAGTTCAATTGCTTGGCGGCGGCGAGCACGCGCTGGCGGGTGTCGGCATTGACGTCGGCGCGGCCGTTCAACGCCCGCGACACGGTGCCGATCGAAATGTTCAGGTGACGCGCTAGGTCATGGATACTGGACGCCAAGGACAGTTCTCCCCCTGTCTTGGCTAGCACCGGCTGCCGCCCAGGCCAAGGCTTCGGGATGATTTTCGCTGACAGCCGATTGACATTCTACGCCATCGGGTGTGTTCTCGTAAACGTTTACGGAGAAACGTTTACGGTGATGCCGGAAATGCCGTGACATTCGGTCTGGAGGGACCGGACGGGAGGAATGCCGGATGATGAATGCCGTCCTCGTCGGCTGTGGTGCGATGAGCAAGGCCTGGCTCGATGCCGCGAGGCAGATCGACGGGCTGGCCATTGTCGGCCTTGTCGATCTCGACGCCGAACGGGCGAAGGCGAGGGCGCACGAATACGGGCTCGACGGCGCGGTAATCGGCACCAGCCTCGACGCGGTGCTCGACCAGACCAGGCCCGACGCGGTGTTCGATGTCGTGGTTCCAGCCGCCCGGCGTGATGTCGCCTTTGCCGCCTTTGCCCATAATTGCCATCTGCTGACGGAAAAGCCGCTGGCCGATACTCCGGAAAATGCCCGCGCCATCGTCGATGCGGCACGTAACGCGGGGCGTATCCATGCGGTCGTGCAGAACCGCCGCTACGTCGCCAATGTCCGGCGCATCAGGCGCTTTCTCGACTCCGGCGCCATCGGCAAGCCAACCAGCATCCATGCCGATTTCTTCGTCGCGCCGCATTTCGGCGGCTTCCGCGAGGAGATGGCGCATGTGCTTTTGCTCGACATGGCGATCCATACTTTCGACGCCGCCCGCTACATGGTCGGCGGCGATCCCGCCGGCGTCTTTTGCCAGGAATGGGAGCCGGCGAATTCCTGGTACCGGCAGGGATCGTCGGCCAGCGCTATCTTCGATCTCGGCGGCGGCAAGGTGTTCACCTATGCAGGCTCTTGGTGCGCGGCGGGCTTCCGCACCAGCTGGGAGAGCACGTGGCGCATCGTCGCCGAGCACGGCAGCCTGGTCTGGGACGGCGAGGACGGACTGAAGGCCGAGGTTGTGTTGTCGGTCCGCGACGGCCTGTTCGACCTGACCCAGCCCATCACAGTACCGCCGCTCGATTCCGCCGACCGCGTCGGCGGTCATCTCGGCATCATCAAGGATTTCATCCACGCCATCGAGACCGGCAGCGAGCCGGAAACCCGTGGCAGCGACAACATCAAAAGCCTGGCCATGGTTTTTGGCGCCATCGAAAGCGCCGAGACCGGACGGCGCGTCGCAATCACACAGGAAGCATCATGATGCCAAACCCGCTTCTCGACATCCGGATCGGCACCATGGTGCGGGCCAATCTCGAAGACCCGGCCGCCTACATCAAAGAGATTCTGCCGCTCGGCTTCGAGAGCATCCAGCCCTTCTTCTGGCAGACGCTGGGCGGCAAGGATTTGCCGCGGCTCGCCGGCGAGATCCGCGAGGCGATCGGCGATGCCGATGTCGTCGTGTCGTCGATCGGTGTGTTCGGCAATCCGCTGGAGGATGGCGAGGTCGATCGCGGCGTGCTCGCGGCCTGGGAAACGGTGATCGACAATGCGCATCTGTTCGGCGCCTCGACGGTCAGCGGCTTCACCGGCCGCCTGCGCGGCAAGAAGCTGACCGACAGCCTGCCGCGCTTCCGTGAGGTCTGGGGGCCGCTGGCCAAACGCGCCGCCGACAAGGGCGTGCGCATTGCCTTCGAAAATTGCGCCATGGACGGCAACTGGGCCGCCGGCGACTGGAACATCGCCCACAATCCGGACGCCTGGGAGCTGATGTTCAACGAATTGCCCGACGACAATCTCGGCCTCGAATGGGAGCCCTGCCACCAGCTTGTCTACCTCATCGACCCGATGCCGCAGATCCGCAAATGGGCGCCGCGCATTTTCCATGTCCACGGCAAGGACGCGACGGTGCGCTGGGATGTGATCCGCGAGCACGGCGTGTTCGGCAAGCTGCCCTTCGTGCAGATGCGCACGCCCGGGTTTGGCGACAGCGACTGGACGCGGGTGATCAGCGAATTGCGGCTGGCCGGTTACAAGGGCGCCATCGACATCGAGGGCTGGCACGACCCGGTCTATCGCGGCGACCTCGAAATCACAGGCCAGGTGCGCGGGCTGGAATACCTCAAGCAATGCCGGGGAGGAGCGACCTACCTGCCGAACCCGGCGTGACCGAGGGCCGGTGGGAGGAGCCGGCCTGACAGATTCCCAAGCACTGCCGACAAGCACTGCCGACAGGCGAACGACGAAACCCCTCGGCTCACCGAGGACAAAAGGGAGGAACGTGCATGAGCATCGCAATGAGAACGACACTTCTGCGCTCGACCGTCGTGGCCGCCGCCACGGCGCTGTGCGCTGCCATCTCCACTCTGCCGGCGCAGGCGCTCGACGCCCAGTGGTGCAAGGATGTCCACATCCGCTTTTTCGTCGGCGGCGCCGAGGGCGACGCTTTCGGCACCATCGTCTACAATGGCGCCAAGCAGGCGGCGTCCGATCTCGGACCCAAGGTCGACTACATCTTCTCGCAGTGGGACGTCGAGAAGATGGTTCAGCAATTGCGCGAGGCCGTCGCCGTGAAGCCCAACGGCATTGCCATGATGGGCCATCCCGGCGACGCCGCGATCATGCCGCTGGCCGAACAGGCGCACAAGGACGGCATCAAGATGATGTACCAGAACGTGCCGGTGCCGACGGTGGTGGCTGCGTTCGGCGGCGGCTATGTCGGCGCCCAGCAGGAGCAGCAGGGCCGCGCGCTCGGCGTCGAAGCGTTCAAGCTCGGCAATCTCAAGTCCGGCGACAAGGCGATCATGATCGGCCCGTTCGAGAACGAGGCCCGCGGCGCGCGCGAGCGCGGCACGGTGGCAGCACTCAAGGAAGCCGGCGTCGAGGTCATCCAGCTGTCGTCGCCGCCGAGCGGCGAATGGGCGTCCGACCCCAATCTGGCGATACCGGTGATCACCGCGGCCCTGCTCAACAATCCCGACGTCAAGGCGGTCGGCTATCCCGGCGGCCAGATGCTGGGCAACGTCGCCACCTACATGCAGGCGGCGGGGCGCAAGCCGGGCGACATCTTCAATTTCGGCTTCGACACCAGCCCGCAGATCGTCGAGGCGTTCAAGGGCGGCTGGGTGCAACTGACGGCCGATCAGCAGCCGTTTCTGCAAGGCTATCTGCCGATCCTCAGCCTTTGCCAGCAGGTGGTGCTGGGCCTGGCGCCGATGAATGTCGACACTGGCGCCGGCTTCGTCACGCCGCAGAATTACGAGATCGTCGCCGAGCTCGCCAAGCAGGCGCTGCGCTGACCTCCCAAACTGCCGGCTGGGCGCAAGCCCGGCCGGCAGGACCGCCGGCACCAGGCCGGGATGATACCACAGGAGCGAGGATCGCCATGGCCGAACGCATCATCGAACTGCGCGACATCAGCAAATCCTATGGCCAGGTCTATGCGCTGGGCGGGGTCAATCTCTCGGTCGACCGCGGCGAGGTGGTTGGCCTGATCGGCGACAATGGCGCCGGCAAATCGACGCTGATCAAGATCCTGTCCGGCGTCGTCAAGCCGACCAGCGGCGAGATCCTGGTGCGCGGCAAGCCGGTGACCGGCTGGAGTGCGGCACGCTCGCGCGACGCCGGCATCGAGACGGTCTTCCAGGACCGGGCGCTGGCCGTGCAGCAGACCATCGTGCGCAACATCTTCATGGGCCGCGAACTCACCGGCTTCATGGGCTTTCTGAAGGTCAATAAAGAGATAGAGGAGGCGAGCCGGCTGATGCGCGAGATCGGCTTTACCTCGAAAGTGTTCACGCCGCATTCGATCGTCGGCCAGCTCTCCGGCGGCGAACGCCAGGGCGTGGCGATCGCGCGCGCCATCTACAAGCAGGCCGAGCTGATCATCCTTGACGAGCCGACGACGGCGCTGTCGCTGACCGAGACCGCCAAGGTCTTCCATTTCGTGCGCCAGGTGCGGGCGAGCGGCCGTTCGATCCTGTTCATCGGCCACAACATCCACCATGTCTTCGACATCGCCGACCGCTTCGTGGTGATTGACCGCGGCAAGGTGGCGCTGACCGCCGATCGCACCGAGGTCAAGTCGGCCGAAGAGCTGATCAATTTCATGGAAGACGTTGCGCATCCCGGAGGATTGCCGGGGCTGCACGAGGCCGGCGACGCGGAGAGGGCAGCACGATGAGCAAGACCATGGAACCCGATCTGCAGAGCCCGCTCGGCGGCAAGGCGGCCCGGCCTGAGTGGAAGCACCCGTCCGACCATTGGCTGCGCGGTTTCGTCATCGACAACCGCGCAGCGCTCGGCACGCTCGCCGTGTTCATCATCATGATGGCGGCGTTCCTGATCGCCAACCCGACCGTGTTCACCACCTGGTATCTCTACAGATCCGTGCTGACCACGCTGCCGGTTGCCCTGTTCGTGGTGGTGCCGCTGGTCTTCGTCGTCACCTGCGGCGAGATCGACCTGTCGTTTCCCGCAACCATGGGCTTTGCCTCCTGGGTGTTCGCGCTGGTGGTGCAGGCCGGCTACGATCCGTTTCTCGGCATCGCAGCGGCGATTCTCACCGGCACGCTGCTCGGCTTTCTCGTCGGATCCCTGGTCGTTTATGGCGGGCTGTCGTCGCTGATCGCCACCCTCGGCATGAATTTCCTGCTGCGGGGACTGATCCAGATCATCAACGAGGGCAGATCGACGGCATTGACCGGTCTCAGCGACAGCTGGGCGTACACCATCTTCTCCGGTCAGGTGTGGGGTTTTCCGGTACAGGTCTTATGGGCACTCGCCTTCGTCATTTTTTCGGCAATGCTCTACAACCGGCACCGCTTCGGCGCGCAGGTGAGGGTCGTCGGCGACAACCCCGACAGCGCCCAGCAAATGGGCATCGACGTCAAGCGTGTGCGGGTGAAAGTGTTCATCTTCACCGGCATCGGGGCCGCGATCGCCGGCACGTTTTCGGTGATGATCAACTTCACCTGGTGGCCGACCGCGGGCGACGGCTATCTCTTGCCGGTGCTGGCTTCGGTGTTCGTCGGCGGCACGCCGACCTGGGGCGGCATCGGTACGGTTGCCGGTGGAGCGATCGGCGCGGTCACCGTGTCGTTCATCCAGACCGGCGTCGTGGCGGCGGGCCTGAGCGGCTTCTACGTCCAGTTCTTCAACGGGCTGATCATCATCCTGTCGCTGCTGGGGCACAAGTGGAACCAGGCGCGGTACAGGTGAGGGGCGGGCTAAATTGACGGGGACGCTCATGTTGCGGACCGCATGCCCCGACGACTGGGCAGACGCCCGTCGCTTCGTCATTCTAAGGCGGAGCAGGAGCGAAGCTCCGTCGCGTAGACCCTGGAATCCATTCCGCGACCTTGGCGTGCAGCTGCGCAGGATTCCGCACCGTGGCAACGCGTTGAAGACGCGGGATGGATCCTCGGGTCTACGCTGCGTCGCTACGCTCCTTGCTCCGCCCGTGGATGACGAGGCGGGGAGGGCTCCGCCAGACTACAACAATGTGGTCGCTTGTAGGACAACAGGACAAGCGGGCGCTCACACCGCCGCCACAAACCCGTCCAGCACGCGTTTCTGGCCGGCCTTGTCGAAGTCGATGGTCAGCTTGTTGCCTTCGATGTTGGAGATGTTGCCGTTGCCGAATTTCTGGTGGAAGACGCGGTCGCCGACGCTGAAGGGCGACGGCGTGTCGGCGACGGATTTGGCGACCAGTTCGCCGTCAATGGTGCGGCCTTTGACGCTGGTTCGGCCGGCGCCGTAGCCGGAGTCGGTCTCGCCATAGCCGATGCGCTCGACCTGGTGGCCGGAGCGCGAGCCCCAGTTGCGGTCGGTCGCCTCGGTGCGGTTGGCCTGCGCGCGCTGCCAGCCGGGCGTCGCATAGGTGTTGGAGAAGGCGCCGGATTTTTCCGCGCCGACATTGTCGAAGCGCGAGGCGCCGTAGGGGTTCTGCCGCCCTGCGCCCTGGCCGCCACGGCCCGACGCGAACGAACCGCCGCCATAGGAATTGCCGTAGCCGCCATAGGAGTTGCCGCTTTCGGCGACCTCGACATGGGCTTCCGGCAGTTCGTCCAGAAAGCGCGACGGGATGGTCGACTGCCACAGGCCGTGGATGCGGCGGTTGGAGACGAACCACAGATGCAGGTTCTTCTTGGCCCGGGTCAGGCCGACATAGGCGAGACGGCGCTCTTCCTCCAGGCCGGAGCGGCCGCCTTCGTCCAGCGCGCGTTGGTGCGGGAACAGGCCTTCCTCCCAGCCGGGGAGGAACACGGTCTCGAATTCGAGGCCCTTGGCCGAATGCAGCGTCATGATGTTGACGGCGTCAAGCTCGGCGTTCTGCTCGGCGTCCATGACCAGCGCGACATGCTCGAGGAAGGAGCGCAGCGATTCGTACTCCTCCATCGAGCGGATAAGCTCTTTCAGGTTTTCCAGCCGGCCCGGCGCCTCGACCGAGCGGTCGTTCTTCCACATGTCGGTGTAGCCGCTCTCCTCCAGAATGGTCTCGGCGAGTTCGGTGTGCGGCGTGGTTTCCAGCGCCTTCTGCCAGCGCTCGAAATTGGCCGCCACTTCGCGCAAGGCCGCGCGGGGCTTGGGCTTCAGCTCGTCGCTTTCTGCGAGCTTGGCGGCTGCCTCCAGCATCGGGATGCGCAAGCTCCGCGCCGTGTCGTGGATCTGGCGGATGGTGGCTTCACCCAGGCCGCGCTTGGGGACATTGACGATGCGCTCGAAGGCGAGGTCGTCGGCGCCCTGCGCGACGACGCGGAAGAAGGCCAGTGCATCGCGGATTTCCATGCGCTCATAGAAGCGCGGGCCGCCGATGACGCGGTAGTTGAGGCCGAGCGTGACGAAGCGATCCTCGAATTCGCGCATCTGGAAGGAGGCGCGGACCAGGATGGCCATATCATTGAGCTTGTGCTTGGCACGCTGGTAGGTCTCGATGGTCTCGCCGACGGCGCGCGCCTCCTCCTCGGAATCCCAGGCGGCGTGGACATGCACCTTCTCGTCGTCCTCGGCGACCTTCTCGGTGAACAGCGTCTTGCCGAAGCGGCCCTCATTGTGGGCGATGAGGTGCGAGGCAGTGCCGAGGATGTGCGCGGTCGAGCGATAATTGCGCTCCAGACGGATGATGGTGGCGCCGGGAAAATCCTTGTCGAAGCGCAGGATGTTGTCGACCTCGGCGCCACGCCAGCCATAGATCGATTGGTCGTCGTCGCCGACGCAGCAGATGTTGACTTTGTTTTCGCTCACGGGCCGTTCCGCGCCTGCCGGCGCGGGCCCTCGCAACGGCTCGGACGCCCGGTCGGGCATGCGGCCTTTGGCCGAGCGCGCTTTACCCTCCCCTGGATGGGGAGGGTCGCCGCGAAGCGGCGGGGAGGGGTGACTGGCGCCGGCGCTGCCACCCCCACTCGCGCCGCTACGCGGCGCGACCTCCCCCATCGAGGGGGAGGTAGGTCTTTGCGCCAGCAGCCGCAGCCACATGTATTGCGCGGTGTTGGTGTCCTGGTACTCGTCGACGAGGATGTATTTGAAGCGCTTGTGGTAGTCCTTCAGCACGTCCGGATTGGCGCGGAAGATGCGGATCGGGTGGCAGAGCAGATCGCCGAAGTCGCAGGCGTTCAGCGTCTTCAGCCGCTCCTGATAGGCCTTGTAGAGTTCCCGGCCCTTGCCGTTGGCGAAGCTGCGCGCGTCGCCCTCGGCAATGTCGGCGGGGCCTTGGCCCTTGTTCTTCCAGCCGTCGATCATCTGCGCGAACTGCTTGGCCGGCCAGCGCTTGTCGTCGAGGCCTTCGGCCTGGATCAGCTGCTTGATCAGCCGTACGACATCGTCGGTGTCGAGGATGGTGAAATCGGATTTGAGCCCGGCCAGCTCAGCGTGGCGGCGCAAGAGCTTGACGCCGATGGAGTGGAAGGTGCCGAGCCACGGCATGCCCTCGACGGCTTCGCCGACGAGATGGCCGATGCGCTGCTTCATCTCGCGCGCGGCCTTGTTGGTGAAGGTCACCGCCAGGATCTGCGAGGGGAAAGCCCTGCCGGTGGCCAGGATATGGGCGATGCGGGTGGTCAGCACGCGGGTCTTGCCGGTGCCGGCGCCGGCCAGCACCAGGACCGGGCCTTCGGTGGTTTCCACCGCCAGCCGCTGCTCGGGGTTGAGGCCGTTGAGATAATCGGGCGCGCTGTTGGGTCCGCTGCGGGCCGCCATGGCGCGCGCGGCTATGCCCGACGGGGCCGCGGGCCGCGCATTGGGTTCGTCGAAAAAGGGCATTTCTTCCGCAAAGCCGGACATCTCCCCCGAATGTAGTGATTCGGGAGCGAAAGACCAGAAGTGTCTACGTTTTGTTCTGCTAAAGTGCCCGATACCGCGGCTCAGGCCTTTCGGTAACCGAGCGCGACGAACAATCGATGTCCGAACGAGCGCGCTTCCTCTGTCATCACCATGCCAAAGGCCGTCAGCATCTGGTCGTAATAGCGGCTGCCCGCGGGTGACTCCAGGAATGTCGAGTACAGTCTGAGATCGCCGAGCGGGAGATCCCGGTACGTATAAGCGCTACCCTGCATGGCATTCTGTTCGATGTTCTGGCGAATTTTCACGGATTGCTGACGCACCAGCGCCATGATCTGTTCGTCCGACCGAGGCTTTCCGGCTGCGCCCAGCATCCCCGTAACCATCGCGTAGCTCATGTTCAGCGCTATCGCCTCGCCGGTGTCGACAGCGCTGATATCGTCGATGATCTTGCGGTACAATTCAAGCCGGGCTGGATCCTTGGTCGGAAGCTCGGCGAGGATTTGCTTGCCCTCTGTCTTCTTGCTTTGCCTGCCTTCCGGGCCAGACGACTGAATTTCCAAAGCGGTGACGTGCTTGCCCAACGGGGAAGCGTAAAACGCTGCGAGGTCGGACAGATCGGTGGCCGACAGCCTGTCCGCCATCCGCGATTCGATGGCAGTCTCCATTTTGACTGCGTCGAAGGCGCCTTCCAGCGCGACCGACAAGGCGTCCTGGAAATTTGCCGGTAACGGTTCGGGTATGGATTTCGTGGCTGCGGCGATGCCGGGACCGATGCCCATCAGCATCTCGTGAAAGCCGTTTGCCTTATTGATCTCGCTCAGCGTCTGTGCCGGCGCGGCCACTGTGCCGGCCGTGAGCGCGACGAAGCTACAGAGGACAAGGACTACGCGCGTCAGAGGCGAGGCGAATGACGTCACTCTGGTTGCTCCTGATGGTTGGTCCAAAGCAGACTGCTGGAAAACCCGGATGCCGGCAAGGCGGGATTGCCACCTTGGCGTGTGGCCTCGAAAAACGCCCTGTTACGCAAGAGAGCCTGCGGCATGGCCTTTTGGTTTCGCCGTGGATCGCTCCCCGGCGGCTTGACAGGCACGGCGGCCGGGAGAAGGTTGTACCGCCGGGGGCAGGATTGGCATACCTTTGCCCATGGCCGCGTCGCGGAATGCGCATCAGTCGAAGGAGTATCGTCTTGGCTGTCGTCATCACCTCCCTCATTCTGTTCCTCATCGGCCTCGCACTTGGCGGCGGCGGCGTCTGGCTCGTGATGCTGGGCGGCAGCTGGTACTATGTCATCACCGGTCTCGCCTTCCTGATCGCCGCATGGCTGCTCTTCCGGCGCAAATCGACGGCGCTCTGGCTCTACGCGGCGATCGTGCTCGGCACGCTGGCCTGGGCGGTGTGGGAAATCGGCTTCGACTGGTGGGAACTCGGACCGCGCGGCGGCATCATCGTGCTTCTGGCGCTGTGGCTGCTGACACCTTGGGCAAGGCGGGGCCTGACCGGCCCCGACGCGCGAGCGCCGCTCATTCTGGCCGTGCTCGCTTCGCTCGCCGTCGCCGGTTATTCGATGACGGCCGATCCCAAGGACATCGCCGGCGACCTCAGCGCCGACAAGGTGACGCCGACTGCCGATCTCGGCGGCAATGTGCCTCCGGGCGAATGGCATTTCTACGGCCGTACGCAATTTGGCCAGCGCTATTCGCCGCTCGACCAGATCACGTCCGACAATGTCGCCAAATTGCAGCCGGCCTGGACCTACCAGACCGGCGACGTGAAAGGGCCGGACGATGTCGGCGAAACCACCTACCAGGTGACGCCGCTGAAGGTGGGCGACGCGCTCTATATCTGCACGCCGCACAATTTCGCTATCGCCATCGATGCCGCCACCGGCAAGGAGAAATGGCGTTTCGATCCCAAGATCAAGCTCGACAAGGACCGCCAGCACCAGACCTGCCGCGGCGTGTCCTATTATGCCGATGCCAAGATCGCCGCCGGCCAGCCTTGCGCGACGCGCGTCTATCTGCCGACCTCGGATGCGCGGCTGATCGCGCTCGACGCCGCCAACGGCCAGGTCTGCCCGTCCTTCGCCGAAGCCGGCACGCTCAATTTGTTGACCAACATGCCGTATCCGAGGTCGGGCTATTATTACTCGACCTCGGCGCCGCTGATTGCGGGCGGCAAGATCATCATCGGCGGCGCGGTCAACGACAATTATTCGACGCAAGAGCCGTCCGGCGTCATCCGGGCCTTCGACGTCGACACCGGCGCCCTGGTGTGGAACTGGGATTCCGGCAATCCGGACCAGACAACGCCGCTGGCGGCAGGCCAGACCTACACCCACAACTCGCCCAACATGTGGTCGACGGCAAGCGCCGACGAGAAGCTCGGCTTGCTCTATGTGCCGCTCGGCAACCAGACGCCGGACCAGCTCGGGATGGGCCGCAGCGCCAATGTCGAGAAGTTTTCCTCCTCGATCACCGCGCTCGATCTGGCCACCGGACAAGTGCGCTGGGTGCGGCAGACCGTGCATCACGACCTCTGGGACATGGATGTGCCGGCACAGCCGACCCTGGTCGACATCACCACCGCTGCCGGCGTCGTTCCGGGCCTGGTTGGACCGACCAAGCAGGGCGACCTCTACGTGCTCGACCGGCGCAGCGGCGAGCCGATCATCCCGATCAAGGAAGTGCCGGCGCCGGGCGGCGCTGTCGAGGGCGATCACACGTCGCCGACGCAGCCGGTCTCGGATCTCTCCTTCAATCCGAGGCCGCTGACCGGCGCCGACATGTGGGGCATCACCATGTTCGACCAGCTGGCCTGCCGGATCGAATTCCAGGGCCTGCGCTACGAGGGCCGCTACACCCCGCCATCGGTGCAGGGGTCGCTGGTCTATCCCGGTAATTTCGGCACATTCAACTGGGGCGGCGTCGCCGTCGATCCGGTGCGGCAGGTGATGTTCGGCATGCCGACCTATCTGGCGTTCAAATCGCAGCTCATTCCGCGCGACCAGGTGCCGCCGCCGGATGAGGGGCGCGGCAGCGAGCAGGGGCTGAACCGCAATGAGGGCGCACCCTATGCGGTGGTGATGGGGCCGTTCCTGTCGCCGCTCGGCGTGCCCTGCCAGGCGCCGCCATGGGGCTATGTGGCGGGAGCGGACCTCAGAACCGGCAAGATCGCCTACAAGCACCGCAACGGCACCGTCTACGACATGACGCCGTTGCCCTTGCCGCTGAAGGTCGGTGTTCCCGGCATTGGCGGGCCGATGATCACCGCCGGCGGCGTCGTCTTCCTGGGCGCGGCGGTCGACGACTATCTGCGCGCCTATGACCTGACATCGGGCAAGCAGCTTTGGCAGGCCAGGCTGCCGGCCGGTGGGCAGTCGACGCCGATGACCTACACCGTCGCCGACGGCCGCCAGTTCGTGGTCATCGTCGCCGGCGGCCATGGCTCGGTCGGCACCAAGCCCGGCGACTATGTGATGGCCTATACGCTGCCGAAGTAGCAGCGATGTGACTTAGGTAAGTGATCGGCCCGGCAGATATTCTGTCGCGCCGCCCCTCATCTGCCTGCCGGCATCTATACGGGGAGAAGTGCCCGGCAGGGCGATGAGGGCAGCAGCAGCCTTGGTCAGCTTGCGTAAGAGATGGCCTTTGAGGCTGGGCACGGAGCCCAGTACTTCATTGGTTAGCTGCGGCCCTGTTTCGGCCTGCTGGATCAGCGTGGTGCCGGCCGACGCCGGTCGACGCGGACCTTCACCATCCGAGCGGCGGCTGCGGCAGCAGCGGAGCGCATTGCCAGCAAGGCAGCAACAGCAAGCACGAGCGCGCTTGCAAGGATCGGAGTAGACAAGGTCATGGCGTTGTTCCTTCTCGTCGGGCTCGCCGCTACGAGCGAGACCATCATCAGCTTCCTTCCATATTGTGGCGGCACCATCGACATTCTCTGAAATGACCAAAATGTGATGGGCGCGTTCGGCGGGGCGGCCGCATCGTTCGATGGCGCAAGCGTCACCCATCCGAGACTGGACCGTGCGAGCTTGCACCCTATCTTGATCCGCGAGTCATCCCGGAGTGACCGCGAGGTCATCCCGGAGTGACCGCGAGGTCATCCCGGAGTGACCGTGAGATCATCTCCTAACGAGGAGCACGCCATGACGAAACCCACCGCCGAAGCCGTCAAACCTGCCAAACCTGCCATCACCCAGGCGATGATCGATGCCTATGACGAATACACGCATCTGACGCTCGACCGCCGCCGCTTCATGGAACAGCTGACCAGGCTTGCCGGATCGGGCGCGGCGGCGGCCGCGATCGCGCCGCTGCTTGCGGCGAATTCGGCGCAGGCGGCAATCGTCGCCGACAACGATCAGCGCGTGAAGGCTGAAGATATCACCTATTCCGGCAGCAGCGGTGAGATGAAGGGCTATCTGGTCAGGCCGGCGGACCAGTCCGGCAAGCTCGGCACCGTCATCGTGGTGCATGAGAACAGGGGGCTCAACCCGCATATCAAGGATGTGGCGCGGCGCGTTGCGCTGGAAGGGTTCGTGGCGCTGGCGCCGGATTTCCTGTCGCCGCTCGGCGGCACGCCCGCTGACGAAGACAAGGCGCGCGACATGTTTACCAAGCTCGAAGCCAGCCAGGTCACCGCCGATGGTGTGGCGACCATCGCCTATCTCAAGGGCGAGAAGGACGGCAACGGCAAGGTCGGTGCTGTCGGCTTCTGCTGGGGCGGCGGCACGGTCAACAATCTGGCGGTCAACGCGCCCGATCTCGCCGCCGGCGTCGCCTATTACGGCATGCAGCCGAAGGCCGAGGATGTGGCGAAGATCAAGGCGGCGCTGTTGCTGCACTATGCCGGGCTCGACGAGCGCATCGACGCCGGCATCGATGCCTACAAGAAAGCGCTCGACGCCGCCCATGTCGAATACACGCTCTATGTCTATGACGGCGTCAACCATGCCTTCAACAACGACACCTCGGCCGCGCGCTATGACAAGAAGGCAGCCGATCTCGCCTGGGGCAGGACGATCGCTTTCCTCAAGGAGAAGCTGGCGTAAGCTTCAGGCCGCCGACGACGCCCATACGCTTTCATAGGCCGGCGACAGCGTAAAACCGGCCGGCAGCACCGAGACCGGGGGCGGGCGCCGCACGCCCTCCTGCAGATAGCGCAACGCCGACACCAGTCCGTTCATCGTGTAGGGCTTGGCGATGACGCCGATCGCACCGGCGAAATGGTCGGGGATGCGTTTTGGATTGGCGGTCATGAACACCACCATGGAACGGTTACCCTCGCGGATATGCTCGGCAACCTCGACCCCGGTTGGTCCGTCGGCGAGGTGGATATCGACAAAGGCAATATCGGCATCGGCGGTATCAATCATACCTCTTGCTTCGGCCAACGATGTCGCCCAACCCACAACGCTGTGGCCGGCTTCCTCGACGAGGCTTTCCAGTTCCATCGCCAGCAACGCCTCATCCTCGACGATCAGGACCTTGAGCGGTTCGTTCATGACAGCTTCCCTTTCTGCTGCGGTTCGTTCGGCATCGAGATGACGACCTTTGTGCCCGGGCCGGCGTCGCGCCATTCGATGTCGGCATGCAACTGACGGGCAAGCGACTTGATCAGCCGCATGCCGAAAGAAGCATCGCCACTGGCCTCGGCCATGCCGACGCCGTCATCGGAAACCTCGATGTTGAAGTGGCCGTCGGGCTGGCTCATCTTGATGCCGATGCGCCCCGCGGTGGTGCCGTCCGGCTTTTCCTTGAAGGCATGCTTCAGCGCGTTGGTGACAAGCTCATTGACCATCAAGGCAACAGGCGTGGCTTTTTCGGCCGGAATGACGATGGGTTCGAGGTCCAGCGTCGGCTTGATCTCGGCGCGCCCCGATGCGGTCAGCAGGTCGGTGACCAGATCCCTGGCGAAATCCGAGACATCGAAGCGGCTGACATCCTTTGACTGGTAGAGACGGCGATGCACAGTGCTCAGCGCCTCGATGCGCTCCAGCATGGTGGTCAGGGATCGCTTCGTCGCTTCATCCTTGATTGCCCGGCTTTGCATGATGATCAGCGAGGAGATCATCTGCAGGTTGTTTTTCACCCGATGGTCGACCTCGTGCAGCAGCGTGGTCTGCGCCTCAAGGGCGGCCTCAAGCTCGCGTGTGCGTTCCTTGACAGCCTTTTCAAAACGGTTCTTGTCGGCGGTGATGCGATCCTCCGAGCGCTTGCGATCCGAGACGTCGAGCTGTGAGGCAAAGAAGAACAGGAGTTCGCCTTTGTCGTTGGAAACCGGGCTGATGTAGAGCGCATTCCAGAACGTCGAGCCGTCCTTGCGGTAGTTCAACAGATCGATGGCGATATCGGTTCCCGCTGCTATCGCGTCGCGCACGCTAGCCACAGCTGCCTTGTCTGTCTCTGGCCCCTGCAGGAAGCGGCAGTTCTTGCCCATGACCTCTTCGCGCTCGTAGCCGGTCAGGCGCAGGAACGCGTCATTGGCAAAGACGATCGGATTGTCCGCCTGACGGGGATCGGTGATGACCATCGACATGCGGGTGGCGCGGATGGCGGCCGCGAACGGATCGCCCTTGCCGTGCTCGGCATGCAGATTGTCCGTCATGTGCCATGCGTCGGCCGGTTCCCTGGTCCTTTTCCAGTCCATGCTTTCACTCCAAGCCGTTTTTCAGGGGTCACAACGGCTTAGACGTGGAATTGGTTCAATCTTGATCTTCTTGTCGCAGGCAGCCATTTGCGGAACCGAATCGCCGGTTCCACAACGGATTGAAATAAATGGGTTTGAAGGTTGTCGGATGTAGCCGATTCGCTGAAAGCAGGGCTGGCGCCGACCTATAGAAATGATCAGATCGCAATTGTCCGTGGCGGCGCTCGCCGGTGGCGGCTTTCTCAGAACAGCGGAAACATCAGGCGTGGCCACGCTTCATGCGCGCCTGCTTCAGGATGGCGCGCCAGCGGATCATGTCGAAGGGGATAGGCTCGTTGTTGTTGGCGATGTGGAAGATCTCGTTGTTGACGTTCTTCAACGAGCGCCAGAAATCATAGTCGGTGATGCGCGGATCGGCAGCCAGCCTGTCCACCTCGACCTTAATGTCGGTTTTCATGCACGTTCCTCGAACCGCCTGTTGCCCGCCGCCCGCGTCACAACTCGCATGGCACCGTTCTCAAACGGTCAGCTGAGTCGTTCAATGGCCCAAATGGCTTGTTCACGTTAAAACCTTGGTAAGGTTAACGCGGGCGCGGCAGCGCTTCAAGCGGTCCTGCGGCGAATACCGATCGAACGGCCGGCGCGCTCGGGCATCGGCAGTGCAGAATGGGCGGCGCGCATGGCTTCCACCTTGGCCTGCACATCGGCGGGGAAGGGCGCGACTTTCGGCCCGGACATGTCGACATGCAGCGACAGGGTTTCGGAGGTGGCGGCAAGCCAGCCATCGACATGGCGGATTTCCTGGTAGGCCCGCAGCCGCTTGTCGTCGTGATCGATCAGCTGGAAGGATACGACGACCTTGTGTTCGAGGTGCAGTTCCTGGACATAGCAAACATGGACTTCGGCCGTGTAGATGGTCAGGCGCCGCTCTTTGACATAGTCCAGCCCCATGCCCATCGCCTCGAACGCCTCATCCGACCAGCGGTCGAACAACACGTTGTAATAGGCCATGTTGAGATGGCCGTTGTAGTCGATCCAGTCCTTCTCGATGTCCATCGGTTTGGAAACGAAGGGGGCAGGGATGGGCATGGAAACTTCCTTGTTCTGGTGCTGGACCGAGTTCAGGGGCTGGACAGGGCGTGGACGCTGAGACTAGAGCGGTTCACCGTCTCGCGGAAACGGTGAACCGCTTTAGTTTTTGTTTTGACGCAATCCCGGACGGAAAACCGCTTCACACTTTTCCTGGAATTGCGTCATGTGCATCCATAATCGCATAACAAGCGTGGACGCTGGTCCATTCGCGGAGGAATTCATGGCTCTGAGCGACCTAAATCCGGTCGAACGCAACGAGGAAGGCATCGCCGTCGTGCTCGGCATTCTCAAGCAGCAGCTCGGCGAACGCTTCCAGACCGGCGCGGCGATCCGCTCGCAGCATGCGCACACCACCACCTATATTCCGACGCAGGCGCCGGACGGTGTCGCCTTCCCGGAGACGACGGACGAGGTGCAGGAGATCGTGCGCGCCTGCGCCGCGCACCGCGTGCCGGTCATCGCCTTCGGCGTCGGTTCCTCGCTGGAGGGCCACACCAACGCGCCGGGCGGCGGCATCTCGGTCGACACCTCGCGCATGAACCGCATCCTGGCGGTCAACCCGGAGGATCTCGACTGCACGGTCGAGCCTGGCGTAACGCGCGAGGATTTGAATCGGCACCTGCGCGATACCGGCCTGTTCTTCCCCATCGATCCCGGCGCCAATGCCTCGCTCGGCGGCATGGCGGCAACGCGGGCCTCCGGCACCAATGCGGTGCGCTACGGCACGATGCGCGAGAACGTGCTGTCGCTGACAGCTGTCATGGCTGATGGCGAGACGGTGACGACCGGCAAGCGGGCGAAGAAGAGCTCGGCCGGCTACGATCTGACGCGGCTTCTGGTCGGCTCGGAAGGCACGCTCGGCATCATCACCTCGCTGACCTTGAAGCTGCAAGGCATTCCGCAGGCGATCTCCGGCGGCGTCTGCCCGTTTCCGAGCCTCGAGGCAGCTTGCAACGCGGTGATCGCGACCATCCAGATGGGCATTCCGGTGGCGCGCATCGAACTGGTGAATGGACTGCAGATGCGGGCGATGAAGAATTACTCGAAGCTCGATTACCCCGAGAGCCCGTGCCTGTTCGTCGAGTTCCACGGCAGCGATGCCGGTGTCGCCGAACAGGCCGAAACCTTCGGTGCCATTGCTGAAGACAATGGCGGCGGGCCATTCCTTTGGACCAGCGTCGCCGAGGAGCGCACGAAACTCTGGAAAGCCAGGCACGATGCTTATTGGGCGTCGCTGACGCTACGGCCGGGCGCCAAGGGCCTTTCGACCGATGTCTGCGTGCCGATCTCGCGGCTGGCCGAATGCGTTGCCGAAACCGAGGCCGACATTGCCGAGATGGGCCTGGTTGCGCCGATCGTCGGCCATGCCGGCGACGGCAATTTCCATGTGCTGGTGCTGATGGATGTCAACGACCCCAAAGAGATCGCGCTGGCGGAGAAATTCGTCTCGCGGCTGAACATGCGGGCGATCGCCATGGACGGCACCTGCACCGGCGAACACGGCATCGGCCAGGGCAAGATCGGCTTCCTGCGCCATGAGCTCGGCCATGGTGTCGACATCATGCGCTCCATAAAAAAAGCGCTCGACCCGCAAGACATCATGAACCCAGGCAAGATATTACCTGCATAGCCGAAATGTGAGGAGCGGCAATGGATACCCTGATTATAAGGGCATCGCTTGGCAAGACACTGTTATTGCTGTCGGCCAGCCTCTTCTTTGTCCTGGCCTGCGCTTTCCTGATTTATGTCTCCGAGGACGGCGACACCGCCGGCCTTTGGTGGTGCGTGGCCTTTTTCGGGCTGGTCGCGTTGGTGTTTGCCTGGCAGCTTGTGCGGCCGCAGATTCTGGTGCTGAACGGACAAGGTTTCAGTCTCGGCGGAGGCCTTGTTCGATCGCCCAACCTGGTCCCCTGGAAGGATATCGAAAGCTTCTTCGTCGTCCATCGCCGGCGCAGAATCGGCGATATGATCGGGTACAATTTCGCACCGGGGGTCAAGAAAAGCTCCGTCATGGGCAGCGTGACCAAAAGCCTGGGCGCCGAAGCCGCATTACCCCAGGGCTGGACATTGTCGCCCGAGGAGATGGTGGTGCTGCTGAACGAATATCGCCGACGCGCCATGGCAGGATAGTCTCTTACGCACAGGCCGGACCACGGTCAAAGGCGTCCAAAAATCTCTGCTCTTCCAGATACATCAGAGATCAAGCAACTCTGGATGAATTGCCTCTTTATCGACACGCTGATGCGGGTAGAGTGCGGCTGACTTTCAATCAACCCGTTCGGAGCTGATGCTCGCACGCCTGTTCGTGATCTTCGGTGGCTTGTTTGTGCTGGTGCTGGTTGCGGCGCTGGTGGTGCCGTATTTTGTCGATTGGACCGGGTACCGCGCCCAATTCGAGCGCGAGGCGAGCGCCATTCTCGGCCGCAAGGTGACGGTGCAAGGCGACGCCACGGCGCGGCTGTTGCCGTTCCCCTCGGTGACCTTCTCAAACGTCACGGTCGCCGGCGGCCCCGGCGGCCAGCCGGCAATGACCGTCGAGACCTTTTCGATGGACGCGGAACTGGCGCCGTTCCTGCGTGGCGAAGTGCTGATTTTCGACATGCGGCTGGTGCATCCGAAGGCGACGATCGACATCGCCGATAACGGCACGGTCGACTGGGCGATACGGCCGTCCTCGCCCTTCGATCTCAACCAGATCTCGATCGAGAAGCTCACGGTGACGGAGGGAGAAATTGCGCTCCGCCATGCCGCAGGCGGGCGCAGCCATCTGATTTCCGAGATCAATTCGACCATCTCTGCCAAGTCGCTGGCCGGGCCGTGGCGCATGGATGGAACGTTGCTGCTCGACGGACTGCGTTCGACTGTTGCGGCTTCGACCGGCAAGGCCGAAGGCAGCGGCCAGATGCGGCTGAGGCTCAAGGTCGATCCCGATGCCTATCCACTGGTCATCGAAACCGACGGCAATGCCGGCATCGTCAATGGGGCTGCCGTCTATTCCGGCCAGTTCAAGATTTCCGGCAACGACAAAAACAGCGCCGAACTGCGCGGCGGCGATGGCGAGAGCGTCAAAATCAGCGCCGGCAAACCCGATCCGGGGTTCAGGCTGAACGGCAAGTTCTCGCTCGACCATCAGAAGCTCGGCGTCGACGAATTCCGCTTCGAGACCGGGCCGCTCGACAATCCCTACACAGCCGACGGCAAGGCTTCGGTCGATCTCGGCCTTAGGCCGAACTTCGCCATCGAGGCCAATGGCGCGCAGGTGCAACTGGACGAGGCGGTGGGCGCTGAGAAGGGCGCCGGCCTGACGCTGGACCAGCGCATTGCCGGGATCGAGCAGGCGCTGCTCGAACTGCCGAAGCCGAGTATCCCCGGCACTGTCGAGGTCAAGCTGCCGGCGGTGGTGGCCGGCGACACCACGGTGCGCGACGTGCATCTCTCGGCCGAGCCGGTCGAGGGCGGCTGGTCGGTGAAATCGCTGGCCGCGACCTTGCCCGGGCGCACGACGCTGGAAGCCAGCGGCATGCTCAGCGTCGAAGATCATTTCGGTTTCAGCGGCTCCATGCTGCTGGCGGTGGCGCAGCCTTCCGGCTTTGCTGCCTGGTTGTCCAAAGATGTCGACGAGGCGATCCGCCGGCTGCCGGCCGCCGGCTTCAAGGCCAAGGTGGACCTGTCGGAGAAGCGGCAGGCGTTCAGCGATCTCGAACTGATCCTCGGCAAGTCGAAGTTCACCGGCCGCATCGATTCCAGCCAGCCCGACGACGCCAAGTCCTCGGTGCTGATGCGGCTCGAGGGCGGCGAACTCGATGTCGACGGGCTGACGGCCTTCGCCTCGATCTTCGTCAGCGACAAGGGCGCCAACCGCTTTTCCGACCGCGACCTCGATTTTCAGATCAAGGCAGGGCCGGTCAATGCCGGCGGGCTCACCGCCGACACGGTCGATACCGCGCTCCGGCTCCGCGACGGGCTGCTCGAAATCGACCGGCTGTCGATTGGCGGCCTTGCCGGCGCCTCGATCAGCGCCACCGGCCGGATCAAGGATTTTCCGGCAAGCCCGACCGGCAAGCTCGATGCCTCGGTGGTCGCAGTCGATCTGAAGCCGCTGATCGACATTGCCGCGCAACACTATCCCGACAATCTGATGCTGAAGGGACTGGCTGGCCGCACGGCCGCCTATCCTGAACTGTTCCAGGACGCGCGCGTCGATCTGGTGGCGAGCGCCGCCGACAATGGCGACGGCACCACCGGGCTGGCGGTGAGCGGACAAGGCAAGGCCGGCGGTTCGGCCTTTTCGGCGTCGCTGTCGGGCAAGGGTGCCGTCGGCCAGTTGCTCGACGCGCCGGTGACGGTGACCTTCAACGCCAAAAATCCCGACGCCACCGTGCTGCTGGCGCTCTACGGCCTGCCGGCGCTGCCGCTCGGCATGCTCGGCCAGGCAAGCACCGATATTTCGGCCAAAGGCACGCTCGGCGGCGGCCTGGCGACGAGCTTCAATTTCGCCGCCGATGACTTCAAGGCGACGTTCGACGGCACCGTCGCTCAGACGCCGCAAGGCGCCACCGCCAAGGGCAAGATCGGCCTCGACGCTTCCGATATCGAGCCCTGGCTGATGACGACCGGCGCCGGCCTGCCGGGTATGGGAACGGGCACCTCGACCTCGCTCAGCGCGGATGCCGATTTCGGCAACGGCCTGCTGGTGTTGAGCGGCCTCAGCGGATCCATCAACGAGTCGGAGATTTCGGGCGACGTCAACATCGATGCGAAGCAGGGGCTGCCGCATTTTGCCGGTGCGCTGGCGCTCGACGAACTGGACCTCGACCCGATTGCGGTTGCGCTGTTCGGTGACCAGTCGTTCCTCAGCAGCAACGCGAACTGGCCGACGGCGCCATTCAGCCAGAAATCCAGCCTGCCGTTCAGCGCCGATCTCGACCTGGCGACGGCGACACTTGCCGCCGGACCGCTGGCGACAGCCTATGACGCGTCGCTGTCGTTGAAACTGGACCAGGAAGGCATCCGCGTTTCGGACCTGAAGGCAAAACTGCTCGGCGGCGCGCTCACCGGATTGTTCGAGTTGAAGAACACAGACGGCACGGGGCTGTTCTCCGGCCAGATGAGGCTTGCCGGCGCCGACCTGGCGACTGTGCTGCCGGCTGCCGGATTGAGTGGCAACGGCGATTTCTCGACAGGGCTGTCGACCAGCGGCAAATCGGTCGACGCGATGATTGCCGCACTCTCCGGCTCGGGCACGGCGGCGCTGAAAGGCCTCACCATTGCCGGCGTCAATCCCGATGCCTTCGGCGCGTTGATTGCCAAGGCCGATGCGATCGGGCGCGACATCGACGTGGCCAAGACCGCGGGCTTTGCACCTGAGATCGCTGGCGACGGCAGCTTTGCTGCCGGCGATGCCGACATCGCCTTCACGGTCGCCGGCGGCACGTTGCGGGCACCACCGATCAAATTCGAAAACCAGGCGGCGACGCTGTCTGCCGACATCACGGCCGACCTCAACACCGGCACCGTCGCCACCAAGGGCGCTGTCACCTACAAGCCTGGCGACGAGGCGCTGATCGGCTCCGATCCGACGGTCAATTTCAGCGTCGATGGGCCGTTCGGGGCGCTGAAGAAGCAGTTCGACAGCGAGCCGCTGGCGCAATTTTTGACCCAGCGCGCGCTGGAAAAGGAGCAGCAGCGGGTCGAGGCGATGCAGGCCGCACTGCTCGAGAAGCAGCGGCTGCGGCGCGAGGTGCGCTACTACGCCGCCCTGCAGACCGAGCGCGACAACGCGGCCGAGGAATTGCGCAAGCAGGAGGAAGCGGCACGGCTCAAAGCCGAGGCCGACGCCAAGGCGAAGGCACAGGCCGATGCGAAGGCACAGGCCGAAGCGGATGCGAAGGCCAAGGCGGATGCCGAAGCAAAGGCCAATGCCGATGCGAAAGCGCAGGCAGAGGCTGACGCAAAGGCCAAGGCAGATGCGGACGCGAAAGCCCAGGCCGAAGAGCAGGCTGCCGAAGACGCCGCCAAGGCCGAGGACGAACGGAAGAAGGCCGAACAGGCTCGGATCGCTTCGCAGGAAAAAGCCAGGCTGGAGGCCGAGCGCAAGGCTCAGGAGCAGGCGCCGAAGGTCGACCGCTCACTTCCCGGCGTCAATGACGGTTCGGCCCCGGCGCCGCCGAAGCCCAGGACAAATCCGTTCTCCGTCGACAATCTGCTGAAGTCGCTGGGCAATTAAGAACCATTCAGACCGCGCCGCGCTTGGCCCAGTCCAGCACATGAAGCCTGAGCGCCGAGGACAGGTTCGCATCTCGCGGTCTTGTCTCGTCGATCTCCGCGACCAGGGCAGCAAGGGTCAGCTTGCGCGCGGCGGCGATGGCGACGAGATCGTCATAAAAGGGTTTTTCGAGGGAATAGCTGGTGCGATGGCCGCGGATGGTCACGGAGCGTTTTTCGACCGGGCTCACCGCAGGCGGTCCATCAATCGCCCTGGTCTTCCGGGCGTTCGCGGCGGTGGCCGGCGACGAATTTTTCGGCCTTGTCCAATGTCAGCCGGTCACGAGTTCTTTCGGCTTTGGAACGGCCGTGCAGAGCGCGGTTCTCGCCGGCGAGCTTTTCCTTTTCGGTGCGCGCCTTCTGCTTGCGGACCTGGCGAAGGTTGACGATTTCGCCCATGTCGCGCCGTCCGTCCCGCTACTTCTTGCGGAAGGCGTCGAGCGACACGACGTCGGCGCCCTTGCCGGCATCGGCCACGGCGGGCTTTTTCTCCGCCTCAGTGGCAGCTGCCTTCTTCTCGGCCTTCGGCTTTTTCTCGGAGACGATAGGCAAGGGCTCGGGAGCCGGCTGGGCGGCTGCATCGTCTTCCGCCGGGACGTCGGTCTTGACGTCGAATTCGAGTTCGAAATTGACCGATGGGTCGTAGAAGCCGCGTACGGCCGAGAACGGGATTTCCAGCTTCTCCGGCACGTCGGAGAAGGACAGCCCGACCTCGAAGCCGGTATCGGTCACCTTGAGGTCCCAATACTGGAACTGGATGACGATGGTCATCTGTTCGGGATAGCGCTCGCGCAACCTGGAGGACACCCGCACGCCCGGCGCGCCGGTCAGGAATGTGATGAAGAAATGATGATTGCCGGGAAGGCCGGTGCGCGCGACTTCGGCCAGGACCTTGCGCATCACGCCGCGCAATGCCTCCTGGGCCAGAATGTCGTAGCGGATGTGGTCGTCGGCCATGTGCTGGTCGGGTTCCGTTGAATCGTCCGCATAGCTGTAATCAAGCTTGAGCGCGGCGTAAACCGGATATAGATCGCTGATGCGCCGAAGCGAAGCCCGTAACGGACGATTTGATCGCCGGCTTTGACGTTCAGGCGCTGGCCAGCTGTTTTTCCACCGCTGCCGCTGATCTGCGCTTGCCGAAGGCGCGCAGGAATGTGCGCACGCCGTGGGTGGCGGATTGCAACACTTCGTCTTCCGACGGCATGCCGCCTAGCATGAAGGTGGTCTGCAGTTCGGCGTTGGCTAGCGCCAGGAACTGGCGTGCGGCGACATCGGGATCGTCGACCGCGAGATGGCCGGCATGGGCGAGGCGGGCAAAACGGGCGGCAAGTGCGGGCCAGGTCCGGCCCGGCCCTTGGTCGCGCCATTCTGCGAAGAGCTCGGGATAGCGCTCGCCTTCGGTCTGGATCAGCTTGCGCAGGAAGCGTCCGTCGCGGTTGCAGATGCAGTTCTGATTCATGCGCACGGCAAAGCCGATCAGGTCGGCTTCCAGATCCTTCGGCTGGTCTGGGAAAGAGGCGAAGGTGGCGAAGATGCCGGCATTGCAGCGCTCCGTCAGATCGCGCACCACAGCCATGAAGAGCTTTTCCTTGTCGCGGTGGTGATTGTAGATGGTCTGGCGCGACACGCCGGCCTCCACCGCGATCAGGTCGATATTGGCGCCGGCAAAGCCTTCCCGGCAGAAGACCGAAGCCGCCGCATCGATGATCGACATACGCTTGGCCTCGTGGCCGCGTGGCGGGAAAATGTCAGGAGAAACGGCAAGCTTCATAGAAATCTATATAGAGGTGATTGACGAATTAGACAAGGCTGTCTAAATTTGTGGACACAATAAATGGGAATTCGCTCCGTAGAGACGAATAATCTCGCTCTGAGCCGTCGGATTTCAACGGGATGGAACGTCCTAGGGTTAGTCGTCGCGTTGGCGGCGCCAACCAGACTTGAAAGAAGCCTTTATCATGAGTCCCAAATTCCTCCGCATCGCGGTCGTGCTCGGCCTGTTGTCCGCTATCGGCCCCTTCGCCATCGACATGTATCTGCCGGCGTTGCCTTCGATCGGCGAGGATCTGCATGCCGGCACCGCCGCCGTTCAGATGAGCCTTTTGATCTTCTTCCTGTCGATGGGCTTCGGCCAGATCGTCGTCGGACCGATCTCCGACATGGTCGGCCGCAAGCTGCCGCTTTACGGCGGCCTTGCGCTGTTCATGGTCGGCGGTATCGGTTCGGCCATGAGCCCGACCATCGAATGGCTGATCGCCTTCCGCTTTCTGCAGGGACTGGGCGCCAGCGCCGGCATGGCGGTGCCGCGCGCCATCGTGCGCGACCTGCACACCGGCACCGAAGCCGCCAAGCTGATGTCGCTGCTGATGCTGGTGTTTTCGGTGTCGCCGATCCTGGCGCCGCTGACCGGCAGCCAGATCATCGAGAATTTCGGCTGGCGCGCCGTATTCTGGACGGTGACGGGCGCGGCCCTGCTGGCCACCATTCTGCTGGCGACCTCGCTGAAGGAGACGCGGCCGGCGGAAGAACGCGTCGGTTCCTCCTTCGGAACCGCACTCGCCGGCTATCGCTTCCTCATGGGTGACCGCAATTTCCTCGGCCTGGTGGCGATCGCCGGCTTCGGCATCGCCAGCTTCTTCGTCTACCTCTCGAGTTCGTCCTTCATTCTGATCGACCATTACGGGCTGTCGCCTTCCGTCTACAGCGTGTTCTTCTCGATCAATGCGGTCGCCTTCATCGGCATGTCGCAGCTGACGGGACTGCTGTCGGAGCGCTTCGGGCTGAAGCGCGTCGTCTGGGTGGCGGTGACCGGCTATGCCACGACGATGGTGGTGCTGTTCGCAGTCATGGCGACCGGCGTCGACCGGCTCGATGTGATGGCGGCACTGCTGTTCGTCGGCTACGGCTTCCTCGGCCTGGTCATCCCGACGACGTCGGTGCTGGCCATGGAAGAGCATGGCGAGATCGCCGGCACGGCCTCGGCGCTGATGGGCACCCTGCACTTCGCCATCGGTGCGCTGGCGATGGGCGTCGCCGGCATCTTCTTCGACGGCACCCCGCTGCCCATGGTGGCCGGCATCACGCTCTGCGCGGTGATCTCGTTCACGCTGGCCAAACTGACGCTTGGCCGCTCGCGCGAAGCCGTTGAAGCGCCGGCCGAGTAAGCTGACCGCAATCGACCGGAAAGGCCGGGTCATCCCGGCCTTTTTCACGTCTGGGGTAATCCGGCCCCGGCCAGAACCACGGCCTTCGACCGACGCCAGCGGCAAATTGCACCAGCTCATGGCTCAATTTGGTGTAGGCTTCGCGGCCCATCGTCATGCGAAATCCGGCCAGCGGCAGCCGGCATTGAGCGTACGATATCGAGGAGGGGAGAAGTGGAGGTTTCTGTTGCCAGGTACCTCCGAACCCCGCCTAGAAGTGCGAACCTCTAGGGCTTGATTTGAAGCTATCGCACCGCTTACGCGGCGAGACGTGCTTCCGCATAGTTGTCATTTGCAACTACAGGTTTAGCCCGATGACGGTGGTACCATGCCGGGCAAAAGTACGATCTTTACACCTTCGTCGATCCTATTTCGCCCCCAGCAACAGCCGCTCTGATCACAGAACGGTTCTTGGTGGAGGCGCCGGGTACCGCCCCCGGGTCCGAACGGCTTATTACATCGCCCATTTATCGCCATAGTCGGTCAAGCCGACAAAACGAATATAGGGGGCGGGCGCACAAAATGAAAGGCCGCAATGACACTTCTTGGCCGCACCAAACTGCGGCGCCGAGGGTTGACTCGCGGGCGGTCTCAACCGAAGCTTTGCGATGGTGAGGAGTATCGACCGAGCGCACAAGTTGCGGCAGCGCGCCACAGCCCTCATCGATCGGATCCCGTGGCGCCGACATGGGGAAATTTGATGGCCGATTATCTCGCAGACGTGAAGAAATACGACGCCGCCGCAAATGCCGATGTGGTTGCCAAGATTGTGAAACATCTGGGCATCGCGCTGCGCAACCGCGATTCCTCGCTGGTATCCTGCACCGACCCCAAGGAATTGGAGCGCGTCAAGACCAACTGGGTTGCCAAGAAACTTGGCGTGACCGACGGGGCGAAAGCGGACTCAGCGATCGAGAAGACCTGCAAGGCGTTGGCCGCCGACAGCTCCAAGAGCCGCGTGACTTTCTACTATCTGGTCGCCAAGGATCTGGGCAAGCTCGGCTCTTTGTAGAGATTATTGCCGATAGGCAGAG
This sequence comes from Mesorhizobium sp. LNJC394B00, assembly GCF_000502555.1. Lineage (NCBI taxonomy): Bacteria > Pseudomonadati > Pseudomonadota > Alphaproteobacteria > Hyphomicrobiales > Phyllobacteriaceae > Mesorhizobium > Mesorhizobium sp. LNJC394B00. The sequence goes on from NZ_AYWH01000002.1 coordinate 1,544,609, forward strand.
CGCGCGTTTGATTTTGCTCCTCACCGGAGGTCAGCACCGCCCCTCATTGCCCTGCCGGGCATTTCTCCCCGTATAGTGACGGGGAGAAAGGGCTGACCGCAGCCTTGGCTCTCTCTCTCGAACGCTTGTGATTGGCGAAACCGCTGATCACAGCGCCCCTCTCCCCGTCCCTATACGGGGAGAGGATGCCGGCAGGCAGGTGAGGGGCAACGCTAACCCTTGAAGAGTGATGGGGCAAGCCGCGTTCTGGTCCTTTTGCTGTGTTCGGCCGGCGGCCAGTCGGTTATGATGGCGGTAACCCCGAATCGAGGCGAAGCCGATGCGCCAGTATCTCGACCTTTTGCAGCATGTGCTGGACAATGGCGCCGACCGTGGCGACCGCACGGGCACCGGCACGCGTGGGGTGTTCGGGTACCAGATGCGCTTCGACCTGTCGCGCGGCTTTCCCGTCACCACCACCAAGAAGCTGCATCTGAAGTCGATCATCCATGAACTCCTGTGGTTCCTGGCCGGCGACACCAACATCAAATACCTTAGAGATCATGGCGTTTCGATCTGGGACGAATGGGCCGACGAGAATGGCGATCTCGGCCCGGTCTATGGCAAGCAGTGGCGCTCCTGGCCGGATGGCCATGGCGGGTCGATCGACCAGATTGCCAATGTTCTGAAGGAGATACGCAGGAATCCGAATTCACGCCGGCTGATCGTTTCGGCGTGGAACCCGGCCGAAGTGGAGGCGATGGCGCTGCCGCCCTGCCACTGCCTGTTCCAGTTCTACGTCTCGGACGGCAAGCTGTCCTGCCAGCTCTACCAGCGCTCGGCCGACATTTTTCTCGGGGTACCCTTCAACATCGCTTCCTACGCGCTGCTGACCCTGATGGTGGCGCAGGTGACCGGGCTAAAGCCCGGCGAGTTCGTCCATACGCTGGGCGATGCGCATCTCTATTCCAACCATTTCGAGCAGGCGCGCGAGCAATTGCGTCGCACGCCCAAGGCGCTGCCGACGCTGTGGATCAATCCGGAGGTGAAGGACCTGTTCGCCTTCCGCTTCGAGGATTTCCGGCTGGAAAACTATTTTGCCGACGCGTCGATCAAGGCGCCGATCGCGGTCTGATCCGTCCACCGTCAATCAATTCCGACCCTCAATCGATGTCGACCATGACGTCGGTTGCCTTGATCATGGCATAGGCTGCTTGCCTTTTTCGAGCTTGAGATCGGCAACGGCCTCGTTGGTGATCGAAGCGTGACGACGGAGCCGGCGACATCACCGCGGACAGGCGAGGTGCTTTGACGATCTCGACGATCGTTCCCTTGAGGATGTTGCGGGCGCTGATCTTCATCGGAGTTCCTTTCCGGGTTTCGGTGCACGTCCAAACCAGAACAATCGATGCCGAACATACGCTTTCGCAGGAGGCGGCCTTCCCTTGTTATATTCATCCAGATATATCGGTCGGCAGGAGTCGAGCCAGCAGATTTCAAGCCCAGGGAGAGTTTTCATGTTGGGGCACAAAGGTTTTGGTATGAGGGCAATCGCGATTGGCGGCTTTGCCGTAGCTCTGATGGCCGCGATGCCGGCGGCTCACGCGGGAGACAAGGTGATCGTGTTTGCCGCAGCCAGCCTCAAGGACGGGCTCGACGCCGTCACCAAGGCCTGCGAAGCCGATGTCGGTGAAGCGGCGACCGTCTCCTACGCCGCGAGCTCGGCGCTGGCCAAGCAGATCGAAAGCGGGGCGCCCGCCGATGTGTTCATTTCGGCCGATCTCGACTGGATGAAGTACCTCTCCGACAAGAGACTGACCAAGCCGGAAACCGAGGTGAAACTGCTCGGCAACCAGATCGTGCTGGTGGCGCCACAGGATTCCAAGGTCGAGACCAGGATCGAGAAAGGCTTCGACCTCGCCAAGCTGATCAGCGACGGCAAGCTCGCCATGGGCGACGTCAAGGCGGTGCCGGCCGGCAAGTATGGCAAGGCGGCACTTGAATCGCTCGGCGTCTGGTCGTCGGTCGAAGGCAAGGTGGCGCAGGCCGAGAATGTGCGCGCCGCGCTGAAGCTGGTTTCAACGGGCGAGGCCGCGCTCGGCATCGTCTATGCCACCGACGCGCATGCCGACAAGGGAGTCAAGGTGGTCGGCACCTTCCCGGAGGATTCGCACCCGCCGATCATCTATCCGGTTGCCCAGACCACCGATTCGAAGGACAAGGATACCCCGGCTTTCCTGAAGTGCCTGCAGTCCGCCAAGGCGGTGGAGCTGTTTAGGGATCAGGGTTTCACCGTGCTCACGCCGAGCAATTAAGGTAGCGGCTGACGCATGAACTGGCTGCTGGACCTCACTCCCGACGAATGGAATGCGGTCCGGCTGTCGATCAAGGTGGCGACGGTGGCGATGCTGTTCAGCCTGCCGCCGGGCATCTTGATGGCGCTTTTGCTGGCCCGCGGAAAATTCTGGGGCAAGACGCTGCTCAACGGTGTGGTTCACCTGCCGTTGATCCTGCCGCCGGTGGTGACAGGTTATCTCTTGCTGCTTACCTTCGGCCGGCGCGGGCCGGCGGGAGCGTTCCTGGCCGAGCATTTCGGCATCGTCTTCTCGTTTCGCTGGACCGGCGCCGCACTGGCCTGCGGTATCATGGGCTTTCCCCTGATGGTGCGGGCGATCCGGCTGTCGATCGAGGCGGTCGACCGCAAAATGGAGGCAGCGGCGGGAACGCTCGGCGCCAACCCGATTTGGGTCTTCGCCACCATCACGCTGCCGCTGATCCTGCCCGGGCTGATCGCCGGCTCGATCCTGTCCTTCGCCAAGGCGATGGGCGAGTTCGGCGCCACCATCACCTTCGTCTCCAACATTCCCAACGAGACGCAGACGCTGCCTTCGGCGATCTACACCTTCACGCAGGTGCCTGGCGGCGATGACGGGGCGCTCAGGCTGACGCTGATCTCCATCGTCATCTCGATGGCCGCATTGGTCGCCTCGGAAGTGCTGGCGCGGCGCGTCGGCCGGCGGATGGACATCGAATGAGCGTGCTGGTGGACATCAGCCATCGGCTCGGCGGTTTCGCCGTCGACGCGCGTTTCGAAAGCGCCGGGCGGCTGACGGCGCTGTTCGGGCCATCGGGCTCCGGCAAGACGACGCTGATCAACGTGATCGCCGGCCTGATCCGGCCGACCAAGGGCCGTATCGCGGTCGACGGCTGTGTGCTGGTCGACACCGATGCCGGCATTTTCGTGCCGAAGCACAAGCGCCGGATCGGCATGGTGTTCCAGGACGCGCGGCTGTTTCCGCATATGAGCGTGGCCGGCAATCTGCGCTATGGCCGCTGGTTCACGCCACCGGCGGAGCGCTATGCGGATATCGACGCGGTCGTCGAACTGCTCGGCATCGGTCCTCTGCTCGACCGGCGACCGGCAAAGCTCTCGGGCGGCGAGAAGCAGCGCGTGGCGATCGGCCGGGCGCTGCTTGCCAGCCCGAAACTGCTGTTGATGGACGAGCCGCTGGCCTCGCTCGACGATGCGCGCAAAGCCGAGATCCTGCCCTATATCGAGCGGCTGCGCGACGAGACCAAGCTGCCCATCGTATATGTCAGCCACTCCGTCGCCGAGGTGGCGCGGCTGGCCAGCGACGTGGTGGTGATGGCGCAAGGCAAGGTCGCTGCCTCAGGCCCGACCGGCGCGATCATGCAACGGCTCGAATTGCTGCCGGCGGAGGAACGCGGCGAGGGCGGCGCGGTTCTCGACACCAAGGTGCTGCGCCATGATGAGATCTTCGGGATGACCGTGCTCGGCTCGGCGGCGGGCGAAATCCGGGTGCCGCAATTGGCGGTCTCGGTCGGCGCGCCTGTGCGCATCCGAATCCGCGCCCGCGACGTGATGATAGCCACCGAACAGCCGAAAGGTCTCAGTGCGCTCAACATCCTGCCGGGCGCCATCGTCGCAATCGGCTCGGGCGAGGGGCCGACGGTCGAAATCGGCATCGACTGCAATGGCGCAACCGTGCTTGCGCGCATTACCGAACAATCCAGGCAGGTACTGAACCTTCAACTCGGCGGCAAGGTGTTCGCGGTGATCAAGACGGTCAGTTTCGACCGTGCCAACACCGGCGCCGGCCTGCCGGCCGAAGCGGATGGCTGATAGCCGCTATATCGTTTTGGAATAGCGCTATGGGTCGAGAGGGGCTAGTGTGACTGTGGAGGACAAGAGATGCCGTCGCTGAGCCTGCGGATAAATCTCGATCCGGACGGGCGCATAGGTCCGGGCAAGATCGAATTGCTGGAGCAGATCGACACTTTCGGCTCGATCTCGGCTGCGGCACGCGGCATGGAGATGTCCTACAAGCACGCCTGGGATCTGGTGGAAGATATGAACCGTGTGTTCGGCAAGCCACTGGTCGCGGCGCAGACCGGCGGCAAAAAGGGCGGCGGCGCACAGCTGACCTCAGTTGGCCTTGCAGTTGTCAGCCGTTTTCGCGCTATCGAGCGCGCTGCGGCGGCAGCGGCGGCCACGCATATGGACGCCTTGCAGGCGGAGATTGATGCTGGGTGAGGGTTGAAGCTTGCGATCCGTCACACCCCCCTCTGTCCTGCCGGACATCTCCCCCGCAAGGGGGGAGATCAGCTAGCCCGTAGACGGGCGCTAATCTGTTAGGCGATTGGCGAAATCCTCCGTGACGGCCAATCTCCCCACTAGAGGGGGAGATGTCCGGCAGGACAGAGGGGGGCGCGAAGGAACTCGACCTTTGAGCGCGCTATTCCTCGGGCTCTCCTGCTTTACGCAGCAGATAGGTGTCCATGATCCAGCCCTTTCTTTTCCGGGCTTCTTCTCTCGTCCTCTCAATCTCCTCGCCGACATCACCCAGGCGACCGGAAACGATGATCTCGTCCGGTGTGCCGAGATAGGCGCCCCAATGGATGATCAGATCCTTGTCTGCCAGCGTGTTGAAGGCGCATTTGCCGTCGAGCATGACCACGGCGCTGCCGGCATTGTGCGGCATGCCTTGTTCGGCGAGGCGGCGGCCGGTGGTGATCAGCACGGGGTCGCCGATGCGGTTCAGCGCCATCTTGTGGCCGGCGGCTAGCGCCTGGACGGCGGTGATGCCGGGAATGACCTCCAGTTCGAATGCGACATTGCCCCTCAGTCGTACGCGCGCGAGGATGCGCAGCGCGCTGTCATAGAGCGAGGGGTCGCCCCAGATCAGGAAGGCGCCGCAGCCGTCCTCGGCAAGGTCGTCGCGGACCAGGCTCTCATAAATCTGGGCGATGGCCTCGTGCCAGTCATCGACGGTCGAGCGATAGGAAGGCGCCGGCTCGGCGCGCACCGGCACGTCGAACTCGACGCGGCGCGATTTCGGATTGCTGACGAAACGGTCGCAGATATGGCGGCGCAATTCGGCAAGGTCGTTCTTCTTCGCCCCCTTGTCGGGGATAAACAGGACGTCCGCCCGGTTTAGGCCTGATATGGCCTGCACGGTCATATGGTCGGGATTGCCGGCGCCGATGCCGATGACGAGAAGCTTGCGCATGACGCGAACTCCTGCCCGATCGAAACCTGTTAGTCCAGACCGCCGATTGGCGTGTCCAGACACTGTGGCGTCCTGCTGGGAGACGGAAGGCTTTGAAACGCCACATTGAAACGGCTAGGGTCGCGGCATTCTTGGCGAGGGGCTTCGATGTTGCAATATGTTCTGTCCGTAGCGCTGGCGCTTTTAGCTGTGCCCGCGCTGGCCAATGATACGACCGCCGAACTCGGCACAGGTGGCCTGATCCTGTCGCGTAGCGACGCGGTGTCGATGCAAAGCGAGGACCTCTATATCTCGCCGGAAAAGATCACGGTCGACTACGTCTTCCACAACAACACCGACAAGGATGTAAATGCCATCGTCGCTTTTCCGCTGCCGGACATCGAAGGCAATCCGGAGGAAATGCCGGCCATCCCGGAAAACCAGAGCGACAATTTCCTTGGCTTCGAGGTGACGATCGACGGAGCGCCGGCAAAGCCGCAGCTCGAGCAGAAAGTGTTTGCTGTCGGCATCGATATCGGCGCCGATCTGAAGGCGCAGAACGTGCCGTTCAATCCGTTCGGCGATGCGGCCAAGGCGGCCCTGGCGAAGCTGCCGAAAACGGTCGCCGAGGATTGGGAAAACCGCGGCATCATCATCGAGGATACGGGCAGCGACGGTACCGAGGCGAACAAGGTCTATACGCCGTGGTGGCAGTTGCGCTCGACCTATTGGTGGCGCGCGATATTTCCGGCCAACAAGGATGTCCACGTCTCGCACCGCTACAAACCGAGCGTCGGCGGCACGTCATCGGTGAGTTTCTTCTATGACGGCAAGTTCACCGAGGGCAGCCAGTACACGAACTACAAGACCCGCTACTGCATGGACGACAGCTTCGAGAATGCGGTGCGGCAGGCCGCCAAGGCCGACGGTTATCCGCATTTTTACGAGAACCGCATTGCCTATATCCTGACCACCGGCGGCAACTGGGCCAATGGCAGCATCGGCAAGTTCAAGCTGACCGTCGACAAGGGCAACCCGAAAGCGCTGATCTCGTTTTGCGGCGGCAATGTCAAGAAGGTTGGGCCGACGACCTTCGAGACGAAGGCGCAGGATTTCTATCCCGAGCACAACATCGACATATTGCTTTTGGAGCCGTCGGATGACGGCGCCGGGGAAGCCAACTGATGGACGTCGCAATCTATGTCGCCATTGCTCAGAACGGCGTCATCGGGCGCGACGGCGGCTTGCCGTGGCGGCTGTCCACCGATCTCAAGCGCTTCAAGGCCGATACGATGGGCAAGCCCGTCATCATGGGCCGCAAGACTTATGAAGGCATCGGCCGGCCGCTGCCGGGCCGATTGAACATCGTGGTGACCCGCGACAAGGCCTGGCGCGCCGAGGGCATCGAGGTGGCGCACTCGCTGGAAGCCGCGATCCAGCTGGCCACGGTGCGCGGGCGTTGCATGGCCGGCGTCGACGAAATCTGCGTCATCGGTGGCGGCGAGATCTATGCGCAGGCGCTACCGCTGGCAGACCGGCTGCACGTCACCCATGTGCTGGCGACGGTCGATGGCGACGCGCATTTTCCCGACATAGATCCGGATTTGTGGCGCCTTGTCAGCGCTCAGGACGTTCCGGCCGGTGAAAAGGACAGCCATGCGACGCGCTATTCGGTTTACGAGCGACGCCGCGGCGTGCATTGAGACGATAAAAGGGTCGCGAACGTCCAAAACGGACATGCTCGGCAGCGGATCGCGTTGAAAGCGCATCGCTGCGTCCCTATAGAAGAACAACTGGATTTTGCGCCGCAACGTCGGCGCTGAGGGAATCCCAAGCGAAAGGACATTCATGCCCTGGAACGACAAGAGCGGCGGCGGCGGCCCATGGGGCGGCGGCGGCAACAATCAGGGACCCTGGGGGCAGGGACCGAAGGGGCCTAGCGGCCCGCCGGGGTCACCTCCCGATCTCGAAGACATCATCCGCCGCGGCCAGGACCGGCTGCGGCGCGCGCTGCCCGGTGGTGGCGGCGCCAGCCCGGCCGTCTTTGCGCTGATCGCAGCGGCTCTGATCGTGCTGTGGGCGTTCAAGGCGGTCTACACCGTGCAGCCGGACGAGGTTGCGGTCGAGCTGCGCTTCGGCAAGCCGAAGGCGGAGCTGTCGCAGCCAGGTCTGCATTTCCATTGGTGGCCCGTCGAAACCGTCGAGACGGCCAACATCGCCGAACAACTCGTCGATATCGGTGGTGGCGGCGCGACGAGCGGCAACTCGTCGGGGCTGATGCTTACCGGCGACCAGAACATCGTCAACGTCCAGTTTTCGGTGGCCTACCAGGTCTCCGATCCCCGGGCCTATCTGTTCGACGTCTCCGACCCAGAAGGCATGCTGCAGCAGGTCGCAGAGAGCGCCATGCGCGAAGCGGTCGGCCGGCGACCGGCCCAGGACATCTTCCGCGACGACCGTCAGGGCATCGCCGCGTCGGTGCGTGAAATCATCCAGACGACGCTGGACGGCTACAAGGCCGGCCTGAATGTCAACGCGGTTTCGATCGAGGACGCGGCGCCGCCGCGTGAAGTGGCCGACGCGTTCGACGAAGTGCAGCGCGCCGAGCAGGACGAAGACAAGTTCGTCGAGCAGGCCAACCAGTATTCCAACCAGAAGCTTGGCCAGGCGCGTGGCGCCGCGGCGCAGATCCGCGAGGACGCGGCAGCCTACAAGAACCGTGTCGTCCAGGAAGCCGAAGGTGAGGCGCAGCGCTTCATCTCGGTCTATGACGAATACGCCAAGGCGCCCGATGTTACGCGCCGGCGGCTTTATCTGGAAACGATGGAGAAGGTGCTGAAGGATTCCAACAAGGTGATCGTCGAACAGGGCAATGGGCAAGGGGTCGTTCCCTATCTGCCGCTGCCGGCACTGCAACCGAAGGCGCCGCCGCCTGCGACCACGGGAGGAGCCCAGTGATGGCCAATCGTCATCCCATCATCGCGGTCATCGCGGCCGTGCTTCTGTTCCTGCTCTACTCCTCGGTCTTCGTGGTCAACGCGCGCCAGCAGGCGCTCGTGCTGCGGTTCGGCGAGATCGTCGACGTCAAGAATGAACCCGGCATCTATTTCAAGGCGCCTTTCGCCTTCTTCGACGCCGACAGCGTGCAGTTGATCGAAAACAGGGTGCTGCGCTTCGATCTCGACAACATCCGCGTCCAGGTTTCGGGCGGCAAGTTCTACGAGGTCGACGCTTTCATCGCGTACCGCATCTCGGATCCGCGCGTGTTCCGCTCAGCCGTGTCCGGTCAGATCACACTGGCCGAAGCACGACTGAGGACGCGTCTCGATGCGGCGCTGCGCCGTGTCTACGGTCTGCGCGACTTCGAGGCGGCGCTTTCGGAAGAGCGGGCCGTGATGATGCGCGAAGTGCGCGATCAGCTTCGGCCCGACGCCACCTCGCTCGGCCTGCAGATCGAGGATGTGCGCATCCGCCGAACCGATCTGACGGCCGAGGTTTCGCAGCAGACCTTCGACCGCATGAAGGCCGAACGTTTGGCCGAGGCCGAACGGCTGAGGGCACGCGGCAAAGAGGCCGCGCAGCGCATCACCGCCCGCGCCGACCGCGAAGTGGTGGAAATCGTCGCCGAAGCGCGCAAGGAATCGGAAATCCTGCGTGGTGAAGGTGAAGCCCAGCGCAGCGCGACCTTTGCCGACGCCTACAAACGCGATCCGGCGTTCTTCGACTTCTACCGGTCGATGAATGCCTATGGCACGGCGCTGGACAACTCCGGGACGACGATGGTGCTGTCGCCGAACTCGGAGTTCTTCCGCTTCTTCCGCAATCCGGACGGGACGGACGCGAAGCCGGCGGCGCCTGCGGCTCCGGCGACGGCACCTGCCGCGCCGGCGACGGCACCTGCCGCGCCGGCTGCACAACCTGCACCCGCCCAGTAGGGCGGTGCAGGATTTCCTTGCGGCCATAGGCCTGGTCCTCGTTGTCGAGGGCCTGGTCTATGGCGGCTTTCCCGGCCTTGCCAAACGTCTTGCCGGCGAAGTGCTGTCGACGCCGGAAATTGCGCTGCGCATCGTCGGGCTGGTGGCGATCGCCATCGGCGTCGGCATCGTCTGGTTGGTGCGTGGCTGAAGACCGCTGATCTGCAATTCCAGGAAAGTGTGAGCGGTTTTCCGTCCGGAATTGCGTAAAAGCAAAGGGATTGAACGGTTCGCCGTTTCCGCGAAACGGCGAACCGCTCTAAGGTGTAACGGAGGATTTATCCTCCTGATGTGGCCATAGCCGCAAACGTGCCGTATTTCTTGCCAACATGACGCGACGCGGCGTTTTGCCGAAGCGCTTTTTCTTTTCAGATTCCGGGAGGCTTTCGATGACATCCAACACCCTTCTGCGCGCGGCGCGGCGGACGTTCATCGCAGGTGCTGCGGCACTTATGGTCGGCGCGCTTGCCGTTCCGGCTTTCGTGACGCCGACGGTGGCCGCGGACGGACCGGCTTCGGTTGCCGACCTCGCCGAAGGCCTGCTCGGTGCGGTGGTCAACATCTCGACCTCGCAGACCGTGAAGGGCACGGAAGGTCCGGGCGCGGTGCCGATGCCGCAGCTGCCGGAGGGTTCGCCGTTCCAGGATTTCTTCGACGACTTCTTCAAGAACCGTGGCGGCGACAAGGATGGCGGCGCGCAAAAGGTGCAGTCGCTGGGCTCCGGCTTCGTAGTCGACGCCGAGCAAGGCATTGTCGTCACCAACAACCACGTCATCGCCGATGCAGACGATATCGAGGTGAATTTCTCCGACGGCGTGACGCTGAAGGCGACGCTGGTCGGCACCGACACCAAGACCGACGTGGCGGTGCTCAAGGTCGACCCGAAGGGCCACAAGCTGACGGCGGTGAAATTCGGCGATTCCAACAAGATGCGCGTCGGCGACTGGGTGATGGCGATCGGCAATCCGTTCGGCCTTGGCGGCACGGTGACGGTCGGCATCGTCTCGGCCCGCAACCGCGACATCAATTCCGGCCCCTACGACGACTTCATCCAGACCGACGCCGCCATCAACCGCGGCAATTCCGGCGGGCCGCTGTTCAACAGCCTGGGCGAGGTCATCGGTATCAACACGGCGATCATCTCGCCGTCGGGCGGCTCGATCGGCATCGGTTTCTCCATCCCCTCGCAGCTTGCCTCGGGCGTCGTCGACCAGCTGCGCCAGTTCGGCGAGACCCGTCGCGGCTGGCTCGGCGTGCGCATCCAGCCGGTGACCGACGACATCGCCGAGAGCCTCGGCATGGCGACCGCCAAGGGCGCGCTGGTGGCCGGCGTCATCAAGGGCGGACCGGTCGACAACGGCACAATTCTCGCCGGCGACGTCATCATCAAGTTCGATGGCAAGGACATCCATGAAATGCGCGACCTGCCGCGCGTCGTGGCGGAAAGCCCGGTCGGCAAGGCGGTCGACGTGATCATCGTGCGCAAGGGCGTCGAGCAGACGGTGAAGGTGACGCTCGGCCGGCTTGAGGACGGCGAGAAGGTCGCTGCCGGTGAGGACGGCACTACCGATGAGGACAAGGGCGGCGACAAGGCGCCCGCGGTCTCCACGGCCTCGGTGCTCGGCATGACCGTCGGCGAGCTCAATGACGACACACGGAAAAAATTCGGCATCGCGGCCGACGTCTCCGGCGTCGTCATCACCGACGTCACCAAGGATTCGGCCGCCGCCGAGCGCGGCATCCAGGCCGGCGAGGTGATCACCGAAATCGCCCAGGAATCGGTCGCGACCCCGAAGGACGTGATGGACCGGATCGGCGCGCTGAAGGAGCAGGGCCGCAAGAATGCGCTCTTGATGCTGGCGTCCAAGACAGGCGAGTTGCGCTTCGTGACGATCCGGATGGATTGAGTCCGGAAAGCCCCATAACCGATTGTCTTCAGGGAAAGGGCGGCTAGCGAGCCGCCCTTTTTCGTGCCTGCCAGTCCGTGCGCGACAGTTTGTAGAGGACATGCCGCTTGAGGTGCGGGTGGCTGTCAGGGATGGATGGGTGATCGAAATCGCGAGCCGGGTCAGGGCTCATGCCAAGACGCTCCATGACGGCCGTCGAGCGGCGGTTGGCCGCGACGGCGAAGGAGACGATCTCGTCGCGGTCAAGCGTTTCGAAGCCAAAGGCGAGCCAGGCTTCGGAGGCCTCCGTGACATAGCCCTTGCGCCAGAATTCCGGCGCCAACCGCCAGCCGATCTCGATCGTATCGGAAGGCAGGGACGGCACGTGATCGGTCTTTAAGAGACCGACGAAGCCGATGCATTCCCCAGTCGCGGCGATCTCGGCGGCGGCAAAACCAAAGCCGTCCTCGGCGATCCAGCCCCGAAACTCGTCCATCTTGGCATCCGTCTCGGCGCGGTCGCGGCGGAACGGAAAGAATTCCATCACCCGCTCGTCCGAATTGATGCGGTGGAAGAGTTCGCGATCGCGGTCTTCCCAGTTGCGCAGGATGAGGCGCTCGGTGCGCATCGGTTTCATTGGGCGAACTCTTCCTGGCGGTAGCCCTGGAGATAAAGCAGCGCGGTGAGATCGCCATGGTCGATGCGGACCTTGGCTTCGGCAGCAACGGCCGGCTTGGCGTGGAGCGCGACACCGGTGCCGGCCAGGCGGATCATGTCGAGGTCGTTGGCGCCGTCGCCGACCGCAATCGCATCGAATGGCGTCAGGCCGAGGCGGGCCGAGATATCGTTCAGCGCATCGGCCTTGGCGGCGCGGCCGAGGATCGGCTCGGCGACCAGGCCGGCAAAGCGCCCGTTCTCCTCGATCAGGCGGTTGGCACGGTTTTCCTCGAAGCCGAGCATGGCGGCGACACGGCTGGTGAAGACGTCGAAGCCGCCGGAGACAAGCGCCGTCCAGGCGCCATTGGCGCGCATCGTCTGCACCAGAGCGCGGCCGCCCGACGCCAGCGTCAGGCGGTTCGCGATGATGCGGTCGACGACGGCGGCATCGAGGCCTTTCAGCAGCGCCACGCGTTCACGCAGCGCCGGCTCGAAAGCGATCTCGCCGTTCATCGAGCGTGCGGTGATGGCGGCGACGCGGTCCTTGACGCCGATCTCGTCGGCGAGTTCGTCGATGCATTCCTGGTCGATCATGGTTGAATCCATATCGGCAAGCAGGATTGTCTTGCGGCGGCTTTCGGCCTGCTGAACGATCACGTCGACCGGCTCTGAACCAAGTGCTGTGCGCAAGGCCGCACTTGCCTCAGCGGCTTCTGCCCCCTCGGGCAACACCAGATCGCAGGCGACGCCTTCGCCCAGCCAGCGAACAGCGCTTGCGCCGACCGACCGTGAGGCCATATTCGCAAGCGAGGCCGACATCGCGCGGCGGACGGGGTGAGACACAAGCGTGGCAATGAGCGGCATCGAGACTTCCAAGCAGCTAGGCGAGGGCGGGCAGGCGGGCGAGGGCCGCGTGAAGAACGCGATCCTGATAGCCGGGCCGACCGCCAGCGGCAAGTCGGCGCTGGCGCTCGATCTCGCCGAACGCAAGGGCGGTGTCATCGTCAACACCGATTCCATGCAAGGCTACTCGGTGCTCGACGTGCTGACGGCGCGGCCGAATGCCGCCGATCTCGCCCGCGCGCCGCACTTTCTCTATGGCCACGTGCATCCCTCGACCGCCTATTCCACCGGCGCCGGGCTGCGCGACGTGATGAAGCTGATCGATGACGGCACGCTTGCCCGGCGACCCGATGGCGCCGGCTTCGAACGTCCGGTGATTTTCGTCGGGGGCACCGGGCTCTATTTTCGCGCACTTGCCGAGGGCATTTCGGAAATGCCCGACATTCCGCAGCAGGTACGCGACCGCTGGCGCTACGAGTTAAAGGAGCAAGGCGCAGCCAAGCTGCACCGCATCCTGATGCATGAAGATTCGGCGGTCGCCATGCAGCTGAAGCCGACCGACGGCCAGCGCATCGTGCGGGCGCTGGAGGTGCTCGACGCATCCGGCCGCTCCATCCTAGAATGGCAGGCAGCGCGCGGCCGGCCGCTGATCGACCGCGACAGCGCTCGGTTCTTCGTTATCGAGCCGGACCGCGCCCCCCTTGTCGAGCGGATCGAAACAAGGTTCGACCGCATGCTCGATCTCGGCGCGCTCGATGAGGTCAAACGGCTTGCGGCGCTTGGCCTCGATCCCGACCTGCCGGCGATGAAGGCGATCGGCGTTCGCGAACTTTCGGCTGCCATGGCGGGTGACATCAGCTTTCCTCAGGCCATCGCGCGCTGCAAGGCAGCGACGCGGCAATATGCCAAACGGCAAACGACGTGGTTTCGCCATCAGCTGGGACCGGAATGGCTGAGATTGCAGCCCGGCGACGGCCTGCAAGCCGTGATTTGATTTTCGTGCTGCTGATACAATTAAAGAAACAGAAGTAGGAATGAACATTCCCGCTCCGGTTGTCTGGATTAACCGTCCGTAAGGCGCCGGCATGCCATAGATCCGGGGGGTACTTTTCCAACGGGGAGCAGATGCGTTTCCACAAGGCGGAATCCGCATTTTTCGTCTTTATTTTCGTGATCCTGGCCGCAGGCCTGGTGACGCTTTATGCCTATGGTCAATTGCAGTCCATCGCGGTCGGTCACGATGCGACGTCCCGGGTCGAGAGGATCGCCTATCTCAACACGCTGCTGTTTGTCACCGGGGTGCTGCTGGCGACAGCGCTGTTCTTCGGCGTGTTCTTCATCTACCCGCTGATTCGTAGGCAGGCCACGGAAGAGGGCAAGCTGCGCGCCATGACGGTTTCGCTCAGCGCCCGCTCGGAAACGCTGCAACATGCGGCATTGACCGACGGCCTTACCGGCATGCAGAACCGGCGCTATTTCGATGATGCGCTGAAGGAATATCTCGAGGAATTCCGCCGCATCGAAAAGCCCGTCGGGCTCATGATCCTCGACCTCGATCATTTCAAGCAGGTCAACGACACGCATGGCCACGATGTCGGCGACGAGGTGCTTAGGGCAGTCGCCAATTGCCTCAAAGGCATGACGCGCTACCACGATGTGGTGGCGCGGCTTGGGGGCGAGGAGTTCGCCGTCGTTACGCCCAACATGGATGCGGAGTTGTTGGGGAAGTTCGCCGAACGCATCCGCAAAGCGATTGCCAACATGTCGGTGCTGTCGGGCAATGTCCGCCTCAAGATCACCACCAGCGTCGGACTAGCCGTCTGGGATCGGAAGGAAACCGCCGAGGAATTCTACCGCCGCGCCGACCGCCAGCTCTACGAGGCGAAGAGGCAAGGCCGCAACCGCGTCTGCGCCTGAAATCCCGGCATTAAATTCGTGAGGCTGGCCGTTTGATGCCGTCTTCTGCGCTTCCGGCCTTCGCCGGCCGAAGCACTCATGAGGTGGTGGCGGCAGCTATGGCTACGGCCGGCGTAGGCCGGTGCTCACGGACTCAATGTCCGCTCCGCTCCGGTTCTCGAGGTCGACACCGACCGACTCAGCCTGACGAATTTTCTGGCGTGATTTACCCAAGCTGGCTGACGAAGCTGATCTCGGAAGTTGACGCGGCTTGCCGGTGGCCAGAAGGGTGTGCAGGCTAATCGTTCTGCGGGCGCATGCCGAAGGTTGTGGGCTTGAGGCCGTAGCGCAGGTCGAAATCGTCGTCCGGCTGGACGCGCTGGGCGGTCGCCGGCTTGCGGTAATCGGGATCGCCGGCCTGGCGGCCGGAATCCACTGCTTCGAGATCGGAAGAGCACACGTCTGNGCTCGACGATGGCGGCGAGATCGACGTCGTTGCCGTCCTGCGAGAACTCGTCCTGCTCTCGCTTGGCGGTGCCGGGGATCAGGTTCTCCGCCAGTTTTTCGAACTTCAGCCGCATGGTCGTCGCCACGCCTTCACCGAAGGCGATGGCTTCGCGCTGGCCCATGGAGGACAGGAAGGCCAGCGTCGAGGCGGAGGAATCGGCGATCGCCGAGCGGATGATCGCCTGGTCCTGCTCATTGGCCAGCCGCATTGCGAAGAAGGTCGAGCATTGCGACAGGATGGTCGGATCGAGTTCACCCGGGCGCTGGGTGACGACGCCGAGATAGCAGCCATATTTGCGGCCTTCCTTGGCGATGCGCGACAGTGCATGCCTTGTCGGGGCGAAGCCAAGGCGTGGATCGGCCGGCATATAGCGGTGTGCTTCCTCGCACAGCAGCAAGAGCTTCAGCCGGCCCTCGCTCCACAGCGCAAGGTCGAAGGCGAGCCGAGCCAGCACCGAACAGACGGAGTTGACCACTTCGGACGGCATGCCGGCCATCTCGAAGCAGGTCACCGGGCGGCCATGATGCGGCACACGGAAAATATTGCCGATCGTCTCGTGGATCGTGTCCTCGATCAGCCGCGAATTGAACATGAAGCGATAGCGCGGGTCGGACGCGGCGGACTCGATGCGCGTCTTCAGCGATTTCAGCGTCGGGCGGTCGTTCTTGCTTTCCAAGAGGCCCATGCGCTCGTCGATCTGCTTGATGAGATCGACCATGCGGTAGGGCACCGGCGTGTCGGCGGTCAGCGCATCGCTGCCGCGGCGCACGTAAGAGCCTGAACTCGGATTGCGATAGAGGTTCTTGGCGGCGGGGATCAGGTCGCGCAGGACATCGACTTCTTCCGGCACGACCTCTCGGCCGCGAAACAGCACTTCGGCGAATTCTTCAAGCCTGAACATCCAGAACGGCAGGTCAAGCGTCTTGGAATCGACCCGGACGCAGAACTCAGGCAGGGACGCCGCGAATTCATTGTGCGGATCGAGAATGAGGATTCGCAGATCGGGCCGGGCGGCGATCGATTTGCGCAGCAGCAGCGAGATGGCGGTGGATTTGCCGACGCCGGTTGTGCCGACAACGGCAAAATGGCGCGCCAGCGTGTCGTCGATAGCGATGTTGGCGTCGATCGACTCATCCTGCGACAGCGTACCGATGGTGATCGAATGACGCCCGGCGAGATCGTAGATCGCCTGCAGATCACGGGTACGGATGCGGTGCGCTATGGCGCCGATATGAGGATAGGTGGTGATGCCGCGGTCGAACACCGGTTTGGCCCCCGGTTCGGCGCCGTCGCGCACTTCGCCGATCAGCTCGACGCTGACCTCGATGGGGTTTTGTCCCTCATTGCTCCAGGCGCGATCCGACTTGCCGATTTCGTAGACCAGACCAACGGTGCGCGATGTCCCGAGATTGATGGAGATCATCTTGCCGACGGTCCACAGGCCGGTGACCGCGCCTTCGATGTCGTCGGCATAGGCGCTGATGGTGGCGCGCGCACCGTCGCACTGCACGACGTTGCCGAGAATGCGCTTGTCGCTCTGCTCTGCGCGGCGGCGCTCCTGCGAGGTCGGTTCGCCGACGGAGGCTTCGCGCTCGACAAACATACGATCCGATCCCCATTCCCGTGGAGCCTGGATCCTACACAGACGGGGTTAAGGTGGCGTGATGCGGGATGGTGTAGCAGCGGTTAACCCGTCAGCGAAAATTCAACCGGCCGACCTCTTTTCCGAATCCAAATATTCGATATATTGGACGAATGACTGATATAGCGAATGACATGTCGGCCACGATAGGCAGACGAATCCACGCCGAAAGAGCCTTGCGGGACTGGTCGTTGGCCGACCTGGCGAACCGCTCCGGCGTCTCCAAAGCCATGCTCAGCACTATCGAGCGCGGCATGACCAGCCCGACGGCCGCGCTGCTGGTGCGCATCGCCGCTGCTTTCGGCATGACGCTGTCGACGCTGATAGCACGCGCCGAGCAGCAAGGTGGCGGCCTGCTGCGCGAGAGTGAGCAGCCGGTTTGGCGCGACCCCGGTACGGGCTATGTCCGTCGGCATCTGTCGCCGGTTTCAGACACGCCGCTCGAATTGATCCGGGTGCAACTGCCGGCTGGCGCCAGTGTGAGTTTCCCGGCGGCGTCCTATGCCTTCATCAAGCAGCAGATGTGGCTGATCTCCGGGCGGCTCGAATTCACCGAGGGTGATATGGTGCATAGTCTCGAGCCCGGCGACTGCCTGGCGCTCGGCGCGCCGTCGGACTGCACGTTCCATGCCGTCGGGCAGCTGCCCGCCGACTATCTGGTCGCGCTGGTCAGGGGCTGAAATCGTGGCAAGACGTCCCAAGCGCTCCGACAATGGCGGACCGCCGCTCGATGATTACAAGGGCCCGCCATGGGGCAAGGGCGATCCCTACATCTTCCTGGCCTGGCAGGCAGCGCATGCCAAGGCGTGGAAGGCGCCAAGCCGTGACGTGATGCTGATGCGCATGGAAAAGGCCGAGCGGCTTGGCCTGACCTATGAGGAATACACGCTCGAAATCCTCGAACGCGGGCTGCATCTGCAGCCGAAAGACACCGATCGCATCGCCGCGATCAAGGCGAGACGAAAACGGCGCCGCGTCGCGCGTCTGGATTAGCAAGGGAAGGTGCCGGCATGAGTTCCATCGAAATCAGGTCGCTGACTGCTGAAACGCGCGGCATGCTGGCCGACCTCCTGATCGAGACGGTGGCGGCCGGCGGCTCCGTCAGCTTCATGCATCCCTTATCCAGGCAATCGGCGGAGGCCTTCTGGGGCAACTCGTTGGTGGCAGCAGAGAGAGGTGAAAGAGCGGTGCTGGGTGCATGGAAGGGCGAGGTTCTGGTCGGCACCGTGACCGTGCTGCTCGACTTTCCTGATAATCATCCGCACCGGGCCGAGATCGCCAAGCTGATGACCCGCGTCGAACACCGCGGCAAACGCATAGCGAGCCGGCTGATGCGGGCGGCCGAAACGCTCGCCGTCGAGAAAGGCCGCACGCTTCTGGTGCTGGACACCGCAACCGAGGAGGGCGCTTCCGGCCTTTACGAAAAACTCGGCTTCACGCTCACTGGCGAAATACCGGACTTTGCCTTGAAACCCCATGGCGGGCTGACCGGCACGCTCATCTACTGGAAGCGCATCGGCGGCGCTACCTAACCCTTGTGATGAACCTCTTGCAGCGCGTAGACCGGCGTCGCGATGCCTTCCATGCGCGCCTTCAGCTGCAGCGCCAGGAACTGGGAATAGTGGCGTGACTGGTGCAAATTGCCGCCATGGAACCACAGCGCCTCCTGCTGCGTCGGCTTCCACATGTTGCGCAGCTCGCCTTCCCAGGGGCCTGGGTCCTTGGTGGTGTTGGAGCCGAGGCCCCAGCATTTGCCGACCTTGTCTGCGACCTCCCGTGAGATCAAATCGGCCGCCCAGCCATTCATCGAGCCATAGCCGGTGGCGTAGACGATGAGATCGGCCGGCAGTTCCGATCCATCGCTGAGCAGGACCGAATGCTCCTTGATCTCCTTCACGTCGACACCGCTTTTCAGCTTGATCGACCCGTCGATGATCAGGTCGGATGCGCCGACATCGATGTAATAGCCCGAGCCGCGCCGCAGATATTTCATGAACAGGCCGGAGCCGTCATCGCCCCAGTCAAGCATGAAGCCGGCCTTTTCCAGGCCCTTGTAGAATTTGTCGTCGCGCTTCTTCATCTCGGCATAGGCCGGGATCTGGAATTCGTGCAGGATCTTGTAGGGCAGGGAGGCGAAGACGAGGTCAGCCTTGGCGGTGGTCATGCCGCTCGCGACCGCCTTTTCCGAATAGAGCGAGCCCAGCCCGATCTCCATCAGCGTGTCGGACTTGACGATATGCGTGGTCGAGCGCTGCACCATGGTGACATCAGCGCCGGCTTCCCAAAGGGCTGCGGCGATGTCGTGGGCGGAGTTGTTCGAGCCGATGACGACGGCTTGTCTGCCGACATAGGCATCGGGTCCCGGATGCTTCGAGGAGTGATGCTGGTCGCCCTTGAATGTGTCCATGCCCTTGAAGTTCGGCATGTTGGCCTTGCCGGATTGCCCCGTGGCCAGCACCAATTGTTTCGGCTTCAGCGTGATGTCCTTGCCGTCGCGGCGCACCACCACCGTCCATTCCTTCTTCCCTTCGTCATAGACAGCGCTCATGGCCTCGGTCGACGACCAGTAGTTCAGCTCCATTACCTTGGCGTACATTTCCAGCCAGTCGCCGATCTTGTCCTTGGGCGCGAAGACCGGCCAGTTCCTGGGAAAGTCGATATAGGGCAGATGGTCGTACCAGACCGGATCGTGCAGGCAGAGCGATTTGTAGCGCTTGCGCCAGCTGTCGCCGGCCCGTTCGTTCTTCTCGACGATGACGGTCGGCACGCCGAGCTGCCGCAGCCGCGCGCCGAGCGCGATGCCGCCCTGGCCGCCGCCAATGATGAGCGTATAGGGCTGCGTCTTGAAGCCGAGCTCGGCGGCTTCCTTCTCGCGCTCCTCCTTCCAGGTCGGGCGGTTCTTGCCATGGCCGTGCTTGGCGCCGAGCGGGCGGTCGAAACCGGCCGGCTCCTCATGGCCCTTGAGCTCGACCATGGTGGTGAGCAGCGTCCAGATCTTGCCGTCCTTCAGCCGGATGTGGCCCAAGCCGCGCGCGACAGACGTTTCGAAACTGATCCAGCCGTCGAGCACGCCGTCGCTTTCCGTGGCATCCTCGCCCCTGGCGATCGCCCAGTTCGACGGTTTGGTCCTGGCCAACTGGCTGACCAGCATGTCGCGCACCTGATCGCGGCCTTCCATCGTCTTGATGTTCCAGGTGAAGGTGACGAGATCGCGCCAGTAACAATCCTCCTGGAAGCAGGCGACCGCCTTGTCGATGTCGCCGGCGGCGAGTGCCGCGCCGAAGCGATCGAGCAGGTCGGAAAGCTTCTTGTTGGGGGCCTTGTCGAGCATTGAATTTCCTCCGCGATTTTTCCTGGCCGCCCGTAGCGAGCGGAACCCTGCCGAAGCTTGACGTCCGGCCTGGCGCAGTATCGCGGCAAATTATGCGCCGCGTCACGTCGTCCAATAGTTTGCCGCGTATTCAGGGGCTTATCGGGAAATCGGGACGCCGAAGACCGTTGCGAACCAGCGGCGGACCGCTTCCTCGGCCGGGCTCAGATGCGCGCCCGAAGGTGCGGTCAGATAGTGGCCGGCACCGCTCGACAGCGTAAAGCCGGACAGGGTGACGAGAGATCCTTCGCGCAGTGCCGCGTCGGCCAACGGTCGCGATCCCAGCACCATGCCGGCGCCGTGCTTCGCCGCCTCCAGTGCGGTAACGAAACTGTCGAATTTGTGCGTCGGCCCCAGCGCCGGCTTCATCCGGGCGACGGCGAACCACTCGCCCCACATTTCCCGCGCGCCGACCACTGTAAGTCTCGGCAATCCTGTCCAATCCTTGGCCTTGGCGAGATGCGGCGACGCCATCGGCGTCAAGGTTTCGCGGGTCAGGCGGTCGGCCTGCCGTCCGGCAAAAGAGCCGGAGCCAATGCCGAATCGGATGTCGAGACCCACAAAGCGCTCGCCATAATCGGCCGGTGTGTGGATGGTCTCGATCTGCAGCTGGACGAAGGGCAGGTCCTTGGCCATTTGCGGCAGCTTCGGCGCGATCATCAGCACGGCAAACGAGATCGGCGAGCGTATCGTCACGCTCTGGACGGTCTTGGGTTCAAACAGCTCGCGCGTGCTGTTGGCGATCACGGCGAAGGCCGATTGCAGATGCGGCAGGTAGGCGGCACCCTCCGGCGTCAGTTCGACGCCGCGCGCCAGGCGGATGAACAGCGGCTGCTTCAACCGCTCTTCGAGAGAACGGATGTGCTGGCTGACCGCAGCCTGGGTCAGGCCAAGCTCGGCCGCGGCGGCGGTGAAATTCGACAGCCGAGCGGCGGCCTCGAAACTGCGCAGCCAGTCGAGCGGGGGCAAGGGCAGGGTTGTTTCAGTCATAAACCGTTTAGGGCCTTTGGCTGCAAAATGATAATTTGAGTTATGCCTTCGACATCATCACGATGCAACCGCAAACCCTGCGGAGTTGGCTGCGGGGCGCAGCGGACAGGAACGGATCCCCATGCTTAGCCAGGCGCTGATCGGCGACGAAGGAAGAACGATCGACCTCGGGTGGAAGGACGGCGCGCGCACTCGCTTTCACGCAGTGTGGTTGCGCGACAATGCGCTCGACGACAAGACGCGCAGCGCCGGCAACGGCCAGCGGCTGATCACCATTCTCGACATTCCCGCGCAGACATGGATCGGCGCAGCCGCGATCAAGGGCGATGCGCTTGAAGTCAGTTTCGAACCGGAGGGAAAGACGGTGCGCTTTCCTGCGGCATGGCTGAGCGCCAATGCCTATGACCGCGATGCCGCCCGACAGCCCGGCTGGACAGGCGAGGGCACCGTGCGATGGACCAGGGCCTCTATGCAGAATTCGGTGCCGCGCGCCGGCTATCTCGCTGCCAGCCGCGACCGCGCCGTCTTGCGGCAATGGCTGTCGGCGGTGAAGACCTACGGCTTCGCGGTGATGGACGATTTGCCGCCCGAATCCGGGGCGCTGTGCAAAGTGTCCGATCTGTTCGGCTATATCAGGGAGACCAATTACGGCCGATGGTTCGAGGTGCGCGCCGAGGTCAATCCAACCAATCTGGCCTACACCAATCTTGGCCTGCAGGCGCATACCGACAATCCCTATCGCGATCCGGTGCCGACCTTGCAGATCCTGTCCTGCATCGAAAACACCGTGGAGGGCGGCGAATCCAGCGTCGTCGATGGTTTTGCCGTGGCGGCCGCGCTGCAGGCCGAAAACCCCGAAGGCTTCCGGCTGTTGAGTTCATACCCGGCGCGTTTCGAATATGCGGGGTCGTCGGGCGTGCGATTGCAGGCCAAACGGCCGATGATCGAGCTCGGGCCGGATGGCGAACTCATCGCCATCCGTTTCAACAACCGCTCGCTGGCGCCGACCGTCGATGTGCCGTTCGCGGAGATGGAGGCCTACTACGCCGCCTATCGCCGGATTGCCGAACTGATCGAGGATCCTTCCTTCGAAGTCACCTTCAGGCTCGAGGCAGGCCAGGCCTTCATCGTCGACAACACCCGCGTCATGCATGCCCGCAAGCAATTCTCCGGCGCCGGCAAGCGCTGGCTGCAGGGCTGCTACGCCGACAAGGATGGCCTTTTGTCGACGCTGTCGGCGATCGAACACAGCTTCAAGGAGGCTGCGGAATGAGCGGCCAGGATTTGAACGCGGGCAACATCGTCGAATTCATCGCCGATATTTTCGAACGCCGAGGGGCGGAATCCTATCTCGGCGAACCCGTCACCATGTCGGAGCACATGTTGCAGGGCGCCTGGTTCGCCGAAAAGGACGGCGCGCCCGATGTGCTGGTGGCGGCAGCACTGCTGCACGATATCGGCCACTACACCAGCGAGTTCGGCACCTATTCGCCCGACGATGTCGAGGACAAGCATCATGACGAAGCCGGCGGCGAGGTGCTGGCGCCGTTCTTTCCACCGGTGATCGTCGAATGCGTCAGGCTGCATGTCGCGGCCAAGCGCTACCTCTGCGCTACCGACCCGACCTATTTCGGCAGGCTGTCGCAGGCCTCGGTCCACACGCTGTCGCTGCAAGGCGGGCCGATGAATGCCGAAGAGGTGGCCGAGTTCCGCAAGAACCCGTTCCACGAGGAAGCGGTTCGGGTCCGCATCTGGGACGAGGCCGGCAAGATCGCCAACATGAAGACCCGGGCATTTCGCGACTACATGCCGCTGCTGCAACGGGTTGTCCGCGACTTCGCCAATCGCGCCTGATCATAATCCGGGGAAGGAACGGCATGTGCTACCGCTTCGACGGCGAGCATGCGCAAACCGTATGCCGCCGCAGACTTGCCGCGAGCGTCTGCGTGCGCAGGCGCTCGCGCCTCGCTGCCGATCCCTACCGGTGACGAGCCTTGTCACCGCGGATTTTATTGCGACATCCGTCGGCGCGGCCCAAGATCAGTAGGTCAGACTTCGGTGTATATTTGACTCAGACGAAGGTCTGAGAATCGAGCTGCAAGCACGAAAGGAGAGTTTCCTCAGCGTTTGTGAGCCGCAATTTTGGGCTGTTCATTCTTGAATACCGTGACACATCATGATGTGATGGTGGCATGAATGGAGAAAGGCAGCCCCTGTTTTCATCCGTGCGTCGCCGGGCGTACTTTAGCTTGCGCGTATTCGCGGCGGTTGCGGTGACGATGCCGGTGCTTGGTCTGCGGTTGAGCCATGTCGACGGTTACAAGATCGAATTCGCCGCTGCCAGCGCCAAGAGCGGAAACAATGGCAATGGTAACGGTGGTGGCAACGGTAGTGGTAACGGTAATGGCTCAGGCGGCAACGCCGGGAATGGCAACGCCAACGGAAAGGGAAAAAATGGTGCCGGCGACAACGCCGCCGGTAGCCAAGCTCCCAGTAGCCAAGTCAATGCCGCTGGCGACACGGTGACGGTACAGGGCGCCAAAATCCAGGTCGTGCATCGCGATGGATTCAGCGAAAGCATCGAGGCCGGCCGCTTCACTATGAAGGATCCGCTTGGAAGGACAATTGTCGAACGCGCCGTAAGGGCCTCCGACATTGCTCGTCTGAAAGGGCTGTAACTGTTGGTTCGCCAACCAGCATCCGACCTTCAGACAAGCCCCGATCTCCCTATACAAGACCCGTTTTGGGCGCGTGCATAAGAATGGCTGCTTCGGTGCGGTTTCGCACCTTTAGCTTTTGAAATATCCGAGTCATGTGGTGTTTTACCGTTTTCTCCTGCAGGTTGAGACGTTTGGCGACTTCTTTATTGCTCAGTCCTTCGCCTACCAAGGAGATTATCCCAAGCTCGCGTCCCGAGAGATTGGCAACGAGATCGGTAGTGCGCTTTTCCGGCCGGATCAGTTCATTCAAAAGCTGCGCTGACAGGGTCGGCGAAACATATTTTTTTCCTGCGGCTATATAAGTCAGCACCTCGGCCAGCGATGCCGCCCCAATCCCTTTCAGCACATATCCGCGTACGCCCAGCCTGAGCGCCGTTGCCAAATCGGCGTTCGCCTCCGAGACGGTGAGCATGACGATCTTGCAGTCAGGCTGAGTTGCAAGAATATTTTCCGCTGCCGCCAGACCCCCTCCCGGCAAACTGATGTCTAGCAGCAATATGTCGGGATTTGCCAAGGCCGCAAGCTGTTCGGCATCCGTCGCGGTTTCGCCCGCACCAACGACTTCGAAGCCGCCGATTTCGGCGAGGCTGCGAGCCACACCCTCGCGAAACAGCGGATGATCATCAACAATGGCAATCCTTATGGGAGCGGTCATTTCTGGTCCTCGATGTTGAGCGTTATGGTCAGCCGGGTCCCCCTGGGGCTCGAAAAGGTCTCGAAGTGACCTCCGATACTTTCGATACGTTCCCTCATACCGGCGAGTCCAAGTCCTTCACACGATCCCGACTGGAATCCAGGGCCGTGATCAAGCACTTGAATGAGGAGCTTGCCCTGCGTCACTCTCGCCTTGACAGCCTGCCCCTTGCCCAGACCGTGTCGCCAGGCATTGTTCAGCCCCTCCTGCGCGAAGCGAAAGATGCTTATTTTCTCGGACGTCCCCAGGTCGGGCAGGCGAGATGGCAGTGAAAGCGATACGGAGGAGGCCGTCCGGCGTTCATGTTCGGCAACCGCAAGCCGCAATATCTCCGCGACTGTCGAAGCTTCGATCTGTGGCAGCACGAGGCCGGTGCAGATGGCGCGGATCTCCCGCATCGCCTCGTCCAACGTATGATGGATATCGGCGATCTCGGTCTTCCGGTGGCTTGGGGATGCGGCGGGATCGAGCAGCAGAGGGCTGTCCATGCGCAGCGCAGCCAGTGCGACCAGCTGAGCTGGACCGTCATGCAAATCAGACCCGATGCGACGCAAGTAACGCTCGTTGATTGCCGTTGCGCGGCGCGACGCCTGCTGGACGCGCTCCCGCAAAGCGGAATTCTGCTCCAAAAGCAACTGAAGTTCGGCCACTTGTGTCTCAAGCGCTGAACGCTGCGTTTCGATAGTGCTGCTGCCGCGAAGCACGATTCCCGAGAGCATCGCCAAGGCGACCGCGGTCGCGCCAGCCACGAGCAGCCAGCTCGACCATAGTGCCGAGTTTAAAGTGCCCTGAAGATCGTCGGCTATCTCGTAGAACTCGGAAACGGCCACAACATCGCCCGACCACGGCTCTCGAACCGGATTGTAGATCTCGAGCAGCGAGGCGGTGGGGCTCTTCCGTTCCTTCCTTTCATTTTCGTCCAGATCATTGAATTGCGCCACCACGTTTCCACCGAACGCATGCAGCAAGTTCGCATTTGGCTCGAAGGTCTGGCCGATAAGAGCCGCGTCTTTGGCGTACAGCACCTTGCCATCACGCCGCCAAAGCACGAACGACGCCAGTTTTTTGCCGAGAGCACCCTGGTCCAGGGTTTCATCGAGCGCCCGTTTAACGGTGTCGCTGAGCTGCTGGCTTTTGCGCATATCCGGCAGGATTGGCGCGATGACACTGTCGACGTAAAGCGCGGTCGTGCTTGCAGAGTTGCGGATCACTCCATCTCGTATTTGCGAGGTGACCCATAGGCCGACGACCAGCATCAGCGACAGCAGCCCAATGCTTCCGACTATGATGAACTGCCAAGCCAACGATAGCCTGTTCCAGTTTTGATAGAGACTATCAATGTAGCGCACGTCTCAACCGACCCCGCGACTTTGGCCGCGCCAAAATGCCTAAGCCATCCTACATCTAGAACGGTCGATGGTGCGAGCAAGCGCTAGGTTGAATTGCCGGGGAAACCGCAATTTCAGGGCATGATCCCACCGCCACCCGCGGGGAACGGCGGTGGGATCAGCGTTACTGTATGATCTTGACGATCTTCCGCGTGCCGGGGTCGACCAGCACGGTTCGCCCGTCGACCACAACGTAGCGATACTTGACGCTCGGCACTTCATGCAGTTCCACCGTGTCGGGAATGGCGGTCCCCACGTTCAATTCGACACCTGGAATCTTCACCGACGCAAGGGGCTGCTTTTTCACGTATTCGCGCACAACCGTTTCCTGCTCCGGCGCGATGATGACGTCTTGAGCGGCAACTACGCCCGCGCTCGCGAGCAGCAAGAATCCGGCAATTGCGGTCGACTGGTACATGGTCGTCATGATTCTCTCCTTCATCAACGCTCATGCATCTTGCGCGAGCTCGATTCCGATACGGTGGTTGTTGGTGAGGTTGATGCACACCGCAAGCCGAACGGGCTTTTCGCGGCTGCGTTCCCGCGTGGGGCTTCGGTCCGGGCGTCATCGGGCCAATGGACTATAGGGAGAGGGACCAAAGTCTGGTGCCAGGCTGTAGAGGTCCTAGAGCCTCCTCAGGGCGGAACACAGGGTTCTCGGCATCGTTGAGATCAGCACTTGTGGGAGGCGTTANTTCAATTCGACACCTGGAATCTTCACCGACGCAAGGGGCTGCTGGGAGGCGTTAATGGACAACAGCGTCCATCAGGCACGATGGTTGCTCTTGCCTGTTTTCGGGGTAGCCATCCTGGTCATGACGACGGGAGTACTTCTAAGCTTGTGAGGCTGGTGTCATCGCTATGGGATCACAAGCTCAGAAAAAAGCAAAAATCTTGCGTTGCATTAATTTTTTGATGCAATTTGTAGCTGATTGTTGGCAAAACTACTGCCTACATTTATTGGTCTTCTTAGAAGCCCGATTTTATTCGCAAAATGCGGAACAAAGTATTTTTGACAGAGTTGGCTAGGCTGAGGGACCGACTCTTTAAGGAGAAAGCAGATGAAACATGTGTTGATCACGAGCATGATTGCGCTTGGCGTCGGGTGCGGCGCCGCGATCGCCCAGACCCAGGCTGTGCAGCCGAGCGGCGGCGACAACTGCGCCGCCGGCGCGGCCGATTGCCAGAAGGGCGGCAAGGCCGGCGAACAGGCGCAAGGCAAGATGAAGTCACAGACCGATCAGAATGCACAGGGCCAGGCTGGCGCCACGACCGATCAGCAGGCTCAGGGCAAAGCCAAGCTCAAGACGGATGAACAGGCACAGGGCAAGGCCGGGACCAGTACCGAGCAGAATGCTCAGGGTCAGGCCGGCGCCACGACCGATCAGCAGGCTCAGGGCAAGGCCAAGCTCAAGACGGATGAACAGGCCCAGGGCAAGGCCGGGACCAGCACCGAGCAGAATGCTCAGGGCCAGACCGGCACCAGCACCGAGAAGCAGGCTCAGGGCAAGGCCAAGCTCAAGACGGATGAACAGGCCCAAGGCAAGGCCGGGACCAGCACCGAGCAGAACGCTCAGGGCCAGACCGGCACCAGCACCGAGAAGCAGGCTCAGGGCAAAGCCGGGACCAGCACCGAGCAGAACGCTCAGGGCCAGACCGGCACCAGCACGGACCAGCAGGCCCAGGGCAAGGCCGGGACCACCACCGAGCAGAACGCTCAGGGCAACACAAACGTCCAGACCGACCAGGGCAATACGGCCTCGATCAACAACGTGACAGTCGAGCAGAAGACGCAGGTCACGCAGATCATCCACGAGACCAGGGTTGAGCCGGTGAAGAACGTCGACTTCGACATTTCGGTCGGCATCGAGGTGCCGCGGCACAAAGTGCGCCTGCACCGTCTGCCGGCGCGCATTGTCAAGATCGTCCCGGCTTACGAATCCTATGAGTACTTCGTGCTGGCCGACGGGCGCATCGTCATCGTCGACCCGGACACGTACAAGATCGTGCTGATCCTGACGTGACACGGCAGTGGCTCTTGTTCCCGGCGCGGTGCGATTGAGGGGTATCGTATGCGCCGCGGTGGCCCGCCGACCAGAGGCGGCGGGCCACTTGCTTTGTCTTTCGCATCGCGCGTTTTTCCCGTTGACACCTTGCCTTTCACCCTCGTAGTGTCCGCCACGATGAAAAAGGCACTCATTCTCGTAGGAAAGCGCGTGGGCAAGGCGGTGTAACCGCCGGGCGAAAACCTCCCATGCGCAACACACAGGCTCCCATCGGGGGCCTTTTTTATTGCCCGAAACACGACTAAACGACCAGCAATCGCCTCATGGCTAGAAGTACGGGACCAGACCGATGAGCAACGGACAGAACGAACGGCGCGAAATGCCAAACAGGGAAATGACTGGCGCCGAAATGGTGGTGCAGGCGCTGAAGGACAATGGCGTCAAGCATGTCTTCGGCTATCCCGGCGGCGCGGTGCTTCCGATCTATGACGAAATCTTCCAGCAGGACGAGGTCGAGCACATCCTCGTCCGCCACGAGCAAGGCGCAGGGCATGCGGCCGAAGGCTATGCCCGCTCGACCGGCAAGGCCGGCGTCATGCTGGTGACCTCCGGCCCGGGCGCCACCAATGCGGTGACGCCGCTGCAGGATGCGCTGATGGATTCGATCCCGCTGGTCTGCCTGACCGGGCAGGTGCCGACTTCGCTGATCGGCTCCGACGCGTTCCAGGAGTGCGACACGGTCGGCATCACGCGCCCCTGCACCAAGCACAACTGGCTGGTGAAGGACGTCAACGAATTGGCCGCCACCATCCATGAGGCCTTCCATGTCGCGACGACCGGCCGCCCCGGCCCGGTGGTGGTCGACATTCCGAAGGATGTGCAGTTCGCCAAAGGCATCTATGTGCCGCCGCAGGCGGCGCCGCGCACCAGCTACCAGCCGAAGGTCCAGGGCGACCTGGAAAAGATCAAGGCCGCCGTCGAACTGATGGCCAGCGCCAAGAAGCCGATCATCTATTCGGGCGGCGGCGTCATCAACTCCGGTCCGGAGGCCAGCCATCTTCTGCGCGAACTGGTCGACCTCACCGGCTTCCCGATCACCTCGACGCTGATGGGCCTCGGCGCGTATCCGGCATCGGGCAAGAACTGGATGGGCATGCTGGGCATGCACGGCACTTATGAAGCCAATATGGCGATGCATGATTGCGACGTGATGATCTGCATCGGCGCGCGCTTCGACGACCGCATCACCGGACGGCTGACCGCCTTCTCGCCCAACTCGAAGAAGATCCACATCGACATCGATCCATCGTCGATCAACAAGAACGTGCACACGGAAGTGCCCATCATCGGCGATGTCGGCCGGGTGCTGGAGGACATGGTGCGGCTGTGGCGGGCGAGCGCCAAGGCCGACAAGAAGGCGCTCCATCCCTGGTGGGAGCAGATCGCCAAATGGCGCGCGCGTGACTCGCTCGCGTTCAAGATGAACCACGATGTGATCATGCCGCAATATGCCATCCAGCGGCTCTACGAACTGACCAAGGACATGGACACCTACATCACCACCGAGGTCGGCCAGCACCAGATGTGGGCGGCGCAGCACTATCATTTCGAGAAGCCGAACCGCTGGATGACGTCGGGCGGGTTGGGCACGATGGGCTACGGTCTGCCGGCTGCGCTCGGCGTGCAGATCGCGCACCCGGATGCGCTGGTCATCGACATCGCAGGCGATGCCTCGGTGCAGATGACGATGCAGGAGATGAGCGCGGCGGTGCAGCACAATGCGCCGATCAAGATCTTCATCCTCAACAACCAGTATATGGGCATGGTGCGCCAGTGGCAGCAGCTGCTGCACGGCAACCGTCTGTCGCATTCCTACACCGAAGCGATGCCCGACTTCGTCAAGCTGGCCGACGCATATGGCGGCCATGGCATTCGCTGCGAGAAGCCGGACGAGCTGGACGATGCGATCAAGGAGATGATCGCGGTGAAGAAGCCGGTGCTGTTCGATTGCCGGGTGGCGACGCTCGCCAACTGCTTCCCGATGATCCCGTCGGGCAAGGCGCATAATGAAATGCTCCTGCCCGACGAGGCGACCGACGAAGCCGTGGCCAACGCCATCGACGCCAAGGGCAGGGAACTGGTCTAGGTCCAAGCCGGGGCAGGGCTGTCGCGAGAAGCCGTGCGCAAACAGAGAATTAGCTCAAAGTCTGAAATCGAGATTCATGTCATGAACGCACAGCTTCAACCGACCGGCTCCGCCTATTTCATCGCCAAGGAAACGGAAAAGCCGGAGAACCACACGCTCTCCGTGCTGGTCGACAATGAGCCCGGTGTGCTTGCCCGGGTCATCGGCCTCTTTTCCGGCCGCGGTTATAACATCGAGAGCCTCACCGTCTCCGAGACCGAACACGAGAAGCACCTGTCGCGCATCACCATCGTGACGCGCGGCACGCCGCATGTGCTGGAGCAGATCAAGCACCAGCTCGAACGCATCGTACCGGTGCATCGCGTCGTCGATCTCACCGTGCGCTCGCACGAGTTCGGCCAGGAGCGGCCGCTGGAACGCGAGTTGGCGCTGGTCAAGGTCGCCGGCACCGGCGAAGCCCGCGTCGAGGCGCTGCGTCTGGCGGACGCTTTTCGCGCTTCGGTCATCGACGCCAACACCGAGCACTTCATCTTCGAGATTACCGGCAAGGGTTCGAAGCTCGACCAGTTCATCGCCATCATGAAGCCGCTCGGCCTGGTCGAGATCTGCCGCACCGGCGTGGCGGCGATGAACCGCGGCCCGCAAGGGATGTAGTCTCAGTCCAACTATTTTACCGGCTTGGGATCGACCTTGCCGCTCGCCAGATTCTTACTCTCCCTTTTGATCGGGCGCGATACCGGACAGACGTCCTGGACGAAGCCGTTCAGCGTGTTAACCAGATTGTTCTGGACCAGCGAGTAGCGGATGAATTGTCCCTGCCGCTCCCTGGCGATGAGGCCGGCCGTCTCCAGGATGCTCAGATGCTGCGAGATCGACGGCTTCGACATGTCGAAGCGCGCCGCGATCTCGCCCGCGGTCAGCGAGGAGTGGGCGAGATAGGCGAGGATCTTGCGCCTCGGCTGCGATGACAGCGCCTCGAACACGCGCTGTATGGCGCTGCTTGCCCCGATAGCCGTGTCGCCATCCGCTGCATTGTCTTCGATCACCGCCTGCCTCTGTCGTTTCGCTTCCGGTATTTAGTCTATTGCCTAAATACCTAAATCGGAATAGTAGATAGTTAGCTTATTGCCTAAATAAGCGCCGGCGCGCCGGAAGGCAAGGCTCTTTGGTCCGGAAATGTTTCCTGCAGAGGAGGGGTACCGATGAAGACCATATCCACAGGCAGAATGATCTCGCAGCCCTTGAGCGATGCCGAAGATGGCGAGGTCGTCTGGATGCCGGCCAAGTCGATCTGGGTCGGTGCGATGACGCTGATTGCGTTGGTGTTCGGGCCGCTGACCTTCAGCTGGAGCGCTTTCGCCCTGTTCGTAGCGACGACGGCGGTGACGATCTGCGCCGGACACTCGGTCGGCATGCATCGCCTGCTCATCCATCGCTCGTTCAAGGTTCACATCTGGCTCAAACACGCGCTGGTCTATCTCGGCACGCTCGTCGGCATGGCCGGTCCGTTCGGCATGATCTATGCGCATGACATACGAGACTGGGCGCAGCGCCAGACGGCTTGTCACGACCTGCACGCCCACCGCCGGCCTTTCTTCACCGACGCTTTCTGGCAAATGCATTGCGCCGTGGCGTTGCGCAATCCGCCTGACTTCGTCATCGAGCCGTCGATCCGCAACGACCGCTTCTACAGATTTGTCGAGCGGACCTGGATGCTGCAGCAACTGCCGTGGACGATCCTTTTCTTTCTGCTCGGCGGGTGGAGCTGGGTGGTCTGGGGCATTGCGGTGCGGATCTCGGTGTCGCTGACCGGGCATTGGCTGGTCGGGCATTTCGCACATCGCAGCGGGCAGCAGGGCTGGCGCGTCGATGGCGTTGCCGTGCAGGGCTACAACCTGCCGCGTTTCGGCCTGGTGACCTTTGGCGAGAGTTTCCACGGCAATCACCATGCGTTTCCCGAATCCGCAAAGCTCGGCCTGGAACGCGGGCAGATCGATCTCGGCTGGCTCTTCATCCGCATCCTGGCTGCCCTCGGCCTCGCGCATGGCGTGAAGCTTCCCGGGAACACGCCGAGGCGCAAAGGCCTGCGGCGTGTGGCTGGCCATCAGGAGGCGGCCGCCGCTCCCAGCCTGTTGTCGGCGCGGGCCCACGGCAGGTAGACTGTGCCGGCCTGGCTGGCTCGGGATAGACGGATCACGGCGGGGCGCTTTGGACCAATGGAATGAGGTTGCGTCCAGCGCTCTGTCGATTTAAGTCAGCATTGCTGACCTTTGTGAGCCGTCATGACCCTCGACGCTTTCCTTGCCCTTTTGGTCTACGCCTTCGTGACCTCGATCACGCCGGGGCCGAACAACCTCATGCTCTTGGCGTCGGGCGTGAATTTCGGCCTCGTCAGAACCATTCCGCATATGCTGGGCATCAGCATGGGTTTCCTGGTGCTGTTGCTTGCCGTCGGCTTCGGCCTGGGCGCGGTGCTGACGGCGTTTCCGGCCTTGCACACCGGATTGAAGATCGCCGGCGCTGCCTATCTGCTCTATCTCGCCTGGAAGATCGCCATGTCGCGCTCGCTGTCCAGCAAGGGGGAGACGGAGGCACGGCCGATGCGCTTCATCGAGGCAGCCGCATTCCAGTGGGTCAATGCGAAAGCCTGGGTGATGGCGATCACCGCCATGGCCGTCTACTCCAATCCGGACCACCCGTTCCTGTCGGTGGCGCTGATCGCGATCGCCTTCACCGTCGTCAACCTGCCGAGCGTCTCGGTGTGGGCCGGTTTCGG
Organism: Mesorhizobium sp. LNJC394B00; assembly: GCF_000502555.1. NCBI lineage: Bacteria > Pseudomonadati > Pseudomonadota > Alphaproteobacteria > Hyphomicrobiales > Phyllobacteriaceae > Mesorhizobium > Mesorhizobium sp. LNJC394B00. The sequence goes on from NZ_AYWH01000002.1 coordinate 1,577,594, forward strand.
CACGGCGCTGCGCGGGTTCCTGTCGGATCCGGTGAGGCTGAAATGGTTCAACATCGCCATGGGTGTGCTCTTGGGGGCGACGCTCTGGCCGATGCTGAAGTAGACGCATCCCGCCTGAGATCTCAACCGCATCCTGGCTGGTTTTCCGACTGCTGAGCCGGCTGCATAGTCATTGTGCAGTGCACATTAAATCTTCGTAATGCCGTGTTTTGGCCCTTTTCCGACAAATGTGCGTCCTATCTACTTCGGCGAGATCGCGGCAAGACGCCGTGATTGGGTAGAATGAGACCACCGGGTTCGGCGTGTCGGATCATAGGGCTTTCAGTCGATGCGCGGAAAAGTCGTTCTGGCGGTGGTGGTGGCAGCGGCCTGTGTCGCCGCGGCATGGGTCTATTTTTCGCCGGCGGCAATGAGCAGTCTGCGGCAGATGCTGCCGGGCGCCAGGCAGGCGGCAGCAACGGACAAGCCGGCTGGATCGGACAAGGCTTCGGCCGACAAGGCTGGGGGCAAATCCGGCGCCGGCGGTAATGCCGCCCGTTCGGCCTCGATCGTCTCGGCCACCGCGACAATGGCCGATTTTCCGATCCGCCGTTACGCCATCGGCTTCGTGTCTTCGCCGGCCGTGGTCAACATCAACGCCCGCGTGTCCAGCCAGATCGTATCGATCGACGTCAAGGACGGCCAGATGGTGAAGGCGGGCGACCTGCTGTTCTCGCTCGACGACAGGGCGCTCAAGGCGCAGCTTGCCAAGGATCAGGCGACGCTCGCCAAGGACCAGGCGCTGCTAACCAGTTCGGGCTCCGACCTTCAGCGCGCCAAGGATCTCGTCGCCAAGCAGGCCGGCACGCAGCAGACTTACGATCAGGCGGTGGCGGCGCAAAAGGCTGCGGCGGCGACGGTCGATGCCGACAAGGCGACGATCGACGCCGACAATGTCCAGCTCGGCTTTGCCAGCATCAAGGCGCCGATTGCCGGCCGGCTGGGCGCGGTCAACGTTTCGGTCGGTGACCTGGTTACCTTGAGCAACGGCAACTCGAGCACGGCCACGCCGCTGGTGACGATCACCGAGATGGATCCGCTGCAAGTCAACTTCAACCTGCCGGAGAGCAACCTGGCGCTGCTGCACAAGGCGCTGGCCAACCCGCAGCAAGGCGCGGTGACGCTGACCAAGGATGGCGATCCGATGCCGATCGGCAAGGGCACGCTCGACTTCGTCGATTCCAGCGTCGACACCGCGTCCGGTACGATCGCGACACGGGCGAGCATTCCCAACGCCGATCTTTCACTGTGGCCCGGCCAATATGTGAATGTCGTGCTCGACGCTGGCATCATGCCGCAGATGACATCCATCCCGACCGTTGCCGTGCAGCCCAGCCAAAAGGGACCGTTCGTCTATGTCGTCAAGCCCGACAACACGGTCGAGATGCGACCGGTGCAGGTGGCGCTGACCGAAGGCGAAAACAGCGCCATCAGCGAGGGCGTCAAATCAGGCGAGAAGGTGGTGGTCGAGGGCCAGACCAGGCTGAAGGACGGCGCCGCCATTCACGAAGGCAAGGCGGCCGGCGGTGATCAAGCTGCTCCCAAGGTCGCCGAGGCCGGCAAGGCGGCTGCCCAATGATTTCCGAATTCTGCATAAGAAGGCCTGTCGCGACGCTGCTGATGTCGTTCGCCCTCGTGCTGGGCGGGCTGTTTGCCTACAAGTTCCTGCCGGTGGCGGCGCTGCCGAGCGCCGAATTCCCGGTCGTCAACGTCTCGGCCAACCTGGCCGGCGCGTCACCCGAAACCATGGCGACATCGGTGGCGACGCCGCTGATCAAGCAGTTCGCCACCATTGCCGGCATCGATTCGATCTCAACCAGCAATTCGCTGGGACGCACGTCCATTGCCATCCAGTTCGTGCTCAACCGGGATATCGACGCGGCGGCCGCCGATGTGCAGGCGGCGATCGCGCGCACGCAGCGGCAGTTGCCGCCGGAGATGACGTCGCCGCCGAGTTATCGCAAGGTCAATCCGGCCGACGCGCCGATCCTTCTGATGTCGCTGGTCAGCGACACGGTTCCGCTCACCGACCTCGACGCCTTCGCCGAAAATGTCATCTCGCCCTCGCTGTCGACCATCGACGGCGTGGCGCAGGTGTCGATCTTCGGCCAGCAGAAATATGCGGTGCGCGTGCAGATCGATCCGACCGCACTTGCCGCGCGCGGCATTTCGATCGATCAGCTGCAGACGGCGATCGCGTCGGCCAACTCCAACACGCCGCTCGGCGTCTTGCAGAACGACAAGCAGCAGCTGACCATCACGGCCAATACGCAGCTCACCGATGCCGCCGGGTTCTCCAACCTCATCATCGCCACCAAGAACGGCCATCCGGTGCGGCTGGGCGAGGTGACGCGCGTCATCGACTCGGTCGAGACCACGACGACTGCAAGCTGGTATGACGGCACGCGCGCCATCATCCTGGCGGTGCAGCGCCAGCCCGACGCCAACACGGTCGACGTCGTCGACAAGGTCAAGGCGATGCTGCCGTCGTTCAAGGACCAAATGCCGGCCGCCGCCGACATCAAGCTGCTCAACGACCGTTCGACCTCGATCCGCCAGGCCGTCGACGACGTCCAGTTCACGCTGCTTCTGACCATCGCTTTGGTGGTGATGGTGATCTTCGTCTTCCTGCGCCGGGTGACTGCAACCATCATTCCGGCCGTGGCGGTGCCGATCTCGTTGATCGCGACGCTCGGCGCCATGTTCCTGTTCGGCTTTTCCATCGACAACATCTCGCTGATGGGCCTGACGCTCGCAGTCGGCCTCGTCGTCGACGACGCCATCGTCATGCTGGAAAACATCTTTCGCCACATGGAGGAGGACGGTCTCTCGGCCTTCGATGCCTCGCTGAAGGGCGCGCGCGAAATCGGCTTCACCATCATCTCGATCTCGATCTCGCTGGTGGCGGTGTTCATCCCCGTGCTTCTAATGGGCGGCGTCATCGGCCGCATNATCATCTCGATCTCGATCTCGCTGGTGGCGGTGTTCATCCCCGTGCTTCTAATGGGCGGCGTCATCGGCCGCATCTTCAACGAATTCGCCGTCGTGGTGACGGTCGCCATCCTGGCTTCGATGTTCGTGTCGCTGACACTGACGCCAATGCTGTGTTCGCGCTTGCTGTCGGTGACCAAGGCCGATCGCGACAAGCATGCCCCCGGCCACAAGCAGGATATCGTCACCCGCGGCTATGACCGGCTTTTGACCTTCTGCCTGCGCCACACTTTTCTGGTGTTCTTCGTCTTCGCCGGCACGGCGGCAGGGTCGGTCTGGCTGATCGAGGTCTCGCCGAAAGGCTTTTTCCCGCAAGAGGATATCGGCCAGATCTCGGTTACGACGATCGCCAGGCAGGACATCTCCTACGACGCCATGGTCAAGCTGCAGAACCAGGCGGCAAGTGTCTTCTCGCATTCGCCCTATGTCTCGCATGTCGCCTGGTCAGCCGGCGGCGGCAACAATGCGCTGAACCAGGGCCAGCTCTATGTGCAGCTGAAGGACAAGAGCCAGCGCCCCGACATCGACAAGGTGCTGTCGGATCTGCGGCGGCAACTGGCCACTGTGCCGGGGATCGATGCCTATATGCAGCCGGTGCAGAACCTGCGGCTTGGCGCGCGTTCTTCCGCCAGCGCCTACCAGCTCGTCGTTCAGGGCCTCGATACCGGCCTGACCGACACATGGGCGCAAAAGCTCAACGATGCGATGGCGGCCGATCATGCGAATTTCACCGACGTCACCAGCGATCTGCAGAACAATTCATTGCAGGCGACGCTGGTGGTCGATCGCGACAAGGCGGCGTCGCTCGGCATCGACACCGACACGCTGCGCTCCAGTCTCTATGGCGGCTTCGGCACGGAGCAGGTCTCGACGATCTTTGGCTCGGCCGACAGCTACGAAGTCATCATGGAGCTCGATCCCAACATCGAATGGTCGCCCGAGCGCATGCTGGCCATCCAGGTCAGGACGGCAAGCGGCAGCCTGGTGCCGCTCGGCGCCTTTGCCCGCGTCGACCGCACCGCCGGCGCGCTGACGGTCAACCAGCTCGGCCAGCTGCCCGCGGTGACCATCTCCTACAACCTGCCGCAAGGCGTGGCGCTGGGCGACAGCACGGCCCGCATCGCCGCGCTGAAGGAGCAGATCGGCATGCCGCCGGCGATTTCGACCAGCTTTGCCGGCACCGCCAAGACCTTCCAGGATTCGCTGGCCAATCAGGGCCTGCTGATCGGCGGCGCCATTCTGACCATCTATATCGTACTCGGCATCCTCTATGAGAGCTTTATCCATCCGCTGACCATTCTGACCGGCCTGCCTTCGGCGGTGCTGGGCGCCGTGGTCGCGCTGCGCTTTGCCGGCATGGACCTGTCGGTGATCGCGGTGATCGGCATCCTGATGTTGATCGGCATCGTCAAGAAGAACGGCATCATGATGGTCGACGTCGCGCTGGAGCTGCGACGAGAAGGCATGTCGGCCAAGGAGTCCATACACAAGGCGTGCCTGATGCGTTTCAGGCCGATCATGATGACGACGTTGGCGGCGCTGATGGGCACGTTCCCGATCGCGCTCGGCACCGGCGCCAGTGCTGAGCTGCGCCAGCCGCTCGGTGTCGCGGTGGTTGGCGGTCTCCTGGCGTCGCAGGCGCTGACGCTGTTCGTCACCCCTGTCATCTATGTCTATTTCGAGAATTTCTCCGGCTGGCTGGTGAGCTTCTTCTCTTCGAAAAAGAACAGGCCGGAGCTGCATGCGGTCGAGAGCGGCGAGCAGGCCTCGCTGTTCGCTCCCGAGGATCGGCTCGAGCCGCAAAGGGCCGCCGCCGAATAGGCGATAGCCCGTGGCCCAAGCTGTCATGCTTGCGGCCGCGTGCCGCCGATCCTAATCTGAGGTCATGTCCCATGATCATGACCACGACAACGAACTCGACCCGTTTGCGGCGCGCGTGCGCGCGCTGGAGACCATCCTCACCGAAAAAGGCCTGATCGATCCGGCCGCAATCGACGTCATCGTCGACACCTATGAGACCAAGATCGGACCGCGCAACGGCGCCAGGGTGGTGGCGAAAGCCTGGAGCGATCCGGCCTTTGCCGAGTGGCTGAAGCGCGACGCGACTGCGGCGATCACCTCGCTGGGCTACACCGGCCGCCAGGGCGAGCACATGCAGGCGGTGTTCAACACGGACGAGACGCACAACCTCGTCGTCTGCACGCTGTGCTCCTGCTATCCGTGGTCGGTGCTCGGCCTGCCGCCGGTCTGGTACAAGGCGCCGCCCTATCGCTCGCGCGCCGTGATCGATCCGCGCGGCGTGCTGGAGGAGTTCGGGCTGACCTTGCCGGCGGAGAAAAACATCCGCGTCTGGGATTCGACTGCCGAACTGCGCTATCTCGTGGTGCCGATGCGGCCTGACGGTACCGAAGGCTGGAGTGAGGACCAGCTCGCCGAACTGGTGAGCCGCGATGCGATGATCGGCACGGCGGTGGCGAGAGAACCGGCATGAACGGGCCGCAGGATCTCGGTGGGCAGATGGGTTTCGGGCCGGTCGCGCCCGAAAAGGACGAACCGTATTTTCATGCGGATTGGGAGAGGCGGGCGCTCGGCGTGACGCTGACTGCCGGCGCCATGGGCGCGTGGAACATCGACGAGAGCCGGCACGCCAGGGAATCGCTGCATCCGGCCGTCTATTATTCCTCAAGCTACTACCAGATATGGATCAAAGCGCTCGAGGTGCTGCTGAAGCGCCATGGCTTCGTCAGCGAGCGCGATCTGACGGAAGGTCGGGCGGTCGATCCGGCGGCGACGCCCAAAAGGGTGTTGAAGGCCGAAAACGTTCCGGCGGTGCTGGCCAAGGGCAGTCCCTGCGACCGGCCGGTCGAGACAGCGCCGCGCTTCAAGGCCGGCGACCCGGTGCGGACAAGGAATTTCAATCCCACCGCCCACACGAGGCTGCCGCGTTATGCGCGCGGCAAGCACGGAGTGATCGAGGCCGTGCGTGACGGTTTTGTGTTCCCCGACAGCAACGCGCATGGAAACGGTGAAAACCCGCAATGGGTCTATACCGTGGTCTTCGATGGCTCGGAAATCTGGGGCGAGGGCGCCGACCCGACGCTTACCGTCTCCATCGACGCTTGGGAGAGCTATCTTGAGCCGGCCTGAAGGTGCATTGCCGGCGGGTCTGGACGAACCGGTATTCGCCGAACCCTGGCAGGCCGAAGCCTTCGCCATGACGGTGGCGCTGCACGACAAGGGCCTGTTTTCCTGGGCCGAATGGGCCGATGCGCTGTCGGCGCAAGTGAAGAAGCCGGGCGCCGCAAGCGACGGCCACGATTATTACGAGCATTGGCTGGCTGCGCTGGAGACGCTGCTGGCGGCCAAGGGCGTCGCGGGAAAAAGTGACGTCGACACGCTCGCCGCCGCCTGGGAACGCGCCGCGCATGCAACCCCGCACGGCAAGCCGATTTTGTTGGAGAACGATCCCGGGCCGACCAGAGGTAGCGGCGGCGGCGCGAACATATAGTCCGCCTGTGGTTGGTGTTTGAAATCTGGCGGCCGATGCAACTAATTTTCGACGACCATGCCTTCGTCGTCCCCATAGACAAACGCCTCAACGACGGCGAAGCGGCCACGGTTTTTGGAAATGGCGACGAAGTCGTTGTCAGCCAAGTGGAGGATCACTTGCTCGTCGCTGATGGTAACACGTTCTATGGTTCTGGCATTTTCGTCACTCAGACAGGCCGTGACCTCGGTATATATCGCGAACCCTGCGTCATCCGACAAGGAGACAACGATGCCATAACCAGGTTCGCCGATTTCGATCTTCTTTATCGACTTTCCGATCAGCCTGTCTGCGAACGACCTCATCAATATCCTCGCTTATAGGTGTCTGCGCCGATCTGCATCTCGATCATGTCCGTGATAGTGGCATTGCCCGATCTAGGTTCAAATGCCTGAATTCAAATCGTTCGTTATCCGCTTGCATGTTCACTTTACGTTCGCATTTGCGCCTGCTAGTTTGTCCCGTTGAAGGTGAGGCAATCCCATCGTTTTAAGCGGTGGTTGGCACCAAGCTTGTCTTTCTCTCGCGAATCCGGTCTGTCGAATCGATGGAATTCTCTCCCCAACAGGACGAGGCTCTGAAAGCGGTCGCGCGCTGGCTCAAGGAGGGCCGGCCGCAGGTCTTCCGGCTGTTCGGCTATGCCGGCACCGGCAAGACCACGCTGGCGCGCTATTTTGCCGAGCATGTCGACGGGCAGGTGCAGTTCGCCGCCTTCACCGGCAAGGCGGCGCAGGTGCTGCGTTCCAAGGGCGCGGTCAATGCCCGCACCATCCATTCGCTGATCTATAGGCCGAAAGGCGAGGAATCGGTGTCGGACGAGGTGACCGGCAAGACCTCGATGTCGCCGACCTTCTCGCTCAATCGGCAAAGTCCTATTTCACGGGCGAAGCTGGTGGTCATCGACGAATGCTCGATGGTCGACGAGCAGCTTGGCCGCGACCTTCTGAGTTTTGGCACGCCGATCCTGGTGCTTGGCGATCCGGCGCAGCTGCCGCCGATCTCGGGCGGCGGCTTTTTCACCGAGCATGAGCCGGATGTGCTCTTGACCGAAATCCACCGCCAGGCGCGCGACAATCCGATCATCCAGCTGGCGCTCGACGTGCGCGAGGGCCGCGAGTTCATGCGTGGCGACTACGGCACCGCGCAGGTCATCGGCAAGGAGGACGTCACCCAGGAGCTGGTGCTGAAGGCGGACCAGGTGTTGGTCGGCACCAACCGCACACGCCGCCGCTACAATCAGCGCCTGCGCGAGCTGAAGGGTTTCAATGCCGATTATCCGCAGGCCGGAGACAAGCTGGTCTGCCTGCGCAACGACCCCGCCAAGGGCCTGCTCAACGGTTCGCTGTGGAAGGTAATGACCTCGTCGCGCGAAACGGTGAAGCCGGGCATCAACCTTCTGGTCTCGCCCGAGGAGGACGATCCCGACCGCGGCGTCGCCAAGATCAAGCTGCTCAAGTCGGCTTTCGAGGATCCGGACGCCGATATCCCCTGGCAGCAGAAGAAGCGCTTTGACGATTTCGACTATGGCTACGCGCTGACCGTGCACAAGGCGCAGGGTTCGCAGTGGAACGATGTCGTGCTGTTCGACGAGAGCTGGGCGTTCAAGGAAACCCGCCAGCGCTGGCTTTATACCGCCATCACGCGGGCGGCAGAGCGCCTGACGATCGTTAGATAGCTGGCGTTAGATAGCTGGCGTCAGGTAGCAGCCGGCGCAGCAGGGCTGAGTGGCGTCGCACCCAGCCATTGCCAGGCATCCGCTTCATCCTCGGCCGCGAAGTGCCTGAACTCGATGGGTGGCGAAGCCGGAAGGAAGTTCCGCGCATCCGCTATCCAGTCGGGCTCACCGATCGTCGCGCACCGGGCGATATGCTCTAGCGCATGAACCGTACCTTGTTTCAGCGTCTCGTCGTCCATATCGATCCAGTCGACGCCCTCATGGTCGACCAGCCGCACCAAGACGTCGATCCTCGGGTGCAGCGCGTAGGCAGCCTCCAGCAATCCGAACAGATTTTCGCCGTCGGCGGCAGAGACATGGCCGACGACGTCGATGGCGAAAAGGTCCTCACGGTCGGTTTCGAGGCGGCGGATTGCGGGCACGGACTGGAGAAAATTCATTGGCTGGGTTCCCCCTTGCGAGCAGATGTCATCACTGGAACACCCGAAAGCCCCTGTCTGTTCCCATCAAAGGCAGTATAGATGCGCTGCACAAACAGCCGGACCTCACGCCATGCCCGCGAAACTCTCGGTCAATCTCAACGCCATCGCCATGCTGCGCAACCGCCGCAACCTGCCATGGCCCAGCGTCACCGGGCTCGGCCGCCTGGCGTTGGCGGCCGGCGCGCACGGGCTGACGGTTCATCCGCGGCCCGACGAGCGCCACACCAGGCATTCCGACCTGCCGGAGATCCGGGCGCTTATCGACGACGAGTTTCCCAAGGCGGAATTCAACATCGAGGGCTACCCGACCGAGGATTTTCTGGCGCTTGTGGAAAGGCACCAGCCGGAGCAGGTGACGCTGGTGCCCGACGATCCGGCGCAGGCGACATCGGACCATGGCTGGAACTTTGCCGCCGAGGCGGCGTTCCTTAACCCGATCGTCAAGCGTCTGAAAAAAGGGGGCTTCCGCGTGTCGCTGTTTTCCGATCCGGATCCCACCGGCGTCAATGCCGCGCGCGACACCGGCGCCGACCGCATCGAGCTCTATACCGGGCCCTACGGCAGCTACCATTCCGATTCCGCCAAGGCGCGGAAGGAGCTGGAAAGATTGGGAAAAACCGCGGATGCCGCAGTCGCCGCCGGGCTCCAGGTCAATGCCGGGCACGATCTGGTGGTGAACAACCTTCCGGCATTGGCAAAGCGCATTCCGGCATTGGCCGAAGTGTCTATCGGACACGGGTTGACAGCCGATGCGTTGGAGTATGGCATGGCCGGCACGGTGGGGCGGTTTCTGAAGGCTTGCGGTTGGTAGCGGTGGAAGGCTCGTGTCGAAGGTGATATCGCATGACAGCAAGCAAGGCGCACCGCGCGGTGATCGGGGAGTAGTCGATGGCTCTTTCCAGCATCGGTAGCGAGGCTGAACCCGTCGAACAACCGAACCACTCCCACACTGAACAGCACAGCACCAAAGTTCTGATGCTGGGCGCGCTTGGCGTCGTCTATGGCGATATCGGCACCAGCCCGATCTATGCCTTCCGCGAGGCGCTTCACGCTTCGCCTGGTACCGACACGCGTATAGATGTCCTGGGCGTGCTGTCGCTGATCGTCTGGGCGCTGACGATTATCGTCACCATAAAATACGTCGCTTTCGTGCTTCGCGCCGACAACAAGGGCGAGGGCGGCACGCTGTCCCTGATGGCGCTGGCGCGCAGCGCCTATCCAAAAGGCGCCAAGCTTATCCTCGGCATCGGACTTTGCGGGGCGTCGCTTTTTTTCGGAGACGCTATCATAACTCCGGCCATTTCCGTGCTGTCGGCAGTTGAGGGCCTGGAAGTGGTGACACCGACGCTGGAGGCCTATGTCGTTCCGATCACCTTGGTCATCCTGGCATTTCTGTTCTCCGTGCAGCGCTTCGGCACGGGGAAGGTGGCGGCAGTATTCGGGCCGGTGACGGCGCTATGGTTCCTGGCCATCGGCGTTTCCGGGCTCTACCACCTGATGGATGATCCTTCGGTGCTGTTGGCGATCAACCCGTATTATGCGATCGCCTACTTAGCCGGCACGCCGACCGCCGCTTTCGTGACCGTTGGTGCAGTGTTCCTGGCGGTAACGGGGGCCGAGGCGCTTTATGTCGACCTTGGACATTTCGGGCGCAAGCCGATCGTGCTCGCGTGGTTTTCCGTGGTGTTTCCTTGCCTGCTGCTCAACTACTTCGGCCAGGGCGCCTTTGTATTGGCGAATGGCGGCAGGCCGACCAATCCATTCTTCGAGATGTTGCCGGATTGGGCGCTGATGCCAATGGTCGGCTTGGCAACGGCCGCCACCGTGATCGCCAGTCAGGCGGTGATCTCGGGTGCTTTTTCGCTGGCACGTCAGGCAGTGCAACTCAACCTGCTGCCCCGCATCGAGGTGCAGCACACGTCCGAAATGCAGAGCGGCCAGATTTATATGCCGCGCGTCAACCTGCTCATCGCCCTGGGAGTGATGCTGCTGGTTGTCGGCTTCGGCAGCTCGAGTTCGCTGGCTTCCGCTTACGGAATTTCGGTGACCGGCGAGATGCTGATGACAACCATTCTGCTGTTCGTTGTCATGCGCAATTTGTGGAAATGGCAGCTTGGGCTCGCCCTGGCATTGGCGCTGCTGTTCGGCACCATCGACATGGGTTTCTTCCTGGCGAATGTCGTCAAGATCGTGGAAGGCGGATGGGTGTCAATATCCGTTGCCTGCCTCATGGGGCTGATCATGACCACCTGGATACGCGGCAGCCGCTATCTGTTCGACAAGACCCGGCGCAACGAAATCCCGCTCGATTTCCTCGCCGGCAATCTGCTGAAGAAGAAGCCGCAGCTGGTGTCCGGCACCGCCGTGTTCCTGACCAGCGATCCGCAAAGCGCGCCGACAGCGCTGATGCACAGCCTGAAGCACTACAAGGTGCTGCACGAGCAGAACGTCATTCTGTCGGTGGTCACCGCACCGCAGCCGCTGGTGCCCGACAGCGAGCGGGTCAAGATGGAGACAGTCAACGAGTTGTTCATGCGGGTGACGCTGACCTTCGGCTATATGGAGCAGCCCAACATTCCGCGCGCGCTGGCGATCTGCCGCAAGCAGGGCTGGAAGTTCGACATCATGACGACGTCGTTCTTCCTGTCGCGGCGCTCGCTCAAGGCATCGCCCAATTCCGGCATGCCGGTGTGGCAGGGCAAGCTGTTCATCGGGCTCGCCCGCTCGGCGGNTCATGACGACGTCGTTCTTCCTGTCGCGGCGCTCGCTCAAGGCATCGCCCAATTCCGGCATGCCGGTGTGGCAGGACAAGCTGTTCATCGGGCTCGCCCGCTCGGCGGCCGATGCGACGGAGTATTTCCAGATCCCGACCGGACGTGTGGTCGAGATCGGCACGCAGGTGGCGATNCTCGGCGGCCGATGCGACGGAGTATTTCCAGATCCCGACCGGACGTGTGGTCGAGATCGGCACGCAGGTGGCGATCTGAGGGTCTCGAACGGATAAATCGTCGAGGAGGCTAATATGAGCGGCGAATTGGTGCTGGTCACCGGCGGGTCCGGCTTCCTCGGCGCTCACTGCATCCTCGAACTGTTGAAGGCCGGCTACCGCGTCCGCACCTCCGTGCGATCGGCCAGGCGCGAAGCCGATGTGCTCGCCATGCTCAAGGCAGGTGGCACGGAGCCCGGTGACGCCCTTTCATTCGCCCATGCCGATCTGATGGCCGACGCAGGCTGGCCGGCGGCGGTGGCCGGCTGCGATTACGTGCTGCATGTCGCATCGCCTTTTCCGCCCGGCGTGCCCACGCATGAGGATGACCTGATCCTTCCGGCGCGCGAGGGCGCGTTGCGCGTGCTGCGGGCGGCGCGGGATGCCGGGGTCAGGCGCGTCGTGCTCACCTCATCCTTCGCGGCCGTCGGCTATGGCAAGATGCGCGCGGATGGGCAGCCTTTCAACGAGGAAAACTGGACCGATCCGGCAGGCAAGGTCAGCGCCTATGTGAAGTCCAAGACGCTCGCCGAGCGCGCGGCCTGGGATTTCATCGCCGAGCAGGGCGGCGCGCTGGAGCTTGCGGTCGTCAATCCCGTCGGCATCTTTGGACCGGTGCTCGGCGCGGACCATTCGACCTCGACCGAATTTGTCCAGCGCATGCTGAACGGCGCCGTGCCTGGGCTGCCGCGCCTGTCCTTCGGCGTCGTCGATGCGCGCGACGTGGCGGATCTGCATGTTCGCGCCATGACCCACCCCGCCGCCAAGGGCGAACGGTTCCTGGCTGTCGCCGGCGATTTCATGACGGTGCGCGAGATCGCGCAGACCCTGAAGACGCGGCTCGGGCCGGCGGCGTCGCGCGTCTCGACGCGGGAGTTTCCCGATTGGCTGGTGCGCATCATCGGGCTGTTCAATCCGGAAGCGGCACAACTCGCAACGGAACTGGGCAAGATCAAGAACGCCACCAACGCCAAGGCGGTGCGCGTGCTCGGCTGGGCGCCACGCTCGCGCGAAGATGCTTTGATTGCCACGGGCGAAAGCCTGATCCGGCTGGGACTGGTCAAGCGACGTAAGTAATTGTGCGGGAGGCCGGACCTTAAGGGCTCGGCGTCCCGCAATGGCAGCTTTCAGCCGGCCAGTGCAGCCTTGTTCGTCTCCAGAAACTGCTTCAGCGGCACCGACTTTCGGCCGGAGAGTTTTTCGACCGCGTCGGTCACCATGCCGAGGTCACCGGCGCGGGCGGCGGCGTCGAATGAAACCAGCACCTTGGCGAAGGGTTCAGGCAGGCCGGCCGACTTCATTCCCTCGGTCAGGGCTTCGTCGGAAAGCTGGATGACCTTGATCGGCTTGCTGGTGACCTCGGTGACCAACGCCGCCACTTCGGCAGCCGTATACGCACTGGGGCCGGTGAGCGTGTAAGTCGCGCTTTCGCTGCTGTCCGAGGCGAGCCCCGCTGCGATCGCCGCCGCGAAATCGTCACGCGTGCCGTAGGAAATGGCGCCGTCGCCGGCGGAGGTGTACCACTGACCCGACGCCAGAACCTGCGGCAACGCCATGAACAGGTTCTCGTTATACCAGCCATTGCGGAATATTGTGTAGGGGATTCCGCTCGCCTTGATCGCCTGTTCGGTGTCGTAGTGGTCGGGCGCGAAAACAACCGGCGAACCAGGCTCGGGGTTGGGCATCGAGGTGTACAGCAGGTGGCCGACGCCAGCCTGTTTGGCCGCCGTCACCGCCGCAAGCTGCTGCTCGCGCCGCTTCCCCTGTACCTCAAGTTCGTTGGTCGAGATGACGAGTGCCCGGTCGGCTCCCGCGAAGGCCTCGGCAAGCGATTGCGGGTCGTTGAAGTCAGCGGCTCTGACGACGACGCCGCGCGCCGCCAGATCGGCAAGGTTGGCGGGTGTACGGGTGGTGGCGATGATGCGGTTTGCGGAGATCTTTAATGTGTCCAGCAGGTGGTTGATGACGCCGCGGCCAAGCTGGCCGGAAGCGCCGGTGACGAGAAGGGTTGCGGTCATGGGGGATCCTGAAATTGCGCCGGGTGGCGGGTGCTTCTGACAGTCTCAAAAAGAGACCAGCACTAAAATAAGAATTGACCGGCCACCGTAAAGAAGGCAGTTTTTAGGGAGGTAGGCACCGCCAGGGAACCAGCAGCCATGGACGGCAAGGTCGTCAATCTGAGAACCAAGCTCAATATATTCAAAGCCACCAGCGATGGCGCAAACATTGCCGATTGCCCGGTTCGCGACGTGATGCAGGGCGTGAACGGCAAATGGAGTTCGCTGCTGATGGCGGCGCTCGCAGAGCAGCCCTATCGTTTCGGCGAGTTTCGGCGCCTGGTGCCCGACATCTCGCAGCGCATGCTCACCCAGACGCTCCACGATCTGCAGCGCGACGGCTTTGTTCATCGCGAAGTGTTCCCGACCAAGCCGCCAAGCGTCGAATACAGCCTGACCGATCTCGGCCGTTCGATGTTCGGCGCCTTGCATCAATTGATCCTGTGGGCCGAACTCAACCATGGTGCGGTGCGCAAGGCGCGCGCTGCCTTCGACGCCGGTGGCTATATTTTGGTCCATGCAGCAAAGGCTTGATTTGACAATGGCGCTGAAGGATTGTCCGGCCAGTAGTTGGGCGGGCAATGGAAAAATCTCTCGACATCGCGATTGCGGGCGCCGGCCCGGCGGGGCTCGCCACCGCGCTCTATCTCAAGCGCGCGGGCCACAACGTCACCATCTTCGAACGTTTCGAGGAACCCAAGCCCGTCGGTTCCGGACTGATCCTGCAGCCGACCGGGCTGAGCGTGCTCGCCGATCTCGGCCTGCTCGACGACATTCTGGCGCTGGGGAGCCGCATCGAGCGTCTGCATGGCGCCGATGCCTCGAGCGGCCGCACCGTGCTCGCCGTGCGCTACGATGCGCAGCCTGGCGGCCGTTTCGGGCTGGCGGTGCACCGGGCGGCGTTGTTCAACGTGTTGTTTCGCGCCGCGCAGCGCCAAGGCATCGCCATCGAAACCAGTGTCGAGATCGAGGCGCTGGACGTCGGTGAGCGGGCGATCCTGATCTTCGACCAGAACCGAACGGTGGGGGGCCGCAGGGCAGGGCCGTTCGACCTCGTGGTCGACGCCAGCGGCTCGCGTTCGAAGCTGCGCCGGTGCCTCAACGATCCGGCCGAGCCGCGGCAGCTCACTTACGGCGCGTTCTGGGCCTCGCTCGGCTGGCGCCAAGGCTTCGACGAAAATGCGCTGCTGCAGCGCTACGACAAGGCCAGCGTGATGATCGGCGTCCTGCCGATCGGCCGACCGGAACCGGGCGGGGACAAGATGGCGGCGTTCTTCTGGAGCCTGAAGCCGGCGGATGCCGAAAACGTGCGCGCGGCAGGGCTCGACGCATGGAAGGCGCGACTGGTCTCGCTGTGGCCACAGTGCGAGGCGTTCACCAGCCAGATCGACAGCTTCGACCAGCTGTCGCTGGCGCGCTACGGCCACCACACGATGAAGCTGCCGGCCGGCCGCAGGCTGGCCGTGATCGGCGATGCCGCGCATTCGACCAGCCCGCAGCTCGGGCAAGGCGCCAACATGGCGCTGCTCGACGCGGCAGCACTCAGCCATGCCTTGGCACAAACGGGCAACGTCGAGGCAGCGCTGGAAAGCTACGCCCGGGCGAGGCGATGGCATGTTTGGATCTTCCAGCTGCTGTCGCTGGCGCTGACGCCGTTCTACCAGTCGGACGGCACGATGCTGCCCTTCTTCCGCGACAGGCTGGTGGCAACCATCGCCAAAATCCCGCCAGTGCCAAGCGTGCTTGCCTCGATGGTGGCCGGCACGCTGATCGATCCGTTCAGGCGGATCGGGCTAGAGGAGGTGCACTGGCCAGATCATCCGGCGGGATCAGGGTCGAGAGAAACGAATTTCTCGCACGCAGGAATAGACGCAGCCGCTGCGGATAGCCCGGCGCCACGGCACCCTTGATCGAGGCGCGTTCGCTCAACGCCTTGCGCCAGGCCTGGACCAATGGCTTGCCGTCCAGAATGCCGAAATTGCCGATCCCGTCGAAGGCGTCGAGATAGCGGAAGACCGGGCCGTAGACGGCGTCGACAAGGCAAAAGCGCTCGCCGTTGAACCACGGTCCGGTCTGGTCGGCCAGTTCGTCCTCCAGACGATCGAACATGGCCGAAAGTGCCGTGGACTCTGCCAGGAAGGCGGCCTCCGTCGAAGCCGAGTAGAACCGGCCGATGGTGTTCAATGTCGCCGAGCCGAACTCGATCCAGGCGCGATGCCGGGCACGGGCGTAGGCGTCGGCCGGATGCAGAGGATTGGCTTGCGTCTCCTCGAGGAATTCGAGAATGACGGCGGATTCGAAGATCACTGTCTTCTCGCCATTTGCGTGGACGATCAGCAGCGGCACCTTGCCCAGCGGCGAAATCGCCTTGAACCAGTCCGGCTTGTTGGCGAGGTCGATGGTGACGCGTTCGAACGGCACGCCCTTCTCAGTCAGCGAGATCGCGGCGCGCTGGACATAGGGGCATAGATGATGGCTGACGAGAATGAGCTTGCCAGTCATTTCATTCTTATCAGGCATTTCATTCTTCTCAGGCATGTCACTCTCCCCAGACATAGTTCAACGCGCCGTCCTCGACGCGCGTCGACAGGAACATCAGTCGCGACGCTTTTGGCGCCGGACCTTCGATCCGGTCGCCTGATGTCATGTCGAAGGCGGCGCCGTGCCACTGGCAGACCAGCTTGCCGTCCTTGCAGTCGAGCGGCCCGCCGAAATGCAGGCAGACATTGGCGGCGGCGCGGATGCGCTCACCGCTGCGCCAAATATGGACCTCGCGGCCGAAGAATGGCGCGATCAGGCTGCCCGTCTGTGGGACGTCGGCGACTTTGCAGATTTCGTGTTTCATGGATCTTTCCCGGATTGATGCAATTGCATGCATATAGATGCAAGTGCATTGACCGTCAAGCTTGATGCAACTGCATCTATCGCCTAGGATGGGTCATGACCAAAACAACCACGCCTTCGCCCGAAGCCGTCAAGGCCTGGGCCCGCCTGATGCGGGTTTCGCGCCAGCTCATCGAAAAGGCGGAAGAGGCTTTGAAGACCAGCGGCTTGCCGCCGCTCGACTGGTATGACGTGCTGCATGAACTCGCCGAGGCGGGCGAGGGCGGGCTGCGGCCATTCCAGCTGACCGAGCGCACTCTGTTTGCGCAGTACAACATCTCGCGGCTCCTGGCGCGCCTCGAGGCCGATGGACTGGTCGAGAAGCTCAGGGTTGCCGATGACGGCCGCGGCCAGACCATCCGCATCTCGGCCAAGGGCCGTCAGACGCGGCGACGGATGTGGGCTGTCTATGGACGGTCGATTGCGGAATTGGTCGGCGCAAAACTCTCCGCGGAGGAGCTGAAGATACTGGCGAGCCTGCTTGGAGAGCTGCGCCATCCGCCCGCCGATGATTGATCCGTCAGAATCTCGTGGTTTGCTCGGCGGCTCTCACGTCGACGATTTTTCTACCTAACCCCTTGCGTCGAGCACAGGATTGCGCAATATGCCGAACCGTAACGTACGGTACGCCGTTTGAGGCGACCCGGCGAGCTCATCGAATGGGCAGGAAATTGTTGCAGGCAAGGGCCGAGATCGATACCAGCGAAGTGCTGACAGAGCGGCAAACGGCCGTCCTGGACGCGGCTTTGCGGCTGCTGGTCGAGAAGGGCGACAATCTGACCATGACGGCGGTGGCGCGCCGCGCCAGCTGCTCGAAGGAAACGCTCTACAAATGGTTCGGCGACCGCGACGGACTGCTGACGGCGACCGTGCAGTGGCAGGCATCGAAAGTGCGCGTGGTGCCGGTCGACGGTGAGCGGCTCGATCTTGCCTCGCTGACGGCAAGCCTGGAAGGCTTCGCCTCGGACTGGCTGAAGGTGATTTCGAGCGATACCTCGATCGCGCTGAACCGCGTCGCGGTCGGCCATACCGGATCCGGAAAGGACGATCTCGGCGCGATCGTGCTGGAGAATGGCCGTTTCGCGCTGGCCAGACGGTTGAAGCCGGTGCTGCTTGCCGGCAAGCAGGCCGGGCTGCTCGACTTTACGGACGCCGAAATGGCGTTCCGGACCTTTTTCGGGCTGGTCGCCCGCGACGTGCAGATCCGTCTCCTGCTCGGCGACCGGCTGGAATTGACTGAAGCGGCGATCGGCGGCGATGCCGCCCGGGCGACGCAGCAGTTTCTCGCTCTTTATGGAGCAAAAACCGGGCCGCAAGGCCTCTAATCTCTGTGGGAAGGAAGCAAAAGATGCGTGTCTATTACGATCGCGACGCCGATCTCAATCTGATCAAGGGCAAGAAGGTCGCCATTATCGGCTATGGCAGCCAAGGCCGGGCGCACGCGCTCAACCTCAAGGATTCCGGCGCCAAGGAAATCGCCATCGGCCTCAAGGCTGGATCGGCGACCGCCAAGAAGGTCGAGGCCGACGGGCTCAAGGTGATGAGCGTGACGGACGCTGCCAAATGGGCCGATTTGATGATGATGGCGACGCCTGACGAATTGCAGGCCGACATCTACAAAAACGAAATCGCGCCAAACATTCGTGACGGCGCCGCGATTGCCTTCGCGCACGGCCTCAACGTGCATTTCGGCCTCATCGAGCCGAAGTCGACCGTCGATGTCGTCATGATCGCGCCGAAAGGCCCCGGCCACACGGTGCGCGGCGAATACCAGAAGGGCGGGGGCGTGCCGTGCCTGGTCGCCGTCAACCAGGATGCTTCCGGCAACGCGCTCGATCTCGCTCTGTCCTACGCCTGCGGCGTCGGCGGCGGCCGTTCGGGCATTATCGAGACCAATTTCCGCGAGGAATGCGAGACCGATCTGTTCGGCGAGCAGGTCGTGCTCTGCGGCGGCCTGGTCGAACTGATCCGCGCCGGTTTCGAGACCCTGGTGGAAGCCGGCTATGCGCCCGAAATGGCCTATTTCGAGTGCCTGCACGAGGTCAAGCTGATCGTCGACCTGATCTATGAAGGGGGCATCGCCAACATGAACTACTCGATCTCGAACACAGCCGAATGGGGCGAATATGTCTCTGGCCCGCGCATTATCACCGCCGAGACCAAGGCCGAGATGAAGCGCGTGCTGAAGGACATCCAGACCGGAAAATTCACCTCGGAGTGGATGCAGGAATACCGCGCCGGCATGTCGCGCTTCAAGGGCATCCGCCGCAACAATGACAGCCACCAGATCGAGGAAGTCGGCGCCAAGCTGCGCGCCATGATGCCCTGGATTTCCAAGAACAAGCTGGTCGACAAGGCCAAGAACTAACCCGCAGTCGTCGGGATTGGGAGCAAAGAGCCGGCGGAGCGATCCGCCGGCTTTTGATGCCGGTTTATCGATCAGGATACTCAGCCATAGTGCCAATGCGGCTTCGGCTCGGTGCCGGTGAACTCGACGCCGATGCGGTCGTCGCGGCGCCAGCGCACGATGGCCTTGTAGCCGATGCCGTCGACCGGCACATAGAGCAGGAACTCGTCCGGCACGCGCGCGTCTATAGACACTTTCAGCTCGGCGCCGCCGGCATGCATGTTGCGCACCGTGCACTTGACCTCGGAATTGGTGAGGCCGGTCAGAATCGTCGCGCCTTTCAGCACGCGCTGCCGGTGTTTGTTTCGCAATTCGTTGTCGGCCATGACGGCACGTCCTTCGCGACCGGATCGGCGCGATCGTCAGATGGGGCACGATATCACGGATAGGCTGAGCCGATAAACATATGGTTAGCGGTGACCGAGACCAGCCGTCTTTCCCAAATGAAAACGGCGCCGCGATGGGGCGGCGCCGTCGTTTATTGTCGTTTATAGTTCAGCTGTAGGGCGACCAGCATTGCTGGCGCGGGCCACCATAGGGCTGGAACGTGTTGTCCCAGGCCCGGTAGGACCGATAGCGGTCGTAGCACCACTGTACATGGGCGCTGGACAGACGCTGCGTGCGGTAATAGCGGCGGGGCGCCGGCTGCACGTAATAGCCGTCATTGTAATAGCCGTTATTGTAGTAGCCGTTGTTGTAGATGCTGCCGAGGCCGAGACCCAGGCCGAGGCCGAGAACTGCTGCGGCGCCGGTGTCAAAATCACGGCCGCGATGGTGGCGGTGATGGCGCCAGCGCCAGTTGTCGCCGCCGTTCCAGTTGCCGCCATTCCAATTGCCGTTGTTCCAGTTGCCTGACCGGGCAAAGCGACGGCTGTCGTGGCGGCGCCACTGCCAATCGTTGAAGGAGCGGCGGTCATTGCCGCCCGCCCAGCTGTCGCGAACCGGTGTGATGTCAGACAATGCGGTGCTTGCCGGCATCGACAAGTCCGGCTGCAGGATCGGGCCCGCGGCGGATGGCGCCGTGAGACCCGAGAAAAGACCGAGCGCTAACAGCCCGGATTTGACTGTGGACGAAAAGAGCGAGCTCATTGCACTCTCCAAGTGATACAGGCCCCACGCCCGGATACCCCAGGGAAGTGGCCTATTGATGGACCTTGGCGTCTGAACGGAGGATGAACAGAAAGGTTCCATCAGCCATGACGAGCAGCCCTTGTTTTCATTGGCGCTTGCGGGCAAAGGTCAGTCCATGTCGCTGCGCCTCGCCACTTTCAATGTCGAAAACCTGATGAACAGGTTCGATTACTCGGGCTTCCGCAACCAGCTCAACGAAGACCGCACGCTGGCGCTTTTCGACATTCAGAGCGAAGCCGAATACCGGATGCTGGAGCAGGCGCGCGCCATCGCGCAATCCGACGATACGCGCCAGTTGACCGCGCTCGCCATTGCCGCCACCCGTGCGGACATCATCTGCATGCAGGAGGTCGACAACATCGAGGCGCTGAAGGCCTTCGAGTACGGCTATCTCTTCAAGATGGTGGGCGAGGGTTACCGGCAGAAATACACCACCGCCGGCAATGATTCGCGCGGCATCGACGTTGCCGTGATGATGCGCAACGAGACAGCGCAAGGTCAGCCGATCGAATTCGTGCGCATGACCAGCCATGCCTATGTCACGTTCGAGCAGTTCGGGCTGCACACGCCCGAACTCGAGGCGCTCGGCAACCTGGCCAATGAACGCATCTTCCGGCGCGATTGCCTGGAGGTCGACATCAAGGTCGGCGGCGTGCCGCTGACGCTTTATCTCGTCCATTTCAAATCGATGGGCTCGCCGCGCAACGGGCTCGACGGACGCGAGGCGACGATGCCGGTGCGCATCGCCGAGGCGCAAGCCGTGCGCCGCATTATCGAGGAGCGCTTCGGCAAAGAGCACGCAGCCGACAAAAACTGGGCGATCTGCGGCGACATGAACGACTACCGCCAGCGGGTGAAGATCGAGGGCGACGCTATCGACGGCTACCGCTTCCAGGTGATCGACGAGAGCCAGTCCTGTATCGATGTGCTCACCGCCGGCGGCTTTTGCGAGAATGTCGTCGAACGCCGGCCGGAGATGGACCGCTGGAGTTTCTACCACACGCGCGGGCCGAAGGAGCGGCATCTGTGCCAGCTCGACTACATCCTGCTGTCGAAAGGGCTGGCGGCGAAGAATGCGACGG
The DNA here is from genome assembly GCF_000502555.1 of Mesorhizobium sp. LNJC394B00. Taxonomy (NCBI): domain Bacteria; kingdom Pseudomonadati; phylum Pseudomonadota; class Alphaproteobacteria; order Hyphomicrobiales; family Phyllobacteriaceae; genus Mesorhizobium; species Mesorhizobium sp. LNJC394B00. The sequence continues at coordinate 1,598,874 of NZ_AYWH01000002.1, forward strand.
CGGTTCCCGACATCATCCGCAACGGCCAGCCCTGGCGCACCATCTTTCCGGCCGGACAGGCGGTGGAGCGCTTTCCGCGCGCCGGCTGGGACCGGCCGAAGGCGTCGGACCATTGTCCCGTCGCAATTACCCTGGACATGGCTTGAGCACGGTGAGCTTCAACCTGCCGCGCAACGTCATCCTGCCCGTCGACGAAATCGACGTCCGGCTCGACCCCGGCCCGCATCCGTTCGAGCGCGACAACGCGCAGGCGATCACTGACAACTGGCGGCGCGAGGTCACGGCCAATCCGGCGTTGTTCGACGGCACGGTGGTGCTGCTCTCGGCGCTCGCCTGGCGCGACAACCGGATCGTCGGGCGTTGTCACGCGGTGAAGTACTCGACCTTCCTGCTGTGGCGAAAGAACCGGCAGGGGACGGGCGCCGAGCATGCCTATGGCCACGCCATGCTGGTCGCCGGCGACAACGCCCTGGTGGCGATCCGCATGGGCGCGCACACGGTCCCGGCCGGCAGTGTCTACTTCGCTGCCGGCTCGTTCGAGCCGATCGATTTTCGCGATGGCCGCGTCGATGTCGATTTCAACATGATCCGTGAAGTGCGCGAGGAGACCGGGCTTGACCTGACAGGCGCTGCGCGCGGCAAGCGCTACCATGCGCTGTCGACTTCGACCGGCACGGTCCTCTTCCGCCGCTACCACGTCGATGCGCCGGCCGACGAGATTGCGCGGCGCATCGGCGCCTTCGTCGCGACCGAGACCGAGCCGGAGATCGAGGGGCCGGTGATCATCCGCCACGCCGCCGACCTGCCGGAAGGGTTGGCGCCGCATATGAAGCCGCTGGTCGAGTGGCATTTTGGCGGTGGCGGGGGCTAACGGCGCGGATTGTTCTGCGCCGCCTTGCGGTTGTTGCGGGCGGCGACGAGGAACAGGATGACGCCGATGCCCAGCAATCCACCCATGACCATGCCCATCGTCTGGCCGACGACTGCCTGAAAATCGGCGGTGACACGATCGGGATTGGCCATGCCGTAGCGGGCGAGATACCACCAAAGTCCCGCAAGGGCGCCTTCGATGATCACCATCGTCAGAATCAGCCGCGCCTTCTTGCTCATTGCCACTCCTTGACCAGATGCTTTGCTCTAAAATTAGCATCGCAGACCGGACGACAACAAGTATTGCCGATGTCGACAAGCACCCATCCTTGTGGATAGCGGTTGGTTGCGGTGGAGCTGATCTGGCGCTTATTCGTGGCGCAGCGCGTCGATCGGGTCGAGCCTGGCGCCGCGCAGCGCCGGGAAGAAGCCGAACACCATGCCGATCAGCGCCGAAAAACCGACGGCGAGCAGGATGACCGCCGGGCTCGGCGCAAACGGTATGGCCAGCGTTGCCGAGGCGAGGCCGGCCAGCGCCAGGCCGATCAGGATGCCGATAATGCCGCCGAGCAGCGACAGCACCGTCGCCTCGACCAGGAACTGGATGAGGATGTGCTTTTCATGCGCGCCGATGGCGAGCCTGATGCCGATCTCGCGGGTGCGCTCAGTGACCGAGACCAGCATGATGTTCATGATCCCGATGCCGCCGACCAGCAGGCTGACGCCCGCGACGGCGCCCAGCATGCCGGTCATGGTGGTGGTGGCGCTGGCCATGGCGTCGGCGATCTGGGTCATGTCGCGGATTGAGAAATCGTCTTCGCGGTCCGGCGTGATGCGGCGGGTGTCGCGCAAAATGTCCTCGACTCGCGGCTGCAATTCGGTGGTCGGGGTGCGATCGTCGGCGGCGACGTAGATGTTGTCGATGTCGCGGTTGCCGGCGATGCGGCGCTGATAGGCGGCAAGCGGCATCAAGACGACATTGTCCTGGTCCTGGCCGAAGCCGGTATAGCCCTTGGGTTCGAGCAGGCCGATGATCTTGCACGAGGTGCGGTTGACGCGGATGATCTCGCCCTCGGGTTCGCCGGCGCCGAAGAATTGCTGGCGCACCGTTTCGCCGATCAGGCAGACGCCGGTGCCGGAGCGTGTTTCCGAATCCGAGAACGGGCGGCCCGACACCAGCTTCCAGTCGCGGGCGTCGAGATAGGCGCTGTCGGTGCCGGTGACGCCCGAGGTCAGGCTCTCGGTGCCGAAAATGACGCGGACTTGTTTCTGCGACGCCGGCGCAATGGCGCGCGCTCCGGTCAGGTGGGCTACGAGGGCGGCTACATCCTTGTCGGCCAGAGGCCGTACCGCCTGGTCGAGCCCGCCTGGTCCGCCGGTGCCTGCCGGGCGGCCGGAACGGACGACGAGCAGGTTCGAGCCGAGCTTGGCGATGTCCGACTTGACCTTGGCCGTGGTGCCCGAACCGATGGTCAGCATGGCGATGACGGCGGCGACACCGATGACGATGCCGAGCAGCGTCAGGAACGAGCGCAGCACATTGCGGCGGATGGAGCGCAGAGAGAGGCGGACGGTTTCCCAGATCATGACGCCAACTCCGACTTGGCCGTGTCGGACGCGACGTGGCCGTCGAGGAAGCGGATGGTGCGCTCGGCATAATCGGCGACATCGGCCTCGTGGGTGACCATGGCGATGGTCAAGCCGAGCTCCCGGTTCAGCCGCGTCAACAACTCCATGATCTCATGCGTGCGGGCGGTGTCGAGATTGCCGGTCGGCTCGTCGGCGACGAGCAGCGTAGGCCTGGTGACGATGGCGCGCGCGATCGCCACGCGCTGCTGCTGGCCGCCGGAGAGTTCGGCCGGCGTGTGGTGTTCGCGCCCGACCAGGCCGACCTCCGCCAGCGCCTGCATGGCAAGATCGCGGCGCTCGCGGGCCGGCGCGCCGCGATAGATCAGCGGCAGCTCGACATTTTCCGCCGCCGTGGTGCGCGGCAACAGATTGTAACCCTGGAAGACGAAGCCGATATAGAGATTGCGCAGAAGCGCCCGGCGGTTGCGGTCGAGCCGCCCGGCGTCGATGCCCATGAAGGAGTAGGTTCCGGCCGTCGGCGTGTCGAGGCAACCGATGATGTTCATCGCGGTCGATTTGCCCGAACCGGACGGGCCCATGATGGCGACGAATTCGCCACGCTGGATGGCGAGGTCGACGCCGGCCAGCGCATGGACCTTGGCTTCGCCCTGGCCATAGCTCTTCCAGACCGAGTCGAAACCGATGAGGCCCGCGGCCATGGCGTCAGCTCCGCAGCTGCGAGGTCGTGATAACCTCTGCACCTTCATCCAGCCCGGAGGTGATCTCGGTCAGTTCGCCGTCGGTGGAGCCGATCTTCACGTTGACCGGGTGCGGCCGGCCGTTCTCCAGCACATAGAGCGTGCGTGAGCCGTCGGTGGGCGCCTTCACCGGCTGGCGGCGGTTGCCGCCACGGCCCATGCGGCCGGTGAACAGATCGCTGAGGCTCCACGCGCGGGCAGCAGGTGCCGATGGCCGATAGCGAAACGCTGTTGAAGGCACGGTGAGCACGCTCTTGGCCTGCCTGGTGACGACCGAAACCGTGGCGGTCATGCCGGGCCGCAGCAAAAGCTCGTTATTGTTGACTTCCAACCGTGCATTGTAGGTGACGACGCCGTCGGTGGTGACCGAGGCGTAGGAGATGTCGCGGATCTCGGCGTCGAACGGCCGCTCGGGAAAGGCATCGACGGTGAAGCGTGCATGCTGGCCTGGTTTGACCGCGCCGATATCGGCCTCGTCGACCGCCGCCACCAATTCCATGTTCCTCAAATCGGCGGCGATGATGAACAGAACCGGCGCCTGCAGCGAGGAGGCGACCGTCTGGCCGGGGTCGACGGAACGCGTCAAGACGATGCCGTCGATCGGCGCATAGATGGTGCTCTTGGCAAGGTCGGTCTGCTGCGCCTTGAGATCGGCCTGGGCGATGGCGAGATTGGCCTGCGCACTATCGAGCGCCGCCTTGGAGCGGTCGCGCGTGGCAGTCGCCGCCTCGAGCGACTGATCGGTCGCCATGCCACGCCTGGTCAGTTCGGCCGCGCGGGTGAGGGCGCTTTCGTTCTCCTTCAGGGTTACCGTGGCGTCCTCGACATTGGCGGCAGCGGCCTTGGCCGAGGCTTCGGCGCGTTCGATCTGGACCTCGAGTTTCACCGTGTCGAGCGTCGCCAGCACGTCGCCCTTCTTGACCTGCTGGTTCTCTTCGGCCGAGACCGAGCGGATGATACCGGACAGCTCGCTTGAAATGTCGACCTGGGTGAGGGGCTGCAGCGTGCCGGTCGCCGAAACCGCGACGGTGAGGTCGGCAATGGTAGCCGGCGTGGTGGTGTAGTCGATCTTGGCCGGGGAGCCGGCAAACCACTGGTAGCCAGCCAACCCGGCGGCAAGTGCGATCAGCGCCAGCAGCGCGTAAAGCCAGCCCCGGCGGCGCGTCTTGCGCACGCCGCTCTGATCAAGCCCGAGCGCCGCCTCGATGGCGGAATCCGATTCCGTCTTTGGCAGATTGACAAGCTGGTCCACGCCGGACCCCTATGAAAGCGTAATGTCCCTAGTTGTGCACAGATCAGGCTTGGTGGTTCGAATATCAAATTAAATTTCGGCCATGTTCGGATTGAGGCGGAAGGTTTTTCAAGATGCAGACCCGCAATTACTTGCTCTACGATGTGTTTACGACGGAGCGGCTGGCCGGCAATCCGCTGGCTGTCGTACTCGACAGCCAAGGGCTGGATACAGCCGCCATGCAGGCCATTGCGCGCGAGTTCAACCTGTCCGAATCGGTCTTCGTGCTGCCGCCGGACAATCCAAAACATCGCAACCGCATCCGCATTTTCACGCCCGACTATGAGATGCCGTTCGCCGGACATCCGACAGTTGGCGCCGCGATCGCGCTGGCCGAACTGACAGGCGAGGGCGAAGCCGGCATCTTCGTGCTGGAGGAGAATATCGGCCCGGTGCGCTGCGCCGTCAGCCGGCACGATGGCGCCACCTTTGCCGAGTTCGACCTGGCGAAGCTGCCCGAGCCGCTGAAGCTCGATGCCGACCCGGAGGCGATCGGCGCCGCCCTCGGGCTGGCGCCGCACGAGATCGGCTTCGAGAATCACCTGGTGTCGTTCTGGTCGGCAGGCGTGCCTTACGTCACCATCCCGGTCGCCAATCTGGAGGCTGCGGCCCGGGTCAAGCTCGATAACCAGGCCTGGTCCGAACTGGCGCCGCGCAAGAGCGAATGGGCTTTCGCCAGCCCGTATGTCTATTGCCGCCAGACGGTGAACCATGACAGCGCCTTCCATGTCCGCATGATCGTGCCGGGCACGCCGTCCTATGAAGACCCGGCGACCGGTTCGGCGGCAGCCGCCTTTGCCGGCGCCATCATGCATTTCGATGCGCCCACCGACGGCATTTCGCAGCTGTGGATCGAGCAGGGGCTGGAGATGGGCCGCCCGTCACGTATCCGCTTGGAATTCACTGTCGAAGGCGGAAAACTGGCCTCCGCGCGCATCGGCGGCCATGCCATCAAGGTGGCGGAAGGCAGGCTGTTCGTGTGACCGCCTGCGGCAGTTCAGCGATTTGTCGGGAAATGATTCCGGCAGGGCTGGACAGGACCGGTATCGGCGGCTATATGCCCGCCAACGCCGGTTTTACCGGTCGAGTGGGTGCGTAGCTCAGTTGGTAGAGCAGCTGACTCTTAATCAGCGGGTCCACAGTTCAATCCTGTGCGCACCCACCAAATTTCTAGAAGAGTTGGTGGAAGACCTTGGAATGCCGGACGCGTTGACGCGCCTCGACATGCTGGGGCAGGTTTGCCTTAAACTCGGCGGCCGGTAAGCCGGTGCGCTATTTGGCGAAGGAGTGAAGGCCGCGCTGGATTAAGAAAAGCCCGGAAGCCGAAGCCGCCATCAATTAAAGCCAGTTTGAAACCACGGACTGGTGTCATACCCTAAGCGCGGATTATAATGATCCAGGAAGTTTTCGGCCCTATTTGACGGTCGCGCAACCACGGTGCCCGTCGATTTGCAATCCGGTTTCGCGGTCGGCTTGCTGCCAGCCTTCTTATGAGCTGTAGAACACGAGGTTGTAGCCTGAGCGGTGGCCACCTTTTTCTTCTCTTTCGCAGCAGCTGCTCCGGTAGCGGCCAATACTATTGCTACGCCAAAGACAACGAGTTTCATTGAAAACGCCCTCACCCTGCCCAATCCGTAATGATTGCGCCTGGTCACCGTTACGTCAATCACATTTTGTCGGCAACGGCGGCGAATAGTGCCAGTAAAAAGAGCCCACCACAGAAGCAGCGGGCCAACCCCCAGGTGGGGAATCTTTCAGCGGCCGTGCTGTTCGAGCCACCAGCCCGGAATGCCAGTGATCGGCCCGACGATGGTCAGTGAAGGTTCGGGCCGGCGCCCTCCCGTCAAATCGCTCTAGCTACTTCTCCGAAACACCAGCCTCGGCAAAGCTCGCCATGCCCGTGTGGCACTCCAGCGCCGAGCGGACGATGTTGACGGCTAGGCAGGCGCCGGAGCCTTCGCCGAGCCGCATGCCGAGGTCGAGCAGCGGCGGCAGGCCGAGCACTTCGAGCAGGCGGCGGTGGCCGGATTCGGCCGAGACATGGGCGGCGATGGTGTGGGCGAGGCCAGACGGGTGCAGCCGCGCCAAGGGCGCTGCCGCGGCCGTGCAGACGAAGCCATCGAGCAGCACCGGGACATTGTTGCGGCGGGCGGCGAGCGTGGCGCCGAAGGTGGCGGCGAGTTCTCGTCCGCCAAGGGCGGCGGCGATCTTCAGCGGGTCGGACAGCGCGTCGGCATGGCGCTTGAGGCCGGATTCAATGGCGATGACCTTGCGCTTCAGCCCGGCATCGTCGACGCCGGTGCCGCGCCCGGTCCATTTTTCAGCGCCGCCGCCGAACAGGGCGGTCGAGATGGCGGCCGCCGGCGTGGTGTTGCCGATGCCCATCTCGCCGAAACAGACGAGGTCGAGGTCTTTCGTCACCGCGTCATAGCCAGCCGAGACGGCGGCGAGGAAGTTTTTTTCGTCCATTGCCGGCACGTCAGTGAAGTCGCCGGTCGGATGATCGAGATCGAGCGGGATGACGTCGAGTTCCGCGCCGGCGATGCGGGCAAGCTGGTTGATGGCGGCGCCGCCGCCGGCGAAATTCGCCACCATCTGCACCGTCACTTCCGAGGGAAAGGCTGAAACGCCTTGCGCCGTCACACCGTGGTTGCCGGCGAACACGAAGACTTTGACGCGGTCGAGTTTCGGCATGTCGCGACCCTGCCAGCGCGCCAGCCAGGCGGCGAGAGTTTCCAGCCGGCCCAGGCTGCCTTGAGGCTTGGTCAGCGTGTCCTGGCGGCGGGCGACGGCGTTGGCGGCGGTATCGCTGCCGGCAGGCAGATCGAGACAGGCGGCGCGCAGTTCGTCGAATGATTTGAATGGCATGGGGAAGGAATCTCCGGGGAAGAATCAGGACAGGGAAACGGAAGCGACGAGCAGGACAGTGATCTCGCCCAGCTGCTGCAGGGCGCCGATCGTGTCACCGGTGTGGCCGCCAATCTGGTTGAGGCAGAGCGCGCGCAAGGCGCTGAACACGAGAGCGAGCAGGATCAGTGCGGCAAAGGCGCCGCCGAGCCCCAGAGTCAGAAGCGGGATGGCCCCGAGCACGGCGCCGAGAACAGCTGTCTGGGTCGAGACGGTCCCGGCGCCGGCAGACAGGCCGTCACTGCGCGCCGCCGGCGCCAGATGCATGAACGCGCCGAGCAGGCCTCGCGAGGCGGCATGGGCGGCGATCAGCGCGAAGAGAACGCTTGTCGGATCGGCCAGTTGCGACAGCGCGCTCCAGCGAATGAGCATCGACAGGCCAAGCGCCGAAGCGCCATAGGCGCCGATACGGCTGTCGCGCATGATCTCGAGTTTTTTATCGCGCGTCTTGCCGCCGCCAAAGCCATCTGCGACATCCGACAGCCCATCCTCATGCAGGCAGCCGGTGGCGAGCAGGGTTGCTGCAAGCGCAAGTGCGGCCGCCGGCCCAGCGGCGAGACCGAGCTTTACCCCGATGGCGTAGACGACGGCGCCGACCAAAGCGACCGCGAGGCCGGCGGCAGGCGCCGCCCAGATCGCATCGGCCAGGCTGCGGCCACGAAAGTCGAAGACCGGCAGCGGCAGCCGGGTGAAGAAGACGAGGCAAAGCGCGACGTCGTCGAGCGCTTGCCGGGGTGAGGGCACGGCGGTCATGCACTCCTCGCAATGGCGTGGAAGAAGGTGCCGCTGACAAGGCCGCGGCGATAGCCGGAGGCGCCGAGCGGATTGCCCTGGCCATCGGCTAGGTCGGCCAGCGGCTCGTCATTGCCGGTGGCGATCATCTGCGCATAGTGGAATTCATGGCCACGGATCAGCGCGCCTTGCGGCCCCAGCGGACAGGCGGCGCGCAGGCGTGCCTCGCGGTAGCCGAGGTTCATCTTGCGCTTGGCAAAGCTGGTAGAATGGCCGAGCAGGCCAAGCATGGCGTGCGTCTCGCCGGCCGCGTCCTCCAGCGCTTCGCCCAGCACCATGAAGCCGCCGCACTCGCCATGGATGGGTTTGGTCTCGGCAAACCTTGCCATGCCAGCTCGGAAATTGGTCGCCGCCGCGAGGCGGCCGGCGTGAAGCTCGGGATAGCCGCCGGGCAGCCAGCAGACATCGCAATCCTGCGCCGGTGCTTCGTCGGCGAGCGGCGAGAACGGCACGATCTCGGCGCCGGCCTGACGCCAGTGGGCGGCGACGTGCGGATAGAGGAAGGTGAAAGCGGCATCTTCGGCGAGTGCGATGCGCTGGCCGGGCGGCTGCAAGGCATTTTCGAAACTGCCCGGTGACGGCGAAAACGGCGCGGCCAGCGCCATGATGGCGTCAAGGTCGAGGGATTTCTCGACCATGTCGGCGAGGCGGTCGAGATGCGTCATCAGGTCGGCATATTCGCCGGCTTGGACGAGGCCGAGATGGCGCTCCGGCAAATTGAGCGTGGGATCGCGCAGGATGGCGCCGACGACCGGCAGGCCGAGCGCTTCGATAGCCTCGCTGCACAGCTTGCGGTGGCGCTCGCTGCCGAGGCGGTTGAGCACGATTCCGGCCATGCGCACATCGGAATCATAGGTGGCAAAGCCCTTGGCGACGGCGGCCGCCGTCGTCGACTGTCCCGAGACGTCGAGCACCAAAAGCACCGGCAGGTGGTAGAGCCGCGCCAGATCGGCGGCCGAGCCGGTGCGGCCTTGTCCGGCCGGGATGCCGTCGAACAGGCCCATGGCGCTTTCGAGGAAGATAAAATCGGCGTCCTCGGTGGCATTGCCGGCCAACGCGTTGAGCAGGTCAGGCGACATCGCCCAGCTGTCCAGGTTGACGCCGGACAGGCCGGTGGCGGCGGTATGAAAACCCGGATCGATATAGTCGGGGCCGGACTTGGCGCCGCGCACCTTGATGCCGCGCCGGGCGAGTGCGCGCAAAATGCCGATGGTGACGCTGGTCTTGCCGGAGCCGGAACGCGGCGCGCCGATGATGATGGCGCGGGTCATGCGTTACCCGCCAGTGCCGCGCGCATGGCGACGATGCCGCCGACGACAATGAGGGCCGGCGAGGCCAATTCCGCCGCGGCGGCCGCTTCGGAAATGGTGGCGAGTGTCGCGACGACGGTCCGCTCCTGCGGTGTCGTCGCCGAAACGATGACAGCCGCCGGCGTCGACGGCGCCAGCCCGCCTTCGAGCAGCGACGCGGCGATAACAGGCAGATTGGCCATGCCCATATAGATGACCACCGGCTGGCCGGTGCGGGCGATCGCGCCCCAGTCGAGATCGTCATCTGTGCCGGCGGCATGACCTGTCGCCAGGATGATCGCCTTGTTGATGCCGCGCATGGTTGCGGGAATGCCGGTGGCGGCCAGCGCGCTCAGCCCCGATGTCAGGCCGGGCATGACGCGGAAAGGGATTTTTTCGCGCGCCAGCGCCAGCGCCTCTTCGCCGCCGCGGCCGAAAATATAGGGATCGCCGCCCTTCAGCCGGACGACGCGGCGGCCCTCGCGTGCCAGCCGCACCAGCAAAGCGGTGATATCGTCCTGCCTCATGGACGGTTTGCCGCCGCGTTTTCCTGCAAAGAACAGCTGGGCATTGTCCGCAACGGCGACAACGTCAGAGGAGACCAGCGCGTCATAGACCACAGCGTCGGCCTCGGCCAATGCCGCCAGCACTTCCAGCGTCAGGCAGCCGGGATCGCCGGGGCCGGCGCCGGCCAGCCAGACATGGCCCGGCTCAAGCCGGCGCGGCTTGAAGTTCAGCCGGGCAAGGGCCTGTTCGAGCGTGGTGTTTTCGCTTTTGGTCTTGCCGCTCACAATCCGTCCCGTCCCCGGAAACGCCGCTGGTAGTGGGCGTCGTACAATGAACTCTCGCCAAAACCTTCCGCTGCCAGCGAGCGGCCGACGAAGATGATCGCCGTGCGCTCCATCGGGTCGGCGGCGAGCAATGCCTCGATCGTGGCGAGCGTGCCGGTCAGCACGTGCTCGTCCGGCCATGAAGCGCGAAAGACGATCGCCACCGGGCAATCGCCGCCATAATGCGGCGACAATTCGGCGACGACTCGGTCGATGGCGTGGATGGCGAGATGAATGGCCAGTGTGGCGCCGGTGCGGCCGAAGCCGGCCAGCGTTTCGCCCGGCGGCATTTTCGAGGCGCGGCCGGAGACGCGGGTCAGCACCAGGCTTTGCGCCACCTCGGGAATGGTCAGTTCGCGGCGAAGGGCTGCGGCTGCGGCGGCGAAAGAGGGAACGCCCGGCGTCAGCGTGTAAGGAATGCCGTGTTTTTCCAGCCGGCGGATCTGCTCGGCCACGGCGCTCCACACCGAGAGGTCGCCGGAATGCAGGCGGGCGACATCGTGGCCGGCCTGGTGGGCTGTCACATATTCGACCTCGATTTCGTCGAGTGACATCGGCGCCGTATCGATCAGTTTGGTCCCCGGTGCGCAGTGTTGCAGCAATTCCGGCGCGACGATCGAGCCGGCATGCAGACAGACCGGGCAGCTTGCCAGCAGCTTGGCGCCGCGCAGTGTGATGAGGTCGGCGGCGCCGGGACCGGCGCCGATGAAATGCACGGTCATGGCGCGTCTCCGCTGATGGCGATGGCGCAGGTGACCGGGCCGAGCACGGTGCGTGGACCAAGCAGCTTTGCACCGGGGCCGGCAACGGTAAGGGCGGAGGCTTCTGAGACGGAGGGTGTGCCGGCGAGATCCTGCGAGAGATCGGATTTGCTGAGTGCCTCCGACGAGACGGCCTGAAGTGCTGCGTCATCAACGATGATGACGGGAAGGTTGAGCGTGCGGCCAGCGGCAGAGATCGCTTCTTCGTCTTTCTTGAGCGCGGCGGTCGCCAAGGCCGACAGCGCCGTTATCGCCAGCCCGTGCGCTTCGAGGGCGGTTTCGATCGCCGCGAGCACGTCTTCGACGCTCACGCCCTTCCGGCTGCCGATGCCCGCCACCATCATGGCTTCACCCAGCTCCACTGGGTGACCGGCATGGCCGGGCGCCAGGCCTGCATCGAACCGACAGGAGAAGCGCGGGAAATGGTGACGCGGGTAAGGTCGCCGCCGCGCTTGATGTGCTCCGCGAGAAGCAGCGCCTCCATCTCCAGCGTCACCGCATTGGCAACGAGACGGCCACGGGATGGCAGCGCCTTGATGGCGGCGTTCAGTACGCCGGCGTCGCTGCCACCTCCGCCGATGAAGATCGCATCCGGCGTGTCCAGCCCGGCCAGTGCCTTGGGCGCCGACCCTTCCACCACGACAAGACCGGGCACGCCGCAATGCGCGGCGTTGCGGACGATGCGGGCGGCGCGGTCGCTGTTGGCCTCGATGGCGATGGCGCGCATCGAGGGGTGAGCGAGCATCCATTCGATGCCGATGGAGCCGGAACCGGCGCCGATGTCCCACAGCAATTCGCCACGCCTCGGCGCCAGCGCCGCAAGCGTGATGGCGCGGATGTCGTGCTTGGTGATCTGGCCGTCGTGCTCGAACAGATGGTCGGCGCGGCCAACGGTCAGCGGCAGGATGCGGGCCTCTTGTGTCGATTCAAGCTCAAGCGCCAGCACGTTGAGCGGATTGATGTCTCTGAGATCGAAAGCGTCGGCACGTGCCGAGCGAAGCTTCTCGTTCGGTCCGCCCAGCGCTTCCAGAACGGTCAGCCGCGAACCGCCGAAGTCGAGCTCTACGAGCAGGCGCGCTATTGTCGCTGGTGCGTCGCCGTCCGATGTCAGCGCCAGGATGCGCGCCCTGGGATGCAGCAGCGGCCGGATCAGGTCGAGCGGCCTTCCATGCAGCGAGATCGTCTCGATGTCCTGCAACGCCCAGCCGAGCCGGGCGGCAGCCAGCGAAATCGCCGATGGCGCGGGGATGACATGCATCTCTTCAGGCTTGACCTTGCGGGCAAGGGTGGCGCCGACCCCGTGGAAGAATGGATCACCGGAGGCGAGCACGCAGACGCGCCGGCCGGCCAGCGCCAGCACGTCTGCCATGCCGGCATCGAATGGCACCGGCCATGGGCGCTGCTCACCCTTGATGAGCGAAGCCACCAGCGCCAGATGCCGCTTGCCGCCGAAGACGGTCTCGGCGTCAGCGATCTGCCGCTTGGCCTCGTCGCCGAGACTCGCTAAACCGTCCTCGCCGATGCCGACGATTGTAAGCCATTTTGGCGTGGGCTGTTTTTTTGACATGTCGCGCCGCCCCTCATCCGCCTGAGGCGTTCGTCGTTCGAAAAGTCAAGCAATTGACTTTTCGTCTGCCAGCCAGACCACTCCTCACCTCCCCGTGTGGTGACGGGGAGAAGGGAGACGCTCCGGCGCTGACGCCTCCCTCTCCCCGTTCTTCACGGGGAGAGGGTAGGGGTGAGGGGCAGCGCAGACGCTGTTCAACATGGTGCTCATGAAGAAGATTCTGATCCTTGGCGGCACGACAGAAGCGCGCCAATTGGCCGGAAAACTGGTGGAAGATTTCCTCGTCACTCTGTCGCTGGCCGGCCGTACCGAAAGCCCGGTCGCGCAAGGCGTGCCGGTGCGCAGCGGCGGCTTTGGCGGCGCCGACGGGCTGGCGGCCTATCTCAAGGAGACGCGAACCGATCTGCTGATCGACGCGACGCATCCCTATGCCGCGCGAATTTCCGCCAATGCGGCGCAAGCCGCGCGCACTTCGGTTGTGCCGATCCTTGCTTTGCGCCGCCCTGGCTGGGAGCCAATAGATGGCGACCGCTGGACGCAGATCGATACGACAGGCGATGCGGTGCACGCGCTTGGGTCGCCGCCGCGCCGTGCCTTCCTGGCGCTCGGCCGGCAGGAGGTCGCGGCTTTCGAGGCGGCGCCGCAGCATCATTACCTTGTCCGCAGCGTCGATCCGGTCGAGCCGAAACTGGCGGTGCCTGATGCGACCTACCTGCTGGCGCGTGGGCCGTTTCGCGAGGCGGATGAACGCGCGCTGCTCGAGGAGCACCGCATCGATGTCGTCGTATCCAAGAACAGCGGCGGCGAGGCCACCTACGGCAAGATCGCGGCGGCGCGGGCGCTCGGTATCGAGGTGGTGATGGTGCGCAGGCCCATCCTGCCGGAGGTGCCGTCGGCCGAAACTGTCGAAGCATTGGCCGCGATGATCGATCATGGTCTCGACCCCGTCGCGGAACGCGGTGTGTAGACCAGCGCCGGTTTGTCACCGCGCTTGATGATCCTTGTCTCCGGCGAGCCGATGATGATGCAGGTCGCCATGTCGGCCCTTTCCGCCTCGACATCGGCCAACAGAAAAACCTCGATGCGCTCGTCCGGGCGGCCGGCGGCGCGGCCGAAGATGACCGGCGTGGTGCCGGGCAGGATGGCGCGCAGGCATTCGAAGGCACGGCCGAGCTGCCAAGGGCGCGCCTTGCTGATCGGATTGTAGAGCGCGATGACGAAGCCGGCGCCGGCGGCAGCGAGCAGGCGCAGTTCGATCAGCTCCCACGGTTTGAGATTGTCGGATAGCGAGATGGCGCAGAAATCATGGCCGAGCGGGGCGCCGATGCGGGCGGCGACAGCCAGCATCGCAGTGATGCCCGGCACGACGGCGACATCGACCGCGCGCCACTCGGCCGGACCGGCCTCGATCGCCTCACAGACCGCGGCGGCCATGGCAAAGACGCCGGGATCGCCGCCGGAAACGACGGCGACGTCATGGCCCTCGGCGGCCTTGACCAGCGCGTCCTTGGAGCGGGCGAGTTCCTCGCGATTATCCGAGGCGACGCGGGTCTGGTCCGGGCGCAGCTCCAGCCGGTCGAGATAAGGCTTGTAGCCATAGAAGAACTTTGCCTCGGCGACGGCGCGGCTGGCTTGCGGCGTCACCTGATCGGCATTGCCGGGCCCAAGGCCGATGACGGTGAGGCGGCCGCTCATGGCTTGGCTCCCATAACGCCAGGCCGGCCGGACCAGCCGGCGACCAGCACGATGGCGAAATAGGGGGCCTTGTCGTCCGGCTTGTCGGCAAGCTTCATCGAGATGCTGCCGGCCATGGTGCCGCGCTCGACATAAACGGCGCGGGCGAGCTTGCCGGTGGCCTCCAGCGCCCGCCTGATCTTGGGCAGATTGCGGCCGACCTTCATGATGACGGCGGCATCCGTGTCGGCGAGACGGCGCGTCAGCTCGAACTCGCTCATCGTGCCGGGCAAAACCGTCAGGACATCGTCGCCCTGGACGATCGGCACGCCGGTCTGCGACCAGCAGCCGGACATGGCGGTGACGCCGGGGATGACCTCGGTCTGGAAGCGATGGGCGAGGCGGACATGCAGGTGCATGTAGGAGCCGTAGAACAGCGGATCGCCTTCGGAGAGCACGGCGACCATGCGGCCGGCTTCGAGGTGCTCGGCGACCTTCTCGGCCGACTCCTCGTAGAAATCGGTGATCTGCGAGCGATAGTCGTCGTGATCCTTGTCGATCTCGGTGGTGACGGGATAGAGCAGCGGCAGCTCCAGCATGTCCGGGCGGAAGCGCGCCTCGACGATGGCGCGGGCATTGCTGTTGTTTCCGCGCTTGGCGAAGTAAGCGACGACGTCGGCCTCGGCCAGGATGCGCGCACCTTTCAGCGTCAAAAGTTCCGGATCGCCGGGACCGGTGCCGACGCCGACGAGGCGGCCTTTTGCCAGATCTTCTTCGACAGCCGCGTTCACAGGCCGGGCCTCGCTAGCGAGTTGAGCGCGGCGGCGGTCATGGCGCTGCCGCCGAGGCGTCCCCGCACGATGGCGTAGGGCACGCCATAGGAATTCTCGGCCAGCGCATCCTTGGATTCGGCCGCACCGACGAAGCCGACCGGCATGCCGATGATCGCAGCCGGCTTCGGCGCGCCGTCGCGCAGTTTTTCGAGCAGATAGAACAAAGCGGTCGGCGCGTTGCCGATGGCGACGACCGAACCGGCCATGCGCTCGCCCCACAGGTCGATCGCGGCGGCCGAGCGGGTGTTGCCGATGTCTCTGGCGATGTCGTGCGTGCGCGGATCGCGCAAGGTACAGATCACCTCGTTGCCCGCCGGCAGCCTGGCGCGGGTGACGCCATGCGACACCATTTCCGCGTCGCAGAAGATCGGCGCGCCCGCCGCTAAAGCGGTCCGCGCCGCGGCGACGAAATCGCTGGAGAAGACAAAATGACTTGATGCCTCGACCTGGCCGCAGGCATGGATCATGCGGATGGCGACATCGGCCTCGGCCTCCGAAAAGCGCGACAAATCGGCCTCGGCGCGGATGATGGCGAAGGAGCGCTCGTAGATCGCGTTGCCGTCATGGATGTAATCGTAGGCGGCCATGCTTATTCCTGTCGGTAGCTTTCGGCGATTGCCGCCGGCCCGAGCCTTGTCAGGCAAGCGGCGGCGGTTTCGCCCTGAAATCGTGCGCTGCGGACCATCGCCGCGACGCGACTGACGCCGCGTGCGGCGTCATAGCCCGGCCTGTAGCCCGCAGGAAGGGCCTTTGCCGTCGCGTTCACGACAAGTCCGGCTCCGTTTTCGCCGCCGACGATTGTTAGCGCGGCAGAGCCGGGGTGAGCGCAGCCCTTGGCGCAGCCGGAAATGTGCAGTGTGAAGTCGAGGATATCAGCGTTTTCGGCGGCGATTGTCTCGGCGATGTCGCGCGTGGCGATGCGGCCGGAGGCACACGCAGGGGTGCCGGGGCAGGCGGCGATGCGGGTGCGCGGGTCGGCGGCGGTGGTGACGAAGCCGAGCGCGGTGGCGGTGGCTTGCAGGAGGTGGTTTGCGGACGATGGTTGGCCGAGGAAAAGCAAGGCGCGGCCGGGGGCGAGACGGATTTCGGCGACGCCGAGGGACAGGGCGCTTTGGGCGAGGGCGATGGGTTTTTCGGCCGGCATGCTGCCGAAGGGGAGGGCTATGCCGAGAGCGGTGGTGTCGTTGGATAAGGGGAAAAGACCGATAGGCCGGCGATCCTGCACACCCCCCTCTGTCCTGCCGGACATCTCCCCCTCAAGGGGGGAGATCGGCAGCTTCGATGCCGGCTTTTCCTTAACAACACCGGAGATTAGCGAAATCATCGGTGAAAGCGTAATCTCCCCCCTTGAGGGGGAGATGTCCGGCAGGACAGAGGGGGGCGCCTCGCGCAAACTTGTCAAACATAGCCAATCGGCAAGAGATGCCAATTGCCTCTCAGACAAATCCTTTGCATGGGCGTCGCGGCCCTTCTCTGCAACCATTCGAAGAGCAGCGACAGTGATATCGCGCGCTGCATCGTCCCCAACCGTCGCAAGCAGTCTCGCGCTTTGGCCGTCAACAGCGACAGATACAGTCCACAGAACGCTAGCGCTGAATCGCACCGCCTTCAGCCTGACATCGGCCGTCACCCCATCCATCGTCAACTGCCCGCCGCCATCGACAACCACCGAAACCTTCGGCCCGAGCCTTGGCGTCAGCCCAGCTTCCTCGACCGCAGCCCTGACCCGCTCAGCCAAAGCTCGCGGATCGGCAATCTCCCGCGGATCGATGCCGGCCAGCGGCCCGGTCTCGACCGGCACGCCGGTGCGCACGGCGATGCCCAGCGCATCCACCTCCGCCGCCAGCAGCCCAGCACTTTCCGCTGTCAGGCCGCGTATCTGCAGGCTGCCTCGTGCGGTCACTTCCATGATGCCGTTGCCGTGCCGCAGGGCGGATTCGGCGAGTCGGATCAAAAGCTTGGGCGAAAGACCTCCAGCTACAGGATTAAGCCGCACCAGCAGGCCATCGCCGGTCTGCATCGGCGCCGAGAGAGCCGGACAGGCGCCGCGGCGCGAGAAGGCGTTCATACCGCGACCCCGAGCGCCTCGGCCTCGGCGATCAACGCCGCGAGATCGTCGTCGATCGAGTTGCGCAAGGGATGCCACAGCCCGCGCCGGCGCGCCGACAGGAAGCGTTCGGCGATGACTTTGGCTGCGGCCGGGTTTTCGCGCAGGATGAAAGCGCGAACGTTGGCGTCGCCGACATAGGCGTCATGTACAGCCTCGATCAGCGCGCCTGAAATGGCGTGGGTGGTTTCGGCGAAACCGATGAGACGGTCGACGGTCTCGGCGAATTCCGAGGCGCCGCGCGGGCCGTGCCGCATCTGGCCGGCGATGAAACGCGCATTGACGGCTCGCGCCCGCACAACCCGCGACACAGCCTCGCCGACCGAGCGCGGCTTCGGCTTTTGCGGGTCGGTGGTGTCGAGCACGATGACATCGGCATTGCGGCCCAGCGCCGCCAGCGCTGCCGAAAAGCCGCCGATGAAGGCGACGTCGGCGGAGCCCTCGAGAATGTCGCGGCCGGGATCGTCGCCGGTGTGGACCAGCAGATCGGCCTCGGCGACGCGGGTCTCGAAAGCGCCGGGGGAGGCGATGCCTTCGCCCTCTGCGCCGCCATAAGCATGTGATGTCGCATCGAGATAGGCGCGGCCGATTTCTTCGCGCCCGACCCAGTCGCCGCTGGACAGCAGGTCCTCGACGCCGGCGCCGTAGGTGCCGGGCGAGGTGCCGAAGATGCGCGGGCCGATCTTGCCATCGGCACGGGTTCTGGCGGCGAGCGGGTTTTCCGAATCGTCCTCGTCGCGCGCGGCAACGGCGTTGGCGGCGGCGTCGATCAGCGCGATCTGGGTCGGGAACATGTCGCGGAACAGACCCGAAATCCGCCAGGTGACATCGACGCGAGGGCGACCGAGCGTGGCCGGCGGCAGCACTTCGATGCCGGTGATGCGGCCGGTGGCCGAATCCCATTGCGGCCGGCAGCCCATCAGCGCCAGGCCTTGCGCGATCTCCTCGCCGCCGGTGCGCAGCGAGGCCGAGCCCCAGAGGTCGATGACCAGCGAGCGCGGCCAGTCGCCATGCGACTGCATATAGCCGCGCACGACTTCTTCTGCCGCCGCCTTTCCCAGATCGTAGGCGGTCGGCGTCGGCATGGTGCGCGGGTCGGAGGTGAACAGGTTGCGGCCGGTGGGCAGCACGTCGGAGCGGCCACGCGCCGGTGCGCCCGCCGGACCCGCCTTGATGTGACGGCCGTCGAGCGCCGCCAGCAGCGCGGCCTTCTCGGCTTCGGCGCTTTGCCGGCGCATGGCGTCGGGTTCGTCGTCTGGCGCGCGGCCGTAAATATGCAGGCCGTCCTTGATGGCGAAATCCTTGAGGTCGCAGAGCCAGGCGTCGATGCGGCGCAGCGCCTCGTCGGGCGCATCGGTTCCGGCGACGCCGGCTTCGGAGGCGAAGCCGGTCTTTTGCGCCGTGTCGACGATCAGCTTGGCCAGACGATCGCGGCGGCGGCGGTCGAGGCCGTCGGCCTGGGCATATTCGTCGACGAGGCGTTCGAGCTTGTGCTGCCCTTCGTCGAGGCCGGCACCGGTCAGCCGCGGCGGCAGATGGCCAAGCGTGACGGCGGCGATACGCCGCTTCGCCTGCGCCGCTTCGCCGGGATTGGAGACGATGAAGGGGTAAATGACGGGCAACGAGCCGGTGACGATCTCGGGGAAGCAGTTTTGTGAGAGCGCTACCGTCTTGCCGGGCAGCCATTCCAGCGTGCCATGGGCGCCGACATGGATGAGAGCATGGATGCGGAGCGATTTGCGCAGCCACAGGCCGAAGGCCAGCAGATCGTGGCGCGGCGGCAGCGTCGGGTCGTGGTAGTCGGCGCGGCGGTCGGCCGAGCGGCCACGGTCGGGGGCGAGAGCGACAGTGATGTTGCCGAAGGTGGCGGCGCGGAAAGGGAAGCCGCTCTTGCCCTCCCCCTTGTGGGGAGGGTGGCCCGCAGGGCCGGGTNGGGGGTGGTGCACCGCTACCCCCACCCCGTTTCGCGCCATCCGCTTCGCGAATGTCGCGAACCGACCCTCCCCACAAGGGGGAGCGTGAAGGAGCACCCCATGCCGCCTCGACTGCAGCCAGTGCCTCAGCCGGCAAATCCTTCGAGAAGTCCAGATACTCTTCCAGCCCCAGCCCACCATCGCTCCGCTCCAACGCGTCCAGCAGCGCACGCGGCGTTTCTGGAATCCCGTCAACGCGATAGCCCTGCTCCTTCAGGTCATGCAGCATGGCCAGCACGCTGGACGGCACATCCAGGCCCACTGCATAGCCAGTGCGGCCGGGCGCGCTCGGATAGTCCGGAATGAGGATCGCCAACTTACGCGTCGCGCGGGGCGTCTGCTGCAACCGTGTGAACGCCGCTAGCCTGTCCGCCACTTGCGCCACGCGATCCGGTTCCGGGCGGTTGGCGAAGGCGCGGTGGCCGAGCGCCGGGTCGGTCTCGCTCTCGCCCTTGAAGGAAATCGCGCCGGCGAGGATGCGGCCGTCGAGTTCGGGCAGCACGACATGCATGGCGAGGTCGGCGGGCGCCAGGCCGCGCTGGTTGTTGTCCCAGACGTCGCGGCGGGTGGTGGCGACGATGACCTGGAAGACAGGCACGCCGGCGCGGTCGAACAAGGTTTCGACGCCCGGTTCGGCGCCGGAAGCGAAGGCGGTCGCGGTGATGATGGCGGCGGGGTTGAGCGCGGCCAGAGCAGTTTCGACGAAGGCCAGGGAGGTCGGGTCTTTGAGGCTGGAGACGAAGATCGGGATCGGTCTCATGCCGCGCTGGCGGAGTGCATCAAAGAGGGCATCGATTGGCGCGACATCGGCGGCCAGCAGCATCGAGCGGTAGAAGAGGATGGGGATGATGGGAGGGTTGATGTTGTCTGCGCCGAGTTCCCGCCCACCCCCCTCTGTCCTGCCGGACATCTCCCCCGCAAGGGGGGAGATTGCGCTGTCATCGACGCTTTCGCCGATCGGGGATGTTGCAGAGGAATCTATTATCGGCTGGGCAGAAAAAGTGCCGAGGTCCGCGCCGGCTGATCTCCCCCCTTGAGGGGGAGATGTCCGGTAGGACAGAGGGGGGTGTGACGGAACGCCGACATCGGCAAATTCGACCACGCCGCAGCAAGGCTCATAAAACCCGGCTTTCGGCACGCTAACCGGGTCAGCCGAAGCCGCATCCTGCCCAGCCAACCCCGCCAGCCGCTGCATCAGCGCTGCCATATTCTCCGGCCCGCCCTCGCGGAAATAGCCCAGCAGGCCGTCCAGCTCCTCGCGCGGCAGCGTCGAGGCTTCGATCAGCCTGAGGTCCTCGTCATGGCTTTCACCAGGCAGCAGCGCCAGCTTGATGCCACGTTCGCGAGCAGTCACCGCGAGTTGGTCGCAGCCATAGCGCCACCAGTCATAGCCGCCGAGGATGCGCGCCAAGATCACCTTGGCCTGGCGGGCGACGCTGTCGATCCAGAGGTCCACGGACATGGGATGGCGCAGGTCGCGCAGCGCCGCCAGCCGCATNCCAGCCGCATCGACGGCAGGCGGGCGGCATCGGCCTTCCACGCCGCCGCGAGGCCGGCGAGGTCGCTGTCGGTGAAGGACAGCGCCACGATATCCGCCGGCGTCTGCCCGAGATCGACGGGCTCGGCGAGATCGTCGAGCGAGGCGGATGTGGTGGTGAGTATATGCATTTCGGCTCGTGGTTTGGATCAGCCGGCGAGTATACGCTCGATCGCCGGGCGGTTCAGTCCTTTCAGGCCAATGACGACAAGACGCGAGCGGCGGTCGTCCTCAGCCGCCCAGGCGCGGTCATAGTAATGATTGACGCGCGGGCCGACGGCCTGCAGCAAAAGCCGCATCGGCTTGCCGCCGACATCGACGAAGCCTTTTACACGCAACACGTTTTCCTGTTCGGCGGCGGTGGCGACGCGCTTGGCCAGGTCGTCGGGATTGGCGATCGAGGGGATGTCGACGATGAAGGTGTCGAAATCGTCATGCTCATGATCGAAAGCGCCGTCGTGATGCGACTTGCGGTTCTCGATGTCGTCTTCGACGGCGAGACCGAGGCCAAGCAGCACCGACGGGTCGACCTTGCCATGCGCAGTCGGCACGATTTTTACCGCGCGGGCGGAATGTTCATTGATGATGGCGTTGGCGCGGGCCGAACCGGGGGCGTCCATCAGATCGCTCTTCGACAGGATGATCAAATCGGCGCAGGCGATCTGGTCCTCGAACACTTCTTCGACAGGATCGTCATGGTCGAGCGTCTCGTCCTGAGCGCGCTGTGCCTGCAAAGCGTCCATGTCGTTGGCGACGCGGCCTTCGGCCAGCGCCGGGCCGTCTACCACGGCGATGACACCGTCGACGGTTACCCGGCTCTTCACGCTCGGCCACTGGAACGCCTGGACCAGCGGCTTGGGCAGAGCCAGGCCCGAGGTCTCGATCAGGATGTGGTCAACCTTCGGTGTCAGCGCGAGGATCTTGTCGAGGGCGGGCACGAAATCGTCGGCGACTGTACAGCAGATGCAGCCATTGGCCAGTTCGACGATGTTTTCCTCGGGGCAGGTGTCGATGCCGCAGCCTTTCAGGATTTCCCCGTCGATGCCGATGTCGCCGAACTCGTTGACGATGATGGCGATGCGCTTGCCGCCGGCATTTTCCAGGAGATGGCGGACCAGCGTCGTCTTGCCGGCGCCGAGGAAGCCTGTAACGACAGTGCAGGGAACACGGGAGAGGTTGGCGGCCGGGTTTGAAGCGTTCATCGTCAGTCCTTCAGCATGTCGAGGGGTGGGATGCGGGCAACGAGGCCGCGCTTGAGGCTATCGGGCCGGCCGCGCCACGGGATGAGGCCGTCGGCCGAAGTCGCGAAGAGCTTTGCGCCGGTAACGAGGTCGGCGCCGCTGGTTGCGGTCAGATCGCCGAAGACATAGCTCCAGCAGCCATCGCGCAGGATCGCGGCGCTGAGGCGGCGCTTGCAATTGCCGAGACATTCGGCGGTGCGGACCCGGATATCGCCGGCAGCGGCGCGGCCTGTGTCCTCAGCCAGCAATTCGCCGGCGCGCGGATGGGCGTCGGAACCGGTCTCATCGCGGCAGGAGGCGCAGACGATGACGGTCACGCCGGTCAGGGCGTCGTTGTCGCCGGACGCAATGTCCGTTGTGCCAGCCGAAAAACTGCTGTTCTGGTCCAAAAACCGTGCTCCTTGCCCGGAAACCCGCCAGGCGATCGGATACTTTGTCTCAGACGGCAGGTCTCCTGGCTCGCGAGTCATTGCCTTGGTTAGCCGCCTTCCCGGTGTTACCCAGTGGCTTTCGGCCTTGGCTCTTCGCTTACAGTTGCGGGGACAGCCGCGGATTTGGGATTTTTTCGTCCCGCACCGCATTCCCTCTTGGCCCTTGCCGTTGCGGGCAGGGGACCGTCTGGAGCGGATTTAGGCTTTTGCAGGCAGCGGTGTCAACGCACGGCTACGACATGGCGATGTCGGCAGGGGCTGTCATGTCCCGGCTTCCGGCAGTGCCAGGATGACCTGTCGGATAGCTTGATAGCCATCGCTATAGTCCCAGTCATGACCGACAGCCAGATTCTGTCCCTCATGCCAAACCGCGTTGTCCAGAAGGACTTCGGCACTAATCAGCGTGCCCTTCAAGCCTGCCAGAAAGGTCCGGACAAAATGGCTTCCGGGGGGTACCGAAGCTGTGAACAGCTTTTCCAGCTTGGCATAGAATGCTGGATAGCCTGGTGTCAGCGAGCATAGCTCGGTTGTGGCCTGGGAAATGACCGGGCCGCTATAGATTTTCCAGCGGGCATCTTTTCGCCAGATCTTCCAACTGGCGCTGCTTCGCTGCCAAAGCTCTATTTCGGCCTGCATGTTCTCGCAGACGTGATCGGCCAGTCCCTCAATGGCCACATGGAAAACACCACGGAGAAACTTTTCAAACGCCTGGTTCAGTTCCTGTTCGCGCGTGTCGCCGAAGCCAGCAAAGGATTCAATGACCGGCTGAACATCAAGCAGCGGAGAAAAAATGTAGATTTCCAGGACCAGCCGGTCAGAACTCGTCTCGAACACCTCAGCCTCAAACCGAAGCTGCTTCGATTGGAGCATGACGTCCCTATCTCTGCGGACTGCATCTATTCCATGCGCAATGAGGGCGCCATGGATCATGTCGAGCACTTTGTCCGATGCCATTGCACAACCTACGAGGCTTATTGAGGCGTCTATGACAGACGCTGCAAGGGTTGGCCATCTCTCTCGCTAGCCAATGCCGGCCCCAGATTGCCGGCCGGCGTCACTTCGATGCGCTCAAGGCCAAGCCAGCCCTGCATCTCCTTTAGTTCCTCGAAAAGCTGTGCGGTGGTCTCAGGCGGTGCGCCTGCTTCGGCATAGGCGGCGTGGACGCGTAAGACACTCGCAGGCCGGTCGGCCTTGAGGTCGACGCGGGCGACGATCTTGTCGCCGAGCAAGAAAGGCAGCACGTAATAGCCATATTGCCGCTTGTCGGCCGGGGTGTAGATCTCGATGCGGTAGCGGAANAAGAGACGCTCGGTGCGCGCGCGCTCGAAGACCACCGGATCGAAGGGGGCCAGCAAGGCGCGGGCCTCGATCTTTCGCGGCAGGCGGGCGTCCCTATAGAGGTAAGCCGGCTTGTCCCAACCTTCGACGTTTACCGGCAGCAACTCGCCCATCTCGACCAGTTCCTCCAACCGGCCCTTCATGTCGGCCGGCGACAAGCGGAAATAATCGCGCAGGTCACCCGACGTCGCGATGCCGTGGGCGCGGGCAGAAATGCGCAGCAATTCGCGGTGCGCGTCCTCGGCGGCCGGCACCGGCAGATCGAGGATCGCCTGCGGCAGCACGCGCTCGGGCAGGTCATAGAAGCGTTCGAAGCCACGGCGGTGCGCCGTGGTGATGCGTCCGGCCCAGAAGAGCCATTCGAAGGCGTGCTTGGCGTGGCTCCAGCCCCACCAGCCGCCCGAACCTTTCTGGCCTTCCAGTGCCGAAGCGGCAATCGGGCCGCGCTCGGCGACCGCGCGGTAGATCTCTTCGATATAGGCGGCGTGCTCGCGGCCCCATTTGGCGAGGCCGAGATACATTTCGTCGCCTTGCTCGGCCCGCTGCATGCGCCAGCGCATCAGCGGGTAGGTCTCGACCGGCAGGAACGAGGCCTCATGCGCCCAGTACTCGAACACGGTGCGCTTGCGGGTGATTGCGGCATTGTCGAGCAGGGTGAGCGGGTAGGGGCCAAGGCGCGAATAGAGCGGCATATAGTGGGCGCGCACCACGGCGCTGACGGAATCGATCTGCAGCAGGCCGGTGCGCGACAGCACGCGGGCGAGGTGGCGGCGATCGGGCGTGCCGACCGGGCGGGGATCGAGAAATCCTTGCGCGGCGAGCGCGATGCGCCTGGCCGTCGGGAGTGAGATATTGTCCTTCGTCAAAGTGTCTTGCCTCGAACCATTTTCCCCGACTTTAGCCGGCGATTCCGGTCATGCTAGCAGGCAAATGGCGGGAGATGTGTCAGGAGACAAAAGTGGAGTGAAAGATGAAGGAAATCAAACAGGAGGAGATCGGACCAGTTTTTCCCGGCCTGCCGTCCAGCACTGTCTTTTGAACAAGGTTTGACTTGCTTCGCTGAAAGCCCTGCGCTAACCCTCGCCGCGTCGCAGCAAAGGCACCTAAAACGGTTCAGCGGTTAAACTGTCGCGCTTCCGCATTAGGGTTGGTTGCTGTAATCAAAGTGGATTGGCCGCCAACGGAAAGCCGAGCATGAACGTACTCCTCAGTTCATACCTGCCCATCGTCCTCTTCATCGCCGTGGCCGCAGTTGTAGGCCTGGCGCTTATCATCGCGCCGTTCCTGGTGGCTTATCGCAATCCCGATCCGGAGAAGCTTTCCGCCTACGAGTGCGGGTTCAACTCGTTCGACGATGCCCGGATGAAATTCGACATCCGCTTCTACCTCGTGTCGATCCTGTTCATCATCTTCGATCTGGAAGTGGCCTTCCTGTTTCCGTGGGCGGTGTCGTTCTCGAAGATCGGCATGCTCGGTTTCTGGTCGATGATGGTGTTTTTGGCGGTGCTGACCATCGGCTTTGCCTATGAGTGGAAAAAAGGAGCGCTGGAATGGGATTGAACGACAGTTCCGGAACGCTCGTCGCGCCGAAGCCCAAAGGCCTGATCGACCCCAATACCGGACGTCCGGTCGGTTCCGACGATCCGTTCTTCCTCGAGATCAACAATGAACTGGCCGACAAGGGTTTTCTGGTCACCTCGACCGAGGCGCTGATCACCTGGGCACGCAGCGGCTCGCTGATGTTCATGACCTTCGGTCTCGCCTGCTGTGCCGTCGAGATGATCCACACCTCGATGCCGCGCTATGATTCTGAAAGGTTTGGCGTGGCTCCTCGCGCGTCGCCGCGCCAGTCCGACATCATGATCGTGGCGGGAACGCTGACCAACAAGATGGCCCCGGCTTTGCGCAAGGTCTACGACCAGATGCCGGAGCCGCGCTACGTCATCTCGATGGGTTCCTGCGCCAATGGCGGCGGCTATTATCACTATTCCTATTCGGTGGTGCGCGGCTGCGACCGCATCGTGCCGGTCGACATCTATGTGCCCGGCTGCCCGCCAAGCGCCGAAGCGCTGCTCTACGGCATTCTTCTCCTGCAGAAGAAGATCCGCCGCACCGGCACGATCGAACGGTAGACCCATGGCCGCATCCCTGAGCGAACTGTCGACCTATCTCGGCGAAAAGCTGCCGGGCCGCGTCACCGATGCAGTGCTTGCCTATGGCGAACTGACGATCTCGGTTGCTACAGACAATCTGATCGAGGTGACAAGCTTCCTGCGTGACGATTCGGGCTGCCAGTTCATTTCGATCATCGATATCTGCGGCGCCGACTACCCGTCGCGCGTCAAGCGTTTCGATGTCGTCTATCATCTGCTGTCGCCGAAGCAGAATTTGCGCATCCGCATCAAGGTGCAGGCCGACGAAGAGACGCTGGTGCCGTCGCTCACCGCTGTCTATCCCGGCGCCGACTGGTATGAGCGCGAAGCCTACGATCTCTATGGCGTGCTGTTCTCCGGCCATCCGGACCTGCGCCGCATCCTCACGGATTACGGTTTCGAGGGCCATCCCCTGCGCAAGGACTTCCCGCTGACAGGTTTCGTCGAGGTGCGCTACGACGACGAAGCCAAGCGCGTGATCTACGAGCCGGTGGAATTGAAGCAGGAATTCAGGAACTTCGATTTTCTCTCGCCATGGGAAGGGACGGACTACGTCCTGCCGGGCGATGAGAAGGCGAAACAGTGAGTAGGAAGTAGTGAGTAGTCAGTAGCAAAAGATTTGGAGCAACGGATCGAATCTTATCGCGACTTGAAGGTGTGGCAATCGGCGATGACGCTTGCTGAGGATTGCTACCGTTTCACCAAAGAGTTTCCGAGGGATGAGATTTACGGCATGACCTCTCAGATGCGCCGATCGGCGGTTTCGGTCGCAGCGAACGTCGCGGAGGGATACGGTCGGGAGAACAGAGGGTCGTTCGTTCAATTTTTGCGCATGGCGCAAGGCTCGTTGAAGGAACTGGAGACACACATACTGCTGGCATGTCGGGTTGGCCTGCTGCGAAAAGACAATGAGATTGAGCTGCTGCTGCGATGCGAAGAGATTGGAAAAATGATGAGATCTCTTATCCGAACGGTGCAGGCCAAGCAGGCGGAATGAAGCAGGCATTGAGATTGATGATCACTACTCACTACTCACTACTGACTCTTCGCCAGAGGCGCCAGAATGGCTGAAACCTCCGTCCGCAACTTCAACATCAACTTCGGACCGCAGCACCCTGCGGCACACGGTGTTTTGCGTCTTGTGCTGGAGCTTGACGGCGAGGTGGTCGACCGCGTCGATCCGCATATCGGCTTGCTGCATCGCGGCACCGAAAAGCTGATCGAGCACAAGACCTATCTGCAGGCAGTGCCCTATCTCGACCGGCTCGACTATTGCGCACCGATGAACCAGGAGCATGCCTTCGCGCTCGCCACCGAGCGGTTGCTCGGCATCGAAGTGCCGAAGCGCGGCCAGTTGATCCGCGTGCTCTATTCCGAGCTCAGCCGCATCATGTCGCACATCCTCAATGTGACGACGCAGGCGCTGGATATCGGCGCGCTGACGCCGCCGCTGTGGGGTTTTGTCGAACGCGAAAAGCTGATGGTGTTTTATGAGCGCGCTTCCGGTTCGCGCATGCACGCGGCCTATTTCCGTCCGGGCGGTGTGCACCAGGATCTGCCGGCGAAGCTGGTCGAGGACATCGGCAAGTGGATCGACCCGTTCCTGAAGTCGCTTGACGACCTCGACAAGCTGCTTACCGGCAACCGCATCTTCAAGCAACGCAATGTCGATATCGGTATCGTGTCGCTTGCCGACGCCTGGGCCTGGGGTTTTTCCGGCGTCATGGTGCGCGGCTCGGGTGCTGCCTGGGATTTGCGCAAGTCGCAGCCCTATGAATGCTATTCCGAGATGGATTTCGACATCCCGATCGGCAAGAACGGCGACTGCTACGATCGTTATCTCGTGCGCATGGAAGAAATGCGCCAGTCGGCCAAGATCATGCGTCAGTGCGTCGACCTTCTGCTAGGCAAGGAGAGCACCGGGCCGGTGTCGAACCTCGACGGCAAGGTGGTGCCGCCCAAGCGCCAGGCGATGAAGCGCTCGATGGAAGCGCTGATCCATCATTTCAAGCTCTATACTGAGGGTTACCGCGTGCCGGCCGGCGAGGTCTATGCCGCGGTCGAGGCGCCGAAGGGGGAGTTCGGCGTCTATCTCGTCTCCGACGGCACCAACAAGCCCTACCGCTGCAAGCTGCGCGCGCCCGGCTTCGCGCATCTGCAAGCCATGGATTTCCTCTGCCGTGGCCACATGCTGGCCGACGTCACTGCCGTCCTGGGTTCCCTCGACATCGTGTTTGGTGAGGTCGATCGCTAAATGTCAGTCCGCCGTCTCGCAGAAGCAAGCGTCCAGCCAGCCACCTTCGCCTTCAACCGGGCGAATGCGGCGGTTGCGAAGCAATGGATCAAGAAATATCCGAAGGGCCGCGAGCAGTCGGCGATCATTCCCTTGCTGATGATTGCGCAGGAGCAGGAAGGCTGGGTCACCAAGGCGGCGATCGAGACGATTTCGGACATGCTCGGCATGCCGCGCATTCGCGGGCTCGAAGTCGCGACCTTCTACACGCAGTACCAGCTCAATCCGGTCGGCACGCGCGCGCATATCCAGGTCTGCGGCACCACGCCCTGCATGCTGCGCGGCTCGGAAGCGCTGATGGATGTGTGCCGCTCCAAAATCCATCACGACCAGTTCCACACCAACGACAAGGGCACGCTGTCGTGGGAGGAGGTCGAATGCCTCGGCGCCTGCGTCAACGCGCCGATGGTGATGGTCTTCAAGGACACGTTCGAGGATCTGACGCCTGAGCGGCTGGCCGAAATCATCGATCTTTATGATGCAGGCAAGGGCGCCTCGGTTCCCACCGGACCGCAAAACGGCAGAACCGGCTCGGAGCCGGCGCCTGGCCTGACGACGCTGAAGAGCGAAAAGGCGATCCTCAAAGCGACGCGCGACAAGGAAGCCAGGGCGGCGAGCAAGGCTGCCCACGCGGCGCCCGACGCGATCATTGCAGCGCCTGTTCCGGCGCCTGCCGCTCCTGCAGCGGCCGCCCCGGTGGCGCCATCCAACGCCGGCAAGCCGAAAACCGATGCGCCGGAAACCAGCTCGGCGTTGAAGTCGCCCTCCAGGGCCAAGGTTGCACCGGCGGCGGAAAAAGCGGCGAGCGTCCCGGCGCCCCTGCATTCGGCCGCCAACGCCAACACCGCGGCGCCTGAAGTCGAGAAGGTCGCCAAGCAGCGTAATGGCCCGAAGACCACCGCCACGCCGGCAACTGCCTTCACTGCGCCGGAATTCAAGGCGCCAGCGGTCAAGGCCGCGGTGGCCCCGGCCGTCAAGGCGCCGGCAGCCAGGCCCGCAAAGCCGTCGCTCGAGGACAAGAACCGTCCGGCCGGAATCGACAGGCCGGCTGCGGTCGACGATCTCAAGCTGATCTCGGGCATTGGCCCGAAGATCGAGGGCATCCTTCATTCGCTTGGCATCTTCACCTTCACACAGGTCGCATCCTGGAATAAGGCCGAGCGCGACTGGGTGGATGGATATCTCGCTTTCCAGGGCCGCATCGAGCGCGACGACTGGGGCAAGCAGGCCAAGGCGCTCGCCAAGGGCGGCGTCGCCGAATACATCCGCGTCTTCGGCAAGGAGCCACGTTGATGGCTGAAGCGCAAAGCACCGGATCTTTGCTGACGCTGCGCAGCATTGTCATCGGCGTTGTCTGCATCGCTGCTGCCAACATCCTTCTGGAGGGGCTTCGGCGCCTCGTCGAATTGCCGTTTTCGGATACCCTGGAATCGATGGCCGCGACCGGCATAGGCGTGCTGGTGTGGGTCTCGATCGTCTTGCGGGGAAAGAGGTAAGTCATGCTGGCTGACAAAGACCGCATCTTCAACAACATCTACGGGCTCTTCGACAAGTCACTGGCCGGCGCGATGGCGCGCGGCGCCTGGGACAACACGCCCGGCATCATCGCCAAGGGGCGCGAGTGGATCGTCAACGAGATGAAGGCGTCAGGCCTGCGCGGCCGTGGCGGCGCCGGTTTCCCGACCGGGCTGAAATGGTCGTTCATGCCCAAGCAGAGCGACGGAAGGCCGAGCTATCTCGTTGTCAACGCCGACGAATCCGAGCCCGGCACGTGCAAGGACCGCGATATCCTGCGCAACGATCCGCACACGCTGGTCGAGGGCTCGTTCATCGCCGGCTTCGCCATGGGCGCGGTCGCCGCCTACATCTATGTGCGCGGCGAGTTCATCCGCGAGCGCGAAGCGCTGCAGCGCGCCATCGACGAGGCCTACGAGGCCAGGCTGATCGGCAAGAACAACACGTCCGGATACGATTTCGACATCTACATGCATCACGGCGCCGGCGCCTATATATGCGGCGAGGAAACAGCGCTGCTCGAAAGCCTCGAAGGCAAGAAGGGCCAGCCCCGGCTGAAGCCGCCATTCCCGGCCAATGTCGGCTTGTACGGTTGTCCGACAACCGTGAACAATGTCGAGTCCATCGCGGTCGCGCCGACCATTTTGCGCCGTGGCGCCGCCTGGTTCTCGTCCTTCGGCCGGCCCAACAATGTCGGCACCAAGCTGTTTTGCATCTCCGGCCATGTCAACAATCCGTGCACCGTCGAAGAGGCGATGTCGATCCCGTTCCGCGAGCTGATCGAAACCCATTGCGGCGGCATTCGCGGCGGCTGGGACAATCTCCTGGCGGTTATTCCGGGCGGCGCTTCGGTGCCGCTGGTGCCGGCCGAGCAGATCATCGATGCGCCGATGGATTTCGATGCGCTGCGCGACCTGAAATCGGGTCTCGGCACGGCGGCTGTCATCGTCATGGACAAGTCGACCGATATCGTGAAGGCGATCGCCAGGCTGTCCTATTTTTACAAGCATGAGAGCTGCGGCCAGTGCACACCGTGCCGCGAAGGCACCGGCTGGATGTGGCGGGTGATGGAGCGGCTGGTGCGCGGCGAGGCGCAGAAGCGCGAGATCGACATGCTGCTCGACGTCACCAAACAGGTGGAGGGTCATACGATCTGCGCGCTGGGCGATGCCGCGGCATGGCCGATCCAGGGCCTGATGCGGCATTTCCGCGGCGAGGTGGAGCGGCGCATCGACGAGTTTTCGCGCAACGCGCACCGGGCCGAACCGGTGATGGTGGCTGCTGAGTAGATTGAAATCGGGCGCAAGCCCCGGACGGAAATATAGGGGCGGGGCTGACGAAGAAACGACCAGGAGATGTCTATGGCGCCCTATTCGAACCCTTTGATGCCCAATTTGGACCAGCTTGAGAAGATGAACCAGGATTTGACAAGGATGATGCCGAAGGAGATGGCCAGCGCCGTCAACCTTCTCGCGCATCCTGTCGCGGGTGCCGCCGCGATGTCGGCGCTGGGCTTCGGCCTTGCCAACCATGCATTTGGCGTGTGGCTCGGCGCCTTGTCGGGTGCTGCCGAGGCATCGCAGCGGATTTTCCAGCCGATCATCGACGATTTCGAGCAGCGCACCCAAGAGTTCTCCGAGACCGCGCCGGCCACCAAGGCGCGCGCGGCGACCAGAACCCTGATCGCCGAGGCGCAGACTTTTGCCCAGGATGTGACCGATATTGCCGCTCGCACCGTCGATGCCGAGCCGGAGAAGACCGATGCCGTCGCCGAAGGCGCGACGATCGGATTGATGCCGGAGGATTTCAGACAGCCCAAGGCCGTGGCTCGTCCGGCCAAGCCGTCGGATCTCAAGGCGATCACCGGCGTTGGGCCGAAGCTGGAAAAAGTACTGAACGGCCTTGGCATCTGGACCTTTGCCCAGATCGCCGCCTGGGCACCGGAAGAGATCGCCTGGGTCGAGGACTACCTGTCGCTCACCGGCCGTATCGGCCGCGACGAGTGGACCCAACAGGCCGCGGCGCTGACGCTGGCTGCCAAGGCGAAGAAGTAGGGGTGGCAGGCATGGAGATCCACGACAGGAGCGATGTTCTCGATGTGCGCAATGCCATCGTCAGCAACTCCAGATTTGACGATGTGAACTTGTCGAACACGCAGTTTCACAACGTCGACCTGTCGGCGGCCGTGGTGGACGACGCGAACCTCTCGAACGCGGCGTTTTTCAGCAATGTGAATATGAGCAATTTGAAGATAGAAAACGCTGAAGTCGCCGGCATGATGATCAATGGCATCAGGCTGAGCGATCTGTTTCAGGCATATGAGACGGCGCAGACCGCCAGGGGCAATTGATGGCAAAGCTCAAGGTCGACGGGAAAGAGATCACTGTACCCGACCACTACACGCTGCTGCAGGCGGCCGAGGATGCCGGCGCGGAAGTGCCGCGCTTCTGCTTCCATGAGCGGCTGTCGATCGCCGGCAATTGCCGCATGTGCCTGATCGAGGTGAAGGGCGGGCCGCCGAAGCCGCAGGCCTCCTGCGCCATGAATGTGCGCGACCTCCGTCCGGGACCCAATGGCGAGGCGCCTGAAATCTTCACCAACACGCCGATGGTCAAGAAGGCCCGCGAAGGGGTGATGGAATTCCTCTTGATCAACCATCCGCTGGATTGCCCGATCTGCGACCAGGGCGGCGAATGCGACCTGCAGGACCAGGCGATGGCCTTCGGCGTCGATTCCTCGCGCTATCAGGAGAACAAGCGCGCGGTCGAAGACAAATATATCGGCCCATTGGTCAAGACGGTGATGAACCGCTGCATCCACTGCACGCGCTGCGTCCGCTTCACCACGGAAGTTGCAGGCATTTCCGAGCTTGGCCTGATCGGCCGCGGCGAGGATGCCGAGATCACCACCTATCTCGAAAGCGCCATGACCTCGGAGCTGCAGGGCAATGTCATCGACCTTTGCCCGGTCGGCGCGCTGACCTCGAAGCCGTTCGCCTTCCAGGCGCGGCCGTGGGAGTTGACCAAGACCGAATCCATCGACGTCATGGACGCCGTCGGCTCGGCAATCCGCGTCGACAGCCGTGGCCGCGAGGTGATGCGCATCCTGCCGCGCGTCAATGAAGCGGTGAACGAGGAGTGGATTTCCGACAAGACCCGCTTCATCTGGGACGGATTGCGCACGCAGCGCCTCGACCGCCCCTATGTCCGCAAGGACGGAAAGTTGGCGCCGGCCAGCTGGGCCGAAGCGTTCGTTGCGATCAGGGATGCGATGTCGAATGCTGCGCCCGAGAAAATCGGCGCGATTGCGGGCGATCTTGCCGCCGTCGAGGAAATCTACGCACTGAAGCAGCTTATGGCTGCGTTGGGCTCAAGGAACACCGATTGCCGCCAGGACGGCGCCGCACTCGATCCGGCGCTCGGCCGCGCCAGCTACATCTTCAACCCGACCATCGAAGGCATCGAGCAGGCCGACGCGGTGCTGATCATCGGCGCCAATCCGCGCTTCGAGGCCTCGGTGCTCAATGCCCGCATCCGCAAGCGCTGGCGGATCGGCAATCTGCCGGTCGGCGTCATCGGCGAGGTCGGCGACACGCGTTACGACTACGAACAGCTCGGCGCCGGCCCGGAGTCGCTGAAAGACCTCGCCGACGGCAACGGCAAGTTCTTCCAGGTGCTGAAGAAGGCGACGCATCCGCTGATCATCGTCGGCCAGGGCGCGCTGTCGCGTGCCGACGGCGCGGCGGTGCTCGGCCAGGCGGCGAAACTCGCCACGGCCGTCAACGCTGCCCGCGCCGACTGGAACGGCTTTGCCGTGCTGCACACTGCAGCCGCGCGCGTCGGCGGTCTCGATGTCGGCTTCGTGCCTGGCAAGGGCGGCAAGAACGTTGCCGGCATGCTGGGTGAGAGCGAGGTTCTGTTCCTGCTCGGCGCCGACGAGATCGACATGTCCAAGACCGGCGGCGCCTTCGTCGTCTATGTCGGAACGCATGGCGACGCCGGTGCGCACCGCGCCAATGTCATCCTGCCGGGAGCCGCCTACACCGAAAAGTCCGGCACCTATGTCAACACCGAGGGACGCGTGCAGCAGACCAACCGCGCCGGCTTCGCGCCGGGCGATGCGCGCGAAGACTGGGCGATCCTGAGGGCATTGTCCGATGTGCTGGGCAAGAAACTACCCTTCGATTCGCTGCAGCAACTGCGCGCCAAACTCTATGGCGAATATCCGCATCTCGCCCGTATCGACCATGTTGTCTCAGGCAACCCCGACGACATCGCCAGGGTGGCGAAGCTCGGCGGGCGGCTGAACAAGGGCACTTTCACCTCGCCGGTCACGGATTTCTATCTGACCAACCCGATTGCGCGGGCCTCCGCCGTCATGGCGGAATGCTCGGCGCTGGCGAAAAACGGCTTCAGGCAGGCGGCAGAGTAGACATGGACACCTTCTTCTCCTTCTACGTGCTGCCGACGCTGATCATCCTTTTAAAGTCGGTCGTGCTGATCGTCGTTTTGCTGATCGGGGTTGCCTACCTGCTTTACGCCGACCGCAAGATCTGGGCGGCGGTGCAATTGCGCCGCGGCCCGAACGTCGTCGGCCCGTGGGGCACGCTGCAGGCTTTCGCCGATCTGCTAAAATTCGTCTTCAAGGAACCGGTCATTCCGTCCGGCGCCAACAAGGGCGTGTTCCTGCTGGCGCCGCTGGTGTCGGCCGTGCTGGCAATCTCGGCCTGGGCGGTCATTCCCGTCAATGCCGGCTGGGGGATCGCCAACGTCAATGTCGGCATCCTCTACGTCTTCGCCATCTCCTCGCTCGAGGTCTATGGCGTGATCATGGGCGGCTGGGCGTCCAATTCGAAATACCCGTTCCTCGGCGCGCTGCGCTCGGCGGCGCAGATGGTGTCCTACGAAGTCTCGATCGGCTTCGTCATCGTCACCGTGCTGCTCTGCGTCGGCTCGCTCAACCTGTCGGACATCGTGCTGTCGCAGCAGGATGGGCTGGGCACCAAGCTTGGCCTGCCCAACAGCTTCCTCGACTGGCACTGGCTGGCGCTGTTCCCGATGTTCGTCATTTTCTTCATCTCGGCGCTGGCCGAGACCAACCGCCCGCCCTTCGACCTGGTGGAAGCCGAGTCCGAATTGGTCGCCGGCCATATGGTCGAATATTCGTCGACGCCGTTCCTGTTGTTCTTCCTCGGCGAATATGTCGCCGTGGTGATGATGTGCGCGCTGGCCACCATCCTGTTCCTCGGCGGCTGGCTGCCGCCCTTCGACTTCGCCCCCTTCACCTGGGTGCCCGGCGTGATCTGGTTCGTGCTCAAGATCTGCCTGATGTTCTTCATGTTCTCCATGGTGAAGGCCTTCGTGCCGCGCTACCGCTACGACCAGCTGATGCGCCTTGGCTGGAAAGTGTTCCTGCCGATCTCCCTGTTCATGGTCGTTGCCACCGCGGCCTTCCTCAAAATCACGGGGTTTGCGTGATGTCCGCTTTTGGCCAGGCCGCAAAATCGCTGCTGCTGCAGGATTTCGTCAGCGCCTTCTTCCTGTCGATGCGCCAGTTCTTCGCGCCGAAGGAGACGATCAACTATCCGCACGAGAAAGGGCCGACCAGCCCGCGCTTCCGGGGCGAGCATGCTTTGCGCCGTTACCCCAATGGCGAAGAACGCTGCATCGCCTGCAAATTGTGCGAAGCGATCTGTCCGGCGCAGGCGATCACCATCGAGGCCGGCCCGCGCCGCAATGACGGCACGCGCCGCACCGTGCGCTACGACATCGACATGGTGAAGTGCATCTATTGCGGCTTCTGCCAGGAAGCCTGCCCGGTCGACGCCATCGTCGAGGGGCCGAATTTCGAGTTCGCGACGGAGACGCGCGAAGAGCTTTACTACGACAAGGACAGGCTGCTGGCGAATGGCGACCGCTGGGAGCGCGAACTGGCGCGCAACATCTCGCTGGACTCGCCCTACCGCTGACATTTGACGCATGGACGGGGCGAGGGGCCTCGTCTAAGGACAACGCAACTTGCCGACCGGAGGCGGTCGCAGAAATCAAACAGGACGGATGTCCTGTTTGGACAGGAACCCGGGGGATCCCCAATGCTGAGTGGACTAGAGGCGGCCTTTTTCTACCTCTTCGCCTTTGTCGCGGTGGCGTCGGCCTTCATGGTCATTTCGTCGCGCAACCCCGTGCATTCCGTGCTGTTCCTGATCCTGACCTTCTTCAACGCCGCCGGCCTGTTCATGCTGACCGGCGCCGAGTTCCTGGCGATGATCCTGCTTGTCGTCTATGTCGGCGCGGTCATGGTGCTGTTCCTGTTCGTCGTCATGATGCTCGATGTCGACTTCGCCGAGATGAAGGAAGGCGCCCTGCAATATGCGCCGATCGGCGCGCTGGTCGGGCTGATCCTGGCGGCCGAGCTGATCGTGGTGCTCGGCGGCTACACTTTCGCGCCGCAACTGGCCTCGACGGTCTCCAAACCCATCCCGGATCTTGCCGCGCGGACAAACACCGCAGCACTCGGCGACATCCTCTATACGGACTACCTCTACTACTTCCAGATTTCGGGCCTCATCCTGCTGGTCGCCATGATCGGCGCCATCGTCCTGACGCTGCGCCACAAGCAAGGGGTCAAGCGGCAGTCGATCGCAGCCCAGGTCGGCCGCACGCCGGCGACAGGCATGGAAATCCGCAAGGTCAAGTCGGGCGAGGGGCTCTGAGATGGTCGTCGGCATCGCACATTACCTGACCGTATCGGCGATCCTGTTCACGCTGGGCGTGTTCGGCATCTTCCTGAACCGCAGGAACATCATCGTCATCCTGATGTCGATCGAGCTGATCCTTTTGGCGGTCAACATCAATTTCGTTGCCTTCTCGGCGGCATTGGGCGATCTCGTCGGCCAGGTGTTTGCCCTGTTCGTGCTGACGGTCGCCGCCGCCGAAGCGGCCATCGGTCTTGCCATTCTCGTCGTCTTCTTCCGCAACCGCGGCTCGATCGCGGTCGAAGACGTGAACCAGATGAAGGGTTGACGGGGCTAACATGTATCAAGCGATCGTCTTCCTTCCGCTGCTCGGCTTCCTGATCGTCGGCCTGTTCGGCAATTCGCTGGGCGCCAAGGCATCGGAATACATCACCTCGGGCTTCCTGGTGATCTCGGCCGTGCTGTCCTGGGTCGCCTTCTTCTCCGTCGGCTTCGGCGAAGGCGAGGTGTTCACCGTGCCGGTACTGCGCTGGATCCAATCCGGCGGGCTCGACGCGTCCTGGGCGCTCAGGATCGATACGCTGACGGTGGTCATGCTGGTGGTGGTCAACACGGTGTCGGCGCTGGTCCACATCTATTCGATCGGCTACATGCACCACGATCCGAACCGGCCCCGCTTCTTTGCCTATCTGTCGCTGTTCACCTTCGCAATGCTGATGCTGGTGACGGCCGACAATCTGGTGCAGATGTTCTTCGGCTGGGAAGGGGTGGGTCTCGCCTCCTATTTGCTGATCGGCTTCTGGTACAAGAAGCCGTCGGCCAATGCCGCTGCGATCAAGGCCTTCGTCGTCAACCGCGTCGGCGATTTCGGCTTTGCGCTCGGCATTTTCGGCGTCTTCGTTTTGTTCGGCTCGGTCAATCTCGGCACCATCTTCGCCAATGCCGCGACGTTCATTCCGGCTGAAGGCGCACCACAAGGCGCCGCCGTGCTGACCTTCCTCGGCTATGCGCTGGACAAGCAGGCGGCCATGACCATCGTCTGCCTGCTGCTGTTCATGGGCGCTATGGGCAAGTCGGCGCAGGTGCCGCTGCACACCTGGCTGCCGGACGCGATGGAAGGCCCGACCCCGGTCTCGGCACTGATCCATGCCGCCACCATGGTGACGGCCGGCGTGTTCATGCTGGCGCGGCTGTCGCCGCTGTTCGAACTGTCGCATTCGGCGCTGACCGTGGTGACCTTCATCGGCGCCTTCACCGCCTTCTTCGCGGCGACCGTCGGCCTGGTCCAGAACGACATCAAGCGCGTCATCGCCTATTCGACCTGTTCGCAGCTCGGCTACATGTTCGTCGCGCTCGGCGCCGGCGCCTATGGCGCGGCGATCTTCCATCTGTTCACGCACGCCTTCTTCAAGGCGCTGCTGTTCCTGGGCTCCGGCTCGGTCATCCATGCCGTCTCCGACGAGCAGGACATGCGCAAGATGGGCGGCCTGCGGAAGCTCATTCCGAAGACCTACTGGATGATGGTGATCGGCACGCTGGCGCTGACCGGCGTCGGCATTCCGGTGACCGTCATCGGCACCGCCGGCTTCTTCTCCAAGGATGCCATCATCGAGGCTGCCTTTGCCGGCCACAATTCGGTCGCCGGCCTCGCTTTTGTCCTGCTGGTCATCGCCGCCTGCTTCACCTCCTTCTACTCCTGGCGGCTGATCTTCATGACCTTCCATGGCGAGCCGCGGGCGAGCCACGACGTCATGCACCATGTCCATGAATCGCCGCCGGTGATGCTGGTGCCGCTGTTCATCCTGGCCGCGGGCGCGCTGTTTGCCGGCGTTATCTTCCATGGTGCCTTCATCGGCGAAGCCTATGCCGAATTCTGGAAGGCCTCGCTGTTCACGCTGCCGGACAACCACATCCTGCACGATATCCACGAATTGCCGCTGTGGGTCGAGCTGGCACCGTTCGTCGCCATGATCATCGGCTTTGCCGTCGCCTGGAAGTTCTACATCCGCTCGCCGGAACTGCCCCGGAGCGTCGCCGCCAACCATCGGCTGCTGTATGCCTTCCTGCTCAACAAATGGTACTTTGACGAGCTCTACGACGTCCTGTTCGTGCGGCCGGCAAAGGCGCTGGGCCGGTTCCTGTGGAAGACCGGCGACGGCACCATCATCGACGGGCTCGGTCCTGACGGCATTTCGGCGCGCGTCGTCGACGTCACCGACCGCGTCGTCAAGCTGCAGACCGGCTATCTCTATCACTATGCCTTCGCCATGCTGATCGGCGTGGCCGCACTCGTCACCTGGATCATGCTCTGATGACCGCCTGGCCAATCCTCTCGCTGGTCACCTTCCTGCCGCTCGTAGGTGTGCTGCTGATCCTGTTCATCAGGGATGACAGCCCGAATGCGCGTCGCAACATCCGCGCCATCGCGTTCACGACGACGGCGGCCACCTTCATCATCTCGCTGTTCATCTGGACCGGCTTCGACAATTCGCAGGCCGGCTTCCAGTTCGTCGAGAAGTTTGCCTGGCTGGATTCCGGCATCTCCTACCATATGGGCGTCGACGGCATTTCGATGCTGTTCGTCATCCTGACGACGTTCCTGATGCCGCTCTGCATCCTGGCGTCGTGGGAAGCGATCGACAAGCGCGTCAAGGCCTACATGATTGCCTTCCTGCTCTTGGAAACGCTGATGATCGGCGTGTTCTGCGCGCTCGACATCGTGCTGTTCTACGTTTTCTTCGAAGCCGGCCTGATCCCGATGTTCATCATCATCGGC
Source organism: Mesorhizobium sp. LNJC394B00 (assembly GCF_000502555.1). NCBI lineage: Bacteria > Pseudomonadati > Pseudomonadota > Alphaproteobacteria > Hyphomicrobiales > Phyllobacteriaceae > Mesorhizobium > Mesorhizobium sp. LNJC394B00. Next base: position 1,638,073 of record NZ_AYWH01000002.1, read on the forward strand.
GTCTGGGGCGGCAAGCGCCGCGTCTATGCCTCGTTCAAGTTCTTCCTCTACACGCTGGCCGGCTCGGTGCTGATGCTGCTCGCCATCATGGCGATGTTCTTCCAGGCGGGCACCACCGACATCCCGACGCTGCTGACGCACAACTTCCCGGCCCACATGCAGACATGGTTATTTCTAGCCTTCTTCGCCTCCTTCGCGGTGAAGATGCCGATGTGGCCGGTGCATACCTGGCTGCCCGATGCGCACGTCGAAGCGCCGACGGCGGGCTCGGTGATCCTGGCGGGCATACTGTTGAAAATGGGCGGGTACGGCTTCCTGCGCTTCTCCCTGCCGATGTTCCCGCTGGCGTCGGAAATGTTCGCGCCGCTGGTGTTTACGCTGTCGGTCGTCGCCATCATCTACACCTCGCTGGTGGCGCTGATGCAGGAGGACATGAAGAAGCTGATAGCCTATTCCTCCGTCGCCCATATGGGCTTCGTCACCATGGGCATCTTCGCCATGAACCAGGAAGGCGTGCAGGGCGCGATCTTCCAGATGCTGAGCCACGGCCTCGTCTCGGGCGCGCTGTTCCTGTGCGTCGGCGTCATTTACGACCGCATGCACACGCGCGAGATCGACGCCTATGGCGGCTTGGTCAACAACATGCCGAAATACGCCACGGTGTTCCTGATCTTCACCATGGCCAATGTCGGCTTGCCGGGCACGTCAGGTTTCGTCGGCGAGTTCCTGACCATGCTCGGCGTGTTCCGGGTCAACACCTGGGTGGCTTTCTTCGCCGCCACCGGCGTCATCCTGTCGGCGGCCTACGCGCTCTGGCTCTACCGCCGGGTGATCTTCGGCGCGCTGACCAAGGAAAGCCTGAAGGGCCTGCTCGATCTGTCGACGCGCGAGAAGGCGATCATCTACCCGCTGGTCGTGCTGGTCATCTTCTTCGGCGTCTATCCCGCTCCCGTCTTCGATGCCACGGCCCAGTCGGTCAAGGCGCTCGTCACCAATGTCACCGCATCCATCGGCGCCGCGCAGACCGCGGCGGCGAACTGACCAGAGGTTTTGCGAACCATGACGCCGGACCTTTATTCCAGCCTTTCGCTCTCGACGCCGGAGCTGATCCTCGCCATCGGCGCGCTGGCGCTGTTGATGGTGGGCGCCTATTCGCGCGCCAACACTGCCATTCTGGTGACTGTCCTTGCCGTCGCCGTGCTGGTGATCGCAGGCCTATGGCTGATCTTTCCCACGGGACAGGGCGCAGCCTACGGCAACGCCTTCATCCAGGATCCGTTCTCCCGCTTCATGAAGGTGCTGTCGCTGATCGGTTCGGCGGTGACGCTGGTGATGTCGATGCGCTTCGCCAGGCAGGAGCATTTCGACAAGTTCGAATACCCGGTGCTGATCCTGCTCTGCACGCTCGGTATGATGCTGATGATCTCGGCCAACGGCATGATCGGGCTCTATCTCGGCCTCGAGCTGCAGTCGCTGGCGATCTACGTGCTGGCCGCGATCAACCGCGACAATCTGCGTTCGACCGAGGCCGGTTTGAAGTATTTTGTGCTGGGCGCGCTGTCGTCGGGCATGCTGCTTTACGGCATCAGCCTCATTTACGGCTACACCGGCAATGTCGGCTTCCAGGAAATCGCCTCGGCGCTTGGCAGCGGTGAGCGCCAGCTCGGCCTCGTCGTCGGCCTGGTCTTCGTTTTGGCCGGCCTCGCCTTCAAGATTTCGGCGGTGCCGTTCCATATGTGGACGCCCGATGTCTACGAGGGCGCACCGACGCCGGTCACCGCTTTCCTGGCGGCTGCCCCCAAAATGGCGGCGATGGCGCTGATCGTGCGCGTCACCATGGGCGCCTTCAAGCCGATCGCTTCCGACTGGCAGCAGATCATCGTCTTCATCTCGATCGCCTCGATGGCGCTCGGCTCCTTTGCCGCCATCGGCCAGACCAACATCAAGCGGCTGATGGCGTACTCCTCGATCGGCCATATGGGCTACGCGCTGGTCGGCCTTGCCGCCAACAGCCAGGCCGGCGTGCGCGGCGTCGCCATCTACATGCTGATCTATCTGGTCATGACGCTCGGCACCTTCGCCTTCATCCTCGCCATGCGGCGCAAGGAAGGCAATGTCGAGCAGATCAGCGATCTCGCCGGTCTGTCGTCGACCAACCCGATCATGGCGACGATCCTGACCATCCTGATGTTCTCGCTGGCCGGCATCCCGCCGCTCGCCGGTTTCTGGGGGAAATGGTACGTGTTCCTCGCCGCCATCAACGCCAACCTCTATGCGCTGGCGATCATCGGCGTGCTGGCCTCTGTGGTGGGCGCTTTCTACTATCTGCGCATCATCAAGATCATGTGGTTCGACGAACCGGCCGGCGGCTTCGTGCCGATGGCGGTTGAGCTGCGCCTCGTGCTTGGTGTCTCCGGCGCTTTCGTGCTGTTCTATGTGCTGATCGGCGGTCCGATCGCGACCTACGCCGAAGCCGCCGCCAAGACATTTTTCTGACCGGATGGCATTTCGGCTGGCTCCAACCTCTGAGACGGAAGGGTTCCGGCTCGAGGCGCATGACAGTGTGGGTTCCACCAACACGCTGGCGCTGGACCATGCAAGGGCAGGCGATCCCGGCAAATTGTGGGTCGTTTCCAAGAAGCAGGAAAGCGGCCGTGGCCGCCGCGGCAGGGCCTGGGTATCGCCCGAGGGCAATCTGGCGGCGACATTGCTGGTCATCACCGGCGGTGAGTTGCGTCTGGCGGCGACGCTGGGCTTCGTCGCCGGCCTGTCGCTGGCCGATGCGCTCGACGCCGTGGTGCCGAAGGGCAGGATCGCCATCGGCCTCGACGGCGCCAGCCAGGGGCAGAACCGCTTCGAGCTGAAATGGCCGAACGATGTGCTGGCCTCCGGCGCCAAGCTGGCCGGCATCCTGCTGGAATCGGCCATTCTCGATNCTGAAATGGCCGAACGATGTGCTGGCCTCCGGCGCCAAGCTGGCCGGCATCCTGCTGGAATCGGCCATTCTCGATGGCGGCCGTTTCGCGGTGGCGGTGGGCATCGGCGTCAATGTGGTGGCGCATCCGCCGGATTTGCCGTATCCGGCGACATCGCTTCAGGCACTGGGCGCGACATGCGACGCCGAAACGCTGTTCTTGGCGCTGTCCGATGCCTGGACCGACAATGCCCGGCTGTGGGACGACGGACGCGGGCTCGACGCCATCCGGCGTCGCTGGCTGGCGCGCGCGGCGGGGCTTGGCGGCGAGGTTGCTGTCAGGATTGACGGGAATGTGGTGCGCGGTACCTTCGAGACCATTGACGCGGACTGCCGTTTCGTGATCCGCGATGATGAGGGGTCGGTCGTGACGGTAGCCGCCGGCGACGTGCATTTCGGCGCCGTCGCGTCGGCAAAGATTTAGGGCTGGTCGCAAGGGCCGGGAAGGGAAATTTGATGGCGAAAGCGCAAAACGCCGAACTCGTCTTCGTGCCGCTCGGCGGCGTCGGCGAGATCGGCATGAACTTCGCCCTTTACGGCTATGGGCCGCCTAGCGCGCGCGAGTGGATCGTCGTCGATGTCGGCGTGACCTTTCCCGACGCAGCGCACCCGGGCGTCGACCTGATCCTGCCCGATACCCGCTTCATCGAGGAGAACCTCGCCGGCCTGCGCGGCATCATCATCACCCATGCGCATGAAGACCATTACGGGGCGCTGCTCGACATCTGGCCGAAGCTGAAGGCGCCGGTGTGGATGACACCGTTCAGCGCCGGCCTGCTGGACGCCAAGCGCCAGGGCGAGCAGGGCGCGCCGAAGAAAATTCCGGTGACGATCTACCGGGCAGGCGAAACATTCACTGTCGGCCCGTTCTCGATCGAGGCCATTCCGGTGGCGCACTCGATCCCCGAGCCGATGTCGCTGGCGATCACCTCGCCGGCCGGCACCGTCATCCATACCGGCGACTGGAAGATCGATCCGGAACCGACGATCGGTCCGAAAACCGACGAGGCGCGGTTTCGCGCCTATGGCGACAAGGGTGTGCTGGCGCTGGTCTGCGATTCGACCAATGCGCTCAGGGAAGGCGAATCGCCGTCGGAAGTGGCGGTCGGCGAAGGCCTCAGGGGCGTCATTCAGAGCGCTGTCGGCCGTGTCGCCGTCACCACCTTCTCCTCCAATGTCGGACGCATCGTCTCCATCGCCAAGGCGGCGCGCGATGCCGGCCGCCAGTGCCTGGTGCTCGGCCGCTCGCTGAAGCGGGTCATCGATGTCGCCGGCGAACTCGGCTACATGGACGGGCTGCCGGAGTTCATCGCCGAAGAGGATTTCGGCTTCATCCCGCGCGAGAACCTGGTCATCATCTGCACCGGCAGCCAGGGCGAGTCTCTGGCGGCGCTGGCAAAACTTTCGCGCGACGAGATGAAATCGGTGTCGCTGACGGCGGGCGACACGGTGGTGTTTTCCTCACGCACCATTCCCGGCAACGAGAAGGCGATCCTCGAGATCAAGAACCGCCTAATCGACCTCGGCATCAAGATCATCGAGGATGGCGACGCGCTGGTGCATGTCTCCGGCCATCCCCGCCGCAGCGAATTGCGCAGGATGTATGAGTGGGTGCGGCCGCAGATCGGCGTTCCCGTGCATGGCGAAGCCGCGCATCTGGTGGCGCAGGGGTCGCTGATGTCGACCTCCGGCATCGGCCAGGTGGCGCAAGTGCGCGACGGCGACATGCTGCGGCTGGCGCCGGGTCCGGCCACGATCATCGACCAGGTGCCGTTCGGCCGCATCTACAAGGACGGCAGGCTGATCGGCACCGACCAGGCGATGGGCATACGCGACCGGCGCAAGTTATCCTTCGCCGGCCATGTCGCGGTCAATGTCGTGCTCGACGACAAATATGAGCTCGCCGGCGATCCAGACCTGGTCGCCATCGGCGTCGCCGAGGCCGATGCCCGCGGCGACAACATGGAAGATCTGATGCTCGACGCGGCCGTCGGCGCGGTGGACTCGATCCCTCGCCAGCGCCGCAAGGACCTCGACCTGGTGCAGGAAGCGGTGCGCCGCGCCGTGCGCGGCGCCGCCAACGAAGCCTGGGGCAAGAAGCCGCTGGTGACGGTGTTTGTGACGAGGTGAGGGAATAGGCAGTAGGCAGTAGGCAGTGGAGAAAAATGCAGATGTATCACTACTGCCTACTGCCCATTCCCTACTCCCTTAACTTGTGGAGCACTTCATGCTGGGACGCCTGAACCATGTAGCGCTTGCCGTGCCGGACCTGGCCGCGGCGATCGCGGCCTATCGCGATACGCTTGGCGCGAAGGTCACCGCGCCGCGGGCTTTGCCCGAGCATGGCGTGACGGTGGTGTTCGTCGATGTCGGCAACACCAAGATCGAACTCCTGGAGCCGCTGGGCGAGGGGTCGCCGATCGCGGCCTTTCTGGACAAGAACCCCTCGGGCGGCATGCATCATGTCTGCTACGAGGTCGACGACATCCTTGCCGCGCGCGATCACCTCACAGCGAGCGGCGCCCGCGTGCTGGGCGACGGCAATCCCAAAACCGGCGCTCACGGCAAGCCGGTGCTGTTCCTGCATCCCAAGGATTTCTTCGGCACGTTGGTCGAACTGGAACAGGCATGAGCTGGATTTCATTTGCCGCGCTGTTCTTCATCACCTGGTGGCTGATGTTGTTCATCGTGCTGCCGTTCAGCGTCAAGACGCAGGATGAAGACCAGGACGTGACGCTGGGCACGGTTGCGAGCGCGCCGCGCGGACCGCATATGCTGCGCGCCGTGATCCGCACCACCATCGTCACGGCTGTCGTCATGGGGGTTTTCTACAGCCTGACGCACGGGCTGGGCTACAGCCTCGACGAAGTCCCGCACATCATCCCCGAAGCCAGCCAGGCACCGGCTAACTAAACACTTTCACGCCGGCAGATCGGCTGGGATGTTTGTGCCTGTTTCGGAGCGCCAAACTCAGGTTTTGTCTCACCAGCTTGCGATGCGCAATCGGCGGTCAGGCATGGCCCACCCGCATTAGAATCACGCCTTGGTGTCAGGCTGACGCAAGCTCACGTGATTTGGGAACAGGTTGATCTAACCAAATGATCCGGCAAAAAAAATGCAAGGCACAAGGCCTTGCAATTTAAACGCGTTCCGATCTGTTTTCCGGTTTCCGGCGGCAGCGGGTAACCGCGCCTAGATCGCATCCTCCCAAGACTTTGACCGCGTAGGAGAGCAGATTTTTCTCTACCCTCTCGGTTATCGGGGCACACTAGCCTAACCCTGATGAAATTGTCACGCAGAATTTTGCCCGCAATCGGGCAATCTGTGCTGCAGTGCACAATAGTGCGGCAGGCTTTGCTTGCGAAACGAACAACACCGGGGCTGCCGCCTTAATCTGGTCAGGTGTGCCGCGTCGCCCGGACGCGCAAAGCGTGTGTGAGGACTTTGCAGTCAGGCGATCACTTTGCGTCAGAAGCATTATCGTTTTCGGTGCGAAGGTCTTTGGAAGAAGAATCGATTTTTGCGATTTCGGGCCGATACGGCCGGTCGGGTTTCCATTCCGTCACGAAATAGCTATGAAGCCGGGGCAAGCAAGCCAGCCGCGCCGATTCCGGCGCAGCCTCCTCTCTCACGGACCTGTCCATGCGTTTGTCGCAGTTTTTCCTGCCCATCCTGAAAGAAAATCCGCGCGAGGCCGAGATCGTCTCGCACCGGCTGATGCTGCGTGCCGGCATGATCCGCCAGCAGGGGCAGGGCAGCTTTTCCTGGCTGCCGCTGGGCAAGCTGGTGCTGGACAAGGTCTGCCGCATCATCCGCGAGGAGCAGAACCGCGCCGGCGCTCTGGAAATCCTGATGCCGACCATCCAGTCGGCCGATCTGTGGCGCGAAAGCGGCCGCTATGACGATTACGGCAAGGAGATGTTGCGCATCAAGGACCGGCAGGACCGCGACATGCTCTACGGTCCGACCAATGAGGAAGTGGTCACCGAGATCGTGCGCGCCTACGTCAAGTCGTACAAGGACTTGCCGCTAAACCTCTACCACATCCAGTGGAAGTTCCGCGACGAGGTGCGGCCGCGCTTCGGCGTCATGCGCTCGCGCGAATTCCTGATGAAGGATGCCTATTCCTTCGACCTCGATTTCGAGGGCGCGAAGGCCGCCTATAACCGCATGTTCGTATCCTATCTCCGAACGTTCACGCGCATGGGGCTGCAGGCCATTCCGATGCGGGCCGACACCGGGCCGATCGGCGGCGATCTCAGCCATGAATTCATCATCCTGGCCGACACCGGCGAGAGCCAGGTCTATTGCGACCGCGAATATCTGTCGCTGCAGGTGCCCGGCGAGAAAACCGACTTCGGCAATGACGGCGAGATCGCCGACATCGTGAAGACGTGGACGATGCCTTACGCCGCCACCGACGAGATGCATGACGAGGCGGCCTGGGACAAGCTTGGCGAGGCCGACCGGGTCTCGGCGCGCGGCATCGAGGTCGGCCACATCTTTCATTTCGGCGACAAATATTCCAAGCCCATGGGCGCCAAGGTGACCGGGCCCGACGGCAAGGATCATTTCGTTTCCGGCGGCTCCTACGGTATCGGTCCGTCGCGGCTGGTCGCAGCGATCATCGAGGCCAGCCATGACGATAACGGCATCATCTGGCCGGAAGCGGTGACGCCGTTCGACATCGGCCTGATCAACATGAAGGCCGGCGACGCCGAGTGCGACCGCGTCTGCGGCGAGCTCTACGCCGCCTTCACCGGCGCCGGCAAGGATGTGCTTTACGACGACACCGACCAGCGGCCGGGCGGCAAGTTCGCCACCGCCGACCTGATCGGCCTGCCCTGGCAGGTGGTCGTCGGGCCGCGCGGCGTGGCCGCCGGCGAGATCGAGATCAAGAACCGCCGGACCGGCGAGCGCGAGACGCTGCCGGTCGCGGAGGCCAGGAAACGCTTCGGTGCAACCGCATGAGCGAAGCCGCGGCAGCGAAGTCTTCGGTAGCCCAGTCTCCGGTTGGCAAGTCTCCGGTCGCCAAGTCTCCGGTCACCAAGTCTCCGGTCGCCGGCCCGTTCTCCATGTTCGAACGCATGGTCGCCTGGCGTTATTTGCGGTCGCGCCGCAAGGAGACGGTGATCTCGGTCATCGCCTCGATCTCCTTCCTCGGCATCATGCTGGGCGTCGCCACGCTGATCGTCGTCATGGCTGTCATGAACGGGTTTCGAGCCGAACTTCTGACCCGCATCCTCGGCGTCAACGGCCATCTGATCGTGCAGCCGCTGGATTCGCCGCTTGAGGATTATGCGCAGGTCGCAGCCCGCATCAACGGCGTGGCCGGCGTCAAATACGCGATCCCGCTGATCGACGGCCAGGTGCTGGCGCAAGGCAATGTCGGCGGCGGCATGGGCGCGCTGGTGCGCGGTATCAGGGCCGAAGACCTCGGCAAGATCGCCATCGTCGCCCAAAACGTCAAGCAAGGCACGCTTGACGGCTTCGACTCCGGCGAGGGCGTCGCCATCGGCAAGCGCATGGCGGAGAATCTCGGCCTTGTGCTCGGCGACACCATCACGCTGATCTCGCCGGAGGGCGACGTCACGCCGATGGGCACGACGCCGCGGCTGAAGGGCTACAAGGTGGCGGCGATCTTCGAGGTCGGCATGTCGGAGTATGACAGCTCCATCGTCTACATGCCGTTTTCCGAAGCGCAGCTCTATTTCAACATGGACGGCAGGGCGCAGACGATCGAGATCTATGTCGACAATCCCGACAATGTCGACGCGCTGAAACCGCTGGTGGATGCGGCGGCGCAACGGCCGATCGACATGGTCGACTGGCGCCAGCGCAACGAGACGTTCTTTTCAGCACTGCAGGTCGAGCGCAACGTCATGTTCATGATCCTGACGCTGATCGTGCTGGTGGCGGCGCTCAACATCATCTCCGGCCTGATCATGCTGGTGAAGGACAAGGGCCACGATATCGCCATCCTGCGCACAATGGGCGCCTCGCGCGGCGCCATCCTGCGCATCTTCCTGATGACGGGTGCTGCGATCGGCGTAACCGGCACGCTCGCCGGCGTGCTGCTCGGGGTGCTCATCTGCACCAACATCGAATCGATCCGCCAGTTCTTCTCCTGGATGACCGGCAAGGTGCTGTTCAATCCGGAACTCTATTTCCTCAGCCAACTGCCGGCAAAGATGGACCCGCGCGAGACCACCTATGTCATCCTGATGGCGCTCGGCCTGTCCTTCCTAGCAACGGTGTTTCCGGCATGGCGCGCCGCACGGCTCGATCCGGTCGAGGCCTTGAGATACGAATGAAGTCCGAGATCATTATCGAGCTGAAGAGCGTCGAGCGGCACTATGTCCAGGGGCCGCGCAAGCTCACCATTTTGAACGGCGCCGACTTTTCGCTGAAGCGCGGCGAGATGGTGGCGCTGGTGGCGCCGTCGGGCACCGGCAAGTCGACGCTGCTCCATACGGCGGGCCTGCTCGAGCGCCCCGACGCCGGTGACGTCATTCTGGCCGGCCGCGCCTGCGGACGGCTCTCCGACGACGAACGCACGGCGATCCGCCGCAACGATGTCGGCTTCGTCTATCAGTTCCATCATCTGCTGCCGGAGTTTTCGGCACTGGAAAACATCATGATGCCGCAGCTGATCAAAGGGCTTTCGCGCAAGGAGGCGTCGGAGCGCGCAGCACAGCTGCTCGACTATATGCAGATCGGCAAGCGCGCGTCGCACCGGCCGTCGGAGCTGTCCGGCGGCGAACAGCAGCGCGTCGCCATCGCCCGTGCCGTCGCCAACGCGCCCTTGCTGCTTTTGGCCGACGAGCCGACCGGCAATCTCGACCCGGTCACCGCGTCCTATGTGTTCGAGGCGCTTGGCGCGCTGGTCAAGCAGTCCGGCCTTGCCGCGCTGATCGCCACCCACAATCACGAGCTCGCCTCGCGCATGGACCGCCGGGTGACGCTGGCGGACGGCAAGGTCGTTCCGTTGTAGGCCCCAACTTCGTCATCCTAGGGCGAAGCAGGAGCGGAGCTCCGTCGCGAAGACGCTAGGATGACGAAGTGATTGGGGCGTGTCGGCCATGCGATGCGCCCTCCGTCAACACTGTCGTCACCCCGTCAACCTTTCCTTAACCCTGCTCAAACCAGCTGTCAGGATTCGTCGGCATGCCGTCTCCTGATCGTTGACATTCGAACAAAATTAGAACAAAATACGAACATAGCAACAACAGGAGAGAGTTATGAGCGATCTTGTTCAGGACGTCGTTTCGTTGGTGTGCATGAGTGCGTTTCTCGTTTCCATGGCCGTCTGGATCGGCGCCATGTGATGCAACTGCGGTTCGCCGCACTGTTTTAGGCGGGCAGGAAGGCGCTGTGCTGTTAAGCCTTTCTTGCCGCCATGACGCTATGCTGCCCCGCCAAGACAGGGAGCAAAAACCTCAGGTGTCGCCGATCGTGACGGCCCTTCTCGTGGCCGGTAATCTCGGACTGATTTTCCTTCTGATGACCGCGCCTCTCGGTTTGCGCACGGTGCGGCTGAGCCGCGTGGTTGCCGTGGACCGGCAGCGCCTCTGGCAGGCGCTGTGGCCGCTCGGCAGCGATGCCGGCTGGTCCGGCGAGATACTCTCGGCCCAGCCGCTGGACGGGCAGGGCACGGCCCGCATCCTGCTGTCCTGGGAGGGCCGGGACGGCCAGCCGATCGAGCGAAGGTCGCGCTTCGAGGACGTGGTCGAAGGCAGTCGTTTTTCGATGCGGGTCATCGAGGATACCGCGCTCGACGCGTCGTTCTGGAAGGATTTTTACGAGACCACCGAACTCACCTCGGAAGGTGCCGGCACGCGGGTGACGCTCAGTCAGACCGATCGCTATCGCGGCGTCGCCTTCCTGGTGTTCCGCTACTTCGCCATGCGCCGCGAGCTCGGCAAGCTGGAGATCTGGGCGAGGACCGGACAGTATCGCAAGGGCGGCTGGTTCGAGCATCCGCTGAGCCAGGTCGGTTTCGCCGTTCTGTCGGCTTTCATCCTTTGGCCGTTCTTCGGGCTCAATCTCGGCGGCCTGGCGCTGGCCGCGATCCTGACCTCGGTGGTTGCCCTGCATGAGCTCGGCCACATGGCGGCCTTTCGGCTAACCGGTCATCGCAAGGCGCGGATGATCTTTATCCCGCTGCTCGGCGGCATCGCCATTGGCGGCCGGCCTTATGACAGCCGCTTCGAGGTCGCCTTCGTGGCGCTGATGGGCGCTGGTTTTTCCGCGTTCCTGGTACCGCTGCTGATCGTCGCCAGCGGGCTCGCATCCGGCGAGGGACATCGGCTCGCCGCGGCCTTTCTGGCGACGCTTGCCGGCTTTGCCGCATTGTTCAACATCGCCAATCTGGTGCCGGTTTGGAAATTCGACGGCGGCCAGGTACTGCGCCAGATCTGCCCGGGGCCGGTCGCCCTGGCGCTCGCCTCGTTTTCGCTGCTCTCGGCCTTGCTGTGGCTTGGCTGGCTGGCCGGCTTTTCCCAAACCTTTCTGCTGGTGGCGGGCGCCGTCTTTGCCATCCTCAGCCTGATGACAGTGGGTAGCGGGGTAAAACCGCGCTACGAACTGAAACCGATCCGCACCTTCGATCGTTTCGCCATCGCCGGCGCGCTGCTGGCCGTCTTCGCCGTTCACGGTTTCGGGCTGTTGTGGGCCTCGGCGCGGTTGCTTTGAGCGTTGGTCGAGGCGAGACTCAGCCGGCCTTGCGAGCCGGTTCTGCAGAAGTTGACTCCGCTGCCCCGAAAACATCCTCGAAGGCGGATTTCAGCGCCAGGTCGAAATCGCCCATGGTCACGGGCAGGCCGAGGTCGACGAGGCTGGTGACGCCGTGATCCGGCACGCCGCATGGCACGATGCCGCTGAAATGGCTGAGATCCGGCTCGACATTGACGGCAATGCCATGAAAGCTCACCCAGCGCCGCAGCCGGATGCCGATGGCCGCGATCTTGTCTTCAGCCGGCGAGCCGTCGGGCAGGGACGGGCGCTCGGGCCGCACCACCCAGACTCCGACGCGGTCCTCGCGGCGTTCGCTGCGCACATTGAAGGCGGCAAGCGTGCCGATGATCCACTGCTCGAGCGCGGCGACGAAGGCGCGCACATCCTCACGCCGGCGCTTCAGGTCAAGCATGACATAGGCAACCCGCTGCCCCGGCCCGTGATAGGTGTATTCGCCGCCGCGCCCCGCGGCAAAGACCGGGAAACGGTCGGGGTCGATCAGGTCCTCGATGCGGGCGCTGGTCCCGGCGGTGTAAAGCGGCGGATGCTCGACCAGCCAGACCATCTCGGCAGCTGCACCCGCGCGGATTGCCTCGGCGCGCGCTTCCATCAGGGCCAGCGCATCGGTGTAGCCGGTCAGGCCGGGCTCGATGCGCCATTCGACCGGCGCCGAACCCGGCAAGGGCAGGAACGACGTGGCGATCTGGCTGCGTTCGGTCATGGCTTTTTCGTTTTTCGCGTGATGCACACCGGCTTGGCGAAACCGCCTTGCGCTCTGGGGTCAAATGCATTTGCCCTTCATATGGCGGTATCCGGCTGAAACGTCCAGTTCGCCGTCCTTTGCGCGTCCCACAGGACGCGCGGCGCTGTAGAGGCCGATATGCCAATTCGCGGCGATTATTGCGCGCCGCGCCCTTGTTTCGCAGGAAACGATTTGCTACACGCCGCGAGCCGGTTCGTTCCGGCTCCTACCACGGGCGGTCGTGGCGGAATTGGTAGACGCGCAGCGTTGAGGTCGCTGTGGGGCAACCCGTGGAAGTTCGAGTCTTCTCGACCGCACCATAATTTTTCGGCCATTGAAATCATTGCGGCTTCTCAGGCCGTCGACGCCAAATCATCGCCTTTGGCGCTTGAACCGGCCGCAGCAGAGTTGCAACAAGAGGTCGCAGAGCCGCACGCGAACGCCGCTTGGCTCGCACCGGCCAGCCTCCTGCACCCGAGTCCCCGGCTTTGCCGGTGGCGGGGCAGGGGATGTGGGTGACCTAAGCGGCGCGTCGTTGCGGGAAATGGAGACCCGGACGGGCTCGACGAGGATCAACGGCCGTCACGACGGTGTGGTGGTGATCGCAATAGACGCGATCCGGCGACGTCGGCCCGGCACAAAAACGGTAACCACCGGGTACCAACCGGTCTTCGCTCACCGGGAAGCGGCACTGGTTGAGGCCTAGCTGAATGAGGGGGACGTCTCTCGACGCTGGTCTGATATTTTCATGCATGATGGTTTTCAGTTTCCTGGTTCATAGCCATTGCCGGCTGACGGCCGCGGTGCGACCCGCCGGAGCGAGCTTCTCTCGTTTTGGAGGGCTGTGGACCACATATGGTGCTGATCGCACCGTCAAAGAAGCCCGGCGCCCCGCTTCTGCAGCCAAATCGTTTGCGACTTAAGGCCACACCCGCGAGCGCCCGAAGCACCTGTCCGGCCGGGATTTCCCGGCGCGCCGTTGCATAGCCTCAGTCCGTCGCCGCCGATCGCTTGAAGACGATGGTGACCCTGGTTCCCTCGCCGGCACTCGACTTGACGTCGAATTGCGCCTTGGCATTTTCGGTCAGCGACCGCGCGATCAGGGAGCCGAGCTTGCCGGGCCTGGGCCAGGTCTCACCCGTCGGCAGACCGATCCCATCATCGGCGACAGTCACCCGGCAACCATCGCCGCTGACGACGCTGTGCAGCGTGATCGTGCCGCCGTCGCGCCCGACGAATGCATGCTTGAGAGCGTTGGTCAGCAACTCATTGACGACCAGGCCTGTCGGCATGGCAACGTTGATGGATACCGGATAGGTATCCACCTTAAGGTCGAGGCGGATACCTTCGACTGCGTGCGACGCCATGACGGCGGACGCGATCTGGCTAAGATACACACCAAGATCCACCTCATCCTTCTGCTGGTCAGCCGACAAGGTCTGGTAAAGGATTGCCAATGCGTCTACCCGGCCGGCAAGCCTTTCGAAACGCTTCTGGTCCGGTTCGGTGGCGTTGCGGGTTTCCATCCGGATCAAAGCGGTGATCATCTGCAGATTGTTTTTCACCCGATGCTGCAGTTCGCGCAACAGGGTGTCCTTCTCCCGGATGAGCTCCTCCGCGGGTCGCGCGTCCTCGGTCTCACCGTGTGCCGTGACGTCGACAAGCGCCACCAGCCGGAAGCAGAGCTTGCCGTTGTCGTCCTCGATAACGTTGGAATAAACGTCGACGATTGCCGGCTTGTCCTCGCCGCGCTCGAGGCGAAACGTGCCGACGAAATCGGTGTCTTCAACGACAGCCTCGGCGAGCGGCCTGTCCTTCTGCCGATGAAGCCCCCTGCCGGAAAGGGCCGCCCAGTTTTCCCGCGCAAGCTTCGGCGCCTTGAGGTCCGAGAGCTTCTCGAATTCGGGATTGGCGTAGACGACACGTTCCTTCGCGATCAATTCCGAGACGGCGATCGCGATCGGCATCTGGTCGAGAAATTTCTTGAACTGGTCGCTTTCCAGCGCGGTGGCGAGGTCAGGCGTATCGAGCAATTGCTCGACAGCGTCAGCCTTATCGGAGTCTGTCATCTCGGCGCCTGCGTGATGCGTGGAAGCCATCAATATCAGGCATGCAATTCACCCGCCATCTCCAATATCGAAGGGGATACGACAGCGTCACTACTGGTGCGGGCCGCGTCGCGCAGCGCTCCACCGCCTGCCGCTCACGAACGAATTGGACAGAAGGCATTTTTCTCAGGGCCGCCGAACTTTGAAAAGAAATGTCTATGGAATTTGTAGAATTACGCTTTGAATGGGATCTCGGTACTGCTCGCAAGCCTTGGCGGCCTTCGCCTCCTGAGTTGAGATCAGTGCTCTCGTTGCCAAGCAAGTCGGCTCCCGATGAGGGAGTTGCTCCGCCGATCGCTATGCGGCCGGCAGACGGCGGAGCATTGCCACCAGCCCGCGGCTTTAGAGGAAGAGGTTCCCATGACCAGACTTACCCCCGTAGAGCAGATCATCCCGGATGCCGATATTGTCCCGCTTACCGGACGCGTCGGCGCAGAGATCAGGAACATTCGGCTCTCCGGCGACCTGCCGCAGCAGACGGTCGCGGCGATCAACCAGATCCTGTTGCGGCACAAGGTGGTGTTCTTCCGCGACCAGGCGCATCTCGACGATGCCGAGCAGGAGCGCTTTGCCCAGCGTCTCGGCGACCTCGTCCCGCATCCGACCCAAGGTCCCGTCAAGGGAACGGCGTCCATTCTCGAACTCGATTCCAGCCGTGGCGGCGGTCGCGCCGACCAATGGCATACCGATGTCACCTTCGTCGACGCCTATCCGAAATTCTCCGTTCTTCGCGGCGTCGTCATACCGCCGGCCGGCGGCGACACCATCTGGTCGAACACCGCGGCCGCCTATCAGGACCTGCCCGAGCCGTTGAAGCTGCTGGCCGACAATCTCTGGGCGGTGCACAGCAACGCCTACGATTACGCCGCGGTGCGGCCGCGTGCGAGCGCCGCGGAAAAGAAGCACTTCGAGGAAATCTTCACCTCGACGATCTACGAGACCGAGCATCCCGTTGTCCGCGTCCATCCCGAAACAGGCGAGCGCTCGCTGCTGCTCGGCAATTTCGTGCAACGGCTGATCGGTCTTTCCAAAAGCGATTCGGCGAAGCTCTACGAGGTGTTCCAGTCCTATGTCACGGCGCCGGAGAACACCGTGCGCTGGCGCTGGAAGGCCGGCGATGTGGCGATCTGGGATAACCGCGCGACGCAGCACTACGCCGTCAACGATTACGGCGACCAGCACCGGGTGGTCCGTCGCGCCACGGTCGACGGCGACATTCCGGTCAGCGTCGACGGCCGCCGCAGCGCCACCCGCACCAAGGTCGCGAAGCCGGCAGCCGACAAGGCGGCATGAGGCGCGGTCGAACGCGAAGGCCGCTGTTCAGGCGGCCTTCTTCATACGTGACAGCGTATCGGCGACCACCTCACCAAACGAGGACGGCGTCGGCACGATGATCACACCGGCCTCCTTCAGGATTTCGACCTTTTCCTGCGCCGACTCGCCGAAGGCCGAGATGATGGCGCCGGCGTGGCCCATGCGGCGGCCTTTGGGGGCGGAGAGGCCGGCGATGTAGGCGATCAGGGGCTTGCGCATATTATCGCGCGCCCAGATCGCGGCTTCGGCTTCCTGCGGTCCGCCGATCTCGCCGATCATCACCACCGCGTCGGTGTCGTCATCCTGTTCGAACAGTTTCAGCATGTCCTTGAAGGACGAGCCGTTGATCGGGTCGCCGCCAATGCCGACGCTGGTCGAGACGCCGATGCCGAGCGACTTCATCTGCGACGCCGCCTCGTAGCCCAGGGTTCCCGAGCGGCCGACAATGCCGACGCGGCCAGGCAGATAGATGCTGCCGGGCATGATGCCCATCAGCGCCTGTCCGGGCGTGATGACGCCGGCGCAGTTCGGCCCGATCAGCCGCATGCGGTCCTCGTAGCGGTAGCGCAGCATGTAGCGCTTGACCTGCATCATGTCCTGCGACGGGATGCCGTCGGTGATGCAGACGCAGAGTTTTATGCCGGCGTCGGCCGCTTCCATGATCGAATCGGCGGCAAAAGGCGGCGGCACGAAGACGATGCTGGCCTCCGCGCGGGTCTCGCGCACCGCGCCCTTGACCGTGTTGAAGACGGGCAGGCCAAGATGCTTCTGGCCGCCTTTGCCGGGCGTAACGCCGCCGACCAGCTTGGTGCCGTAGCGCTTCATGTCCTCGGCATGGAAGCTGCCGATCTTGCCGGTGAACCCCTGGACGATGACGCGGGTGCTGCGGTTGAGCAGGATTGCCATTTTCTCGACCTCCCTAGAGCATGATGCCGAAAAGTGTGAAGCGGTTTTCGGACGACATCATGCTCCATCTGTTTGATTTTAGAGACGGATTCAGATTTCAGGTCGATTCGACCTGAAATCATCCGGCTCTAGGCTGCTTTTTTCTTGGTGGCCGCGCGCCAGGCAGCGACGGCTTTTTCGGCGGCTTCGGCCAGCGTGTCGGCAACGATTACCGCCTCGCCGGAATCGGCCAGGATGCGGCGGCCTTCCTCGGCCTTGGTGCCGGAGAGACGGACCACCAGCGGCACGTTGACGCCGACCTCGCGTATCGCCTTGATGATGCCTTCGGCGACCCAGTCGCAGCGGTTGATGCCGGCGAAGATGTTGACCAGGATGGTCTCGACATTCTTGTCGCCGAGCACGGCGCGGAAGGATTTCGCCACCCGCTCCGGCGAGGCGCCGCCACCGATGTCGAGGAAGTTGGCCGGTTCGCCGCCGGCGATCTTGATCATGTCCATGGTCGCCATGGCGAGCCCTGCGCCATTGATGATGCAGCCGATGTTGCCGTCGAGGCCGACATAGGAGAGGCCACGGTCGCTGGCAAAAGTTTCGCGCGGATCTTCCTGGCTTTTGTCGCGCAGCTCGGAGATTTCCGGCCGGCGGAACAACGCGTTCTCGTCGAACGACATTTTGGCGTCGAGCGCGATCAGATTGCCGTCGCGGGTCACCACCAGCGGATTGATCTCCAGCATCGAGGCGTCGTAGTCGCGGAACACCTGATAGCAGGCGAAGATGGTTTCGGTCGCCTTGCCGATCAGATTGTGGTCGAGGCCGAGCCCGAAGGCGATCTCGCGCGCCTGGAAACGCTGCATGCCGACGCCGGGATCGACCGATGTGCGCAGGATGGAGTTCGGTGCCTTCTCGACGATGTCCTCGATCTCCATGCCGCCGGCAGCGGACGCCACGATCATGACGCGCTCTTCCTTGCGGTCGAGCACGAAGCCGACATAGAGCTCCTGCGCGATATCGACGGCTTCCTCGAGATACAGGCGCGAAATCAGCTTGCCGCGCGGGTCGGTCTGCTGTGTCACCAGCTTGCGGCCGAGCATGCCCTCGGCCGCGCTGGAAATCTCCTCGTCATTGGCGCACAGTTTGATGCCGCCGGCCTTGCCGCGGGCGCCGGAATGCACCTGCGCCTTCAGCACCCATTTGGCGCCGCCGATCTCGCGGGCCCTGTAGGTCGCCTGCTCGGGGCTGTAGGCCAGCCCGCCGCGCGGCACATGCACGCCGTGGCGTGCCAGCAGTTCCTTGGCCTGATATTCGTGGATGTCCATTTTGTCCTCCCTGAACAGTCAATGCGTGGCGACGCGCGGCTCGCTAGAGAATTGGCTGGCCCGTTCGATTGCCTCGTTGACCACCAGAACATTGCGCGCCATGCGTTCCGACGCTGCGTCGATCATCTTGCCGTCGAGTGCGGCCGCTCCCTTGCCCTGCGCCTCCGCCTCCTTCAGCACTTCGAGGATGCGCCGGGCGCGGGTGACCTCTTTTTCCGGTGGAGAGAAGACGTCGTTGGCAAGCGCGATCTGCGAGGGGTGGATCGCCCACTTGCCTTCGATGCCCAGCGCCGCCGCGCGCCTGGCGCCAGCGATGTAGCCCTCCGGATCGGAGAAGTCGCCGAACGGCCCGTCAATGGCGCGCAAGCCATAGGCGCGGCAGGCGACGGTCATGCGCGACAGAGCGAAATGCCACTGATCGCCGGGATAGTCGGGGTTGAGGCCGCCAATGTTGACCGTGCGCGCCTTGCAGCTTGCCGCATAGTCGGCGACGCCGAAATGCATGGCTTCCAGCCGGCCGGGTGTCGCGGCAATCGCCTCGACATTGGCCATGCCGAGCGCGGTCTCGATCAGCGCTTCGAGGCCGACGCGGGTCCTGAAACCCTTTGCCATCTCGATCTGGTTGACCATGGCCTCGACCATGTAGAGGTCGGCCGGCACGCCGACCTTCGGCACCAAAATGGTGTCCAGCCGGTCACCGGCCTGCTCCATGACGTCAACCACGTCGCGGTACATGTAGTGCGTGTCGAGGCCGTTGATGCGCACCGAGACGGTCTTGCCCTTGGCGCGCCAGTCGATGTCGTTGAGCGCCTGGATGATGTTCTTGCGGGCGCGTTCCTTGTCGGGCGGGGCGACCGCATCCTCGATGTCGAGGAAGATGAAGTCGGCGGCGCTGTTGGCCGCCTTGTCGATCATTTCCGGGCTGGAGCCTGGAACCGCCAGCTCGCTGCGCTGCAGCCGTAATTTCTTGAGGTGGTTGATGGTGTGGCTCATTGTCGGCTCCTCAGGCGGCTTCGGCGACCGGCACGGCGGCCGAGGCGCGGAAGTGCTGGATGGCGGCGCCGACGCCGGAGCCGGGCGCCAGCCGTACGCCGCAGTCGAGCAGCGCCATTTCGGCGGCCGAGAGCGAGGCCAGCACCATCACCTCGTTCAGCCAGCCGAGATGGCCGATGCGGAAGACCTTGCCGATCACCTTGTTGAGGCCGCCGCCGAGCGCGGTCTGGTATTTCTGGTAGGCGCGCTTGACCACATCGCCGCTGTCGACGCCGTCCGGCACCAGGATGGCGCTGACGGTGTCGGAGTGCCATTTAGGCGTCTTGGCGCAGAGCTTCAGGCCCCAGGCGTCGACCGCCTTGCGCACGCCTTCGGCGAGGCGATGGTGACGGGCGAAGATGTTTTCCAGCCCTTCCTCGGCGATCAGGTCGAGCGAGGCGCGCAGGCCGCGCAGCAGCTGAGTAGCCGGCGTATAAGGGAAATAGCCGGCGTCGTTGGCGCGGATCATATCTTCGAAGGAGAAGAAACAGCGGCGGTGGGTGGCGCTCCGCGAGGCCACCAGCGCCTTCTTGCTGACGGAGAGGAAACCGAGGCCGGCGGGCAGCATGAAACCCTTCTGCGAGCCGCTGACCGCGCAATCGACGCCCCATTCCTCCTGGCGAAAGTCGATCGAGCCGATCGACGAGACGCCGTCGACGAAGAGCAAAGCAGGGTGGTTGGCGTCATCGAGCGCGGCGCGGCAGCCGGCGACGTCGCTGGTCACGCCGGTCGCGGTCTCGTTTTGGGTGCAGAAGACTGCCTTGATGCGGTGCGCCTTGTCGGCCCTGAGCCGCTCGGCATAGAGCTCGAGCGGCACGCCGGTTCCCCATTCGCAGTCGATGACATCGACCTCGAAGCCGAGCCGTTCGGCCATGTCGACCCACAGATGCGAGAACTGGCCGAAGCGCGACATCAGCACGCGGTCACCGGGGCTGAGCACATTGGTCATCGCCGCTTCCCAGGCGCCGGTGCCGGAGGAGGGATAGATGAAGACGCGGCCGGTCTCGTTCTTGAACACCGTCTTGATGTCTTCGAACAGCGGTAGCGTGAGATCGGGGAAGGATGCTGCACGCATGTCCTCCATCGGCAGGTTCATCGCCTGGCGGACCTGTTCGGGAATGTTGGTCGGTCCGGGAATGAAAAGATGGGTGAAACCGGCCATGTCGCGAACTCCTCCTGATCCAGCAAAGCGGTGATGGGGAGTTTCGTTTCGACGGCTAATGGCAACAACACCTCAAGAGGTAACATCTTGCCGCGCGCGGGTGGGGGTTGCCTACCCGGGTGACCTACCCGCGGCTCATCGCTTTCCTACCCGAACGGCTGCTTCTGGGTACGCCGCTCGCGCGCATAGAGCGCGACGGCCATCGCCCGGTTGCGGACGTCGAGCTTGTCGTAGAGATTCTTGAGGTGATACTTCACCGTGTTCTCGGAAATCCCCGTACGCGTCGCGATCTGCAAATTGGTCCAGCCGTCGGACAGCACGGCCAGCAGTTCGCGCTCGCGCACGGTGAGCAGCGACAAGGGCGTGTCGTTGACCTTATTGATGTCGATGTAGGGGATGCAGATGCGTCCATGCGCGACGGCCAGGATGGTCTCGAAGATGATCGCTGGATCGTCGAACTGGAAGCAGTAGCCCTGGGCGCCGAGGCGCACGCACTGCTTCAGGATGCCGATGTCGTGGTCGTTGGAAAACACCGCGATGCGCACGCCGAGCTTGCGGCTGTGAACCTCGGCCAGCACATCGGCGCCGTCCATGTCGGCAAGCTTCCACCCGATGATTGCGACGTCGAATTCGCCTTCCGCTGCCAACTCAAGAAAATGCCTGCCGCTTTGCACGCAGGCCAGGAGCTCGAAGCGCCCGTCGCAGTCCAGCATGTCGCGCAGCGCCGATATCACGAGCGGATTGCGTTCGGCCACGACCACGCGCACGCGCCGTTCCTCGATTGCTTTCTGCGTCTGCGACCTGATCTTCAAGGGCTTCCGGCTGTTCTGGTTCCTGGCCTGGGCGGGTCCGGCAGATGGCAGGACCTGCATCATGACAATTCTGCCCCAACCGTGCTCGGGTGCTCTTTCCCCAGCGACATGTGCTGTCGCGCCGCCTGAATCCTGGGCGGCGTCATATCCTGATGAAATCGCTCCCGGCCCATATGCAGGGCGGGGCGCATTTCGTTTGATATTCCCGTGCGTTGCGCGCTAGACCTGACAGGCACCTTTTCCGAAATTCCCATGGCGGGAGCCGCTGGTGGAACGCCAGGACGACCAGACGACCGGCGCCAAAGCCGCTGACGACGCCCACGCCGACATCTATGGCGAGGACGGCGCCGTCCTGTCATCATTCCTGGCCCAGATCGGGGCGGCGATCGCCGATCGCGATACGCTGACGCTGAAGCGCGAAGTCGACGACCTGCACCAGTCGGAACTTGGCGATCTGCTCGAGGCCCTGCACCCCGAACAGCGTCGCGCCCTAGTCGAACTGCTCGGCGCCGACTTCGACTTCTCGTCGCTGACCGAGGTCGACGAGGCGATCCGCCGCGATATCGTCGACAATATGCCCAATGAGCAAATTGCCCAGGGCATGCAGGACCTCGATTCCGACGACGCGGTCTACATTCTCGAAGACCTTGAAAAGGAAGACCAGGACGAGATCCTGTCGCAGCTGCCGTTCACCGAGCGGATCAGGCTGCGCCGCTCGCTCGACTACCCGGAAGAGACCGCCGGTCGCCGCATGCAGACCGAGTTTGTCGCCGTGCCGCCGTTCTGGACCATAGGACAGACCATCGACTACATGCGCGAAGACAAGAACCTGCCCGAGCGCTTCAGCCAGATCTTCGTCATCGATCCAAGCTTCAAGTTGCTCGGCGCCATCGACCTCGACCAGATCCTGCGCACCAAGCGCACGACCAAGGTCGGAGACGTGATGCACGAGACGAGGCACGCCATTCCGGCCACCATGGACCAGGAAGAGGCGGCGCGGGACTTCGAGCAATACGATCTTCTGTCCGCCGCCGTCGTCGACGAGAACGAGCGGCTGGTCGGCGTGCTGACCATCGACGACGTCGTCGACGTCATCCAGCAGGAGGCCGAGGAAGATCTGCTGCGCATGGGCGGCGTCGGCGACGAAGAGTTGTCCGACAGCATTCTTTCGACCTCGCGCTCGCGCGTGCCCTGGCTGCTGGTCAACCTGTTGACGGCGTTCCTGGCGGCATCGGTGATCGGCCTGTTCGACCGCACCATCGAGCACATTGTGGCACTGGCCGTGCTGATGCCGATCGTGGCCGGCATGGGCGGCAATGCGGGTTCGCAGACCATGACCGTCACGGTACGCGCGCTGGCGACCAGGGATCTCGACATCTACAATGCCGGCCGCATCATCCGCCGCGAAATGGGCGTGGGTTCCATCAACGGCATCATCTTCGCCGTGCTGATCGGCATCGTCGCGGCCGTCTGGTTCCGCGATCCCAATCTGGGCGGCATCATAGCGGCGGCGATGATCATCAATATGTTCGTGGCAGCCCTTGCCGGTATCCTGATCCCGCTATTGCTCGACCGGTTCAAGATCGACCCGGCGGTGGCGTCGGCGGTTTTCGTCACTACGGTCACCGACGTCGTTGGCTTCTTTGCCTTCCTCGGGCTGGCCACCTGGTGGTTCGCTATCCCTTGAGAAAGAGGCGTTGCGGGTTCAATTGACTTTTACGTAAATGTGGTGCGAGGCTTGCGCGGGGTTTCATGCCGAGTCCGGCTTGGAACGGGGTTGATCGGAATGCGTTGGAAATCCCGGGCGACCGGGCGTTTTCCGATGTTCCGACATTTGGAGCAAAGATGCGGGAATATTATTCGATCACCGAACTGACCCGCGAATTCGACGTGTCGACGCGGACGCTGCGCTTCTATGAGGACGAGGGGCTGGTGCAACCGGTCCGGCGGGGCCGCACAAGGCTGTTTCGCCCATCTGACCGGCATCTGATCCGTCAGATCATGCGCGGAAAACGGCTCGGCTTCTCGATCAACGAGATCCGCGAAATCATCCAGATGTACAAGGAACCGCCCGGCGAGGTCGGTCAACTCAACCTGATGATCAAGCGCATCGAGGAAAAGCGCGAGGATTTGCGCCAGAAGCGCCGCGATCTCGAGGAGACGCTGGCGGAGCTCGACCAGGCGGAGGAGTCTTGCGTCGAGCGGCTGGTGGAGTTGGGGGTAAATACCTGAGCGGATCGTCGAGCGTTTGCGCGCCCGTCGCAAACGTTCGCGATTAGCGGAGCCCTTCCACACTTCGTCATTCTAGGGCGAAGCAGGAGCGAGGCTCCGTCGCGGAGACCCTAGAATCCATTCCGTGACATTGGCCGTGGAGTGCAGCGGTGCAGAATTCTGGACGTGGCAACGCCTGTACTTCGCGGCATGGATCCTCGGGTCTGCGCTGCGCCGCTACGCTCCTTGCTTCGCCCGTGGATGACGAAGAGATGGGCGTTTCGGCTAGTCGCCAAGGCATGCGAACCCTGCCAGCGATCACACCCGCCTCAGATCCAGCGCCTGACCCGCTTCGCATAGTCGCGGTACTTCTTGCCGAATTTGGCGAACAGCACCTTCTCCTCGCTCTCGATGGCGACCTTCTGCGTTGCAAAAGCCGCGATCAGGGCCAGCGGCAGGAACCATACGATCCCCGAGACGAAGGCGACGCCGATCAAAAGCAGCGTGTTGGCCAGATACATCGGGTTGCGCGTGATGCCGAACGGGCCAGACGTCACCAGATGCTCCGGCACGCCATTGGGGTTCATCGTCGTTTTGGCCCGGATCATGGTGCGGATAGCGGTGAACCAGAGGGCTGCGACGGCAAACAGCACCACAAAGCCGGCGGCAAACAAAAGGTCGCCCAAGAGGTCGCCGATCCAGGGCAGGGGATAGAACAGGCCGAGCACGATGCTGATGGCGATGGCGNAAAAGGTCGCCCAAGAGGTCGCCGATCCAGGGCAGGGGATAGAACAGGCCGAGCACGATGCTGATGGCGATGGCGGCGATGTAGATCAGCGGCGGCCACGGGATCAGCCGTGGTCTCGGTAGATCGGGTTTTGCCAGCCCGGGTTTTGCTAGCTTGTCGGTCATTGTTGCCCTCCCTGCGTCATCGGACTCTCCTCCGTCCTTGCGGTGCAGATGCCGGCGAGTTCACCGAGATGCGCTTTGAACTCCGGGGTCTGGTCACCATTGTAGAGCCGGTCGAATGCCGCTTCGCTTTGCAGCGTGTCCAGCATGCACACACAATAGCTGGTGCAGAACTCCGTGTCGCGCTGCTGTTCGCAGGATACCTGGCATTCCTTGAGGAAGACCACTTCCCGTGTCTCGACCGGCGCCGGCGCGATCTGCGAGAACAGCCAGACGCAGCCGAACAGCAGCGGCTGGTGAATCAGGTAGAAAGCCAGGCTGTGGCGGCCGATGAAGGTGAGCGGCCTGGTCCAGCTTCCCGATCCCAGCGTGGCCAGCCGCGCCAGCAGGCCGGTGGTGGACGCAAACTTTGCCGCGGCGATGCCGAGAAGCACGGCGCCGAACCAGGGAAACAGCGGCACGTAATCGTTGGAGCGCGGGTTGATCGCCGACAGGCCGACCCACCACAGCGCCGGATGATCGAAGGCTTCGGATCGGAAATAGATCGGCCCGGCGATCACCACCGCCGCCACGACAAGCGTCAGCAAGGACGGCAGCCGCAAGAACAAAAGGCCGAGCAGGCTGGCCAGCGCGATCTGATGCAGGATGCCGAAGAAGATGAAGCTGTCCGGCGTGATGAAGTACGTGACCGCCGATATAGCGGCGGCCGCGACGGCGACCATGGCAAAACGTTTCCAGAAGCCGGTCCAGCGGATCTGCCTGCCATGAGCGAGAAACAGGCTGACGCCGACCAGGAACAGGAAGGTCGAGGCGATGCAGCGCGCATAGATCTTCCACCAGCCGACGGCGGTGAGGCCGGGGTCGGTGTAATGGAAATTTTCGAGATCCCAGGTGAAGTGGTAGCTCGCCATGGCGATCAGCGCGATGCCGCGTACGAGATCGATGGCGACGATGCGCTTCGGTTGATCTCGCTTCAGTTGATCTCCAGGGGGTGCGGTATGGATGCTCATGGTCTCGCGATCTGATTCAGCCCCAAAGACGACTATCACGGTTGCACCGGACAAAAGAAGGCCGCCCTCTACGGTCCGGGTCGCGCCGTGCGGCTGCATCGGGCGGCGCTTTAGGCCAGAGCCGGAAAGCCTTTGGCCGAATTCGCTTTTTGCCGGGAAGGGGTCGGTTTCCTGTTACCGGCGGAGGAAGCGCCAGCGCAGATTTGACGCCGCGAGTCTGATTTGGGGATCAAATGTCCACCCATGTGCGCCATCCGATCTGGCTTCCGGCCCTGCGTCCGGCGGATGCGCGCACCTTTGCCTCGCTCTATGCGGTCGAATCCTTCGCCCGTGCCACGGTGTCGAGCGTCATCCCGATCCAGGCCTATGAGATTCTGCACAACGAGCAGATCGTCTCGATCCTCTACACCATCGTGGCGCTGCTCGGCCTGTCGGTGACCTTGTTCATGCCGATCTTGATCCGCAGGTTTGCCCGGCGCTGGGTCTATACCGCCGGCGCCTGCCTGCTGGCGATAGGCTCGCTGTTCTTCGTCACCCACACGCTTGCCGGGCAACTGGCAGGCATGCTGTGCCGCGTCATGGGGGCGAGCGCCCTGTCGATCACGCTCAACCTCTACATCATGGACCACATCCGCAAGACCGATTTCATGCAGGCCGAATCGCTGCGCATGGCGTGGTCGATGCTGGCCTGGACCGGCGGGCCGACACTCGGCATCTTCCTCTACACACGCTACGGCATCTATGCCGCGCATGGCGCGGTCGCGGTGTTTGCGTTGGCCTTGCTGGCGCTGTTCTGGACCTACAGGCTGGGCGACAACCGGTCGATCCGGCCGGGCAACACACGGCCGGCCAATCCGCTGGCCAATATCGGCCGCTTCGTAGCACAACCCAGGCTCAGGCTGGCCTGGCTGATCGCCTTCGGCCGCTCCTGCTTCTGGACGACGTTCTTCGTCTACGGGCCGCTGTTCATGGTGATTACCGGCGAGGGCAAGCTTGCCGGCGGCCTGCTGGTTTCGGCCGGCAATGCGCTGTTGTTCATGGCGATCTTCTGGGGCAAAGCGGGAAAACGCTTCGGCGGCCGGCGCACCATGACCTTCGCCTATTTCGCGATGTCGGCGACGCTGCTTGCGGCGGGCGCGGTCGGCACTACCGCGCCGCTGCTTACGGGCTTTTTCCTGCTCTGCGGCGCCTTCTTCACCATCGCGCTCGAGGCACTGGGCTCGACCGCCTTCATGCGCTCGGTGCGGTCCTATGAGCGGGCGCAGATGGCCGCGGTCTACCGCACCTATCTCGACTTTTCCGAGCTGACGCCGCCGCTGGTCTATTCGGTGGTGCTGGCGTTTTTCGGCCTCGGCTCGGTGTTCGTGACGCTGGGCATTCTGGCCGCGGTTTGCGGCTTTATCTCCTGGCGCTATCTGCCGAAGTCGCTTTAGTCGCCGATCAGGCGGTTGCCTCAAGCGCTGCATGCCGCTCGCGCACCCAGTTGTGGAAGCGGTGCAGATCGTACTCCTCCGGCATTAGCACGCCGGCCTGGTGGCGCATCGAGCGCAGGCCTTTCTGATTGATCTCGCAGATCGCGGCATCCTCCTCCAGCACCTGGGTGCCGAAGGCGACGACATTGTCGATGTCCGTCTCAGCCAGCGCCTCGGGCGCGAACAGCCACTCGGCGGTGAGTTCGGTCTGTTCGGGACCGAGCGGCATCAGTCGCACCGTCCTGACATAATCGACATGGCCGACGATGAACATCGAGGGCAGGCTGGTGGCATAGGTCTGTCCGGCCGCACGCTCGGCCGGCGTCAGGCCCGGGAAGACCGGGCCATGGGCATGTCCGTCGCGCGACCAGGTCTCGGCGCCGGCGCGCAGGCCACCCGAAAACTCCGGTGCGTCATTGTCGGCATGGCGGACCCAGTCGGGGTCGTCGTGCCGGCTCATCAGGCCGCGGCCGTATATCGGCACCAGCCGAGACAGGTCCTTGTGGACGCCTGGGCAATGCAGGCACTCGTTGAAGTTCTCCCAGAAGATCTTCCAGTTGCAGTTCATCACCTTGCGCAGGACATGGCCTGATACCAGAGTTTCCAGCGGCCAGTTGGCGAGGTCGCCGGATGCGGGATCGAAGGAGGTCCCGGCGGAGCCGGCCGCAGCCTGCTGAAGGTTCACAAAGACAAAGCCGCGCCATACCGACAGCGCCACCCGGTAGAGCGGATGATCTGCCTTGTCGAAACCATCTGGCAGCGATTTCGAGGGAACGCGCACGAGATCGCCGCGCAGCGAGTAGGACCAGGCGTGGTAGGGGCACGTGATGAGCCGCGCTTTCAGCCGGCCCTCGCTTTCCTGGCAAAGCTGCGAGCCGCGATGCCGGCAAGTGTTGTGGAAGGCGCGCAGTTCGCCGGTCTCGTCCCGCAGAATGACGATTTCCTGCGTGCCGACGCGGAATGTCCTGAACGCCAGCGGCTGGGCGAGGTCGGCCTCGCGGCAGACGAGCAGCCAGCTTTTGTGCCAGATGGCGTCGAGATCGCGCTGGTAAGCCTCGCTATCCCAATAGGCCGACGACGGTAGCGTCGGTTCGGCCCGGCTCAGGCCGTTATAGGGGTCGCGCTCGCTCGGGCTGGGATGCATGGCTGGCTTCCTATGAAGCGTCAGCCGACACCCCGGCAAATCGTTTGTCAATCAGAGTGCCGCATTGCCGGTTGCAGGCGCGGCGCATAATCATGTCCTGGACACGGGACATTCGGAAATTGGGGGGATTCGGAAGTGGCCGCACGACAGATGTCGCTTACGCCGGAGCTGGTCGCGCGCTGCTGGCGCGAGATCAGGGACCCCGGGCCGGATCCGGACGCGATGCATCTCGATGAAGCCGACTATGACGCGCTGCTGGATGAATTGCAGGTCGAACTCCCGGACAGCGAACCGCTATGGCTGTTCGGCTATGGATCGCTGATCTGGAAACCGGAAATAGATTATGTCGAGGACCGCGTTGCGCTGGCGCGCGGCTGGCATCGGTCCTTTTGCATGAACATGACGCGCTGGCGCGGCACCAAGGACAGCCCCGGCCTGATGATGGCGCTGGACCGTGGCGGACAATGCAAGGGCGTCGCCTTTCGGCTGACCGACAATAACCGGCGCGAGCAGTTGGGCCGGCTTTTCCGGCGCGAAGTCACGCTGAAGCCGACAAGCTACCGGCCGCGCATGCTCAAGCTTGCAAGCGAGGCCGGACCGCTCAGGGCATTGGCCTTCGTCATCAACCGCAACGGCCTGACCTATTCAGGACCGCTCGACGAGGGCAAGGTCGTCGAAAGGCTGGCAACGTCCTGCGGGCACTGGGGGTCGGGCGCCGACTATCTCTACAACACGGTGAAAAACCTTGAAGAGCGCGGCATTCACGATCGCCATCTGTGGCGGCTGCAGCGGCTGGTTGCCGAGCGGATCACCGCGTTGAACCCGTAACGCCGCATGGCGCATTCGCGCTGTTGGCCGGCGGAATTTGGTTTGCCGGATGCGACCGTTTCAGCCTATAGTCATGCATGTCGTCGGTTCCGTTAGGGACCAAGAGGGAATGCGGTGAGGGCTGACTTGTTGCCCAATGCCGTGGCTGCCCCCGCAACTGTGTGCGGTAGTCCTCTCCAAGCCACTGGGGATTTTTTCTTCGGGAAGGTGGGGAAGGGCGCTGATCCGCGAGCCAGGAGACCTGCCGGCGACAGGGAACTGACTTCGATGCCCTCGGGTGGAGGGCGAAAGGACAAGATATGAATACCGCTTCCGTCTCCCTCGGCGCTTCCGTCTCCTCGCAGTCGCGCTTCATGCAGCTCGTGCTTAGCGCGTTTCTGGGCATTTTCGTCGTCGGCGTTGTCGGTTTCTCGCACATCGATGCGGTCCACAATGCGGCGCACGACTATCGCCATTCGATGGCGTTTCCCTGCCACTGACGAGGATCTGACATCATGAACCTGTTTCGCAACGTCGTGTTCATCGCGGCGATCGCAGGGCTCGTGGCCGGTGTCGCTCTCGCCTGCATGCAGGCCTATGCCACCGTGCCGCTGATCCTCAAGGCGGAGGTCTACGAAAAGGCTGGTGGCGGCCATGAGCATCAGCATGCCGCGGCGCCCGCCGCCAACGCTGCGGACACCGATGCCATGAGCACCGCCGCGCCGGCGGAAAATGCGGTGAGCAGCGCAGCACCGGCTGAAGCAGCCGCGCCGGCGGAGGACGAAGGCTGGGCGCCGGCCGACGGCTTCGAGCGTTTCGCCTTCAGTGTCGTCGCCAATATCGTCACCGGCATCGGCTTCGCGCTGGTCCTGGTGGCGGTTTCCGAGTTCGCCGGCGGCATCGGCAGCTGGCGCCAGGGCGTGTTCTGGGGTCTGGCGGGCTTTGCCGTGTTCACGCTGGCGCCGGGACTCGGCCTGCCGCCGGAACTGCCGGCAATGCCGGCGGCCGATCTCATACAGCGCCAGATCTGGTGGTGGGCAACGGTGATGGCAACCGCGATCGGCCTTGCCCTTATTACCTTCCGCACGTCGGCGCCCCTGACCGTGCTCGCCGTCGTCCTGATCGTCGCCCCGCATATTGTCGGCGCGCCGCAGCCTGACAGTTTCGTAACGCCGATCCCGGAGAGCCTGCATCATCAGTTCGTGGTGGCGGTGACGGTGACCAATCTGGTGTTCTGGCTGGTGCTCGGCGCAGTTGTCGGCATAGTGCACTCGCGCTTCACCGGCACCGCGACCAGCCTGCGCGACAGCTTTGCCTGATCGCAGTTTGACCTTCATCATCGGCGGTGCGCGCTCCGGCAAGAGCGCGCATGCCGAAACTTTGGCGACGGCGTTGCCGCCGCCATGGGCCTATATCGCCACCGCGCAAGCCTATGACGGCGAAATGCGCGAGCGCATCGCGCAACACCGCTCGCGCCGCGGCGAGGGATGGGCGACCATCGATGCCCCGCTTGATCTTGCAGGTGCGCTCGAGGCATTGCCGGACAACCAGCCGGTGCTTGTCGACTGCCTGACGCTTTGGCTGACCAATCATATGCTGGCCGATCATGATCTAGAGGGGGAGTGCCGGCGGCTGGCCGATGTGCTTTCGCGGCCGCGCGGGCCGTGGTTCGTGGTCTCCAACGAAGTCGGACAAGGCATTGTGCCCGACAATGCGCTGGCACGCCGGTTCCGCGATGCCGCCGGCAGGCTCAACCAGCAGATCGCGGTGGTAGCTGATATGGTGCTTCTGATGGTGGCGGGGCTGCCGCTCAAGGTGAAATGAGATGACCGATATCGACGCAAAAGATGAAGAGCGCCATCGCGCCAAGATGGCCAAGCGCAAGGCGGTGCAGGACGCCGAGGTCGCGGAAAAGACGGTCGAGAAGGGGCTGCTGATCGTCAACACCGGACCCGGCAAGGGCAAGACCACGGCTGCCTTCGGGCTGGCGCTACGCATGCTCGGCTATGGCAAGCGCGTCGGAATCGTCCAGTTCATCAAGGGCAAATGGCACACCGGCGAGAAGGATGCCTTCGCGGCGTTTGGCGACCGCGTCGTCTGGCACACGATGGGCGAGGGTTTCACCTGGGAGACGCAGGATCTGAAGCGCGACATTAAGGCGGCCGAAGCCGCCTGGGCCAAGGCGCTGGAGCTGATCGCCGATCCCTCGATCAGCCTCGTCGTGCTGGACGAACTGAACATCGCGCTGCGTTACGACTATCTCGATCTCTACAGAGTGGTGGCGGCGCTGAAAGCGCGGCGCGAAGGTCTGCATGTCGTCGTCACCGGCCGCAACGCCAAGCCGGCGCTGGTCGAGGCGGCGGATCTGGTGACGGAGATGGGCGTGACGAAGCATCATTTTTCGGCCGGCGTGAAGGCGCAGCAGGGGATCGAGTTTTGAGGGGTTTCGTACCCTCCCCCTTGCGGGGAGGGTCGATCCGCGAAGCGGATCGGGGTGGGGTTCTCGTAGGGTCGCAGTCCCCCACCCCGGCGCTTCGCGCCGACCCTCCCCACAAGGGGGAGGGTAAAGGAAGGGCGACGGTAAGCTCTCAGAACGTCACCGCGATAAGCACCGCCGACAGCAACCCGAACAGCCCAATCAGCAGATAGTCCGCCACCTGGTACAATTTCAGCGCCTGCCTGATGTCCTGGCTTTCCGCCGCGCGCCTACCGCCTTCGCCCATATAGGCGTCCTCGACGATGACGCCGCCATAGCTGCGCGGGCCGGCGAGCGCCAGGCCGAGTGCGCCGGCCATTGCTGCTTCCGGCCAACCGGCATTGGGTGAGCGGTGCTTTTTGGCGTCGCGCCGCATTGCTTGCCAAGCGTTGCGGGGATCGGCGCCGTCAACGAGAAAGGCGGCGGCAACGATCAGCAACGCGGTCAGCCGGGACGCCGGCAGGTTGATCCAGTCGTCGAAGAGTGCCGCCGCGCGGCCGAAGGCCTCGTGGTGCGGGGTGCGGTGGCCGATCATCGAATCGGCGGTGTTGGCGGCCTTGTAGGCGACGCCGCCGGCCAGACCGCAGACACCTGTCCAGAAGGCGGGCGCAACGATGCCGTCGGAGAAATTCTCGGCCAGGCTTTCGATGGCGGCGCGGCTGACGCCGGCATGGTCGAGCTTCTCTGGATCGCGGCCGACGATGCGCGCAACCGCAATGCGGCCGAGCGCCAGCCCGCCGGTATCCAGCGAATCGGCCACCGCCTCGACATGTTCGGTAAGGCTCTTTTGCGACAGCAGCGACGAGGCCAGGATTGCCGTGATGATCATGCCGGCAGGAAAGAGCTGCCAGAGCAGGATTTGCACGATGAAGGCGATTGCCGCCGGCACCAGCACGATCACCAGCAGCGCCTGCGCGCCGCGGCGGCGACGCAGCGCGTCGGAATCAGTGTCGCGGTTGAGCCTGAGGTCGAGAAAGGCTATCAGCCTGCCGAACCAGGTGACGGGATGGCCGACGGCACGGAACAGCCAGTCCGGGTAACCCAGGATGCGTTCGATGGCCAGCGACAGGAAAGCGATCAGGATCGACATGAAGCTTTCTGATGGAGCGATTACTGTGGTGGATCACGGTGGATCCCTTGGCCGGGCGAGGGCGCTCTTCCCTCACGCGCCACAACCTTTCGTCGATCTCTCGACAGGTATCAATCCGCACTCCTACCCGCTTTTCGAGCTGCCCGCCACCGCCCTGTCACGATTGCCGGAGGCCGCGCGCCTGCGTGAGCTGGCCAGAGTCGCGGCCGGCGCCTATGGCGCGCCTTCGGCCGAGAATGTGGTGGTCGCCCCGGGCACGCAGATCCTGCTGCCGCGCGTCGCCTCGCTGGTCAGCCCCGGCAAGGCGCTCGTGCTCGGGCCGACCTATGCCGAGCATGCCAGGGCCGCCGCGATTGCCGGCCATGCGGTGGCGGAGGTCGACGATTTCGAGGCGCTTGCCGGAGCCGAAATTGCCATCGTCGTCAATCCCAACAATCCCGACGGGCGAGTCGTGTCGCGGGAAAGGCTGCTTCGGCTTGCCGAGACATTGCGCGCCATACGCGGTCTGCTGGTCGTCGACGAAGCCTTCATGGATGTCGGCCCGCACGCGGAAAGCCTGGCCGGCGATGTCGGGCGGGGCGGCATCGTCGTGCTGCGCTCGTTTGGCAAGTTCTTCGGTCTCGCCGGCCTGCGGCTCGGCTTCGCACTTTCCGATGCAGCGACGGTCGAAAGGCTTGAAACGCAATTCGGCCCTTGGGCGGTCGCCGGCCCAGCGCTCGAATACGGCATCCGCGCGCTTGCCGACAGCGGCTGGCAGGCCGACATGCGGCGGCGGCTGGCGCAGGATGCGGCGCGGCTCGATGCGCTGCTTTCGCGCTTTGGCGTTGCTGTCGCCGGCGGCACGACGCTGTTTCGCTATCTCCGGCTTGCCGATGCACCGGGGCTGTTTTCGACGCTCGGTGAGCGCGGCATATTGCTCAGGCATTTTTCCGAGCGTCCTCAGGTGCTCCGCGCGGGGCTGCCTGGAAGTCAGGAGGAATGGCAGCGGCTCGAATCGGCGCTTGCCGACTGGCACGCACGGCGCGACGATAGCGCCAGGGAGATTGCGCCATGATCCATGTCTGTTCGCTGGCAAAGCTCGAGGAGACTGTGGCCAGAAGCCGCGCCGAGCGCGTGCTGTCGCTGCTTGCCGCCGGCACCGAGGTGACGCGCCCGGCCTCGATATCGAGGGAAAACCATCTGCACCTGGTGATGCACGACATTGCGGTGGCGCAGGACGGCATGACCATGCCGGGCGAGGAGCATGTGCGCAATCTGCTCGATTTTGCGCGCCGCTGGGACCGCGCGAAGCCGATGGTCGTGCATTGCTATGCCGGCATCAGCCGCTCGACGGCGTCGGCCTACATCATAGCCGCGGCACTGGCGCCCAAGCGCGACGAGGCGGAACTGGCTCGGACTTTGCGAAAGCTTTCGCTGTCGGCAACGCCCAATCCACGATTGATTGCCGTCGCCGATGCGCTGCTGGGGCGCGAGGGCCGGATGATTGAAGCGATCGAGGCGATCGGTCGCGGCGCCGATGCTTTTGAGGGCACGCCTTTCGTTTTGAAGATCGACGGCTAACTAGCTTGGCCAATGGCGAGATCGGTTGGGCCGATGCCTTTCCCGCCCAAAACTAGGTCAAGCTGCCTGGCTGTGAATGCTTGAATCGGCCTTGCAATCAGCGCCGCCAAACTCAATGTTCAGTCTTAAATCTTGTGCCGTTGGATCAACTCATGCCATTTTTAGAAGGAATGAGCACCAGTGAAACTACGGATAGCCCCCAACAAACGCCTTACTGTTCACGCCAACCTTTGTGCGCATAGTTATAAGTTCGTATCCGCTGCTGACGACGTAGGCTTGTAAAAATTCGAGGGAAAATCCACTACGTCGTATATATTTAAATCTGCAATATGATACGTATTGCTTGCGGTATCAAAACAAAACTAGATAGCCGCCGGAAATTCGATTGTTCGGGGGGATTGAAAATGAGCATGACGAGTACATTGCGATTAGCAGCTTGTGCGGGTATTGTTACTGGATCGGCGATGCTGGCGACCTCTGCAGCGGGGAAGCAGCCCGCATGTCCTGCGCCAGACGCCAACGGACGTGTGACGTTCGGCGACGGCTCCATCTTGATGAAGACTGGGCTTGAGGTGAATCCTGACGGGGCTGCTGCGTCCTATACTCCAGGTGATCACGGCTACACCTACATCAACAATGGCGTAAATCTGCATATCCACGGCAAGAAGCTGGGCTGTTCCGCTCAGGGCAACCAGTCATTATGCCATACCGAATGGACCAAAGCAGAGGCAGGCAACTTCGGTCCGGGCACGGCGGAGTTTTGTGTGTATGCGATGGAGGTCGAACCGCCTGCCGGTGGCACAAAAACGGCGTGTGAGCTGCCAAGAAAAGGCCGGTACTTCGTGGGCAACGGGAAAGGGCGACCGAAGGCCGGGGAGCAGGTGCCGACAGCCTCGGGAGATATGGTGGCGTCGTATCTATCAATGACTCACTTGACGCATACAGTGCATGGCCAAGTTGCTTATATAGATTCTGCAGCCATACCCGGCCTTGTCACCCCGCAGTCCAATCTCGTTGGTGCACTGGCGTGGGTGCGCTATGGGGATCATGAAGTCTTCGCGATCGTCAATGATAGCGGACCTGCTTTTGGCGAAGGCTCAGTGGCGCTTCATCAGCAATTGCGAAATGGGCAAGTAGGATCGATCCAACCCATTGGGCCTATACCCATCGACCTGCGCTGCTCGTCGGTGGAGACCGGCCTCAAGCCGCCCTTCGTCTCGAGACCGGACGGAGGAGCTAATGATCTTTGCAAAGCCGGACACAAGGCAAAGACCTCCTCCGACATTCGCGCCTACCAAGGCATCGGCAGCGGTGTCACCTCGATCATTTTGGCATCCATTAAGCCACCTATGTCAGGCACAACTGTGACCGAAGAGGTGACGCTAGAACGGCTACGTGAATGGGTCACCAAAGCCGGATTTACCCCCGAAAAATTGCATCAAATGGCGACATGTCTGGCGCATTGACTTTCCTAGATGACTTCTCCGTCCGCCTTCAGGAGGTGGAGAAGCACTCTTGCAATCATTATTTGTTTTGACACAATTTCAGACGGAAAACCGCCACGCACTTTTCCCGAAATTGCTCTACGCCAGCCACTCGGCCAATTTCGCCTTGCGCACATCCCTCAGCAGGGTGATGAACCCTTCGGCCTGATGCTCTGCCGTCAGCCGGCCTTTTTCGGCCGTTGCAATCGAGGCATCGCCGACGACGCCATTGGGGTTGAGGTCGCTGGCGATCCAGGCGAAGGCGTGCGTGCCTGTGTGGCGCAGCAGCGCAAATTCGGTTTCGGCGCGGGCGACCTTGGAGGCGAAATTGTCGGCCTTGGCCATGTCGACTAACTCCGGGCGAAAATGCAGCATCAACGAGGTCTCGACGTCGCCGCCATGGATGCCATGGCGGTCTTCCAGCTCGGTGTACATGCCGGCGGGGCGGCCGAAGCGCTGCCAGCTGGTCTTCACCGCCAGCATCCTCTCACGCACGCGCAGCTCGCGCGTGACGATGCCCATGATCTCTTCATTGCCGCCATGCGAGTTGACGACGATCAGTTTCCTTACGCCTGCGCGGGCAACGGACAGGCCAAGCTCGGTCCAGGCATCGACCAGGGTGGCCGCCGGCAGGGTGAGCGTGCCCGGCGCCTGCAGATGCTCGTTCGACTTGCCGACCGTTTGGACCGGCAGGATGCGGATGTCGAGATCGCCGGGCAGGCGGGCGATGACCGTCTCCAGCATGCCGTTCATGATCGAGGTATCGGTTGATACAGGCAGATGCGGGCCGTGCTGCTCAATCGCCGCCACCGGCAGCACGGCAACCGTCGCCTCCGGATCGATCGCGGCGTATTCGGTGGTCCGGTAGTCGCCCCACCAAACGCGTCTGTTTGCAACGGTCATGTGATGCCTCTTGACTGTGAGGGAGACCTAGCGCGCCAAACGTCGCCTGTCGATCACCCAGCCGCAATCGCCTCGACCTCGACCTTGAACTCCGGCCGCGCAAAGCCTGACACGATCATCAGCGTCGAGGCGGGCGCGGGGCTGGCAAACAAGCGGTCGCGGACGTCCATATAGGGCCGCAGAAAGGCGCGGTCGGTGACGTAGGCGTTTATGCGCACGATGTCGCCTAGCCCCAGCCCGGCTTCAGCCAGAATCGCCGCTATGTTTTGAAAGCAGAGCTCGGCCTGCGCGCCGGCATCCTCGGGGATCTGGTCGTCCGCCGTGATGGCGACCTGACCGGAGCACAGAACCAGCCGCTTGCCTGGCGGCACCTCGACGCCGTGGCTATAGCGGGCGAAAGGCGGCTTGATCGACTTCGGCGCGAGGTATCTGAACATGGCAATCTCCTGTCTGCGAGACCAGCCTAAGACGTGACCGATAGTACGTTCAAGATGTGGTGCATGGCACAAGGGCGATTGTGGACAGGCGTCCAAAAAATAGGCACGATGCCTCCCGCACAGCATGACCCGTCCGGTGTTGGCAGTGACTGCCGCGCAAGCAGGCGGCCCGGGCGGTGGCATGTGTCTTGCTTCTTGGATCAATGGTGTCGAGCCCGGCGCGTGACGCTCCGGAGCCAACAAAGGGTGGTGTCGATGTACGGAAAACAGAAGATTTCAGCGCTTGCGGTCGCGCTGCTTGGAGCCGGCACGTTCGGCGCGGCAGCAAACGAGAAGGTCACCTTCGGCACCAACTGGCTGGCCGAGCCCGAGCATGGCGGCTACTACCAGGCCGTCGCCGACGGCACCTACGCTGCATGTGGCCTCGACGTGACGATTTCGCAGGGAGGTCCGCAGGTCAGCGGGCGGCCGCTGCTGCTGGCCGGCAAGCTCGATTTCTACATGGGCGGCAATCTGCTGTCGGCCTTCGACGCCGTCCAGCAGGGCATCCCGATGCGCGTCGTCGCCGCCGATTTCCAGAAGGACCCTCAAGTCATCATGTCCCACCCGGGGCAGGGGCTGGACAAGTGGGAGGATTTGAAGAACGCCGACCAGTACATTCTCGGCGACGAGGGCGTCCAGACCTTCTTCCAGTGGATGGTCATCGAACTCGGTTTCGATGCCGCCAAGCGCGTGCCCTACACCTACAACACCGCTCCATTCCTGGCCAACAAGAAGTCGATCCAGCAGGGTTACGTCACCTCGGAGCCTTTTGCGGTCAAGAAGGAAGGCGGCTTCGTGCCCAACCAGTTCCTGCTCGCCGACTATGGCTGGGACACCTATTCGACGACGATCGAGGTGATGCAGGACACGATCGACAAGCGGCCGGAGGTGGTCCAGTGCTTCGTCGATGGCTCGGCCAAGGGCTGGTACAACTACCTCTACGGCGACAACAAGGCCGCCAACGAGATGATCAAGAAAGACAACCCCGACATGAGCGACGAGCAGATTGCCTTCTCGATCGAGCAGATGAAGAAGTTCGGCCTGGCCGATTCCGGCGACACCGAAAAGCTCGGCATCGGCGCCATGAACGAAGACCGGATCAAGAGCTTCTATGACAAGATGGTCAAGGCCAAGGTCACGCCCGAGGGCATCGATATCAAGAAGGCCTACACGCTGGCCTTCATCAACAAAGGTGTCGGGATCGAGCTGAAGAAGTAGTCGTGAAGCTGGAAAAGATGGCGCAGGCGCCCATGACGGCATCGGGTGAAGGCCCGATGCTGCTGACGCTGCGCCATGTCGGCAAGGTGTTTTCCAATGGCGTGACTGCATTGAGCGACGTCGATCTCGCCATCCGCGAGGGCGATTTTGTCAGCCTTCTCGGGCCGTCCGGCTGCGGCAAGTCAACGGCGTTGAGGCTGATCGCGGGCCTGTCGACGCCGACATCCGGTCAGCTCGACTGGGGCGGTTCGATCGACCGCGCCAATATCGGCTTCGTCTTCCAAGAACCGACGCTGCTGCCCTGGGCCAATGTATTCGACAATGTCTGGCTGCCGCTCAGGCTGAAAGGCGTGTCGCGCGCCAAGGCGGCGCCGGCGGTGACGGAGATGCTGGAGCGGGTGCACCTGACCGGCTTCGAGAACGCCGTGCCGCGCGAGCTTTCCGGCGGGATGAAGATGCGCGTCTCGATCGCACGCGCGATGGTGACGAAGCCGCGCATTCTGCTGATGGACGAGCCGTTCGCCGCACTCGACGAGATCACCCGCTTCAAGCTCAACAACGACCTTCTGGAGCTGTGGCAGGACGAGCGCTTCACCGTCGTCTTCGTCACCCACAGCGTCTTCGAAAGCGTGTTCCTGTCCAACCGCGTCGTCGTCATGGCGGCGCGGCCGGGCCGCGTCCATGCCGAGCTTGCCATCGACGCCTCCTATCCGCGAGACGAGGTTTTCCGCACTTCGCCCGACTATGCCGCGCTCTGCCGCCAGGCCTCGGACATCCTGGTCAACGCCATCAACACATCAGCCGGACCGCACCATGACGGCCATTGACCAGAATGCCGCAACGCTCGACGCGGAAGAGGCGGGCCGCGTACGCCAGGAGCGGCTGGAGCGGATCGGCCGGTGGGTCTTGCCTTTGGCGATCATGATCCTGGCGATCTGGCTGTGGGACCGCATTTGCGTGTGGAACGCGATCCCGCAATATATCCTGCCGCGCCCCGGCGTGGTGCTGTGGACGCTCTATAGCGATGCGGGGCTCCTGTTCTCCGCGCTGCTGGTCACGTTGCGCATAACCTTTCTCAGCCTGCTGCTCGCGGTCGTCGGCGGCGTCGGACTGGCGGTGCTGTTTGCGCAATCGAAATGGGTGGAGATGTCGTTCTTTCCCTTCGCCATCGTGCTGCAGGTAACACCGATCGTGGCGGTCTTCCCGCTCATCAACATCTATGTGGACAACCAGACGGTGAAGCTTTTGCTTTGCGCCTGGATCGTTGCGTTCTTCCCGATCCTGTCCAACACCACGCTCGGCCTCAATTCGGTCGACCGCAATCTGCGCGACATGTTCAAGCTCAACGGCGCGACGCGCTGGCAGCAATTGCGCTATCTCAGACTGCCGGCGGCCATGCCGTATTTTCTAGGAGGCTTGAAGATCGCCGGCGGTCTGTCGCTGATCGGCGCCGTGGTGGCCGAGTTCGTCGCCGGCGCGCAGGGACAATCCTCAGGGCTCGCCTCGCGCATCATCGAGGCCGGCTACCGGCTCAACGCGCCAAGGCTTTTCGCGGCGCTGATCCTGATCTCGCTCACCGGCATATTGATCTTCCTGGTGCTGTCGCTGGTGTCGCATCTCATCCTGCGCCGCTGGCACGAGAGCGCGCTGAAGCAGGAGCGGTAGGGGGTTGGGTGACGTGATTGAGATGCTGGCGCGAAACACCCCCCTCTGGCCTGCCGGCCATCTCCCCCTCAAGGGGGGAGATTGGACGTCATCCGGGATTTCGCCAATTATCGACGTTGGAAGACGGGTGCTGTCGGAAAAGCTGCCAATCTCCCCCCTTGAGGGGGAGATGCCCGGCAGGGCAGAGGGGGGCGGTCCTTGATACCGACCTCTGGCTCGTACCATCTCACCAACGTCCGCCTTCACCGGTCGCTGACATCAGGTCTTGCCACCACTTACGACGCCGACGGTTTCGCGCTGGCCGACATTGCCGTTGCCGATGGCAAGATCTCGGCCATCGCCGCGCACTACAAATCAAAGGCGCCGACCGATGCCGTCGATCTCGCCGGCCGCATCATCCTGCCGTGCTTCGTCGACTGCCACACCCATATCGACAAGGGCCAGATCTGGCCGCGCAAACCCAATCCCGACGGCAGTTTCATGGGCGCGCTCAATGCCACCGGCGCCGACCGTGCAGCGCGCTGGAGCGCCGAGGACGTGGCGCGGCGCATGGATTTCTCTTTGCGCTCGGCCTACGCGCACGGCACCAAGGCCTTGCGCACTCATCTCGACAGCGTGCCGCCACAGGAGGAAATCTCCTGGCCGGTGTTCGAGGCGATGCGGGAGAAATGGCGCGGCCGCATCGAGCTGCAGGCGGCCTGCCTGCTCGGCATCGAAGGCGTGCGCGACAGAAAGTGGTTCGAGAGGCTGGCCAAGCGTGTGGCTGCGGCCAAGGGCGTGCTCGGCGTCGTCACCTATATGGTGCCGGATCTCGAAGAGCTTCTCGACAAGGTGTTCGCCGAGGCGAACAAGCACGGGCTCGATCTCGATTTCCACGCCGACGAGACCGACGACATCGCGGCGATCTCGCTGAAGAAGATTGCCGAGGCTGCACTCTGGAACGGTTTTGAGGGCAACATGCTGGTGGGACATTGCTGCTCGCTGGCGCGCCAGCCGGATCTCGACGTGCTCGACACGCTGGACAAGGTCGCCAAGGCCAAGCTTGCCGTGGTGTCGCTGCCGATGTGCAATCTCTATCTGCAGGACCGGCGCGCCGACCAGACCACGCCACGCTGGCGCGGCGTGACCTTGCTGCACGAGATGAAGGCGAGGGGCATTGCGGTCGCGGTCGCCTCCGACAACACCCGCGATCCTTTCTATGCCTATGGCGATCTCGACATGCTGGAGGTCTACCGCATGGCGACGCGCATCCTGCATTTCGACCATCCGGTCGGCGACTGGCCGCAGACGGTGGCGGCGACGCCGGCCAAGGTGATGCGGCTCGACGGTGTCGGGACACTGGCAGCCGGTGGCAGCGCCGATTTCATCGTCTTCAAAGGGCGGAGCTGGACGGAATTGCTGTCGCGGCCCGAATCGGATCGCATCGTCGTGCGCAACGGCCGAGCGATCGACAGGCAATTGCCCGACTATGCCGAGCTCGACGAACTGATGGTGGAATGATGGATGTTTCGGCGCTCAAACGCGATCTCGACGGGATAAAGCTCGACGACAATCCGGCCATCGTCCAGCAGAAGAGCCGCGACTTCTACTGGTACAGCCCGGTGCTGAAGCAGCAGCTCGACCACGTCACCGGCGACCTGATCGTGACGCCCAGGAACGAGGCCGAACTGATCCGCGTGCTTGCCGCTTGCCACCGTCATGGCGTTCCGGTGACGCCGCGCGGCAGCGGCACCGGCAATTACGGCCAGGCGATGCCGCTGTCGGGCGGCGTGGTTTTGAACCTCGCCGAGATGAACGAGATCAAGGCCATAGCGCCGGGCCGCGTCGTCACCGGGCCGGGCGCGATCCTCGCCGACATCGACAGAGCGACGCGCGCGCATTCCGGGCAGGAACTGCGGCTGTCGCCGTCGACCTACAACACCGCCTCGATCGGCGGCTTCATCGCCGGCGGCTCGGGCGGCGTTGGCTCGATCAATTTCGGCGGTCTGCGTGATTTCGGCAATGTGCTGCGCCTGCGCGTCGTCACTATGGAGGCGGAGCCGAAGGCGCTCGAACTCGCCGGCGAGGACCTGCACAAGGTCACCCACGCCTATGGCACCAACGGCATCATCACCGAGGTCGAGATGCCGCTGACTGCAGCCTATGAATGGATCGACGTGATCGTCGGCTTCGACGCTTTCATGCCGGCAGCCCGCTACGGCAACGCGCTGGCACGCCAGGACGGCATCCTGACCAAGCTGATCACGCCGATCGCCGCGCCCGTGCCGCAGCTCTATTTCAAGCGCCACCAGAAGTTCTTCCGGGACGGGCAAAGCATCTGCGTCGTCATGGTTGCCCGGCATGGGCTAGACGCGTTCCTCGCCTTCACCCGCCGCGCCGGCGGCGAAGTCATCTTCAATGCGGCGACGGCAACGGACGAAGAGAAAAAGGGCCTGCCGCCGGGCTTCGAACTGGCGTGGAACCACACCACGCTCAGGGCACTGCGGGTCGATCCCGCGATCACCTATCTGCAATCGCTCTATCCGTTTCCCAACCAGCTGGCGCTGGTGGAGAAGATGGACGCGATGTTTCCGAACGAGGTCTTTTCGCATCTCGAATTCGTGCGCCTCGACGGCAACATCACCTGCTTCGGCCTGCCGCTGGTGAAATTCACCACCGAGGCGCGGCTCAACGAAATCATCCGGCTGCATGAGGAGAACGGCTGCCCGATCTTCAACCCGCACCGCTACACGCTGGAAGAGGGCGGCATGAAGCAGACGGATGAAATCCAGCTCGCCTTCAAGCGCGAGACCGATCCGCAAGGCCTGCTCAATCCCGGCAAGATGATCGCCTGGGAAAATCCGGATTACGACTATCGCTCGGGCCGGACTTTTTTGTTCAAGGGTTTGCAGAAAGCAGAATGAGCAGAGGTTTGAGCTTGAGCACCCCCCTCTGTCCTGCCGGCACAGGCCCTACGCTGCCGCTTCGGGCGTTCGTCGTTTGGAAAGCCAAGCAATTGGCTTCCCATCGGCTTCGCCGACCACTTCTCACCCCCCGCAAGGGGGGAGATTGGCAGCCTGAACGCCGCGGCCAATCTGACACGCTGACAATTAGTGAAAGCGATGCGGCAGTCCGATCTCCCCCCTTGCGGGGGAGATGCCCGGCAGGGCAGAGGGGGGTGCCTCGCGCCCACCTCGCAAGCATTTCCCCATGAAAGTCCTCGTCCTCTACGCACACCCGGTGGAGACCAGCTTCAATGCAGGCCTGCACCGCACGATCGTCGAGCGGCTGACGGCCGCCGGCCATGAGGTCGACGATTGCGATCTCTATGCAGAGGATTTCGACCCCAGGCTGACGCGCGGGGAGAGGCTGGATTATCATAACCAACGCAGCCCTGCGGACCCGGCCGCGCCCTATGTCGAGCGGCTGCTCAAGGCCGAGGCGCTGGTGCTGTCATATCCCGTCTGGAACTACGGCTTCCCGGCCATCCTGAAAGGCTTTTTCGACCGCGTGTTTCTGCCCGGCGTGTCGTTCAAATTGGTCGACGGCAAGGCGCAGCCTTCGCTCCACAACATCCGCAAGCTGACCGCCGTCACCACCTATGGCGGCAGCCGCTTCCGCGCCATGCTGATGGGCGATCCGCCACGCAGATTGGTCAAGCGGATGCTGCGCGCGACGATCAGGCCCGGCGCCTCGGTGTCCTACCTCGCTCATTATTCGATGAACCTGTCGACCGACGAGACGCGGGCAGCCTTCATGGCCAAGGTCGCGGCCGGGATGGATGAATTCTGATGCGCGTGCTGGTGGTCTATTGCCATCCGGTGCCCGAAAGCTTTTGCGCCGCCATCAGAGATGCCGCAGTCGATGTGCTGAAGGCACGCGGCTGGGAGGTGCGGCTGCTCGACCTCTATGCGGAGAAATTCGATCCGGTGATGGGCTGCGAAGAGCGACGCGCCTACAATGAGCGGGCGCCGGAGGATCCGGCCCTAAAACCGCATTTCGAGCATCTCGCCTGGGCTGAGGCGATCCTGTTCATCTATCCGACCTGGTGGTACGGGCTGCCGGCCATGCTGAAGGGCTGGCTCGACCGGGTCTGGGCGACCGATGTCGCCTTCAAGCTGGGCAAGGGGCGCATCACGTCGCTGATGACACATGTCACCAGGGTCGGCGTCATCACCACCTGCGGCGCGCCGACCTGGTGGAGCGTCGTCGTCGGCCAGCCCGGCCGCAAGACCTTGCTGCGCGGTATGCGCGCGCTGTGCGCCCGCCGCTGCCGGACGTTTTTCCTGGCGCACTACCTGATGGACGCCTCGACGCCAAGGACGAGGGCGGCGTTTCTGGTGAAAGTGCGGGCGAAGCTGGAGCGGTTTTGAGCTTCTTCACCCTCGCCCTTGTGGGGAGGGTCGCGCAGCAAATGCCGCAAGGCGGCATTTGCGAAGCGGGGTGGGGGGTCTCGTAGGGCGCACCCCCACCCCGGCTCGCAATCGCCGCTTCGCTCCGACTGCGAGCCGACCCTCCCGACAAGGGGGAGGGTAAAAAGGTGCTACATCCTCGTCCGTTCCGCCTTGGGATCGTACATCGGCTTCAGCGATGCTTCCGCCGCAAAACGCTCGCCGGCGATCTCGATCTCGTAGGACGAGGCCAGCACATCCGCCTCGCTCTCGCCCTGGCAGGGCACATAGCCCAGTCCGATCGCGCCGCCGAGATGGTGGCCGTAATTCCCCGATGTGATCGGGCCGACGATCTTGCCGTCGCGCAGGATCGCCTCGTTGTGGAAGAGCAGGGGTTCAGGGTCTTTCAAACGGAACTGCACCAGCCGGCGCGACAGGCCGGCTTCTTTTCTCTTCAGCACCGCATCGCGGCCGATGAACTCGCCCTTGGCGGTTTTGACCGCAAAGCCGAGGCCGGCCTCCAGCACATTGTCCTCGTCGGTGATGTCGTGGCCGAAATGCCGAAACGCCTTTTCGAGGCGACAGGAATCCAGCGTGTGCAGGCCGCAAAGTTTCAGGCCGACATCGCCGCCGGCCTCGTCGATCGCCTCGAAGACATGAGCCGCCTGGTCGGTCGAGACATAAAGTTCCCAGCCGAGTTCGCCGACATAGGTGACGCGGTGGGCACGGGCGAGGCCCATGCCGATCTCGATCTCCTGGAAGGTGCCGAATGGATTGTTGTCGTTGGAGAAATCGTTGGGGCTGACTTTCTGGATCAGCTTTCGCGCATCCGGACCCATCAGGCAGAGCACGGCCTCAGCTGCCGTGACATCGGTGATGACTACGAATTCATCCCCGACATGCCGGCGCAGCCAGGCGAGGTCGCGTTGCAGCGTCGCGCCCGGCACGACG
Organism: Mesorhizobium sp. LNJC394B00; assembly: GCF_000502555.1. Classification (NCBI taxonomy): domain Bacteria; kingdom Pseudomonadati; phylum Pseudomonadota; class Alphaproteobacteria; order Hyphomicrobiales; family Phyllobacteriaceae; genus Mesorhizobium; species Mesorhizobium sp. LNJC394B00. The sequence goes on from NZ_AYWH01000002.1 coordinate 1,682,921, forward strand.
AGGAAGTAGGCGGTCTCAGATAGCCGCGACACCGTGAGGTCGCTTTCGATACCGCCGCGCTGGTTGAGCATCTGGGTGTAGACGATCTTGCCCGGCGCCACGTCCATATCGTTGGCGCACAGCCTTTGCAGGAAGGCACAGGCGTCGCGGCCTTCGACACGGATCTTGCCGAACGAGGTCATGTCGAACAGGCCGACCTTGTTGCGGACCGCCAGGTGCTCCTCGCGCTGGTTGTCGAACCAGTTCTGCCGCTTCCAGGAATAGCGGTATTCGCGCTCCTGCCCCTCTCGCGCAAACCAGTTGGCGCGCTCCCAGCCGGCGACTTCGCCGAACACGGCGCCGCGCGCCTTCAGGTGTTCGTGCAGGGGCGAGCGCCTGACATTTCTGGACGTTGCCATCTGCCGGTAGGGGAAGTGATCCGCATAGAGCAGGCCGAGTGTTTCGGAGACACGCTCCTTGAGATACCTACGGTTCTTCTGGAATGGCTGGGCGCGGCGGATGTCGACTTCCCAGAGGTCGAAGGGCGCTTCGCCGTCATTGATCCACTGCGCCAGCGCCATGCCGGCGCCGCCGGACGAGACGATGCCGATGGAATTGTAGCCGGTCGCCATCCAGTAGCCCGACAGCTCCGGCGCTTCGCCGAGATAGTAGCGGTCGTCGGGGGTAAAGCTTTCGGGGCCGTTGAAGAAGGTGTGAATGCCGGCGGTTGCCAGCATCGGCATGCGATTGACGCCCATTTCGAGGATCGGCTCGAAATGCTCCATGTCCTCCGGCAACTGGTCGAAGCAGAAATCCTCGCTTATGCCGTCCATGCCCCAGGGCTTGGCCACCGGCTCGAAGGCGCCGAGCATCATCTTGCCGGCGTCTTCCTTGTAGTAGGCGCATTCATCGGGAACGCGCAGCACCGGTAGACGACCGAGCCCGGGGATCGGCTCGGTGACGAGATAAAAATGTTCGCAGGCATGCAGCGGGATGGTGACGCCGTTCTGGGCGCCGAGCTCGCGCGCCCACATGCCGGCGCAGTTGACGACGATGTCGGCCTCGATCGTGCCCTGGTCGTCGCCTTGCGCCCACGACACGCCGGTGACGCGACCGGCCTTGGTATGGACCTTGGTGACCTTCACATTTTCGACGATGGCGGCGCCACGCTGGCGGGCGCCCTTGGCCAGCGCCATGGCGATGTTGGCCGGATCGCACTGGCCGTCGAGCGGCAGATGCACGGCGCCGACCACATCGGACACGTTGAGATGCGGGTACATCTCCTTGACTTCACCAGGCGAAATCTCGCGCACATCGACATCGAAGGCGCGGGCGAGCGAGGCCTGACGGTAAATCTCGTGCTTGCGCTCCTCGGTCAGCGCCACGGTGATCGAGCCGACCTGGCGCATGCCGGTGCCGACTTCCGTTTCGGCTTCCAGCTTGACGTAGAGGTCGGCCGAATATTTCGCCAGCCGCGTCATGTTCTGCGAGCCGCGCAGCTGGCCGATCAGGCCGGCGGCGTGCCAGGTCGTACCCGAGGTCAGCTGCTTGCGTTCGAGCAGCACGATGTCGGTCCAGCCGAGCTTGGCCAGGTGGTAGGCGACCGAACAGCCGGAGACACCGCCGCCGATAATAACCGCGCGGGCCTTGGTGGGAATGCTTCTGGTCATGCGGCCTCGCGGCGATAGCCGGATGCGAAGTGGCGCAGGCGTTTTGCGGCTTCCTGAAGCACCGGCTCCGGTTGGCAGAGGCTGATGCGGATGTGGCCGGCAGCGGCCTTGCCGAAGCTGGAACCCGGCATTACGCCGACACTCTCCTGGTCGAGAAAGGCCCAGGCGAATTTCTCGTCGTCGGGCTCGACGGCGGAGATGTCGAGCATGACATACATGCCGCCCTCCGAGCCGTGCACGCTGATATTGTTCATGCCGCGCACGGCGTCGAGCAGGACGGTGCGGCGCGCCGCATAGCGCTCGGCGATCTCCTTGACGCCATAGCGGTTCTCCAGCGCCTCGGCGCAGGCGATCGAGATGAAGGCCGGCAGGCCGTAGGTCGTCACCAGATTGAGATTGGTCAACAGCGTGATCATCTGCGCCGGGCCGGTCAGCCAGCCCATGCGCCAGCCGGTCATGCCATGGCTCTTGGACATCGAATTGATGACCAGCGTGCGCTCCGCCATGCCGGGCAGGCCGCGCGGCGAGATGTGCTCGCCGCCGCCGAGCGTCCAGTAGACCTCGTCCGACAGCAGCCAGAGATCGTGCTCGCGGCAGATCTCGGCCAGCTCTTCCAGACGCTCACGCGAATAGACGGCGCCGGTCGGGTTGTTCGGCGTGTTGATCAAAATGGCGCGCGTGTTGGGCTTGAGCGCAGCGCGGATCATCTCGGCGTGCGGCTGGAAACCGTCTTCGGCCGGCGTCTCGACGACGGTGAAGCTGGCGCCGGCGGCGCTGAACGTGTTGGGATAAGTCGCGTAGTAGGGCGCCACCACGATGGCGTGGTCGCCCTGGTCGAGAACGGCCTGCACGGCAGCGTAAAGGGCGGCCTGGCCGCCCGGCGTGGCGATGACTTGGTCAGGCGCCGTCTCGACCCCGGTGCAAGCGGTCGAGGCCGCCGCCATCGCCCTGCGCAGGCGCGGAACGCCGGGAAGCGGGGTGTAGTGGTGGTTGCTGCCGCGAACCGCCGTCACGCAGGCTTCGATGGTCTGGCTCGGCGTATCGAAATCATGGTCGCCGACCGACAGCATGATGATGTCCTGGCCCGCCTCCTTGCGGGCCCATGCCTCGGTGTGGACCTCCCAGCCATCCTTGCCCGAAGGCACGATGCCGGAAATGCGCGATGATGGTCTGGGCATCAGGATACTCCCGAGATTTCGTGGCCGGCCTGTTCGAGCCGGTCGCGCAAGGCGGCGATGTGGGCAGGGCCGACTTCGCAGCAGCCGCCGACGATGGTGGCGCCAGCGGCGACCCAGCCGAGCGCCTGGTCGGCATAGGCATCCGGATCAAGGTCGTGGCGTGCGTGCAGCACTTCCACCGTTCCACCATGCTTGAGCGCTTCGACAGAGGTGAAGCCATTGGCATAGGCGCCGACCGGGCCGCCGAGAGCAATCAATTCGGGCAGTGCCGCGGCGATAGCTTCTGGCCGGCAGCAATTCACCAGGCGCGCTGCAACCGTCAGGCCGTCGAGGGCGTCCGCCGCTGCCGCTATTGTTTCGCCGCTGCGCAGCCGCGGCGCGCCGTGATCGGCGAGCGTCCAAGACACCCAGACAGGTTTGCCGCTTTCCGACGCAGCGGTGACGGCCGCACGGCCTTCCTCGGCTGAGGCCATGGTCTCGCACAGGAACAGGTCGACGCCATCGGCCTGCTCGGCGACGATGCGGCGATAGATTTCCAGCGTCTCCTCGAACGATATGGTCAGCGCCGGCGCATAGCTGCCGAACAGCGGTGACAGGCAGCCGGCGATCGCTGCATCGCCTGCCTCCTCGCGTGCCTGTCTTGCCAATTCGATGCCGCGCTTCTGCAAGGGCCTGAAGAGGTCTTCTGCTCCTTCCCGCGCGAGCCGCTCCGGCGTCGCCGAATAGGTGTTGATGGTGATGACGCGAGCGCCGGCCCGGATGAATTCGGCATGCAGGCCACGCACCAGATCCGGCTCGTCGATCAGCACCCTGGCCGACCAGAGCGGCGTCGGCTCGGAGCTGCTGCGGCGGACCAGTTCCTGGCCCATGCCGCCATCGGTGAGAATGACTTTCTTCATGCTCTCAATCTTTCGTTTTTCGGATCCCACAGCGGCTCGTCTTTCTGCACGACCGCCTTGAAACGATCGCCAAAAATTTCAATCTCGATCGCGGTATTGGGTTCAGCCAGGTCGGCGCGCAGCATGCCGAGCGCGATCGATTTGTCGATGCGATGCCCCCAGCCGCCGGACGTCGTCTCGCCGACGATCTTGCCGTCATGCCAGAGCGTCGACACCGACGGCGCGTCGCAATCGCCGGGGTTTTCGACCACCAGCGTGACGAAGCGCTTCTTTACGCCTTGCTGCTTTTCGTTCTGCAGGGCTGCCTTGCCGCGGAAGTCGGGCTTGTCCCATTTTACGAAGCGCTCGAGCCCGCCCTGCAGGACCGTATAGTCGGTCGACAGGTCGCCCTTCCAGGTCCGGTAGCCCTTTTCGAGGCGCAGCGAATCCAGCGCATACATGCCGAACGGTTTCAGACCGTGTTTTTGTCCCGCCGTCCAGACGGCGTCGAAGATGGCGGCGGTGTCTCCCACCTTGGTGTGGATTTCCCAGCCGAGTTCGCCGGCGAAGGATACCCGCACCAGCTTCGCCCAGCGGCCGGCGATGGTGGTTTCCTGATGCGTCAGCCAGGGCAGCGAGAGATCCGCGCCACAGACCTCGGCCAGGATCTTGCGCGAATTGGGGCCGGCGAGGATTTGCGTCGAATAGTCTTCGGTCCTGTCGGTGAGGGTGAAAGCTGCGTCCTTCGGCAGGCGCGACTTCAGCCATTCGAAATCGTGCCACTGCGCTACCGCCGCGGTGATCAGGGTCATCTGCTCTTCGCCATGGCGCACCACCGACATCTCGGTGACGATGCGGCCCTTGTCGTCGGCGAAATAGGCGAGGCCGATGCGGCCGGGCTTGGGCACCAGGCCGGTGACCTGCAGCGCCAGCCATTCGGCTGCGCCAGGACCTTCGAGGTTGAAGCGCGAGAAGCCGGGCAGGTCCAGAATGCCGGCGGCGTCGCGCACCGCCAGGCATTCTTCGCGCACGCGGTGCTGCCACGGCCCGTCGCGGCGGAAGGTGAGTGTTGCTTCTTCCGACGTGTCGTCACCGGGTTGCGCATACCAGGTGGCACGCTCCCAGCCATTATAGGCGTCGAACTGGGCGCCGAGCGCCTTGATGCGATCGTGGATCGGCGACAGCTTGCGGTCGCGCCCGGCCGGCCAGGCATGGCGCGGAAACTGGATGGCGTATTCGTTGCCGTAGATCTCCATACCCTTGGCGACGCTATAGTCGGGGGCGGCCGCAAATGAGGTGAAGCGGCGCGGGTCGCAGGACCACATGTCCCATTCGGTCTGGCCTTGCGTCACCCATTCGGCCAGCACCTTGCCGGCACCGCCGCCCTGGGCGATGCCGAAGGTGAAGACACAGGCCTCGAACGCGTTGGGAACGCCGGGCATCGGACCGATCAGCGGATTGCCGTCCGGCGCGTAAGGGATCGGCCCGTTGATCACCTTGGACAGGCCGGCAGTGCCCAGGATCGGCACGCGGGCTACGGCATCGGCAAGGTAGTGCTCGAGACGGTCGAGATCGTCGGGGAAGAGCTGGAAGGAAAAGTCCTCCGGCATCGGGTCGTTGTGGGTTGCCCAATGCGCGCGGCAATTGCGCTCATAGGGACCGAGATTCATGCCGTTCTTTTCCTGGCGCAGATAGTAGGATGTGTCGACGTCGCGCAGCAGCGGCAGTTTCTTGCCCTGCTCCTTCGACCAGGCCACCAGTTCGGGGATTTCCTCGAACAAGATGTACTGATGGCTCATCACCATCATCGGGACGTCGCGGCCGAACATTTTGCCGACTTCCGCGGCTCGGTAGCCGGCGGCGTTGACGACGATCTCGCAACGGATCTCGCCTTGCGGCGTCCCGACAACCCATTCGTCGTTCTCGCGGCGCACACCTGACACCGGACAGAAGCGGACGATCCTGGCGCCCATGTCGCGCGCACCCTTGGCCAGTGCCTGCGTCAGCTGCGCGGGGTCGATGTCGCCGTCGTTTGGATCGTAGAGCGCACCTTTGAGGTCATGCGTCTCGATGAAGGGATAGCGGCGCTTGATCTCGTCGGGGCCGACGATGTCGATGTCCATGCCCTGGTAGCGGCCCATGCCCTTGGCGCGCTGGAACTCCTGCATGCGCTCCTTGGTGTGGGCGAGGCGGAGCGAGCCGGTAACGTGGTAGTTCATGGGATAGTCGACGGCATCAGCCAAGCCGCGATAGAGCTCGGTCGAATAGCGCTGCATGTTCATCAGCGACCAGGACGACGAGAAGGTCGGCACATTGCCGGCGGCATGCCAGGTCGAGCCCGATGTCAGCTCGTTCTTTTCAAGCAGCACGCAGTCGGTCCAACCCGCCTTGCACAGATGGTAGAGCGAGGAGGTGCCGACGACACCGCCTCCGATGATCACCACGCGTGCCGTGGTCGGCAAACCGGCCATATTCTTCTCCCAAACCTGAAGCGCGCTGCGCTTCTATCTTTTTGCTTGATGCATGTCGTTTCCCAAACCGCTGCACACTTTGGGCGACATGCATTCAATAAACAGGCGGCGAAACCACCCAGATGATTACGGCCGGCTCGCTGCCGGGATTGCGCCAGCGGTATGGCTTGCGCTCGAAGCGGAAGGAATCGCCTTCGACAAGACGGTGCCAGACGCCCGCGATCTCGATCTCGAAAACGCCAGAGGCGATGTAGCCGGCTTCCTCGGTCGGCCGCAGCTGCTCGCTCTTCATCTCGGCGCCCGGCGCAAAGATCGAACGCACCATCTCGAAACTACCGCCGAGATCGGGCGACAGAAGCTCCTCCACCAGGCCGGATTCGCTTGTGCCAAGCGTGCGCCGGCTGCCGGCGCGCACGACAAAACCGCGCTCCTTTTCGATCGGCACGTCGTGGCTGAAGAACAGGCTGAGCGGCACGCCGAACAAATCGGCGAAAGCCCTGAGGTCGCCAAGCGAAGGGATAGACAGGCCGCGCTCGACCTGGCTGACCCAGCCGACGGAGCGACCAAGCTTCAGCGCGATCTCAGCCAGCGTCAGCCCGCGCGCCTTGCGCAGCGCACGGATGTCGCTCGCTAGCAGGCGCTCGTCGGGTCCCTGCAATGTTTTGGGGATAGCTGGGGGCAAAAACGCTCACTTGATGAAAATCTGGAAACGAATTTCATGAGAGCTCATATCCGTGAAAAAATCAAGCAAATTTTCATGGACACACAAGATTTGCTTGCGCGATTTTGGCGGTTCATGCAAAGGCTCTGGCACGAGCGGCGGTGTGGGAATGCGGGTCGGCGACCAAGGATTCAATCTGCGCAAGGTCTTCTCCGATAGCCGGTTCGGCTTTCGAAGTGTGCGCAAAGGGACGGCCCATGCTGGAAAAAAACGGCCTGGCAGCGCATAACGCCGCTGTTGTCGACGAGGCGATCATCTCGCGCCGTTCAGTGCGCGCCTTCCTGCCCGACATGGTCGATGACGAGACGATCCGAGCCATTCTCGGCGTCGCCGCGCGCGCGCCTTCGGGCACCAATATGCAGCCTTGGCGGGTCTATGTCGTCAAGGGCGAGGTCAAGCAGCAGATCACCGATGCCATCCTGAATTCCGGTATCCGCGCCGAAAAGGCCGATTGGGACGAGTATCGCTATTACCCCACCCAGTTCTTCGAGCCGTATCTCACCCGCCGCCGCGCCAACGGTTTCGGGCTCTATGGGGCACTCGGCATCGGCCGCCGCGAGGTCGACAAGATGCGCGCCCAGCACGACCGCAACTTCGTCTTCTTCGACGCGCCGGTCGGCATGATCTTCACCATCGACCGGCGGCTGAACCAGGGCTCGTGGATCGACTACGGAATGTTCCTGCAGAACATCATGGTGGCGGCGCGAGGCAGGGGCCTGCACACCTGCCCGCAGGCCGCCTTCGCGCCCTATCACCGGCAGATCCGGCCGGTGCTCAACATCCCCGACGAGGAGATCGTCGTCTGCGGCATGGCGCTCGGCCTCGAGGATACGTCGAAACCCGAAAACGAATTCCGCACCGACCGCGTGCCGCTGGAAGAGTGGGTGACGTTCAGCGGCTAGGCCTCGGCTACCGGCGCCTTATTCCACGTTCATCTGCGCGCCATGGCCGCTGACATGGGCGCCGTCCTGCGGTGTCAGTCTGAGATAGGCGATCAGCGCGCACAGCGTGATGACGCCCTCGACCACGAACAGGATGCGGAAATCGTTGGTCACCGCCGGCCCGCCGCCAGCCAGGAACGACAACAGCGCCGCCGCCAGGCCGACGCTGATCGCCACCCCCAACTGCCACAGTATGTAGTAGAGTGCGCTGAAGCGGGCGAGCTGGTCGGGCGCGATGTCGGAATAGGCGAGGTTGCCGGTCGAAGCCCACTGCGCCGAGCGCAGAACGCCGAAGGCGAAGATATAGGCTAGCACAATCCAGACCGGCGTGGTCGCCTCAATCAAGGCGAAGCCCGCTACCATGGCAGCAACGATCGGCGTGTTAACGACCAGCACGCGGCGAAAGCCGAAACGGTTGAGCAGGCGCGGCATGAAGACACGCATGATCAGCGAGCCGATTGCGGCGACGAAGGTCAGCGATCCCGCCTGCACCGCGCTCATGCCGAAGCCGAGCTGGAACATCAGCGGCAGAAGGAAGACGACAGAGCTCAGGCCAATCGTGTCCAGTCCGCCGCCGGTGAGGAAGGAGATGCGAAAGGTGCGGATGCGCAGGAGCTTCAGGTCAAGCAAAGGGTTGCGGGCGCGCAGGCAGTAGAAGGAAGCAAGCGTCAGGATGACGATCGCCAGCGCCAGCTCGGCCGCGATCATGCTGCCGGCGGCGTCTTTGGCCGCAAGCGAATCCATGCCGAAGACCAGCAGGACCATGCCGCTGCCGACCAGCAGGAAGCCCGGGAAATCGAACGGCGTGCGCACCGGTTTGGTAACGGCCGGAAACAGCGACGCGGCAAGAACGGCCGCGGCCAGCGCGAACGGCACGTTGATGAAGAAGATCCAGCGCCAGGAAGTGTAGGTCGTCAGCGCGCCGCCGACCAGCGGGCCGACCAGCGGTCCGGACTGGCCGGCCAGCGAAATATACATGTTGATCTTCAGCGTGCGGCTGCGCGGGAAGGTCGACAGGATGACGACCTGGCCGAGCGTCCCCATCAAGGCGCCGCCGAAGCCTTGCAGCGCGCGGGCGCCGACCAGCGTCCAGATGTCGTTGGACAATCCGCACAGCGCCGATGACGCGGCGAACACCAGCAAGGCGAAGCAGTAAACGTTGCGCAGGCCGAAACGGTCGGCGGCCCAGCCGCCGAGCGGCATAGAGATGATCAGGCTGGCGACATAGACGGTGATCAACAGGCCGAGCTGGCTCGGCGGCCGGCCGAGGCTGTCGCTGATGCCGGGCAGGGCGGTGACCACGACATTCTGGTCGAGGCTGGTCATGAACACGCCGCAGGCGACCGTCAGCGGCAGCAGGAGCAAGGCTCTGGCCGACACATCGGCGCAATCCGTGGCGCCGGCGGATAGTTCTGCGGTCATGGGGATGTTCGAACCAAACGACGATGCCGACTCTGAGACGGGATCTTTTTAATCCCCTGGGCCGGTTGGGCCACGTTCCCCACCATGGGCTTCCATTGGAGCATTCTCTAGCGGCAGAACCGGCTGGCCTTGAGGCCAGAACGGCTTTTGGCCCTACTGAACCTCGTAGCCGACCTCCTCGCTGGCATGGCAGAGCGCCTTCCAGAACGAGCGGGCGAAGGAGCGGAAGACATAAATGTCGAACTGGTCGGCGCGGGTGCGCTGGATCTGCGCAAAGACGTCGTGATGGGTGGTCGAACGGCCGGAGCCTATGGGGAAGGCGGGCAGCGCAAAGTCGATGGCGAAGAATTTCGCCAGCACCCATTCGGCCTTAGGGCCGGCGATGCGGATAGCGGTGCGGCCATGCGACAGGTCGGTGATCGTGCCGATTGCCGGGGTTACGTCCCCGGCAAAACTCGCCGCCAGGCCCTCGGCATCGTCGACGACGGTGAATTTTCCAGGCGCGAAACCGAACACGGCCTTGCCGTCCTTGGCGAGACCGCCGCCGGCGCCATCGGGCAAATCGAGGCCGGTGACCTTGCCGATCACGTCGATCAGTTGCTTTTCCGCGCCCGGCCACGCGGCCAGCTGCAGGATCGAGCCCGGCCGGGTCTCGGTCAGGATGACTTCAACGCCATGCTCGAAATTGCCGTGCGAACCCGGATGGGACACCGGCTCGAGCGGCGAGAGGCGCTCGGGTGATTGGCGTTCGGGTGATTGGCGCTCAGCCATGCATGCGGCTCCCGTCCGGGTCGTAGAAATGGTTGGAGACGATCTCGACGGGCCCGAACCGCTTGCGCAGCGGATCGGAGACAAACGCGCGGGTGCCATGGCGCGCCTTGCCGCCTTCGACCAGGGCCAGCGCAATGTGCTTGCCCAGCGCCGGCGAGTAGCAGCAGGCGGTGATATGGCCGATGGAATCGTGCGGATTGGCCTCGTCCAGTTCCTCGACGATATGCGCGCCGCCATTGAACGGCCGGTTGTCGAGCGAGACCAGGCCGACCAGCTGCAGCCGCTCGGGCGCGATCAGGCCTTCGCGGTCCATCATCGCCGAGCCGATGAACGGCTTCTTCTTCGACAGCATCCAGTCGAGATGCAGGTCGCGCGCCGTGGTGCGGCCGTCGATCTCCGCGCCGGTGACATGGCCCTTTTCGATGCGCATCGTGCCCAACGCCTCCAGCCCGTAGGTGACCAGGCCGAACGGCTTGCCGGCTTCGACAAGCGTTTCCCAGACATGGGTGCCGTAGCCGGCGCCGCAATAGACCTCGAAGGCCATTTCTCCGGAGAAGGACAGCCGGCAAATCATCACCGGCACGCCTGATATCTCGCCGCGCACGATGCCCATGAAGGGCAGGGCTGTGTTGTCGACGGCGGTGCCGGTGACGCAGGCGGCGAGGATGGCCCGCGCCTTCGGCCCGCCGATGGCCGCGCCCGCCCATTCGTCGGTTACCGAGGTGACATGCACTTTGAGTTCCGGCCAGATGACGTCGAGGAAATATTCCAGATGCTGCATCACCTTGCTGGCGTTGGCCGTGGTGGTCGTCATCAGGAAATCCTGTTCGCCAAGCCGCCAGGTGGTGCCGTCGTCGAAGGCCAGCCCGTCCTCACGCAGCATCAGGCCGTAGCGGGCCTTGCCGACGGGGAGGGTGGAAAACATGTTGGTGTAGACGCGGTCGAGGAATTCGCCCGCATCCGGCCCCTGAACGGCGATCTTGCCCAGCGTCGAGACGTCGACGATGCCGGCGCTTTCGCGCGTCGCCCTGGCTTCACGGACATAAGCCTGCTCGACCGTCTCCCCGGCAAGGCCGTAGATCATTGGTCGATACCAGAGGCCAGCGGAATACATCGTCGCGCCATTGGCGAGGTGCCAGTCATGCATCGGCGTCAGCCGCTCCGGCTTCAGATCGCCGAAACGCTCGGCAGCGAGCGAGCCAATCGACACCGCGGAGTAGGGCGGGCGGAAGCGGGTCGTGCCTACTTCGGGGATCGGCTTGCCCAACGCCTCGGCCATGATGGCGAGACCCGGAACGTTGGAGTTCTTGCCCTGGTCGGTCGCCATGCCGAGCGTGGTGTAGCGCTTCAGGTGCTCGACCGAGACGAAGCCTTCGCGATGCGCCAGCCGCACGTCTTCGGCGGTGACATCATGCTGGAAGTCGACGAAGCTTTTGCCTTTCACCTTGATCTCGAACACCGGAGCCGGATCTGGGTTTCCCGGGGCTGCTTCGACATCCGGCAAGGCTGCCGGCGCAGCCGCTCCGCCCGCTGCGGACAGGCCGGCTGCGCGGCCCTCAGTGATCGCTTCGATGGTCGAGAAGCTGCCGTTGAAAGCACCCGCACCAATCCATTGCTGATTTGGCCAGCGCTGTTGCGTTTGCTTTGGCGGCAGGAAGGCCTGGCGGGCAGGGTTCCACTCGGCTCTCGCGCCAGCCTGGCTGGCGAGGTGGATGGTCGGCGACCAGCCGCCCGACATCAGCAGGCTATCGGCGTGGATGCTGCGGGCGTCACCGCTGAGCGCGCCCGAGGTCATGTCGAAGCGCTGCACCTTGAGGCCGGAGAGCGCCTTGCCGCCTTCGGTGGCGACCACGGCATGGCCGGAGAGGATTTCGGCTTCGGCCTCGGTGGCGAGGCTGCGCATTTCGGCCGAAAGCTCGGGGCGCACATCGACGATGGCGACAATAGCCGCCCCGGCCTTCCTCAGCGCCAGCGCCGAGCGATAGGCGCTGTCATTGTTGGTGAACAGCGCGATCCTGTCGCCGGGCAGCACGCCATAATCGTTAGCATAGCGCTCGGCGGCATGCGCCAGCATGACGCCCGGCCGGTCATTGCCGGGGAACACAAGCGGCCGCTCGAAAGAGCCGGTGGCCAGCACCACCGTCTTGGCGCGGATCGCCCAGTAGCGATGGCGCGGCTCGCCCTTGCCGGGCGTTTCCTTGTGGTCGGTGACGCGCTCGAGCGCGGCTAGCGTGTTGCCGTCGTAATAGCCCCACACCGTGGTGCGCGGCAGCAGGCGGACCGTGTCATGTCCTTCGAGCTGGCTGACGGCGCGCGCCGCCCAGTCGGCGGCCGGCGCGCCGTAGATGGCCTCGCCGGACCAGTTGGCCGAGCCGCCGAAACGCGGCTCGAGTTCGGCCAGGATGACGCGCGCGCCCTGGTCGGCAGCGGCCTTGGCGGCTGACAGGCCGGCCGGGCCGGAGCCGACCACCAGCACGTCGCAAAACGCGTTCATGCGCTCGTAGCGCGAGGTGTCGGCAGCAATACCGGCGCGGCCCAGGCCGGCGGCGCGGCGGATGAAATGCTCGCAGAACATCCAGAAGCGGGTGCCTTTCAGGGGGCCGAAGACAGGGCCCATGAAGGTCTTGTAGTAGAAGCCGGCGGCCAGGATCTTGCCGCCGAGCTGGTTGACGGCGTTGATGTCCCAGGCGAGCGAGGGAAAGCGGTTCTGGCTGACGGCCACCAGCCCGTCATAGATCTCGACCATGGTTGCGGCGATGTTGGGCTCGCGCACTTCGCCGCGCAGCACCGTCACCAGCGCGTTCGGTTCCTCGACGCCGGCCGAGAGCAGGCCGCGCGGGCGGTGGTATTTGAATGAGCGGCCGAAAAGCGTGACGCCGTTAGCAAGCAGCGCCGAGGCCAGCGTGTCGCCGGCATTGCCGGTGTAGGGCGTGCCGTCGAAGGTGAAGCGGATGGTGCGCAGCCGGTCGACGCGGCCGCCGGTCTCGGTGCGGCGCGGGCTCACGACTTGCCTCCGGCTTTGTGCCGGGCGGCGGCATTGTGGTCGCCGCGGGCGAAACCGGTGCTGGAAATCTCATGCGTGACCGTGTTGCGCACCATCCTCAGATGGGTGCGGCAGCCGCCCGAATGCTGCCAGATCTCATTGTGGTCGCCGGCCGGGTTCAGCCGATCGTAGACATAGGCGTTCCAGGCGTCGAGGTCCTGCGAGTTGGGCTGCGGGCGCTCGCGGTTGCCGTCGCCCTGATAGGTGAACTCGATGACGTCGCGCGGGCCGCAATAGGGACAAGTGATAAGCATTTGTTTGAACCCTAATGCAGCCGGGGCGTTGCGCCCTGGCCCTTGTCGTCAATCACTAGGCCGCGATAAAAACGGTCGAGCGTGAACGGCGCGTTGAACGCGTGCGGTTCGTCTTTGGCGATGGTGTATGCGAAGCACCAGCCCGAGGCCGGCGTCGCCTTGAAGCCCCCATAGCACCAGCCGCAGTTGAGATACATGCCGGGCAGCGGGCCGGTGGTGATGATCGGCGAACCGTCCATCGACATGTCGCAGACGCCGCCCCAGGAGCGCAGCATGCGTACACGCGCAAGGCCGGGAAACAGTGCCAGCATCTCGCTCATGACCTCGTCGACGATGGGCAGATTACCGCGCTGGGCGTAGCTGTTGTAGCCGTCGATATCGCCGCCATAGACAAGGCCGCCCTTGTCGGACTGCGACATATAGAAATGGCCCATGCCGAAGGTCAGGACCGTGTTGCAGAACGGTTTCAGCGATTCGGTGACGAAGGCCTGCAGCACATGGCTCTCGATCGGCATCCTGTCGATGCCGGCAAGCTGCATCACCCGTCCGGTGCTGCCGGCAACGGCCACGGCGACTTTCTTGCCGCGGATCTCTCCGCGCGTCGTCTGCACGCCGGTGATGCGGTCGCCGTCGCGCAGGAAGCCGGTGACCTCGCAATTCTCGACGATGTCGACGCCGCGTCGGTCGGCGCCGCGGGCATAGCCCCAGGCAACCGCATCGTGACGGGCGGTGCCGGCGCGCGGCTGCATCAGGCCGCCGACGATGGGAAAGCGCGCGGAGGCCGACATGTCCAGCGCCGGGACCAGGCGCGCGATCTCGGCGGTGCTCATCAGCTCGGCATCGACGCCGAGATGGCGCATGGCGTTGCCGCGCCTTGCCAGGTCGTCGAACTGGCCCGGCGTGTGAGCCAGATTCAGGCAGCCGCGCTGCGAGAACATGACGTTGTAGTTGAGGTCGTGCGAAAGGTTCTCCCACATCTTCATCGAATGTTCGTAGAAGCGGGTGTTGGACGGCAAAAGGTAGTTGGAGCGCACCGCCGTGGTGTTACGGCCGACATTGCCGGAACCCAGCCAGCCCTTTTCCAGCACCGCGACATTGGTGATGCCGTGCTCCTTGGCCAGATAGTACGCCGTCGACAGGCCGTGGCCGCCGCCACCGATGATGATGACGTCATAGGAAGCCTTGGGGTCGGGCTTGCGCCAGGCCGGCTTCCAGTCCTTGTTTCCCTTGAGCGCGTTCGTGAGAAGCGAAAGGGCTGAATATTCCGCCATTCTTCATGTCATCCCTAGAGCATGATGCCGAAAAGTGTGAAGCGGTTTTCGGACGACATCATGCTCTATATCTTTGATTTGTAGAGCCGGATGATTTCAGGTCCAACAGACCTGAAGCCATCCGGCTCGGGTGCGATGCGGCAGACTATAGAGCAGGCGGCGGGCGCAAAGCCAAGATTGCGCCATGGCTTTTCGACTGGCCGACTCCCGCAAGGCGCCCAACTGTCATGACTTCGCCACGACTTGCTCCACGGGATGAGCGTCTCTATCAAGGACCGCTTTAGAAGCGGCCTTGCCGCCCTTTGAGTCGCCACCATTATGCTTTTTCGCTTCTTTCGCCTGATCCTGATCCTCGCGCTCGTTGCCTTGGCGCCGCATTCGTTCGGCGCGATGGCGCAGGGGCTGGGCCAGGCGCCTGCCGGGCTGGTCGCCGACCAGCAGAAAATCCTGCAGGGTTTGACGACGAAAACCGACGCTCTGGAGAAGAAAGTCCAGGAGGACGGCGTCGACGACACCACCCTCGTCGAGATCCGCCTGCAGCTGGAAGAGCTGTCGCGCGGTGCGCTGAACAGCGCGCTGGCGTTTCGTTCGCGGCTGGGAGAGATCAATTCGAGGCTCGAGCAGCTTGGCGCCCCGCCGGCTGCCGGACAGCCCCCTGAACCGGACATCGTGACCGGCGAGCGCCAGGCGCTGGCGTCGGAAAAGGCGGAGATCAACGCCGTCATCGCCGGGGCGCAGAACCTGTCGATTCGCATCAATTCGCTGATCGAGAAGATCGGTAATATGCGCAGCGAGCTGTTTCGCAGCGGCCTAACCAAGCGCTATGTGCTGTCCGATGCACTGAGCCCGCAGGTGTTTTCCGACGCAAGGGACGAATACGCCAATTTTTACAGGGCGGTGTCGTCGTGGCTGAGCTTTGCCTTCAAGTTCAAGTTCCAGGCGATGCTCGCGGCGACCCTCATGGCGCTTGCGTTGGCCGTGGTGCTTCTGGTCGGTGGGCGCCGCCTGTTTGGGCGCATCTTCGAGCCCGACGCGTCGGTTGAAGATCCGACGTATCTCAGTCGCCTGTCGGTGGCGTTCTGGTCGACCTTGCTGCCGACGCTGGCGGTCAGCGCCTTCCTCGCCTCGACGGTGTTCCTGTACAACTACTACAATGTGCTGCGCGGCGACATAGGCGTGTTCCTCAACGCTCTGGCAGCCGTCATCGCCATAGTGTTCTGTGTCAACCGCCTGACCAATGCGGCTCTGTCGCCCAGCATGCCGAACTGGCGTCTGATCCAGGTCGAGACCGGCCCGGCGCGTTGGCTGGTGCGGCTGACGACGGCCATGGCAGTCGTCATCGGCATCAACAATTTCCTGTCGATCGTCAACGACAAGATGGGCTCGCCTCTGTCGCTGACGGTGGCCAGGAGTTTTGTCGCCACCGTGATCGTCGGGGTCATCCTGATCCTGATGGCGCTGCTGAAGCCTTACAAGGACGTCGCTGGGCGCTGGCGCCGCTGGCCGGCCTGGCTGCGCTACACCTGTGTCGCGCTCGGCCTGTTCACGATTGCGGCGGCGCTGTTCGGCTATATCGGTCTTGCCATCTTCGTCTCGTTGCAGGTCGTGGTCACTGGCACCATCCTGCTCACCGCCTATATCGGCTTCCTGTCGGCGCGCGAGATCGGCGAGGAGGGTGGTTTCGCCGGCACGTCCATCGGGCGCTGGCTGAAGACCAATTCCAGCTATGAGGACACCGCGCTCGACCAACTCGGCCTCGTCGTCAGCGTCGCCATCAACCTGATGATCGTGCTGGTGTTCCTGCCGCTGATCCTGTTGATGTGGGGCTTCCAGCCCGGCGATATCCAGGCCTGGGGCTATAAATTGGCGACAGGCGTCACCGTCGGTTCGGTGACGATTTCGGTCACCGGCATCCTCACCGGCATCGTCGTCTTCATCATCGGCTATTTCCTGACCCGCTGGTTCCAGGGCTGGCTCGACGGCTCGGTTATGGCTCGCGGCAAGGTCGATACCGGCGTGCGCAACTCGATCCGGCTGGCGGTCGGCTATGCCGGCGTCGCGCTCGCCGGCCTGGTCGGCATCTCGGCGGCGGGCATCGATCTTTCCAATTTGGCGCTCGTTGCCGGCGCACTCTCGCTGGGTATCGGCTTTGGCCTGCAGAATGTCGTGTCCAACTTCGTGTCGGGCCTGATCCTTCTCGCCGAGCGGCCGTTCAAGGTCGGCGACTGGATCGTCGCCGGCGACACATCAGGCACGGTCAAGAAGATCAGCGTGCGCGCCACCGAAATCGAGACCTTCCAGCGGCAATCGGTGATCCTGCCCAATTCGAACCTCATCAACAACGCCGTCGGCAACTGGACGCACCGCAACAAGCTCGGACGTGTGGAGATCAAGGTCGGGGTCGCCTATGGCAGCGACGTCAAGCGGGTACACGCGGTCCTGCTTGAGATTGCGCGCGGCCATGCGCTGGTGCTGAAGAACCCGGAACCCTTCGTGCTGTTCACCAATTTCGGGCCGGCAGCACTCGAGTTCGAGATCCGCGTGTTCCTGGCCGATGTGCTGAACGGCGCCATCGTTCAGAACGATATCCGCTTTGCCGTTCTCGATGCTTTTGACGCCGAGCACATAGAAATCCCCTCGACGCCGCGCGCCGAGGTCAAGGTCAAGCAGACCGACGCATGGCCGATCGACGACGACAAGATCGAAGTCGAGTTCGCCGAGAAGGAGCAGGCGGAGGCCAGAGCCGCCACCGAGGCGAAGCGGCTGGCCAAAACTGGTCGCAAGGCCCGCAAACCCGATCCCAGCTAGGCCCCAAGCTCCTCCCAAACCGATTGCGGCATGAATGCGGCATTCAGTTGCGGTTCAGCTTGCATCTCATATAAGCTCACATGCAAAGGCGAGAATGCCTTGCGAAATGCAACAGAGGCGGTGTGGAAACACCGATATTGCAAAATGTGGAAGTCGCTCGTCGTCGCCATCGCTCTTACCGCAGCGAGTGGCTCGGCCTTTGCCGCCAGCGCGGTCAACAAGGATGCTGAGACCCGTACGCTGATCGTGACGGAAGGCGGCGGCAAGACGGAGTTGGCGCTGGCCGCCGGCGAAACCGTGGAATTCTGCCCGAACGGCTGTTTCGTCACCTTGCCCAATGGTGACCTCGAGGCCCTGACCGGCTCGGAAACGGTCGAAATCTCGGGTGGCGTTGCCCGCATCAAGTAAAGTCGGCAAGCAGATGTAGTAAAGGCCGGGCAATGCCCGGCCTTTATTGTTCGCGGTAGCGANCCGCATCAAGTAAAGTCGGCAAGCAGATGTAGTAAAGGCCGGGCAATGCCCGGCCTTTATTGTTCGCGGTAGCGATTGCTTAACAATGACGCGGGAAATATCGTGGCGCCTACCGGCTGCAACCGTGCGTTTTAACGTTCAATACGCCGTTCCGCCGCTATACCGGTGCGAAGACGCCGAAACACGGCGCAACCGGTTATGAATAGGGCAGAACGGACATGGATGCGCGGTCGGACAAGAACGCAATCCCGCTTGCGGTCGACCTCGACGGCACGCTGATTGCGACCGATCTTCTTTGGGAAGGCCTGTTCATCCTGCTCAAGAAGAATCCGCTCTATGTTTTCCTGGTCCCGTACTGGCTGGCCGCCGGCCCGGCGCGGCTGAAACAAGCCATCGCCGACCGCATCGATATCGATCCGGCCTCGCTGCCCTATCGCGAAGCGCTGCTGCAGCGGCTGCTCGCCGACCATAGCGACGGACGCAAGATCGTGCTGGCGACCGGTACGCCACGCAAGTTCGCCGAGGCGATCGCCGCGCATCTGGGCGTCTTCGACTATGTGCTGGCGACCGACGGTCCCCACAACATGACCTCGGGCCGCAAGCGCGACGCGCTCATCGCCGCCTATGGCGACGGCGGTTTCGACTATGCCGGCAACAGCCGGCACGACCTCAAGGTTTTCGGAGCCGCACGCAACGCCATCGTCGTGGCGCCCGACCGCCATGCGAGGCGCTGGCAGGCCGCGCATAGCGCCGAAAGGATGCCGGCGCCGAAAAGCACATTGAAGACATTCGTCAAGATGCTGCGGGTGCATCAGTGGCTGAAGAATTCGCTGATAGCGGTGCCGATGGTGCTGTCGCATGAATACTTCAACATCAACATGATCTGGCAATGCCTGCTGGCGTTCGTCTCCTTCAGCGCCGTGGCTTCCGCCATCTACATCCTCAACGATTTCTTCGACCTTGCGCTTGACCGCAAGCACCCGACCAAACGCAACCGGCCTTTCGCCAGCGGCGCGCTGTCGATACCGTTCGGTCTCGGCGCGATGGCGGTGCTGCTGGCGATCGGCATTGCCGCCGGGCTTCTGTTGCCGATCGAGTTCCTGGGCGTGCTCGCCGGCTATCTGGTGGTGACCACAGCCTATTCGCTGTCGTTCAAGCGCATGCTCCTGGCCGACGTACTGACGCTGGCCGGGCTCTACACGGTGCGTGTGCTGGCAGGTGCTGCGGCGACCGGGGTCGAAGTCTCGTTCTGGCTGCTCGCCTTCTCGATTTTCTTCTTCCTGTCGCTGGCGCTGGTGAAGCGCTATGTCGAACTGCGCACCACAGCCATTCCGGTGGGCGAGCGCATTGCCGGTCGCGGCTACCGCATCGAAGATCAGGAGATCGTCGCCCAGGCAGGAATGGCGTCGGCCTTCTCCTCGGCGCTGGTGCTGGCGCTCTACATGGACAGCGTCGCGGTACGCGAACTCTATCCGCATCCCTGGCTGGTCTGGCCGCTGGCGCCGATCGTGCTGTATTTGACCATGCGGGTCTGGATCCTGGCGCGCCGCAACGAGATGAATGACGATCCGGTCATCTTCATCATTCGCGACTGGCGAAGCCAGATCGTCGTGGTGATCGGCGCCGCCCTTCTGGTCGCGGGAGGCTGGTAGGGCATGGCCGGCGAACGGTACCGGAGTTTTGGCCTCGCCACGCCGGCCGCAAAGCGAGCCATCGCGGCCGACGATGCCATCGCGCTGATGCGAAGCGGCAAGGCGACAAAGAACGCTCTGCTCGCCTATGGCAATGGCCGCTCCTACGGTGATTCCTGCCAGAACGAGCCAGGTGCGGTCGTGGACATGCGGCCGCTGAACCGCATCGGCGCCTTCAATGCCGAGACCGGCCTGCTCGAGGCGGAGGCCGGCGTGTTCCTCTCCGATATCATTGCGCACACTGCACCTTACGGTTTCTTTCCCACGGTGGTCCCAGGCACCCAGTTCGTCACCCTTGGCGGCGCGATCGCCAATGACGTCCATGGCAAGAACCATCACCGGCGCGGCACTTTCGGCTGCCATGTCGAGTCTCTCACCCTGCTGCGCTCGGACGGGCGGACCTACACCTGCTCGGCAACCGACAATGCAAGGCTGTTTGCGGCGACGATCGGCGGCATGGGGCTGACCGGCCTGATCCTGTCGGCCTCGATCCGGCTGATGCGGGTGCATTCGCTCGATATCGCCGAGAAGGTAACGCGGTTTGCCGATCTCGGCGAATTCTTCGAACTGGCCGAGGCCGCCGACCAGGCCAATGAATATGCCGTCGCCTGGATCGACCAGCTTGCCGGCGGCCATGGCCGCGGGCGCGGCCTGTTGTTGACAGGCAATCATGCCGAGTATGGTTCGCATGCGGCGTCTCGCGCCGGCTCCCGTTTTTCAGTGCCGTTCCAGCCGCCGTTCAATGTGCTCAACCGGCCGTTCCTCACCGCCTTCAACGCCGCCTATCGGTGGAAGAAGGGGCGCTCGCCGGGGCCGAGCCAAACCGGCTACCAGGGCTTTTTCTTTCCGCTTGATGGTGTCGGCGACTGGAATCGGCTGTATGGCCCGAAAGGTCTCTACCAGCACCAGAGCGTGGTGCCGGAAAATGTCGCGCGTCAGACCGTGCCGGCGCTGCTCGAGGCGGCGCGACGGGACGGGCAGGGCTCTTTCCTCACCGTGTTGAAGCGCTTCGGCTCGATCCGCTCGCCGGGGCTGCTGTCCTTTCCGCGGCCAGGCTTCACGTTGACGCTGGATTTCCCCAATCGCGGCGACAGGACGCTGGCCCTGCTCAGCGAACTCGACCGCATCACGGTCGCGGCCGGCGGCGCGGTCAACCCGTACAAGGATGCGCGCATGGGCGCTGATACTTTCGCGGCCTCCTTCCCGAATTGGCAGCGGCTTGAAGCGCTGCGCGACCCGGCGTTCGTGTCCAGTTTCTGGCTGCGGACGGCGAAAAAGCTCAACGGCCGGCCAGGGCGTGTCAAGGCAGCTGAATAGGTACAATCCGAATAAGTCATGGTTAATAGATCGTAAGTTCCGTGGTTTACTCAAAGCATTGTCGTGACTTCATGAAATGTTTGCAGGTTCGTAATAGGACCGTTGCGAGTGGCGGGTGCAAAATATGAAATACATCGTCTTCATTCTGTTCACGGTCATGACCAATGCCGCCGCGCAGCTGATGCTGAAGCAAGGCATGATGTCACTCGGGCCGATTTCGTTCGAAGGCACCAATCCGCTGTTGAGGCTGTTGCAGGTCGTTTTCAGCCCATGGGTGTTTCTCGGCCTGTGCACCTTCGTCATCTCGATGGCTTCGCATCTCTATGTGCTGTCCAAGGTCGAGCTCAGCTTTGCCTATCCGTTCCTCAGCCTTGCCTATGTCGCGGTTGCGATCTTCGCCTATTTCATCTTCCGCGAGGACCTCAATGCCTGGCGCATTGCCGGCATCGCCTTCATCTGCGTCGGCACCGTGCTGATCGCGCAAAGCGGTCGAGACTTGGGCGGGCGCGGGCATGACGACCAAACCGCTTCCATCATCCCCGACAAGACCAGCGAGATCGTTCGATGAGACATGTTATTTTCGGTGGCGACGGCTTTGTCGGCCGTCATCTTGCCCCGAAGCTTGTGGCCGATGGTGAAGAGGTTGTCGTTGCCGACATCGTCAAGAGCGACCTGACGCACTATCGCAACGTTCGCTTCGTCACCTGCGATGTCACGGATACGGCCTCGGTGGCCAACATCGGATTGAAGGCCGACGACATGGTCTACAACCTGTCGGCCAAAATGCTGTCGCCGATCCAGGTGCGGGCCAAGCGTCACGACTTCTTCTTTCCGGTGAATTTCCACGGCACCGAACACATCATGCAGGCGATGGACAAGGCCGGCGCGTCCAAGCTCGTCCACTACACCACCGACATGATCTACGGCCACACGGTCACCCAGCCGATGACCGAGGAGCACCCGGTCGCACCGCTCGGCGAATATGGCTGGTCGAAGCAGAAGACCGAGGAGCTCGCCGCTCAATGGCGCAAGCGCGGCATGTCGATCTCGCTGTTTCGCCCGCGTCTCATCATCGGTCCCGGCCGGCTCGGGATCCTGGAAAAGCTGTTCAAACTGATCGACTGGAATTTTCCTGTGCCGATGATCGGCTCGGGCAAGAACCCCTATCAGTTCATCTCGGTGTTCGATTGCGCGGAAGCTGCCCGCGCGGCCTGGAAGGCAGGCGTGCCCAACCAGGCCTATAATCTGGGCTCCCTCAATCCGCCGCCGGTGAAGAAATTGCTGGGCGACCTGATCAAGCATGCCGGCTCGAAGTCGCTGCTGATCCCGACGCCGGGCTGGGCGGTCAAGCGCACCCTCGACCTGCTCGATCTCATGAACATGCCGATCATGGATCCCGAACAATATCTGATCGCCGATGAGGAGTGCGTGCTCGACGTATCCAAGGCCGAGCGTCAGCTCGGCTGGGTGCCGCAATATCGCGACGAAGACATGCTGATCGCCGCCTACAGCGAATACCGCGCCAAGAAAGACGGGCTTGCCGTCACCGCCAATCATGCCCCCGCCGAATAAGTGGAACGACCAGGAGAACTCCGAAATGACCGTCATGGCCAAGCCTGAGCAGACGAACGCGCGCACCATGGTCGGCGCGCCGGCGTTGTCGCCTACCGCCATCGCCAAGCCCGACCTGATCAGCGTCGAGCAGGCGAAGGCGATGGATGTCGCGCGCATGACCGACCTGTTCAAGGCGCATCTCAATCCGGGCCAGCTGCATTTCATGAAGCTGCTCGGCTTCCACAAGATCAAGATCGAGCGTGCCGAAGGCATGTTCTACATCGACCAGAACGGCCGCAAGATTCTCGACTTCTTCGGCGGCTTCGGTTCGCTGGCCTTCGGCCACAACCATCCGCGCATCCTGGAGGCCCGGCGCAAATTCCAGGAGGAGAAGCGCCAGGAAATCGCCATCGCCTTCATGTCGCAATATGCATCGGCCCTTGCGCACAACATCGCCAAATGCTCGCCCGGCGATCTCGACATGGTGTTTCTGGGCTCGTCGGGTTCGGAAGCGATGGAAGCGGCGGTGAAGCTCGCCGAGCGCGCCGCCGGGCCTAAGAGGCCAAAAATCGTCTATGCCGAGAATTCCTTCCACGGCAAGACCAAGGGCGTGCTCGGCATTACCGATGGCCAGCTCTACCGCGCGGACTTCAAGATGGCTGAGAACACCGTTCGCATTCCGTTCGCCGATATCGAAGCGGTCGAGCGGCTGTTCCGCTCCGACCCGGAGGTCGGCGTCATCGTGCTTGAGACAATCCAGGGCGGCGGCGGCATCATCCAGGCAGAGGCGCAATATTGGCAGAAGCTGCGAGCGCTGTGCGACCAGTATGGCGTGCTGTGGGTGGCGGACGAAGTGCAGTGCGGCTATGGCCGTTCGGGACGCTTCTATGCCTTCGAGCATTATGGCGTCGTGCCCGATGTGACGGCGCTGGCGAAATCGCTCGGCGCCGGCAAGGCG
Source organism: Mesorhizobium sp. LNJC394B00 (assembly GCF_000502555.1). Lineage (NCBI taxonomy): Bacteria > Pseudomonadati > Pseudomonadota > Alphaproteobacteria > Hyphomicrobiales > Phyllobacteriaceae > Mesorhizobium > Mesorhizobium sp. LNJC394B00. The sequence goes on from NZ_AYWH01000002.1 coordinate 1,706,319, forward strand.
GCGGTCGGCGCGATGATCGCCCGGCGCGAGGTCTATATGAAGGCCTATGGCACGCCGAAGACGGCGATGATCCATGCCATGGCCACCTTTGGCGGCATGGGCGAGGCCTGCGTCACCGCGATCGAGGGCATCAACGTGCTCTATGATGAGGGGCTGATCGACAACGCCGCCACTACCGGCGACTATCTGCTTCAGCGCCTGCAGGCGCTGAAGGAGAAGTACCCGAAGATCATCAAGGATGTGCGCGGCAAAGGCTTTATGGTCGGGCTCGAGTTCCACGACTTCTCGCAGACCTTACCGATGGTGCTGCGTCCGATCGTCAGCGTCCTCGACGACAAGCTGAAGGGCTCGCTGTCGGGCTTCGTCGGCGCGCTGTTGCTGCGCGACTATGACGTGCTCGTCGCCTTCACCGAATACAACCGCAACGTCATCCGTCTCGAGCCGCCGCTGATCTGCCAGCGCGAGCATGTCGACCATTTCGTCGATGCCTTCGATAGCCTGCTGTCGCGCGGCATCGTGGGGATCGTGAAGGATTTCGTCAAAAGCCAAGTCCGTTAAAGAAGTCCGTTGAGCGAAGTCCCGAGTCCGACAATGCTGAGCACGTCTCCCGCCCCGCAAAACACACTCGACCGGCTGACCGCGGCCGCTCTGGCGTGGGGCGAGGGGACTTATGCGCGATGGGCCGCGCCAATCGGCGCGATCGCGTTTTCGCTCTATATCCTGCTGACAGCGTTTACCGCCTGGACGATGCCCGATGCCAATTGGGACATGCTGCCTTATCTCGCAATCGCCGAGGAGGGCGCTTACCCAGATGCGCAGGCGCTGCATGACTATGCCTACAGGACGGTCCAGGCCGGCGTTTCGGCCGCCGACTACAAGGCGCTGACAGACGATGGCGGCGGCTTCCGCAGCCATATGGCGCAAAATGCCGCCGACTTCCACTCGCTGCTTGGCATGTACCGGATCAAGTTCCTCTATGCCGAGATGCTGTCGACGATGAGTTCGGTGATGTCGCCGGTCGAGGCGATGCGGGTGCTGCAGGTGGTCTCGGTCCTGCTGTTCGGGATGATCACGCTGCTGTGGCTGCGAACCGAAGGTGCGCTGGCGCTGGCGCCGGCGGCCGGCGCGGTACTGATCATGGCCGATTTCGGCGACGCGGCGCGCGCCTCGACTCCGGATCTGATGTGCTCGGCCCTGTTCCTCGGCGGGCTGTTTGCTTATGTGCGCGGCCGCGAGGCAGCGACCGCTTTCCTGCTTTTCATGGCCTTCATGGCGCGGCCGGACAACATCGTGTTCCTGGCCATTTTCGCCGTGCTGCTGCTGGTCTTCCGGCAGCGGGCGTGGGGCGCGCTGGCCGGCTTTGCCGCGTCCTTCGTCGCCTATTTCGCGATTTCGCACTGGGCCCAACATCCCGGCTGGTGGCCGCATCTGTGGTTCTCCAGCATCGAGCAGCACTACAATATGGATGGCTTCGAGCCGCCGTTCTCGGTTGGCGCCTATCTCAAGGCGTTTGCCGCATCCTTCATTCGCGCCATCAGCATCAACAGCTGGGTCGGGGTCTCGGTTCTGGCGCTGGCCGCGTGGTTTGCGCTCGGCCGCGCCGGCTTCCGGCTCGATCGTCGCGCCGGCATCCTGCTTGCAGCACTGGTGCTTGGCGTGCTGGCGAAATTCACCGTCTTTCCGATCCACGACACCCGCATCTACTTCCCGAACCTTCTGCCGCCCTACCTTTTGCTCGTCGGCCCGATCATTGCGCTGTGGGCGTCGGCAAGCCTGAATGGAAGGCGGCCCATCGCCTTGCAGGCCATACCTGGAGATAAGCCATGAGTTCCATTTCCGGCCTGGCGCGCATCGCCCTTTCGCTCGGCCTGCCCGCTGGTCTGCTGGATCGCGGGCCGGCGTTGCGCGGCACGAAATTCCTGGCCAAGGCTGCACTGAAGGCGCGGTTCAGCAGCGGGCAACCCTTCCAGATGGTCAATGTCGGCGCTTGCGACGGCGCGCTGTTCGACGACGTCACGCCGTGGCTGCACCGCATTCCGCGGGCGCGGGCCGTGCTGGTCGAGCCGATCCCGTACAATCAGAAGCGGTTGCGCGCCAACTATCCCGACACGGAACGCTTCGTCATCGAGCCGGTCGCGGTGACAAAAATCAAAGGCACGATCACCGTCCACACTTTCGATGCCGCGGCACTCGAGGCCGGCACGCTGCCGATCGAGTTCATCGGCTGCTCGTCGGTCACCGACACCAATCTGATGTCGGGCAAGAATGCCTGGGGCGAGGCCGACGTAAATTTCAACAAGTTCGCGCCGCACCTGAGGGATATCGAGGTGCCGTCGGACACGCTGCAGACGCTGCTCGACCGCAACGGCATCACGCATATCGACGCCTTCCTGGTCGATTGCGAAGGCGCCGACTGGATCGTCTTCGAACAGCTCGATCTCAAGCGCTATCGTCCGGGCATGATCAAGGTCGAGGTCGGCGCGCTGCCGGCTGCCGAAATCGGCCAGGTCGTGGTCAAGCTGAAGACATCAGGCTACCAGGTCGGCTTCCAGGCCGAGGACATCTGGGCCTTCGCCTGAGATAGATCGCCACTGGCGGCACGCCCGGTCGCCGGGTCGCGTCGCATCTGCGACGTGTCGCAAACAGGCGGTAGCTCCATCCACGTCCTCTGCATATTGTGCGCCATTCGAACGGGCGCGGACACGCCCGCTTTATCCCCTTGGAGTCGCGGCAATGGCAGAGTTTCCGAAACAGGCGAAGGTCGTCATCGTCGGCCTGGGTGGCATTGTCGGCGCATCGATCGCCCATCATCTGATCGAACGCGGCTGGACCGACATTGTCGGCATCGACAAGTCGGGCATCCCGACCGACATCGGCTCGACCGCGCACGCCTCGGACTTCTGCTACACCACCAGCCATGATTTCCTGTCCTGCTGGACGACGCTCTACTCCATCGATTTCTACGAAAAGATAGGCCATTACGCCCGCATCGGCGGCCTTGAAGTGGCGCGTGTCGGTGACGACAGCCGCATGGACGAGATCAAGCGCAAGATCGCCTCGGCCAAATCCTTCGGCACCCGCGCCCGGCTGATCGAACCGGCCGAGATCAAGGAAAAATTCCCGCTGATCGAAGAGTCCATGGTGCAGGGCGGCCTGTGGGATCCGGACGCCGGCCTGGTCATCCCGCGCTCGCAGACCGTCGCCGGCAAGCTGGTCGACCAGGCGGAAGCTACGGGGAAACTCAAATCCTTCGCCAACACGCCCGCCAAATCTCTCATCGTCGAGGAAGGCCGCATCAAGGGCGTCGTCACCGACCGCGGCACGATCATGGCCGATTATGTCATCGTCTGCGCCGGCATCTGGGGCCGGCTGATCGCCGAGATGGTCGGCGAAGACCTGCCGGTCATGCCGATCGACCATCCGCTGACCTTCTTCGGGCCTTACAATCAATTCGCCGGCACCGGCAAGGAGATCGGCTGGCCGCTGCTGCGCGACCAAGGCAATTCGGCCTATATGCGCGACACCGGCGATCCCAAGACCGCCGAAGGCGGCCAGATCGAATGGGGTTACTACGAAGAGACCAATCCGCGTCTTTGCCATCCGCGCGATTTGCTGGAAAAGGATCAGGCGCGGCTGTCGCCGTCGCAGCGCGATCTCGACATGGAGCAGATCCTGGCGCCGCTGGAGCGCGCCATGGAACTGACGCCGATCCTGGGCGAACTCGGCTACAACGAAAGCCATTCCTTCAACGGCCTGTTGCAGGTGACCGCCGATGGCGGCCCGTCCATGGGCGAGAGCCAGAAGGTGAGGGGCCTCTGGTACGCCGTCGCCATCTGGGTCAAGGACGGCCCCGGCATGGGCAAGCTGATCGCCGACTGGATGACGGACGGCCGCACGGAAATCGACCATCACGCCATCGACTATGCGCGCTTCTATCCGCACCAGACGAAAGAGCAGTTCATCTGGGATCGCTGCACCGAGACGGCGATGAAGGTCTACAATCCGGCGGTGCATCCGCGCGAGCCGTTCTCCAAAGGCCGCAACATCCGCCGCTCGCCGTTCTGGGAGCGCGAGAAGGAGCTTGGCGGTTACTTCATGGAGCTGGGCGGTTGGGAGCGCGCGCATGGCTATGCCGCCAACGAGCATCTGCTGGAGAAGTATGGCAACCGGGTTCCCATACGTGAGAACGAGTGGGACAATCGCCATTTCTGGCGGGTGTCCAATGCCGAGCACCTGGCGATGAGCGAGGATTGCGGCATCGTCAACCTCTCGCATTTCTCGATGTACGACATCGAAGGGCCGGATCATGTCGCGCTGCTGGAGTGGCTGTGCGCGGCCAAGATCGGTGGCGACAACAACATCGGCAAGGGTATCTACACCCACTTCCTCGACGAGGAAGGCATGGTGCGCGCCGACTTCACCGTCATCCGCATGGCCGACCGCTGCCGCCTGATCGACGGCGCCGACGCCGGCCCGCGCGACTTCCGCTACATGCAGCGCACCGCGCAGGACAAAGGCTTTGACGTCACCATCACCGACGTGACGGAAAAATATGTCACCATCGGCATCTGGGGACCGAACGCGCGGGCGACGCTGCAGAAAGTGGTCGAAAATCCGGATGGTCTCTCGCTCGAGAACTTCCCGTTCGCGGCGATCAAGCCGGTCAGGATCGGCGGCAAGGACGTCACCGCCTTCCGCATCTCTTATGTCGGCGAGCAGGGCTGGGAACTGCATATGCGTTACGAAGACGGCCTGGCCGTTTGGGACGCGCTGCGCTCGACCGGGGTCATGCCGTTCGGCGTCGAGACCTATGCCAACACCCGGCGCATGGAAAAGAGCCTGCGCCTGCAGAACGCCGACCTGTTGACCGAGTACAATCTGCTCGAGGCCGACCTTGCCCGACCGAAGGTCAAGGAGAACGATTTCTGCGGCAAGGCAAAACATGTCGAATACCGCGCCCGCGAGCACCAGCCGGCGATCCTGTGCACGCTGGTGATGACGGAAAACGTCGATTCGAAGGGTGTTGCCCGCTATCCCGTCGGCACCATGCCGGTGATGGATCCGAAGACCGGCGAGACGCTGGTCGACGAACTCGGCCGCCGCTCCTTCACCACATCGATGGCCTATGGCCCGACCATCGGCAAGAACATCGGCCTCGCCTATCTGCCCTGGGCCCATGCCCAGGAGGGCCGCAAGTTCGCCATCGAATATTTCGGCGAGACCTACCCGGTCGAGGTGGCTGCCGTCGGCTACAAGCCGCTCTACGATCCGGAGAATTTGAAACCGCGGAGTTGAGCGTCATAGGTTCCAACCAACACATCGAAAAGCCCGGCACCTCTCCGGGCTTTTTGCTTTGTCAGCAGCCGGTTTTCGCTTACCTTCGGGCATGTCTGCTTTTTCTTGCGCACGACATTTCCTTTCAGGCAGCGCCGCGCTGGCGCTGGGGCTCTGGCTGGTGCCGCCGGTTCAAGCCGCCGAGCCGGTCGACGTCGAGCTGGTGCTGGCCGTCGACGTGTCGCTGTCGATGTCGCCGGGCGAACTCGAAATCCAGCGTCACGGCTATGTGGCGGCGCTGACGCACGACAATGTGCTGCAGGCTATCGCCGATGGCGCCTACGGCAAGGTCGCCGTCACCTATGTCGAATGGGCGGGAGCGACCACGCAGCAGGTCGTCGTGCCGTGGACGGTGATCGCCAGCCGGGCCGATGCCGAGCGGGTGGCCGCGCAGCTTTCCGCCCATCCGCCGGCCAGCGCCCGGCGCACCTCGATTTCCGGCGCGCTGGAATTCGGCAGCGATCTGTTCGCCGAAAGCGGTTTTCAGGGGACAAAGCGCGTCATCGATATTTCCGGCGACGGCCCCAACAACCAGGGCGCGCCCGTCGACATCACCCGCGACGCGGTGGTCAAGCAAGGCATCATCATCAACGGCCTGCCGCTGATGACGCGCGGCGGGTTCGGCGGCGCCTATGACGTCAACAATCTCGACCGCTACTACAGCGACTGCGTCATCGGCGGTCCCGGATCCTTCATGATCCCGGTCAATGACTGGACGCAGTTTCCCGAAGCGATCCGCCGCAAGCTGGTGCTGGAGCTGGCCGGCGCCGCTTCGCCGCAACGGGCGAGCGAGGAGGCCGGGCATCCGCTGGTGATGCTGGCGCAGGACCGGCCGACCGACTGCCAGGTCGGCGAAAAGATGTGGCGCGACCGCAGCTGGATGTTCGATGCGCGTTAGTGTGCGCATCATCACGCTGCCGTGAAGGGCCGGCTTCATTGACAAGCCCATGGGCGTCTGTGACACAATTCGACATCCGAAAAAACAAGGGGAACCGACATGAACAAGACCATCGTCGCTGCCGCGGCATTGGCGCTTGCGGCTGCAATATCCGTGCCGGCCGAGGCTGCCACATCGGTCACCATCGGCATCAGCGGATGGACCGGCTTTGCGCCGCTGACGCTCGCCAAGCAGGCCGGCATCTTCGAGAAGCATGGCCTCGACGTGACCCTGAAGAAGGTGCCGCAGGCCAGCCGGCCGCTCGCCATCGCCAGCGGCGACCTGCAATGCGCCGCCACCACGGTCGAGACCTGGCTGGTGTGGAACGCCTCAGGGGTGACCACCAAGCAGATCTTCCAGCTCGACAAATCCTATGGCGCCGACGGCATTGTCGTGCGCAACGACATCAAGACCGTCGCCGACCTCAAGGGCAAGAATGTCGCGTCCTCGGCGCCGGGCACGTCGCCTTATTTCATGCTGGCCTGGGTGCTGAACAAGAACGGCCTGTCGACCAAGGATGTGACCGTCGTCAACCTGGAACCGGATGCGGCGGCGCAAGCCTTCCTCGCCGGCCAGAACGATGCGGCGGTCACCTATGAGCCGTTCATCTCGGCGGTGCGCGACAAGTCCGATCAGGGCCACATATTGGCGACCACGCTCGACTACCCGATGGTGCTCGACACGGTCGGCTGCACGCCTGAATTCCTCACCGCCAATCCCGACGCCGCCAAGGCGCTGGCCGACAGCTATTTCGAAGCGCTCGACCTGATCAAGAGCGATCCGCAGAGATCCTACGAGATCATGGGCGCCGACGTGAAGCAGTCTGCGAAAGAATTCGAGGATTCGGCGAAATACCTGAAATGGGCCGACAAGGCGGAGAACAAGCAGTTCTTCACCAAGGAATTCCAGGACTTTTCCAAGACCGCCGGCGAGCTTCTGCTGCAGATGGGGTTGATCAAGGAAGCGCCAGATGTTGCAGCGCTTGCCGATACCAGCGCGGTGGCGAACTGATAGTCCGGCCTTTGACCATCATGCGGCGGTGCCAGCGCGCCGCCGCTTTCTACCGGGCAACGCGACTGAGCATGGGGACGATCTGACGATGCGGACGATCTGAAGATGCGCCCCTTGCATCCGGTGTCGCCGGGCATTCGAACCGTGCTTGGCATTTCCTTCTTCGTGCTGTTCGTCGCCTTCTGGGCGTGGATCACGCTTGGCGGCCACGTCAACCGCATCTTCCTCGCCGACCCGCTGTCGATTCTGCGGGATGGTTGGCGGCTGCTGGTCGAGGATCGCTTCTGGCTCGACATATTGATCACCATCTGGCGGGTCTTCGGCGGGTTCCTGCTGGCGTCGATCGTCGCCGTGCCGATCGGCATCGCCATGGGCGCCTGGAAGCCAATAGAAGCGTTTCTGGAGCCGTTCGTCTCCTTCGCCCGCTACCTCCCGGCTTCGGCCTTCATTCCGCTGCTCATCCTGTGGGCCGGCATTGGCGAGCTGGAAAAGCTGCTGGTCATCTTCGTCGGCTCGGTGTTCCAGATCATCCTGATCGTCGCGGTCAAGGTGGGCTCGACGCGGCGCGACCTGGTCGAGGCGGCCTATACGCTGGGCTCGACCAACAGCGGTATCGTCAAACGGGTCATCATGCCGGCCAATGCGCCCGAGATTGCCGAGACGCTGCGGCTGGTGCTCGGCTGGGCCTGGACCTATGTCATCGTCGCCGAGCTGATCGGTTCGTCCTCAGGCATCGGCTACATGATCATCAACAGCCAGTCGCGGCTGGCGACAGGGCAGATCATCTTCGGCATCATCGTTATCGGGCTGATCGGATTGTTGTCCGACTTCGCCTTCAAGGCGTTCAATCGCTGGCTCTTCCCCTGGAGCCTGGCATGAGCAAGTTGCTTATCGAAGGCGTCTCGCGAACCTTCGCCGGCGTGCGTGGCGGGCAGCCGGTCAAGGCGCTGATGCCGGTCGACCTTGCGGTCGCCGCCAACGACTTCATCACCATTCTGGGGCCGTCCGGCTGCGGGAAGTCGACGCTGCTCAGGATCGTTGCCGGCCTGGAAGCGCCGAGCGAAGGCCGTGTGCTGCTTGACGGCAAGGCGGTGACGCGGCCGGGACCGGATCGCGGCATGGTATTCCAGTCCTACACGCTGTTTCCGTGGCTGACGGTGGCGCAGAATATCGCCTTCGGCCTGCGCGAACGCGGCATGGCCGAAAAGGAGCGAGACGGGATCGTCGCTTCCTATGTCGACCTCGTCGGGCTCAAGGGCTTCGAGAACCATTGGCCAAAGCAGCTGTCCGGCGGCATGCAGCAGCGCACGGCGATCGCCCGGGCGCTCGCCAACGACCCCGAAATCCTGTTGCTGGACGAGCCGTTCGGTGCGCTCGACAACCAGACGCGCGGGCTGATGCAGGAACTGCTGCTCGGCATCTGGGAACGGCGCAAGAAGACGGTGCTGTTCGTCACCCACGACATCGAGGAGGCGATCTTCATGGCCTCGCGGGTGATCGTGATGAGCGCGCGGCCAGGCCGCATCAAGTCGGATGTCGCCATCGACCTACCGCATCCACGCCACTACACGCTGAAGACCAGCCCGGAGTTCTCGGCGCTCAAGGCGCGGCTGACCGAGGATATCCGCGTCGAGGCTATGCGGACGGCGCAGGCGCAGTGACCTAAGCTGGGTCGCCTACGGAAAAGATGCTCGGTTCGCTCAGCAATCGCTTCAAGCGTGGTAGGTCACGCGCAGGAGTTTCCAACGCCGCCATGAATGCTGCCCATTTTTCGACGTCGAGGCGGAAACTCTGCCGGTCGGCGAGTTCTTTGGAGAGTGCCGTTCGCGCGGTCACGTGACTCTCAAGCCGCCAGCAATTGCTTGCGGTCGACGCGCTCCTGCTGCGGCGAGCGGGCGTAGAGCTCGCGGTAGCATTTGGAGAAATGCGACGCCGAGACGAAGCCGCAGGCGACCGCCACTTCGACCACCGGCATCGACGACTGGATCAAAAGGTGTCGCGCGCGGTCGAGGCGGATTTCCAGGTAGTAGCGGGCAGGGGACCTGCCCATCTCGGTGCGGAACAGCCGCTCGATCTGGCGGCGCGACAGGTCGACATGGTCGGCGATTTCGATCAGCGACAGCGGCTCGGAGAGGTTGCCTTCCATCAGTTCGATGATGGTCAGCACCTTGGAATTCTGCACGCCGAGGCGGGCGCGCAGCGGCAGGCGCTGGCGGTCGGTGGGGCTGCGCACGCGGTCGGTCAGCACCTGCTCGCACACGCGGTTGACCAGATTGTCGTCGAAATCGTCGCCGATCAGCTTGAGCATCATGTCGAGTGCCGCAGTGCCGCCGGCGCAGGTGTAGATGTTCTGGTCGATCTCGAAGAGGTCGGCAAAGACGTTGGCCTTCGGAAAGGCCTCGGAAAAGCCCGGCAGGTTTTCCCAATGGATGGCGCAGCGCTTGTTGGAGAGCAGGCCGGCGGCGGCAAGGATATGCGCGCCGGTGCACAGGCCGCCGACCGCGACGCCTCTGTTGTATTCCTCGCGCAGCCAGGCGAAGGCCGACCTATTCTGGTAGCGCTCGACATTCATGCCGCTGCAGACGATGGCCATGTTCGGCCGATCCGGCCCGGCCATCTTCTTGCGCTCTTCCTCGAGCGAGGTGTTGACGGCGCATTCGACGCCGTTGGAGGCGCGCACCGGCTTGCCGTCGATGCTGGCGAGGCGCCAGCGATAGGCCTCATAGCCAAGCATGCGGTTGGCCGAGCGCAGCGGGTCGAGCGCCGTCGCAAAGGCGATCATGGTGAAGTCCGGGACAAGGAAGAATACAAACGATCGCTTGATCGGATGCTTTACGGCGTTCAAGGGAACCTCACGCAGCCATGGCGCGAACAGGATGTCGCGAACAGCACAGCGACATCAGGAAAAACCATTCCTGTCAATTGGCTAGGGGGCTAAGCGGAAACTATATTTGCGACATGGGTCGCAAATGAGCAATCGTCCGGGATGACAGGCACGGGCTGCCGCCGGATTGAGCATCGCTCTCCCGGCGACATCGGCTTCAGAACGAAAAACGCCGCTTCGGTCAAACCGAAGCGGCGCTGTTATCGACTGTCGGCAGCGGCAGGGAAGCGCTGAGCGCTAGCCGTTATCTCAGGCAACGAAACCGAGGCGCACCGCATTCATGGCGCCGGTCTGGCCGGGCATGGTATTGGCAAGGCGCTGGCGCTCGAGAGCGGTCGTCAGGTTGATTTCGCGGCGGGCAAAGAGGCGGGCAAAAAGCTTCATCATCATCTCCTATCGGTTGCTCAGACGGGTCGCCTTCGCTTGATGGAGTGGGGCAGCTCGTTTGCTGGCGTCGATATAGGCCTGCGTGAGCAGAAACTAAATCGCAAATGCGAAGCGCTTGAATGGAAATGCGACATCGTTTGCGACATTATTGGGCATGGTGCCCAAAATTTACGATTACTTACAGCGTGTTACCGGCGACATTGAGGCGCCATGCAAGTGACGCATATACGCCATGCAGCGGCGACATGGCTCTGAAAATCATTTGAATGCAAATAAGTTGGAGAAAGCCTGCGAGGCAAAATAGAGAAGGCCTGCCGGGCTGGTCTGCGCGGCAGGCCTTCAGCGCATGGTACACAATGGTTTACTTTGCTCCAGCCCAGGATCCGACGCCGCGGCGTGCACCGGTCTTGGTGTCGGCAGCTTCAGGCCAGCCGATATCCTTCTGCAGTTCGATCGGCAGCGAGCGGATCGCACGTTCGGTCTGGAAGCGAGCGCGGGCCGCGCTGAATTCGATCGCAAGCCGACCGATGGATGACAGGATAGACATCTCATTCTCCTTTGGTTGTGGCACGTCCCGCATGAACGCGTTCCGTCGCCTGGATATTCCGCATCGAGTGCAATTCCGTGTCAGGAGCGTTGGAGCCATGGCACGTCCTGCCTTCGATGGAGTTGACTATCCTCCCAATCTGATGTTCAATCAAACGAAATGGAATGATGCTTCACATCAGAAAAATTGAAGGTCGATCCCGATGAACGCCCCACTCAATCATCCGCTGCCGCTGCTCGATCTCGACGTTTTGCGCACCTTCGTGGCCATTGCAGAGACCGGCAGTTTCACCACGGCGGCCAATGCGGTGTTCCGCACGCCGTCGGCGGTCTCCATGCAGATCAAGAAGCTCGAGGACATTCTCGGGCGCTCTGTTTTCGCGCGGGATGCGCGCTCGGTGACGCTGACCACGGATGGCGAGATGCTGCTCGGTTATGCCCGCCGGCTGTTGTCGATCAACCGCGAGGTGGTGTCGAAGTTCATCATCCCCGAGATCGTCGGCGTGGTGCGGCTCGGCTCGCCGGACGACTATGGCGAGCGCGTGTTGCCGCATGTGCTGAAGCGTTTCGCGCAGTCGCATCCGTCGATCGCCGTCGACGTCACCATCGACCAGAGCAGCAATCTGCGCCGTCGCATGGACGACCGGGCGCTCGACATCACGCTGCTGACCAATTCCTACAAGACCAGCGCGCTCGGCGCCGAGGTGCTGCTCACCGAGCCGATCGTCTGGGCCGGCGCCAAGGGCGGCAGCGCGCATCTGCGCGAGCCTTTGCCGGTGTCGCTGTGGGAAGAGGGCTGCGCCTGGCGGGCCGGCGCGCTCGATGCGCTGAGCCGTGAAGGCCGCAATTACCGCATCGCCTATATGAGCGCCCACACGGCCGGCCAGCGCGCCGCCATCATGTCCGACCTCGCGGTTGCGCCGCTGCCGAAGTCATTCCTCGGCAACGACATGGTCGAGCTTTGCCCGAAGGACGGCATGCCCGATATCGGCACCTACAATCTGGCGATGGTGGTGTCGCCGGACGCCAGCGCGCCGGTCAAGGCCGTCGCCGACCATATCCGCGCGACGTTCGAGCTTTTCCGCGAAACCGGCAAGTTCTAGAGCGGTTCACCGTTTCACGGAAACGCGAGCCGCTTTAACTCCTTGTTTTGACGCAATTCCCAAGGGAAAGCGCTACACGCTTTTCCCGGGAAAACCGTTTTACACTTTTCCTGGAATTGCTCTGCTATTCCGCTGCTTGGGCGGGGCGCGCCGCGAGAGCGGGTCGCGCCGTGCGTCGCGCAGTTGCGCGCCGCTTGGTGGGCTCACCTTCAAGGAAGGTGACGATGCTGTCCCTGGCGCGACGCGCCTCCGGCATCTCGATCAGCGGCCAGACGTGGAACATGCCTTCCTCGTAGACGACCTCGACGTCGACGCCGGCAGCGCGCGCCTTTTTGGCGAAGATCAGATTGTCGGGGCTGAGCAGGTCGTGCGAGCCGGTCAGAAGCAGGGTCTTCGGCAGCACCGCGAGGTCGCCATAGAGCGGGCTGATGTGCCAGTCGCTGCGATCGATGCCGGCACTGTACATGCGGATCGCTTCCAGCCCGCCGGAAATGCCGANGGCTGATGTGCCAGTCGCTGCGATCGATGCCGGCACTGTACATGCGGATCGCTTCCAGCCCGCCGGAAATGCCGAGCCACGGATCGTTGCGTTCCGCCTCGAACACTTCGGGGTTGGACAGCGACATGTCGAGGCCGGGTGAAATCAGCACGTGGCGCGACGGCAAGGGCAGGCCTTCCTCAGCCGCCATCATGGTCAGCACGACGGCCATGTTGCCGCCCGCGGAATCACCCATGAAGACGATGTCTTCAGCGTCGGTCTCATCCAGCATCTGCCGGTAGACGTCGCCGACCATGCCGAACATGGCGTGGAAATCATGCTCCGGCGCGATGGGATAGATCGGCACGGTGATTCCGAAACCCAAGCGCTCGGCCATCTCGGCGATCAACCCCCAATGATAGGATGTGATCTGGAAGACATAGGCGCCGCCATGCATGTAGAGGATGCGCCTGCGTTCGCCGGCCTTCGGCGCGATCTCGTAGACAGGGAAGCCATCGACGCTGCGCTCGGTGATATCGAGCCGCTCCCGCAGCAATGCCGGGGGATGATGATCCTCGGTCTTGCGCGCATAGGCGATCCAGCGCTGCAGGTTTTCCGGGCTGGCAAATGCCTTCTTGCGGCTGTGCCGGAGGATGAAGGAAACGAGGTGGCTTTTGAAACTGGGCATTCGAATACACAAGCTCGGCAGCAGCCGACTAAGAGAATTCCCCACTATCTCGAAGATCGTACCTCCAGCCGAAATGTCAAGATTCTGGCCCAAGCTAACACGGTTGTTTGATCAGCCATGTCCGCGGTTCTGCGCAGCGCGGCTCAGCGCCGGGGCAGCAGCGCGGCGCACAGCTTGATGTCGGTCGCAGCCGGGACCATGCGGCGGCCCCGGCGCTTGGTCAGCAATTTGCACTTGTCGGCGAAGGTCATCAGCGGCCCGAGCCCAGGATCAGACGCGACAGGTTGGTCTGGGCGTCGATGCGCGGCGACACGGGCCAGCCGATGTCCTTCTGGATTTCGGGTGGCAGGTTGTTCATGGCGCGCACGGCCTGTGCATTCTTCATGGCCGCACGAAAACGGCCCAGGGTCTCGAACATCTCTATTCTCCTTTGGAGCGTTGTGGCGGCGGAATAGTCCGGTCCGCCATTCGATGTCCGTTAAATGCTTCACGTCTGTATCGGACGGATTGCGCCAAAACAGCGTTTCGGTTTCCAGATCGGTGCGATCTGGAAACATTTGCATACAAATGAAATTGGGCGAATTGGCGGCCTTCGTAAGGCGGCTTATTCCCGGCTGCGCCTGGCGGCATGGCCTTCGCGCGAACGCCGGCGCGGGGCGGCGTCGCCGGCGACGCCATCCTCGCTGACGGTCTTGCGTGGCGGCAATTTCACCGCCGCCGACAGTTTCGGGAACGGATCGACCTTGTTGGGAAGCGCCATGGCGTAGACGAAATGCTCCTGGAATTTCGGCTCCAGTGCGGTCTCGATCTTCTCGATGTGGCTGACCGTGTCCTCGATCTCACGGCGATAGCCGCGGTTGAGCAGCGCCATCCGCGCGCCGGCACCGGCGGCGTTGCCGACGGCCGAGACCTTGTCGAGGTCGCAGTCCGGGATCAGCCCAAGCACCATGGCGTATTTCGGATCGATGAACGAGCCGAAGGCGCCGGCGAAATGGATGCGGTCGACGTATTCGGTGTTCTGCTTTTCCATCAGAAGCTTGGTGCCGGCATAGAGCGCCGCCTTGGCAAGCTGGATGGCGCGCACGTCGGTCTGCGTGATGGTGATCTTGGGTTCGCCTTCCTTCAAGACATAAGAGAAGGTGCGGCCGTTGACCGTGACGCGCGGCGACCGCTCGGCCAGCGACCCGTCGATGACGCCATCCTCGGAGATGATGCCGGCGAGGTACATTTCGGCCACGATCTCGATGATGCCGGAGCCGCAAATGCCGGTGACGCCGGTCGCCTGCACGCTATCCAGGAAGCCGGGGTCGTCGGACCAGAGTTCAGAGCCGATGACGCGGTATTTCGGCTCCAGCGTATCGGGGTCGATGCGCACGCGCTCGATTGCGCCGGGGGCAGCGCGCTGGCCGCCGGAGATTTCCGCGCCCTCGAAGGCGGGACCGGTGGGCGAGGAGGCTGCGACCACCCGCTTGCGGTTGCCAAGCACGATCTCGGCATTGGTGCCGACGTCGACGATCAGCATCATCTCGTCCTGGCGATGCGGGCCTTCCGACAGCGTCACGGCTGCGGCGTCGGCGCCGACATGGCCGGCAATGCAAGGCAGCATATAGAGGCGGGCGCCCTGGTTGAGCTTCAGGCCGATATCGGAGGCCTTGATGCGCACCGCGCCCGAGACGGCGAGTGCGAAGGGCGCGCCGCCGAGTTCGGTCGGATCGATGCCGAGGAACAGATGGTGCATGATCGGATTGCCGACAAAGACGGAATCCAGGATGTCGTTGCGCTGGACATTGCCTTCCGCGCAGACCTTGTCGACCAGGCCCGAGATCGCCTCGCGCACGGCGACCGTCATGCCTTCGCGGCCGTCCGGGTTCATCATCACATAGGAGACGCGGCTCATCAGATCCTCGCCGAAGCGGATCTGCGGGTTGGAGGTGCCCGACGAAGCGGCGACGCGGCCCGACAGCAACGACACCAGATGCATGGCGATGGTGGTCGAGCCGATGTCGCAGGCCAGTCCATAGGCCTCGTTCTTGAGGCCGGGCCAGAGTGCTATGACGCGGGCGATGTCGCTTTCGGCATCCTTGTGGATGGCCGCGGTCGCGGTCCAGTTACCCTTGCGCAGTATGCCTTGCACCTGCGGCATCAGGTAGAAGTCGAATTCGAGGTTTTTAAAGCCCCAATCCTTCATCAAGGCGATCTTGAGGCGGTCGAGATCGCCCAGCGGCTTGTGCATGTCGGGCTCTTCGATCTCGACATAGCACATGCGGATCGCCGCATCGCGGGCGATGACGCGCGTGTCGGCATCCTTGCGGATGGTCTGGGCGTTGATGACCGTGTCCTGCGGCACGTCGATGACGAGGTCGCCGAGAATCTGCGCCGAGCAGGACAGGCGGCGCCGCTCGGGCAGGCCGCGGACGCGCTCATAGCGCTCTTCCTTGGCGCCCTTGGGCGAGATGTGGTCGTTGGACGAGACGATCTTGTGCTTGGCGAAATTGCCTTCCTGCACCTCGATCTGGCAGCGCCCACAGGTGGCGCGGCCGCCGCAGACGCTTTCGACATAGACACCGAGCTGGCGCGCGGCGTCGAGCACCGGCGTGCCGACAGGAAACCGCCCGCGCTTGCCTGACGGCATGAACAGCACGAGCGGATCGGTAATGTTTGCAGGCGAGTTCATATTTTCATTACTCGACTAAGCCGGCACTGGGAAAAGATTTCACATATGCGAGGCTTGCCAGATAGGAAGCGATGAGCGGCAGCGGATACCATCGCAGCCAAAACATGGAGAAATTGTCCAGTCTTTGCCGGTCCAATGTCCTTGCGGGAATTGCCCCGAGCAGAAGTGGAAATGCGATCAGGACAAACATTAGAAAGGCAGTGGCGTAGATACACAGAACAAAATACCGGAGGTATTCATGACTCAGATAGCCGAAGGCATAGGACCCGGCCAAAAGCATAAATACGCTGCAAAAAGCCACTCGCAGAATTACCTGCCAGTTCGGCATTTCAGGCCTTGTGCGGTCTTGATCTGTCAAGAAAACCGTGTCCTGTCTCGCTCTATCCCCTGGCCATGCGGGCTTCACGGCCGCCGCGACGGCGACCGCCATTGCCATTGCCGCCGCCTTCGCCCGGAGCGTTAACCGCGGTGGGCGCTGCGACCGCCTGACCGCCTTCGGCCGGCTTGTAGTCCTTGTAGGTCCTGATCCAGTTGGTGCAGTTCTCGTCGGTGCCGTTGAGCACATTGGCGCCGCGCACGGCTTCCATTTCCTGCGGGCGCACCGGGTTCATGATCGCCGAGGTCATGCCGGCGCCGATCACCATCGGGATGAAGGCGGCGTTGATGCCGTGGCGGTGCGGCAGGCCGAACGAGATGTTGGACAGGCCGCAGGTGGTGTTGACCTTGAGCTCTTCACGCAGGCGGCGCAACAGCGCGAAGACCTGGCGGCCGGCATCGCCGAGCGCGCCGATCGGCATCACCAGCGGGTCAACGACGACGTCATGCGCCGGAATGCCGAAATCGGCGCAGCGCTGCACGATCTTCTTGGCGACGGCGAAGCGCACATCCGGATCCATCGAAATGCCGGTCTCGTCGTTGGAGATGGCGACGACTGGAACATTGTACTTCTTGACCAGCGGCAGGATGGCTTCGAGCTTTTCCTCTTCGCCAGTCACGGAGTTGACCAGCGGCCGGCCCTTGGCGACCTTGAGCGCTGCCTCGATGGCGGCGGTCACCGACGAGTCGATCGACAGCGGCAGGTCGACCAGGCCCTGGACGATCTCCAGCGTCTGCACGAGCAGGCCGGGTTCGGTTTCGTTCGGATTAACGGAGGTGACGCCGGCATTGACGTCGAGCATGGTGGCGCCGCAGGCGGCCTGTTCCAGCGCATCCTTGATGACGGTCTCGAAATTGCCGGCGATCATCTCGGCGGCCAGCTTCTTGCGGCCGGTCGGGTTGATGCGCTCGCCGATGACGCAGAAAGGCTGGTCGAAGCCGATGATGATCTCTCGTGTCGCCGAGGCGACGATGGTCCGGGTCATGAAGTTTCTCCGCCTGATATAAAGATTTCTTTATATCGTTGTCTGGTTTCATTCAAGCGAATGGCTGGCCGTCCGCGCTGTCAGTGCGCGGTCTTCACCATATCCACCTGCGTTTCGGTAATGTCGTCGTGCAGTATGCTCTCGAGCCGGTCGGCGACCATCTGATCGTCGTGGCGGATCTCACGTTTCCATGGCTGGCGGCCTTTCAGCACACCCGATTCATCGACGATCTCGGCGACATATTCCTCCTGGCGGTAGGCCATCACATGGATGCCGGAGACACCAGGAATTTCCTTCACCTCGTTGATGATGTCGGTGCAGAGCTGCTTGCCTTCCTTCTTCTGGTCCTGCGCGCCTTCCAGCCGCTTGATGATGGTATCGGGAATATGAATGCCCGGCACGTTGGAGCGGATCCATTTGGCCGTCTTGGCCGAAGCCAGCGGGCCGACGCCGCACAGGATGAAAACTTTTTCCGTATGCCCCAAGTCCCGCGCCCTCTGCATGAAGGTTCTGAACATCGGCACGTCGAAGCAATACTGCGTCTGCACGAACTGCGCGCCGGCGGCGATCTTCTTGCCGAGATGGATCGGGCGGAAATCGAAGGGTGGCGCGAAGGGGTTGACGGCGGCGCCGAGGAAAATTTGCGGCGGCGTCGTCAACTTGCGGCCGGATAGGAACTTGCCGTTGTCGCGCATGATGCGGCAGGTTTCCAGCAATGACATGGAATCGAGGTCGAAGACAGGCTTGGCGCCGGGCTGGTCGCCGGCCTGGACGCCGTCGCCGGTGAGGCACAGCATGTTGGCGACGCCCATCGCCGCACCGCCCAGCACGTCGCCCTGGATGGCGATCCGGTTCCTGTCACGGCAGGCAATCTGCATGATCGGGGCATAGCCCATGCGGGTCAAAAGCGCGCAGATGCCGACCGACGACATGTGGCAGTTGGCGCCGGAGGCATCGACGGCATTGATGGCGTCGACCCAGCCGTCGAAGATTTTCGCCCTGTTGTAGACGTCTTCGGGATCGGCGCTGTCGGGCGGGTTGAGCTCGGTGGTGACGGCGAATTCGCCGCGTCGCAGCACGCGCTCCAGTCGGCCACGCGAGGAGTGGCCGGGCAGGGGATCTAGCGGCAGATGGATGCCGGCCGGGTTTTCATCGCGCTGACGGCCGATCACGCGCCCGCTCCGGTATTGGCTTTGGCAGCGGCTTCACGGGCCGCTGCCGACTGCGCCGTCACCCGCAGCCAGGCCGAGGTTTCGCGCAGCGACTGGTCGACCGGCTTCTGAACGGTCAGGATCCTGTCGCCATGCTCCATGTTCCGCGAACCTTCCCAGGCCTTGACCCAGACGCAAGGCATGTCGGGCTCGACCTCGCAATTGCCGTTGGCGCGCACGCCGCCACACGGGCCGTTGCGCAGCTGCTTGGGGCAGTTCATCGGGCACGACATGCCGGTCGAGGACAATATGCACTGACCGCACATGCGGCAGTCGAACATGAAGCCTTTTACGCGTTTTTCAACGAACTTGATCGGCGCTTCGACGCGGCCGTAGCCAAGGCCTTTCCATAGCGGATGGAGCAGCAGGAACATGTCTGCGAATCTGGAGTAGAACCATTCGAGCAATCGCGAATGGCGGATCGACCACAGCCTGATCGCAAACGAGCGCTGCACGCGCCGCTGCGGCGATACGTCGGCCGGCTTGTAGTCGGATTTCGGCGCTGCCTTCTTGACCTGCGTGGCCTGGGTCACCGCCGGGCCCCCTTTGCCGGGAGTCGTGTCAGACATTTTCTTTCCCGCCCGCCTTGACCAGAGCGACCAGCCGCTCGCGGTCGTATTTCGCGTCGATGTCGCTGAATGCCTTCTCGACCTCGGCTTCGAGGTCGTCGCCGACCGGGATCGGATCGGCCTTGCGCCATTCGGCGAGGTAATCGTCGGTGCCGCCGGCGCCGGTGCGCATGGCGCACATATCGATCGCCTCGGTGAAGCGCAGCGGCAGTTCGCGCTTGGCGTTCTGCCGGCCCTTCTTGACGATGACCTGGGCGGGGATGTCGCGCCAATAGACGACGATCAGATCGGCCATGAATTCTCTCACTCCCTGTAGAGCGCCGTGCGTCCATGAGGGAAACGACGCTCCACCACTTTGTCCAGCAGGTGCGAGCATTGCCGGATGCGCAGTGGGGCTGCTTGTTATGGGACGACGCGCGCGCATTCAAAAGCGACGCTATTGGACGTCGCAAAAAGAAAGGCGAGATTCCGAGGGAAGGCTGGCTACCAAACCCGCTTGGTCAGGCCGGTCCAGAGATAGAACCAGATCGTCGGATGGTACCATTGTTTCGACGGCAGGCCGGGGTCGATCGTGACAAGCTTGCCGTCCAAGGCACCGCGGACCGCCTCGACGCAGATGTCACGCGAGAACGCCGCCTGGCGCAACGCATAGCTCGAAATAGTGTCGCCGGGCTCCGGCTTGCCGCGCGCCTGTTTCAACACGCCGCCGGTGTCGACGCCGGCGTCGACCAGATGCACGGTGGTGCCGAAATTCTGGAGATCGCCGCAGGCCAGCGCCCAGTAGCCGCCATTCATGCCGCGGTATTTCGGCGCGATGCCGGCGTGGTAGTTGAGCACCGGGCAGGGCATTTGCGCCAGCGTCTGCCGGGACAAGAGCCGGCAGCCGGCGAGCAGCACCACGCCCGGGCGGATGTCGGCGATCGCCTGCAGGCAATCGGCTGCGTTGGCGGAGGAGACGTGGATGATCTTTTGTCCCGGCTTCGGCTCTGTCTGCAGTTTTTGCGCTGCGATCAGCCGCTCCGCGTGCCCGGCGAAGAAGCGCTTGCCGAGCCTCGTCAACACCATCGTGCCGAGTTGACCGATGGCCGAAAACCAGCCCTGGCGGCGCGCGCGGCCGAGCAGCAAATGCTTTTTGGATTCAGGGCTTTCGAGGATGACGCTGACAGGGTCGAGCTGGTCGGCGATGGCGTTGACGATGGCCCAGATGTGCGGCCCGCCTTCGGTGACGATGACGATCGCAGCACTTTTTTCAACCGCTGATGCCATGGCGCGCTTTCTTGCCGGCGCGCAACCATTTGCCGTGCGCTGCCCGGCTCAATTCTGTGCCGGGCGAGGTTAAATCTTGATGACCGACCGGCCAGCGAGAGACCAACGGATCAGCGCTTGAACTCGATGATGTCGAGTTTCGATTCGTAGTAGGGCGCCGGGAATTCGATGCGCCATTCATTGGCGCTGGTGCGGAAGGCATAGCCGACCTGGTCGCTTTCCGGGCCGCTGCCATAGGGTTTTGGCTTGTTGTCATTGACATAGCCGGAGCCGAGATAGATCGCGCGTTTTTCGCTATCGTCGAAGAAACGGCCCTTGGTGCGTTGCGAGCCGCTGACCTTTTCCAGCTGCCAGCCGGAGCCATCGTCCGTGACCTTGCACTTGAACCAGCCATAGATGACCAGCGGGCCGGTCAGGCCCACCTTGATGGTTCGGCATTGCCAGTTGCCGCTCAGGTCCTTGTCGGAAAAGGCCACTATCGGCTTTGCCAGCAGCGCGTCGAGTTGGCTGACCTCAGCCGGGTCTCCCGCTTTTGCCTCGGCCAGCGCCGCCTTGCGGGTCTCGCCATAGTTGTGGAGCCGCACCTTGTCGGCAGGCGTGATGATCTTCTGCACCTCGCCGTCGGCGCGAGCGGGCAAGACGAGGCAGAGGAGGCCAAGGGCGGAGAGCAGGACGCGAGGGGTCATCGGTGGTATCCATGTTGGCGCGGCTGGAGCAGCCGATTCTATCTTCCAGTGCACACTTACCCATTCGCGGCGGCCTGTCATCCGTGCTTAAACAGCGGTATGTTCCGCGGGAGGTGCGCGTGGGGGTTACAATCCATTTTGAGGGACAACTGCGCGGAGAGGAACAATATGTTGCGCTGTTGCAGGAAGTTGAAGCGCTTGCCATCGCTCGAGACTGGCGATTTCGGCCGATAGACGAGGCCGAAATGGTTCTCAACCGGGTCATCGACGAACGCAGCGTTGACTATATCGGCCCGGTCTTGGGGATAGAATGCCAGCCGCATCCCAAGTCGGATCGCCTAAGGTTCGAGTTCGACAGGGACCTCTTCATGCAGCAATATTGCAAGACCCAGTTTGCGGGGTCGGAGGCGCATATCGAGATCATCGAGTTGCTTCGCAAAGTTGCTCCTTTTTTCGACAAGTTCGACGTCTTCGATGAAGGCGAGTACTGGGAACTGGGCGACCGCACAATTCTGCAGGTCAATCTCGACACAGTCGACGCTCTGCTTGCAGAGGCTTTGCGCAAGGATCCAACTGCAAGAGGGCCGATCCGGTTAGACAACGGCCGCGTTGTCGATTTCGTGTCGGATCCGCAACCGGAGAGCAAATAATCCGAAGTCGGGCGCCTAACGCAATTCTTCTGGATGTGCCGCCACCCGCGCCAATTCAGCCGTCAGGTCGCCATAGCCGGTCGAGCGGCGCTCATAGGCGAGGCCAAGCATCTTCGCGGCCTTCTCGGCGACCTTGTCGAGTTCCGGATCGTCGGTCTGGGCGATGTAGATCAGCTTCTGGTAGTTGCCGAAATAGTCCTTGATCAGCTCCGGGTGCTTGTCGAGGCCGAGCGGCTTCATGAAGAAGGCGTCGAACTGGCGGCACAGGAAATCGGTCATGTAGAACGACATCATGTCGTCGTCGGCGACCTTCGCATAGGCGTCCATGCCCTGGTAGAAGGCAAAGCAGTGCGGCCCGGCCATGCGCTCGACGCCGTGCTTCTCCAGGACCCGGTCGAGCATGCCGCCGGTACCGCAATCGGCATAGCCGACGAAGATGTTGCTATAGCCTTCCGCCTTGGCCTTTTCGATCGCCTTGTCCATCGCCGGTGCGATGCGGTCGGGGTAGAAATGGAACTCCGCCGGCAGGCAGGTCAGGTCGAGATGGTCGAGCTTGAGCTGCTCCTTGACGGCCAAAACTTCGCGCGCAATCATTCCGCAGGCGATGACCAGCAGCCTGTCGTCCTGATTCGGTTTCGTTTTTTGCATTCTGGCCATGGAACCTGGTCGAATCGGCCTTCGTTGCTGTGGGGCGAATCTATCGAGAGAGGGATAAACCGTCCATGAAACTGTTACGCGTTGCGCCGATTGCAATCCTTGCCTGCATCCTGGCGCTTACGGCCTGTGCCAACACCGTCCGTGGTGTCGGCCGGGATATCAAATCGACTGCGAAAGCCGTCGACGACACCGTCACCAAACCCTGACGCAGCCATCCGTTCCAATAGCTGGAACAAAAAAGCCGCGCTGCAAGGCGCGGCTTTCGATTGTGGCCCAGACGCCTTGCGTAACAGATCAGGCTGAAGCGCGCACGTTATGCTTGCGCTTCATGAAGTCCTTGGCGGTCTCGACCGCCACAGCCGCGTCGCGGCAATAGGCATCGGCGCCGACGGCCTTGCCGAATTCCTCGTTTAGCGGCGCGCCGCCGACCAGGACGACATAGTCGTCGCGGATGCCCTTTTCCTTCATCGTGTCGATGACGACCTTCATGTAAGGCATGGTCGTGGTCAAAAGCGCCGACATGCCGATAATGTCGGGCTGGTGCTGCTCGATGGCGTCGAGGTATTTTTCCACCGCATTGTTGATGCCGAGATCGATGACGTCGAAGCCGGCACCTTCCATCATCATGCCGACGAGGTTCTTGCCGATGTCGTGGATGTCGCCCTTGACGGTGCCGATCACCATCTTGCCCTGCTTCGGCGCGCCGGTGGCGGCCAGCAGCGGGCGCAGGATGAACATGCCGGCTTTCATCGCGTTGGCCGACAGCAGCACCTCGGGAACGAACAGGATGCCGTCGCGAAAGTCCTCGCCGACGATGCGCATGCCTTCGACCAGAGCTTCGGTCAGCACCTTGTAGGGCACCCAGCCGCGCTCGAGCAGGATGTTGGTGCCTTCCTCGATCTCTTCCTTCAGTCCGTCATAGAGATCGTCGTGCATCTGCTGCACCAACTCGTCGTCGGAAAGCTCGGAGAGGATGATCTCGTCGTCGGCCATTTTTCTCGGGCTCCTTGCCGCGCGGATGCGATCACGGCGGCTTAAAATAATCGCGTCAATACCTAACCCGGCGGGGGCAGGTATCCATAGCTGATTTGCGACTTCCCGCAAAAGGAAAGCGACCGCAAATCTATTGGAATTCTTGTCGATTTTGCGACAGGCGTTGGCGCTGGCGGGCCGTTTCGAATAGGGTGCATGACTACGATCCGGGCGAGAAGCCGCCTACGCGGCCGCAAACGGTTTTTAGGGAAAAACGATCATGAGTGAAAACGCGTCAGTCGACCAGGAAGCGTCCAATGCGCGACGTGGACGTGCTGCCAGCGGCGGCGCGGCTGCAAGGCGGGCGGCGCGCTCGGGCGGCGGACCGGGCACCCAGCTCACCTATATCAAGCGCAAGATCAACATCTATGAGGTCCTCAACGAGGAAGGCCTGGCGATTATCGAAAACAACACCGATACGGTGCTGGAAGAGATCGGCATCATCTTTCGCGACGACGCCGAGGCGCTGCAGCTTTGGAAAGAGGCGGGCGCCGACGTCAAGGGCGAGCGCGTGCATTTTCCCAAGGGCCTCTGCCGCTCGCTGCTGAAGACCGCGCCGCCCATCTACACCCAGCATGCGCGCAACGCCGAACGTTCGGTGCAGATCGGCGGCAACGCCACGGTCTTCGCGCCGGTCTATGGTCCGCCCTTCGTGCGCGATCTCGACGGTGTCAGGCGCTACGCGACGATCGAGGATTTCCGGAATTTCGTGAAGCTCGCCTATATGGCGCCGTCGATTCACCATTCGGGCGGCACGGTTTGCGAGCCGGTCGACGTGCCGGTCAACAAACGCCATCTCGACATGATCTACAGCCACATCAAATATTCGGACAAACCGTTCATGGGTTCGGTGACGGCGCCAGAGCGGGCCGAAGACACCGTCGCCATGGCCAAGATCGTGTTCGGCGACGATTTCGTCGAAAACAACACCGTGCTGACCAGCCTGATCAACGCCAATTCGCCGATGGTGTTCGACGAAACCATGCTGGGCGCGCTGAAGGTTTATTCGCGTCACAACCAGGCTTGCATCGTCACGCCGTTCATCCTTGCCGGCGCGATGAGCCCGGTCACGGTGGCCGGCACGCTGACGCAGGTTCTGGCAGAGGTGCTGGCCGGCGCCTCTTTCACGCAGTTGATCCGTCCCGGCGCGCCGGTGCTGTTCGGCACCTTCGCCTCGTCGATCTCCATGCAGTCTGGTGCGCCGACCTTCGGCACGCCGGAGCCGTCGCTGGTTTCCTACGGCGCCGCACAGCTTGCCCGCCGGCTCGGTCTGCCGTTCCGCACCGGCGGCTCGCTCTGCGCCTCCAAGGTTCCGGACGCGCAGGCCGCCTATGAGAGCGCCAACACGCTCAACTCGACCATTCTTGCCGGCACCAATTTCGTCCTGCATTCGGCCGGCTGGCTCGAGGGCGGACTGGCCTCCTGCTACGAAAAATTCATGATGGACATCGACCAGCTCGGCATGACGCAAAAGTTTTCCGAAGGCGTCGACCTCTCGGAAAACGGCCAGGCGATGGACGCCATTCGCCAGGTCGGCCCGGGCAGCCACTATCTCGGCTGCGACCACACCCAAGCCAATTTCCAGACCGCCTTCTACCGCTCCAGCATCGCCGACAACAATTCCTACGAGCAGTGGCTGGCCGAGGGCGAGAAGACAGCGCCGCAGCGCGCCAACGAACTCGCCCGCCGCTGGCTGGAGACCTACGAGGCGCCTTATCTCGATCCGGGCATCGACGACGGCCTGAAGGACTACATTGCGACGAAGAAGGCGTCGATGGCTGACGCCTTCACCTGAAAGGAGCCCGAGTCAGGCGGGGCTAAAGTCGCCAACATCATCCACAAGGAAGTCTGGCGGAGCGCTTTCTCCGACCCGGACAAGAAGGGATGATTGCGTGGCGCCGGGCTGACGAGATAGCGGCCGCGCTTTCCGCCGACGGCCTCATCCTGCGCGGTGGCTTCAATTTCGCAACAAGCGAAACGCCGCCGCATGGCCCTTCAGTTGCCCCCGCCAAATCCGTGCTGTTGGTGGGGCAGGCGGGAGCGGCACCCTGGCCGCATTTCCTGCGCTGGCGCGACCGGCAACCGCAAACCATTGCTAATCCGCTCGACACATGGTCGCGCGCAGTGATCGGTGCGGTGGCGGAGAAATTCGGCGCGCGCGCCGTTTCGCCTTCGGACAGACCTTATCTGCCGTTCCAGCAATGGGCGATGCGAGCGGAGGGGCTGAGACCGTCGCCGCTGGGCATCCTGATGCATCCGCAGTACGGGCTCTGGCATGCCTATCGCGGCGCGTTGCTGTTCGAGGATGAGATCGCGCTTCCTGAACGTCGCGAAGCGATTCACCTTTGCGACGCCTGTGTCGCAAAACCTTGCCTGAAATCCTGTCCGGTTGACGCCTATTCCGCGGATGGTTTCGCTCATCAGGCTTGCCTGGCGCATGTGCGGGGATCGAAGGGCGAACCATGCCGCGGCGGCGGCTGCCTCGACCGCAACGCCTGTCCGTATGGCACGGCCCATCGCTATCCGCCTGAGGTTCAGGCCTTTCACATGACGGCGTTTGCCGGCCTGTAGCCGGGTCGAAAGCCCGCACAAAGTGTTGAACGGGATTGTCAGGGAACGGCTTGCCCTGACGGTGCCTGCTTATATGTATCGCACGACATTTAACGGAGCGGGCCATGGCGAAGCAGGACATTGAGATCAAGACCGGGGACGGCGTGGCGAAAGCCGGGCTGTTCCGCTCGGCGACCGCTTCCTCGTCCAGGGCCGGCATCATTCTCTATATGGACGCTTTCGGTCCGCGACCGGCGCTCGACGCAATGGCGGAACGGCTGGCAGGCGAGGGCTATGCCGTGCTGGTGCCGGATCTTTTCTATCGCAAAGCACCCTACGGGCCGTTCGAGCCCAAGACCGCTTTCGTCGTCGAGGAGACCAAGGTCGCGCTGACGGCGTTGGTCCACGGCACGACACAGGACATGACCATCCGCGACAGCAGGGCGTTCCTCGACACGCTTACCGCTGAAGGTGTCACCGGACCGGTCGGTGTCGTCGGTTACTGCATGGGCGGGGCGCGGGCTTTGAATGCGGCTGCAACCTATCCCGATCGCATCGTGGCGGCGGCGAGCTTCCATGGCGGCAATCTGGCCAGCGATGCCGCCGACAGCCCGCACCGCAAGGCCGCAATGATCAAGGCGCGCGTCTATGTCGGGACATCGGGCGTCGACCGCAGCTTTCCGCCGGAGCAGTCGGCGCGGCTGGTCGAGGCGCTGCGCGTGGCGGAGGTCGACCACGCCATCGAAAACTATACCGGCATGGCGCATGGCTGGTGCGTGTCGGACCACAGCGTCTTCAACGCGGCCGGCGCCGAACGTCATTGGAAGCGACTGACGACGCTGTTCGCCGAGACGCTGATCTAACGAGGCGTTGCCTGAAGTCGCAACGAACGGGTAGAGACTGCACGATTGGCGCGGCCTGTTAAAACAGCGCCAGTCGAGCGGGAACGAACAGCCTGATGCAATCCTATGATGTCGTGGTGATCGGCGCCGGTGCGGCCGGAATGATGTGCGCCATCGAGGCGGGCAAGCGCGGCCGCTCGGTCCTGGTGCTCGATCACGCGGCAAAGCCCGGCGAGAAGATCCGCATCTCCGGCGGTGGCCGCTGCAATTTCACCAACATCCACACCAGCCCGAAGAATTTCATCTCCGGCAATCCGCATTTCTGCATTTCGGCGCTCAGCCGCTACACGCAAGGCGACTTCATCGCGCTCGTCGAACGCCATGGCATTGCCTATCACGAGAAGACGCTGGGACAGCTGTTTTGCGACGGCTCGGCGCGCCAGGTCATCGACATGCTGGTTTCCGACATGCAGGATTGGGGTGTGGAACTGGCGTTGTCGACCGAGGTGAGGAACGTCAGCAAGACCGCGGACGGGTTTGTGCTGACGCTCTCCGCTGGCAGCGTCGCTTGCAGCTCGTTAGTCGTGGCTTGCGGGGGCAAGTCGATCCCCAAAATGGGCGCGTCCGGTTTCGGCTACGAGCTTGCGGCGCAATTCGGCCTTGCGGTGGTGGAAACACGGCCGGCGCTGGTGCCGCTTACCTTCGACGCAAGAACGCTGGAGCGGCTGGCGCCTTTGGCCGGCAATGCCGTCGATGCCGAAGTCGCCTGCGGCAAGACGCGGTTTTCAGAAGCGATGCTGTTTACGCATCGCGGCTTGAGCGGGCCTTCCATCCTGCAAATATCGTCCTATTGGCGCGAGGGCGACGAGATCCGCATCGCCATGCTGCCGGGGAGGGATGTGGCGGAACTGCTTCGCGCCGCCCGGCGCGTCAACGGCAGGCAAGCGGTGCAGACGGTGCTTGCAAACCATTTGCCGAAGCGCCTTGCGCAAGCAGTCGCCGAGCGCAGTGGGATCGATGGCAATCTCGCTGATTTGACAGACCTGCAAATGAAAACCGTCGAAGCCGCCGTCAACGACTGGCGCATCAAGCCGGCCGGCTCCGAGGGTTACCGCACGGCGGAAGTGACGCTTGGCGGTGTCGATACCAACGGGCTCGATCAGAAGACGATGCAGGCGAAATCCGTGCCGGGGCTGTTTTTCATCGGCGAAGTCGTCGATGTCACGGGCTGGCTGGGCGGCTATAATTTTCAGTGGGCTTGGTCGTCCGGCTGGGCCTCGGGCCAGGTGTGCTGATATTCAGGTGAGGCCGGCCTGCAAACGACGGCTTTCAGTGCTTCCGGTGCTCGCGTACCAAAAGTACGCTCCACTCCGGTTCTCGAAATCCATCGTTTTCGGCTCGGCCTCACCTGAATCTCAGCGCACCTGTTGCGCGTGCATCCGTCGCCTCGGAAAAAAATCTTTCCATAACCCCAAGGATTGGCCATTAGCCTTCGTCCAACAGGCAAATGATGGCGATGATGCTGGATGAAAGCGAAGCCTCCGACGCCGAATTGATCGGGCGGGCGAAAGGCGGAGACAGGGGTGCCTTCGGCAAATTGCTGGAGCGGCACTACGACTTCGTCTATCGCGCCGCCTATCGCTGGTGCGGAAAGAAGGCCGATGCCGAAGACATCGCCCAGGAGGTCTGTGTCCGTCTCGGCAAGGCGATCCGCGACTATCGCGGCGGCGGCGCGTTTACGACATGGCTCTATTCCGTGACGCTGAACGCGGCGCGCGACATGATGCGCAAGACGACGCGCGAAAACGTCAAGACCGAGGCTTTCGGCGCCTACAGCATGATTTCGGGAGAGGCATCCGCCGAGCCTGAAGATCCCACTGAGGCGCTCTGGGCAGCGGTGCGGCAATTGCCGGACAAGCAGCGCGACGCAGTACTTCTTGTCTATGGCGAAGGTTTGAGCCATGCGGCCGCCGCCGAGGCGATGGCAATCTCGGAGACGACGGTTTCCTGGCACATCCATGAAGCGAAGAAACGGCTGAAGACGTTCATGCGTTCAGCCGGGGAAGTGTGACCATGGTCGACGACAACGAACTCAACAGGCTGCGCGACGCAGCAGTACCGGCGCCCGGCGAGAGCGCGAAGGCACGCGCCTTCGAAGCCGCCATGCGCGCCTATGATCAGGAAAATATTTCGGCCGTCACCCAAGGATCGGTCGGCGGGCTTCGTCTCACAGAGCGAGCACAAAAGCTCTGGAGCGAGATCATGCAAAAGAAACTCATCGCCACGCCAGCCATTGCCGGGCTCGTCGCCCTGCCGATCGCCGGATACGCCACCTTCCACATGCTGAGGGAACAGCCGTTGCCGTTCGGTAGCGACGAGAAGATCACTGAGACGCTGGCCGACAAGCCGGCAACCAATGGGCCGGCGATCAACGCGCCGGTAAAAGAAAAGCAGGCGCCTGAAGGCGACAAGAAGGCCGACGCCGATGTGCGAAGCCGCGACACCACTACGCCGCTTACGCCACCCGCGCCGCCGAAGCCCGAATCGACCGTTGCTGTTGCCCCGGCGCAGCAGGATGCGCTGGGACGCGGCGTGTTGGCCGAGCCTGCGCCAGTTGAGAGCCGCGAGTTTTCGCTTGACGGCACCGCTGCTCCGGCCGGCGG
This sequence comes from Mesorhizobium sp. LNJC394B00, assembly GCF_000502555.1. NCBI lineage: Bacteria > Pseudomonadati > Pseudomonadota > Alphaproteobacteria > Hyphomicrobiales > Phyllobacteriaceae > Mesorhizobium > Mesorhizobium sp. LNJC394B00. The sequence goes on from NZ_AYWH01000002.1 coordinate 1,735,848, forward strand.
CGCGCGGGTCGACCGCATGGCCGGCGCGACCGAATCCAAGTACCTGGCACAGCCTTCGACGATGCCGGCCGACCAGATAGCGCCTCAGGAGCCAAACCGCGACCGCGTCGAGGATTTCAAGACAAATCCGGTGCATGCAGCGCTTCAGGATCCGGTCTCGACCTTCTCGATCGACGTCGACACCGCTTCCTATTCATTCGTCCGCGGCTCGCTGAAGCAGGGCTACCTGCCGCAGGCCGACACGGTGCGCGTCGAGGAGATGGTCAATTACTTCCCCTATGACTGGAAGGGTCCGGACTCGGCTTCGACGCCGTTCAACTCGACCGTCAGCGTCATGCCGACGCCGTGGAACGGGCACACCAAGCTGATGCACGTCGCCATCAAGGGCTTCGACATCAAGCCGGTCGAGCAGCCCAAGGCCAATCTGGTGTTCCTGATCGACGTCTCGGGTTCGATGGATGAGCCGGACAAGCTGCCGCTGCTCAAGTCGGCTTTCCGGCTGCTGGTCAGCAAGCTCAAGGCGGACGACACCATCTCGATCGTCACCTATGCCGGTGACGCCGGCACCGTGTTGATGCCGACCAAGGTCACCGAGAAGGACAAGATCCTCAACGCCATCGACAATCTGCAGCCGGGCGGCTCGACGGCCGGCGAGGCGGGTATCAAGGAAGCCTACAAGCTTGCCCAGCAGTCCTTCGTCAAGGACGGCATCAACCGTGTGATGCTGGCCACGGACGGCGACTTCAATGTCGGCCAGACCGATGACGACGATCTGAAGCGACTGATCGAGCAGGAGCGCAAGACCGGCGTCTTCCTGTCGGTATTCGGCTTTGGACGCGGCAATCTGAACGACCAGATGATGCAGACCATCGCCCAGAACGGCAACGGCACCGCCGCCTATATCGACACGCTGGCCGAGGCCGAGAAGGTTCTGGTCGAGGATGCCTCCTCGACGCTGTTCACCATCGCCAAGGACGTCAAGATCCAGGTCGAGTTCAATCCGGACAAGGTCTCGGAGTACCGGCTGATCGGCTATGAAACCCGCGCCTTGAACCGCGAGGACTTCAACAATGACCGCGTCGATGCCGGCGATATCGGCTCCGGTCATTCGGTGACCGCCATCTACGAGATCACGCCGAAGGGCAGTGGCGGCGAGCAGATGGATCCGCTGCGCTACGGCCAGGCCGCGGTCGACAATGGCGGCGTCGCCAACGCCGACGAATATGCCTTCGTGAAAATCCGCTACAAGCTGCCGAACGAAGACGTCTCGAAGCTGATCACCACGCCGGTGACGTCGGCCAACGAGGTCGCGTCCTTCGACCAGGCCAGCACCGACCAGCGTTTCTCCGTCGCTGTCGCCGCCTTCGGCCAGAAGCTGCGCGACGAGGATGCGACCGCGAAGTTCGGCTACGACAAGATCATGGAGATTGCCACCGCCGCCCGAGGAGCCGACCCGTTTGGGTACAGGTCCGAGTTCCTTTCGCTTGTGCGCCTTGCCTCGGCGCTCGGCGGTAACCGGTAGTGGCAATAACGCCGGTTCCTTTCAGACGGGGGTCGTTCTGATACGGGGAACCGGCTACGGGCGGGGTGAGGCAGGCCGGCGGGGGAAACCCTGCCGGCCTTTTTTCGGATCGATTGATCCGAAGTGCACAGATGATCCGCCTGATCGTTAAATTGCGCGGCTTTTCCGGAACGTCATCGCAATGCCCTGCTATTATTGCATGGGGTCGGGACTGGGCTTGGGGAGCCGGGAATTGCAGATCATGAACATTGGAAACACGACGCCGGCGGTGAGACACACGCAGGCGTCGGGAACGCTGTCGCCAGAATCCAGGCGCATCATGGATGACGTCGACGCAGCCCGGAATACCGCAAAGTCGGCGCTGACCAATGACCGCTTTCGCGTCATGCTGGAGCAGATCGGCAATCCGCAGTCGTCGGGTGACCTGGTGACGATGAGTGGCAACGCCAACGGCACCGCCCTGGATTTCAAGACGGCGCTATCGCGTTACGCTGAAAACAGCGAATAAGTTCGATATCAGGCGCGGCTGCGGCGGCGTTCGCGGCGGGCTTCGCTGGTCTCGGCGGTGTTTTCCGTCGCCACCTTGTTGCGCATCGGACCGATGCGCTCGACGATCGCCGCGACGGTCGGGCGTTCGGATTTGGTGTGCGCGTCGAGCGCCTTGCGCATGGCGGCAAGGTGCTGGAACGACGTGCCGCAGCAGCCGCCGATGATCTTCGCGCCGCCATCCACCGCCAGCCGGACATAGTCGGCCATCAGCTCCGGCGTGCCGGAATAATGGATCTCGGTGCCACGAAATTCGGGAATGCCGCAATTGCCCTTGACGATCACCGTCGCTTCCGGCTTCGCCTCGGTCATGTCGAGCAGCGAGGCCAGGATGTCGGAGGCGCCGACACCGCAATTGGCGCCGACACCGAGCGGTGTCTCTGAAAGTCCGTCGACGACGCCGTGGATATCCCTGGGCAGCAGGCCCATCATGGTGCGGCCGGCAGTGTCGAACGAACCGGTATAGGTGTAGGGCAGGCCGACGCGGATGGCGGCCTCCGCCGCGGCGCGGATTTCGTCCGGCGCAGACATGGTCTCGATCCAGGCGACTTCGGCGCCGCCTTCCTTGAGACCCTCGATCTGCTCGGCAAAAGCCTCGACTGCTTCGTCATAGGTCATTGCGCCGAGCGGCACCAGCAACTCGCCGGTCGGACCGACCGAGCCGGCGACGATGACTTTCCTGCCGGCCTTGTCGGCGACCGCGCGGGCAATCTCGGCGGCGCGCTTGTTCAGCGCATGCACGCGGTCCTGCGCATGGTGCAGCTTCAGCCGGTGGCGCGTGCCGCCGAACGAGTTGGTGAGAATGATATCGGCGCCAGCGTCGACGAAATTCTGGTGCAGGCTGGTGATGGTGTCGGGCGCTGCCTCGTTCAGCAACTCCGGCGCTTCGCCGGCCTCCAGACCCATGGCGAACAGATTGGTGCCGGTGGCGCCATCGGCGAGCAGCACGCCCTTTTCGGCCAGCAGAGCATCGATGGGATTGTTCGCGGTCATCGGATCGACTTTCAGATATTTGAATGGAATAAGGATATAAAGAAGTCTTTATGTCCAGTCAATGTGTTTGCGACCGGCAATTGCCGCGCGGCGCACCTTTCCGGGGCGTTGGGGATCAGGCAGAACCCGATGGAAATGACGCGCCGGCCAGATTGCGCGCGTAGGCGGCGGCCTCATGCGGGTTGATGTCGGCGGCCCGGATCAGATTGTCGAAATGCTGGGTCAGCGCTTGGACCGGCTGGGTGGCGTTCAGCACGACATACATGTCGCCGACATAGATGGCGGCGCGATAAGGGCCGAAGATGGTCAGCGGGATGGAATAGCGCATGCGGCCGTCATAGAGGAACAGGCGGAAGGTGGGGTAGAGATCGTCAAGCAGCGTCGCCATATGGGCAAGCTGCTGCCGGCGGTCAGCCTCGGGAAAGCGGTCCCAGACGCCCAGGCCGCGGGCAAAGATCTCAAGCGTATGGCGCGGCATGCAGACCTCCATGTCGGTCTCAGGGCGCCGGTTGTACTCGATGCGGTACTGCGTCTCGCTGGCCTGCGCCAGACGGCTGCGGTTGGTGATGTTGGCTTCGTAGTCGACCAGCTGGCGTGTGCGCAGGAGATCGGGAATGCCGGCCGGCACATAGCGGATCTTGGTGCCTGCGGCCTCGGCGAACCATTTGGCGAGCAGCGTGCGGTCGAAGCCGTCGGGCGCCTCTTCGATCTCCAGGCTTTCGCGGATTTCGCCGGTGACGCCTTCATCCTGGGAGAGGCCGAGCAGCCAGTCCAGCGAGATCTTGAATTCGGCGGCGATGTTAAGCAGCGTTTCGGCACGTGGCAGGCGCGTCGAGGCGCCGGACATCAGTTGCGACAGCGCCGACCGGTCGATGCCGACTGCTGACGCGAAAGCTGACTGGTTGAGATCGGACCGTGTCAGGAGCAGCTTCAGGCGCTCCCGGAAGATTGCCGAAAGGTCCCGTTTGTCCACTGTTCGTTCTCCGCACTCTCTTAGGAAAAATTTGCGCCCGAGCCGTCGAATCAGCACTTCCAGCGTAAATGAATCCGTAGGGTTGTTTACAATGCATAACATCTGCGGTCAAAAATGCGCAATCGCAACATTTTGTACACTTTGTCTCGTTGAGCGGAATCGCTTCTCCTGACACTATGCTGTCAGGAACAATTCCGGCGACTGAGGGACAGTGGTCGATAGCATGACAGGCAAGCGCATCAAGCGACGCGACGCAGCGGCCATCGAGTGGCCGACCGTGGTCCTCGCTTTCTTCTGTTACGGAATGTGGCTCGCTGCCGGGCTCCTGCTCTGGCCCTCTTATCCGACCCCGGCACTTCTTCTCCTCGGCTTCATCCTGGCCTTGCAGTCGTCGATCATGCACGAAGTGCTGCATGGCCATCCGACGCGCAGCGCGCTCATCAACGAAGCCTTCGTCTTCCTGCCGATCGGCCTGGTCTGGCCGTTCCGTCGCTTCAAGACGCTCCATTTGCGCCACCACGCCGACGAGCGCCTGACCGATCCGCTCGACGATCCCGAGAGCTATTACCAGGCGTTGTGGATGCATGACGATCTGCCGCCGACGATGAAATTCCTGCTCAAGATCAACAACACCATGGCCGGCCGTTTCTTTCTCGGCCCCTGGCTGTCCTGCATCGGTTTCTTCGTCGACGACGCCAGGCATGTGATTGCCGGCGACAAGGTGATCGGCAAGGCATGGCTGCTGCATGCGATCGGCCTCGCCATCGTGGTGCCGATCGTGCAGTTCGGCTTCGGCATTCCGGTATGGCTCTACATTCTGGTGCCGGTCTGGCTCGGCCAGTCGCTGATCGCGGTCCGGACTTTCGCCGAACATCAGTGGTCCGAGCACCCTGAAGGACGCACGGTGATCATCGAGCGCTCGCCGCTGTCGTTCCTGTTCCTCAACAACAATCTGCACTTCGTTCACCACAAGACCCCGACCGTTGCCTGGTACAGGCTGCCAAAACTGTTTGCCGACCGCCGCGACGAGTGGCTGCGGATGAACAATGGCTACGCCTATCCGAACTATTTCGCACTGATCAAAGCCTACGCCTTCAAGGCCAAGGAGCCGATCGTGCACCCGGTGCTGCGCCGCCAGCCCGAGCCGGGCAGGGCGTTCAAGCCGCGCATCAGGGCGCGCAGCATCAGCGGGCTTGGCAGCGCGCCGGTTCCGGCCGAGCCGCCGAAGGAATAATCCCCGGACTTCCCGAACCCGTGTCGGCCAATTCTGATTGGACGCCGCGTTTTTGCGATCCTTTCCCGAGCCATGATGATTGAGTGTCGGCATGAGTGATTTGGTTGCGGCATTGCCGATGTATGACTGGCCCGAAGTGCGCGGCGAGGTCGACGCGCAATGGGCAGCGTTGCGCGATGCTTTTCGGCACAAGGGCGTCGATGGGCCGCAGACAATCGTGCGCCGCAATGGCGACCTGCCGCCGGTGCCGGGCGGTATCCACGACGCCGAGGGCAGACTGATCGCGCCCGATCCGGCGATACTGCCGCCGGACGAACTCGACCATCACCAGCTTTGGCTGCATCCGGCGCTGCTGTTCGCGCAGACCTGCTGGGGGCCGATGGAACTCGGCCTGAGCAAGCATGTGCAGGTGGTCGGCCAGCCGAGCTACGACGCTTACGAGGGCGGCGAAGGCGAACTCTATTCGAGCGCGCTGGTGATGCGGACGGGCGAGGGACCGGAGGTTCGCTCGCCCGCGGATGGCAAAGCCTTGCTGCCGCTCGATCTGATGCGTGACAAGTGTTTTACCTACAACAGCCTCGATTCGATGTCGGGCATCATCGCGCTGACTCGCGACCTGCAGGCCGCCGGCGAGAGCATGGATATGTTTCCCTCGCGCAGCGAGAGCGGTGGCCATCGCGGCTCGATCGTCGCGGTCGCCGAGGGCAAGGCGGATATAGCTGCCATCGACTGTGAGAGCTGGGCGCTGGCGCAGCGTTTCGAGCCTGCGGCAAACGCCGTGAAGGTCGTCGGCTGGACGGCAAGGCGCAAAGGCCTGCCCTACATCACCGCCAGGACGACGCCGGAAAAGACGCTCAAGGCTCTGCGCGAGGCGCTTGCCGGATCAGCCGAGCAGCCTCGCATCCAACGGGTAGGTTGAAAGCTGCTCGTTACCGGTCTCGGTGATCAGGATCTGTTCCTCGATCTTGACGCCCTCATGGTCGCCGAGACGGCCGATATAGCTTTCCACGCACAGGACCATTCCCGGCTCCAGCACGCCATCGGGCGTGTCCGGCGTCCAGTCGCTGGCATGTGGCAGGGTTGGATACTCGTCGGCGAGGCCGACGCCGTGATAGAGCACGCCGTAGCGCGCCGGGAAGCAATCTCCCGGCGGCACCACGGAGCGTTCGACCAGGTCGCGAAAGGACATGCCGGGCTGCATCAATTGCGTGTTGTGGGCGATCTGGTCGGCGGCAATGCGGAACAGGTCGCGCTGCTCGTTCGACGGCCTGGCGTCACCGCAGAGCCAGGTGCGCGAGAGATCGGCGCAGAAGCCGTAGGGGCCGATCAGGTCGGTGTCGAAGGCGACGAGGTCGCCTTCCTCGATCACGCGCGACGAGCATTCCTGGAACCACGGATTGGTGCGCGGCCCCGAGGCCAGCAGCCGGGTCTCGATCCATTCGCCGCCGCGCGCAATGTTGCCGCGGTGGAGTTCGGCCCACAATTCGTTTTCGGAAATGCCCGGCGTCAGCGCCTTCTCCATTTCACCCATCGCCGCTTCGCAAGCGACGATTGCGCGGCGCATGGCGAGGATCTCGTCCGGCGATTTGATCAGCCGCGCATTTTCCATCACCGCTTCGCCATTGCCGATCGAAATGCCGAGCCGGGCGAGTTCCTCGACGCCTTCCGGGTTGATGTGGTCGACCGCAATGCGGCTGTTGCCGCCGCCATGCTCCTTGACCAGATCGGCGATGCCGGCCGCCCAGCGGCGGACTTTGTGCTCGGTCAGCTCGCCGCCATAGAGATACATCCACGACACTGCCGGCCGCACCTCGTCGACGACGCCGGAATGATCGGACAGATGCTCGCAGGAGAAATAGTCGAACAGCACCACGGGTCCCTCAGTGGCGACGAAGCAGTGGCGGGTCGGATTGTGCGCGACCCACAGCTGCATGTTGGTCGAATCGGTGGCGTAGCGGATGTTGACGGGGTCGTAGAGCAGCGCGCCGGCGTAGTTTCGGCGCCTCAGTTCGGCGCGGAGGCGCTCGAGCCGGTATTTGCGCATCGCGGCAAGATCGGGCGCGGCGATGCCTGCCGCTTGCCATTCGGCTTCAGCCAGCGCGCCATAGCCCAGCACATGCTGGTTCAGCGACGCCGCCTTCTGGCGCGATGTTTCGCGCAAGGCTTCGACGGAGCCGGGCTCGAACGGCATGATCTTGCGATGACGACCGAACCCTTGTTTCTCCACCCGACGCCTCCCTGCCGACTTACTGTGGCGCTGCGCCCGCGGCCGCTTTCTTCAGCCGCGTGACCGTCAGCGTGCGGGTGGGCGGCTCGCTGTCGAACAGCATCGGAACGACCAACTGCTGCGGCGAGCCGTCAGCGACATAGCCGGCCTCGCTCAAGGCCCGCAGGATGCCCTCGGGAGGTTCCTTGTCATTGGCCATCACGAGCACCGCCGGCTCGATCAGCAAATGGCCGAAGTCCGGCATCTCGTCGTCGAGCACGACCAGATCGGGATCGACAAGACGCAGATTTCCCACCCAGTGCCAGCTCGATATCGCCGTGCGAACCGGACCGTTTGCCGTCAGCTGGCCATAGAGCGACTGGTAGTCGACACGCACGATGCTGCCGCGGCTGTCGCCGCCATTGAGGTGCGTGTACCAGGTCACCGGCAGCACGAGGATGGCAAGCGTTGCGCCGACAAAGACGACGACGTCCTGCACCTTCCTTCCCTTGTCGCCTCTGGCATCCATCCGCAAGGCCAGCGCGACCGGCAGCAACACAAGAATGGGAAGCATCCAGCGATCGCGAAATTGCGTCGTCCCGCTCGCCAGGACGAGCACGATGGTCATCGCCAGGGCAAAAGCGATGGTGCGCCACACCAGTTTCTCGGTCCATGGCGCCGGTTGCAGAGCCGGCGCCGGCTTTTTCCATGCGATGAGCAAAGCCGCGACGAATATGCCGGCCGGCAACACGGCGAAATACAGGATAGCCTTGCCCAGTCCGCGCATTCCGTAGAATGCGGTTTGTATGGCGCTTTCTCCTCTGCCCATGCCGAAGCCGCCGCTGTGCGACAGCAGCTGGTCGGTGTAGGTCAGGTTCCAGTAGAGCGTCGGCAGGCAAAGCAGCACCGCCACGACAAGGCTGATCGAAAACCGGCGGTTGAGGATGACGCCGCGCGTTTCGCGCAGCGACAGGGTGGACAGGATCAGCGCGCCGAGAAAGATCGCGTTGTTGTATTTCGACAGGATGGCGGCGGCCATCGCCACGCCAAACAGCACATAGGTGGCCAGGGAACGCCGCTGCACCAGTTCAACGAGCGCAAGAAACAGCACCACTGAAAAACAGAAAGCGGCGATCGAGTGGGTGAGGGCGTGCTGCATCTCCCACACCATCTGCGGAAACAACAGCAGGCCGAACAATGCGGCGGCGCCAGCGCGGCTGGAATAGCCCAGGCGGCGGACAGCGATGAAAACCGACGCCAGCGCCGCTCCGATCAGTAGGTACTTCACGATCTTGAGCGCGAGGATGTTCGTTCCGACCACGGCGGCGACGAGGCGGGCGAGCCAGGTGTAGAGCGGCGGCTGCGAGCCGCCATAGCCAGCCCAGAGGTAGCGCATGTACATCAGCTGTTCGGAATCGTCGACGCCGACACCGGTTCCCACGACATGGGACAGCAGCGCCATCACCACGATCTGGACGACGCAATAGACCGCGACGCAGACCAGTGCGGCGTTGAAGGGACCGACCTTGCCTTCGCCGAGCCAGTCCGTCCATTTCTCTAGATACTGCAAGGGGATCGTCTTCTCATCGAGGGAAATGCCTGCGGCCAACTGCCGAAGGCCCCTTACACGATCTCACGCTCCCTGTCGCCTTTTCAGGTCCGCATCTTCTCGCCGCTGGGGTCGAAGGGCGCCTCGACATTGATACGCGCCGGACGCCGGTGGCCGAGGATCTCGATCTCGAACAGTCCGGCACTTTCGTCCTCGGCGAGTGCCGCCGGCACATAGCCCTGCGCCATCGACTTCTGCACATAGTGCGCATAACCGCCCGAGGTGACCCAGCCGACCACGCGCCAGTCGCCGTCGACGATGCCGCGCACGGCGGAAGCGCCTTCGGCAGCCTTTGAGCCACGCACTTCCTTGCCTGCCGTATCGAAGCGCGGCGCGCCATAGCCATGCGGCTTTTCCACCGTGCCATAGTCCTTGCCGACCTTGGCCCAGATCGGCTCGTCGCCCATGACATCGGCGTCGGCCGCATCGACAATGAAGGAGACACGGCGCAGTTTCGGCCCTTCCGCCTGTTCTTTGGCGGCGGCTTCGCGGCCGATGAAGTCGTTCTTCTCCAGCTTGATGAAACGGTCCATCGCGCCTTCGAACGGGCCGTAGATCGGGCGCAGCTCGCGGTACCACGTCGGGAAGTTCTTCTCCAGGCGCATGGAGAGCAAAGCGCGCATGCCGAAATCGACGAGGCCAAACTCCTCGCCGGCGTCCTTGATGGCCTTGTAGACCAGGCGCTCATAGGCCGGCGCCATCCAGATCTCGTAGCCGAGATCGCCGGTATAGGTGATGCGGTTGACCATGCAGGGCGCGCCGCCGACCGCCATTTCGCGGAAATCCATGAAGCGAAACGCCTTGGTCGAGATGTCGACATCGACCAGCTTCTGCAAGAGGTCGCGCGATTTCGGACCGGCGATCGACAGGCCGACGAGCGTCTGATCGAAGCGGTGGATGCGCACCGAACCATCCTTCGGCAGATGCTTCTCGAACCAGCGCATGTGGTACTTCTGCGCGGCGGACGAACCCCAGATCATAAATCTGTCTTCGCCTGCCTTGGCGATGGTGAAGTCGCCGATCAGCTTGCCGAACTCGTTGATCATCGGCGTCAGCACGATGCGGCCGATCTTCGGCATGCGGTTGGTCATCAGCCGGTTGAGGAAATCCTCAGCCGCAGGTCCCGACACTTCGTATTTGGCGAAGTTGGCGATTTCGGTGACGCCGACGCGTTCGCGCGTGGCGCTCACTTCCTCGCCGATAGGACCGAAATCGTTTGAGCGGTGGAAGGAGACGACGTCCTTCGGCTCCTTGCCCTTCGGCGCGAACCACAGCGGGGTCTCCAGGCCCCAGCTATCGCCCATGACGGCGTTGTTGGCGAGCATCGTGTCATAGAGCGGCGTCGTCTGCGCCGGACGCGCAGCCGGCAGCTCTTCATTGGGGAAGCGGATGGAGAAGCGGCGCGAATAGTTTTCGCGCACCTTTGCGTTGGTGTAGCGCAGGCCGGCCCACTCGCCGAAGCGGGCGACATCCATGCCCCAGACGTCGAAGCCGGGATCGCCATGCACCATCCAGTTGGACAGCGCGAGGCCGACGCCGCCGCCCTGGCTGAAGCCGGCCATGACGGCGCAGGCGCACCAGAAATTGGTCAGGCCCTGCACCGGCCCGACCAGCGGGTTGCCGTCAAGCGCGAAGGTGAAGGGGCCGTTGATGATCTGCTTGATGCCGGCTTTCTCGATGCCGGGGAAATGCTTGAAGCCGATCTCCAGCGACGGCGCGATGCGGTCGAGGTCGGGCGGCAGCAGTTCATGGCCGAAATCCCACGGCGTGTTGACCGGCGACCATGGCTTGCAGGCCTTTTCATAGGTGCCGAGCAGGATGCCGTTGCGCTCTTGTCGGGTGTAGATCTCGCCCTTGAAGTCGAGCACGCCGATCATCTCGCGGCCGGTCGATTTGTTGAACTCTTCGACCTCGGGCATCGGCTCGGTGAGCAGGTACATGTGCTCCATGGCCAGCACCGGCAGTTCGACCCCGACCATGCGGCCGATCTCGCGCGCCCACAGGCCGCCGCAGTTGACGACATGCTCGGCGTGGACGGTGCCCTGTTCAGTGACGACGTTCCAGGTGCCGTCAACTTCCTGCGTCAGTTCGACGACGCGGTTGCGCAGCACGATCTCGGCGCCCAGCTTCTTGGCCGCTTTGGAGTAGGCGATCGTCGTGCCGGAGGGATCGAGATGGCCTTCGACCGGATCCCACATGGCGCCGACGAAATTGGTCTCGTCCATCAGCGGGAACATCGCCTTGGCTTCGGAGGGCGTGATCAGCTCGGTGTCCATGCCGAGATAGCGGCCCTTGGCGTGGGCCAGGCGCAGAAAATCCATGCGCTCGGGCGTATCGGCCATCATCACGCCGCCGGTCAGATGCAGCGAGCAGGACTGGCCGGAGATTTCCTCGATCTCCTTGTAGAGCTGCACCGTATAGGCCTGCAGCTTGGCGACGTTGGGATCGCCGTTCAGCGTGTGGAAGCCGCCGGCTGCGTGCCAGGACGAGCCGGAGGTGAGCTCGGACCGCTCGATCAGCATGATGTCGGTCCAGCCGGCCTTGGCCAGGTGATAGAGCACCGAGCAGCCAACGACGCCGCCGCCAATGACAACCGCTTTTACATGAGATTTCATGAGAGATAGGTCCGTTTTTTAAGAGATTGAATCGAATGGGCGGGGCGTGAAAACAAAGCGGAGATCGGCCGCAGCGACGTTCTCGGCCAACCTGCCATCAAGCGCGGCAAGGATGGTTTCGCAGACGGAAGTGCGATGGTTCAGGACGTCATGGTTCCAAACACGCAGGATCGAATAGCCTTGCGCGCGCATGAAATCGTCACGGCGACAGTCATAGGAGCTGCCGGCGTGTTGATGGCCGTCGATTTCCACGACAAGCCATTTTTCGCGGCAGGCGAAGTCTGCAAAGTATGGTCGGATAGAGAACTGTCGCGTGAATTTGTAGCCGCCAAGTTTGCGGGCTTTCAACTCAGGCCAAAGCAGAGCTTCGGCCTGATTGTCACCTTGTCTAAGTTTTCTGGCTCGCAGGGTAGTGCCATTCTTGCGGCGACTGCGGGTTTGACCAGCGCCTTCCCCCACTCCGTCGCCGCTTCCCGGCGCCACCTCTCCCCCCTCCGGAGGGAGAGGAAGGGAGCCAGCCCGCATAACTTCGCGCCTTTCCTCTCCCCCGTCGATCGGGGGAGAGGTGTCGAGCGCAGCTCGACGGAGTGGGGGTCGACTGTTCATCAGATCCATACGAATGATCAGTTCATCAACAACATTGATCAAAAATCGGTCGGCGCGCCGCCTTCGGACGTGCGCTTTTCGACGAAGTCGTTGAGCTCTTCGCGGATCGCCGGGTCCATATAAGGTTCCTCGTAGGATGCCAGCCGCTCCTTCCAGACCTTGTTGGCCTTTTCCAGCGCGGTCGGCGATCCGGCTTCGGCCCAGGTCTCGAAATTGCGCCAGTCGGAGAGGATGGGCGAGTAGAAGGCTGTCTTGTAGCGGTCCTGCGTGTGCTGGGTGCCGAAGAAATGGCCGCCGGGGCCGACCGACTGGATGGCGTCGAAGCCGAGCGCTTCGTCGGACAGGTCGAGCGGGGTGAGGAACTCGGCCACCATCTGCAACAGGTCGATGTCCAGGATGGTCTTCTCGTAGGAACAGCGCAGGCCGCCTTCGAGCCAGCCGGCGCCGTGCATCATCAGATTGCCGCCGCCCTGGATGGCGCCCCACAGCGAGAACACGCTTTCATAGGCTGCCTGCGCGTCGACGGTGTTGGCGGCGCAGGTATTGGAGGTGCGGTAGGGGATCTTGTAACGGCGGGCAAGCTGGCCGCCGACAAGCTGCGCCTTCATATATTCAGGCGTGCCGAAGGCCGGCGAGCCTGACTTCATGTCGACATTCGAGGTGAAGCCGCCATAGCCAACCGGCGCGCCCTTTCTCACCATCTGGGCAAAGGCGATGCCGGACAGCGCCTCGGCATTTTGCTGCACTAGCGCACCGGCGATGGTCACCGGCGCCATCGCGCCGGACAGGGTGAAGGGCGTGATGACGACGACCTGACCCTTGCTCGACATCTGGATGATGCCTTCCATCATCGGCACATCCAGTTTCAGCGGCGAATTGGTGTTGATGATGGTGAAGACGGACGGCTCTTCGAGCATCTGCTCATGGCTGATGCCGCGGGCGATCCTGGCGATCTCGATGCCGTCGACATTGCGCTCCTTGCCGAGCGAATAGATGTGGAACACCTTGTCGGTCAGCGTGGCGAGGTCGCGGATGCATTCGAGGTGGCGCACCGACGGGTGGATGTCGGTCGGCTCGACCGGGTAGCCGCCGGTGCAGTTCAGGATGTTGTGCATCTGCGCCAGGCGCAGGAAGTTGCGGTAGTCCTGCTGGTTGCCCGGACGGCGGCCGCGATCGAGGTCGGAGCAGTTCGGTGCCGACGCCATCATCGACAGGATCACATTGTTGCCGCCGAAGCGCACATTGTGTGCCGGGTTGCGGGCATGGAGCGTGAATTCCGACGGGCAGTTGGAGATGAGATCGAGGATCATGTCGCTGTCGAAGCGCACGCGCTCGCTGCCCTCGCGGACATCAGCGCCATTTTCCTTCATGATGCGGCGCGCTTCGTCATGCAGTACGTCGACGCCTATTTCCCTCAAGACGCGCAGCGAGGCGAGGTGGATCGATTCCAGCTCGTCGTCAGAGACCAGCTTGGTCGGCGTTAGCGGATTTCTCAGTTGCCGAAAAGCCGGCTGTTCGAAGGCGGCCGAGCCGCCGGCGCGCTTGCTCGCACGGCCACCGCGACGGGCACGGTCGGTTGCCAAAGTCGGTTCGGCTGGATGCAGGGCGGCGGTCATGATGGTCCTCGTACGATGCTGGTAGCGGGCGGCATAATGGACCGGCGGCTGTCCGACCATTGCGGAGGCGGCGACCACTAGGACGAGGGAAGCGACATGCCCGAACGGCAGTCCGATAGTTGACAACCTTGCCGGGGATTGGCGGACAGGACGCGCCCACTGCGGCTCTTGGCGCAAGGGGATTTCAGGCGCGGCCCTTCCTTTCCCTAAATCGAACCGCTAGCTCAGTGGTTTGCCGCTGGATGGGCCGGCAATTCATGTGGAAGGCATCATGGCTGCGACCGGTTCGAGCGATGGCGAAGCGGGGACGCAATGGGCGGCGCTTGCCGGCGTAACTGCCGCCCTCGCGATGTTCGGTGCGGCGCAAGGGCTGAGCTCGCCGCTGTTTACGCTGCTGATGCAGAAGCAAGGCATGTCGCCGGCGCTGATCGGCTTGTCGGCAGCGATGATGCCGCTTGGCCTGATCCTTTCGGCCTCGTTCGTGCCGGCAGCCATTCGGCTGGTCGGCGCGCGCAACCTGGCTGTGGGTTGCTCATTGATTGGGGCGCTGTGCTTCCTCGGCATCGGCTACCTGCAGGACTGGGTGGGCTGGTTCGTCATCCGCTTCATCATCGGTATCGTCATCAACCCGCTCTATATACTGGGCGAAGTATGGGCGCTGTCGCTGGCGCCGCCGTCGCGCCGCGGCAGGGTGATGGGGGCATTCAACACCGTGCTGGGCGCTGGCTATGCTGCGGGGCCTTTGGTCCTGACCGCGGTAGGGATATCGGGCTGGGTTCCTTTCCTGGTCGGCATGGCCGGCTTCATCCTGTGCGCCGCGATCCTTCGTGCTGTTTCCTCAAGCCTCGCCGGCTTCGAGGATGACGGCCAATTGCCCGGCGGCTTTTTCGGTTTCGCCAGGCTGGCGCCGGCGCTGTTATTTGCCGTGCTGGTTTCGGCGGCGGTCCAGCAGGGCACCTACGCTTTGATGCCGGTCTTCGGTGCTGCCTATGGCTTGGCCGAAAGGACGCTGGCGGCCCTGGTGATGGCACTGTCGCTGGGAAACATCTTCCTGCAAATCCCGCTCGGCCTGCTGGCCGAGCGTTTCGGCGGGCGGGCGATGATCATCTTCTGTGCGTTGGCGACAACGACCTGCGCGGTTTTGCTGCCGTTGCTGATCACGACGCCGGCGATCTGGCTCGTCCTTCTCGTCATGGGCGCGGTCGGCTATGGCGTCTACACCATGGCGCTGGTGGAGCTCGGCAGCCGCTTCAGGGGAACCGTGCTGGTCGCCGGCAACGCCGCCTTCGCATTGATGTGGGGCGCCGGCGGCATTGTCGGCCCGCCTGGCGCCGGTGCCTTGATGCAGACCATCGGTCCGCTCGGTCTGCCGGTGGTGATCGCCGGCCTCGACGCGCTGCTGGTGAGCTTCGCGCTCTATCGATCGTTCAAGCGCCAAAACTCCTGACGGCCCAAAAACTCCTGACAGGCCCAAACTCATGACAGGCCTTGTCTGGAGCAAACGGTTTTTACCGGGGCGGGGCTTACCCGCGTCGGACAGAAAAGCTAGTCCTGAGCCTGGTTTAGGTGCCAATGATGAACCTGGCGGAAGCTGACAACGAGAAGATGCAGTGGGCGGCGATCAGCGGCGTGATCGCGACCGTCTCGGTGTTCGCCATCGCGCAAGGCCTGTCCTATCCGCTGCTGAGCTTCATCCTGCAACGCCAAGGCGTTTCGCCGGCCATCATCGGGCTCTCGGCGGCAATGACGCCGATCGGCTTCATTGTCTCGTCGCCGCTGATCCCGGCACTGGCGCGCCGGTTCGGGGCAGGGCGCACCGCGCTTACCTGCGCGGCGCTTTCGGCTATTGTGCTTGCGCTGATCGGCTGGACCCAGAATGTCTATCTGTGGTTTCCGCTGCGCTTCTTGATCGGGGTGGTGACCAACCCGCTCTATGTCTTGAGCGAAATCTGGGTCATTGCACTGGCGCCGCCATCGCGCCGCGGTCGCGTCATGGGTGTCTATTCAACCATCATCTCGGCCGGCTTCGCTGCCGGGCCGCTCTGCCTGCTCGTTGTCGGCACCGTGGGATGGCCGCCATTCCTGGTGGGGATCGCCGCCTTCATCTTCTGCGGCGCCTGCCTGGCGCTGGTGCTGCCGCAACTGCCGAAGGTCGACGAAGCCGGGCGCAGGGTTTCGGTCATGGGCTTCATGCCACTGGCATGGCTATTGCTGTCGGCGGTGGTCGTTGCCGCCGGTTTCGAACAGGGCGTGCTGGCGCTGCTGCCGGTCTACGGCACGCACTATGGCATCGCGGAAGCGCGCATGTCGGCGCTGCTGTCGGTGATGATCGCAGGCAACATCGCCATGCAGGTGCCGCTCGGCTTGCTGGCGGAACGGCTGACGGCGCGTCTGGTGCGATTCATCTGCGTCGTGGTGACGGTGCTGGGCTGCGCCCTGTTGCCGCTGCTCATCGAGACGCTGCTGATCTGGCCTTGCGTCTTTATCTGGGGCGCGGTCTCCTATGGCATCTACACCATGTCGATCATCGAGCTCGGCGAGCGCTTTACCGGCTCGGCGCTGGTCGCCGGCAATGCCGCCTTCTCCCTGATGTGGGGCATCGGCGGCATCGTGGTGCCGCCGCTGGCGGGTGGCGTCATGGATGTGATCGGCGCCTCCGGTCTGCCGATCACGCTGGGCGCGATTTGTCTGGCACTGGCTGTGGCCACGGTCCTGCGCCGGCGGATGGTTTGAGGCCGCATTCCCCCGATGACCTGACGTACCATCTTGAATAAAACCGCTTGCAACGCGATGTAGGCAGGGCTGCCCGCCACTAGCCTGGAGACCATGCGTGACCCAATCGACGACAAAACGCCAGACGGATGCCACCGCGGAGGACAAGTTCCTCTGGCTGGAGGACCGGACCAGCAACGAATCGCTCGACTGGGTGCATCGCCAGAACCAGATCACCGTGGCCGAACTACAGGGCGATCCGTCCTACCAGGCGGCCTTCGAGACGGCGCTCGACCTGATGACGGCCGAGGACAACATTGCGGTCGGTGCCGCGCTCAACGGCCAAGTCTATAATTTCTGGCAGGACAAGACCAATGTGCTCGGCCTCTGGCGCCGCACGACGGTTGCTTCCTACAAGACCGAGAAGCCTGTGTGGGAGACGATCATCGACTTCGACGTGCTGTCGGCCAAGGAGGGGGTGAAGTGGGTGTTCAGCGGCGCCAGCCGCCTTTACCCCGATTTCAACCTTTGCCTGGTGGCGATGTCGCCGGATGGCGGCGATGCGAGCGAGATGCGCGAATTCGACATCGAGACCAAATCATTCATCGAGGGCGGCTTCCGCGCTCCCGCCTCGAAATCCGGCTTTTCCTGGCTGGACAGGGACACGGTCATTGTCTCGGCTGCCTTCGATGAAGACGACAAGACCCAGTCCGGTTATCCGCGCGTCGTCAAGCTGTGGAAGCGCGGCACCCGGTTGGAGGAGGCGACGCCGATCTTCGAGGCCGAGAAGCAGGATCTCGCGGCCGGCGCGGGGGTCGAGCATGATGGCGACAGGCAGTATTTGTTTCTGGCCCGCACGATCGCCTTCTTCTCCTCGCACAGTTTTCTGCGCCTGCCGTCGGGCGAAAACCGGCGCATCCCGCTGCCGGACGATGTCACCGACACCGCGCTGTTCAAGGGCCGGTTCGTGTTCGGGGTGCGCAGCCCATGGACGGCGCCGGGCGGCACTGAGTGCTTGCCGGACGGCCTCTATTCCTTCGATTTCGAACACTGGATGGACACCGGCGACCTGGGCCCTGTTGAAACCATGCTCGCGCCAGCGCACCGTGTTTCGGTCGCCGGCATTGCCCGCACTCAGGACCGGCTGTTCATCAATCTGATGGACAATGTGCGCGGCAAGGTCGTTGTCGCCGAGCGCAGCGGCGACCGCTGGTCGCTGAAGCCGGTGGCGCTGCCCGAGAACGGCAATGTCGGCATCGCGCATGCCGAGCATTTCGGTTCCAGCGTCTCCTTCTCCTTCACCGATTTCCTGACGCCGAGTTCGATCATCTGGTCGGACGATGACGGGGTGACGCTGGCCACCGTGAAATCGCAGCCGGCGCGGTTCGACGCCGCGCCGCTGGTCTCGGAACAGTTCGAGGCGCGCTCGAAGGACGGCACCATGATCCCGTATTTCGTCGTCAGGCGGCGCGACCAGAAGGGTCCGGTACCGACGCTTCTCTATGGTTATGGCGGCTTCGAAATACCGCTGCTGCCCGGCTATGCCGGCGTGCGCGGCAGGCTGTGGCTGGAGAAGGGCAATGCCTATGTGCAGGCCTGCATCCGCGGTGGCGGTGAGTTTGGGCCGGCCTGGCACCAGGCGGCGCTGAAGGGCAATCGCCAGACTGCCTTCGACGATTTCGCCGCGGTGGCGCAGGACGTCGTCAGGCGCGGCATCGCCACGGCTGCTTCCCTCGGCATCCAGGGCGGCTCGAATGGCGGCCTGCTTACCGGCGTTTCCCTGACGCAGCATCCCGAACTGTTCGGCGCCGTCATCATCGAGGTGCCGCTGCTCGACATGCTGCGCTACACCGAACTGCCGCCAGGCGCCTCGTGGATCGGCGAATATGGCGATCCGGCAAAACCGGAAGAAGCCAAGTGGCTCGCCGCCTATTCGCCGTACCATCATGTCTCGGCCGATGCCGTCTATCCCCCGGTGCTGCTCACGACATCGACCGCCGACGACCGCGTCCATCCCGGCCATGCCCGCAAGATGGCGGCGAAGCTGCAGGAAGCAGGTCACGGCAAGACGTTGTTCTTCGAGGAGACGGAAGGCGGCCATGGCGGGCGCGGCGACCGCCGGCCGCAAGCGGCGCAAACCGCCATGAAATACGTGTTCCTGCAAAGGGTATTGAGCGGCACCGCTTGAATTTCGGGCCTCGGGCGGCATAGACTGCCGCCATGGTCTACATGAGCACATCCGGCGCCTTCGGGGTCGCGGTGACACCGTCGCCGCGCACGCTGCGCGCCGAACTGCTCAGGCTGTGCGCTCGCATCGGCTATTCGCCGCCCGCCGTCCTCTGACGAAGTCGCCCCGGCAGCTTGCCGGTTTGATTCCAGAGGAAAGAGCAAACCCATGACTTACCAGAACTATTCGCTGAAGCAGCTTCAGCAGATTGACGCCGCGCATCATCTGCATCCCTTCACCGACCACAAGGAATTGCGCGAGACCGGCTCGCGCATCATCACCCACGCCAACGGCCCGTTCATCTACGATGCCGACGGCACCGAAATACTCGACGGCATGGCCGGGCTGTGGTGCGTCAATGTCGGCTATGGCCGCGACGAGCTGGCCGACGCCGCTTACGCGCAGATGAAGGAATTGCCCTACTACAATTCCTTCTTCAAATGCTCGACGCCGACCCCCGTGCTGCTGTCGAAGAAGCTGGCCGAGCTGGCGCCCAAGGGCATCAGCCAGGTTTTCTACGGCTCCTCCGGCTCGGAGGCCAACGACACGGCGCTGCGGCTCGTGCGCCACTATTGGGTGCTGGAAGGCAAGCCGGAGAAGAACCGCATCATCTCGCGCAAGTCGGCCTATCACGGCTCGACCGTCGCCGGGACGTCGCTGGGCGGGATGGATTTGATGCACAAGCAGCTCGGCGGGGCGGTTCCCAACATCGTCCATGTCATGATGCCCTATGCTTATGAGTTGGCGCTGCCTGGCGAAAGCGACCATGATTTCGGCCTGCGCGCGGCCAAGGCCGTCGAGGACGCCATCCTCGAAGCCGGTGCCGACAAGGTGGCGGCCTTCATCGGCGAGCCGGTGATGGGCGCGGGCGGGGTGAAAATACCGCCGATGAGCTATTGGCCGGAAGTGCAGCGCATCTGCCGCAAATACGATGTGCTTTTGATGCTGGACGAGGTCATCACCGGCTATGGCCGCACCGGCGAATGGTTTGCGGCGCAGACCTTCGGCGTCGAGGCCGACACCATCACCACGGCCAAGGCACTGACCTCGGGCTATCAGCCGCTGTCGGCGCTGCTGGTCGGCGACCGTATCGCGGCGACGCTGGTCGAAAAGGGCGGCGAATTCTACCACGGCTATACCTATTCGGGTCACCCGGTGGCCTGCGCGGTGGCGCTGAAGAATCTCGAGATCATGGAGCGAGAAGGCCTAGTCGACAGGGTCAGGAACGACACTGGACCTTACTTCGCCCAGGCGCTGCAGGAGCGCATTGCCGGCCACGAACTGGTCGGCGAGGTGCGATCGATCGGGCTGATGGGCGCGGTCGAGATCGTCAAGGACAAGGCGACCAAGGAGCGCTTCCTGCCGGCGGGCAGTGCCGCCGTCACCGTCCGCGACCACGCCATCGCGCAAGGCCTGATGCTGCGCGCCACCGCCGACACGATGATCCTGTCGCCGCCGCTGATCTGGACCCGCGCGACGATCGACATGGCTTGCGATCGCATCGCCAAAGCGCTGGATCTGGCGCAAGCGGATTTGCGCAAGAAGTAGATGGAACGACAGCCGGACGCCTTGCAATCAGGGCGCCCGGACTGTGCGCCTGCTTATCGTCAGGGTCGAAGGGGTCAGCGCACCGATCGTGCTGGTCAATGAAGACCATCAGGCAATTCCGAACGCTGCAATCGGAATATAATTCAGACCGAACAGTATAGGACTGCAAAACGCAAAAACCGCGCTCCATGGGAACGCGGCTTTGCCAGATACGCATGGCATTTCGCCAACAATACACTTGCGAAACTTACGGGCTCCGGTACGCGAGACCTGATCCGGAGCGCCGGGCGGATGCGATATGTCCGCCTCGCCATCCGTTATATAGGCACATCGTTACCGCCGGGTTATCGAGAGCTTAAGCAAATCTAAATTTGCAATTTTTCCGCGCAATAAAAAATCGAGAAAAGCGCTGCCAAATTCGAAACTTATAGAGAACTGCCGCGAAGGAAATTTATGATGCCGGAAAAATCGTCGCCGCCATTTCCCTGGGCGTTGAACAGCGCATAAAGCTGGGCCGCTTCGGCCCCCATCGGCGTCACCGCGCCGGCGCTTTGGGCGGCTTCCTGCGCCAGTTTCAGGTCCTTCAGCATGAGTGCCGCGGCAAAGCCCGGTTTGTAGTCGCGGTTGGCGGGTGAGGCCGGCACGGGACCCGGCACCGGGCAGTAGGTGGTCAGCGACCAGCACTGGCCCGACGAGGTCGAGGCAACGTCGAACAGGGCCTGATGCGAGAGGCCGAGCTTTTCGGCCAGCACGAAGGCCTCTGCGACGCCGATCATCGAAATGCCGAGCATCATGTTGTTGCAGATTTTGGCTGCCTGACCGGCGCCGTCGTCACCGCAATGGACGATGCGGCCTGCCATCGGCTTCAGGACCGGTTCGGCCTTGGCGAAGGCATCCTTGGCGCCGCCGGCCATGAAGGTCAGCGTTCCCGCAGCAGCACCGCCGGTGCCGCCGGAGACGGGGGCGTCGATCGAATGCAGCCCGTGCTTCCTTGCTACGGCATGCGCCTTGCGGGCCGACTCGACATCGATGGTCGAGGAATCAATGAACAGGGCGCCTGGTTTGGCCTTGGGTGCGATGTCCTCGTAGACCGAGAGCACGTGCTTGCCGGCGGGAAGCATGGTGATCACGACATCGGCGTCCTTCACCGCCGCCACGGCATTCGCCATGACAATGACGCCATGCTCGCGGGCGACGGTGAGGTTTTCCGGCATCAGGTCAAAGCCGTGCACCGCGTGCCCCGCCTTGACGAGATTGGCAGCCATCGGATTGCCCATATTACCCAAGCCGATGAAGGCGACAGTGGTCATAGCGGTGCTCCATGATGAGTAGGCAGTAGGCAGTAGGCAGTAGGCAGTAGGCAGTAGGCAGTAGGGCGACCTATTCGGGTGCGAGTTTGAGAATAAGTTGGCGAAGCATCTTTCCGATGGCCTCGGCCGCCAGAAGCAGGTGCTCAGCTTGCCCATGCGTGGCAACGCCAATGCGTTGAGCGATTTGGAGGTGTGTCTCGAACTCCTTCAGCGAGCCTTGGGCTATCCTGAGAAATTGCTGATAGGAGCCTCGGTTGTCTCGGCCATAGCCTTCCGCGATGTTTGCAGGGATAGAGGTTGCTGAACGGCGGATTTGGCTGGTCAGCCCATACAATTCCTCTTTGGGCCATGTCTTGGTCAATGAGTAGGTGCTGACAGCCAGATCCATCGCCTGCTGCCATACGATAAGATCCTTGTACGAGTTGATCTTGGCGGTCATCCTTTGCCTACTGCCTACTGCCTACTGCCTACTGCCTACTGCCTACTGCCGACTGCCTACTGCCGTCCGATCAACGCCCGCGCGATGATCACGCGCATGATCTCGTTGGTGCCTTCGAGGATCTGGTGGACGCGCAGGTCGCGCACCAGTTTTTCGATGCCGTAATCATGGAGATAGCCGTAGCCGCCATGCAGTTGCAGCGCCTCGTTGGCGACGTTGAAGCCGATGTCGGTGACGAAGCGCTTGGCCATGGCCGACCATTTGCCGGCGTCCGGCGCCTTGCGGTCTAGCTTCGAGGCGGCAGCATAGAGGAAAATGCGTGCCGCCTGCAGTTCGGTTTCCATGTCGGCCAGCCGGAACTGCAGCGCCTGGAACTGGTTGATCTTCGAGCCGAAGGCTTTGCGTTCGCCCGTATAGGCCAAAGCCTTGTCGAGCGCCGATTGCGCGCCGCCGAGCGAGCATGCCGCAATGTTGAGGCGGCCGCCGTCAAGGCCGGCCATGGCGATGCCGAAACCTGCGCCTTCCCCCGACAGCAGGTTTGCAGCCGGCACCTTGCAGTCCTCGAAGATCACCTGGCGGGTCGACTGCATGTGCCAGCCCATCTTGTGCTCGTTGGCGCCGAAGGACAGGCCGGGCGCATCCTTCGGCACGACGAAGGTGGAAATGCCCTTCGGCCCGTCGGCGCCGGTGCGCGCCATGACGACATAGAGGTCGCTGTCGCCGGCCCCGGAGATGAACTGCTTGGCGCCGTTAAGCACATAGTCGTCGCCGCTCTTCACCGCGCGCGTCTTCAGCGCCGCGGCATCCGAGCCTGAACCCGGCTCGGTCAGGCAGTAGCTCGCCAGCCATTCCATCGAGGTCAGCTTCGGCAGGAAGCGTTGGCGCTGCTCGTCGTCGCCGAAGCGGTCGATCATCGACGCCGCCATATTGTGGATAGAGATGAAGGAGGAAAACGCCGGATCGGCGTGCGACAGTGCCTCGAAGATCAGCACGGCGTCGAGCCGGCCGAGGGCCGAGCCGCCGACATCGTCCCTGACATAGATGCCGCCAAGGCCAAGCGGGCCGGTCTCGCGGATTACATCGGCGGGAAAGTGTCTTGCCCGGTCCCATTCGAGCGCATTGGGCGCAACGCGATCGGCGGCGAAGGCCTGTGCCATCTCCTGGATGGCGCGCTGCTCCTCATTGAGTTCGAACTGGCTGGTGCTCGCATCGACCGCGGCGTCCATGGCGTGCTCCCTGTGTTCCCCAGCTGGGGTTGGCTTGCTGGCCTGTTGTTTTTGGCTTTGCGCGCCGCTCAATCTAGACCAATGATGCCGCCGCGCAACCCGGCTCGCCGCGCAGCCGCTGTGCATGAATGGATCAACGGAGCATTGCGTGCCGACATATTTCGACGAATTGCTCGACCGCTTCCATGCCTATCTCCGGGGCGTGGACAACGCGCTGGTGCGGGACGCCGTGACCCGGATCGGCTGGAATATGACGGCGCGCGTGCTCGAAGCGCATCCGCTGCCTTGCCTTGGTCTGCTCGACCGCATTGTCGAACTGGCGCCGCCGGACCCGCAGCCTCTGGTGCAACTGCTGGCGGAGCGTCGTGACGATCTGTGCTGGGGGCAGACCTACAACGCGAGCGATTTTGGTGAAGCGTTCTTGCAGAAATACGGCTGGCTGGAGGTGTTTGGCACGCGCGGCCATTTCGCCAATGAAGAGGTCGCGGCCGGATTGCTGATCCTGGGGCCCGGCATCACCTATCCCGACCATCATCACATTGCCGAGGAGATCTACATTCCGCTGACCGGCGGCACCGAGTGGCGCATGGGCGAAGGCGGCTTTCACACCCGCCAGGCGGGCGAAATTATCCATCACGCCTCCAATGTCAGCCATGCCATGCGCACCGGCAGCGAACCGTTGCTGGCGCTCTACATCTGGCGCGGCGGGCCGCTGTCGCAGAAGTCGACCGTTTCCGGCGCGCAGGGCAGGGGCTGAGCATGGCCAAGGCNAGGCGATCATGCTGCAAGGCACGGGTTCGGATGTCGGCAAGACGGTGCTGGTGGCGGGGCTCTGCCGCGCGGCCAGGAATCGCGGGCTGAAAGTCAGGCCGTTCAAGCCGCAGAACATGTCGAACAATGCCGCCGTCGCCGACATTCCGGGCGACGACCGCCCCGGCGGCGGCGAGATTGGCCGTGGGCAATGGCTGCAAGCGCTGGCGTGTGGTGTTCAGCCGACCGTGCATATGAATCCGGTGCTGCTCAAACCCCAGAGCGACATCGGTTCGCAGGTGATCGTGCAGGGCAAGGTGTTCGGCGAGGCGCGAGCGCGCGACTACCAGACAATGAAAGCGGGGCTGATGGACGCCGTGCTGGAGTCCTGGACGAAGGTCGGTGAGGGCGCCGATCTGGTCATCGTCGAAGGCGCCGGATCGCCGGCCGAAATCAACCTGCGCAGCCGCGACATCGCCAATATGGGCTTTGCCACACGCGCCGACGTGCCGGTGATTCTGGTCGGCGACATCGACCGCGGTGGCGTCATCGCTTCGGTCGCCGGCACGCATCTGATCCTGCCGGAGGAAGACAGGCGCATGATCGTCGGCTACCTCATCAATAAGTTCCGCGGCGATGTCTCGCTGTTCGACGACGGCATCCGGTCGATCGAAAGCTTCACCGGCTGGCGCTGCTTTGGCGTCGTGCCGTGGCTGAAGGCGGCGGCGCGATTGCCGTCCGAGGATTCGGTCGTGCTCGAACGCCTGACGTCGGGCGAGAAGCGGGCGTTGAAGGTCGCCGTGCCGATGCTGTCGCGCATCGCCAATTTCGACGATCTCGATCCGCTCAAGGCCGAACCGCAGGTCGAAGTGGTGTTCGTGCCGCCGGGGCAGCGCTTGCCGGAGAATGCCGGCCTGGTGGTCATTCCCGGTTCCAAATCGACGATCGGCGATCTCATGAAGTTCCGCGAGAATGGCTGGGATCGCGATCTCCTCGCGCACCGCAAACGCGGCGGCCATGTCGTCGGTATCTGCGGCGGTTTCCAGATGCTCGGCCGCCTGGTGCGCGATCCCGATGGCATCGAGGGCAGTGTCACCGAGGCCGAGGGACTCGGCCTGCTCGACATCGAGACGGTAATGGAACCGGAAAAGACGGTGCGCAATGTCAGCGCCCGCTCAGTGCCGTTCGGCCTGGCGCTCGAGGGCTACGAAATTCATCTCGGCCGCACCACCGGGCCGGACATGGCGCGGCCGTCGGCTGTGATCAACGGCATCGACGACGGTGCCATTTCCGCCGATGGCAAGGTTTTTGGCACCTATCTGCACGGCCTGTTTTCCGCCGACGCTTTCCGGGCGAGATTCTTGGAGAGCCTCGGCGTCAAAGGCGGCGGTGTCGACTATCGAGCGGAGGTGGAAAACGCTCTGGACGAGATCGCAACCGAACTGGAGCGCCATCTCGATTGCGATGCGATTTTTGGGTTAGCGAGGTAGGGCCGCCCATCGTTTCGTCATCCTCGGGTCTGCGCGTCCGCTTTGCTTCATGGTCATCCTTCCGCGCGGAAGAGCCTAACAGACCATGCATCCAAAGCAAAAGCGCCCGGCTTTGACCGGGCGCTTCGAATGCAGAAGTCGCGGGTGCCTAGGCGCCGCGCATCAGGCAGGCGGCGGCAAGCACGATGTATGCGATGAGGACAATCCACACCGCAGCCAGAGGAATGAACGCAAGAACGCCAAGCGCAGCGAGCACGCCGATGATGGCGATAACTAGGGATATGATGAAAACAAGCTGAGTGGGTGCACTAAGATTCATGTGTGGTCCCTCCAACATGATTCGTACAACGGCACTCTATCAGGCGTGAGGCTTATACACCAATCAGCTGGCGCAATGGGTTCGCCGGGTCGGCCAGCAGCTTCACCGCCAGCGACAGGCAGATGATCACCAGCAGCGGCTTGATCAGCCGGGCGCCGATGCGGATGGCAAGGCTGGCGCCGAGCCGGGCGCCGAGGAACTGGGCGACGCCCATCATCAGCCCGATCTTCCAGTAGACGACGCCGGCGACGGCAAAGACGATGAAGCCGCCAATGTTGGAGGCGAAATTGAGCAGCTTGGTGTGTGCCGTCGCCTTGAGCACGCCGAAGCCGGCAAGGCTGACGAAGGCCAGCATATAGAAGGAGCCGGCTCCCGGCCCGAACAGCCCGTCATAGAAGCCGACCAAAGGGGCGATGACCAGCCCGAACAGGAAGGGCGACAGGCGCTCGGCGCGGTCGACATCGTTCATGTTGGGTTTCACGGCGAAGTAGATCGCGATGGCGATCAAAAGCAGCGGCAGCAGCGCTCGCAGGAGATCACCCGGCACGAATGCCGCCAGCAAGGCGCCGACGGCACTGCCGGCAAGGGCCAGAAGCGCCGATGGCAGCTGTCGGCGCAGATCGACATGGCCCTTCATGGCGTAGTGGATGGTCGCCGAAGCGGTGCCGAAAATGCCCTGCAGCTTGTTGGTTCCAAGTGCTGCGACCGGCGGGAAGCCGGCAAGCAGCAGGGCCGGGATGGTGATCAGCCCGCCGCCGCCGGCTATCGAATCGACAAAGCCGGCTGCAAAAGCGGCCAAGGCAAGCATGATGACGGTCTGGGTGGCGAGGTCGAGCATCGGGATTTTCTGAACATTCCGGCGGGAAAGGTGGTGCCGCGCCTTCTCATGGCCATCCGGTTTGCGCAAGGCCGATTCCGCGCTACGTCCATCCAAGCGCGTTGCGCTTGGATTTCCTGTGGTGCATGTCATTATCCCAATACCGCTGGGCAGTTTTGGGTTTGCACTGGGCGGGCTCGGAAAAAAGGGACACTGTTGGCGATGGCATTGCTCGACCAGATACGCTCGATCTTCGATGGTGACCCCGGCGTGCGCAAGGTTGCCGACGACCCCGTGCTGTCGGCGGAACTCTTGATGCTGTTTCGCATGATCCTGGCCGACGGCTCGGTTTCGGAGAGCGAAATGGTCGCCTTCCGGCGTATCTGCAAGGACGCCTTCGGCATCCCGGAAACCAGCATCGACGCGGTCATCGAATATCTCAATGATTTCGGCTACGAGACCAACGGTTCGCAAGCCATTGCGCTGTTCCGCGATCTCGATGTCGAACGGCGCAAGTTGCTGGCGCTCCACATGGCGGAGATCGCCAAAGCCGATTCCAAGCTGGCCGAGAGCGAAGTGCGGCTGCTGCGCCGCACGCTCGATTTGCTCGACATCAGCCCGGTCGATGTGGTGAAGCCGGAGGAGTGAGGCAGACCAGGGGCAACGGCCGCCCAGCCGGGTCCCCGCTGCTTCGCAGCGTCCCAGCGTTCGTGACCTTTCATCGTGCCACTGGCACGATAAATTCGCTCCGCGAACCGGTCACTCAGCCCTGTTCCTGCATACGGCGAGCGATCGCCCGATGCAGATCGGGCGCAGCCGCGACCAGCGCCCTGGCCGCCTCCGACTGCGGATGATCGAGCACGTCGCCGGTCTTGCCGCGCTCGACGATCCTGCCGTCATGCATGACCAGCACCTCATCGGTGATGGCGCGGGCGACGGTCAAATCGTGAGTGATGAAGAGATAGCCGATGCCGAGCTTCTGGTTGAGCTCTGCGAACAGATCGAGGATCTGGGCGCGGATCGACACGTCGAGCGCCGAGACCGGCTCGTCGGCGACGACCAGCTTCGGCCTTGTGATGATGGCGCGGGCGATCGACAGGCGCTGGCGCTGGCCGCCGGAAAACTCATGCGGATATTTGTCCATGTCGCTGACGCCGAGGCCGACCTCGTGCAGCGCATGCGCCACCATCTCGCGCCGCTCGGCCGGTGTCGGCTTCGTCTCCAGTACATGCAGCGGCTCGGCGACCAGTTTCTCGACCTTCTGGCGCGGGTCGAAAGAGCCGTAGGGATCCTGGAACACCACCTGCATGTCGCGCCGCGCGGCTTTGAGCTCCGCCTCGCTTTTGCCGGTGATGGTCTCGCCGCGAAAGCGGATCGTTCCCGATGTCGATTTGTCGAGCGCCAGGATCATGCGGGCAAGCGTTGACTTGCCGCAGCCGGAGCGGCCGACCAGCGCCACCGATTGGCCCGGCGCCAGCGACAAGGACACGTCGTCGACGGCGCGGATTGGAGCCGCTGACTTGAACAGGGAGGTGCGCCGGCCCGGATAGTCCCGTGTCACGCCTTCGACCTCAAGCAGCGGTTTGCCCTGGCCGGTGGCGTGAACCTTGGCGCGCGCGGGCACGTGCATGGAGGCCAGCGCCAGCTGGCGCGTGTAGGGATGCAGCTGTTCCGATAGCGTGCGTGCGGTGTCGCCGGCTTCCATCACCTCGCCATGACGCAGGATGGTGATGCGGTCGGCCATTTCGGTGACGACGGCGAGATCGTGCGAGATCAGAAGCAGGCCCATGCGGTTTTCGCTGACAAAGCCGCGCAAGAGGTCGAGGATCTGCGCCTGCAGCACCACGTCGAGCGCCGTGGTCGGCTCGTCGGCGATGAGCAGCTTGGGTTTCAATGCGCAGGCAATGGCGATGACGACGCGCTGGCGCTGGCCGCCCGACAGTTCGTGCGGATAGCGCGACAGCGGGAATTTGGCCTCCGGCAGGCCAACGCGGTCGAGCATTTTGCGCGCGCGGTCTTCGGCGTCGGCACGGCTTGCCCTGGTGTGCCAGCGTATGCCTTCGGCGACCTGCTCGCCGATGGTCTTGACGGGGTTGAGCGCCGTCATCGGCTCCTGGAACACCATGCCGATGTCGTCCCCACGCAGCGCGCACATCTGGTCCTCGGTTGCGGCCAGAATATCGATGCCGTCGAAGGTCACGCGGCCGGTGGCGCGCGCCGCATGCGGCAGAAGCTGCGTGATGGTCAGCGCCGTCATCGATTTGCCGGAACCGGATTCACCGACCAGGCCCATCACCTCGCCGGGCGCGACGGAGAGCTCGACCCCTTTCAGGATCGGCGTGTCGCCGACGGCCAGCGACAGGTTCTCGATCTGCAGCAGGCTCATCGCTGCCGCCGCGATTTCGGGTCGAGTATGTCGGCGATGCCGTCACCGAGCAGATTGAGCCCAAGCACGGTGATGACGATGGCCATGCCGGGGAAGATCGCCATCCAAGGCGCCACCACCATGCGCGTCTGCGCGTCGAACAGCGTGCGGCCCCAGCTCGGCATTGGCGGCTGGGCGCCGAGGCCGACATAGGAGAGACCGGCTTCGGCCAAAATGCCGAGCGCGAACTGGATGGTGCCTTGCACCAGAAGCAGCGTGGCGATGTTGGGCAGCACGTGCTCGATTGTAATCTGCGTCTTGCTCTTGCCGGCGGCGCGCGCGGCGAGAATGAACTCGCGTGGCCAGATCGCCAGCGCGCCGGCGCGGGCGACGCGCGCAAACACCGGGATGTTGAAGATGCCGATGGCGATGATGGCGTTGATGGCGCCCGGTCCGAAGATGGCGGTGATCATGATCGCCGACAAAAGCGCCGGGAAGGCGAAGACAAGGTCGTTCAGCCGCATCAGCGCCTCGTCGACAAACCCGCCGCGCGCCGCGGCGAAGGCGCCGAGCGGCACGCCGACGCCCATGCCGATGCCGACCGCGACCAGCGCCACGGCAATCGAGTTGCGGGCGCCGACCATGATCATCGACAGGATGTCGCGGCCGAAATGATCGGTGCCGAACCAGTGCGCCGCAGAGGGCGCCAGCGTCTTGTCCGAGATCACCAGCTTGGTCACGTCGTAGGGCGTCCAGACGTAGGAGATGACCGCTATTGCAGCCACCAGCACCGTGATGGCGAAGCCGATGAGGAAGGAGCGGTTGCGGAAGGCCTTGGCCAGAATGCTGCCCAACGTCTCCTGCGGGATGTCGATGTGCAGCGTCATTGCCGGCCTCGAAGGCGCGGATCGACGATGGCGTAGGAGACGTCGACGACGAGGTTAACGGCAATGACGGCGACGACCAGCAGCATGACGATGCTTTCCACCACGATCAGGTCGCGCTGAGTGATCGCCTGGAACACCAGCCGTCCGAGGCCGGGGAGATAAAAGACGTTCTCGATGATGATGGTGCCGGCGAGCAGGAAGGCGAATTGCAGCCCCAGAATGGTCAGAACCGGGATCATCGCGTTGCGCAGCGCGTGCCGCCATAGTACGGCACGATAGGGCAGGCCCTTGGCGCGGGCGGTGCGGATATAATCCTCGTTCAGCACCTCGAGCAGCGCGGAGCGGGCAACGCGCGCCAGGATCGCGGCCTGCGGCAGCGCAAGTGCTACGGCCGGCAGCAGCAGCGATTTCAGGGCCGGCCACGCGCCGGCGCTCCAGCCGGGAAAGCCGCCGGCCGGCACCAGCCGCAGCCACACGGCAAATAGGTAGATCAGCATCAGCGCGAACCAGAAGTTCGGGATGGCGACGCCGAGTTGGGCGGCGCCCATGGCGATCGTGTCACCGGCCCGGCCGCGCCGGCTGGCGGAATAGAGCCCGACCGGGATGGCAATGATGGTGGACAGCGCCAGCGCGATCAGCGCCAGCGGCAGGGAAACCGCCATGCGCTCGCGGACAAGGTCGATGACCGGCACCGAATAAGTGTAGGAGCGGCCGAAATCGAGGCTGAGCAGACCGCCGACCCAGTGGAGGTAGCGCAGGAGAAGCGGCGCGTTGAGGCCCATCTGGTTGCGCAGGAGTTCGACCTGCTCGGCGCTGGCGTTGAGGCCAAGCATCAGCCGCGCCGGATCGCCGGGCAGGATTTCGAGCATGGCGAAGACGACCATCGAGGCCAGGATCAAGGTTGCGATGGCGATGGCGAGGCGTTTGAGGAGGTAGGCGGTCATGGTGGCGGGAATGGTGCGTTGCCAAGTGCGATGACTGAGCAAAGGCAGCGTTCTGTCACACCCCCCTCTGTCCTGCCGGACCCGGCCCTTCGCTGTCGCTTCGGGCGTTCGTTGTTCGGAAAGCCAAGCAGTTGGCTTTCCGTCCGCTGCGCGGACCACTCCTCACCCCCCGCAAGGGGGGAGATCAGCAGTTTCAGCGCCGGGCTTTCCTTTGCGGCGCTGGCAATTGGCGAAAGCGGAGACGAGAGCCCAATCTCCCCCCTTGCGGGGGAGATGCCCGGCAGGGCAGAGGGGGGTGTGACGGAGCGCAAACGCCGCCCTTTGGCCCGCCGCCTCAATCCGCCCACTTCACCTTGGTCAGGTCATTCGCCTGGATCGGCGCGTTTTCCCACAGGCCCTGCAGCTTGGCGTCCCAGACGCCGACCTTCGGCAGTTCATAGAGGAAGCCGACCACGGCGTCGTCGGCCAGGATCTTCTGTGCTTCGCCGAGCAGCGTGTTGCGCTTGGCGTCGTCGGAGGTGAGGTTCAGCTCGGCGATGATCTTGTCGAAGGCGGGGTTGTCGTAGTTGAAGTAGTAGTCCTTGCGCGAGTAGATATCGATGTCGTTGGGCTCGGTGTGGGAGACGATGGTCAGGTCGTAATCCTTCTTGGTGAACACCTGATCCAGCCACTGCGCCCATTCGACCGGAATGATTTCCAGGTCGATGCCGACATCGCGCAGCTGCGAGGCGATGATCTCGCCGCCAAGCCGTGCATAGGAAGGCGGCGGCAGTTTCAGCGTCGCCTTGATGCCGTTTTCGAAGCCGGCTTGCTTCAGCAGCTCCTTGGCCTTGTCGACATTGTGCGGGTAGAGGCCGGTGAGGTCGACATAGGCCTTGCTGGCGGGCGACATGTGCGAGCCGATCGGCACGCCGAGGCCGGCCGAGGCGCCGTCGATGATCGCCTTGCGGTCGAGCGCGAAGGCAATCGCCTGCCGCACCTCGAGCTTGTCGAAAGGCGGCTTCTTGTTGTTGATCGCCAGAATGGTCTCACCCTCGGTCGAGCCGATCACCACCTTGAAGCGCGGATCGTCCTTGACCTGCGCGACGCTGTCGGGATCGAAGAAAGGGAAAGCCTGGATGTCGCCCGAGAGCAGCGCCGGCACGGCGGCGGCGGCGTCGGGAACGATGCGGAACTCGGCTTTGTCGAGGGATACCGGAGCGCCCCAGTAGTTGTCGGATTTGACCAGCGTGATCGACGAGCCCTTGGCCCAGCTCTGGAATTTGAACGGGCCGGTGCCGATGGGCTTTTCCTTGTTGGTGTCGGCGCTCTCCGGCGCCACGATCACCGCGTCGCCCCAGCCCAGATTGTAGAGGAACGACCCCTGCGGGTTCTTCAGCGTCACCTTGACCGTTGTCGGATCGACGACTTCGACCGTATCGATGGCGGCGAACAGGGCCTTTTGCGCGTTTACGGAATTGTCGGCACGGGCGCGGTCGAGCGAGAACTTCACGTCGCCGGCATCGAAATCGCTGCCGTCATGGAATTTGACGCCGGTGCGCAGCTTGAAGGTGTAGACCTTGCCGTCGTCGGAAATGGCCCAGCTCTCGGCGAGGTCGGGCAGCACTTCGCCATTCGGGCCGATGCGGGTCAGGCCCTCGAA
The DNA here is from genome assembly GCF_000502555.1 of Mesorhizobium sp. LNJC394B00. NCBI lineage: Bacteria > Pseudomonadati > Pseudomonadota > Alphaproteobacteria > Hyphomicrobiales > Phyllobacteriaceae > Mesorhizobium > Mesorhizobium sp. LNJC394B00. The sequence continues at coordinate 1,768,444 of NZ_AYWH01000002.1, forward strand.
GACGTTGGCGTAGAGCACTTCGTCGATCGCCGCGGCAGCACCGGCGGTCGGATCGAGATGTGGCGGCTCGAGCGGAATGCCGATCACCAGGTCGGTGCGTGCGGCAAATGCCTGACTGCCGGCCAGTGCCAGCACCGCGGCGGCAAGAATGGTTTTCCACAATTTCATCGTGCAACTCCCAAATGCTCGAACCCTAGTGCGATAGAAGCGTGATTTCGAGGTGGAGTAAATTGCGTTTCGTGCTCTGCAGCGGCGCGGGGAGGAATGTTTTTTCAGCGAAGTCGATGGTTCAGCCCGCGGCCGTGCCCCTGAGCAGCACATTCAGCCCGATCGCCATCACCTTGGCCGACTCCACCATATCAGAGATACCGACCCATTCGTCGGGCCGGTGGGCGAGGTCCAAAATGCCCGGGCCATAGGCGATGCAATCATAGATGTGGCCGATGCGGGCGATGTGCTTCTGGTCGTAAGTGCCTGGTGAAATGACATAATCCGGCTCGCGGTCGAAGATCGCCATGATGCCTTGCGCCACCGCCTTGACCACCGGCGCGTCGCGCTCGGTCATCAGCGGCAGCACCTCCATCAGGTCGCGAATCTCGTAGTCGAACTTTTTGCGCTCGCGCTTCAGCCGGTCGAGGATATCGGTCACCTCGCTCTTGACCGTGGCAAGGTCCTCCTCGAGCAGGAAGCGGCGGTCGATGGTCAGCCGGCAGGCGTCGGGCACGTTGGGTGAGGGCAGGCCGGGGCGGAAATCCTCGGTCTGGCCGCCATGGATCGAGTTGATGTTCATGGTCGAGCGCTTTGCGCCTTCGGGCACGACAGGCATGCGCGTCACCTTGCGATCGAGCGCCGGAAACAGTTCATCCTCGAAGGCCTGCAGCACGGCGCCCATGTGGCGCACGGCATTGTCGCCGAGGAACGGCATCGAGCCATGCGCGATCTCGCCCTTGGTCTCGATCTCCGCCCACCAGACGCCGCGATGGCCAAGACAGATGCGGTCCTTGTTCAGCGGCTCGGGGATGATGACGTGGTCGACCTTGGGTTTCGAGAAATAGCCAAGCTTCGCCAGATGGGCGACGCCGCCGAAGCCGCCGGACTCTTCATCGACGGTGCCGGAGATTTCGATGGCGCCAGGAAAGTCGGGGAATACCTGCATGAAGGCTTCCGCCGCGATGATCGAGGCGGCCATGCCCCCTTTCATGTCGCAGGCGCCGCGCCCGTAGACCTTGCCGTCCTTCACCACGCCGGCAAAGGGATCGACGCTCCAGCCTTCGCCGGCTTCGACCACATCGATGTGCGAGTTGAAATGGACACAGGCCCCAGGCGAGCGGCCGTCGAAGCGGGCGACGACATTGACGCGGGGATAGCGGTCGGTGTCGCCGGGCGTGCCTTCGGCGCGGATGAATTCGGTTTCGAAGCCAAGCCTGCCTAGGCGCGCCCCGATATATTCGGCGCAGGGGCGATAGGCTTCGCCAGGCGGGTTGATGGTCGGGAAGCCGATCAGGTCGACGGTCAGTGCGACCAGGTCATCAACACGGGCGTCTATCGCTTTGAAGAGTCGTTCGTTCATTCCCGGATTTGAGCAGGCAAGGGGGTGGTTTTGCAAGCATCGCGGCACTGGCGCCGAAACTTCGTGTCGCAGCGGCAACTATGGCGGGAAAATCGTTCAAATTCGCTGCTTTAGATTGGCGAATTTATCAAGGAGTGTGTGTTAGATCACTCACCTGTCGTTAAAAAGATGAAAAACCGCGTGATGACAGAGCAGGCAAGGGGCATCAAAGGGGTTTGATCTCATGACTAAAATCGTTCTCATGGCAGCTGCTTTTGCTGCGATGCTGTTCGGCACGTCCATCGAAAGCAGGGCTGCCTCGCTGGTGGCCAGCATCGACGTCTCGTCGCAGACCATGACCGTCAGCCAATACGGCCAGGTGCTTTATCGCTGGAGCGTGTCGACCGCCCGCAGTGGCTATTTCACGCCGCGTGGCACCTATCGGCCGCAACGCACGGCGCGGATGTGGTATTCGAAGAAATACCACATGTCGCCAATGCCTTACTCGGTGTTCTTCCATGGCGGCTACGCCATCCACGGCACCGGCGCGGTCAGGCAGCTAGGGCGTCCGGCATCGCATGGCTGCGTGCGGCTGCACACCGCCAATGCCGCGATGTTCTATGCGATGGTGCGCGAAGTCGGCTTCGGCAATACGCGGATCGTTGTGACGAACTGAGGCTTTCGACGACTTAAGATTGACGCTGCCCCTGGCCGGTGGCGTTGGCCTGTCCGCGCCGGCGGCGACGCCGGCCTGAGATTTCCCACCTTTTGTGGAACCACATCCACTGTCCCGGATCCTCGCGCACCCAGCGCTCGACCACGTTGGCGAGCAGTTGGGTGGTGGCCGCGACATCGACGCTGCCGCTTTCATTGCGCGGCAAGGTCAGCTTGTCCTCGATCTCGAGGCGGAAGCGGTTGCCAGGCAGCCGCACACATCGCGCCGGATAGACGTCGCAATCATAGTGACGGGCGAGCATGCCCAGAACCGGATTGCTCTGGCATGGGCGATTAAAGAAGATCGTCTCCAGTCCGCTGGAGAATTTCTGGTCGACCAAAACGCCGATATTGCCGCCTTTCTCCAGAATCGACGCCAACGCGAAGGAGGCGCCGGTCGAAGACGGCAGCAAGGCGCCCATGCTCGAACGCCGCGTCGAATGGATATAATCGGCGAGGTAGGGATTGTTCGGCGGACGAAACAGCGCCGTGATCTTCATGCCGAACGTCGCGGCTGCCACCGGCAGCAGCTCGAAATTGCCGAGATGGCCGGTGAACAGGATATGCGGTTTGTCCTCGCCAGCTATCTGATGGAAATGATCAGCGCCACCGACTTCGACGCGGCCGGGCGTCGCTGCGTTCGGATCATAGTCGAAGAGCGCATCGAGAAAGATGTATTCGGCGGCGAGCCGGGCCATGTTGCCCCACATGTCGGAGGCGATGGCCTCGATCTCGGCATCGCTCTTTTCGGGATAGGCAAGGCGCAGATTGTTGACGGCGACGCGGTGGCGCCCGACACGGGGGCCGATGCGGCGGGCCGCGCGGTCGGCGAAATTGAGCGCCTTGTCGGCGGGCAAGAGGCGCAGCAGCGAGATGATCGTCATCGCCGCGCGCGCCACCAGCCAGTGCTCCATCTGGCGCAGTCTTCGGCCATAGCGGAACATGAAGTCCCGGCGGGCTTTCTTGAACACCTTGCCGGCCATTGTCCTAGGAAACGCGCAGGATGATCTTGCCGAACACGTCGCGGCCTTCCATGCGCTTCAACGCGGCGTCGATGCCGTCGAAGCCGACTTCGGTGTCGATGACAGGTGCGACCTGTCCCGCCGCCATCTTCTGCATGGCGTTGGCCATGTTCTCCATGCGGCAGCCGAAGGACCCAAGCAGCTTCAGCTGCTGCTGGAACAGCTGCATCAGATTGATCTGCGTCGACACGCCGGAGGTCGAGCCGCAGGTGACCAGGCGGCCGCCGCGCTTGAGGCACAGCATCGAGGCGGCAAAGGTGTCGGCGCCGACATGTTCGAAGACGACGTCGACGCCCTTCTTCCTGGTGAGCTTGCGCACGACGCCTTCGAAACGATCGTCGCGGTAGTTGATGACATGGTCGGCGCCGAGCGCCTTGGCCTTGTCGATCTTGTCGTTGGAACCGACCGTGGTGATGATGGTGCAACCCATGCGCTTGGCCAGCTGGATCGCCGCCGAGCCGATGCCGGAGCCGCCGGCATGGATGAGGATGGTTTCGCCGGGCTGCAGCTTGGCATTGTCGAACAGCATGTGCTCGACGGTGCCGAAGGTGACGGGGGCGACGGCAGCGCCGACATCGGTCACGCCTGGAGGGGCCGGGACCAGCAGGCGCGCCGGCAGGTTGATCTTCTCCTGCGCAAAGCCGTCGAGATGGAAGCCGTGGACGCCCGAGACATGTTCGCAGAGATTGTCACGGCCTTCGCGGCAGGCGCGGCAAAGGCCGCAGGTGCGCGCGCCGTAGATCGACACCAATTGTCCGGGCAGCAGGCTGGAGACGCCGGGGCCGACAGCTTCGACCTCGCCGGAGGCTTCGGCGCCGACGACCAGCGGCAGCTTACGCTTGGCGAAGGCCATGCCACGCCAGCCCCAGACGTCGATATGGTTCAGCGCCACCGCCTTGATGCGCAGCGTGACTTCGCCCAATGCGGGGGGCGGCGGGGGCGGCAGGTCCACCGTTTCAAGACGGCGGTCCTCGATAAGTTGCAGTGCGCGCATGGAGCCTGTCAGTTCAGTCTGGCTGAAAAAGGTCGCTTAGACCGGTTCCCGCGCCATGACAAGGCAAGTGTTCTGGCCGCCGAAGCCGAACGAGTTCGAGAGCACGGTGCCGACTTCGGCATTGCGCTTCTTGTTGGGCACCACGTCGAGCACGATTGCCGGGTCGGGATTGTCGTAGTTGATGGTCGGCGGAATGACGCTTTCGCGCATGGTCATCAGCGAAAACGCCGCTTCGACAGCACCCGCCGCCGACAGCGTGTGGCCGATCATCGACTTGTTGGACGAGACCGGCATCGAGCCGATGCGATCGCCGAACACGGTCGACAGCGACAGATGCTCCATCTTGTCGTTTTCCGGCGTCGAGGTGCCGTGAGCGTTGACGTAGTCGATCTCGTCCTTGCTCAGGCCGGCATCCGCAAGGGCGGCGCGGACTGCTGCGATCGCCGGGGAACCGTCGGGCTTGGAACGGGTGCGATGGAAATCGTCGGCCTTTTCACCGCAGCCGCGCAGGATGCCGAGAACGCTGGCGCCCCGGGCAAGGGCTGCCTCAAGCGATTCCAGCACCAGAGCGCCGGAGCCTTCGGCCAGCACAAAGCCGTCGCGGTCCTTGGAGAAGGGTTTTGACGCCTTTTCAGGGATGTCATTGTGGGTCGACAGCGCCGAGAGCAACGAAAAGCGGATCAGCGCCTCGGCGGTTGCCGAACCGTCGGCGCCGATGGACAGCGCCCGGTCGCATTCGCCGCGGCGGATCGCTTCGACGCCGAGCTGGATGGCGGTGGCGCCCGAAGCGCAGGCCGTCGACAGCGTGATCGGCAGGCCGCGCGTGCCAAAGCGGTCGGCCAGCCGGTCGGCGATCGCGCCGAACTGCGTGCTAGCGAACGTATCTGTTTCCTTCAGCCCGCGCGCCACCCTGAGCAGCCTTTCGGCGCCGGCGCCTTGGCCGTCGGAATTGTAGAGCGCGAAGCGATCCTGCCAGTCGAGCTCGACCGGCGGCGAGGCGAGGAAGAGCGGGCCACCGAAGTCAGAGGAATCGAGGCCGGATTCGGCCACCGCCTCCTTCGCTGCGGTTTCGGCCAGTTCGTAGGTCAGCAGGCTGGCGCCTTTCGAGCTTGAGTCGAGGAAATCGACCATGCCGGAGATGCGGGTGTTGAGGTGGTCGACGGGAAAGCGGGTGATCGGGTGGATGCCCGATTTGCCGGAGGTCAGTGCCGCCCAGTTATCGGCCTTGCCGATGCCGAGCGAGGTTACCACGCCGATGCCGGTGACGGCGACGATCGGCCTGCCCATGTGATCTCTGAGATTGGCCATCCGGAACCTCTTAACTTTGCAGCATGATCGCGCAGCGCTGCTTCAAGCAGCGTTGACCAGCGCCATGCCCTCGAATTGGTGATAGCCGATCGCCGTTGCGAGCACGGTTTCGGGAATGCCTTCGAACGGCTTCTCGGCCGCGGCGTCGAAAACGGGGTAGGCGGCCTTGCGGTCGACGGCCAGGGCGGCGAGGGCGACCGCGAATGGAAACTGCGCTTCCTTCATATGCCCGGTCAGCGTCGCGAAGCCGCGCGCCGATATCGCCGGATTGGCATCCAGCGCTGACTTTTCGGCTGACGTTGCGGTATGCGCCCCGGATGCGCCCGACAGGGCAAGCAGCTTGCCGCTGGGGAGAGTTGCCTGTTTGAGCAGTGTCGCGATCTCGGCGTCAAGCTCGCCGCGCGAGCGCCGGGCGCGGCCTGAGACGACCGGTCCGAGCTCGGCATAGATTTTCCGCCCACGCCTTTGCGCGTGTTCGCGCTGCTCCAGCACCAGGAAGGCGCCACCGGAGCCGGAGACCAGGCCGCCGCCCTCGGCGCCCTGTCTCTGCCAGACCGGCTTCCATGGGCCGCGATGCAGATAACCGGCCAGCTCATAACCGAGCAGCATGTCGGAATGTTCGGTCTGGAAGGCGCCGCCGACCAGTATGTGCGTCGACTGTCCGGAGCGGATGCGCGCGGCGGCGGTCTCGACGGCGGCGACGCCGGCACCTTCCTCGCCCATGAAGGTCCTCGACGATCCCGTCACCTTGTGGACGATGGAGATGTTGCCGGCGAGCAGATTGGAGAGCTGGGCCAGGAAAAGCGTCGGCCGCAATTCGGTGGTCAGTTTCTCGTTGAGCAGCACGTCGCGGTCGTTGCGGCTCTCGGACGCGGCGAGGATGGCGGCATCGACCGCCTCGTCTCGCTCGCCGCCGCCGGCAGCGACAACCATGTCCATGGTCGTGCAGAGCTCGTCATTGCCCTTGATGCCGGCGTCGTCCAGCGCCATGCCGGCCGCATAGGTGCCGAGCCGCTGCCATGTTTCCATCTGCCGCTGGTCGCCTCGCTTGGCGATCTGCAGGTTCCAGTCGATCTCCGGCAGTGGATGCACGGTGTAGGGCGCAAAGCGCGCGGATTCGAGCACCGGCTGCAGGCCGGGCTGCGCCAGCTTCTGCCAGTGGGTATCCGGACCCTCTCCCAGCGAGGAGACAAGGCCGATACCGGTGATGACGACGTCGCGAGGGCTGCTCATGAGCGGCTTTGTGGGTCAGGCGGCGCAGCCCGTCAAGGCCGCGCGCCAGCCGATATCAGGCGGTCTTGGCGGCGACCAGCGCGTCGATCTTGGCGCACAGGTTCTTCATGACGAAGTAATCGTCGGTCGAAGCCTTGCCGTCATTGACTTCCTGGGTCCACTTTTCCAGCGGCACCTTGATGCCGAATTCCTTGTCGATGGCAAAGACGATATCGAGGAAATCGAGACTGTCGATGCCGAGATCGTCGATCGTGTGGCTCTCGGGAGTGATGGTGTCGATATCGATCTCGCTGGTGTCGGCAATGATCTTGGCGACTTTGTCGAACGTGGTGGACAAGGGCTCTTCCTTCGGTTGCGGGCGGAATCTGTCCGCATCTGGTTTGGGCGCTGTCTAATCGGTTTTTCCCGGCAGGAAAAGGCCTGATGCGCGGGGCGCAGATGGGATGGCCCTCCCGTGAAGACAAGAAGGGCCGCCCGACAAGCCGGTGGCCCTTCCAGTTGACGTTACGTCAGCTAAGTTTTCACGGAGCTTGACCACTGGCTCTCTCAGAACGTGACGCGGCCGAGCACGCGCAAGCCATCGCCCTGCGGCTCGACCACCACCGCTTCGCCCTCGCGCGGCGAGACGCCGGTCAGCGCGACGATGTTTTCGAGATGCGTGACCATGACCAGATTGTCGGAACCGGTGTAGGCGCGGATTTCCTTCATCACCGCGTCGAGCTGCGCGGCCTTCTCGGTCGGATCGCTCCTCAGGAGGTCGAGCGGCGCAAAAAGCTCCGGCTCCGCTTCGAAGGCGATGCGGGCAGTGTCGAGGCAGCGGCAATAGCGGCTGGACAGCACCCGCTCGATGGGGGCGGCGCGGGCGCCGAACAGCGCGCCGATCTTGCTCGCCTGCTGCTTGCCGCGCGCCGATAGATTGACCTGGGTGGCACAGTTGTCGATGACGAAATTGGCGGGGTCGGTGGTGCCGGTGACCAGTGCGTGGCGAAGCAGCACGACATGGCCGCCGTCACGCAGCAGCGCCCAGCCGGCGTCGGTCGCGTGGGCGACGGCGGGAACAGCAAGCAGGAACAGCGACAGCACAAATCGAATCATCGAAACCTTTCCGGGAGCCGGATGCCGGCTCCGGTCATTCTGATATAGGGATCGGAAAGCCGGCACAAAGACAAGCGAAAGGCGAACCCTCGGTTCGCTTCACATTTTCGCCATTTGCTTCTTCGCCAGCTCGATCTTCTGATCGGTGAGCGGGATAGGGATCGTGTAGCCGGCTTCGGTGAAGCCCTGCTTGGCGTTCTCGAAGAATTCGATCGCCTTGAGATATTCCGGCTTGCCCGCGCCATAGCTGGCGCGGTTCCAGTGGACGTCGCCGATATTGTTCTGCTCGAAGGCCCACTGCAGCGGCTGACTTTCGCGCGTAAACACCTTCAGCGCCGCCGTGAACGCCGCTTCGGCGTCGTTGAGATATTTGTCGGTCCGCTGGAGATTGCCGAGATTGAGCAGGCTCATACCGATGCCATTTTGAGCGTTGGCCCAGTCGACCGGCGCGGCCTCGATGGTGAGTATTTCGAGCGCTGCCCGCCGCGCCGCAATCGAATCCTGCAGGGTCTTGGCATCGCCATTGCTCATGCTCAACCAGTGCAGCGTCGAGCCCAGGCCGGCCTGGGCCATTGCCCATTGCCGCGGGTTCGTCTCGCGCTTGTACTCGCGCAACGCATTGCCGTAGGCGTCGACCGCCTCGCTGTAATGCTCGGGTTTGTCGGTGACGCCGCCGAGAAGCTGCAGCGTGTTGCCGAGATTGTAGTAGCTCATCGCCCAGTCCTGCGGGAACTTCCGCCTGACATAGACCTGCCGTGCCGCCTGGAAGGCTGCCGCCGACTGTTCCAGCTTGGCCGCATCACGCGTGCGCTGGCCCAGCGTCTGATAGATCGAGCCGAGATTGTTCTGGGCTGACGCCCAGTCCATCGGGAAGCGCTTGCGGGTAAACACCGTCAGAGCGTCGTCATAGGCAGCAGCAGCTTCTTCGAGCGTAGCCGTGCCCATATCGAAGCGGGCGATACCGCTCAGCGCATTGCCCAGGTTGAGGCGGCTGGTCGCCCAGGACACCGGGAAAGTTTCGCGGGTTCGCACTTCCAGCGCGGCGCGAAACGCGTCGGCCGCCTCGTTGATCTTCGCCTTGTCGTTGAGCTGGATGCCAAGCGTTACAAGCGTGTTGCCGAGATTGTTCTCGACCATCGCCCATTCCACGGGTGCTTTCTCGCGTGTGTATTCCTCAAGCGCCAGCCGGTAGGCTGCTTCGGCCTGGGTGAGATGCTCGCCGGCAGGCTCACGCTCGGAGAGTGCATAGAGCGCGAGGCCTAGATTGTTCTGCGAACCGGCCCAGTCCAACGGCAGCTTGTCGCGCGGACGCTTCTCAAGGGTGGCGCGCGTCGCCGCCACCGCTTCATTGAGACGCTTCGGGTCGCTCTCGCGTTCGCCGATCTTCAGAAGCACGTTGGCCAGGTTGTTCTGCGCCGCGGCCCAGTTGCGGTCGTCCTTCTCGCGCTCGAACACCACCAGCGAATCGCGGAAAATCACCGCTGCTTCTTCGAGATGCGCGGTCTCGGTTTCGCGCTCTCCAATGGTCTGCAGCACCACCGCCATGTTGTTGCGGGTGATTGCCCAGTCGCGATTCTGTTCGCCGTTGGGGATGAAGTTCAAGATGGTGCGATAGGCCTCGATGGAGTGCTGCAGCGCATCGAGGTCGCCGGTGGCGTAGCCATGAGCGTTCAACGCCTCGGCCTCCTGGTTCTTGTAGTTCCAGCGCAGCTTTTCGTCCCACTTCTCGACCAACGAATACGCCTTGGCATAGTCGTTGGCGGCGGATTTGTAGTCGAAGACCAGCGCGGCGGCGTCGGCGCGTTTGGCATAGATGGCGGCGTCGGCGATGCGCTTTTGCCGGAGCAGGTCCTCGGCCTCGTCGACCGCACCGCTGTTTTCCTCGATCCGGCCGACCGCGTCGTCGAGGAATTTGCGCGCCGTCACCATGGCGCCCTGGCCTATGGCCTTGTCGGCGGATGCGACCAGGCGACTGATCTCGGGATCGTCGGTGCGTAATGCGGCGCGCTCGGCCATCATCTTCTTCAGACGCTCGGCCTGGCTGTCCAGCACCTTCTGCAGGTCGTTGGGATCCTCAGGGATCTTTTCCGTGCCGAGCGCCTTGAGCACGCCGTAGAGCGCGTCAAGGGGCACGCCGTCCTGCAGAGAAGCCAACTCCACCTGAGCCCGTTTGGGATCGGGCAGGTCGGAAATGGTCAGCAGCAATTGCCGCCGCTCACCGGTGATCAGCCCGTCGTCGCCGGTCGGTTCCGGCGGCGCGACGCCGAAATAGAGCAGGCGACGCAGACTCTCGCTGACCCAGGGGCGCTGCTTTGCCTTGGTGTCGAGATAGACCTCCTCGGTGACCATGCGCATGACCGAGCCGAATTCCGTGCCTTTCATCGCGGTGAGGTGGCGCAGCAGGGCGGCGGCGTAGGGGCTGTTTTCGCCGGCGGCGCCATCAAGTGCGGGTCGGCCCGGCTCAGCGGCGAAGCCGACCACGGTTCCCAGGCTGGCATTATCCAATGAGGCATCGGCGAGGGCTTTTGCGCCGCGCACCGGTTCCAGCCCGCCGGCGCCGACAGGCTCGGCGGAAGCCGTCGGCCCGCGTCGCACGACCGCGTCCGGCGGAAACGGGTTGGTGCGGCAGGCGTCAAGCAGCACGATCGTCACCGGCACGGTCTTTTTCAGCTCGTCCATGACGGCTGAAATCGGCACCAGCGCCTCACCAGCATTTTTCAACGACGAGACGTCGGCATCGACCGGCACCAGATAATTCTCGCCGCCCGCCTCGATGCCGTGGCCGGAATAATAGATGAAGGCGACGTCGGCGCCTTCGGCGTCCTCGACAAACCGATCGAGATCGCGCTTCAGCTTGGCGGCATCGCGATCGGTGACGTTGCGGGCGTCGAAGCCGAGGTCGGTCAGCATCTTGGCCATGTCGCGGGCGTCGTTGGCCGGGTTGGCAAGGGCTGCGATGTGTTTGTATTTCGACTGGCCGATGATCAGCGCCACGCCCTTGAGACTTTTGGTCTCGGCGGCCTGGGCCTCAGATACGCCAAGGCAAAGCAGTATAGCGACGAAACCCGCCAGCCACCCCTGTCTGAAATGACGCTGTTTCGGCGTCGCAACCATTCGCTGTGTGTCCGCCCTGATGATCCCAAGCCTGTATAGCGCTGCCACCCGACCATGATCAAATTCAGGCGCCGGGCGGATCGAGGATCAGTTTCTGAAGATCATGGCGATTGCGCTGGAATCCGGGCTCGCCTATCCCTGAAAAATGTCTCCGCTTACCGAAACCGTTCTTTTCGTCTTCAGCCTCGTTGCGCTCGGCTATGTCACCGGGCTCACCGGCTATCTGAAACCGGCCAGCGGGGACGGCATCTCCGAATTCGCCATCAACGTGGCGATGCCGCTGCTGCTGTTTCGGACGATGGTGAATTCCGATTTCCACGGCGTGGCGCCCTGGTCGCTGTGGGGTGCTTATTTCGCGGCGGTTGCAATGACATGGGCCGCCGGCCATCTGGTGACGACACGGATCTTCGGGCGGGACGCGCGCACCGGCATCGTCGGTGGAGTGTCGTCATCCTTCTCGAATGTGGTGTTGCTGGGCATTCCCTTCGTTCTCGGCGTATTCGGGTCCAGCGGATTCGAAGTGCTGTCGCTGCTCGTTTCCGTGCACCTGCCGACCATGATGATGGCTTCGATCATCATGTTCGAGATATTTGGCCGCGGCGGCAGCGAGCCCGTACACCCGCTGCGCATCATCCAGAGCTTTCTGAGAAGACTGTTCACGAACCCGCTGATCATCGGCATCCTGGCCGGGCTGGCATGGCGCCTCACCGGCGCGCCGCTGCCGAACCTTGCGACGCGGCTGGTCGATGCGCTGGCTAACACCGCCGGGCCGGTGGCGCTGTTCGCCATGGGGCTCAGCCTGCGCCGTTTCGGCATTTCCGGTAACATCCGACCGGCGCTGGCGCTGTCGACGCTGAAACTGTTCCTGATGCCGGCGCTGGTGCTCGGCCTGGTCTGGCTGTTTGGCCTGCCGCCCTTGACGGCCAAAGTGGCGGTCGTGGTGGCGGCGCTGCCGTCCGGCATCAATTCCTATCTCATCGCCGTTCAGTTCAACACCGGCCAGGCGCTGGCGTCGAACCAGATGACCATCGCCACGGCAAGCGCGGTTGTTACAACCGCCTTTTGGCTGACGGTGGTGGTTCATGTCTTTGGGTAGGCTTGGTCTTCGGCAAGGCTGGGGCCCAAACTAATTTACATGTGAATTTTCTCTGGCGTTTGGCTGGCCCAAAGCCTATATGCCATCTTGCATTGCTTGCCGAGCTTGCCCTAGGTAAAGAGCAGTGGCTCAGCGTGTCGGGCATCCAGGCCATTGCGCGCGCTCATCGAAGACATCCACAGACCGGCCCGTCAGTGCGCCGAACGGAGGCTAGACCATGCTGCAGAAAACCAGCCATTTCATGCGCCAGGCCAATCTCATCAATGGCGAATGGGTGCAGGCCGACAGCGGCCAAGCGGTCGACGTCAACAACCCGGCCACCGGTCTCAAGATCGGCACCGTGCCGAAGTCGGGCAAGGCGGAAACCCGCCGCGCCATCGAAGCCGCAAGCGAAGCCTTCAAGACCTGGCGCAAGACGACCGCGCTGGAGCGCTCGAAGCTGCTGCGCAAGCTGCATGACGCGATGATGGATAATCAGGATGTGCTGGCCGAACTGCTCACCATCGAGCAGGGCAAGTCGCTCGCCGAATCCAAGGGCGAGATCGGTTCGGCCGCCGCCTACATCATGTGGTTTGCCGAGGAAGGCCGCCGCACCTATGGCGATGTCGTGCCATCGCCGTGGGGCGATCGCCGCATCCTGGTGACCAAGGAGCCGGTCGGCGTCATTGCCGCCATCACGCCGTGGAATTTCCCCTCCTCGATGCTTGCCCGCAAGCTCGGCCCCGCGCTTGCCGCCGGCTGCACCGCCGTGGTCAAGCCCGCCTCGCAGACGCCGTATTCCGGCCTTGCATGGGGCGCGCTCGCCGAGGAAGTCGGCTTCCCAAAGGGCGTCATCAACATCCTCACGGGTGCTGCCGGCGAAATCGGCGACGAGATCTGCGCCAATCCGCTGGTGTCGAAGATCACCTTCACCGGCTCGACCGAGATCGGCAAGCTGCTGATCCAGAAGTCGTCCGTCACCGTCAAGAAGGTCTCGATGGAACTCGGCGGCAATGCGCCGTTCGTGGTCTTCGACGATGCCGACCTCGATCGCGCCGTCGCCGGCGCCATCACCGCCAAATACCGCAATTCAGGCCAGACCTGCGTGTGCACCAACCGCTTCCTGGTGCAGGCCGGCATCTACGACAAGTTTGTCGAGAAGCTGGCCGCTGCCAGCAATGCGCTGAAGGTTGGCTCGGGCCTGGAAGAGGGCGTGCAGCAGGGACCGCTGATCGACGTGAAGGCGGTCGAGAAGGTCGAGGAATTCATCGCCGACGCCACGTCGAAGGGCGGCAAGGTCGTTGCCGGCGGCAAGCGCCACGCGCTTGGCGGCTCATTCTTCCAGCCGACCGTCATCGCCGATGCGAAGCCTGACATGCGCTTCATGAAGGAAGAGATTTTTGGCCCGATCGCCCCGGTGTTCAAGTTCGAGACCGAGGAGGAAGCCATTGCGCTTGCCAACGACACCGAGTTCGGCCTTGCCGCCTATTTCTACACCGGCGACCTCGGCCGCGCCTTCCGGGTCATGGAAGGCCTGAAATACGGCATGGTCGGCGTCAATGAAGGCCTGATCACCACGCCGGAAGCGCCGTTCGGCGGCGTCAAGGAATCGGGCCTCGGCAAGGAAGGCGGACATCAGGGCATCGAGGACTATCTCGACACCAAATATGTCTGCATCGGGGGTCTCGGCCTCTAAATCATTGACGGGCAGGGCAGGCCGCGGGCCGGCCCTTGCCAGACGACATTCAGCCGGCCTGGAGCGGTTCAGCGTTTCACGGAAACGCCGAACCGCTCCAGTTCTTTGTTTTTTGCAATTCCGGACGGAAAACCGTTTCACACTTTTCCTGGAATTGCTCTAAGTCGATAGATCGACGAATTAGCATTTGGACATAGCGATGAAGGACGGCGAAGTCTTCGGCACGACGCAGGCGGGCGAACCCGTTCGCCGTTTCACCATCCGGGGCGGCGGCATCAGCGCCAACATCATCGGGCTCGGCGCAATCATCCAGGATCTGCGCCTCGCCGGCCACGATGCGCCGCTGGTGCTGGGCTACGACCGCTTCGAGCCTTACGAGACCGACCGGGCCTTCTTCGGCGCGGTCGTCGGCCGTTACGCCAACCGCATCCGCGACGGCCGCTTCACCATTGCCGGCCAGCGCTACCAGACCGAGCGCAATTTCCTCGGCAAGCACACGCTGCATGGCGGTTCGGAGGGCTTCTTCCAGCGGCCGTGGACGGTTTCGCTGCATGGCCGGGATTTCGTCACCCTGACCCTGCACGATCCCGAGGGCACGATGGGCTTTCCCGGCGCGCTCGACGTCACCTGCACCTACCGGCTGAAGATTCCCGGCACGCTCTCGATGGAGCTGACCGCCACCTGCGAGGAGCCGACGCTGTGCAATCTGGCGCAGCATTCCTATTTCAATCTCGACGATGGCGGCACCGGTGACATTCTCGACCACCGGCTGATGCTGAATGCCGGCGCCTATACGCCGGTCGATGGCGAGATGATCCCGACCGGCGTCGTCAAACCTGTCGACGGCACGCCCTTCGACTTCCGCCAGGCGCGGCCGCTGCGCATGGAAACGGAAGGCGAGCAGCTTCCTTACGACGTCAATTTCTGCCTGGCGTCAGCCCGGGGCCCGCTTCACCAGGTGGCGTGGGCGCAAGGCGCCAATTCCGGCGTCGAGATGGAAGTCTGGACCACCGAGCCGGGCCTGCAGCTTTACACCGGCCAGTATGTCGCGCCGACCTCGGGCGGCCTGGACGGACGGCGCTACAAGGCGTTTTCCGGCTTTTGCCTGGAAGCGCAGACCTGGCCCGACGCGCCGAACCGGCCCTATTTCCCGCAGGCCACGCTGTGGCCGGGCCAGATCTATCATCAGGTGACGGAATATCGTTTCAGGCTTCCCTAAGGTCTTAGCCCTCGAAAGCGGTTCTTAGAACCTCGAACGGCGCCAGCGCGCCTCGCACCTGCACGACAGCGGCGGCGACGCGATGCGCGCGCTGCACGGCATCCGCCGGGGCATGGCCGGCAAGCCGGGCGGCGAGATAGCCGCCATTGAAGGAATCGCCGGCGCCGGTGGTGTCGACCGGGGTGGCGACATGCTGGGCCGGAACCGGCTGCAGGGCTCCGCCAGTGGCGATCAGCGCGGGTTCCTCGCCATTCTTGACGACGACTTCGCCGACCAGTTTTCCGAACCGCTCGGCGGTCGCTTGCGATGCCGTGTCGCCAAACAGCATCTGCTCGTCGGGAAAGGTCGGCAGCGCGATGTCGGTGACGGCAAGCGCGTCGAGGATCGCGGCTTGCGCCTCCTCGCGGCTCTGCCACAGGCGCGGCCGGTAGTTGGGGTCGAAGGCGACGAGCGAACCGGCAGCCCGCGCCTTGGACACTTCCGCCAGCAACGTCTTGCGCGCGGCGGCATCCAGAATTGCCAAAGTGATTCCGGAAAAATACACAAGAGCCTGGTTTTCAAGGCTTTTTGCCAAGGCGGCCGGGTCCGAGGCGAGCCGCCTGGCCGCCGCGTCGCTGCGCCAGTAGGTGAAGGCGCGTTCGGCGCCGGTCAAGGTGATGGCGTAGAGGCCGGGCCGCGCGCCTGGGATGACCGGGCTGGCGCCGATGTCGATGCCGTTTTCGGCGAAGAACGAAATCTGGCCCTGCGAGAAGGGATCGTCGCCGAAGGCCGAGACATAGGTCGCCGGCCGCTCGCCGCTCAGCGCATGCAGCGCCCACAGCGTGTTGAACGTGTCGCCGGCAAAGCCCATGCGCCAGTTCGGCCCGGCCTGGCCGGACAGCTCGAGCATGCATTCACCGATCGAAGCGACGCCGTCTGCTGCCATGTATCTGTCTCCGGATCAGTTCGCTGCTGTAGCTTTTTGCGGCCGGCAGCGCCATGCTTGGCGGCGGCGGTTTTTTGCGCCAGAAGCGTTTTCCCACAGAAGCGGCGGGACGCGAATTGCTTCCCGAGACGTTATGCCCAGAAGAGGAACCGGTTTGGCATCGATATGGCGTTATCTTCTTGCGGGCGTTGGTCTGGCCGGCTTGCTGGCTGGCATATTGGCGATCGTCTATCTGACCGCGCCGCAGTCGGCGCCGAGCCCCGATGTTTCGCGCTCGAAGAAGACGGCGAACGGCTTGTTTGTCGCCAGCATTCAGCCGGAACGCGGCGTTATCCGGCAAGGCGAACTGCAATCCTGGTTGCTGACCCTGAAGACGGTCAAGGGCGATTCCGTGGAAGGTGCGGCGATCTCGGTGTCCGGCGGCATGCCGCAGCACAATCACGGCTTGCCGACCAGTCCGCAGGCGACCGATTATCTTGGCGAGGGGCGTTACCGCATCGAGGGGCTGAAATTCACCATGAGCGGCGTGTGGCAGTTGCGCTTCGCCATTTCGGCGGCGGCCGGTTCCGACACGGTCGTCTTCAACGTGGTGCTGTGAGCGGATGAACGGCCTGTTGCGCCTTCTGGCATTGGCGGCGGTCGTGCTCGTTGCCGGCTGCGGCAAACCGGATTTTTCCGATGCCGAGAAGAAGACCATCGCTTCGCTGGCGCTGAACACCTTGCCGGCGCTCAAACCCGACACCACCAACCGCTTCGCCGACGTGCCAGCCGCCGCCGCCCTGGGCTCCACTCTGTTCTTCGACCAGGGCATGAGCCGTGACGGTAACGTATCCTGCTCGACCTGCCACAAGATCGACCGGCAGTTCCAGGATGACCTGCCGCAATCCGTCGGTGTCGGCCGCACCAACAGGCGCTCGATGCCGCTGGCCGGCATTGCCCGCAATCCGTGGTTCTTCTGGGATGGGCGGCGCGACAGCCTGTGGGCGCAGGCGCTGACGCCGCTGGAAAATCCGCTCGAGCAGGCGGGAAACCGCGCCGCCTTCGCCCATTACATCCAGAAGCGCTTTGGTGCGCGCTACGAGCGCATCTTCGGGCCACTGCCGGATCTTTCCGCCGTGCCGGCCCACGCCAGCCCGCTTGGCAACGAGGCCGAGCAGGCGGCCTGGAAGGCGATGACCCCAACTCAGGCTGAGGGCGTCAACCGCGTCTTTTCCAATATCGGCAAGGCGATCGCCGCCTTCGAACGGTCGATCGAACCGGCACAGACGCGCTTTGACCGCTTTGCCATCGATCTTGCGTCAGGCGCCAAGCCGAAAGCCGACGATGCCTTTTCGCAGGAGGAGATGCTCGGGCTGAAACTGTTCATCGGCAAGGCCAATTGCGTCACCTGCCATAACGGCCCGCGCTTCACCGACAACGCTTTCCACAACACCGGCGTGCGGCCGGTCAGGGATTTGCCATTGGATCGCGGCCGTTTCGATGCGGTGGCCCAGGTTCAGGCCGACCCATTCAACTGCTTCGGCGCCTTCCGCGATGGCGACGCCGGCGCCTGCGGAGAACTGCGCTTCATCGTCAAGGCAGCACCCGAACTGATGCGTGCCTACAAGACGCCGTCGCTGCGGGGCGCGGCGACACGGCCGCCCTATATGCATGCCGGACAGTTCTCCACGCTGGAGGAGGTGGTGGCGCACTACGCGAAGGCGGAGGCGGCCGTTGAAGGCACCTCCGAAGTGCACCCGTTGCAACTGTCGGACCGCGAACGCGCGGCGCTGGTGGCATTTTTGAAGACGCTGTCGGAGTGAGCTAGCGATCCTTCACCGTCTCCATGGCCACGAAGGTCGAGGTCTGCGCAACATGCGGCAGTGCCGAGATGCGCTCGCCGAGCACGCGGCGATAGGCGGCGATGTCGGTGGTACGGACTTTCAGGAGATAATCGAAGCTCGACGCCATCATGTGGCACTGCTCGATCTCCGGCACGGTCTGCACCGCACGGTTGAAAGCATCGAGCGCGGCCGAGCGCGTGTCCGACAGTTTGACCTGGACGAAGGCGACATGGCCTTCGCCCATGCGCTCGCGATCGATGATCGCCTGATAGCCCCTGATATAGCCGTCCTTCTCCAGGCGCTTCACCCGCGCCTGCACCGGCGTCTTCGACAGGCCGACCTTGCCGGCCAGTTCCGACATGGACAGCCGCCCGTCGCGCGCCAGCGCCGACAGGATGTTTCTGTCGATGCGGTCCAATTGGTCTTCTGTCACGGATATCACAGCCCATCTGATAACAATTGAGCCGCAATGATAGATCATTCGGCCTGCCATGTCGATTTCTTTGGACCGGCCGAAAATGCGGCTCTGTGCTAGCTTGCGCCATTCGGTCCGGCGACCGCCGGCCCGCTCCCAGATGCTTGCTCCGCAGGACCGCCATGCCGCTCGACACCATCCGCCAGCAGATCCGCGCCAACTACCTGCCCGACGAAGACGCGGCTGTGAAGCGCCTGGCTGCCGCGACAGAACTTTCGGCCGATGACCGCAAAGCCGTCTCGGCCCGTGCCGCGGATCTGGTGCGCGCGGTGCGCGGCTCGTCCGACCCGCGGCTGATGGAGGTTTTTCTCTCCGCCTACGGCCTCTCCACCAAGGAAGGCGTGGCGCTCATGTGCCTGGCCGAGGCACTGCTGCGCGTGCCTGACACCGAGACCATGGACGACCTGATCGCCGACAAGATCGCACCGCATGACTGGTCGGCGCATTCGGGCGGTTCGAGCTCGATCTTCGTCAACGCCTCGACCTGGGCGCTGATGCTGACCGGCCGTGTGCTCGACGAAGGCGAGGGCGGCATTGAAGGCACGCTGCGCTCGATGGTTCGCCGGCTGGGCGAACCGGTGATCCGCAAGGCGGTCGCCGCCGCCATGCGCGAAATGGGCGAGCAGTTCGTGCTCGGCCGCACCATTGCGGAAGCCGTCAAGCGCGGCAAGTCGATGATCCAGAAAGGTTATCTCTATTCCTTCGACATGCTGGGCGAGGCGGCCCGCACCGAGGCCGACGCGCTGCGCTACCTCAAGGCCTATGCCGACGCGATCTCCTCGCTCGATTCAGGCTCCAACGGTCCCGATATCCGCCAGAACCACGGCATCTCGGTCAAACTGTCGGCGCTGCATCCGCGCTACGAAGAGGCACAGAAGGAAAAGATGCTGCCGGTGATGGCCGAGCGGCTGCTGTCGCTGGCGCTGGCCGCACGCCATTCGCGCATGGGCCTCAACATCGACGCCGAGGAGGCCGACCGGCTCGACCTGTCGCTCGACATCATCGAGCGTGTGTTGTCCGAGCCGGAGCTTGCCGGCTGGAATGGCTTTGGCGTCGTCGTCCAGGCCTACGGCCCGCGCGCGGCCTTCACCATCGACTGGCTCTATGCGCTGGCGGAAAAGTACGACCGCAACATCATGGTGCGGCTGGTCAAGGGCGCCTATTGGGACACCGAGATCAAGCGGGCACAGACGCTCGGGCTTTCCGGCTACCCCGTCTTCACCCGCAAGGCCAACACCGATGTTTCCTACATGGCCTGCGCCAGGAAGTTGCTGTCGATGACCGACCGCATCTATCCGCAATTCGCCACGCACAATGCCCATACCGTCGCCGCCATCCTGTCGATGGCTGACAACCGAGACGCTTTCGAATTCCAGCGCCTGCACGGCATGGGCGAAGCGCTGCATGAGACGGTGCGCCGGGCCGAAGGCACGCGCTGCCGCATCTATGCGCCGGTCGGCGCGCACTCCGACCTCTTGGCCTATCTGGTTCGCCGCCTGCTGGAGAATGGCGCCAACTCCTCCTTCGTCCATCAGCTCACCGACGAGGACGTCGAGCCGGAGGATATTGCGCGCGATCCGCTCGAGACGGTCGAGAGCCAGGGCCCCGCCGCCAATCCGGCAATCGCTCGTCCTGCGACGATCTTCGGCGCTGGTCGGCGCAACTCGAAGGGGTTCGACATCACCGATCCGGTGACGCTGGCGGCGATCGACAAGGCCAAGGCGGCCTTTGCCGGGCCCGAGCGCTGGCATGCCAAGCCGATGACGCGCGCCGCCGGCTACGGCAAGCAGCGCCCGGTGGTCAATCCGGCAAAGCCTGCCGAGATCGTCGGCACGGTCGCCGAAGCCGCTGCCAAGCAGGTCGCGACCGCGGTGCGCTTTGCTGTGGAAGCGCAGCCGGCCTGGGCAAAACGCCCCGTCGCCGAGCGCGCCGCCATCATCAACCGCGCGGCCGACCTCTATGAGGCCAATGCGGTCGAGTTTTTCGCGCTGGCTACAAGGGAAGCCGGCAAGTCGCTGGCCGACGGCGTGGCTGAACTGCGCGAAGCCGTCGACTTCCTGCGCTACTACGCTGCCGAAGCGGCCAACAACGAAGCGGGCAGCGAGGCGCGCGGCGCGATCGTGTGCATTTCGCCGTGGAATTTCCCGCTCGCCATCTTCACCGGCCAGATCGCGGCAGCGCTCGTCACCGGCAATTCGGTCATCGCCAAGCCAGCCGAACAGACGCCGCTGATCGCCTTCCACGCCGTCGAGCTGCTGCGCGAGGCCGGCGTTCCGGAAGATGTCATCCAGCTTCTGCCGGGCGACGGTCCGGCGGTCGGCGGACCGCTAACTGCGGATCCGCGCATTGCCGGCGTCTGCTTCACCGGCTCGACCGAGGTTGCAAAGCTGATCGAGAAGCAACTGGCCGAGACGGCCGCGCCGGACGCCATGCTGATCGCCGAGACCGGCGGTCTCAATGCCATGATCGTCGATTCCACAGCACTGCCCGAACAGGCGGTGCGCGACATACTGGCATCGGCTTTCCAGAGTGCAGGCCAGCGCTGTTCGGCGCTTCGCGTGCTCTACGTGCAAAAGGATGTCGAGAAGAAGATGCTGGAGATGCTGAAGGGCGCCATGGAAGCGCTCACCATCGGCGATCCCTGGCAGATTTCGACCGATGTCGGGCCGGTCATCGATGACGAGGCGCAGGAATCGATCCGCGAGTATTGCACCAAGATGGGGCTGCAGGGCCGGTTGATTGCCAAGCTCGAAGCACCGAAGGACGGCCGCTTCGTTGCGCCGCATGTGTTCCGGGTCAAGGGCATCGAGGAGATGGAGCGCGAAGTGTTCGGTCCGGTGCTGCATGTCGCCAGCTTCGACGCCGACGGGATCGACGCCGTCATCGCCGCCATCAACCGCAAGGGCTATGGCCTGACCTTCGGCCTGCACACCCGCATCGAAGGCCGCGTCCAGCATTTCGTCGACGGCATCCATGCCGGCAACATCTATGTCAACCGCAACCAGATCGGCGCCGTCGTCGGCTCGCAGCCCTTTGGCGGCGAGGGGCTTTCGGGCACCGGGCCGAAGGCCGGCGGGCCGCATTATCTCCGGCGGTTCCGCAAAGGGCCGGAGGCGGGCACGGAGATTGCCGAGGGCCACAAGGTGACGGCGACCGAACTGGCCGACAATCTGCCCGATCCGACGCTTGGCGGCTGGTCGACGCGGCCGGACCGCATCGCCATCTTGAGAAAGCATCTGCGCGGCAAGGGCGCTGCAGCGATCGGCGCTGCAGCCGCCATCGATTTCGGCCAGGTCGACCTGCCCGGACCGACCGGCGAGGCCAACACGCTGTCGCTGTCGCCGCGCGGCCGGGTGCTGTGCCTCGGTCCGGACGCCGAAACGCTGCTTGGCCAGACGATCCAGGCGCTGGCCGCCGGCAATGCGGTGCTGGCCGTGGCGCCGGGCGCGCCGGCAGCACTGTCGGCGCTGACCGGCAAGGGGTTGCCGCTGGCGGCCATAGACGGTCGGCCAGACCCAGTCGAAGCGCGTTCGCTGCGCGTCGATGTCGTCGCCTTCTCGGGCAGGCCCGAGGCGGCGCGGATCGTGCGCAAGGTCATTGCCGACCGCAGCGGGCCGATCGTGCCGCTGGTCAGCGAGGTGCTCAACCCGGCGGCCTATGCGCATGAACGCGCTGTCTGCGTCGACACCACGGCTGCCGGCGGCAATGCCAGCCTGCTCGCGGCGGCCTAGGGGGCTTTTCGCGGCTCGCTTGCCTGCGTCGGGTTGCAAGGGTATGCGCAAGGGACAGAGAGCAACTCGAGCGGGGCAGCCGAACAGATGGAAGACACGTCCCGACCGTTTGAGCTGCCGCGCGTGGCGGTGGTCATCACCTGCTTCAACTATCGGCCGTACGTCGAACAGGCGATCCGCTCGGTGCTTGCGCAGACCTACCGGAATTGGGCATGCGTCATCGTCGACGATGCCTCGACGGACGGCTCGGCCGGCTTTGTCCGACAGCTTCTAAGGGATATAGAAGACCCGCGCCTGCGCCTGTTGGCGCGCAAGGAGAATGGCGGGCAGACCGCGGGATTCCGCGACGGCTTTGCCGCAACCGACGCGCCCTTCGTCGCGTTTCTCGACGCCGATGACGTGTGGCTGCCGGATTTTCTCCTCGCGCATCTGTCCGCCCACCTCAACACGACGCATTCGGCCGCACTGTCGAGTTCCGATGTGTTCCTTGTCGATGGCGACGGCACCTTGCTGGGCGGTACCTTCCTTGCCTTGCGCAAACCGCGGTCCGGAGCGGATCGCAGTGGCGTCGCCATCGCGCCCGGTGGCCGGCTTGCCGGCATGGCGCCCGGGATCGCCTACGCATCGGAGCATCCGGTAACCTATTTCGCACCTGCGGTGACGGGCTGGCTGTGGTCGCAATGCTCGGCGATCATGTACCGGCGTGGCGCGCTGGAACCGGTATTGTCCTTCCCGTTCAAGGCCAAGGTCGGGACGGATTATCTGACGGCGACACTCGCGCACCAAGCCGGCGGCAGCCTCATCCTGTCAGAAGGTCTCGGCCTCTATCGCCTGCATGGCTCCAACCTGTCCACCGGAACTGCCTTTGCCGGCGGCAATGTGCGGCAAACGCCTGCATACAGGAGCTACAGGAGCGTGTTGGCGGCGGATGCCGCAGACTATTTGCTGGCGAATTCTGCCTGGCTCAGCGATCTCAACGGGCGCAATTTCATACCTGCATTCCTGACGCAGCATGTGCGCCAGTTCCCGGAGCTGGCCGGTGATCCGCGGTTGGCGCGCTACCTGACACGCGGACAGCCCTGGCGGCGGCTGCGCCTGCACATTGCCCAGCGGCTTCGGCGACTGGGCGGCCGGAATTCAACCGGAACATGAGGGCATCTGCCCGTCGTCAGATCTCGTCGACGGGTGAAATCTCAATCAGGCCCCTTCGACGACCGAAAAGCCTTCGAACTGCGGATGGCCGAGATAATGCACCTTCGAGGTGCCGGTGTTGCGGTGGGCGGCGCGAAAATTCTCGGATTTGGTCCAGGCGACGAAATCCTCATGGCTTGCCCACACCGTGTGCGAGGCAAACAGCGTGTAACCCTCGGCCTCGTTGACCGGGCCGCGCAGCAAGTGGAACTCTCTGAAGCCTTCCATCTTCGAAAGGCTGGAATCGCGGTTCTTCCAGACATCCTCGAAGGCGGTCTCGGAGCCGTTCTGGACCTTGAAGCGGTTCATGGCGATGTACATTGGGCTTCCTCTTGAATTGATGGACGATTTGGCGAAGGTCTACGAGCTGGTTAAAACGGACCGATCCGCGCCCTGAACACCCAACTTGATAATCCGGTCTCGGGTGGAATGGGCGGGAACGGCGCTTGCTGGCGCACCAGTTTCAAAGCGAATTGGTCTAGCTCTGCAGACCCTGAACTTTCGACAAGCTGCAAGTCGCTGACGCTGCCGTCGGCCATGACGACGAAATAGACCCTGGCATTGTTGCGAGCCTTGGCTTGAACCGCCTTCGAAACGTGGCGGTTGGCGCGGACAAGCTTGTTCTGAACTTCAACGCTGTAGCCGGATTCCATCGAATTGCCCGCCGCGCTCTGTTTTCCGCCTTTGCTGGCAACCGCCGTTGCCTCGCGCTCCTCGCCATCTGCCGTGCCGCCAGTCTCTCCCGATATTGGTGCGCCTGATATTGATGTACTTGGCCTCGGGCTTGGGACTGGTCGCCTCGCGGTAGGCAATTCAACGGCAGGCTCATTGGCGGGAGACGCCTCCGAACTCTGCGTTTGAACCGGTGACGGTGCAGGCGTCTCAGCCTCTGGGGCGACACTTTGATCATCCGGGATGGCGGCCGTTGGTGCATCCGGAGCGACGACTGCCTGCTTGGCAGCTTCCGGCGCAGATTTGGGCGCCGCCGGCTCCTCTACGGCTTGAGGCGCCTCGGTTTGCGGCGTGGGTTGGACGGGGTTGGCCGGCTGCGGATCGGTTACCAGGGTAACATCCACCGCGTCGGGTACCGGGTTTTGCAAAGCGGTGCCGAGGACGTCGGCGCCTGATCGATCGGCGCCTTCGGCCTGTATTGCCTTCCCGGTATCGAATGTCCCGGCGGGTGCGACCATGAACGCCGCTGCGGCAGCGGCATGGAGCAGGCAGGACGCGACGATCGCCACAGTCCATTTGCGCGCCGGCTGTACGAGCTCGTCCATCGTAATCGCCGGTTCGTTGCCGGCGTCGGGGAGGGGGGTGATGTCCTGCATGGTTCGCGGCGAGACCTGCCGCGAGCGGGGTGGGATTGTCAAATCAAGATCGGTTGCCGGCCATGACGGAGGGCCGGAGACAGGCCGCGCCGGAATATCTTGCAGGAAGGCCGGATGCAGTCCCACCTCAGACGCCGAATGCGATACCGGTCTTGGTCTGCGTCTTCAGGCCGCGCATGCAGGCGCCCGGTTCGACGCCGGCGCATTCGGTGGCGCTGTTGATCAGCACGCGGCTGAGTTTGGTGCAGTCGGTGCCGGCGAGGTCGAAGCGGGTCACCTTGGTCTTGCCGGCCGGCAGGTCCTTGAAGTCGAGCACGCTCAGGCGGTCGACCACGCCGGCCTCGTTGAACAGCGCGATTTCGAAAGCCGCCTTGGACAGATCGGCGCCGAGCGCATTGTTGACGACGAAGGTCAGCCGGCAACCCTTGTCCGAGGGCTGCACGGCATTGAGCTCGAGGCTGAGTTGCGGAGCCGGCGCGGACTGAGCCCACGCCGGCGCCAAGCCAAGCGACATCGCCAGCGTCGAGGTCAGGAGGCGAAGCGATGTGACCAAGCTTGTCATGGGTGTCAGCCTCCAAAGCGCATGGTTGCGGCCAGCTTCAGCGTGATGCCGGGTTCATAGATGACGGCGGTGGTGCCGCCGTTCAGCGGGTTGGTGTATTTGACGTCGAACAAATTGTCGGCGCGGAAGTCCACCTTCAGATTGTCGGTGGCCTGGTAACTGGCGAAGGCGTTGACCAGAGTATAATCCTTGGCCACGGGGTTGCCCTTCGGCTTGCCGTTGTACTGCACCTCGCCGCCGACGGTCAGCTTGTCCTGAAGGAAGCGGAAGCCGAGCTGCCCGGTGACCTGCGAGGACGGGATGGTGGCAAGGTCGGCCCGCTCGCCTTCATCGGAGATGGTGTGGCCGTTGATGATCGAGGCTGAGAGGCCAGCATAGCCCCAGCCGGCATCGTAGACGCTTTCCAGTTCGAAGCCGTTGATCTTGGCCTGGGCGACGTTCTGGTACTGGAAGCAGATCGGGATGCCGGGGCCGAACGGGCAACCGCTGGTCGGGTCGAATGCCGACAACGTGACGCCTTCGATGTAGTCGTCGACATCGTTGTGGAAGTAGCCGGCCTTGAGCCGGAACGCGTCGCCGGCCTCGATAAGGTCGTTCAGCTTGTAGTTGACGCCGAATTCAGTGGTCTTGCCGGTTTCTGGCCGCAGGTTCGGATTGGGCAGGAACGGGAAGGTGACGCCCGCCGGATGGTTGCCGCTGATCAGCGTTTCGGTCAGCGACGGCGAGCGGTAGCCTTCCGCGTAGGTGCCATAGAACTGCAGGCCCGCCAGGCTGGCGCTTTCGAAGGGCGTGACACCAACGGTGATGCGCGGCGACAGACGATCACCTGACGTTTCGTGGGTGCTGTCTTCGAGGCTGTAATTGTCGTAACGCAGCCCGGCAATGACCTCGAGCCAGTCCCAGGTGAGCTTGTCCTGGATGTAGGCGCCCGAAACACTACGCTTGCCCGATGGGGTGTAGAAGCTGTCGCCGCCGGCGGTGCCGCCGGTCTCGACATCGTCACCCACCCAGTCGCCGCCATAGGTCAATTCGTGCGCAACACCGGCTGTTTCGAAGCGCGACGTGTTCCAGATGTCGACGCCGGCCGTGCCAACGTCGAAGGTCGAGGTCGAACCGACGGGCAGCAGCACGGGAAGGCCGGTCGACGGATCGAAGCGGTTCTGCGGGACCAGCGTGGTGAGGTCGAGATTGGTCTTGTTGTAGGAGGCGTTGATGTGGAGGTCGAGCCAGCTCTTGGCGTCGTCAGTGATGTTGTAGCGGGCGGTGAAGGTGTTCGACTTCAGGTCGACGTCGTTGGCCGGCACGCCGCCGCTGGTTTCCGTCCAGCCGTCGCTCGAGCCGACCCAGCCGAGCTTCAATTCGCTGTTCTCGCTGGGGCGGATTGTGGTCTTGAGCAGGCCGCTCAGCACGTCGAAACCGGTACCGGCGACGGTGTCGCCGCTGCCATTCTTGTAGTCGCCGTAGTCGCGGTAGACGATGTTGCCCAGCACATCCAAATCGTCGTTGAATTTGTAGGCGCCGCTGGCGCTGGCGGTCCAGCCCTTGCCGTTGCTTTCATAGCGCCCGGTGACGGAGCCGGCCCAGGTTTCGCCCGGTCTGAGGAAATCCACCGCATCCTTGGTGTCGAAGAAGACGACGCCGCCAATGGCGCCGGAGCCGTAGGTGTTGGCGGTCGGTCCGCGAATGACCTCAACGGATTTGATGAGCTCGGGATCGACATAGAAGGTCGACTGCGTGCCGTGGTCTGAGCGCTGGAAATTCTGCCTGGCACCGTCGACGATGACCGCGACGCGACCGAAATCCTGCAGGCCGCGGATGTTGATGCTGGAGCTGACGCGTCGCGCATCGGCCTGCACCGCGACACCAGGCACACCGAGCAGCATTTCGTTCGGCGTCGTCGCCATGCGGCGGTCGAGCTGTTCCTGGTCAACATGGCTGGCCGAGGCCAGCGATTCGATTGCCGTCTCGCCGGTGCGGCTGATGACGAGGATCTTGTCCAGCAGGGTCGCGCCGGCGGGCGCCGGCTTGGTGTCCTCGGTTTTCCTGGTCTGGTCGGCCTGGTCAGCGGCCGGCTGAGCGGCCTGCTGAGCGCTGGCCGGCGATGTCAGCAGCGCGATCGTCGCTGCCCCCGCAAGCAAGGCCACCTTTGCCATAGACCGATGCACCGGACCGGTGCTCGCCAGACCCAGTCGTCCAGAATTTCCCAAGCCCATGCCCCAACTCCAAATTCCAGGTTCGACGCTGGCTGGCTTGGCGCTCGCTGGCTTTTTTCATTCCGTCCGGCGTCTTAAATATTGACTCATTTAGTCCGGTATTGCACTGACTAATAAACATGATGATTCAAGTCAAGAAATGAATCGGCATTTGCAACGCCTAGCCAGTTGCCCGGCACAGGAAAGGGATCGAAAGAGATGAACACCCACAATCCCAACGACTTCCGTTACCGCGTCCGCCGTTCCGAGGAGACGCCGACCCGCTTCGACCGGGTGCCGCTGGCGGTGCGGACGCTGTCCTCCAACACGCTGTTCCAGGGCGAGCACGAGATTGGCATCGAGCACCATGGCGCGCTCTATCGGCTGAAGATCACCCGCCAGGGCAAGCTCATCCTCAACAAGTGATGAAACAGCCAGGCAGGCCAAAACGCCAGGCAGGACAGGTAAGCAGGACATGGACCAGCGCGTAAAACCCGCACCGCATGAAATCCGGCGAGCGCGGGCAGACAATCCGAAAGCGCGCGAGCGCGATCTTGCCGCCGAGCTCGGTATTTCCGAAGCCGAACTGGTCGCCGCGCATTGCGGCGACGGTGTCGTGCGCGTCGAGCCCAGGGTCAACGATCTGCTGACCGGCCTCGACGCCGTCGGCGAGGTGATGGCGCTGACCCGCAACGAAAGCGCGGTGCACGAGAAGATCGGCGTCTACGACAAGGTTGTCACAGGCGCGCACAATGCCATGGTGCTGGGCGAAAACATCGACCTGCGTATCTTTCCAAAGGTCTGGGCGCATGGCTTTGCCGTGGAAAAGCGCGACGGTGGCGACATCCGCCGCAGCCTGCAATTCTTCGACACGGCCGGCGATGCGGTGCACAAGGTGCATCTGCGGCCGGCGTCCAATCTCTATGCCTACCAGAAGCTCGTGGCCGCACTCGAATCGCCGAACCAGGAGGCGACCGTGTCTATCGCAGGCTTGGCCGACGACGACGCGGAGACGTCGGGCATTGCCGCAGACATCGATGATCTGCGCGACCGCTGGAGCCGGCTGACCGACGTCCACCAGTTCTTTGGCATGTTGAAAACGCTGAAGCTCACCCGCCGCCAGGCCGTGCGCATGGTCGGCCAGGACTATGCCTGGCTGCTCGACAATGACGCCATCGTCGCTATGTTCCACCATGCCGCCGCCGACGGCATGCCGATCATGTGTTTTGTCGGAAACCGAGGCTGCATCCAGATCCATTCCGGTCCCGTCAAGTCGATCAAGCCGATGGGGCCGTGGATCAACGTCATGGACGAGACGTTCCACCTGCATCTGCGCACCGACCACATCCAGGAGGTGTGGGCGGTGCGCAAACCGACCAAGGACGGTCATGTCACCTCGCTCGAAGCCTATGACGCCGACGGCAAGATGATCATCCAGTTCTTCGGCAAGCGCCATGAAGGCGAGGGCGAGCGCGACGACTGGCGGTTCCTTGCCGAGAACCTGCCGCGCATTCCAAGCCCGACCGCAGCCTGAGGAAACGACGATGATTTCACTGTTCAGGACGCTTGCCGCGGCCATGGGCCTGTCGCTGTTTATTGCCGCCCCAGTGCCGGCCAGCGAGAACGTGGCCGTGTTGGCCGACACGTCGCGGATCGTGGCGATCGGCGGTTCGATCACCGAGATCGTCTACGCGCTTGGCGAGGAAGGTCATCTCGTCGCCCGCGATTCGACCAGCCGCTACCCCGCCGCCGCGGTCGCGCTGCCCGACGTCGGCTATATGCGCCAGCTGTCGCCGGAAGGCGTGTTGTCGGTCAATCCTTCGGGCATTCTGGCGCTGCATGGCAGTGGGCCGAAGGAAGCGGTCGATGTGCTGAAAAAGTCGAGCGTTCCGTTCATCGACGTGCCCGAGCATTACAGCCATGACGGCATCCTGGAAAAGATCCGCATCGTCGGCAAGGCGCTCGGCGTCGACGCCAAGGCCGAGACGCTGGTGGCTGAGACCGATGCCAAGCTGAAGGCGGCCGAGAAGCAGACGGCGTCGATCAAGCAGCGCAAGCGCATCCTGTTCGTGCTGTCGATCCAGGGCGGCAAGATCCTGGCCGCCGGCACCGACACCGCCGGCGACGGCATCATCAAGCTCGCCGGTGCGGTCAACGCCGTCGAAGGTTTTTCCGGCTACAAGCAGATGTCCGACGAGGCCATCGTAACCGCCAGGCCGGACGTGATCCTGGCGATGAAAAATGCCGGACCGCCGATTGCGGAGGCCGAGCTGTTCGCCATCCCGTCGATCACCTCGACGCCGGCGGGTGAAGGCCGCAAACTGATCCTGATGGATGGCAGCTATCTGCTCGGCTTCGGGCCGCGCACGGCCGATGCCATCCACGATCTGGCCGCCTCGCTCTATGGCAGCCAGGTCACGGACTGAGCCGATGGTGGATCAGTCGATCGCCGGCGCGGCGGGCAAGGTGGCCGAGGGCGATCGTTCCGGGCGCGCTCGCATGGTTATTGTGCTCCTGTGTGTGGCGCTTGCCCTTTCGATGTTCCTGTCGCTGAGGTCGGGCGCTTCCGATGCATCGGCCGTTGGTGTCATTCGTGACTGGCTGACCGGCGCCATGCCGGACGACGCCGCGCTTGGTGCCCGCGACCGGTTGATCGTCTACGATATCCGCATGCCGCGCGTACTGTTCGGTGTGCTCATCGGGGCGGCACTGGCCGTATCGGGTGCGGTCATGCAAGGCCTGTTTCGCAACCCGCTCGCCGATCCCGGCCTGATCGGCGTTTCCGCCGGGTCGAGCCTCGGCGCGGTCGCCGTCATCGTGCTCGGCACGACGTGGCTGGNCTGGCCTTGCCGCTCGCCGCTTTCTGCGGCGGCCTTGCGGTCACGCTGGTGCTCTACCGCGTCGCCACGCGGCAGGGGCGCACATCGGTCGCCACCATGCTGCTTGCCGGCATTGCGCTCGCAGCCCTCGCCATGGCGCTGACCGGTATCCTGATTTTCATGGCCGACGACCGGCAGTTGCGCGATCTGACCTTCTGGCAACTGGGCTCGCTGGGCGGCGCGACCTGGCCGAAGATCGCTTCCGTCGGTCCGATCATCATCCTGGCGCTTGCGGCAATGCCGTTCCTGGCCAAAGGCCTCAACGCCCTGGCGCTCGGCGAGGCGACGGCCGGACATCTCGGCATCCCGGTACAGCGGCTGAAATACACCGCGATCGTCGGCGTCTCGGCAGCGGTCGGCGCCTCTGTCGCAGTCAGCGGAGGCATCGGTTTTGTCGGCATCGTCGTGCCGCATCTGCTGAGGCTGCTGATCGGTCCGGACAATCGCTATCTCTTGCCGGCTTCGGCGCTGCTCGGCGCCTCGATGCTGCTGATTGCCGATGCCGTCGCCCGCGTCATCGTGGCGCCGGCCGAACTGCCGATCGGCATCGTCACGGCGATCGCCGGCGCACCGTTCTTCCTCTGGATCCTGCTGCGCAAGCGCGGGGTAATCGACTTGTTAGATTTGAAACTATGAGGCCGGCATGATCGAAGCACGCGATGTCTCGGTAGCGATCGGCGGCAGGCGCATTGTTGCCAATGTCGATTTCGTCGCGCGGCCGGGCGAAATTGCGGCAATCGTCGGACCCAACGGCTCGGGCAAGACGACGTTTTTGAAGGCGTTGTCGGGCGATCTGGCGTTTGCGGGGACAGTGGCCGTCAACGGGCGCGATCTCACGGCGATGAAGCCGGTGGAGGCCGCCACCGTGCGTGCCGTGCTGCCGCAGGCCGCGACGCTGTCCTTTCCCTTCACCGTGCACGAAGTGGTCAGGCTCGGCCTTATCGGCGGCCGTTCCGGCGTTCTGCCGGGCGAAGATGATCGTCTGCCCGAGCGGGCGCTGGCGCGGGTCGACCTCGACGGCTTTGCCGGCCGGTTCTATCAGGAGCTTTCGGGCGGCGAACAACAGCGTGTGCAGCTGGCGCGCGTGCTGTGCCAGGTCTGGGCGCCGGTGCTGGACGGCAAGCCGCGCTATCTCTATCTCGACGAGCCGGTCTCCAGCCTCGATATCAAGCACCAGCTGATCATCATGAACATCGCCCGCGATTTCGCCCGGCGCGGCGGCGGTGTGATCGCCATCCTGCACGACCTCAATCTGACGGCCATGTATGCCGACCGGATTTTCGTGATGCATCGCGGCCGGCTCGCCGCCGACGGTTCACCGCAGGAGGTGCTGAGCGACGATCTGATCGAAAAGGTGTTCGATTGTCGGCTAAGGGTCGGTGTGTTGCCGGCGGCGAACATGCCGTTCGTCTTGCCGCAGTCAGCCGCCTAAAAGCGGGTCGCGTTTGAACGGACTCAGGCGACGCGCTTTAGGTCTTTGTTTTTATGCATGTCGTTGTCTCAAAGCCGGGGCCACTTTTGAGCGACATGCACTAGAAAACTCAGGCGGCCGGAGCTCGCTGGACCAGCATGTCGATGCCGAGCAAATGACGCACATTCGGGCGCGCCGCTACCATATCGGCGATAGTGTAGCGGGAGAGTACGGCAAAGAAGGCGTTGAGCGCCTCGCGCAGCGCCGAATTCAGCTGGCAGCTGTCGACCAGCGGGCATTCGGCGGCGTCGTTCTCGAAGCATTCGGCCATGGCGAAGCTCTCTTCGGTCACCCGTACGACGTCGAACAGGCTGATCTGCTCGGCGGGGCGGCCGATCCTCACGCCGCCATTCCTGCCGCGCACCGTCTCGACCAGGCCATGCTCGACCAGCGGCTGCAGGATCTTGAACAGGAAAAGCTCCGACACCGAATAGGCGGCCGCAATCTCGGGGATGCGGCTCAGGCGATCGTTGTTGGCGGCGCAATACATCAGGATGCGCATGGCGTAGTTGGTCTGGCGCGTCAGCCGCATTTCATTCCTCACCCGAGTGCTGGCGCGTTGGAACTGCACCAGATTTTAGATTGTGCTGGTGCGGCTTTCTCACCCGGAGTTTCGGATTCGCCCACACTGGCCTGATCGGAATATGGCCTATACCTTGGAACAATTCCAGACTGGGATTGCATGATAGATGAACATTCTTGTCAACTTTGCGTGCGAAACCGGCAATTCCCGGACGAAATCGGCCCATCCGATCATGCTACGGGCCCAAACACCCCCTAAATAGCCCATGCCAGATAGCCAAGAGATCGATGAGGAGCGGCGTATCATGTCCCAATCGGCTTCGTCCCTGGCGCCTGGCGGTTTTGATGCCGAGACGGGCGCCAAGTTTTTCGCGTTGCGGCGGACAAAGTTCCTCGCCACGGCTGCGCTGGTGCTTTGCGTCGTGGTTTTTGCCGTGGCCAAATCGTCCGAGGCCAAGTATCCGTGGCTGGGCTTCGTGGCGGCCTTCGCCGAGGCGGCGACCATTGGCGGCCTGGCCGACTGGTACGCGGTGGTGGCGCTGTTCAAGCGGCCGCTGGGCCTGCCGATCCCGCACACCGCCATCATCCCAGCGAACCAGAACCGCATCGCCGATAATCTGGGCAGCTTCATCGAGGTCAATTTTCTGGCGCCGGAGCCGGTGCGGGAAAAGCTGGCCGAGGTCGATTTTGCTGCACTCGTCGCCGACTGGCTGACTGACGCCGAACGCTCTGCCGGCCTGTCACGCTTCGTCGTACGGCTGGTCCCGCAGACGCTTGCGGCGATCGAGCAATCCGGCCTGCGCGGCTTCGTCACCAGCCGCATGCTGGAGCAGATCGACAAGGTGCCGCTGGCGCCGCTCGCGGCCGAATTGCTGTCGGCACTGACCGACGACCGCCGCCACCAGAAACTCTTCGACGAATTCACCAGGGTGATCGGCCGGTTCCTGAACGATGAAGAGGCGCTGGCGACCATGCGCGAGAAAATCCGCGAGGAATTGCCGTCGCTGTTCAACCTGTTCAGAGCCGACGCCTATCTGCTGAAGAAGATCGTCGCTTCCGCCGGTTCGCTGCTTGACGAGGTGCGGGCCGACCCCGACCATCCCATGCGCGCCGAATTCGACCGTTTCGCGCACAGCTTCATCGAGCGGCTCAGAACCTCGAAGCAATACGCCAAACGGGCCGAGAAGCTGAAGCGCGATTTCCTGGCGCGGCCGGAAGTGAAGTCGCTCGCCGGCGACATGTGGCAGAGCCTCAGCGTGTTCATCGAACAGGACGCCAAGGCGGAGAATTCGATTGTTCGCGCGCATCTCGCCAACATGTTCGTCGA
Organism: Mesorhizobium sp. LNJC394B00; assembly: GCF_000502555.1. Taxonomy (NCBI): domain Bacteria; kingdom Pseudomonadati; phylum Pseudomonadota; class Alphaproteobacteria; order Hyphomicrobiales; family Phyllobacteriaceae; genus Mesorhizobium; species Mesorhizobium sp. LNJC394B00. The sequence continues at coordinate 1,801,889 of NZ_AYWH01000002.1, forward strand.
GGTCGGCCGCCATCTCTCAGGCGATCCGCAGATCAGGGCCGACATGAACCAGGGCTTTGTCGTGGCGCTGTCGTCATTCGTCGAGCGCCAGAAGAGCGGTGTGTCGACGTTCATCGCCGACCAGGTCAAGCGCTGGGACCTTGCCCAGCTGACGAGGCTGATCGAGATGAACATCGGCAGGGACCTGCAATATATCCGCTTCAATGGCATGATTATTGGCGGCCTGGCCGGTCTCGTGCTCTACACGGCGGAGAGGCTGTTTCTCGCTGGCTGATGCTGCATTGCCGCTGAATTGCTTGGGCGTCCGAATGGACACACGGCGCGCGAGTGCTATTGTCCAGAACAGGGTTCAGCATTTGCGACACTGGGGAGCACGAGCAATGGCCAAACAACCCGACTCCGATTCGTTCCTTGACATGTTCAGCCGGTTCGGCCGTGACCTGAAGGTGCCGAATGTCGAGGCGATCCTCGCGCATCATCGCAAGAACCTCGAGGCCCTGGAAAGATCGGCGCGGGCGGGAGCTGCCGGCGCGACCTCATTGTTGTCCAGACAGCGCGAGATGCTGCAGGACACGCTGCGTGAAGTCAGCGACATGGCGCAGAGCTACAAGGCGCCGGGCAATCCCCAGGAACTGATGACAAAACAGGCGGAGTTCGCCAGGAAATCCTTCGAAGCCGCCCTGAAAAATGCCGGCGAAGTGGCCGAGCTGGTCAAGAAATCCGGCACCGAATCGATCGAAATCCTGCGCAGCCGCATCAAGGAAGCGATGGAGGAAATCCGCTCGGGCTATGACAAGAAGTGACTCTCAACGCAACCATGAGAGGAGTGGGCCGGTTGCGGCGCATGAGCATGGACGAGGGACGCTGTTTGGCGGAAAATCGCGGAACGGAATCGCAACGGGCGAATTGACAGGAGCCGTCCGTTCGTGGTCCGAGGCACTGGGAGCCACCGGGAAAGCAGGAATGACGGAACTACGGCCGAAAACGCCGCCGACCTTCGAGCAGTTAAGGGCGATGGCCGGGCAGGAGCTCGGCGTGTCGGAATGGACGACCGTCGACCAGAACCGCATCAACCAGTTTGCCGAATGCACAGGCGACCATCAGTGGATCCACGTCGATCCGGAGCGGGCGAAGCGGCAGAGCCCATTTCGCACCACGATCGCGCATGGCTATCTGACGCTGTCGATCATCGGCGCGCTGGCGCTGGGCATGGGCATCGTACCCGAAAACACGCAAGCCGCCTTCAATTACGGCTTCGACAAGGTGCGGTTCCTGGCGCCCGTCAGGGTCGGCGCACGCATCCGGCTGCGCACGACGCTGTTGTCGGTGGAGGACAAGGGGCCGGGCCAGTATCTGATGAAGGCCGCCAATACGGTCGAGATCGAGGGCGAACAGAGGCCGGCGCTGACCGCCGAAACGCTGGTCATGCTTTATGAGCGGCGCAAGCGGGCGGGAGCGTAAGCTCCCTATCTTCGGTCATGATGGCTGTTGCCGCACCGACAGCCTGCCGCCGGCGCGGGTCGAGAGCAGTGCCAGCAACAGCGCAGCCACCGCCAGGGCCGTTGCCGTCTGAAAGGTAACCTGCATGCCGTGCGCGGCTGCCGCTGAGGTCAGCATGTCCTGGCTTTGCCGTTCTGCCGTCGAGGCAGCTGCAAAAATGGCCCCCATAAGCGATGCGCCGGTGATCAGGCCGAGATTGCGCGACAGATTGAGCAGGCCGGACACCATGCCGCGCTCGCCGGCAGCGACACCGCTCATGACGGCGGCATTGTTGGATGTCTGGAACAAGGCGTACCCGAAGCAGGTGACGGCGATCGGCACGATATAGCTGGCAATGCCGAGTTTTGTTGCGGCGAGCGACAACAATGAGGTTCCGACGGCAAGACTGAACAGTCCGACGACCATCATCCTGTGCGCGCCGAAGCGATCGGTGAGGCGGCCGGCGACGAGCGCCGAGAGCGCGGAGACCAGCGGACCTGTCGACAGGACCACGCCGACCATCGCAGCATTGAGCCCCAGCCCTCGCGACAGATAGAACGGAGCGACCACCAGGGTCGCCATCATTACGGTGGCGACGACGAGGTTCGTGGCGAGGCTGGCGCTAAGCCGGATGTCATACAACCGGGCAAGCGGGATCAAGGGATTCTTCGCCCTCTTCTGCGCGACGCCGAACAGAACGACGCCGATGCCGGCGGCAACCAGCAGGCCGATGTTGAGGGCGCCGAAATGGCCGCGGCCGAGCGTCATGGCTAATGCATAGGCGGCGAGCGTCAGGGCCAGCAAGACCGTCCCGATAGCGTCGAAGCTGTCTTGAGCGACGTCTGCGGCCTTGCCGCTGGCGGGCAGGGCCAGCCAGGCGAGCGCGAAGGTCGCGACGCCGAGCGGCACATTGACGAGGAAGATCGCCCGCCAGCCAAAGCCGGCAATCAGAAAGCCGCCGAGCGAGGGGCCGAGCGTGGTGCCGATTGCCGACATGGCGCCGAGCAGGCCCATGGCGCTGCCGGTTCTCTCCCTGGTCACGGTCTCCGCGACAAAGGCCAGCGTCAACGCCATCATCAGCGCGGCACCCAGTCCTTGTACGGCGCGCGCCGCAATCAGCAGCCAGAGCGTCGGCGCCAGGCCGCAGAGCACCGAGGCCAGCGTGAACAGCGCGATGCCGCCGAGCAGCAACGGCCGGCGGCCGACCATATCGGCCAGCCGGCCGGCGCTGACGATCAGGGCCGTGATGGCGAGCAGATAGGCGAGAACCACCCATTGCACGGACTGGAACGGCGCACCGAACGCTTGCATGAGGGAAGGCAGCCCGACGCTGGCAATGCTGGTTCCAAGCGAGGACAGCAGCGTGGCGAGCGATAGGCTGGCCAATGCCAAGACAGGAGAGTGGGCCAGGCCTGCGGACTGGGTGTTCTGCGGCGCCGATGCGCGCTCGTTCTGCTCGGCAATTGCCATGGTGATCTCCTTGTTGTCGGTCCCGGAAACGGACCTGTCGGAGATCTAGTCGCCAGGGTGGCATGACGGAAGGCGCAGCATTTGCATCTTATTCGTGCACCAAACGCCATGGCATGTGCTACTATCCGCCGATGGCATCGCCCGATCTCAATCTACTGTTCGCGCTCGACGTTTTGCTCGCCGAAGGCAGCGTGGCGCGCGCCGCCAGCAGGCTACGGCTCAGCCCGTCGGCGATGAGCCGTACCCTGGCGCGACTGCGCGAAGCGACCGGCGACCCGCTGCTGGTTCGGGCCGGTCGAGGCCTTGTGCCGACGCCGCGCGCGGAGGCATTGCGGCAGCAGGCCGGCCGTGTTGTCCAGGAAGCGGAAATGCTGCTGCGTCCCGCCAGGCTGCTCGATCTCGCAAAGCTGGGCCAGATCTTCACGCTGCGCACCAATGAGGGGTTCGTCGAGGAGTTCGGGCCGCGTCTCGTCGCCCGCATACAGGCCGAGGCGCCGGGCGTGCGGCTGCGCTTTGCGCCGAAAGCCGACAAGGATGTCGCCTCGTTGCGCGACGCAGCGATCGATCTGGAAATCGGCGTTGCCGGCGAGGCCGGACCTGAAGTGCTGATACAGGCGCTGTTTCGCGACCGCTTCGTCGGTGCTGTGCGAGCCGGCCACCCTTTGAGTGAAGGCGCGGTAACGCCTGAACGCTACGCGGCCGGCCGCCACATCAGCGTTTCACGGCGGGGTCGGGAAAGAGGGCCGATCGATCAGACTTTGGCGCAGCTCGGCCTGCAGCGAACCGTGGTGTGCATGGTCTCCGGCTTTTCGGCTGCACTCGCCATGGCGCGCGCTTCGGACCTTATCGCCAGCGTGCCCGAACGGCACACGCAAGGCGCACGCGCGGGCATGGTCAGCTTTCCGCTGCCGGTCGCCACGGTGGAGGTCACCATCTCGATGCTCTGGCATCCACGGCTCGATGCCGATCCGGCGCAACGCTGGCTGCGAGATTGCGTTCGGAAGGTCTGCGCGGCCTCCCGCTGAGCGCTCAGCGCGCCATTGCCGCCTTGAGCACCCTGAAAATCCGCTCGTCCTGGCACTGGGCAACGTTGAAGCGCAGGAACCGGCTGGCGGTTCCCGACAGGCTGAATGCATTGCCGGGCGCCAGCACGATGTTGTCGGCCAATGCACGGCGAGCAATTTCAGCCGCATCCACGCCATCCGGCAGGCTGCACCACAGGAACAAGCCGGCCGGTTGGTCGATCCAGGGCGTGATGCCGATCGCCTTCAGGCGCGCGCCCGTCTCACCCATGGCGCGGGAAAGCCGCGCGCGCAGCAATTCCATGTGCTTGCGGTAGCTGCCGTCCCTAAGCAGCGTCAGCACCAGTTCGGCCGCCAGCCGGCCGCCGCCGAAGGTGGTGGCAATCTTGAGGTCGGTGAGTTGCTCGATCCAGTCGCGCGGTGCCGCGATGAAGCCGCAGCGAACCGACGCCGATAGCGTCTTGGAGAAGCTGCCGATATGGACGACGCGGTTGAGGCCGTCGAACGCCGCCAGCCGAGGCGCTGGGCTGTGCTCGAAATCGGCGAAGATGTCGTCCTCGACGATGGTCAGGTCCGACTGGTCGGCGAGCTTCAGCAGCCGGTGCGCGGTGACCGGCGACAGGATCGCGCCGGTCGGGTTGTGGATGGCGGAATTGGTGATGTAGAGGCGCGGCCTGTGCTCGGCGAGCGCCTGCGCGAACAGCTCGATATCAGGCCCCGATGGCGTGTAGGGCACGCTGACGACCTTGGCGCGGTGGGCGCGCAGCAGCGCGTGAAAATTGAAATAGCAGGGGTCGTCGACTAGCACGGTATCGCCCGGTTCGATCAGGAAGCGGCACAGAAGATCGATGGCCTGCGTGCCCGATTCGGTCAGCATGATCTGTTCGGGCGAGACCTCGATGCCATGGCCAGCCATGCGCCGCGCGAGCAATTGCCTGAGCGGCGGCAGGCCGAGCGGCGTGCCGTAATCGGCTAGGTCGACATCGTCGGCGCGCGCCACGGTGCGCAGCGCCCGGCGCAAGGCCCCCTGCGGCATCCATGAGGCCGGCATCCAGCCGCAGCCGGGTTTCAGCATCTCGTCGCCGGCTTCCAGCGACTGGCGCGAGACCCACAGCGGATCGACAGCGCGGTCGAGCCGCGGGCCTATCTCGGCCAGCGACAGTGGCGCCAGCGATCCGGCGGCATAGAAACCCGAGCCCGGCCGTGAGCGTATCGCGCCTTCGGCAGCGAGCCGCTCATAGGCTTCGACCACGGTCGACTTGGACACCTGCATGGCCTTGGCAAAGGCGCGGATCGAAGGTAGCCGCGCGCCTGGCGTCAGGCTGCGCGCCGATATCCGCTGGCGGATGGTCGCCATGACAGTTTCCACAAGCGTGGTCGCGACAGGAGGGTGCGCATTGCCGGTTTCCAAAATGAGTTCGGTCATCTGTATTGCTCTGATAGCCATTACAGTTTTGCGGAATTGTACTGCATTGTCTCTGGCTGCACCATAGGCACTTGCCCGATAGAGGGCGAAAGCAATGGAGCCTGGAATGGACAAAACCGCGAGCGGCTGGATGAACGGATTCATCGGCGTGCTGATCTTCTCAGGCTCGCTGCCGGCAACGCGCGTGGCCGTGGCCGATTTCGATCCGATATTCCTGACTTCGGCCCGCGCCGCGATTGCCGGACTTCTCGGTCTCGCCATGCTGATGCTGTTTCGGCAGAAACGCCCGGAGCGCGGCGATTTTCTGTCGCTGGTGATCGTCGCCCTTGGCGTGGTTGTCGGCTTTCCCTTGCTCACCGCGCTGGCGCTGAAGCACGTCACCTCCGCCCATTCCATCATCTTCGTCGGCCTGCTGCCGCTGGCCACCGCGATCTTCGGCGTGCTGCGCGGTGGCGAGCGTCCGCGCCCGGCCTTCTGGCTGTTTTCCTGCATCGGCAGCGCGCTGGTCGCCGGTTTTGCCCTGATGCAAGGCGTGACGGCCTCACCTGTCGGCGACGGCCTGATGCTGGCCGCCATCATCGTCTGCGGCCTGGGCTATGCCGAGGGGGCGGCATTGTCGCGCAGGCTGGGCGGCTGGCAGGTGATCTGCTGGGCGCTGGCGATCTCGCTTCCGATCATGCTGGTGCTGACGTTCGCGACGCTGCCGTCGTCCTTCGCCGGCGTCGGCTCCGGCGCCTGGATGGGTCTCGCCTATGTCTCGCTGTTCAGCATGCTGATCGGCTTCGTGTTCTGGTACCGCGGCCTCGCCCAAGGCGGCATCGCTGCCGTCGGGCAGTTGCAGCTACTGCAGCCCTTTTTCGGCCTGGCGCTGGCAGCGTCTCTGCTGCACGAGCAGGTCAGCCCGCTGATGATTGTTGTCACGCTCGGCGTGGTGGCCTGCGTGTTCGGGGCGAAGAAATTTGCACGCTAGGAGTTTGGTGGTGGAGGGCGACTCCGCCCTAGAACTTCGTCACCACCCCAATGCCAATCCCCTCGAACCCGCCCATCGCCATCAGCGCCGCCGGCGCCTCATCAAGGCTGATCTTGTTGCCGACCAGCAGTTCGGGCTTGAGCTTGCCGGTGCGGATCATCTCCATCATGGCGGGGTAGCGGTAGGCCTGCATGCCGTGGCTGCCGAGGATTTCCAGCTCGAAGGCGATCACCTTGTCCATCGGCACTTGCGGGCGGGCATGTTCGCCCAGCATCAGGCCGACCTGCACGTGGCGGCCGCGCCGGCGCAGATTGGCAATCGAGTTGAAGGATGTCGTGGGGTGGCCGAGCGCGTCCATAGACATATGCGCCCCGCCATTGGTGATCTGCTTGACCGCCTTGACCACGTTCGGCGTGGTCGAGGCGTTGATGGTCGCCACGGCGCCGATCTTTTTGGCGAAGTCCAGTTTCTCGTCGGTGAGGTCGATGGCGATGACATTGGCGCCCATGGAACTGGCGATCATGATCGCCGACAGGCCGACGCCGCCGCAGCCATGCACCGCCACCCATTCCCCCGGCGTCACCCGGCCCTGGTCGACAATGGCGCGAAACGAGGTGACGAAGCGGCAGCCGAGGCTGGCGGCGGTGGCGAACTCCATCTCCTCGGGCAGGCGCACGAGATTGGTGTCGGCATGCTCGATGGCGACATATTCGGCAAACGATCCCCAGGCGGTGAAGCCGGGCTGCGTCTGGTGTTCGCAGACCTGATGATTGCCCGAATTGCATTCGAAGCAGCGGCCGCAGCCGACGCAGAACGGCACGGTGACGCGCTCGCCGGCCTTCCAGCGGGTCACCCGCTTGCCGACGGCGACGACGATGCCGGCCAGTTCATGGCCCGGCACATGCGGCAGCGTGATGCCGTCATCATGACCCATCCAGCCATGCCAGTCGCTGCGGCAGAGCCCGGTCGCCTCGACCTTGATGACCACACCGTCCGCGGCCGGTTTCGGATCCGGCACGGTCTGGATTCTCGGCGCCTCGCCGAATCTTTCGAAGACGACGGCTTTCATCGGCAACTCTCCGTGCTCTGCTCCGGCATTGTGAGCCTATTCGGCATCTATCTGATTCTCCGGCGCCGCCTTCTGAAAGGCCGGCAGCGCCATGCAGGCGGCGTGGATGCGCGAGATCTCGGGGTAGGGTGTCAGGTCGACGCCGAAGCGGGCGTTGCTGGCGATCTGGGCGACCAGGCAGATGTCGGCGAGGCCCGGTGCGTCGCCATGGCAAAATGTGCCGGTCTCATCCGATGAAGCCAGAATCTTTTCAAGCGGCTGGAACCCTTCGTTCACCCAGTGGCGAAACCAGTGGATGACATCCTGGTCGCCGGCGCCGAACAAAGTGCGCAGCGAGGTCAGCACGCGCAGATTGTTCACCGGGTGGATGTCGCAGGCGATCATCTGCGCTAGCATTCGCACGCGCGCCCGGCCGAGCGCGTCCTTCGGCAGCAGCGACGGTTCGGGGTGGGTCTCGTCGAGATATTCGATGATTGCCAGCGACTGCGTCAAAAGCGTGCCGTCGCCCAGGATCAGCGCCGGCACCAGCCCCTGCGGATTGACCGCGCGATAGGCCGGCTCCAGATGGTCGCCATGCCGCAGATGATGCGGCACGTAGTCGTAGCCCAGCCCCTTCATCTCGAGCGCGATGCGCACGCGGTAGGAGGTGGAGGAGCGGTAGTAGTTGTGGAGGACGAGGTCGCTCATTGGATCACGGCTTGTCGGTGGAATTTTGGCCGATCGAATCTTGGCCGACAGTGATCTCGATGGTGCCGATGCCGTCGACACCGCCGGTCATCGTCTGACCAGGCGCCACCGCGCCGACGCCGGCCGGCGTGCCGGTGAAGATCAGGTCGCCCGGTTGTAGTACAACCGCACCGCTGCAGATCGAAACGATATCGGCGATCGGCCAGATCAGTTCGGCGAGGTCGCCCTCCTGTTTCACCGTGCCGTCGACGGCGAGCCAGATGCGGCCCTTTTGCGGGTGGCCGGATTTGGCGGCTGATACCAACGGGCCGCAGGGCGCCGATCGGTCGAAGGCCTTCGACCAGTCCCAGGGCCGCGCCGCTTTCTTGGCCTCGTCCTGCAGGTCGCGGCGGGTGAGGTCGATGCCGACGCCGTAGCCCCAGACATGCTCGAGGGCTTCAGCGCGGGGGATGCGGAAGCCGGCCTTGCCGATCGCCGCCACCAGCTCGATCTCATGGTGCAGGTTTTGGGTCAAAGGCGGGTAGGGGACCGTGGTGCCGCTATCGACCACCGCATCGGCCGGCTTGGTGAAGAAGAAGGGCGGGTCGCGCTCGTCATTGCCGAGTTCGCGGGCGTGGGCGGCGTAGTTGCGGCCGACGCAGAAGATGCGGCGCACCGCAAAACGCTCGGCCGAGCCGGCGACGGCGACCGATGGTGTTGCGGGCAGGGGAAGGACGAAGTCTGTCATGCGCGGGTCTCTGCTTGGGATCTTGACGGCACATTTGACCGATTTGAACCCCCGGGCAAGGCATCAGCGTCCGCAAAAGCACGAGCTGCGCCTTGATTGTCGGATAAAGTCGGCTTCGCCTCCGGGGGTTAAGATGGCGATAGACTATTTGCCAATAAGCTGGCCATACCAGCGGGAGTATCGTGCCCACGGAGAACTGAAACGAACACCATGACCGCAATCAACGATCGCGCCCGGTTTCTGATCATCGACGACCATCCGCTGTTTCGCGAGGCGCTGCACAGCGCCGTGCAGATGGCGTACCCGGAAGTCGACACGGTGGAGGCGCGCTCGATTGCCGAAGCGCTCGATCTCCTGGGTGGGATAAAACCGTTCGATCTGGCGCTGCTCGATCTCAACATGCCCGATGTGCATGGCTTTGACGGGTTGCTGCAGCTGAGGACCCGCCATCCGCGGCTGCCGGTGGTCGTCGTCTCGGGCTATGAGGAGCCGAAGATCATCTCCGAGGCGCTTTCCTATGGTGCAGCCGGCTTCATCCCGAAATCGGCGCGCAAGAGCGATCTCGCCGCCGCCATCCGCTCGGTGATGGAGGGCGCGATCTATGTGCCGGAGACATATGAGGGACAGCCGCCCGACGCCGACAGCGCCGACCGCGCCGACATGGTGCAGCGGCTGGCCAAACTGACGCCGCAGCAGCTGCGCGTGCTGCAGATGCTGCGCCAAGGCCTGCTCAACAAGCAGATCGCCTACGAGCTGCAGGTCGGCGAGACCACGGTCAAGGCGCATGTCTCGGAGATCCTGCGCAAGCTCAACGTCTACAGCCGCACGCAAGCGGTGATCGAGGTGTCGAAGCTCGACAATGCGGAGCTGTTTCGCGATCAGGCCGGGTTTTGATCTTTACCCTCCCCCTTGTTGGGAGGGTCGATCCGCGAAGCGGAGCGGGGTGGGGGACCTTGGCGCTGCACCCCGCCCCGGCGTTGCGCGCCGACCCTCCCCATCAAGGGGAGGGTATGGGGCTCAAGCCAGCAGATGCGCCAGCAGCGCCCTTAGCTGCGCCGGTTTCAGCGGCTTGCGCATCAGTTCGATGCCGGCGGCGCGGGCGGCTTTGGCGACGGCCTCCGATCCGTCGGCGGTGACGATCAGCGCCGGCACGGCGCGGCCGAGATAATCGCGCACTTCGGCTATTGTTGCGGTGCCGAGGTCGCCGTCGTCGAGATGCTGGTCGGCAATGACGATGTCGGGCACCCAGTCGGTGTCGCCGAGCAGGCTGAGCGCATCCTCGGTCGAGGTCGCGGCACGCACCAGGCACTGCCAGCGCTCGAGCAGGAAGGTCATCGCCTGCAACACATCGGCGTCGTTTTCGACCAGCAGCACCTTGGTGCCGAACAGGCCGTAGCCGCGCGGCCGCTCCATCTCGGCAAGGCTGGCGATGGCGTCGGCGCTGGCGCCGATGCCGACCGGCACATCGATGTGGAAGATGGTGCCGCGCCCGACTTTCGACGAAAACGTCACGGGGTGGCCGAGCGCGGCGGCCATGCGCCGCACGATGGCAAGGCCCAGCCCCAGCCCGCCGCCGGAAATTCCGGTATCGGCCGGAATGGCGGAGCCGCGATGGAATTCCTCGAACACCGCCTCGCGCTGGTCGTCGGGAATGCCGCAGCCGGTGTCGGCGACATCGATGCGGATGGTGTCGCCGCGATGCCTGGTGCCGACCAGCACGCCGCCCGAGCGGGTATAGCGCAGCGCATTGGACAGGATGTTCTGCAGGATGCGGCGCAAAAGCGTGCGGTCCGAACGCACCACGGCGCTGACCGGGCGGAATTTAAGTGTCAGCCCCTTCAGCTTGGCAACCGGCTTGAAATCCGAGCGCAGCGACGAAAACAACGTCTCCAGATTGACGTCGCCAATGTCGGGCTGGACCACGCCGGCGTCGAGCTTGGAAATGTCGAGCAGCGTGCGCAACAGGTCTTCCATCGTCTCCAGCGAGCGCTCGACCTGACGGACGAGTTTCTTGCCCTCGTCGCTGGTCTGCACTTCGGCCAGTGCCGAGACCGAGAGGTGGGCGGCGTTCAGCGGCTGCAGCACGTCATGGCTGGCGGCGGCCAGGAACCTGGTCTTGGACAGGTTCGCCAGCTCGGCGTTTTCCTTGGCGGCGCTGAGGTCGATGTTCGACTGTTCCAGCCGGCGCAAGGTCGAGTGCAGTTCCTCGGTGCGCATGCGCACCCGGTTTTCCAGTGAAATTGCAGTCTGGAACAGCGAGAAGGCATTGCCCTGCTGGTCCATCGAGCGCTCGACGCGGCTGACCAGAGCGGCGTTGATCTTCTTCAGCCTGTCGACGTCGTCGATGTCCCTGAGCGGCATGGGCTATTCCGCCGCCTGGCATTCGCCGAAGGCGATGCCGGTGAAAGTCTGGTTGAGGTGCATCGAACGATACTGTTCGCCATAGGTGCCGAAGCCGATGACATTGTTGACCCGGTAAAGCTCCGAAATGTCGCGGAACACCTGGCGGTTGCGGGCGTCGAGCCGGCGCAGCACGCAATCGAAGCCGAGGATCATGTCGATGCCGCCGAGCCGCTCCTCGACGTCGCGCAGTGCGGCGCGCGTCGATTCCACCATGTCCTTGGGCTGGGCGATGGACAGCACGACGCCGTCGTCGATGGCGCAGAAGAACGACAGCGAGCCGTCGGGATGCATCTTCTGGATCGAGCGGCAGTAGTATTCGCCGCCCACCTTCACCACAACGGGGTGAGAGGCGAAGCTCAGCGGCGTCAGGTTCTGCGCAACGATGCCGACCGAGGCTGCATATTCCTCGGCCGCATTGGTGGCGTTGAACTCGCGCACGGTGCGGTGGTCCGGGTCGGATGCCGTCACCACCAGCTTTTCGTCGGTGGGGATGAAATTGTCGGTCTTGAAGACGTGGAAGGGAATTTCGGTAGCAATCAACACGATGATGGCGCTGTCTGACGCCACCTTGCCGTTCGAAATCAGACTGGTGGTTTCGAATTTGAGGTCGTCGCCCGCCGAACCGCCGAGCAGCGGGATGTCGTCCAGCCCCCAATGGATGGCCGAGGTCACCGCTTCCTCGGCAAAGGACAGGCCGTCGATGAAGCAGAGCGCGAAGGTGCTTTTGGTATGGCAACAGCCGAGGCGCCCGCGCAGTAGGCGCCGCAGGGCCTCGACTTCATCAGTGATCCTGTCCATGCCCGACGAGGAGAGATTGTCGACCATGGTGCTGACCGCCGAAAACGACGCGGAGGGAAAGAGCAGCGCCAGCACATGGCCTTCCTCCAGGCCCTGGGGGGTAATCTCGCCGGCGGTCGAGCAGGCGGCGTAGGCCAGCGTCGGCGCGTGGGTCTTCAGCCCTTGCGAAAGGACGCTCGCGTCAAACAGGCTCTGGGAGAAGAACAGCAGGGCAAAGCCGGCATCGATGGCTGCGGCCTCGACGGCGACCGCCAGGGCGAATGCATCGGCGTCGGGCTCGTCGGTGGTGAGCGCCGACAGACCGGATGCATAGCTCGTCCGTGAACTGGCCAGAGGCTTCCTCCCGATATCCTCCGACGCTTCCTGCGCGCGCCCGTTTTATGTCTCTCGGCGCGCTGGCGTCGAGGGCATTGTTGCCCCCTATTCGCTCTTTGGCAATGGGGCGGACAGGCCCATGATTTTCGTTTTCTCCATGACCGAAAGTACAATGAGCGCCGTGTGTTTTTTGCGCTTTGTGCAGTGTACCAATAGCGCATGGCCGAGCGCCAAAGCCGCATCGGCAGCATGACTACCAAGGTCATACCCAGGGAGGATGCATGTCGGACGTTTCGTTTGTCGTGAACGGAAAACGGATCAGCGGCGCTGCCGAGGACCGAACGCTTCTGGTTCATTTCCTGCGCGAAAATCTTGGTCTCACCGGAACGCATGTCGGTTGTGACACCTCTCAATGCGGCGCCTGCGTCGTGCATGTCGACGGCAAGGCGGTGAAGTCCTGTTCGATGCTGGCCGTGCAGGCCTCCGGGTCGACCGTGGTGACGATCGAAGGGCTTGCCAATGGCGGCGACCTGCATCCGATGCAGGCCGCGTTCAAGGAACATCATGGGCTGCAATGTGGCTTCTGCACGCCGGGCATGATCATGACCGCGACCGACATGGTCGCGCGCCATCCCGAAGGCCTCGATGAGGCGACGGTGCGCGCCGAGCTCGAAGGCAACATCTGCCGCTGCACCGGCTACCACAACATCGTCAAGGCGATCCTCGCCGCATCGCAGACTATGGCGAAGGTGCCGAAGGGCAGGGCGAAACAGGCAGCGTAAGAAAGAAGCGAGTAGCGAATAGGGAGTAGCGAGTAGTCGGTTTAGCCGAACCGCTCCGAGCACAATTCCCTACTCACTAATCACTATTCGCCACTCACTATTCGCTATTCCGGAGGAATTCCTATGGGCATTGAAGGCATCGGCGCTCGGGTCGTGCGCAAGGAAGACAAACGCTTCATCACCGGCGCCGGCCGCTATGTCGACGACATGGTGGTTTCCGGCATGAAGCATGCCGCTTTCGTGCGCAGCCCGCACGCGCATGCTCAGATCAAGAAGATCGACGTCAGACGAGCGCAGGCGATGCCCGGCGTCATCGGCGTCTTGACCGGCAAGGAGCTCAAGGCCGACGGCATCGGCAACCTGATCTGCGGCTGGATGATCCATTCCAAGGACGGCTCGCCGATGAAGATGGGCGCGTGGTCGCCGCTGGCCGTCGACAAGGTGCGCTATGTCGGCGACGCGGTCGTCATCGTGGTGGCGGAAACCAAGGGCCAGGCCCGCGACGCGGCCGAAGCGGTCGAGATCACCTACAAGGAATTGAAGGCGGTGGTCGATGCCACTAAGGCGCTGCAAAAAGGTGCGCCGCAGGTCCATGCCGAAGCCGAGGACAATCTTATCTTCGACTGGGAGATCGGCGATGCCAAGGCGACCGACGCGGCGATCCAGGCGGCGGCCCATGTCACCCGCATGAAGATCGTCAACAACCGGCTGGTTCCCAACGCCATGGAGCCGCGCGCTGCGCTTGGCCATTACGACAAGGCCGAGGACCATTTTACCTGCTGGACGACGTCGCAGAACCCGCATGTCGCGCGGCTAGTGATGAGCGCCTTCTACAATGTCGCGCCGGAAAACAAGCTGCGCGTCATTGCGCCCGATGTCGGCGGCGGCTTCGGCTCGAAGATCTACATCTATCCCGAAGAGATCGTCTGCCTGTGGGCGTCGAAGAAGACCGGCGTGCCGGTCAAATGGGTTGCCGACCGTACCGAAAGCTTTCTCACCGACGCACATGGCCGCGACCATGTCTCGACGGTCGAAATGGCGTTCGACAAGAACAACAAGATCACCGGCTTCAAAGTCGACACCATCGCCAATCTCGGCGCCTACATGTCGCTGTTCTCGTCTTGCGTGCCGACCTATCTCTACGCGACGCTGCTGTCGGGCCAGTACAACATCCCGACGATCCACGCCAATGTGCGCACCGTCTACACCAACACGGCACCCGTCGATGCCTATCGTGGGGCAGGGCGGCCGGAAGCGACCTATTTGCTCGAACGCACAATGGAGACCGCCGCACGCGAACTCGGCGTGTCTCCGGCGGAGCTTCGGCGCGCCAATTTCATCACCGAGTTTCCGCATCAGACGCCGGTCATCATGAACTATGACGCCGGCGACTATGGAGCTTCACTCGATGCGGCGACACAGGCGTCCGACTATGCCGGCTTCGCCAAGCGCAAAGCGGCGGCCGCCAGCCAGGGCAGGCTGCGCGGCATCGGCATGAGCTGCTATATCGAGGCCTGCGGCATCGCGCCGTCGGCGGCGGTCGGTTCGCTCGGCGCCGGCGTCGGTCTGTGGGAATCGGCCGAGGTGCGGGTCAATGCCGTCGGCACGATCGAGGTGCTGACCGGCTCGCACAGCCACGGCCAGGGCCATGAGACGACCTTCGCGCAACTGGTCACCCAGCGCTTCGGCGTGCCGCTCGACTCGGTGTCGATCGTCCATGGAGATACCGACAAGGTGCAGATGGGTATGGGCACCTACGGCTCGCGCTCGGGCGCGGTCGGCATGTCGGCAATTGCCAAGGCGCTCGACAAGGTCGAGGCCAAGGCCAAGAAAATCGCCGCCCATCTGCTCGAGGCCGACGAGGGCGACATCGTCATCGAGAATGGCGAGGTCAAGGTTGCCGGCACCGACAAGAGCCTGCCCTGGTTCCAGGTGGCGCTTGCCGCCTACACCGCTCACAATCTGCCGGCAGGCATGGAGCCGGGACTGAAGGAAACAGCCTTCTACGATCCGGCGAACTTCACTTTCCCGGCGGGCTGCTACATCTGCGAGGTCGAGATCGATCCGGAAACCGGCACGACCGAGATCGTCCAGTTCGTCGCGGCGGACGATTTCGGCAACATCATCAACCCGATGATCGTCGAGGGTCAGGTGCATGGCGGCATCGCCCAGGGTATCGGCCAGGCGCTGCTGGAAGGCGCGCACTATGACGATAGTGGGCAGCTGCTGACGGCGAGCTACATGGACTACACCATGCCGCGCGCGGACGACTTGCCGTCATTCAAGGTGTCGACCTCGAACACGCCGTGTCCGAGCAATCCGCTCGGCATCAAGGGCTGTGGCGAGGCCGGCGCCATCGGCTCGCCGCCGGCGGTCATCAACGCCATCACCGACGCTTTGGGGATTGTGGACATCGCCATGCCGGCCTCGCCGTCGACGGTGTGGGCGGCGATTAGGGCGAAGAAATGAGTGAGTAGGGAGTAGTGAGTAGGGAATGGGCATTACCGGAGATGACAGCGTCCCTACTCCCTACTCCCTACTCACTACTGCCTAACCACTTCAGGGGAGGATCCCATGTACGCAGTCAACTACCACCGCGCCGCCTCGGTCGCCGACGCCGCCAAGCTGGTGAAGAGCGGCGACGCCAGGCTTTTGTCAGGCGGCATGACGCTGATCCCGGCGATGAAGACGCGGCTCGCCGCACCCTCCGACCTGATCGACCTGTCGCGGATCAAGGAACTGCAAGGCGTCAAGGTGTCGGGCAAGACCGTCACCATCGGCGCCGCCACAACCCATTACGACGTCGCCAATGACGAGAAGCTGCGGAAGGCCTGTCCGGCGCTTGCGCACCTTGCGTCGCTGATTGGCGATCCGGCGGTGCGCCACAAGGGCACGATCGGCGGCTCGGCCGCCAACAACGACCCAGCCGCCGATTATCCGGCGGCGCTCTTGGCGCTGGGCGCCACCATCGTCACCAACAAGCGCGAGATTTCAGCCGCGAAATTCTTCACCGGCCTGTTCGAAACGGCGCTGAAAGAAGGCGAGATCATCACCGCGGTGAGTTTTACCGCGCCGGCCAAGGCTGCTTACGAAAAATTCCGCAACCCGGCCTCGCGCTATGCGATCGTCGGCGTGTTCGTGGCAAAGGGCAAGGACGGGGTCAGCGTTGCCGTTACCGGCGCCGGCGATGACGGTGTGTTCCGCTCGAAGGAGATCGAAGCAGCACTGGCGAAGAATTTTGCCGCATCGGCGCTCGACGGCGTGAAAGTGCCGGCGAAGAATTTGATGACCGACCTCCACGCTTCGGCCGAATACCGCGCCAATTTGATCGCCGTGATGGCCAAGCGCGCGGTGAACGCCGCCAACGGTTGAACAGTGCCAATTCGAGACGGGAAGGGGCCATTGCGGCCCCTTTCTTTTTTGCGATCACAAACGTTGGCGCCAACACGCGCCAATCTCAAAGCTTCGCACTTGCACAAAGTTATCCCGCACTGCAATATAAACCGGGCGGGAATACGAGGCGAATCCGTGGCGCAGCGATGCGCGCTGCATCGGTTCTTGAGTGCGAAGGACGGGCATGGCCGACATCTCCGCAGCGTCTGTTGCCCTGCCGCGGGCCACAGCCGACAAAGCAGCTAGAGCAAGACTGGCCTATCTCGATGGCTGGCGCGGGCTTTCGATCGCACTGGTGCTGATCGGCCATTTCTTCCCCGTTCCCGGGATCAATCTCGGCGTGCTCGGCGTCGAGTTCTTCTTCGTGCTCTCAGGCCGGCTGATGGGCGAGATACTGTTCATCGAACGCTTCCCGCTGAAAAAATTCTTCAAGCGCCGCTTTTCGCGCATCTATCCCGCGCTTTTGGTGTTCGTGATATCAGCCATGATCGGGCTCTCCGGCACCTTTATCGCCTTCAAATGGAAGGCGGCGCTGACCGCGCTGACATTCACCTACAACTATGCCGGAATTCTCATCACCCGCGCCGGCGCGCTCGACCACATCTGGTCGCTATGCGTGGAAGAGCATGCCTACATCATCCTGGCGCTGATCAGCGTGGTGGTGACCGGGCGGGGTAATGTCGTTCGGCTGCTGGTGACGCTGTCGCTGCTGGCGATGGCCAATGGCGCCATTTCGTACTGGGTACTCGGCATGGATTACGAGCACAGCTATTGGCGCACCGATGTGCATATCGCCTCGATCCTGCTGTCGGCATCGATCTGCCTGCTCAAGCACGATGATCGGCTGCCGGCATTCCTGAAGAGCCCCTATGTCAGCCTCGTGTCGGCGGCGGCGGCTATATTGCTGTTCCTCGATCCGGTGCCGACGCCGATCCATTACCTACTGGCGGTGCCGTTGCTGGCGCTTGCCGTGAATACGCTGGACACCAGCAACTGGCATCTTACCGGCCTGCTTTCATCCAGGCCGATGGTGATGATCGGGCTATGGTCGTACTCGCTCTATCTCTGGCAACAGCCCTTCTACAAATTCGTCGCCGAGCAGGGCAGTGCGCCGATCCCGATGCTGGCGGCTGTCTTCGCCTGTGCACTATGCAGCTACTATCTGGTCGAGAAGCCCGCGCGGGCCTGGCTGAACCGGAATTGGTGAGGGCTACGGACTCCTAATCTTATGCTGCCGCGACGATCTGCTTGCCGATCATCAGCCAGCGACCCATCAGCCGGCGATCTCCTTGAGGTAGTAGCGCACCGCCTTCTTGCCGCCATGGATCACCGCGTCGCCGACCTCGGCGAAGCCAAGCGCGGCATGGAAGGCGTCCGAAGCCGGATTGGGAGGTTCGGCATTCACCTCGCAGGTGACGATGCTGTGGCCCGCGCGGGCGACTTCCCCGAACAGATCCTCGTAGAGCCGGCGGGCATGGCCGCGGCCGCGCGCTTGCGCCGCGACGACGACGCGGTCGACATAGACGAAGCGTGGATAGCGCTCGCGGAACCAGAGGAAATTCGGGCTGTCGTAGGCCGCATTCTGGTCGAAGGTCATGATGAAGGCTTCGAGCGTGCCGATGCGCCTGACGTAAAACGCTTCGCCAAGCAGGAAGGACAGCCGTTCCAGCTCGAGCCATGACAGTTCGGCGGCGTGCTCATTGTTGAGTGCGAGGATGGCCGCTTCGTCCTGAGGCGAGACACGGCTGATCGGCGACGGCCCAGTCACGGCTTCGCTCATCATGCTCTGGCCGCCGCAATCGTCGCGGCAACCAGCGCCCCATCGGTGACTGTGGTGCGGTATTCGCGGTCGAGATCGCCGCCGCCCATGCCGACTTGCGGGTTGCGGTAGGCCATGGCGCTCGGTACATCCTTGAGCGCGGCGAAGTGCATTTCCGTCAGCCCGGTTGATGCCAGCACCCCGGCGATGTTTTCGGGGTCCAGCGCGCCGCAGCCGAGGATGATGATGCGGCCGTCGGCCTGGCGGACGAGATCCGCCAACAGGCCGGCGCCTTCCACCGCGGTGTCCCTCTGGCCGCTGGTCAGCACGCGGCCGACCTTGCAGCGGATCAGCGCTTCCAGCGCCTCGGCCGGGTCGCGGGTCATGTCGAAGGCGCGGTGGCAGGTGACGGCGAGCGGACCGGCGGCATGGACCAGCGCGCCCATGCGGGTTTCATCGATGGTGCCGTCGGCATCGAGGCAACCGACAACGACGCCGGCGACGCCGAGGTCACGAAGCGCTGCGACATCGGCGAGCATCGAGCTGTATTCGGCCTCGCTGTAGAGGAAATCGCCGCCGCGCGGCCGCACGATGACATGGAAGGGAATTGTCGCGCTCTCGAGTGCGGCGCGCACCGTGCCGAGGCTGGGCGTGATGCCGCCTTCGACCAGGCTGGCGCAGAGCTCGACCCGGTCGGCGCCGGCGGCCTGCGCAGCCAGCAGTCCATCGATGCCTTCGACGCAGATTTCGATCAGGGGGCGAGCATTTCCGACCAAGGGGCGATCCTTTATGATTGCATGACGGCCAGCCCTAGCATCGGCTCGGTTGGTGGGGAAGCCGGAACAGCCAGTCGCTGCTTGGGCCAGCCCGGCAACCCGGCCGATCCGCAATTACTGGCGCAGCACCGTGTTCTTGGCGCCTTGTTCGACCTGGTCGATGACCAGCAGCTTGACCGGGCCGTCGCCGATGTTGGTGGCCTGGTGCCACTGGCCGATCATCTCGATGATGAAATCGCCCGTCTTGTAGGTGTTGCTGTTGCCGGTCTCGACATTCGTCACTTTGAGTGTCCCGGCCTCGACATAGGCGTAGCGGGCAAACGGGTGCTTGTGCACCGGCAGAGTGGCACCGACCGCAATGTCATAGGTTGAAACCAGGACCTGGACATTTTTCTGCGGCAGCACGATCGGCTGGCCGGACGCCGTCTGGCTGCGATCGGCAAGCGGTGTGACGACAACCGGCGGGATGGTACTGTCCAGCGCCCGAGCGGGGTTTGCAGATAGCGCTGCCGCGAACAGCAGCATCGATGCCAGGATCTTTCGCATGGTTCCTCCAGGTTTTACCGCCACCGCGCGGCGCGACGCCAAAGTTCTAACTCTCGTCAGTTACTGGAGACACAACGTCATCCGCCGGTGCCGTCGTCCATCATCGTATTCGTGAGCGCTTCATAGATGTTGCTGCATACCTGAGACCGCGGACAGTGTTTTACGATGAATGCC
This sequence comes from Mesorhizobium sp. LNJC394B00, assembly GCF_000502555.1. Taxonomy (NCBI): domain Bacteria; kingdom Pseudomonadati; phylum Pseudomonadota; class Alphaproteobacteria; order Hyphomicrobiales; family Phyllobacteriaceae; genus Mesorhizobium; species Mesorhizobium sp. LNJC394B00. Next base: position 1,821,685 of record NZ_AYWH01000002.1, read on the forward strand.
GGCACGACAGTCAGTGCGGCGGCGATCAGGATTTGCAGGAAGTGAGGAGCAGGCTCGAAGCGTTTGCCAAGCAAGGCTCGGCAAGCGAAGTAGAGACTTTGAGCCAGGCATGCCCAGACAAGGACATGCAACAGCGTGCTCGTTGCTCGGGCATAGGGCGTTATGTAACCGTCGGGAAAGCCGACCATGCCGAGGTCGACGAGCCACTGCAGAGCCAGAACGCAGGACAGGCATGCCCACAGGAAGAGCGCCACGCGGATGGCCAGGATTTTGCTGTGATCAACGCTCATATGCAATCGAAGCACAACTGCGCTCGGCCTTCCAGAGCGGCTGCTGCGTGGCTTGGAGTATCGCCTATTTAAAAGTGCGCAGCGTGATCGAATAGCGGTGCCCGGCGACCGGCGGAATGCTGTGCTCCCACTCGTGGCGCGCCGGACCGTCCATGAGATAGAGGGACCTCGGTTCGACCTCGATCGTCTCGCGATCCCATTTCGAGCCGTTTTTGCGGCGCAGCCGAAAGCTGCAGGGCGCCAGCAGCGAGACGCCGGCGACGAGATCGAAATGCGGCTTGTCGCGATGCCAACCTATGCCCGCGCCCGGCCGATACTCGTTGATGAGCACTTGGGCGAATTCCGTGGCCTGCCTGCCGGCAAAATCCGCGACCTTGTCGCGAAGCGGCAGCAGGAATTTCGGGATGGGCGGCGCTTCGACGACCTGTCGCCGGTCGTAGTCGTAGCGCCAGCCGAAGCCGGCGACCAGCCGGTTGGCAATATGGCCATGGAAATCGAACGGCTTGAAGGACAGTTCATTGAGGTGACGGACCAGTTCCGCCTCTTCGTCCGTTGTGATCAGGCTAGGCCGGTAAGAAAATCCTTCCGGCAACGCGTCGGCCACGCCGAAGAGATTGCCTTGGCTGGCATATGCTGTTGTGCTGGATTTCGTCTGCGCCATCTGACGGAGAGATAGGAAGCCTCGCGGCCCGGGCAAGATTTTCGGCGTTGTGGTGCGCCTCCCTGACGGAACCTCCGCATCGTTGCGGCATTACGCATGTTCGAAGCAGGATTTGGGGCGAAAGATTTGGGGACGAAGCAGGATTTTCGACATGCCGTCCACTGCCATTCGCAACACCCACTACGACCCGTCGACGAAAATCCTCTCGGTCTGGTTCGTCCCGAGCGGAGCCCGCTACGACTATGAAGAGGTCGAGCCCGAGACCTATGCGGCGTTCCGCGCCGCCTTCTCGAAAGGGCAATTTTTCAACGAGTTCATACGCGATCGCTACCGGTTTCACTTGGTTGAAGAAGGGCGTCCGCGAGCAACCGGGTTCTGAAGGTGCGGTGATCCGTATAAGGTCGCGAACCCCAATTGCTTTTCGAATTGACTTGTTTCAACCTGCTTTGTGGGGACGGACAATGCCGTGGTCGAGATGGCCATAACATTGGGGGAGGCAGCTTTTGAAATGCATATTGATTATACTCGGCGTGGTAGGTGTCCTGTCTTCCGCTGCGTCTGCAAAAGATAATCGACAACACATCGACCCTGCCTATCAAAAAAACATCAACTATCTGGCCGGGCTGTCCGACGCCCAGTTGAAATTGGTCGTAACATGGTCAGCTAACGTCATCGCCGTTACGACGCGATGCCCGGCGCTGCAGCTGACTCCAGACGGAAAATCCAAAATAACGGCGATATACATCTTGTACGATGTGCAAGATAAACACCTGATGCCCAATCCCCCCAAATTCAAGAGAGCCATCAGGTTTTATGAAGGCGCTTTCCGCACGGCGGCGCAACGCACGGACAGCTGTCGGGCGGAGAAAGCCAAGGACCCGGGAAGCTACCGGTAAATAATTGTCGGCATGATCGACTAGAAGTGATTTGGCTCGCCGGAACCCCGGCGAAACGCTCTCTATAGCCCTTCGCCAAATCGCCGCGAGAACTCACGGCCCGAAAACGCGACCGGACCGCGCGGACGCGCTTCGCCTTGCTGGTGGCCCCCCACCGTCACCTCGCGACCGAGCCCCCGCAAAAATGGACCTGGAGGCTTCTAACGCGGGCATCGAACGTCTGGAAAGGCAACGGCGCTCTGGCTTGGTTGAATTCTCGGCCGCCACCGCGGAAATCGTGCGGACGGAAGCCAAACGGCGACTGCATAGCCGCTCATCAAAGCCCTGTTCAACTCCTCAATTCGTGGTAAGGTGATCATACCAGTTGATAACGTGACGATCGGCGCGGCCGTCGTTTGAATCGGGAGTAGGGATTACATGACGACGATTGCGCTACTCGGTGCCGGCGGCAAAATGGGTTACCGCCTGTCGACCAATTTTCGCGGATCGCTCTACACGGTACGCCATGTCGAGGTGAGCGAGGCCGGCCGCGAGCGGCTGAAGACCGGACTGGGCTTTGACGCGGTCAGTGCCGATGCGGCGCTGGACGGGGCGGACATCGTCATCCTGGCCGTTCCCGACACGCATATCGGCAAGGTGGCGGCTGATATCGAGAGCAAACTGGCGCCGGGCACAATGGTGATAGTGCTCGATGCGGCCGCACCCTTTGCCGGCCATCTGCCCAACCGGCCGGACCTGACCTATTTCGTCACCCATCCCTGTCATCCGCCGATCTTCAACGACGAGACCGACATGGCGGCCAAGAAGGACTATTTTGGCGGCGTCAAGGCCAAGCAGCATATGGTCAGCGCGCTGATGCAGGGACCGGAAGCGGATTACGCCAAGGGCGAGGCGGTCGCGAAAATCATCTGGGCGCCGGTCATGCGCTCGCACCGTGTCACTGTCGAACAGATGGCGCTGCTGGAGCCCGGTCTATCGGAGACGGTGTGCGCGTCACTGCTTGTCGTCATGAAGGAAGCCGTCGACGAGGTCGTCGCGCGTGGCGTCGACCAACAGGCGGCGCTCGACTTCCTGCTCGGCCACATGAACGTGCTCGGCGCCGTGATTTTCGGCGAGACCAAGGGCGTATTCTCGGATGCCTGCAACAAGGCGATCGAATTCGGCAAGCCGGTGCTGATGCGCGACGACTGGAAGCGAGTGTTCGAGCCGGAAGAGATCGCCGCGAGCATTCGGCGCATTACCTGAGACAGGCCGAGTCGGGCGCTTGCCGGAGCGCCTCGATGGCTCGACACACCCGCCATGACGAACAGATGTTTTGCTCAGTGGGAACATGTCACCTCAATTAGTGATTGACTCATCATACCAGTTGGCTTAGCTGTTAATGGCTTGGGCAAGGGTTCGCGGGAAGTACGAAGCCTGGGCGAGTGGAGGGACGGCGGGGGAGCAGCGATCGTTTGGGAAGCCGGCACCGGCATTCAGCCTGAACCGATCGGCGGCCCGCGTTGCGCGATGAATTCGAATGCAGAGGCCTTGATTTATCAAGGCAATTTTTCAAACGGGAGGACATCATGAAACTCACACGCAGAATGACACTTGCGGCGTTCGCCGGCATGCTGGCGCTTGGCACGGCGGTACCCGCCTATGCGGCCGACCTCATTGCCATCATCACGCCCTCGCACGACAATCCGTTCTTCAAGGCGGAAGCCGTCGGCGCCGAAGCCAAGGCCAAGGAACTCGGCTACGAAGCGCTTGTGCTCGTCCATGATGACGACGCCAACAAGCAATCCGAATTGATCGATACGGCGATCGGTCGCGGCGCCAAGGCGATCATCCTCGACAATGCCGGCGCCGACGCCACTGTCGCTGCCGTGCAGAAGGCCAAGGACGCGGGCGTGCCGTCGTTCCTGATCGATCGCGAGATCAACGCCACCGGCGTCGCCGTGGCTCAGATCGTCTCCAACAACTACCAGGGCGCCCAGCTCGGCGCGCAGGAGTTCGTCAAGCTGATGGGCGAGAAGGGCAATTTCGTCGAGCTGGTCGGCAAGGAATCCGACACCAATGCCGGCATTCGCTCGAAGGGCTATCATGACGTCATCGACGATTATCCGGATTTGAAGATGGTCGCCCAGCAATCGGCCAACTGGAGCCAGACGGAAGCCTATTCCAAGATGGAATCGATCCTGCAGGCCAACCCGGATATCAAGGGCGTCATCTCCGGCAACGACACCATGGCGATGGGCGCGTATGCGGCGCTGGTTGCGGCGAACCGCAAGGACGTCATCGTCGTTGGCTTCGACGGATCCAACGACGTGCGCGACTCCATCACCGCGGGCGGCATCAAGGCAACCGTCCTGCAGCCGGCCTATGCGCAGGCGCAGATGGCGGTCGAGCAGGCCAACGACTTCATCAAGAACAAGAAGTCGCCGGCCAAGGAAAAGCAGCTGATGGACTGCGTCTTGGTCAATGGTGACAATGCTGCCAAGCTGGAAACGTTTGCGCTGACCAACTGAGCCGGCGTGACATGAACAGCGAGGGGCGACCCAAGGGTCGTCCCTCGTCGCCATTTTCCGTGGGTGCCGACCACCATGCTGAACAACAAACCATCATGCTGAACAACAAGCCGAACTGGCCGATCCTTGTCGTTGCAGTCGGCATCAGCCTGACCGCCTGCAAGATCCTGCCGACGCCCTCGGGGGACAGCGGCAGCGCCGCCGCCTTCAATCCGGACAAGATGGTCGAGGAGATCTGGGCCGCGAAGGTCGTGCCATATCTCCAAAAAAAGGCCGGACCGTTTGCGCAAGTCCACGCTCTGGCGAAAACCGATCCTGCTTCCGCCGGCGCCAAATATGGCAATCCGAACAAGCAGGCGAATTCGCCCTGGACCTTCGCGGTTCGCGTCGAGGGCAAGATCATCGCCGCCAACACGCAGTCGCGGGCAGCGACCATGGATGTCGATGTCGACGGCGACGGCAAGGCCGATGCGCGGGTCCAGATCGGGCCGGCGATGCGCGGAACCGCGCTGCGCGACAGCCTCGATTTCATCCAGTTCAACGATTTTACCAATCAGATCGACTTTGCCCAGTTGGGCAAGGCGTTCAACGCCTATGCCGTCAAGGCCGTGCTTGCCAAACTGCCGCGTGACGCGCTGGAAGGTCGGACCGCCAAGGTTCTCGGCGCCTATACGCTCGAGAGCGGCCAGGACCTGCCGCTGGTGACGCCGGCGGAGGCAGAAATCGGGCCGAAGCCATGAGCGCTGCGGTTGCTCACGATGTCGTCTTGAAGCTGGAGGACGTCTCCAAGGTCTATTCCGGCACCGTCGCGGTCAAGCGCGCGAATTTCGAGGTGCGCAAGGGCGCCGTCAATGTGCTGGTCGGCGAAAACGGCGCCGGCAAATCGACGCTGATGAAGATCATCGCCGGCGTCGAACAGCCGACGCTCGGCCGGATCCTCCTGGAAGGGGAGGAGGTCTCCTTCTCGTCATCGGGCGACGCGGTGAACCGCGGCATCGGCATGGTGTTCCAGGAGCTGAACCTGTTTGGCAATATGACCGTCGCCGAGAACATCTTCGCCACGCGCGAGATCACCAACCGGTTCCGCAAGATCGACCGCAAGGAGCAGGAGCGCCGTGCGGCGCAATTTCTCGAACGCCTGCAGGCCGGGATAAGGCCCGACATGCTGGTCGAGGATCTGCGCATCGGCCAGCAGCAGCTGGTCGAGATCGCCAAGGCGGTTTCGCTCGATGCGCGCATCCTGATCATGGACGAGCCGACCTCGGCGCTCAGTGCGGCCGAAGTCGAGATCCTGTTCAAGGTGATCGCCGACCTCAAGGCGCGCGGCGTGGCGATCGTCTACATCTCGCACCGGCTGGAAGAGCTGATCCGCATTGGCGACTACATCACGGTGCTGCGCGATGGACACATCACCGGCCAGGAAGAGATGAAAAACGTCGACACGCGGTGGATCGTGCGGCAGATGATCGGCTCCGACGCCAAGGATTTCGCCAAGGCCGACGGCCATGTTCCCGGCGAAGAAATATTCCGCGCCGAGGACATCTGCCTGCCGCGCGCCACCGGCGGGCTGGCGGTCGATCACGTCTCGCTGTCGCTGCGCGCCGGCGAGATCCTCGGCATATACGGCCTGATGGGCGCCGGGCGGAGCGAGCTGTTCGACTGCATCATGGGCCGCCATGGCCAGGCTACCGGCGCGATCTTCATCGCCGGCAAAAAGGTCAAGGAGCGCGACACGACGCGGCGTATCCGGCGCGGGCTGGCGCTGATCCCCGAAGACCGCCAACGCGAAGGGCTGGTGTCGATCCTCTCCGTCGCCAGCAATCTGACGCTGGCCAGCCTGTCGCGCTTTGTCCGCCTGTTCCACATCCGCGGCGGCCACGAGAAGCAGGCGGTGATGCAGATGGTGCGGGAACTGGCGATCAAGGTCGCCCACCCGGCGCAGGAGGTGTCGTCGCTGTCGGGCGGCAACCAGCAAAAGGTGGTGATCGGCAAGGCGCTGCTCACCGGGCCGAAGGTGCTGCTGATGGATGAGCCCAGCCGCGGCATCGATGTCGGCGCCAAGGCCGACGTCTTCCGCACCATGCGCAAACTGTCGCGCGACGGGTTGGGCATTCTGTTCGCCACCTCGGATCTCGATGAGGTGATGGCGCTGTCCGACCGCATCGCGGTGATGAGCAATGGAAAACTGACGGGCATGTTCGATCGCTCCGAGGCGACGGAGGCAGCCCTTGTCGCCGCCTCGGCACTTGGCCACGGACCGACCCCGCACACGGAGAAAAGCGCCCATGACTGACATCCCGGCCAAGGCGGCTGTCTCCTCCGTCTCGAGCGGCTCGCTGCTGCTGACGCTGATGAAGGCGAGGACGTTCATCGCGCTGATCGCCGTCTTGATCTTCTTTTCGATCGCGGCGCCGAATTTCCTGTCGACCGCCAACCTGATCCTGATGTCGAAACATGTGGCGCTGAACGCCTTCCTCGCCATGGGCATGACCTTCGTCATCATCACCGGCGGCATCGACCTGTCGGTCGGCTCGATCGTCGGCCTGTGTGGCATGGTCGCCGGCTACCTCGTGCTGAACGGCATCGACCTGCAATTCGGCTACACCGTCTATTTCAACGTCGTCGAGATCGCGCTGATCACGCTGGCGGTCGGCATATTGATCGGCGCCGTCAACGGACTGCTGATCACCAGGCTGAACGTCGCGCCGTTCATCGCCACGCTCGGCGTGCTCTATGTCGCGCGCGGCCTGGCGTTGCTGTCGTCGGACGGCCGCACCTTCCCCAACCTGGTCGGCAAGCCGGAGCTCGGCACCACCGGGTTTGGTTTCCTCGGCGCCGGGCGGCTGCTTGGCCTGCCTGTGGCGATCTGGATCCTGATCGTCGTCGCGCTGGCTGCGGCCTATCTCGCCAAATACACGCCGCTCGGCCGCCACATCTTCGCCGTCGGCGGCAATGAGCGGGCGTCGCGAATTTCGGGCGTTCGTGTCAACATGGTGAAAATGTTCGTCTACATGTTCTCCGGCTTCTGCGCGGCGATCGTCGGCCTGATCATCTCGTCGGAACTGATGGCCTCGCACCCGGCAACGGGCGAAAGTTTCGAGCTCAACGCCATCGCGGCGGCAGTGCTCGGCGGCACCTCGATGTCGGGTGGGCGCGGCACGATCGGCGGCACCATTGTCGGCGCCTTCGTCATCGGCATTCTTTCGGACGGGTTGGTGATGATGGGCGTGAGTTCCTTCTGGCAGATGGTGATCAAGGGCCTTGTCATCATCGTCGCCGTCGTCGTCGACCAAGCGCAGCGCCGGCTGCAGAGCCGGGTGACGCTGATGCAGATGGCAAAGGCAGGCTGAGCATGGCGGAGTTGCGGGGAGGGCTCATCGGCTGCGGCTTCTTTGCCATCAACCAGATGCATGCCTGGCGCGACATTGAAGGCGCCGCGATGGTCGCCATTTGCGACCGCGACCCGGAGCGGCTGCGCATCATCGGCGACCAGTTCGGTATTGCGAAGCGCTACACCGACGCGGCAGAGATGTTTGCAAGCGAAAGCCTCGACTTCGTCGATATCGCCACCACCGTTCCCAGCCATCGTCCGCTGGTCGAGATGGCGGCGCTGCACCGTGTGCCGGTGATTTGCCAAAAGCCGTTCGCGCCGACGCTTGCCGACGCCAAGGCGATGGTGAGGGCCTGCGTGGAAGCCGGCGTACCGCTGATGGTGCATGAGAATTTTCGTTGGCAGTCGGCGATCCAGGCGGTGCGTGCCGTGCTCGACAGCGGCGAGATCGGCACGCCGTTCTTCGGGCGCATCTCCTTCCGCTCTGCCTATGACGTGTTTTCCGGCCAGCCCTATCTCGCCGAGGGAAAGCGCTTCATCATCGAGGATCTCGGTATCCACAGTCTCGACATCGCCCGTTTTCTACTGGGCGACGTGTCGACGATCACGACGCGAACCGCGCGCATCAACCCCGGCATCGCGGGCGAAGATGTCGCGACGATGCTGATGGACCACAAGAGCGGGGCGACGTCAGTGGTCGACTGTAGCTACGCGACGAAGCTCGCCACCGAACCGTTTCCCGAAACGCTGATCGAGATCGACGGCAGCGACGGCACGATCCGCTTGGCGCAGGGATATCGGCTCACCGTCACCGGCAGGAGCGGCACGAAGATCACCGACGTTTCGCCGCCCTTACTCGCCTGGGCATCGCGCCCATGGCACAACATCCAGGAGAGCGTCGTCGCCATCCAGCAGCACTGGGTCGACTGCCTGGCAAAGGGAACCGAGCCGGCGACCTCGGGCGCCGACAACCTCAAGACATTCGCGCTGGTCGAGGCGGCCTATCTGGGCGCCGCGAGCCACGAACCTGTCCACCTGGATGGCTTGCTGACATGACAGCCGACGCCTTCCTCCTCTACGGTACGCATGCCGTCGAGGCGGAGCCGGTCAGGCTGAATGCCGGTCTGCTCAGCGCCGACTTTGTCAACGGCAACCTGCGCACCATCCGTTACGGTGGCATCGAAGTGTTGCGCGCCATCGCCTACATCGTGCGCGACCGCGACTGGGGCACCTATGAACCGGCGCTGACGGACCTTGCCGTCGATCAGGACGCCGACAGCTTCTCCGTCAGCTACTCCGCAACTTGCTTAGCACCGGGCGGAAGCCGGCTCGACTTTCGCGCTACGATCAAGGGCTCCGCCAACGGTCACCTAGTGTTCGACGTCAGCGCGGTCCCTGAAAGCGATTTCGAGACCAATCGCTGCGGTTTTTGCGTCCTGCATCCGATCGCCGGCCTCGCCGGCAGCCCGGTCACGGTCGAGCATACCGACGGCAGCGTGGTGGCGACGAAACTGCCGCTGTTGATCGATCCCTGGCAGCCTTTCAAGGATTTGCGCGCGATCACCCACGAGGTCCGGCCGGGCATCACTGCCGAATGCCGGATGGAGGGCGACACTTTCGAGATGGAGGACCAGCGCAACTGGTCGGACGCGTCCTACAAGACCTATGTGCGGCCACTGGCGCTGCCTTGGCCCTATGTGCTGCCGGCCGGCCAAACTGTAAGCCAGACGGTCAGCCTGCGCATCACCGGCGAGGGGGGAATGCCGGCCGCAGCATCTGCCGCCGAACCGGTCAGCGTCGAACTCGGCGAGACCGGGCAGAGGCTGCCGGATCTCGGCGTGATCATCTACCCGGATGAGGTCGAAGCAGCGCTCGCAAATCTTTCGACATTGACCGAGCTCGGCCCGCAGCAACTTGTCTTCCACTACGATCCGACGCGCGGCCACGGTCTCGAAGCATTGCAGTCTTATGCAAGGCTCACCGCCGCCTATCCGGTGCAGACGACGCTGGAATGCGTCGTTGCCTGCGCGGGCGACCTCGATGCCGAGCTGTCAGGCGTTGCCAACATGGTGCGTCAAGCCGGGTTGAAGCTTTCGGCCATTGCCGTCTCGCCTTCGGTTGACCGGCAGTCGACACCGCCGGGCAGCGCGTGGCCGGACTGTCCGCCGCTCGAAGACGTCTATGCCGCGGCCCGTCGCGCCTTTCCCGATATCCGGCTCGGCGGCGGCATGTTCAGCTATTTCACCGAGCTCAACCGCAAGCGCGTGCCGGCGGGCCAACTCGATTTCGTCACCCACTGCACGTGCCCGATCGTGCACGCCGCCGACGATCTCAGCGTCATGCAGTCGCTGGAGGCGCTGCCCTTCATCACCGCGTCGGCGCGGGCGATCTTCGGGGAAAAGCCTTACCGCATCGGTCCATCGACGATCGCCATGCGCCAGAACCCCTATGGCGGCGCGACCAAGGGCAATCCCGGGGGCCAGCGCATCGCCATGGCCGATCGCGACCCTCGCCATGCCGGCCTGTTCGCAGCCGCATGGGCGATCGGCTATGCCGCGCGTGTCGCGCCGGCCGGGCTGGAACTGCTCACGCTGTCCGGCTTCGCCGGGCCTTTCGGCGTGCTCGCAGCATCCGGCGAACCCGTCGCGGAAGGATCGCCTCGGCCGATCTTCGATGCCATCAAGGGGCTTTGCGAACTGGCCGGCCTTACGTATGTGGCGACGAAAACGAGCGACGAGACCAAGGTGCTGGCGCTGGCCGGCCGCTCCGCTTCGGGCAAGACCGTGGCGTGGCTGGCGAACCTGACGGCGGACGACGTGACGGTCGACATCTCAGCGTTTGGCCGAGGCCAACTGGTGATGACCCCTTACGCGATCACGCGGATCGGCTGAAATCAGTTGCCGGAGTTCATCACATAAAGCGCGCGCGAGCGCTCGAGGTGCTTGATCATCGCCTTCTCGGCGCCGTCGGCATCCTTCTTCTCGATGCGGCCGATGATCTCTTCATGCTCGGTCAGCGTGAACTGTTCCTTGCCGGTCCAGATCAGCATTTCGGTGTGATATTCCTTCAGCCAACCGAGCATCGCCTCGCTGACGGCGATATAGATCGGGTTGCCTGAAATGGCCGCGATCTGGGTGTGAAACTTCATGTCGGCTGAAATGAAAGCCTCGGAATCGCCGCGAAAGCCACGCTGTTCGGCAATTGTGGCCCGCAGCTGCTCAACGTCCTCGGCAGTGGCATTTTCGGCGGCTTCCCTGACCATGCCGCGCTCGAAGAAGATGCGCGCCGTTTTCAGGTGCTCCAGCGTGTCCTTCGACGACGACAGGATGATCTTGGCTGCGCCGTCGACCTGCTTGATGATCGACTTGGCGGTCAGCTGCAGCACCTTGGCGCGTTCCCCATGCGAGATCGCGACGAGGCCCATATTGCTCAGCGCCTGCATCGCCTCGCGGATCGCGGGACGGCCGACCTCGAAGCGCTCCATCAACTCGCGCTCCGACGGCATGTCGTCGCCCGGCGTCAATTCTCCGCTGGTGATCAGGCGCTTCAGCCGCAAAAACACTTCGTCGGAAAGTTTGCGCCGGACGATCGGCTCCGAACGGTTCATCGTCGCGAATCACTCCCTTGACCTGTGTCTATCTAGCACTGCCGCAGCTGTTCCCGGAATGGCTGTCGCCCCGATCGCCCATAGCCGCCAGACAGGATATTGCTTGCAAAGCTTATGTACTCATTATACCAGATTCCGACGATCAAGGAACTCTTTTCGAACCCCCTGCGGCCTCAGACAACGAACCATGATCACGCTCACCTACCGCATCGAGACATCAGGCAGCATCGAGACGCTGGCAGCCAAGATCGCCAGCGACCAGTCGACTGGAACCTTCGTCGCGCTGCCCGGCGAGACCGAGGAACTGAAAGCCCGGGTGGCCGCGCGTGTCCTGGCCATTCGGCACCTGCCGGACGCACTTCGCCCCTCCATTCCCGAGGCCGGTAACGGGCCGTTCAAGCGCGCGGATGTCGACATCGCCTTTCCATTCGATGCCATCGGCCACGACCTGTCGGCTCTGATGACCATTGCCATCGGCGGCGCCTATTCGATCAAGGGCCTAACCGGCATTCGCGTTGTCGACATGAAGCTGCCGGAGCAATTCCGCGGCGCGCATCCAGGTCCGCAATTCGGCGTCGCCGGCAGCCGCAGGCTGACAGGTGTCACGGATCGGCCGATCATCGGCACCATCGTCAAGCCGGCGCTGGGGCTGCGGCCCCCCGAGACCGCCGCGATGGTGGGCGAGCTGATCGCCGCCGGTGTCGATTTCATCAAGGACGATGAGAAGCTGATGAGCCCAGCCTATTCGCCGCTGGCGGAGCGGGTAAAGGCAATCATGCCGCTGATCCTCGACCACGAGCAGAGGACCGGCAAGAAGGTGATGTACGCCTTCGGCATCTCGCATGCCGACCCGGACGAGATGATGCGCAATCACGATCTGGTGGCCAAGGCCGGCGGAAATTGCGCGGTGGTCAACATCAACTCCGTCGGTTTCGGTGGCCTGGCCTTCTTGAGAAAACGCTCCAGCCTGGTGCTTCACGCTCATCGCAACGGCTGGGACATCCTCACCCGCCATCCCGGCCTCGGTATGAACTTCAAGGTCTGGCAACAGTTCTGGCGGCTGCTCGGCGTCGACCAGTTCCAGATCAACGGCATCCAATCGAAATACTGGGAGCCGGACGCGTCTTTCGTCGAGTCCTTCAAGGCGGTGACGACGCCGATTTTTGCCCCTGAGGATTGCGCCTTGCCTGTGGCGGGCTCCGGCCAATGGGGCGGGCAAGCGCCCGAGACCTATGAACGGACCGGCCGGACGGTCGATCTGCTCTATCTGTGCGGCGGCGGCATCGTCAGCCATCCGGATGGACCGGGCGCCGGGGTGCGTGCCGTGCAGCAAGCCTGGCAGGCGGCGGTCGACGGCATTCCGCTGGCGGATTTCGCCTTGAGCCATCCGGAGCTGGCGCGGTCGATCGAAAAATTCGGCGACGGCAAAACGGCCTGAAGCAATGCAAGACCTGCTTCTCAGCTATTATGGCGACGACCTCACCGGCTCGACCGACGTCATGGAAGCGCTCGAACTCGGCGGCGTCCCGACCGTGCTGTTCATGCGCCAGCCGGACGCGGCCATGCTTGCGCAGTTCAGCCACTGCCGCGCCATTGGATTGGCCGGCACCAGCCGCAGCGAGACGCCACAATGGATGGACACGCATCTGAGCGATGCCTTCGCCTGGCTGAAGACGCTGAATGCCGCGATCTGTCACTACAAGGTCTGCTCGACCTTCGATTCCAGCCCGACCATCGGCAGCATCGGTCGCGCCATCGAGATCGGCCGCTCGGTCTTCGTGCAGGACAGCGTGCCGCTGCTGGTCGGGGCGCCGCAGCTCAAGCGTTACACGGCCTTCGGTCATTTGTTCGCGGCCTATCGCGAAAAGTATTTCCGCATCGACCGCCATCCGGTGATGAGCCGCCACCCGACGACGCCGATGGATGAATCCGACCTGCTGATCCATCTGTCGCGGCAGACGGAGCTCACATCGGGGCTGGTCGATCTCGCGACGTTGCAGTCGGTGTCGCGCTCGGAAGCCTTCGACCGCTTGCTCGCTGAGGGCACCGACATCGTACTTGTCGATGTCGACAGCCTCGAGACGCAGGCGCTTGCCGGCAAGGGGATATGGCGCGCCCGCAAGCCGGGCGGTTCGTTCGTCGTCGGCTCGTCCGGGATCGAATATGCGCTGCTGGCCGAATGGGTGTCGAGTGGGACAGTCAGAGCTGAGCCAGGATTTTCGCCGCCAGGTGCCGCCGACCGGATCGCGGTCGTCTCGGGCAGTTGTTCGCCGACGACCGAACGACAGATCCGGCACGCTTTGACCGACGGCTTCGATGGCATCGAGGTCGATCCCGTCGAACTGATCTCCGAAGCTTCCGGAGATGCGATCGCACGCGCGACGGCAGCCGGTCGCGCCAGTCTGGAAGCCGGGCGCAGCGTCGTTCTCTACACGGCCCTTGGACCCGCGGCCGACAGGGGGGGCGAAATCGACCGCCAGGAAGGCGCCCGCCACAAGCTCGGGCGGGGCCTCGGCGAACTGCTTCGCGCGCTGACCATCGAGCAGAAGTTGCAGCGCGTGGTCGTTGCCGGCGGCGATACGTCGAGCCACGCGCTCGGCCAGATGGGTGTCGATGCGCTGACCGTGCGGATGCCGTTGCCGGCGTCGCCGGGCTCGCCGCTTTGCGTCGCTCACTCGCGTATTGAGGCGATCGATGGGCTGGAGGTGGCGCTCAAGGGCGGGCAGGTCGGAACCGACCGCTATTTCAGCGCCATCCGCGACGGCCTTAGCCGCTGACAACGCGTCGCTCCGGCAACCGCGAGATCCATCCGTGGCTCCCTGGCGCCGAAGCCTTTTTGTCGCGTATGTTGACGTTAAATTCACATAAAGATATGAGTTCTTTGTTGCGGCGAGGTGCTTTTGCCGTTTGTCCCCCTTGCTCAATCGGGGTTGTCGCCATGTGTTTCGCCCTTGCATCAGACTGCAGGATCGCCCTGTAGCAATCGCCAATGCTGAAAGAGGCGGTGATCATGCCCAGCCTGCTCGGAATCGATAACGGCCTCACGGTCACCAAGGCGGTCATCTTCGATGCCGACGGCACGCAATTGTCCGTGGCGCGTCGCCGGGTGCCGCAATCGATGCCCCACGCGCGCTGGGTGGAGCGCGACATGTCAGGCCTGTGGCAAGCAACAGCCGACGCCATCAAGGAGGCGATCGCGCTCTCCGGCAGGCCGGCGGAAGACATCAAGGCGGTGGCGGCGACCGCGCATGGCGATGGTCTCTATCTGCTCGATCATGATCGTCAGCCTTTGGGATCAGGCATCCTGTCGCTCGACAGCCGCGCCGGCGACATTGTCGAAAGGTGGTCCGCCGGTACCGTTTTCACCGATGCGCTGGCGACGACGGGCCAGACGCCGCATGTTTCGGCGCCGTCGGCGCTGCTGGCGTGGCTTAAGCAGAACGATCCTGATCGCTATGGCCGCATCGGCCATGTGCTGGCCTGCAAGGACTGGCTGCGCTTTTGCCTGACCGGCACGATCGGGACCGACCGCACGGAGGCCAGCACTTCATTCACGGATTTTCGCACGCAAGCCTATGCGCCTGAAGCGCTGCGCATCTTCGGGTTGGAGGATCTGTTCAACGCGCTGCCGCCGGTGGCGCATTCCGCTGACATCGCCGGTCAAGTCACAGCCGATGCCGCCGAAAGGACCGGCCTTCGCAAGGGAACACCGGTCGCCTGCGGCCTGCACGACGTGGCCGCCTCGGCGCTTGGCATGGGCGGCCATGAAGACGGCGTGCTCGCCATCGTCGCCGGCACCTATTCCATCAATGAAGTCGTCTCTTCGCAACCGCGCGTCGACCGGCGTTGGTTCTGCCGCAACGCCATCGATGCGGGCCGTTGGAACAACATGTCGATCTCGCCGGCCTCGACCGCGAACTACGACTGGTTTCTCGGCACGTTTTGCCGCGCGGAGCAGGACAGGACGGATGGCGGCTCCCTCCACGAATTGCTGGCGGGAGAGATCGACGCGGCGTTGAAGAAGCCTTCGACCATCCTGTTTCATCCCTATCTGTTCGGCTCTCCCTATGGCGATTTGGCCAGCGGCAGCTTTGTCGGCCTGCATGGCTGGCACAATCGCGGCGACATGCTGAAGGCGGTTCTGGAAGGCATCGCCTTCAATCACCGCACCCATGTCGAGGCCTTGCGCGACGGCTTTGCCGTCAGCGAGATCCGCCTGACCGGGGGCGGCTCGCGTAATCCTGCTTTCGTCCAGATGTTTGCCGACGTGCTGAACGCCCCGGTCACCGTCACCTCGACGGATGAGACCGCGGCCCTCGGTGCCGCGCTTTGCGCAGGTGCTGCGGTCGGCTTGTTCAAGACGCCGCAAGAGGGCGCCAGGCAGGTCGGGATGACGGAGCGGACGTATCAACCCGTGCCCGCCTCCAGTGCTGTGTTCAATGAGCGGTTTTCGCTCTACTGCCGCATAGCCGAGCAACTGAAGTCGCATTGGCCTGATATCGAAAGGCTGGCGGGGGTAAACGCATGATCAAGGCCGACGAACGACGAGAAGAGATCGCCGATTATGTGATCAAGCTCGGCCAGGTGCGCATCGATGATCTGGTCGAGCATTTCGGCGTGTCGCGCATGACCATCCACCGGCATATCGACCGGCTGGCGCAGCAGGGCGTGCTGCGCAAGCTGCACGGTGCGGTGACGGTCCAGCCTTCCGGCCTCTACGAGAGCGCTTTCCGCTACCGGGTGACCGTCAATCGAGCCGAGAAGGATGCACTGGCGCGGGCGGCACTGGATTATATCGAGGCCGGCCAGGTGGTGATGCTGGACGATTCATCGACGGCAAACGCGGTCGCGACGCTGCTGCTCGACGTCAAGCCGCTGACCGTCGTTTCCAACAGCGTCTCGACGGCGGGCCAATTGATCAATGTGGACGATATCGATTTCATCTGCCTCGGCGGCCAGTATCATCCCACTTACAATGCCTATATCGGCATTGTCTGCGAGAACGCCGTGGCGCAGTTGCGCGCCAATGTGCTGATCTGTTCGGCTTCGGCCGTCACCGGAACCACTGCTTTCATCCAGGATCCAAATGTCGTGCGGGTCAAGCAGGCGATGATGACCGCCTCCGTGAAGCGCATCCTTTTGGTGGACCACGCAAAATTCGACCGGATCGCGCTGCATGTCTTCGACGATCTGACCAGTTTCGACGCCGTGCTGGTGACCGAGGGCCTCGGCGATGCGCAGGCGCAGAGCCTCGAGCGGGCCGGGGTGAAACTGCGCATCGTCAAGACGAAAGCGCCATGAGCCGAACAGACGGAGCAGGGGCGGACAATCCCGCCGGGCGTCTCGCCGCGATAGCCGGGACCGGCGAGGTCGACGTCGTCATTCTTGGCGCCGGCATCAACGGGGCAGGGCTGTTTCGCGATCTGTGCGCGCAAGGTGTCAGCTGCCTGATCGTCGACAAGGCGGACTTCGGCTCGGGCACCAGTGCCGCGCCGTCGCGGCTCATCCACGGCGGCCTGAAATATCTCGAGACCGGCGAGTTCGGGCTGGTGGCGCAGTCGACGCTCGAACGCAATCTGCTTCTGCAAAACGCGCCGCACTATGTCAGCCCGCTGCCGACCGTCATCCCGATCTTCTCGTGGGGCAAGGGCATGCTGGCGGCGTTGCGAACGCTGTTCGGCTCGACCAGCGCGCCGCGCAGCCGCGGCGCCATACTGATCAAGATCGGGCTGATGATCTACGACTTCTATGGTTCGCGAAACCAGGTCATGCCGCGCCACCGCATGGTCGCGCGGCGGCAGGCGCTTGGCGAGATGCCGGCGCTCAATCCGGCGATCGTCGCCACCGGCACCTACTACGACGCCAAGATAAGTCACCCGGAAAGGCTGGTGCTGGAACTGATCCTCGACGGCTTGCAGGCTCACGCGGCGTCTGCCGGTGCCAACTACACGACACTGGCGGCTTCAGCCAATGGCGTGCTCACCTTCCAGCCGGAAAACGGCGCGGCCTTTTCGGTGCGGCCGAAGCTGGTGGTGAACGCCGGCGGTCCGTGGATCGACGACGTCAATGCGTTGCTTGGTGCTCCATCGAAGATGATCGGCGGCACCAAGGGCTCGCATATCCTGTTGAAGCATGACGAACTGGTCAAAAGCCTGGCCGGGCGCATGCTCTATTTCGAGGCCGATGACGGCCGCATCTGCCTGGTCTACGACTATCTCGGCCTGGCGCTGGTCGGTTCGACCGACATCAAGGCCGACAATCCCGACGCGGTGCGCTGCGAACCCGAAGAAGTCGACTATCTGCTCGACAGCGTGCGAACGCTTTTGCCGGGGATGGCGTTCGAGCACGACCAGATCGTCTACGCCTATAGCGGCATCCGGCCGCTGCCGACGTCTGAAGCAGCGACGCCCGGACTGATCAGCCGCGATCATTCGGCGCCCGTTGCCGAGCCGGACGGCAACAGGCCCTTTGCAGTCATTTCGCTGGTCGGCGGCAAATGGACGACGTTCCGCGGCTTTGCCGAGGAAGTCACTGATACCGTACTCAAGCGCTTGCAGCGCAGCCGCAAGGTGACGACGCGAGCCATGCCGATCGGCGGCGGGAGGGATTTCCCGGCCAACGCCCCGGCCCGCGCGGACTGGCTGGCCGAGGCACAGCAGGCAACAGGCGCCGGGGAAGGGCGCCTTGATCAATTGCTGTCGCGCTACGGGACCAGAGCCGTTGAGATCGCCAGGCATGCGTCGGATGATGAGGGTCGTCTGCCGGACTCGGACGGCTACGGCAAGGCGGAAATCGACTACATCGTGCGCAACGAATTCGTCGAACATCTGGCCGATGTCGTTATGCGCCGCAGCACGTTGGCGATAGGCGGCTCGTTGACGAGCCGCGACCTGACGGAGATTGCCGCGATCGCCGGGCGGGCGTTGGGGTGGAGCACCGAGCGCCTCACGCGGGAGGTCGAAGCCGCTGTTGTCGAGCTCGAGGGCAGGAACCTGATGCGGCTGGACTGATCGCTTGATCGCCGACGCCTAGCTTTTCCTGAGGCAATCCGATCGATTTGCCCTTGTTCCGCCGTGTGCATTAACCTTCCCATTTTGCACCCGGATTGGGATTTGCCGGCGCCTACGGGCTCATGCCGTCACTGGATACGGTAACACAAATTGACGTTAAATTAACAGTACCGTATGGTCATATTATATGCTCACCTTCTAATAGGCTCGCGTTGGCTGCCGAACGTCGGCTGAGGCAACCATCTGCGGAGGGATTGACAGCGGTGCAAAGGTATGAAAATTTTTGCACACAAAGATAATATTATCACCCTGGGGAGGGGATAGCTTGAATTCCGGCGGAAGCGCAAACCGCGACCATGAATCCAGCCTCGCCACGCGCGCGGCCTGGCTGCACTATGCCGGTGGTCTGACCCAGGCCCAGGTGGCCAAGCGGCTTGGCCTGACCAGCCTCAAGGCGCATAGGCTGATCACCAAGGCCAACCAGGAAGGTCTGGTCAGGGTCTTCATCGACGGCGACGTCGCCGAATGCGTCGACCTGGAACAGCGCCTGATCGCCGCCTATGGGCTCCACTATTGCGAGGTGGTTCCCGATCTCGATCAGGACGAACTGCCGCTCAAGGGGCTGGGCATTGCCGGCGCCCAGTTCCTGAAGCGCGAAATCGATCGCGGCGAAGACATGCTGATCGGCGTCGGCCATGGCCGCACGCTTGCCGCCAGCGTCGAATATCTGACGCGCGCAACTGCTGCTCACATCCGTTTCGTCTCGCTGCTTGGCGGCGTGACGCGCAAATTCGCCGCCAACCCGCACGACGTCATGCATCGCCTGGCAGAGCGGACCGGCGCGCAGGCTTTCGTCATGCCGGTGCCTTTTGTCGCCAATACCGCCGAGGACCGTGAAGTGCTGCTTGGCCAACGCGGCATCAGCGATGTGTTCGCTCTCGCCAGCCGGTCCGACCTGATGTTCGTCGGAATAGGCACGGCCGAGCGGGAGGCGTCGCTGGTCGCCACCGGCATGATCGAGCCTTCCGAAATCGATGAGGTCAAGCGGGACGGCGGCGTCGGTGAATTGCTGGCGCATTTCTTCGACGACAAGGGGCGTCCGGTCGAAACGGCGCTGTCGGAAAGAATACTGGCGCTTCCGCGCGATCAGTTGAAGGGCCGCAGGATCGTTGCCGTCGCCGGCGGCAAGGTGAAGGTGCGCGCCATCAAGGCAGTACTCGAAAGCCGTTATCTCAGCGGCCTGATCACCGACGAATGCACGGCCCGCGCGCTGGTCGAGCTCGACGATGCAGCCGGGACCGCGAAGCGCTACGTGAACGGAGGAACTTCGAATGCGTGACAACGGACAATCCGCACCGCTGGTGGTTGCATCATGAGCGCGAAGGCCACCGCCCGGCAAGCTTCGCCCGGCCTGCGCCGGGTGCTTGCCGGCGCTGCGGTTGTGGTTCTGCTCGGCGCCATGGCGCTCGACACCAAGGTGATCAAGATCGGCTCTGCCGGCGATGTTCGCAACGCCGTGTTTTCGGCCGCCGACTACGGCAAGTCTGAATTTCCCAAGGTGCAGGCCGATGTCGAAGCGCGTGCCGCCGACGCCGCGACAGTGGCGGCGGCGATCGCCAAGGACAGGGCGACGGCCGAAAAGGAATATGGCGTGCCGGCGGGAGTCGGACCGGTCATTTCGGTCAAGTTCACCTGCGTCGTCGGCGAGGGAAAATCGGGCATCTACAAGGTCGCCGTCGACGGTTTGCCGGACACGTTGACCGTCCGCGTACAGACTGGGCCGGCGATCAACGGAACCGAGCTTCGCGACGCCACCGGCAAGATCACCTTCGGCCAGTTCACCAACCAGATCGAGTATCAGGACGCCGGCTCGGCGCTGAACAACGAGATGAAGAAGGAGGTGCTGGCGAAAGTCGATACCAGTGCCTTGACCGGCAAGACAATAGCGGTGGTCGGCGTCTTCAAGCTGGTCAATCCGAAGAGCTGGCTGGTCACACCGGTGAGGCTGGACGTCAAATGACAATGGCTGCCGGCACAGAACCCGCGACTGGCGATGCCGTGCTTTCGGCGCGCAATGTCGTCATGTCGTATGGCGGCGTCCACGCGCTCAAGGGCGTCAACTTCGACATCCATCGCGGCAAGGTCACCACCCTGTTCGGAGAGAATGGCGCCGGCAAATCGACGCTGATGAAGATCCTGTCCGGCGTGGTGACGCCGACATCCGGCGACATCGTGCTCGACGGCAATCTCGTCAGCTTTGCCTCGTCTTCGGACGCGCGCGATCGCGGCATTTCGATCATCCACCAGGAGCTCAGCCTGGCGCCGAATCTGAGCGTTCGCGACAACATCTTCATGGGCCGCGAACTGCGCACCAGAACCGGCCTCGACTTCGCCGAGGAGGCGCGCCAGGCGCGGGCGCTGATGGCCGACCTCGAAGAAGACATCGATCCGATGACCCTGGTCGAGGACCTGCGCCTGGGGCAGCAACAGATCGTCGAGATCGCACGCGCGCTGTCGGTCGATTCCCGCATCCTGATCATGGACGAGCCGACCTCCGCACTCAGTGCGACCGAGGTGGAGGTGCTGTTCAAGGTGATCCGCGATCTGACCAGCCGCGGTGTCTCCATCGTCTACATCTCGCATCACCTCGAAGAGGCGCTGCAGATCACCGACTACGCCGTCGTGCTGCGTGACGGGGCGATCACGGCAACGGCCGAGGCCAAGGACATCGACCTCGAATGGATCGTCCGCAACATGGTGGGCGAGAATTTCGATCTCGGCTCGCCGCCGACCGGCCACGAGTTCGGCGCGGTGGCGCTGTCGATCGTGGATGTCAGCGTCACCGACGCTTCGGGTTCAGGCTACGTCGTCGATCATCTGTCGCTGGATGTCAAAGCGGGCGAGATCGTCTGCATCTATGGGCTGATGGGCGCGGGCCGCACGGAATTGCTGGAGGCCGTCGCCGGCCGTGTGCCCATGGCGGGCGGGCGGGCGCTGCTGGAGGGTGAGGACGTTTCGGGACTGACCATTGCCCAGCGCATCGCCCGAGGTCTGGTTCTGGTCCCCGAGGATCGCCAGCGCGATGGCCTGGTTCAGACCATGACCGTCGGCCGCAACCTGTCGCTTGCCAGCATCGAGGCATTCGCCAAGGGGCTCTTCCTCTCCCGGCAGAGGGAGCGCGCACTGATCGACGATTCGATCCGCAAGGTGACCATCAAGACCGCGGGCGGCAACGCCATGATCGGATCGCTGTCGGGCGGCAACCAGCAGAAGGTCGTCATAGGCAAGATGCTGACGACGAATCCCAAGGTCATCCTTCTCGACGAGCCGAGCCGCGGCATCGACGTCGGCGCGAAGGCCGAAGTCTTTCGCTTGCTCAGCGAGCGTGCCGCGCAAGGCCTGGCGGTCGTCTTCTCGACCTCGGAGGTCAATGAGTGCCTCAGCATCGCCCACCGCATCGTCGTCATGCGGCGCGGCAAGATTTCAGCCGAATTCGGCGCCAACGCCACCAAAGAGCAGATCATGGCCGCCTCCGGCGAAGCCGTGGTCGCCTGACCACAGAATTTCCGGAGCCCCGACCCATGAGCGATGTCAGCCAGGCCAGCAAACAGTCCAGCCCCAATGCGGGCGGAGAGGGCTTCGACGTGGCCAAGCTGCTGCTCGAAGGCCGGGCCTTCTTTGCCCTGATCGTCATCATTGTCGTCTTCTCGATCCTGTCGCCCTACTACCTCTCGGTGGCGAATTTCCTGACCATGGCTTCGCATGTCGCCATCTTCGGGATTCTCGCCATCGGCATGCTGCTCGTCATCCTCAATGGCGGCATCGACCTGTCGGTGGGGTCGACGCTCGGGCTTGCCGGCGTCGTCGCCGGTTTTCTGATGCAAGGCGTGACGCTGACCTGGCTCGGCGTCGTTCTCTATCCGCCGGTCTGGGTGGTCGCGGTGCTGGCCTGCATGCTGGGTGCGGCCGTCGGGCTTATCAACGGCGTGCTGATCGCGCGGTTCAAGGTTCCGGCCTTCGTCGCCACGCTCGGCGTCATGTACATGGCGCGCGGCCTGGCACTGCTGATGACCAGCGGCCTGACCTACAACAATCTCGGCGGCAAGCCGGAGTTGGGCAACACCGGTTTCGATGCTCTCGGCTTCAACCGCCTGTTCGGCGTGCCGACCGGCGTGGTGGTGCTGGCGGTCATCGCGCTGATCGGCAGCATCGTCCTGAACCGCACCGCCTTTGGACGCTGGCTCTACGCCTCGGGCGGCAATGAGCGCGCCGCCGAACTCTCCGGCGTTCCGGTCAAGACCGTGCAGATTTCGGTCTATGTGCTGTCGGGCATCTGCGCCGCCATTGCCGGCCTGATCCTGTCCTCGCAGCTGACCTCGGCCGGGCCGACCGCCGGCACCACCTACGAACTGACGGCCATCGCCGCCGTGGTCATCGGCGGCGCCGCACTGACTGGCGGCCGCGGCAATATTCGTGGCACCCTGCTCGGGGCCTTCGTCATCGGCTTCCTGTCCGACGGTCTGGTGATCATCGGCATCTCATCCTACTGGCAGACAGTGTTCACCGGCGCCGTCATCGTGCTCGCCGTGCTCCTCAATGCCGTTCAGTATCGCCGCCGTAGCAAGCTTCCAGCTTCGACGGGCGGCCAACCGACTTCTCAGAAACGGGGGAAGGCCGAACCGGCCAATCCTGCCCAAGGGAAGACTGCCAGCTGACTGGCAGCAACACCGCGTAATCATTGGAGGAATGTACATGAAAATCGTGCTTAGAAGTTTGCTTGCCGCCGCGATGGTGGTCGGGTTTAGCGCAGCCGCATCGGCCGCGGGCCTGATCTCGATCATCGTCAACGATCCGGCCAACCCCTACTGGCTGACCGAAGGCAACGTTGCCAAGGCCGAAGCCGAAAAGCTTGGCTATACAGCCAACGTCGCCGCCCACAAGGGCGACACCAATACCGAAAGCAATCTGATCGACACCGCCATCACCAACAAGTCGGTGGCGATCATCCTCGACCCGGCCAATGCCGATGGTTCGGTCGGCGCGGTGAAGAAGGCGATTGCCGCCAACATCCCGGTTTTCCTCGTCAATGCCGAGATCAACCAGGAAGGTCTTGCCAAGGGACAGCTCGTCTCCAACAACGCCCAGGGTGCGGCTCTCGGTGCCCAGCAGTGGGTGCAGGCGGTCGGTGAAAAGGGCAAGTATGTCGAACTGCTCGGCGCCCCGTCGGACAACAACGCCGCCACGCGCTCGAACGGCTACGCGACTGTGCTCAGCCAGTATCCGGGTCTCGAAAAGGCCGCTTCGCAGGTCGCCAACTGGGATCGTACCCAGGGCCATGACAAGATGCAGAGCATGCTGCAGGCCAATCCCGACATCATCGCGGTGATCAGCGGCAACGATGAAATGGCGCTTGGCGCGGTTGCGGCGCTGAAGGAAGCTGGCAAGCTCGCCGGCATCAAGGTCGGCGGCTTTGACGGTTCCCCGGATGCGGTTGCGGCCATCAAGTCCGGCGAACTGCAGTACACCGTGCTTCAGCCGGTGGCCATCTTCTCGGCCAAGGCTGTGCAGCAGGCCGACTCGTTCATCAAGTCGGGCGCTACCGGCGCCACCAGCGAGAAGCAGCTGTTCGATTGCCTGCTCATCACCAAGGACAATGTGGACAAGTACACCGCACCCTTCGTGCTGTCGGAATAAAACGTGCTCAGGGGGTGTCCTTTGCGGACACTCCCTGGCTCTTCCACGGCTCCAGACAATAAAGACTGCTCCTTGTGAATTGCCTTCATAACCATCCGGAACGTGCGGCATGAAAGACCTGCTGATCGGGATCGACGCGGGAACGTCCGTGATCAAATCGGTCGCTTTCGATCTGTCGGGGCGGCAGCTTGCCATGGCGTCGGTGACCAACAGCTTCGTCACGCTGGAAGGCGGCGGCGCCGAGCAGGACCTTAATCAGACCTGGCGCGACATGGTGCTGACCGTCCTCGATCTGGCGACGAAAATTCCAGACCTCGCGCGGCGAACCGCGGCCGTCGCGGTCACCGGGCAGGGCGACGGCACCTGGCTGATCGATGGCGACGGCATGCCGGTCGGGCGCGCCTGGCTCTGGCTCGATGCGCGCGCCGGACATCTGGTGGACGAGATGCGCGGCGATCCCCGGGATCGCACGCGGTTCGCGATCACCGGCACCGGGCTCAACGCCTGCCAGCAGGGCGCTCAGCTCAGCTGGCTGAAGAAAAACAGCCCGGAAATCCTGGAGCGCGCCGCCAATGCCTTTCACTGCAAGGATTGGCTCTATTTCAAGATGACCGGCAAGCGCGCCACCGATCCTTCGGAGGGAACATTCACCTTCGGCGATTTCCGCTCGCGCAGCTATTCCGACGAGGTGCTCGACATTCTCGATCTGACGTCGCACCGCCGCCTGCTGCCCCCCATGCTCGAAGGCACGACCGACCATCATCCGCTTTCTGCGTCGGCAGCAGGCGAGACCGGCCTGCTTGCGGGCACGCCGGTGGTGCTGGGCTACGTCGACATGGTCAGCACCGCGCTCGGCGCCGGCCTCTATGATCCAAGCGGCAATGTTGGCTGCACGGTCATCGGCTCGACCGGCATCCACACGCGCCTGGCGCGCACAGCCGACGATGTCATCCTCAACGACAACGCGTCCGGCTACACGATCGCCATGCCGGTTCCCGGCGCCTATGCGCAACTGCAATCCAATATGGCGGCGACGCTCAACATCGACTGGCTGCTCGGCCTGGCGCGCGACTTGCTGACCGCCAGCGGCGCAAAACCTTCGGGCGACGAATTGCTGAAAGCGCTCGATGTCTGGGTCGAAGGATCGGAACCGGGGTCGCTGGTCTATCAGCCTTATATCTCGCTTGCCGGCGAACGCGGCCCGTTCGTCGATCCAGACGCGCGCGCCGGCTTCATCGGGCTTTCCGTCAAGCACGGTTTTGGCGATCTGGCACGCGCGGTTCTTGAAGGATTGGCCTTCGCGGCCCGCGATTGCTACCAGGCAATGGGCAGCGTGCCCGGCGAAATCCGCCTGTCTGGCGGCGCCGCGCGCAGCCCGTCGCTGCGCGGTATCATCGCTGCGGCGACCCGCGCGCAAGTCAGGACCAGCAGCCGCCAGGAAGCCGGCGCCGCGGGTGCGGCGATGATGGCCGCAGTCGGGCTTGGCGTCTATCGCTCGATGGATGATTGCTGCGCCGAGTGGGTGACGCCGCTGCTGGGCGAATGCGACGCCTATGACGAGGCGCTTTCGCAAACCTACGATGCGCTGTTTCCGTCTTTTGTCGCGGCGCGTCAGGCGCTGCATCCGGTGTGGAAATCGATGGCGCACCGCACAGGAGCTAAGTCTTGAGCGATACAACGGATATTGTCGATCTCTTCGTGATCGGCGGCGGCGTCAACGGCGCCGGTATAGCGCGCGATGCCGCCGGCCGTGGGCTGTCGGTCATCCTGTGCGAGAAGGACGATCTGGCGCAAGGCACCAGCTCGCGTTCCGGCAAGCTGGTGCATGGCGGTCTGCGCTACCTCGAATATTACGAGTTCCGGCTGGTGCGCGAAGCGCTGATCGAACGCGAGGTGCTGCTTGAGGCGGCGCCGCACATCATCTGGCCGATGCGCTTCGTGCTGCCGCACAGCCCCGAGGACAGGCCGGCATGGCTGGTCCGGCTCGGGCTGTTTCTCTACGACCATCTTGGCGGCCGCGAGCGGCTGCCGGGAACGAGGACGCTGAACTTGAGAACAGCGCCGGAAGGGGCGCCGATCAAGGACGAATTCAAGCGCGGCTTCGAATATTCCGACTGCTGGGTCGATGACGCCAGGCTGGTGTTGCTCAATGCGCTCGATGCCAGTCAGCGCGGCGCAAAAGTCTTCACCCGCACCGCCTGTATTGCTGCCCGGCGCGAAGGCGGCATGTGGTCGATCCACATGCAGGATGGCCGCACCGGTGCGGTGACGAAGGTCCGCGCATGCGGGCTGGTCAATGCGGCTGGGCCGTGGGTGAATGACATCGTCAGCCGCGTCGCCGGGCAGAATTCCACCCGCAACGTTCGCCTGGTGAAGGGCAGCCATATCGTCGTGCCGAAATTCTGGGAGGGGCGGCAGGCCTATCTTATCCAGAACAACGACAAGCGGGTGATCTTCGTCAACCCGTATGAGAACGATCTGGCGCTGATCGGCACGACGGACATTCCCTACGAGGGCCGGCCCGAAGAAGTGGCGGCCGAGGCCAGCGAAATCGATTATCTGATCAAGGTGGTCAATCGCTACTTCAAGCGACAGCTCACCGCGCAAGACGTGGTCTACAGCTTCTCGGGCGTGCGTCCGCTCTATGATGACAATGCCGACAATCCAAGCGCGGTGACGCGCGACTACATCTTCGAACTCGACGCCCCGAACGGTGGCGCGCCGCTGCTTTCTGTGTTCGGCGGCAAGATCACCACCTTCCGCAAACTGTCCGAACATGCGCTGGAAAAGATCCAGCCCTTCTTTCCGACCATGAAGAAGGCCTGGACGGCCAAAATTCCCCTGCCGGGAGGCGACCTGCCCAACGCGGATTTCGAGCAGTTCCTGGGCGATCTGCATGCCGAGTTCTCGTGGCTTAGCCCGTCGCTGGTGAAGCACTATGCTCGAAGCTACGGCACGCGCACGCGCGCTCTGCTGAAAGGGGTAAAAGGCGAAGCCGATCTCGGCCGGCGTTTCGGCCCGGATTTCTATGAGCGGGAAGTTGTCTTCCTGTTCGAGACCGAATGGGCGATGACCGCCGCCGACGTTCTCGAACGCCGGACCAAACACGGGCTGCATATCAATGCGGCCGAGCGGAAGACATTCGAAGACTGGTGCACAAAGACCATGGCGGCGGTGAACTGATGGCCTTCACGCTTTCGCTGAACACCAACCCGCTGGTCAATCGCTTCGCCGATCCCGACGATCTGATCGACGCCATTGCCTATGGCATCGGCATCCGCGACGTGCAGCTGACGCATGAATTCGTCAATCCGGGTTGGCCGGCGGCAACGATCGTCAAGTTCGTTCGCCTGTTCAACAGCGCGCTGGCGCGGACTGGCGTGCGGATCACCTCCGGCATGACCGGTCCCTATGGCCGGCTCAACCATTTCGGCCATCCGGACGCGGATGTGCGCCGCTATTATGTCGACTGGTTCAAGACCTTTGCCGACATTTCCGCCGAGCTTGGCGCGTCGGGCATGGGCACGCAGTTCGCCATATTCACCTACAAGGATTTTGACGATCCGCAGCGGCGCGCGGCGCTTCTCGACATCGCGCTCGAATGCTGGCGCGAAGTGGCCGAGCACGCCAAGGCGGCGGGCCTGACCTATTTGTTCTGGGAACCGATGTCGGTGGGGCGGGAGTTCGGCCACACGATCGAAAGCTGCGTCGAATTGCAGGGCGCCATCGATACGGCCAAGCTGCCGATCCCGATGCAGATGATGGTCGACATCGACCATGGCGACGTGACCTCGCCCAATCCTGACGACACCGATCCCTATGCCTGGGCGAAAGCGTTCCCGTTGCGATCGCCGATCATCCACATCAAGCAGTCGTCGATGAACAAGGGCGGGCACTGGCCGTTCACGGCCGCATACAACAAGGATGGCCGCATCATCCCGCAGAAGCTGCTCGATGCAGTGCGGGCGGGTGGCGGAACCGACAATGAGATTTGCCTCGAACTTTCCTTCCGGGAGAGGGAGCCGGTCGATCATCAGGTTATTGCAATGATCCGCGAGTCGGTGGATTTCTGGGCGCCTTACATCGACAGCGGCCGCGAAAGTCTCACGCCTCGCGCTTGAGGGAAAGCGTCGGCCCGAAGGCCGGCGCGTAGACCCGGAAACACGCATCATCCGAATTTCGGATCGAAGGAGAGAAGAATGGCCCCGTATTGGGTCGGCACGAGCTGGAAGATGAACAAGACGCTGGCGGAGGCGCTGCAGTTCGCCGAGGCATTGGCGGCGTTCGTGCCGGGCTTCGATCCGGCGATACAGCCTTTCGTCATTCCGCCCTTCACGGCGGTGCGGCAGGTCAAGGCGGCGCTCGCCAACACCCGCGTCAAGGTTGGCGCCCAGAACATGCATTGGGCCGATGCCGGTGCCTGGACGGGCGAGATTTCGCCGGTGATGCTGAGGGATTGCGGGCTCGACCTGATCGAACTCGGCCATAGCGAGCGTCGTGAGCATTTTGGCGAAACGGACAAGACCGTGGGACTGAAAACCGCAGCGGCAGTCAAGCACGGCTTCGTACCCTTGATTTGTGTCGGCGAGACGCTGGCCGAGCGCGAGGGCGGCCGCGCCGACACAATTCTGACCGCGCAGGTCTTGGGCGCGCTGCAGGGTCTCGCAAACAATGAGTTGTCGGCAGAGATACTCTTTGCCTATGAACCGGTGTGGGCGATCGGCGAGAAAGGCATTCCGGCCAGCGCCGACTATGCCGACAAGCAGCAGGCGCTGATCAAGCAGGTCGCAGCAACCCGGTTGCCGACCGCCCCGCTTGTGCTCTACGGCGGCAGCGTCAATCCCGGCAACGCGGCTGAACTGATTGGCCAGCCGCGTATCGATGGGCTGTTCATCGGCCGCTCGGCATGGCAAGCGGAAGGCTATATCGACATTCTCAAAAAGGCGTCGGCCGCCATCGCGCGCTGACCACGAAAACGAAGGAGTTCATTGCCATGAAGATCGCACTCGGAGCCGACAGCGCCGGCAAGCCGCTGCTCGATGTCATCGCCAAGCATCTCGCCACCAAGCCAGAACTGCAGGTCGTCGATCTCAGCCAGGCCGGATTCTACGCCGATATTGCCGCTGCGGTCGGCCACGAAATTGTCGACGGCAATTACGACCGCGCCATCCTGTTTTGCGGCACCGGCATCGGCGTCAGCATCTCGGCCAACAAGGTGCCCGGAATCCGTGCCGCGCTAACCCACGACACCTATTCGGCGGAACGCGCTGCGAAATCCAACAATGCCCAGATCATCACCATGGGTGCGCGCGTCATCGGCCCCGAACTGGCCAAATCGATCGCCGACGCCTGGCTGGCCTCGGAGTTCGATCCGAACGGTCCCTCTGCCGCCAACGTGCAGGCTGTCGACAAGCTCGACGCGAAGCGCTGAGGATCCGCTCCCGACCTAGCCGGTCAAGGCGATCCGCATCGCCTCGATGACGGTTACGGCGGACGCCGCGCCTGGATCCATATGGCCAAGCGAGCGTTCGCCGAGGCGGGAGGCCCGGCCCTTGGTGGCGATCATCGCCTTGGTCGCCTCCGCGCCGGCCTTTGCCGCCTCGGCTGCAGCCGCGAGGCTGCCGGCCAGCCCCTTGCCGGCGGCCAGTGCCTCGCCCGCAGCCGTCGCGGCCGGCGCCCACGCATCGATCATCGTCTTTTCCCCAGGCTCGGCCTTGCCGCGATCCTGAATGCCTCTGGCCATCGCTTGGAACATAGCGACCGCGTCGGCGTCGTCGAGCGTCGCCTTGCCCT
Organism: Mesorhizobium sp. LNJC394B00; assembly: GCF_000502555.1. NCBI lineage: Bacteria > Pseudomonadati > Pseudomonadota > Alphaproteobacteria > Hyphomicrobiales > Phyllobacteriaceae > Mesorhizobium > Mesorhizobium sp. LNJC394B00. The sequence continues at coordinate 1,851,477 of NZ_AYWH01000002.1, forward strand.
TGACGGCGGCCGCGCCGCGCATGAATGCCGTGGCATAGAGCGGGCCCGAGGAGGCGCCGACGGCGTTGAGGAACGACTTCGCCGCCGTGTTCAGCAAGATGGTCGGATCGGTGGTCCCGTCGTCCAATGCGGCCACCGCGTCGCGTGCCGCGGCAAATCCCAACTCCATGGCAATGCCGTGGTCGGCATCGCCGATCACCCCGTCAAGCGCGCACAACCGGTCCCGGTCGGCTGACATGGCGTCGGCGATGGCAACGAACATCGCGGCAAGGCGGGTGGTGTCGATTGTTGTCATCTGTTGTTCCTTGCCGTCCCCAGTTTACCCGGCGCGAAACATGGCGCAGTCGCAAGGGTGGTCGAGCATCGTTTGCAACTCGTCGTCGAGGTGGTGCAGCGTGATCGAAGCGCCGGCCATTTCGAGCGAGGTGCAGTAATTGCCGACCCAGCTTGCGTGAATGGATACACCGATATCGTCAAGCCGCTGCTTCACGCGCCGGTTCATGATGTAGAGTTCCATCAGCGGTGTCGAACCCAGCGAATTGACCAGCACGGCGACCTTCTCGCCGCGTGCCGGCGCCATCTCGGCGAGAATCCTGTCCAACATTTCGTCGGTGATCTCGTCGGCCGTTTTGAGTTTTCCGCGTGCGATGCCGGGTTCGCCATGGATGCCCATGCCGATCTCCATCTCGTCGGGTCCGATTTCGAAATTCGGCCGGCGGGTTTGCGGCAACGAACAGGGCGCCAATGCGACGCCCATGGTAAAGGTGTGGTCGTTGGCTTTCCCGGCAATGCGTTCGCATTCATCGAAAGACAACATGCGGTCGCAGGCGGCGCCTGCCGCCTTGAAGATGAAGAAGTTCCCTGCGACACCGCGCCGCTTGTGCCTGTCACCAACGGGCGCGGAAGCGACGTCGTCGGTGCTCAGCACCGTGCGCACCTCGATGTCGTCCATCGCGGCCATCTCGGCCGCCATGTCGAAATTCATGACGTCGCCGGCATAGTTGCCGTACATGAACAGCACACCGGCGCCGCCGCTCGCCGCCTTGGCGCATTCGAGGATCGGGTCGGGCGGCGGAGAGGCGAAGACATTGCCGATCGCCGCCGCGTCGGCCAGCCCCTTGCCGACGAAGCCGAGAAAACTCGGCTCGTGGCCCGAGCCGCCACCAATGACGAGGCCTACCTTGCCTTGGCGCGGTCCATCGCGGGCGATGATCGAGCGCGGGCTTCCGTCAACGGCTTTGAGATGGCGGGGATGCGCAGCCAGGATGCCTTCCAGCATCTCGTCGACGGCCCGATTGCCGTCATTGATGATCTTCTTGGTTTGCACCAACGTCCTCCCGATTTGGTATTTTCATAGGTGATACCGGGCGTTATCAGGCTGCCTTCGGGCGAGGGCAGGGGCGCGATGCCCACCAAACTGCCTCGATCGGCTTCGTAGCTGTTACCAGCCGTTCTGGCAGAAGCTAAGCGGACCGAAGTGCGCGGACAATGGCGCTGTAGTGTACAAGATCGCACCACGGCTTAGAAAAGGCGGTGGCTCCCCGGGCCGGATTCGAACCAGCGACCAACCGGTTAACAGCCGGTTGCTCTACCACTGAGCTACCGGGGAATAGAGGCTCTCATGTGAGTGGCGCAGCCTATAGCAAACCCTTTTCGGCTTTGCAAAGAAGCATTTCGCATTTTTTAGCGCATTTTCACCCAATGGTTTCTGGCAATCGCCGGATGACACCACATATGAGCCGTCTTGGGCGCCGTCGGACCTTGGTCGGCGGAACATGAACGGCGATTGCAGCCTTTAGCGCATATGGCTTTATCGAAGGCAACCGGATCGACTTTCGACATGACTGCAGCAGACGAAAACCAGGCACCGGCGCGGAAAATCTCGGTGTTCGGGCGCGAGTTCACCATGCCGCGCTCGCGCGGGCTGAGGATCGCCATCGGTATCGTTCTGGTGTTTTTCGGCCTTCTCGGCTTCCTGCCGATTCTCGGCTTTTGGATGATTCCGCTCGGCCTTTTGGTGCTTTCCTACGAATTTGCCGCGGTGCGCCGCCTGCGGCGCCGGTTCGTCGTCTGGTGGGAACGGCGTCGCCGGCCAAGTTGAAAGCGATGGCGCGCGATCCCGGAGCGGCCGCTTCGCTTTTCCAGCCCGTCGCAGATTTCCCCCTCAAGATCTCCTTGAGAACGGCAACTGCTGGTGCCAGCCGCGCGCGATATGCGGTGAAAGCCGGTTTGCACCCGCTGCGTAAAGCTGCGGGTTCGAGTTTCGCCGGTCGCGCAGCCATGCTTGACGAGCGGCCAATATGCCGGTGCGCCAAGCGCTGAAATCGCTCGGGAACCACGTTGCGGCGGCTGATGAGGAAAGCGCGCCGGAATGCCGCGCGGACGCTTGACGACCTTTCGCTGCCACCATATTGAGTTCGCTCGCCGGGAGCGATGAGGCCTCGTGGCGGAGTGGTTACGCAGAGGACTGCAAATCCTTGCACCCCGGTTCGATTCCGGGCGAGGCCTCCAGTCGCTTCAGCTCCCGCATGTCGGGGGCTTGAGTTCCGGGCGAATGCGCCGCAGTGTCGGCGCGACAAGCGCATTTCAGCGCATTGGCTTTTTGACGGATTGGTTGGGACATGAGCGCTGATTTTTCCGAACTTCGCGTCAAGATGGTCGACGGCCAGGTCCGCACCACGGATGTGACCGACGCAGCATTGCTCGATGCCATGCTTGCCGTGCCGCGCGAGGCCTTTGTCGGGGCCGGCCAACAGGCTCTCGCCTATATTGACGAGGATATCCGCATCTCCGACGGCACCAATGGCAGCGGTGCGCGCTACCTCATGGAGCCGTCGCCATTGGCCAAGCTTTTGCAGTTGGCCGAGATCGACGCTGGCGATTCGGTGCTCGATGTCGGCTGCGGCACCGGGTATTCCGCGGCGCTGCTGTCCAGGTTGGCCAAATCCGTCGTGGCGCTGGAAAGCGATACAGCACTGGCGGAAGCAGCCAAAGCGGCGCTTTCGGCGCAGGGCTGCGATAACGTCACGGTGGTCACCGGCCCACTGCCGCAAGGTCATGCCGCCAAGGCGCCCTACAATGTGATTCTCATCGGCGGCAGCGTCGAGAAAGTGCCTGCGGCGCTGCTTGACCAGCTTGCCGAAGGCGGCCGGCTGGTGGCTGTGGAAGGGCAGGGCAATGCGGGCGTAGCCCGGCTCTTTTTCAACGCAGGGGGGGTTGTAACCGGAAGACGGGCATTTAATGCGGCAATTAAGCCACTACCCGGATTTGAACGCATTCATGCCTTCGAGTTCTAAGTGATTTTGCCTTGCAGCAAAGACTCTGTCATGTTGGCTTACGATTGAACAATCGTTGCTGATTGGTTAACCGGGGTTTCGGGAGCTGTCAGCGGGGGAACGATAGATCGACGCGGCGCTGGCCGATCCCTAGGGATGGGCTGGCGTGGCGTGGTTCCCGTGCAAAACGAATGAGGGATATAAAGTGCCGTCCTTAGCCAAGAGTCTGTTTGTTACCGTCCTCATTTCCGCGACAGCGCTTTCGCCGATAGCCGCCTCGGCGGAAACCATTCTCGGCGCGCTTTCCAAGGCCTACCAGAACAATTCCTCGCTGAATTCGGCCCGTGCCGGCGTGCGCGTCACCGATGAGGGCGTGGCGATCGCCAAGTCGGGCTATCGCCCGGTGATCACTGGTTCGGCTGACATCGATTACACCTCCAGGCACCTAAACGGCAGGAACGCGAGCCTGGCATTGACCACCGGCAGCTTCGGCGTTCGGATTGACCAGACGCTGTTCGACGGCTTCCAGACCAAGAACAGGGTCGCGTCGGCCGCTGCACAGGTGAGGGCCTCGGTCGAGGGCCTGCGCAACACCGAAGAGAACACGCTGTTCAACGCGGCGAGCGCCTATATGGACGTGATTCGCGACCGCCAGGTGGCGGTGCTGACCGAACAGAATCTGCAGTTCCTGACCGAGCAGGCGCGCGCGGCACGCTCGCGCTTCGAGGTCGGCGAGGGCACGCGCACCGATGTGGCGCAGGCCGACGCGTCTCGTTCGGCCGCGGTGGCGCAATTGAGTGCTGCCCGTGCGCAGGCTCTGGCCAGTGCGGCAACCTATCATCAGATCGTCGGTGACGAGCCGGGCAAGCTCAAGGCCGCGTCGCCGTTGGCGAAGCTGTTGCCGAGGAGTCTCGAGGCGGCGATCGGCATTGCATCGAACGAGCATCCGGCCATCCTGGCCGCCCTACATTCCGTCGATGCAGCGGGATTTGATGTAAAGACGCAGGAAGGTGCGTTGCTGCCGCAGTTGACTGCCAGTGCCGGCCTTTCCCATGCCTATCAAAATACTGTACCTGGCGCGGGGAATTCGGACGGCGACTCCAATGCCGCCACGGTCGGCGCGACGCTGACCGTTCCGATCTATTCGGGCGGCCGTACCTCCGCACTCGTTCGTCAGTCGAAGGAATCGCTCAGCCAGGCTCGCATCGAGGTGGATGTCAGCCGTGACTCGGTGCGCCAGGCCGTGACCTCGGCATGGACGCAATACATCGCAGCGCGGGAAAGCGTCGACGCTAATCGGCAGGTGATCGCGGCCGCACAGTTGGCGCTCAACGGCGTCATCGAGGAGCGCAATGTCGGACAGCGCACCACGCTCGACGTGTTGAATGCCCAGAACGCCGTCATCTCGGCAAAGATCGACCTCGCCAGCTCCGAGCGCGATGTGGTTGTAGCCAGCTACGCCATCCTGTCGGCCATGGGCCGCCTGTCGGCCGATCGCCTGGCGTTGAATGTGGTGAAGTACAAGCCTGAAGAGCACTACAGAGCCGTCAAGGACAAATGGATCGGGCTGCGTACGCCGGACGGTCGTTGAGCCCACCTGGGCGGCTCAAATCCCGCCAGGGTTGAAGCATTTCACGCCGCGCTTCCCATGGATGCGCGGCGTTTGTCTTTTGTAGCCTAAATTGTTGAAATCCGGCGTCTTCCGAGATTGGGGATTCTCGGATGGCGATCCGTCGGCTACGCTGTCGCCATGATTCGTATCCGGCTTTGCCGGACAGGAATCCAGGAACGGGTCACTACAGCGCCACGCGTCCGATGGATGCGCAAAGGACGCTGTAGAACTTTGATTTGCGCCTGATCCTCTTCGAAAATCGAAAATCGATTTTCGGGATCATGCGCGGGGGCGGCGGATGTGACGATGGCGACGGCAAGCAGCGCACAGCGCGAACCTTCCATGGAAGAAATACTGGCTTCCATCAGGAGGATCATCGAAGACAGCGACACCGGCCGCAAGCTGCCGGGCGACGCCGATGAGTTGCGCCAGGACCTTGTGCCGGCCGCCGGGCCTGTTTCGGATGTCGAGGCATTCCGCAGCGAATTGCACAGCTCGACCGAAAGCAAGAAGCCGGTGACGCTGGCCGAGGTGCAGGCCCAACTGGCCGAGCCGGTGGTTGCGCGGCCGGAGCCGCGCTCCGATCCGTCGCCAGTGAAGCCTGCCATTGCGGCAAATGCCACGACCGCCGCGCCACCCGCGCATGCTCCGATGACCCTGGCGGAAGTGAGCGCCAGGATAGCCAGCGAGCCTGCTCCCGCCGTCAGGGCAGAAGCTGCAGTGCGGGCAAAGGCGGAAACCACCGACTCGATCGTCACGGATTGGCGCCGCGAAATCGCGGCGGTTGGCAATCAGACAAAACCGGCTGAGACAGTACGGCAGCCGGAGATCAGGCAGCCAGAGACTGAAAATCGGCAGGCAGCAATCGCGGAGGTCGAGGCTTTCGAAGACGATCTCGCTGCCGAGCCGGCTTTCGAGGCTCATCCTTCGCGCAGCGAGCACGCGCGCCCGGCCGATACAACTCCGGTTCGGTCGGCGATCGTTTCGGAACATACGGGACGGCAGGTCGCAGCCGCCTTCGGCGAGCTCTCCGACGCCTTCGCCAGCCGCAGCAAGAAGACCGTCGACGAGATGGCCGAGGAGATGCTGCGGCCGATGTTGCAGGACTGGCTGGACAACAATCTGCCGACGCTGGTCGAGCGCCTGGTACGCGAAGAAATCGAGCGCGTCGCGCGCGGCGCGCAGTAGACATCACCATAGCCCGTTCCGGATTAAGGCGCCGCCTTCGGGCGACGCTTTCGCTGCAGGTCAGCTTCCGGCCGATGTCGCGAACACGATCAGGTTACCGTCGGGATCGCTGACGATGAAGGTGCAGGCATGGCCTTCCCGTTGAAATGACCAGGGCCCCGCCTATTTGCGTTGAAGGACTGAGGCCGCCCTCGCGGTTGACTTGGCCAAAACCTTCCGATTTACACCGGGTCAGCAAAACTCCCGACCGCGCGGACCATTTTCCCATGCTTGAAAAGACCTACGACGCCAAGACCGTCGAGCCCAGGATCGCCAAAATCTGGGAAGAGGCGGACGCATTTCGCGCCGGCGCCGGCGCCGAGGAGGGGGCGGAGGCCTTCACCATCGTCATCCCGCCGCCCAACGTCACCGGCTCGCTGCATATGGGCCATGCACTCAACAACACGCTGCAGGACATACTCGTGCGCTTCGAGCGCATGCGCGGCAAAAACGTGCTGTGGCAGCCCGGCATGGATCATGCCGGCATCGCCACGCAGATGGTGGTCGAACGCCAGCTGATGGAAAAGCAGATACATCGCCGCGATCTCACCCGCGAACAGTTCATCGACAAGGTCTGGGAGTGGAAGGCCGAGTCCGGCGGCGCCATTTTCAACCAGCTGAAGCGGCTCGGCGCCTCGGCGGACTGGTCGCGCGAACGCTTCACCATGGATGAAGGCCTGTCCAAGGCCGTGCTCGAAGTTTTTGTCAGCCTCTACAAGGAAGGGCTGATCTACAAGGACAAGCGCCTTGTGAACTGGGACCCGAAGCTGTTGACGGCGATCTCCGACCTGGAGGTCGAGCCGCAGGAGGTCAATGGCAATCTCTGGCACTTCCGCTATCCGATCGAGGGCGAGATTTTCGATCCGGAAAATCCTGGGACATTCATCACCGTGGCGACGACACGGCCCGAGACGATGCTGGGCGATACGGCAGTCGCCGTGCACCCGGACGACGAGCGCTACCGGCATCTGGTCGGCAAGAATGTCGTGTTGCCGATCGTCGGCCGGAAAATTCCGGTTGTGGCTGACGAGTATTCCGACCCGGAAAAGGGTTCCGGCGCCGTCAAGATCACGCCGGCGCACGACTTCAACGATTTCGAGGTTGGCAAGCGCCACAAGCTGCCGGCGATCAACATCCTGACCATCGAGGCGGCAATAACGCTCAGGGATAACGAGGATTTTCTCGCCGGGCTCGACGTGACGCCGGAGCGCCAGGCCGTCTGGGACGAGCTCGACGGTCTCGACCGTTTCGTCGCGCGCAAGAAAATCGTCGAGCTGATGGAGGCCGGCGGCTTCCTCGACAAGATCGAGCCGCATCGCCACGCCGTGCCGCATGGCGACCGCGGCGGCGTGCCGATCGAGCCGTTTCTGACCGAGCAGTGGTATGCAAACGCCGCCGAGCTGGCCAAGCCGGCGATCGCATCGGTGCGCGAAGGCCGTACCAACTTCGTGCCCAAGAACTGGGAAAAGACCTATTTCGACTGGATGGAGAACATCCAGCCCTGGTGTATTTCACGCCAGCTATGGTGGGGTCACCAGATCCCGGCCTGGTACGGGCCGGACGGCCGGGTCTTCGTCGAGAAGACCGAGGAAGAGGCGCTGGGCGCCGCGATCGAATATTATCTGGCGCTGGAAGGTCCATGGAAGGCCTGGGTCGAGGACAAGCTCGAGACCTTCAAGCCGGGCGAGATCCTGAGCCGCGACGAGGACGTGCTCGACACCTGGTTCTCGTCGGCGCTTTGGCCGTTCTCGACACTGGGCTGGCCGGATCACACGCCGGAGCTGAAAACCTATTACCAGACCGACGTGCTGGTGACCGGTTTCGACATCATCTTCTTCTGGGTCGCCCGGATGATGATGATGGGCCTGCATTTCATGCACGAGGAGCCGTTCCACACCGTCTATGTGCATGCGCTGGTGCGCGACAAGAACGGGCAGAAGATGTCGAAGTCGAAAGGCAACGTCATCGATCCGCTCGACCTCATCGACGAGTTTGGTGCTGACGCACTGCGCTTCACGCTGACGGTGATGGCGGCGCAGGGGCGCGACGTAAAACTCGATCCGGCGCGCATCGCCGGCTACCGCAATTTCGGCACCAAGCTGTGGAACGCGACACGCTTTGCCGAGATGAACGAGGTCGCGCGCAATGACGATTTTTGGCTGAACGACGCCAAGTTGCCGGTCAACCGCTGGATCCTGACCGAATTGACCCGGGCGTCGCACGCGATCACCGAGGGCATCACCTCATACCGCTTCAACGAGGCGGCAGGGGCTGCCTACCGCTTCGTCTGGAACCTGTTTTGCGACTGGTATCTCGAACTGCTCAAGCCGGTGTTCATGGGCACTGACGAGGCGGCCAAAGCCGAAAGCCGCGCCTGCGTCGCCTTCGTGCTCGACGAGATCTACAAGCTGCTTCACCCGATGATGCCGTTCATGACCGAGGAGTTGTGGGCGCAGACGGCGGGCGAGGGCCGGACGCGCGCAACGCTGCTTTGCCACGCCGCCTGGCCGTCGCCGGACTTCGAGGACGCGGACGCGGCCGCCGACATCAACTGGCTGGTCGATCTGGTGTCCGGCATCCGCTCCGTGCGCTCCGAAATGAACGTGCCGCCGGCGGCGATCGCACCGTTGGTGGTGGTTGGCGCCAGCGTCGAGACCCGGCAGAGGCTCGACCGCCATGCGTCCGCCATCAAGCGGCTGGCGCGGGTCGGCGATATCTCGCTGGAGGACGCGGCACCCAAGGGCTCGGCCCAGATCGTGGTCAACGAGGCGACGGTCTGCCTGCCGCTCGGCAGCCTGATCGATCTCTCCGCCGAGGCGGCGCGGCTGCAGAAAGAACTGGCCAAGGTGACCGAGGAAATCGCGCGGTTGCACAAGAAGCTGTCGAATGAACGGTTCGTCGCCAGCGCGCCGGAAGAGATCGTCGCGGCCGAGCGCGAAAAACTCGACGAATACCGCGATCAGCAGGAGAAGCTTTCGGTGGCGTTGACCAGGGTGCGCGACGCTGGTTGAGCGCTGGATTCGCAAGGCGCCGGCAAGTGCTTGGCGGCGGTTCTTTTGCTCGAACAACAGGCATTCCGTAAGGTTAATATTGACGTAAACGGAAAGTTTCAGCCCCATTGTTGCCATAATGTAACAATCGGGCCAAATAGCTCCGAAAGGGCTTGTTTTTGAGGTTTTTGTGACGGGTTTCACAGAATTCTTTCGCTGATCTGCCCCCGGAAAGTCGTTTTTCGGCCTTGCTTCGGAACCAGCCGCTGTGCCGGAAAGGCAGCCGGCTCAGGTGTACATGTACGCTATGTGAATTCATTGTTGCGCCGTTAACCCGAATTGGTTCTAGCTTGACCCACTAGTATTTCGGGGAGGATATCCATGAACAATCTGCGTTTTAAAACACTGCTGGGGGCGGGGTGTTTTTCGCTGGGCTTGATCGGTTCCGTACATGCCGGCGGCATCGAGCGCGGTGGCTACGACATCGACCTTCTGTTCGATCCGGCGCGCTTCGCCACCGAAGCCGAGGCGACCTACGTGATGCCTGAGCGCAAGCTCAAGAATGCCGTCGACGGCAACGCGACGCTCAACTTCAAAAGCACAGCTGATGACAGCGAAGGCTACTGGGTGCCGCGCATAGGCTTCAAGGCCGAGGTGGTTAAAGACGTCGACTGCATGGCTGACTATTCGCAGCCTTGGGGCGCGCATACGAATCCTGGCATCTGGAACGGCTCTTTCTCCAACATCGAAACCGATATCAAGAGCAATAATTACGCAGCCACCTGCTCCTACAAAATGGATGCCGGCAAGGGCCAGCTACGTTTTATCGGCGGTGTCTTTTACCAAGAAGTCTATGGTTTCAAGGAAAGCTTCATCACGCCGCTGGCGCCTGGCGCCGTTGGCCGCGTTGACCTAAAGGGTACCGGCTGGGGCTGGCGCGCCGGCCTTGCTTATGAGATCCCCGAAATCGCGCTGCGTGCCAGCCTCGTTTATAACTCGCAGGTCAAGTTGGACAATCTTGAGGGTACGCTCGACCTATCGCAAGTCGGCCAGGGTAAACCTGACATCTACGGTTCCGCGTCTATGCCGGATTCGGTGGAATTGAAGCTTCAGTCAGGCATCGCGCCTGGCTGGCTCGCTTTCGGCTCGATCAAATGGGTCAACTGGAGTGTGCTGCAGAGCATTCCGATCTGCTCGCAAGCAACCAAGGGCCTTGCACCTTGCACGACGATTTCCCCATTTCCAGTTAGGCTAACCTCGCTCGACCTGATGTACCGCGATGGCTGGACGGTGACCTCCGGCATCGGCCACAAGTTCAATGAGCAGTGGAGTGGTGCCGCCCAGCTATCTTGGGATCGCGGCACGTCGCACGGTGTTGGCTCGCAGACCGATACCTGGACGCTCGGTGGCGGCGTCGCTTACACGCCAACCGCCAACATCGAAGTGCGGTTGGCCGGCGCGGTTGGTGTACTGACCAGTGGTCACTCAGGCACGTTGACTGACGAGAATGGCTATGAGGCCGGTACCGACGTCAGCTACGACTTCGGCAACGATCTGGTCACGGCAATTTCGGGCGGCGTCAAGATCAAGTTCTAAGGCTCTGAAAATTATAACGAAAGGCCGGGTATAGCCCGGCCTTTTTGTTTTGTGGGTGGACCATCGAGCGATGACGGAAAACTTGGTGTTGCAAATCCGTCGCATCACTTTCACCTCTCGCAATTGTGACGTTTTGGCAACAGTTCCCGACCAACCCCCGCGCTACAGCCTCGCCCGAAGAAATTGCCCATTTCCCGCCATAAACCCGGCGCACCTCGAATTCGTCTCGGGACACGCGCCACAAGGCTCGGCGATGAGGCAGGCCGCACCGCCCGCGGCAAGGAAGAGAATGGACGCCAAAGTCATCTCCAAGGCCAAGCTCCCTAGCCGCCATGTGACCGTAGGTCCGGCGCGTGCGCCGCACCGTTCGTATCTCTATGCCATGGGCCTGTCTGCGGCCGAGATCGCGCAGCCGCTGGTCGGCGTTGCCTCCTGCTGGAACGAGGCGGCGCCTTGCAACATCTCGCTGATGCGCCAGGCGCAAGTGGTCAAGAAAGGTGTGGCCGCCGCAAACGGCACGCCGCGCGAATTCTGCACCATCACCGTCACCGACGGCATCGCCATGGGGCACCAGGGCATGAAGTCGTCGCTGGTGTCGCGCGATGTCATTGCCGATTCGGTCGAACTCACCATGCGGGGCCATTGCTACGATGCGCTGGTCGGCCTTGCCGGCTGCGACAAGTCGCTGCCCGGCATGATGATGGCCATGGTGCGGCTCAACGTGCCGTCGATCTTCATCTATGGCGGCTCGATCCTGCCGGGCTCTTATCGCGGCCGCCAGATCACCGTGCAGGACGTGTTCGAGGCGGTCGGCCAGCATTCGGTCGGCACGGTCAGTGATGCCGAACTGCTCGAGATCGAGCAGGCGGCGTGTCCTTCCGCCGGCTCCTGCGGGGCCCAGTTCACCGCCAACACCATGGCCACCGTCGCCGAGGCCATCGGCCTGGCGCTGCCGTACTCCTGCGGCGCGCCGGCGCCTTACGAGATGCGCGACCGCTTCAATTTCGCCTCGGGCGAAAAGATCATGGAGCTGATCGCCAAGAACATCCGTCCGCGCGACATCGTCACGCTGAAGGCGCTGGAGAATGCGGCAACCGTGGTCTCGGCCACCGGCGGCTCGACCAATGCGGCTTTGCACCTGCCGGCGATCGCTCATGAGGCAGGCATCAAGTTCGACCTGTTCGACGTTGCCGCGATTTTCGAGAAGACGCCCTACATCGCCGACCTCAAGCCGGGCGGCAAATATGTCGCCAAGGACATGTTCGAGGCCGGCGGCATTCCGCTGTTGATGAAGACGCTGCTCGACCACGGCTATCTCCATGGCGACTGCATGACCGTGACTGGCCGTACTTTGGCCGAAAACATGGAGCATGTTGCCTGGAATGATAGCCAGGATGTGGTCCGTCCCGCCAACCGACCAATCACCCAAACCGGCGGTGTCGTGGGCTTGAAGGGCAACCTTGCCCCCGAAGGCGCGATCGTGAAGGTCGCGGGCATGACGGAGCTGAAATTCTCAGGTCCGGCACGGTGTTTCGATTCGGAAGAGGAATGTTTCGAGGCGGTCACGCACCGCAACTACCGGGAAGGCGAGGTTCTCGTCATCCGTTACGAAGGTCCGCGCGGCGGCCCGGGCATGCGCGAGATGCTGTCGACGACGGCGGCGCTCTACGGCCAGGGCATGGGCGGCAAGGTCGCCCTCATCACCGACGGTCGTTTTTCGGGCGCGACCCGCGGTTTCTGCATCGGCCATGTCGGGCCCGAAGCTGCCGTTGGCGGCCCGATCGGGCTCTTGAAAGACGGCGATGTGATCTCGATCGATGCAACCAAAGGCAGGATCGCGGTCGACCTGTCCGAGGCCGAACTGGCAACGCGGGCGAAGGCCTGGAAGGCGCGCACGACCGACTATCAGTCGGGCGCGATCTGGAAATACGCACAGACGGTAGGGCCTGCCCGCCACGGCGCGGTCACCCATCCCGGCGGTGCCAAAGAAACACATTGCTATGCGGATATCTGAGTTGTTGAGGTCGTCTGTCCTTCCGGCACTGGTCGCTGTTGCGATCTTTGGCGCCGTGGGCCAGGCCATGGCCTTCGACGACAAGGTGTTCGACGACAAGACCGGCGTGAAGCCGCAATCGAGCCCATGGGCCGTGTTCCAGTTCGGCTTCTCCGCCTACAAGAGCGGCCATAAGGAACAGGCGGTCGAGGCCTATAAATACGCCGCCGAGAACGGCCAGATCGGCGCCACCTGGAAGCTCGCGCGCATGTACGCCGAAGGCGACGGCGTGACGCGCGACGACTATGCGGCCTTCAAATTCTTCTCCGAGATCGTCGATCAGGATGTCGAGCCGGGATCGCCGGAGGAAAGCTATGTCTCCGACGCGCTGGTGGCGCTGGGCGACTATCTCCGGACAGGCATCCCCGGCAGCCCGGTCGAGGAAAACGAGGTCGCGGCGCAGGAATATTACATGCGCGCGGCCGCCAATTACCGCAACCCGAACGCCCAGTTCGAGATGGGCCAGATGTTCCTGAAGGGCGAGGGCGGCGTCAAGGCCAGCGTCAAGCAGGCCGGCCGCTGGTTCCAACTCGCCGCCGAAAAAGGCCATGCCGGCGCCCAGGCGACTCTTGGCAATCTTCTGTTCCAGAGCGGCAAGATCGTGCGCGGGCTGGCCATGATGACCGCCGCGCTCGAACGCGCCTCGCCGAGCGACCAGCCGTGGATCCGCGGCATGCAGGAAGAGGCATTTGCCGCCGCCGGCGAAGCCGACCGTCGCACTGCCATTTCGCTTGCCGACGACATCCTGACCAAGGGCGGCGGCGACCAGTGAAATTGCCAATCTCCCCCCTTGAGGGGGAGATGCCCGGCAGGGCAGAGGGGGCGCTGTCCCGCTGGCATTTCAGTTGACTAAAGTTTGCCCGGGTTGGACTGAGAGGGTGAGCTTGTTTGACCGAAAGGTCGCGTTTCTTCGCGCCCCCCTCTGGCTTGCCGGCCATCTCCCCCTCAAGGGGGAAATTAGCTCACATCCATCAGTTCTCGGTGAGTTCCGCCGGCGCCGCTCTGTGTACCGGCATCGAGATCGGCGTGACGTGCAGATGCGGCTTCATCGTGGTGTCGGGGCAGCTGTCGCCGATCTTGGTCCATGAGGTGTTGTTGAGCACCAGGTCGCAGCGGGCCATATGGCTCTTGTCTGAAACCGTCAGGCAGGTGACCTGGCCGACCTGGTAGGACTTGCCATTGGCCAGGCACTGCTGATCGGCAAGTGCCGCTGCAGGAGAGGCTATGGCAAATGCCAGACCGATCGGGCAAAGGAGGAATCGTAGTGCCATGGAACCCCAGCCGCCATGCTGATCTCTGACTGAATGGCGCGATTGTGGCGACATCAGGGTTTCGGCTGATATCAGGCCGGCAGCAGCGCCAGATCGATCGCCACCGGCACATGGTCGGAAGGCTTTTCCCAGGCGCGCACGTGCTTTTCAATCGAGGCCGAGGAAAAGCGGTTGGCGGCTTCGGGCGACAACAGCAGATGGTCGATGCGGATGCCGTTGTTCTTCTGCCAGGCACCGGCCTGGTAATCCCAGAAGGTGTAGACGTCGGCCGCATCGGTGACGGCGCGCACCGCCTCGGTAAAGCCGAGATTCTTCAGTCGCCGGAAGGCCTGCCGCGTCTGCGGCTGGAACAGCGCATCGCCAAGCCAGTTCTCGGGGAAGCGCGCATCGACCGGCTCGGGGATGACATTGTAGTCGCCGGCCAGCACCAGCGCCTCCTCCAGAAGCAGCCGCTGCTCGGCCCAGCGATGCAGCCGCTCCATCCAGGCCAGCTTGTAAGGAAATTTCTTCTCGTCATCGATGGGATTGCCGTTGGGCAGATAGAGCGAGGCGACGCGCAGCGCGCCCTGGTCGGTCGAGAACACGCCCTCGATGAAGCGCGCCTGCTCGTCGGCGTCATCACCGGGCAGGCCTCTGATAACCTCGTCGAACGGAAGTTTCGACAGTAGGGCGACGCCGTTAAAGCCCTTCTGGCCATGGGTTTCCACGTTGTAGCCAAGCGCCTCGATCTCGGCGCGCGGGAACTGCTCGTCGACCGACTTGATCTCCTGCAGGCAGACGATGTCGGGCTGGCTTTCGCTCAGCCAGTGGGTGAGGTTGCCTATGCGGGCGCGAATGCCGTTTATGTTCCAGGTAACGATTTTCATGGGCGGCCTCAGGGATGTTCGGGCGAAAGACGTTCGACAAGCCCGATCGTATTGCCTGCCGGGTCCTTTAGAAAGGCCATCCACTCGCTTTCCCCTGCCGTTCCGAACGTGCCTTCGGTGTCGTTGTGGACGAGCGCCGGCGGTGCGGTGAAGGGAACGCCGGACGCTTTCGCCTCGGCGTGGAAGGCTTCGAGCCCGGCTATATCGAGATAGACGGTGCCGGCCGGAACGCCATCGGTGAACAGCAACCTGATATCACCGGCCATGATGAAGGCGATGCCCGGCGGATCGTAGCGGGCATGAACGCTGAGGCCGAGCACATCGTGCCAGAAGGCTAGCGTGACGTCGAGGTCGCGCCCGGCCGACAGTGCGACCTGACGGACCGCGCCGACGCCGGACATCTGCCTAGATGGAGAAACTGGTGCCGCAGCCGCAGGAGGCGACTGCATTGGGGTTGCGGATCTGGAACGACTGGCCCATCAGATCGTCGACGAAGTCGATCACCGAGCCGCCCATATAGACCAGCGACAAATCGTCGATCAGCACGGTGGCGCCGTCCTTTTCGATGGCGACGTCATCGTCATTGCGCGTATCGACCAGGTCGAACTTGTAGGAAAAGCCGGAGCAGCCGCCGCCCTCTACGGAGACGCGCAACGCCGTCTTGCCGGCCTCGCCAGAGACGATTTTCGCGATCCGCCTGGCGGCGGACTCGGTCATCTCGACTTTCATGGCAGTCTTGGCATCAGCGCCCATGGGCGTCACCTTGCTTTCGGTTTCACATGATAGGTATGAAGCGGGAAGGGGCAAGTCAACTGCGGCGGCATCAGCCATGACAAATGAGCTTGGCGACATTGGGTTCGGCTATCGGCCGCGCGCGGCCTATGCCAGCGACCCAGCCAGGTCGCGCGGGCGGCTCTATGACGAGGTCGAGAGCCCGACTCGCACGCCATTCCAGCGCGACCGCGACCGTATCATTCATTCGACTGCCTTCCGCCGCCTGAAGCACAAGACGCAGGTGTTCGTCGCCCATGAAGGCGACCACTATCGCACCCGGCTGACGCATTCGATCGAGGTGGCGCAGATTGCGCGGGCTCTGGCGCGAGCGTTGCGCGGCGACGAGGATCTGGCCGAGGCGGTCGCCTTGGTGCACGATTTCGGTCACACGCCGTTCGGCCATACCGGCGAGGACGCGCTGAACGAGCGGATGGCCCAATGGGGCGGCTTCGACCACAATGCGCAGTCGCTGCGCGTGGTGACGCGGCTGGAGCGGCGTTATGCCGAGTTCGACGGGCTGAACCTGACCTGGGAAACGCTGGAAGGCCTGGTGAAGCACAATGGCCCGCTGACCGACGCCAAGGGAAAAGGGCTCAAAGGCCCGGTGCCGCAGGCGATCCGCGACTATTCCGAGTTGCACGACCTCGAACTCGACCATTTCGCCGGCATCGAGGCGCAATGTGCTGCGATCGCCGACGATATCGCCTACAACACCCATGACATCGACGACGGCCTGCGCTCCGGCTTCCTGACCTTGGACATGCTGGAAACGGTGGCGCTGCCGGGATCGATCCTGGCAAGCGTGCGCGCGCGCTATCCGGGCCTGGACGATGTGCGCACCGGCCATGAGCTGATGCGCCGGCAGATCACGATGATGGTCGAGGATGTCATTGTTTCCACCACCGCCAATCTTGAGCGCATCAAGCCTGACAGCGCCGAAGCGGTGCGGGCGGCGGGCGAAACGATGGTGACCTTTTCCGCTGACGTGGCGGCGACCGAGAAGGAATTGAAGACCTTTCTCTACAAGCATCTCTACCGGCATGACGAGGTGATGCGCGTGCGCACTCAGGCCGAGCAGATCGTGCGCGACCTGTTCGATGTCTATTACGCCGATCCGCGCGCCATGCCGGACGGCTGGCGGGAGGGGCTCGACCGGGCGGAGGACCGCATCAAGGCGCGCAGCGTCGCCGATTTCCTCGCGGGGATGACGGATACCTACGCCTTGAAGGAACACCGCCGTCTGTTTGACCATACGCCCGATTTAAGCTAGGGCGGGCGCGATTTGCCGGCCAATGAGCCGGTTCCCCTGCACAGTCCGCCAGAGCAAGACCCATGAACATCTTCGCCGATTTCAGCGCGCGAATCACAAAAGCCGTCGAAGCGCTTGATTTGAAAGACAGTAATGGCGTTTCGCCCGACCTGTCGCGCATCGCCGTCGAGCCGCCGCGCGACGCCAGCCATGGCGATCTCGCCACCAATGCGGCGATGGTACTGGCCAAGCCGACAGGGCACAACCCGCGGGCGCTGGCCGAGCGGCTGGTGGAAGTGCTGCGCAGCGACGCCGATGTTGCCGAAGCCGACGTCGCCGGTCCCGGCTTCGTCAATCTCCGGCTCAAGGACGCTTTCTGGCAGGCACATCTGACCGCGGTGCTCGGCGAGGGGCAAAACTACGGCCGCTCGACCATTGGTGGCGGCAAGAAGACCAATGTCGAATATGTCTCGGCCAATCCGACCGGGCCGATGCATGTCGGCCATTGCCGGGGCGCGGTTGTCGGCGACACGCTCGCCAATCTGATGGCCTTCGCCGGCTATGACGTCACCAAGGAATACATCATCAACGACGCCGGCGCGCAGATCGACGTGCTCGGGCGTTCGGCCTTCCTGCGCTACCGCGAAGCGCTGGGCGACGACATTGGCGAGATACCGGCCGGTCTCTATCCCGGCGACTATCTTGTGCCGGTCGGTCAGGCGCTGGCTGCCGAATTTGGCCGCAAGCTCTTGCAGATGCCCGACGATCAGTCGCTGGCAATCGTCAAGGACCGCACGATCGACGCCATGATGGTGATGATCCGCGAGGATCTGGCGTTGCTCAATGTGCATCACGACGTTTTCTTCTCCGAGCGCACGCTGCATGCCGACAATGCCAAAAAAATCCGCTCGGCGATCAACGATCTGACGCTGAAGGGCCATATCTACAAGGGCAAGCTGCCGCCGCCCAAGGGCGAGAAGCCGGACGACTGGGAAGACCGCGAGCAGACGCTGTTCCGCTCGACGGCGGTCGGCGACGACATGGACAGGGCGCTGGTCAAGTCCGACGGCTCGTTCACCTATTTCGCCGCCGACGTCGCCTATCTCAAGGACAAGGTCGACCGCGGTTTCGTCGGCCTGATCTATGTGCTGGGCGCCGACCATGGCGGCTACGTCAAGCGGCTGGAAGCGCTGGCGCGGGCGATTGCAGGCGATGATCTGAAGCTGCAACTCACGGTGCTCCTGTGCAATCTGGTGAAGCTGTTTCGCGATGGCGAACCGGTTCGGATGTCGAAGCGGTCGGGCGACTTCGTGACCTTGCGCGAAGCGGTGGAGGAGGTGGGCCGCGATGCGATCCGCTTCATGATGCTCTACCGCAAGAGCGACGCGCCGCTCGACTTCGATTTCGCCAAGGTCACCGAACAGTCCAAGGACAATCCCGTGTTCTACGTGCAGTACGCTTCGGCGCGCTGTCATTCGGTGTTCCGGCAGGCGAGCGAGCAACTGGGCGAGGCCAATTTCGACCGCAACAGCCTGGCCGCGGCCTCGGCGTCGCTCACCGATGAGGGCGAGATCGGCCTGATCCGGAAGCTGGCTGAATATCCCCGGCTGGTCGAATCTGCGGCCCTTGCGCTGGAGCCGCACCGGCTGGCATTCTACCTCTACGATCTGGCTTCCAGCTTCCATGGACACTGGAATCGGGGCACCGAGAATGCCGACTTACGTTTTGTTAAGGTTAACGACCGACAATTGACTCATGCCAGACTAGGGCTGGTGCAGGCTGTTTCGGATGTTTTGACCTCCGGCCTGACGCTGATTGGGGCTGATGCGCCCACTGAGATGCGTTAGGTTTAACTAAAACACCTGTCACCATTTGCCCACATTGCGCTGGTAAGGGCCAACCCTACGCGACGTCCATGGCGTCCGAATGAGTGCGAGTTCGGGAACAATAATGGCAGACAGAACCCAGCTGAGAGTAGCCGACAACAACGACATCGCCGAAGATGATCCGTTCGCTGAACTGACCAGGATCATGGGTTTCGATCCGCGCCAGCCGGTCAAGCCGCAGGCGCCAGCCGTCGAGACGGCTGCGGACGAGGGCGATTTCGACATCGACCTCGAGAAGGAGTTGATGGGCGAATTCGGCGATGAAGTCGGTTCCATGGAGGCCAGCCAGCCAGCTCCCGAGGTTCACCAGCCTGCCGCTGAGCCCTACGAACCTGCTGCCGAGATTCGCGAGCCGGCTTTCGAAACCACCGATGCCGCGATGGACGATGCGCTGGCTGCTTCGCTGGAATATGATTTCGTCTTCGACGATGCCGCCGATCTGGATTTCGGCGCTGCCCCGCAGGCTGCGGCTGCTCCCGTTGAACCCTCGTTTGCCGAACCTTCGTTTGCCGAGCCCGCATTCGACGAAGCTGCATTCGACGATGATTTCGACAATGCCGTGGCCAGCTCGCTGGAAAACGTATCGCCGCTCGAAGACGACCTGCCGATGGACGACGACCTTGCCGCTTCGCTCGAGCAGGGGTTGCTGCTCGATGACGATGCGACCGTCGCCCATGCCGCAGATGTCGCCCAGGTTGCTGCTGCGCCCGCCGACGATGTCGCGTTCGACGATGATTTCGACAATGCCGTCTCGATGTCGCTGGAAGACGAGCTGACGCTGGACGGTCCTGCGCCGGCGCAGGACCAGTATGCCGCGCCAGTAGCCGAGGCGCCGATCCATACCTTCGACGCCGTCGGCGCCGCCGACCACGCTGTTGCCGACGAGGATTTTGCGGTTCATTTCGATGACGCGATGGCCGATGTCGACATGGACTTTGCAGCCGAGCATTTCGAGCCTCAGGCTTTCGAGGCTCAGCCTGTTGAGGCCGAGGATCCGGAAGAGCGCGATCTGGATGTCAGCGATCTGCAGGTCAGCGCGCCGGTTGAGATGGATGCGCCGGAAGTGGACGAGACGCCGGCCTGGACCGTGGAGGCCAGCCCCTCTCATGAGACTGCGCACGAAGCATTCGACGATTTCGATCTGAGCATCGATGATGCGCTTGCCGATCACGAGCCGGTGGCCGAGACCGCACCCGCTCCGGTTCAGCCAACTCCGGTCGCACCAGCCTATGTGGCGCCTACCAATATGGCGACCCCGGCCGCTCCGGTAGCTGACGAACGGACGTTGGAAGATGAACTCAACGCGCTGCTTGGCGCCATGACCACACCACGCCCGGCGCCAGTCGCGCCGATTCCGGTGGTCACCGAGCCCACCAGGGCTGCCGCCATCGAGCCCACCAGGACTTATGAGCCGGTTGCCCCGGTGCAGCGGTCCGTCGCGACGCCGGTCGCTCCGGTCGATAATCTCGACTGGGACCTGGACGAACACGCGCCTGCTCCTCAGGAGGCCCAGGCGGACGATGCCGATTTCGACGATCTGCTTGCCGGCGAACTTGAAGGCCATGTGCCCGAGATCGAGTTCGATGATCACGCCTTCGACGCGGCGCTGGCCAACGGCATCGATCTCGGTCATGACGATACGGCAGCACCGGTCGCTGGCGATTGGCGCTCGACGCCGCCGGAGCCGGCGCGTTCGTGGAGCCGCGTGACTCCCACCCCGGCCCAGCCTTCCTTTGCAGCGCAGCCGCAAGCTTCTTTTGCAGAAAAGCCGTCCATGCCGCCGGCGGCAGCGCCAAGCTATCGCGACCAGCCGGTTGCCGCTGCTGCCTATGTGGCGCCGACGCCATCGCGCCAGGCGCCGCCTCAGGCCTATGACGAGATGCCGGATGTCGAGACGGTCGATGTGCCGGAGCGTGTGGTGGCGATTGCCGACGACCTCGACATTCCAGAACTCAGCTTCGAGCAAGACGAGCCGGCCGCCTATGACGACATCGACGCCGAATTCGCCGGCATGCTCAACGACATGAACGCGGTGGAAGTGGCGCCGCCCACTGCCGCACGCAGTGCCGGCTATGATGACGATTCCTACAGTTCCGGCTTCGGTTCGGGCCACGAGCTCGACCAGCGCGCCTATGCGGCGCGGCCAGCCGAAGTGCTTGCAGCCACGCAAGCTCACCACGCCGATGCCGCCGGCGGCTTCGACATGGACGATCTGCCCGGCAGCCAGCCGGTTTCGCAGGCCGACGATTTCGCGGTCGACGAACTCGACTACGATCCGGATCTGGACGAGGCAATGGCGGTGCCGGGCCTCGCCGAGCAGGAAGCCGCACGGCCGCGCAGGAGCGGCCTGCTGGTCGCGGGGGTCGTTGCTGCGGTTGCGATTGCCGGCGGCCTTGGCGCCTTCGCCTTGTCGTTCGGCGGCAAGGGCGGCAGCGATGCGCCGGTCATTGTCAAGGCCGACAACAGGCCGATCAAGGTCAAGCCCGAAAATCCGGGCGGCGCCGTGGTGCCGAACCAGGACAACAAGGTTTATGATGCGGTCGCCAAGGGCACCAAGCCGGCCGAGCCGGTTCAGGAGAAGCTAGTCACCAACACCGAAGAGCCGGTCGATGTGAAGGCGCAGGAGCCTGAAAGCCGCGTCGTCGATCTGTCGCCCGACGATACCGACGCTGCCCCAGGCCCCGACGCTGCCGGCAACCCCGAAGCTGCCGTCAACCCCGACGCGGCTGTCGCGCCGGCGCCAAAATCCGAGGACCGCATCGCGCAGGTGCTGCAGGAAGCCGACAAGAACCCCGATACCGTCGCCGTTGCCCCGCGCAAGGTGCGGACCATGGTGGTCAAGCCCGACGGCTCGTTGGTGGCCCGCGAGGACTCGACGCCGGCCGCGCCGCAGGTTGCGGCGACTGAGCCGCTTGACCCGGCGCCGCAGCACGTCGCCCCTTCGGCCGATGCCGAGCAGACCGGCACCGTGGCGCCTGCCGATCAGGCAAATAGCGACCAGGCAAGTGCCGAGACCGCCAAGCCGGTCAAGCCGGTGAAGCCGGCGGCCACGCCGAAGGCTGAGACCCAGTCCGCCAACACGCCGCAGACGGTTGCCGTAGCGCCGCAGCGCCCGTCCGACCAGCCGGTCGACGTGGTCGGCGAGGTCAAGCCCGACCAGGTTGCCTCCATCCCGGCGACGGCTTCGACATCGGGCGGTTCGTGGTCGATGCAGATCGCTTCGCAGCCGACGGTCGAAAGCGCCCAGGCCAACTACGCCGACCTGCAGCGCCGCTATGGAAATGTGCTCGCCGGTCGCACCGCCAACATCGTCAAGGCGGAGATCGCCGGCAAGGGCACCTTCTACCGTGTCCGGGTGCCTGCGCAATCGCGCAACGATGCGATCAATCTGTGCACCAGCTACAAGGCTGCCGGCGGCAACTGCTTCGTGTCTCGGTAAGGCCGGATCCAATTATCAGAGCCGGTGCGTTCCCAACGGTCGCGCCGGCTTTTTCATGTGGATGGGCGAGAGGTTGAGGCGCTTGCCGTCCGGGGAGATTCCCTTTGCCGGCGCGAAGCCCTAAACTGGTGGAATGACCGAATCAAAATCCATGATCCTCGGCTGTGCCGGGAAATCGCTGACCCGCGAAGAAATCCGTTTCTATCGCAATGAATGCCCGTGGGGCTTCATCCTGTTTGCGCGCAACATCGGCGAAACCGAGCAGATCCGCGATCTGGTCGCCGAAATGCGCGACTGTATCGGGCGCCCCGATGCGCTGGTGTTCATCGACCAGGAAGGTGGCCGGGTGCAGCGCCTGCGGCCCCCGCTGGCGCCGAACTATCCCGCCGGCGGCGCGCTCGGTGCATTGTGGCGCAAGGACCATGATGCCGGCACCCGCGCTGCCTGGCTGATGGCGCGGCTGCATGCCTTCGACCTGTTACGCTACGGTATCTCTGCCGATTGCCTGCCGGTGCTGGACGTGCCGATCGAGGGCGCCAGCGACGTCATCGGCGCGCGCGCCTATGGCAAGGAGCCGCGCCCGGTCATCGAACTCGGCCGCGCGGCGGCGGAAGGGCTGATGTCGGGCGGCGTGCTGCCGGTCATGAAGCACATTCCGGGTCACGGGCGCGCCTTTGCCGACACGCATTTCGAACTGCCTGTGGTCGATGCCTCGCTGAGCGACCTGCAGCGGCATGATTTCGCCCCGTTCCGCGAGCTTAGCCATCTGCCGATGGCGATGACGGCGCATGTCGTCTACAGCGCCATCGATCCGAACAACCCAGCGACCACCTCAGGCAAGGTCATCGACGAGATCATCCGCCGCGAGATCGGCTTCGACGGGCTGTTGATGAGCGATGACACCTCGATGAAGGCACTTTCTGGGGATTTCCCGACAAAGGCGGCCTCGATCCTTGCGGCGGGCTGCGATCTGGTCCTTCACTGCAATGGCGTTTTCGAGGAGATGGCGGGCATCGCATCGCGAACCACGGGACTTGAAGGGACGTCGCTGGAGCGCGCCAAGCGGGCGCTGACCTATATAAGGGATCGCGACCGGGCCGACGAAACCGAGATACGCGCCGAGTTTGCCACCTATTTCGATGCGGTGGCCTAGAGACGGATGATTTCAGGTCTGTTCGACCTGAAATCTGAATCCGTCTCTAAATTAGATAGAGAGAGCATGATGTCGTCCGAAAACCGCTTCACACTTTTCGGCATCATGCTCTAACCAGAGGTAAAGGAACAAGTGGCGGAGACATTGGACAGCAAGGCTGCGAAGGCCGCACCGATGGACCGTCTGTGGGCCGAGAACGACGATTCACGGGTCACCGGCGACCCGTCGCTTGTCGTCGACGTCGCCGGGTTCGAAGGTCCGCTCGATCTCTTGCTGCATCTCGCCCGCAACCAAAAGGTCGATCTGTCGCGGATTTCCATCTTGGCGCTGGTCGAGCAGTATCTGACCTTCGTCGAGACGGCGAGGGCGCTAAGGCTTGAGCTTGCCGCCGACTACCTGGTGATGGCGGCGTGGCTGGCCTTCCTCAAGTCGAAGCTCCTCATCCCCAAGCAGCCCGGCGACGAAGGCGAAAGCGGCGAGGAACTGGCCGCGGTGCTGCAGTTCCGGCTGAAGCGTCTGGAGGCCATGCGCGACGCCTCGGCAAGGCTGGTCAACCGCAACCGGCTCGGCCGCGACGTGTTTGCACGCGGCATGCCTGAAATGGTCATCGTCGAGAAGCGTAACGCCTATTCGGCCTCGCTCTACGATTTGCTCACCGCCTATGCGCAGCAGCGCCAGAAACAGGCGATCACCAATGTGACAATTGCCCGGCGTGGCGTGTGGTCGCTCAAGGATGCGCGCGATATCCTGACCCGGCTGATCGGCTCGCTGCGCGACTGGACGGCGCTGGACAGCTATCTGATCAATTACCTGACCAGCCCGGACGAACGGCGTACCGCGATTGCCAGCTCGTTCGCGGCGTCGCTGGAACTGGTGCGCGAAGGCAGCATCGAGATGCAACAGGACCAGGTGTTCGCGCCGCTCTATCTGCGCGGCCGCGCGCAACCAATCAAGGCAGTCGAGGTGGCATCATGAGCGAACGCGCCAACGCTTCGGTTATTCCGTTCAAGGTCGAAGAAGAGACCGAGGAGGGCATTATCGCCCAGGACCCGACTGATACCCTGCTTCTGAATCCTGGCGAACGGCTGCATATGGCCGAAGCCATACGCATGGCCGAGGCGATCGTGTTCGCCAGCGCCGAGCCGGTCAGCGAAAAGCAGCTCGCAGCCAGATTGCCCGATGGCATCAGCATTGCCGCTGCCATGGCTGAGCTGCAGCAGATCTATGCGCGGCGCGGCGTCAATCTGGTTCGGGTCGGCGATGCCTGGGCGTTCCGTACCGCCGGCGATCTCGCCTTCCTGATGAGCCGCGACACGGTGCAGCAGCGCAAGCTGTCGCGCGCCGCGCTCGAAGTGCTGGCGATCATCGCCTACCACCAGCCGGTGACGCGCGCCGAGATCGAGGACATCAGAGGCGTCGAGACCTCGAAGGGCACGCTGGATACGCTGCTCGAAACGGAATGGGTGCGCATGCGCGGCCGCCGCCGCACGCCCGGCCGTCCCGTCACCTACGGCACGACAGACACTTTCCTCGACCATTTCGCACTGGAGGAGATCCGCGATCTTCCCGGGATGGACGAACTGAAGGGGGCAGGGCTGCTCTCCGGCCGCATGCCGTCGAATTTCGCCATCCCGTTGCCGCCGGCCGATCCGGACGCGCTGACCGAGGACGAGGATGCGTTGACCGACATCGATCTCGAGGAACTCGGCCTGCTGACGCCGCGCGTCACGGAAGATTGACCGCAAGCCGCTGTCAAAAAGCTGCATTGCTGCGGTAGATGCGCCGATTGGTAGCGGGCAGCTTTGCCGAAAATGCGTGACATAAGCCGCGCCTTCATAAACTTTGTCGCTGTTGTGTTTGAATCCCAACGCGAAAACGCATAGATCATCGCCAGGGAAAACATTCGAGAGAGAGTTACAATGGGTTCATTTTCGATTTGGCACTGGATGATCGTGCTGGTGATCGTGCTGCTGGTGTTCGGCCGCGGCAAGATACCCGAGCTGATGGGCGATATGGCCAAGGGCATCAAGAGCTTCAAGAAGGGCATGGCCGATGACGATACCGCCGAAGACAAGCGCACCGTCGAGCACCGCCCGGACGAGACCGTTTCGGCAGTGAAGGAAAAGGCCAGCAAGAGCTGAGCCGAAGGTTGTTGCTTTTGTGCAAGTCGTTGTCCCAAAACCGCTTCGCACTTTTGGGCGACAAGCACTAGTCGGAACTGATTGCCATGTTTGAAGTCGGCTGGACCGAAATGCTGGTGATCGCGATCGTCATGATCGTGGTCGTCGGACCCAAGGATTTGCCCAATATGCTGCGCACCTTCGGCCGCACGACGGCGAAGCTGCGTGCCATGGCCTCTGACTTCCAGAAGCAGTTCAACGAGGCGTTGAAGGAAGCCGAGCTCGACGACGTCAAGAAGTCGGTCGATACGCTGCGCGGCCTCAATCCGGCGGCCGAGATCCGCAAGCAGCTCAATCCGTTCGAACAGGCGGCAGCAGAGGTTCGCTCCGGCGTCGATGCGGTGATGAAGCCGAAGCCCGCCGTCGACCCCGCAACGCCGGCGGCAGAAACACCACAGGCGGCCGAGCCGCTCAAGAACGGCGCGACGGTGATGCCCGGCGTCAACGGACCGGAAACAGCGCCGGCGGCGCCGATCCTTCCGGCGATGACCGACGAGGCGGTGGTGACACCGGCTGCAGCAACAGCAGCGCCACGAAACGCGCGCGCCAAGGGGGCTGCGATATCAAAGGCCCCGGCAACCAAAACAGCGGCAGCCAAGGCAGCACCGGCAAAGCCGGCGCCTGCGGCGAAGGTTGCGGCCAAGCCGTCAGCGGCGCCCGCCAAGGCTGCACCCGGAAAAGCCGCCACCAAGCCGGCTGCTGCACCGAAGGCAGTCACAAAGGCGGAGCCGAAGCCTGCGCCGGCCACGAAGCCCGCGTCCAAGAAGACGGCGGGGGCCGCCAAGTGAGCATTACGGACAGCGAAAAGGACGAGATCGAGAAGTCGTCGGCTCCGCTGATGGAGCATCTGATCGAACTGCGCCGGCGGCTGATCTGGTCGATCGGCGGTTTCTTCGTCGCCTTCCTCGTCTGCTTCTTCTTTGCCAAGAAGCTGTTCAATCTTTTGGTCGTTCCGTTCAAGTGGGCCACGCAGTGGGCCGGGCTCGATCCGCACAAGGTCGAGCTGATCTATACGGCGCCGCAGGAATTCTTCTTCACCCAGGTCAAGCTCGCCATGTTCGGCGGCATGGTCATCGCCTTTCCGCTGATCGCCACGCAGATCTACAAATTCATCGCGCCAGGCCTCTACAAGAACGAACGCAACGCCTTCCTGCCGTTCCTTATCGCATCGCCGATCCTGTTCCTGATGGGAGCGTCGCTGGTCTATTTCTTCTTCACGCCGATGGTGATGTGGTTCTTCCTCGCCATGCAGCAGGCCGGCACCGACGACCAGGTGCAGATTTCGCTGCTGCCGAAAGTGTCGGAATATCTCAGCCTGATCATGACGCTGATCTTCTCCTTCGGCCTGGTGTTCCAGCTGCCGGTGGTGACCAGCCTGATGACGCGCGTCGGCATGCTGTCGTCGAAGGCGCTGGCCGAGAAGCGCAAATGGGCGATCGTCATCGCCTTCGTCGTCGCGGCGGTGCTGACGCCGCCTGATCCGATGAGCCAGATCGGTTTGGCCATCCCGACCATCCTGCTCTACGAGGTGTCGATCTGGGCGGCCCGGCTGATCGAGCGCGATCAGGTCAAGCAGAAGCTGGCGCGCGAGAAGCAGGAAGCCGCCGAAGCCGTGGCCGAAAAGGCGGCGGACGCGTCCTCAAAGCAGGCTCGTTCATAGGCTGTCGCGTTCGGGTATCCGCGTTAGCGGAAAAACGCGACAGCCGCTGACCCTCATCTTGCATCGATGAAGGATGCGGTTTACCCCCTCAGCCTTATTCTGAGGACGAACCAACCATGCTTGATATCAAATGGATTCGCGACAACCCGAAGGCCCTTGTCGAGGCGCTGGCCAAGCGCTCGTGGTCGGCTGACGAGGCGCAGTCCACGGTCGATGAGCTGATCAAGAAGGACGAAGCGCGGCGCGAGCACGTCACCGAGCTGCAGACCAAGCAGGAACGCCGCAACGCCGCCTCGAAGGAGATCGGCAACGCCATGCGTTCGGGCGACACGGCACTTGCCGAAAAGCTCAAGGCCGAAGTCGGCGATATCAAGACCTTCATCCAGAATGGCGAGGCGCGCGAGCGCGAGCTCGACAAGACGCTGAACGATGCGCTGGCGGTGCTGCCGAATGTGCCGCTCGACGACGTGCCGGTCGGCAAGGACGAGCACGACAATGTCGTCAAGCATATCGTCGGCGAGGTGCCGACTCGGCCGAACTGGGTGAAGGAGCATTTCGAGATCGGCGAAGCGCTCGGCATGATGGATTTCGAGCGGGCGGCAAAGCTGTCGGGATCACGCTTCACCGTGCTGAAGAGCGGGCTGGCGCGGATGGAGCGCGCCATCGGCCAGTTCATGCTCGATCTGCACACGACCGAGCATGGCTATGAAGAAGTCATCCCGCCACTGATGGTGCGCGACGAAGTGCTTTTCGGGACCAACCAGCTGCCGAAATTCGAGGACGACCTGTTCTTCGTGCAGCATGGCGATGGCCGGCTCGGGTTGATTCCAACCGCCGAGGTCCCGCTCACCAACCTGGTGCGCGAAGAAATCACGGCCCATGAAAAGCTGCCGCTGCGCTATACGGCGCTGACGCCGTGTTTCCGCTCGGAAGCGGGCTCCGCCGGCCGCGACACGCGCGGCATGTTGCGCCAGCACCAGTTCTACAAGGTCGAGCTGGTCTCGGTCACCGACCAGGAGTCTTCGCTCGCCGAGCACGAGCGGATGACGCAGTGCGCGGAAGAGGTGCTGAAGCGACTGGAGCTGCCGTTCCGCACCATGGTCCTGTGCACGGGCGACATGGGGTTTGGCGCGCGCAAGACCTACGACATCGAGGTCTGGCTGCCCGGCCAGAACGCCTATCGCGAAATCTCGTCCTGCTCGGTCTGCGGCGACTTCCAGGCCAGGCGCATGGATGCCCGCTACAAGGACCGGGATGGCAAGGGCAACCGCTTTGTGCACACGCTGAACGGTTCGGGCACCGCTGTCGGCCGTGCGCTGATTGCCGTCATCGAAAACTACCAGAATGAGGATGGCAGCGTAACCATTCCTGAAGTGCTGCGGCCTTATATGGGCGGTCTGGCGAAGATCGAATCGAAGTAATGCGCATCCTTCTGACCAATGATGACGGCATCCATGCCGAGGGCCTGGCGTCGCTCGAACGCATCGCCCGCACGCTGTCGGACGATGTCTGGGTCGTGGCGCCGGAGCAGGACCAGTCCGGCTACGCGCACTCCCTGTCGATCTCGGAGCCGCTCCGGCTGCGCAAGATCGGCGAGAAACACTACGCCGTGCGCGGCACGCCGACCGACTGCGTCATCATGGGCGTCAAGAAGATCCTGCCTGGCGCGCCGGACCTGATCCTGTCCGGTGTCAATTCCGGCGCCAACATCGCTGACGACGTCACCTATTCCGGCACCGTCGCCGGCGCCATGGAAGGCGCGCTGCTCGGCATCCGCTCGATCGCACTCAGCCAGGGTTATTCCTATGTCGGCGAGGACCGCGTCGTTCCCTATGAGACCACCGAGGCGCTGGCGCCGGCGTTGCTGAAAAAGCTCGTCGCCATGCCGCTGCCGGACGGCGTGCTGCTCAACGTCAACTTTCCCAACTGCCTCCCTGAGGAGGTTGCCGGCACCGTCGTGACGTCGCAGGGCAAGCTGGTGCACAGCCTTTGGGTCGACGAGCGCCGCGACGGGCGCGGCCTGCCTTATTACTGGCTGCGCTTCGGCCGCGAGCCGGTCGAGGGCAAGCAGGGCACCGATCTCCATGCTCTGCACAACCGGCTCGTGTCTGTGACGCCGCTGCAGCTTGACCTCACCGCGCATGAAATCCGTGACCAACTGACCAAGGCGCTGTCTGAATAAGGTGTTCGCATGAAGAAGGTTCTGGCATGAACTTGCCGCTCGACGATCGCGAGGGTTTTGCCGCTTTCCTGCTGCGCCTGCGCGGCCAAGGCGCGGTGCCGAAGGCGCTGATCGCAGCCTTCGAGGCGACGCCGCGGCGCGGCTTCCTCAACGGCCAGTTCCATTCCATCGCCTGGTCGGACGGCATGCTGCCGATCGAATGCGGCGAGGCGATCGAGGGCGCCGATCTGCAGGCGGCGGTGATTGCGGCCCTGGCAATAGAGCCCGGCAACCGGGTGCTGGAGATCGGCACCGGCTCGGGCTACACGGCAGCGGTGATGTCGCGGCTCGCGGCGCGCATCGTCAGCGTCGACCGCTACAAAACGCTGGCCGAGCAGGCCAGGCAACGCTTCGAGGCGCTCGGCATCGGCAATGTCATCGTGCGCCAGGCCGACGGTTCCAACGGGCTTGCCAATGAAGCGCCGTTCGACCGCATCGTAGCCTGGGCGGCTTTCGACAGCCTGCCGCGCTTCCTGCTCGACCAATTGTCGAGCGGCGGCATCGTCATTGCCCCGATCGGGCCGGAGGAGGGCGAGCAGGTGCTGGCCAAGCTGACCAAGGTCGGCAGCCGCTTCGAGCGCGAGGATATCGGCACCGTGCGCCTGCAGCCGATCCTGCGCAGCGTCGCGGCGGTTATTTAGGTGCGCTGATATTCATGTGAGGCCGGCCTGCAAATGGCAGGTTCCTGCGCTTCCGGTGCTCACATGTTTGAGTACGCTCCGCTCCGGCCTTCGCCGGTCGAAGCCGTCATAAATGCCTCCGCTCTATGAAGGCTACGGCCGGCGTAGGCCGGTTCTCAGAACCTGTCATTTTCGACTCGGCCTGACCTGAATCTCAACGCACCTTCGGCGCGTTCGAAAATGTTTTAAGAAAATTTGCGTCTGATTCTATGGGGTTAACCCGCCAGTAACATTAACGCGCTTTAATCATGACCAGTGTGTACCGGGTCTGTGCGGGTTAGTGCGATGCAATTCAGTGTTTTGAAGGCAAACGGGCGTACTCTGTCGCGGGGCTGCGCTGTCCTCATGCTAGCCGGAGTGGCGGCGGGGTGTAGCTCCCAAGTCTCGCGGTTCAATGGTGTCGACGACGTCTTCACCTCTTCGACCAACAATCAGCGCGCCATCATCGACAAGCAGAGCACTGCGCAGCCCTATCCGGGCGATGTGGCGGCCGAGCCGATCGCTGCGGCACCTGTCGATGGCAGCCATAACCAGTCGGTCAGCCGCTCCAGCCTGGAGCCAGTCACCGTCCAGCAGCTGCCGCCGCCGAGCGCGCCCAAAGCTGCTCCGATGCGCACCGCTTCCGCGCCGGCGCTTGCACCGGCACCGCATGTCGACAGAACGACTACCGGCACCGTCCAGCCGGCGAGGCCGTTCAAGAATGCCGGTGACTCCGATCCGAAACCACTTGCGGCTGGTACGCCGCATGCGACCGAGATCGTGGTCAGCGACGGCGAGACCATTTCCGGCATCGCTCATCGCTATCATGTGCCCGCCGACGTGATCATGAAGGTCAACGGCTTGAGCGCCACCAAGGGGCTGAAGACCGGTCAGAAACTGGTCATCCCGGCCTATGCCTATTCAAGCAAGGGGACAGAGCCGAAACTTGCCGACGGCAAGCCGGCAAACAGCCCCAAGGCGCCGGCGCCGGAGAAGGTCGCCGTACTGCCGCAGCAGCCGAAACTCAAGGACGGCAAGTCCGCCGCGCAGGTTGACGCTTCGGCAGCGAACAAGCCGAAGACCGACAAGCCGGCGCAGACTGCCTCGGCCGCGCCAAAAGCCGGCGCGGGCACCTACACGGTCCAGTCGGGCGACAGCCTGTCCTCCATCGCCAGGAAGACCGGCGTTGGCGTCGTGGCGCTGAAGCAGGCGAACGGCATGCAAGACGGCCTGCTCAAGATCGGCCAGACGCTGAAGGTTCCGGCAGGTGGCACCGCAACGGTCGCCAGCGCCAAGCCGGCCAAAGTTGATCCGGTGACGACCGCGACCACCCAACCGGCGGCAAAGCCGACGGAGACGCTCGCCACCTACACGCCGCCGAAGAAGGACGCCAAGGTCATCCAGCAGGCCGAGGACGACGATGCTGTTGCGCCCGATGCCACCGGCATCGGCAAGATGCGTTGGCCGGTGCGTGGCCGCGTCATCTCCAATTTTGGTGGCGGCAAGGATGGCGTCGACATCGCCGTGCCTGAGGGGACGCCGGTCAAGGCGGCCGAGAACGGCGTGGTCATCTATGCCGGCGACGGCCTCAAGGAATTCGGCAATACGGTGCTGGTGCGCCACGAAAACGGGCTGGTCACCGTCTATGGCCACGCCAGGTCGATCGAGGTGCAGCGCGGCCAGAAGGTCAAGCGCGGCCAGGAGATCGCGCTGTCGGGCATGAGCGGCACCACCGACTCGCCGAAACTGCACTTCGAAGTGCGCAAGAACTCGGCCCCGGTCGATCCCTCAGGTTATCTCGAATAGTCGGGAATAGAACAATAAACGTTTTGCAGGCCGTCTGACCTCCAGTCCGGCCCGCCGGCTCAGCCCGCTCCGCAAGGGGCGGGCTTTTTCAGTGACCTGACGGAAATCAATCAGTCGTTCAGCGGCTTGCCGAGCCGGCCGGCCAGATCCTGAGTGAATTGCCAGGCGACGCGGCCCGAGCGGCTGCCGCGTGTCGTTGCCCATTCCAGGGCGTCGGCGCGCAGCTGCTCCGGGTCGATCTTCAGTCCATGATGGGTGGCATAGCCGTTGACCATATCGAGATATTCGTCCTGCGAACATTTGTGGAAGCCGAGCCACAGGCCGAAGCGGTCGGACAGCGAAACCTTTTCCTCGACCGCCTCGGACGGGTTGATGGCGGTCGAGCGCTCATTGTCGATCATGTCGCGCGGCAACAGGTGCCGGCGGTTCGACGTGGCGTAGAAGATGACATTGGCCGGGCGGCCCTCGACGCCGCCTTCAAGGGCTGCCTTCAGCGACTTGTAGGAGGTGTCGTCATGGTCGAAGGAGAGGTCGTCGCAAAACAGGATGAAGCGAAACGGCGCCGCCTTCAGCAGGCCCATCAGCCTGGGCAGCGTGTCGATATCCTCGCGATGGATCTCGATCAGCTTGAGCGGCAGGTCGGATTTGGCCTGGGCGTTGATCTGCGCATGCACGGCCTTGACCAGCGAGGATTTGCCCATGCCGCGCGCACCCCACAACAACACATTGTTGGCGGCATGGCCGGCGGCGAAACGTTCCGTGTTTTCGACCAGAATGTCGCGCACGCGGTCGACGCCGCGGATCAGGCCGATGTCGACGCGGTTGACCTTGCGCACCGGCTCGAGATAGCCGGGGTCGGCCTGCCAGACGAAGCAATCGGCAACCGCAAGATCGGTTTGCGGCACCGGCGGCGGGGCGAGGCGGGTGACCGCCTCGATCAGGCGGTCGAGCTTTTGGTTCAGGGCCTCGATGGTGCTGTCGGTCATGTCTCGTCTTTTATGTTTCCGCACGAACGTGCGTAGGGGCCGAAATCGTCTTGATCCGGGCGAGATAGAAACTGGTTCCAAGCTTTTGTTTGGGCATGATCTTTTGCGAAAACCACGCCCGTATTCCGGGAGCATGCTCTAACACGGGTCAACCGGCCGGAAAAGCAGCTGAAAGCCCGGCCGCGCGGTTGCATTGGTAACTTTACCCACTATATTCCGGCCAAATTTGGCGAGGCCGCCCTACGGCCTTCTTCGTAACCAGGAGTTCTTGATGTTCGTCACACCGGCATACGCCCAAGCTACCGGAACTCCGCTTGGTCCGTTCGGGGATATCGGCATGATACTCCCGTTCGTTCTGATCTTCGTGATCATGTATTTCCTCATCATCCGGCCGCAGCGCGCCCAGTTGAAGAAGCGCCAGGAGATGATCTCGGCCGTGCGCCGTGGCGACACGGTCATCACCGGCGGCGGCTTCGTCGGCAAGGTGACCAAGGTGATCGACGACAATGAGCTTGAGATCGACCTTGGCGGCGGCACCAAGGTGACGGCGCTGCGCTCGACGATCGCCGATGTTCGGGTCAAGGGCGAGCCGGTGGCCAATCAGAACGCCAAGAAGTAAGCCAGTTTCCCAAGCGGAGCGATCCGCGGGCAGAGCTCTGACAAAAGACGGCGTATGGTCCATTTTTCGCGCCTGAAAATGATCCTGATCTGGCTTGCTATGGCCACAATGCTCGTCGACGCGCCCAGTCTTCACGCTGCCGGCGCGGACGTGCTGCTTCGATTGGACGCGACCGATGTGATCGATCGCCGGTTGGAGGCGACGCGTGACGAAATCAGGACGCTGCTGCGCGATGCAAGGATCGGCTATACTGGTCTTGCTAAGTCGGGTCGGGCCGTTCAGGTGCATATCACCGACGCCGCTCAGGTCGGCGCGGCCAAGATGGCATTGGAGGCGGTGACTGATCCTGTCCTTGGCAGCGCTGGTCCGGTCCAGGAAGTGATCCTGGATGATACCGGAGCAGCGTTGCTCAAGTTCACGGTAACAGACACAGGTATCAAGTATCGGATGTCGATCGCGCTTGCGCAGTCGATCGTGGTCATTAAGAATCGCCTGCGTGATCTTGGTGTAGCCGACCCAGTAGTGCGGCCAGAGGGCGAAGACGGTATGCTGGTCCGGACCTCGGGCGTTGCGGATTTGCAAAGGCTGAGGAGAATTCTCACCCGAACCGGAATGCTGACTTTTCAGTGGGTTGATGAGTCGATGCCGGTCGCTGATGCGATCAATGGCCGGACGCCCGCTGGCTCGGTGGTGGTTTATTCGAAGGACGATCCACCGGTTCCCTATCTGGTTGAGAGCCGAACGATCGTTTCCAGTGATGACATTGTCAATGCTCAGGCGACTCCCAACTCCGTCACAAATGAGCCGGCGGTTTCGTTCACCTTCGATTCCAGGGCAACGGCACGCGTTGCGCAGGCGACCTCGCAGAATGTCGGCAAGCTATTTGCGATGATCCTCGACAACCAAGTGCTTTCGGTGCCAGTCGTCCGCGAGCCAATTCTTAACGGCCGCGGCCAGATATCGGGCAACCTCACCAAGGAGAACGCCGATGATCTGGCCTTGCTTTTGCGTTCCGGACCGATGCCTGCACGATTGAAAATAGTCGAGTAGCGCACGATAGCGCCCGGCGGTGATCAGAATTAGAATGGAACCGACAGAGGCGATTGACGCCGAAACCGCTGCCGGCGGCAGCGCCAAATTGACCTCAGCGCGCTCGACAATCGGCGAAGTGCGGGTTAAGGGCGAGCCGGTGGCAAATAAGAACGCCAAGAAATAACCGAATTGTCGGCGGAACGATCCGCCAGTACGCCCTGACGGACAACGCCATATGCTGTATTTTTCGCGCCTGAAGATGATCCTGATCTGGATCGCCGTGGCCGTCACATTCATCCTTGCCGCGCCAAATCTCTTCCCGGCCAGCACATTGGCGCAATTGCCCAACTGGGTGCCGAAGCGGCAGATGACGCTTGGTCTCGATCTGCAGGGCGGTTCGCACATCCTCTTGCAGATGGACCAGAATGATCTCGTCAAGGCGCAGCTGGAAACGACGCGCGACGAGATCCGCACGCTGCTGCGCGATGCCAAGGTGGGCTATACCGGCCTTGGCGGCACCGGCAGGACCGTACAAGTGCGCATCACCGATCCAACCCAGATCGATGCCGCCAAGGCGGCGCTTAAGCCGCTGACCGATCCGGTCGCCGCCGGCCTGTTCACCGGTGGCTCCATCCAGGAAATGTCCCTGGATGATTCCGAAGCCGGGCTGCTCAAATTCACCGTCACCGACGCCGGCATCAAATACCGCACCTCAGCCGCATTGGCGCAGTCGATCGAAGTCGTCGAGCGTCGCGTCAACGAACTCGGCACCACCGAGCCGATCGTGCAGCGGCAGGGCGACGACCGTGTGCTCGTCCAGGTGCCGGGCCTGCAGGATCCGCAAAGGCTGAAGGAGATCATTGGCCAGACCGCCAAGATGACCTTCCAGATGGTCGATACCTCGATGTCGGTGCAGGATGCGCTGAACGGCCGCCCGCCGGCAGGCTCCTCGGTGCTTTATTCGCAGGACGATCCGCCGGTTCCGTATCTGGTGGAAAATCGCGTCATCGTGTCCGGCGAGGATCTTGCCAAGGCCACCGCAACTTATGATTCCCGAAACAACGAGCCAGTGGTTTCGTTCGTCTTCAACTCGCGCGGTGCGACACGGTTCGGCCAGGCGACGCAGCAGAATGTCGGCAAGCCGTTCGCCATCATCCTCGACAATCAGGTGATTTCAGCGCCGGTGATCCGCGAACCGATCCTCGGCGGCAGCGGCCAGATTTCAGGCAATTTCACCGCCGAAAGCGCCAACGACCTCGCCGTGCTGCTGCGCGCCGGTGCGTTGCCGGCAAAGCTGACCGTGATCGAAGAACGCACGGTGGGCCCGGGCCTCGGCCAGGATTCGATCCATGCCGGCAAGGTCGCCGGCATCATCGGCTCCATTCTCGTCGTCGCCTTCATGTTCGTCGCGTACGGACTTCTCGGCTTCCTCGCCAACATTGCGCTCGCCGTGCACGT
This sequence comes from Mesorhizobium sp. LNJC394B00, assembly GCF_000502555.1. Lineage (NCBI taxonomy): Bacteria > Pseudomonadati > Pseudomonadota > Alphaproteobacteria > Hyphomicrobiales > Phyllobacteriaceae > Mesorhizobium > Mesorhizobium sp. LNJC394B00. The sequence continues at coordinate 1,887,489 of NZ_AYWH01000002.1, forward strand.
GGCGATGATCGTCGGGGTCTTGTCGCTGCTTGGCGCGACGCTGACCTTGCCCGGCATTGCCGGTATCGTGCTGACCATCGGCATGGCGGTCGATTCCAACGTGCTGATCTATGAGCGCATCCGCGAGGAGCGACGGGCCGGCCGTTCGGTCATCCAGTCGATCGACACCGGCTTCACCAAGGCGTTGGCGACCATCGTGGATTCCAACGTGACGTCGCTGATTGCCACGGTCGTGCTGTTCTATCTCGGCACCGGACCGGTCAAGGGCTTCGCCATCACCTATGCCATCGGCATCCTGACCACGGTGTTCACCGCCTTCACCTTCACCCGTCTGCTGGTGTCGATCTGGCTGCGCCGCGCGCGTCCGAAGGAATTGCCGCGTGCGCCGGTGACCTTCGTTCCGGCCGGCACGAAAATCCCGTTCATGGGCATCCGCCGCTGGACCTTCGCACTGTCCAGCCTGCTGTCGATCGCGTCGGTTATCGGATTCCTGACCATCGACATCAACTACGGCATCGACTTCAAGGGCGGCTCGATCATCGAGGTGCAGTCCAAGCAAGGCGACGCCGATATTGGCGATATCAGAAGCCGGCTGTCGGAGCTAAACATCGGTGAAGTGCAGGTCCAGCAATTCGGCGCGCCGAACGACGTGCTGATCCGCGTCGGCACCCAAGATGGCGGCGAGAACGCCGAGCAGACCGTCATCGACAAGGTGCGCGGCGAGCTCCAGGACAATTACGATTTTCGCCGCGTCGAGGTGGTGGGCCCGACGGTTTCGGGCGAGCTGGCCAAGCAAGGCACGATCGCCATGATCATCGCGCTGATCGGCATCCTGGTCTATGTCTGGTTCCGCTTCGAATGGCAGTTCGCGGTCGGCGCGATCGTGGCGACGGTGCACGATGTGGTGATGACGCTGGGCTTCTTCGTCATCACCGGGCTCGAATTCAACCAGTCTTCGCTGGCTGCGATCCTGACCATTATCGGCTATTCGCTCAATGACACGATCGTCGTCTATGACCGTGTTCGAGAAGATTTGCGAAAATACAAACGAATGCCGCTCCCGCAATTGTTGAACAACGCCATCAACGAGACGCTTTCGAGAACGACGCTGACTTCGGTGACGACCATCCTGGCGCTGCTGGCGCTGGTGTTGTTCGGCGGCGAGGTGATCCGCTCGTTCACCATGGCGATGCTGTTCGGCGTCGTCTTCGGCACCTATTCGTCGATCTTCATCGCAGCGCCCTTGCTGATCCTGTTCAGGCTCAGGCCGCAGGGAGCGAGCGCCGATGAGGAGAAGCCGGTTGGTGGCGGCAAGGCCATGGCGACCTGACGGCCGCGCTGGTGGCAAAAGGCATCGTCATTCGCGAGGCGCATTTCCCCGGACGGGCGCCGATCGAAGCCTACGGCAATGGCGGCTTCCGCTTCGCCGACATGTCGCATCGCGGCTCGCTTCTTTGCCTGCCCTCCGGCATCCATGGCTGGGAGCCGGCCGATCCGCTGGCCCTGACGGCGGCGGATTTCGACCTGCTGCTGGCCGAGGCCGACAAGGTCGAGATCCTGCTGGTCGGCACAGGCAAGGATTTGCGGCCCTTGCCGGCAGCACTTCGGGCGGCGCTGAAGGCGGCTGGCATTGGCTCCGACCCGATGTCGACGGGGGCAGCGGTGCGGACCTACAATGTTCTGCTTGCCGAAGACCGCGCCGTGGCCGCGGCGCTCATCGCCGTCGACTGACGTGACCGATACAGCTGACATCGTCATGGAGGCGGTGCGCGCCGGCGACCATGACCGCTATGTCAGCGCACTCTATGCACCGGCCGACAAGCGCGCGGCGCTGTTTTCGCTTTACGCCTTCAATGCCGAGATTGCGTCTGTCCGAGACCGCATCCACGAGGCATTGCCGGGCGAAGTGAGGCTGCAATGGTGGCGCGATGTCATCGCTGCTGAAGCCGCAGCCACAGGCAACCCGCTCGCCGATGCGCTGAAGGCGACGATTTCTGCCCATGGCCTGCCCAAAACTGCCTTCGACAACATGCTCGAGGCCCGCATCTTCGACCTCTATGACGATCCGATGCCGTCGCGCACCGATCTCGAGGGCTATTGCGGCGAGACGGCGGCCGCGCTGATCCAGCTGGCGGCGATGGTGCTCGATCCCAATGAGGCGCCGCGCTTTGCCGAACTGGCGGGCAGGGCCGGCTGCGCCCAGGCGATGACCGGCCTGTTGCTGCTGTTGCCGCTGCATCGCCGACGCGGGCAATGCTTCGTGCCGGCGGATATCCTTGCCGCGGCCGGCTCGTCGCCGGAGGAGTTCGTCAGCGGCGACGGCGGCCCCGGCGCTCAGCGCGCGGTGGCTGCGATGATTGCATTGGCGCAGGAGCATCTCCGCGCTTTCGAGCAAGGGGCGTCCGCACTTCCGGAAACGCTGCGCCCGGCGTTCCTGCCGCTGGCGCTGACCAGCGCCTATCTCGGCAAGATGGGCAATGGCCGCTCGCCGCTTGGTGGCGCAGCCCGGCTTTCGGCTCTGCGCCGGCATTGGCTGTTGCTCAGGCGCGCAACGCGGGGATGGCCAGCGAGTTGACGTAAACGTCAATCGCGTTAGGACTCTGAGACTTGGCTATTCAGCAGCTTCCGCTGTTTGCGCCGGCAGCCCTAGCCACTCCCGACAATCTGCCCGCGCGCGTGAGGTGATCGCGTGGCGCTTGGCCACCGTCTTGTCCTTGCCGCGCAGGCGTTTGCCTTCGGTCTTCGGTGCTTCCACCGGCGGGAACAGGCCGAAATTGACGTTCATCGGCTGGAACGAGCGTTTGCCCGGCTCGTCGTCTGAGACGATGTGGCCGCCGGTGATGTGGTTGAGCAGGGCGCCGAAGGCGGTGGTGAGCGGCGGCAGGGACGGCGCGTGGCCGAGACGCTCGGCGGCGGCGAAGCGGCCGGCGAGCAGGCCGATCGCCGCGCTCTCGACATAGCCCTCGCAGCCGGTGATCTGGCCGGCAAAGCGCAGGCCGGGCCGCGACTTCAGCTGCAGGGAAGCGTCGAGCAAGGTCGGCGAGTTGATGTAGGTGTTGCGGTGCAGGCCGCCGAGGCGCGCGAAGTCGGCGTTTTCCAGGCCCGGAATGGTGCGGAACACGCGCACCTGCTCGGCATGCTTCAGCTTGGTCTGGAAACCGACCATGTTGTAGAGCGTGCCCAGCGCATTGTCCTGGCGCAGCTGCACCACGGCATAGGCTTTTACCGTCGGATTGTGGGCATTGGTCAGCCCCATCGGCTTCATCGGCCCGTAGCGCAGCGTCTCAACGCCGCGCTCGGCCATGATTTCGATCGGCAGGCAGCCGTCGAAATAGGGCGTGCCTTCCCACTGCTTGAATTCGGTCTTGTGGCCGTCGACCAGCGCCTGTACGAAGGCGAGATACTGGTCCTTGTCCATCGGGCAGTTGATGTAATCCTTGCCGGTGCCGCCGGGCCCAACCTTGTCGTAGCGCGACTGGAACCAGCAGGTGTCCATGTCGATCGTGTCGAAATGGATGATCGGGGCAATCGCGTCGAAGAAGGCCAGTGCGTCGGCGCCGGTCGCCTCGGCGATCGACTGGGCGAGCGAAGGTGCGGTCAGCGGTCCCGTGGCGATGATCGCCTGGTCCCATTCCGCCGGCGGCAGGCCCGGCACTTCCTCGCGCTCGATGGTGATCAGCGGGTGCGCTTCAAGCTTTTTCGTCACCGCGTCGGAGAAACCGTCGCGATCCACGGCCAGCGCGCCGCCTGCCGGCACCTGGTTGGCGTCGCCGGCACTCATGATCAGCGAGCCGGCCAGCCGCATTTCGGCATGCAGCAGGCCGACGGCGTTGTTCTCGGCATCGTCGGAGCGGAAGGAATTGGAACAGACAAGTTCGGCAAGCCCATCGGTCTTGTGCGCATCGGTGCCGCGCACCGGGCGCATCTCATGCAAAATGACGGGAACACCGGCTTGTGCTGCCTGCCAGGCGGCTTCGGAGCCGGCGAGGCCGCCGCCGACGATGTGGATAGGATTTTTGCTCATGAGCGCCGGAATAATCGCTTGGCGCGCCGTTTGCAATTGGCCGGTGCGAGCGTGGGTCATTGTCGTGCAACGACGGAGCTCGAGTTTCTTATGTCCGCGGCGACGCTTGGATGGCGGCGCAAAGCGCCTCGATCGACCGCAAGCACAGCCGCAAACCTGCCCCAAAAACAACAACACCCGCCGCGGGAGGAGGTGCGGCGGGTGTCGTTTTTGGGGCCGATCCTCGGGAGGAGGTGGGGATCGGCCGTATTCGCCATCGCCGGGGAGGAGGTCGGCTTTGACGAAATTCTTTTCGCCGGATCGAGGGAGGCGAAATCCCTGGAAGAGGAACTGCGTTCACTTTGAAGACGAACTAGCGTTCGCTTCGGAAAGACGAACTGCGTTCGCTTTGGAAACAGCGCCCGCCGCGGGAGGAGGTGCGGCGGGCGCCGTTTTGGTGGTCAACCCTCGGGAGGAGGTGAAGGCTGACCGTATCCGTCAGGGTCGGGGAGGAGGTCGACCCTGGCGAAATTCTTGTTAGATCGTCGCCCTGCGGGCGATGATCTTGATCTCGTCACGGACGATGCCGAGATCATGGAGCTGACGGTTCGAAAGGCGACCCAGCTCGGTAACGGTGTCGCGGTAAACGCGCCAGTTACGATAGTTGCGGATCAGGTTCATTGTCGTTCTCTTTTTCAAAACTGGTTCGGACCATTTGCGATCCGAAGAGGATTAGACCGCCTTGCGGGCGACGTAGTGGATGTCGCTGCGGCTGATGCCGAGGTCGGTCAGTTCACGGTTCGACAGGCGGCTCAGCTCGGAGACGGTGTCCCGGTAGCGGCGCCAGTTGCGGTAGTTGCGGATCAGGTTCATGGTAGTGCTCGTTTCGTCTTTCTTCGGATCATTCCGTTTGTGTACGAACAGTAAATAGGCTGGGTTATATCGATTTAAAAGTGCTGTTGGCGCATGGCAGCAATGCAAATTGTGCAATGCAACATTAACGCGCATTCACGCTTCGTCATGAAGAGACCCGAATCGGAAAATGACGTTGCGTCAACGATTTGAGCGGATCGGCTGTCAGAAAGACCAATCTGGGGGAGAAGCGGCATGGCGAGCTATTCGTCGCGGGCGAGGGCCGATATCGGGCGGTGGCTGCAGGCCGGCCTGATCGACGCCAAGACGGCCGATGCGCTTAAGTGCGACATCGACGCAAACGAGCGCAAATCGCTGAGCTTCGGCACTATATTGGCCATGATGGCAGCGCTGCTGTTCGGCGCCGCGATCCTGCTCTTCGTCGCCGCCAACTGGGACGCGATCCCGCGGCTGGTGCGGGTCGCGGCGCTGTTTGCCGTCATTCTCGCCGGCTATGTCGGCGGCGCGGTGTTGAAGATGCGCGACCATGCGGCGATCGGCGAGGCGCTGTGGATCGTGGCCGCCGCGGCCTTCGGCGGATCGATCGCGCTGATCGGCCAGATGTACCATCTCACGGGTGACGAAGCCTCGGCCATCGTCACCTGGGGCATCGGCACGGCATTAGCCGCGGTGGCGTTGCGCTCGAACCCGCTGACGGTCGCTGCCGTCGGCATATCCGTTGCCTGGCTGTTCGTGCGCGCGTTCGACTTTTATGACCGCCCCGTATTTCCGGATTTCTTCGTTATCATGGCGCCGGTGCTTTTTGTCGTCTCGTTGTGGACGCGCAGCCAGCCGGCACGCCACCTGATCATTCTTTCGGTCATTTTCTATATCGCGGTGCGCGGCCTGGACCAGAACACGCTCGCCCTGGCTATTCCTCTGGTCGCGGTGTCGGCGCTGCTGTTTGCGGTTTCCATCTTCGCCGCCGGGCCGGCCGACCGGATCTTGCAGCTCGGCGGGCGGCTGCCTTTGCACGCCTTGACCGGCTTTCTCACCGGGCTGGCGATGATCCAGATCGAACTGGGCGATGACAACGCCTTCAGCAACGGCTTTGCCGTCGCCTCGGTTATCGCGCTGGCCGGGATTGCGGCGGCGATCGTTCTGGGCGGGCGCGAGAGCAGGGGGCTGCGCTGGGTTGCCTATGCCGGCTTTGCCTTCGAGCTCGCCATTATCTACGTCGTGACCTTGCAGACGATGCTCGGCACGGCCGGCTTCTTCCTGGCTGCCGCGGTGCTTTTCGGCATCCTGGCTCTCGTCATCATCCGTGTGGAAAAACGCATGAAGGCCCCGGAAGGAGCGGCAGCATGATGTCGGGAAAGAAACTTGTCATCTCGGCGCTGGTCCTGGCGCTCGTCCAGATCGGCTTCCTGAGCTGGATCATCGCCGGCCGCGCGGCGATCCTGCGCAACGGCAAGGAGGTCTTGCTGAAAGTCGAGCCGGTCGATCCGCGCGATCTGCTGCGCGGCGACTATATTATCCTCGACTATGAAATATCGCGCTTGCCGGTGAAGCTGATCGCCAACATCCCGGCCGGCCAGCTCGTGAGCGAGAACACGCCGATCGTGGTCCGGCTGAAGCCGGGTGCCGACGGCTATTGGCATGCGACCACGGCCTGGTTCGGCAAGGCTCCGACGCCGGCGACCGCCGACGAAGCCGATATTGTCGGCCAGGTCGCGCCGGGCTGGACGCTTGATCCTGAATCCACGATCGCACCGCAATACGGCATCGACCGCTTCTACCTACCTGAGGGCCAGGGCATGGCGATCCAGAACGACATGCGGGTGCGGCCATTCGGCGTGCGCATCGCGCTCGCCGCCAGTGGCCAGGCACAGATCAAGGCGCTGATGGACGGCGACAAGACATTGTTTGAGGAACCGCTCTACTAGAAGACATTACCCAGGGCATGGATTTCGGCAGCGATCGATCGCTTCGCCTTCATGCAAACCAGACGGGCGAAGACAATGCCGATTACGGTGACGACGCGCGAAGATATCAATCTCGATGCCGTTTTGCGCGTCGCCTGGAGAAACGACACGGTCGAAATCGGCGACAAGGCCTTGCAACGCATTGCCGAATGCCGCGCCTCGTTCCTGAAACTCATTGAGTCCGATCCGCCGCCGGTCATCTACGGCGTCACCACCGCCATGGGCGAGCTGGCAAGCCGCAAGCTCGAACTTGACGAGCGCGACCGCCATGCGCGCATCAAGGCGTATGCCGCCGCCACATCGTTCGGTGAGCCATTGCCTGAGCGCGTCGTCAGGGCGATCGTGCTGGCACGGCTGACCAATTTCATCGAAGGCAATGCCGCCACCACGCCGCGCATCGCGCTAGCCGTTGCGGCGATGCTCGACGGTGGACCGATGCCGGTGGTGTCGTCGCAGGGGCAGGGCGGCGCCGGCGAGATCCTGGCGCTCTATCCGCTGTTTGCCGCGCTTACCGCTGGCCTGGAGCTCGAAGTGAAGGAGCGGGGCTCGCTGATCAACGGCTCGCCCTGCGCTGCCGCCCTTGTGGCGGACGCAGCACTTGCCGCACGCCGTCGCGTCGCGATGGCGCACAAGGTGTTTGCGCTGTCGATCGAAGCCTTTCGTGCGCCGCTCGAGCATTATGATGCCGCGCTCGACGGGCTGTGGGGCGACGCGCACGAAGCGGCCGCCTTGCAAGGGTTGCGGCAATACCTGGTTGGCGCCGGCGACGGCCGGCGCAACTATCAGGCGCCGGTCAGCTACCGCATCGTGCCGCGCGTGCTCGGCCATGCGCATCGGGCGCTGGCGGGCGCCGAGCAGGCGGCGACCGTGTCGCTGGCCTCGATCTCGGACAATCCGGTCTATATCCCGCCCGACGATGCGCATCCGCTGGGACGCTGCATCTCCACCGGCGGCTACCACAATGCCATGGCGACACCGGCATTGGACGATCTGGCGGCGATCTGGGCCGATCTCTGCCTGCTTTGCGACCGGCACGCCTCAAAGCTGCTGAACGGCAAGGTGTCGCTGCTGCCCGACCTGTTGATGACCGGGCGGCATTGGGCCGACAGCGATGGCCATGGCAATGTCGGCTATGTCCCGATGGCGATCACCGGCTATCTCGAACAGGCCAAACTCGCGGCGCAGCGCACCTTCATTCCGGGCACCGAATCGGCCGGCGCCGGCCAGGACGACGTCGCCACCACCGCATTCTTCGCCTGGACCAAGGAAGCGACGGCCGGCCGCTGCCTCGATGCGGCAATGGCGATGCTGGCGATGATCGCCTCGCAGGCCCTGTACGTGACTGAACGCGCCGCGCCGCCGGCATTGCAGGATTTTGTCGCGGATATCAGGAAGATCGTGCCGCCGGTCGACGCCGACCGGGTGCTGGGGCCGGAGCTGGCGAAATTGGCGGAGTGGTTTACCGGTCAAGTGTTTGAAGTGTAGGCCGTCGCCGCCAGTCCTCCTACGCCACGGCTTCGGAGGACACCCTTCGCTTTATCAAGCTCCTGGGTGGCCTGCCACCCGAAGCTCGATAGAGCGAAGGGTGGTGCGGATGAAGGGACTCGAACCCCCACGCCTTTCGGCACTGGAACCTAAATCCAGGGCGTCTACCAGTTCCGCCACATCCGCATTTGTCGGCAATCCCATGTAGCCATCATTCTGTCAATGTCGGGGCGAAAATGTCTGCCGTTGGGGCGGTCATTCGCTGCAACGCGAAGATGGTTGAAAATTGGCCTCGCCTGTGACAAAAGGCGTGTCAAATGTGACGGGACGCGCCGATCCGCTTCTGCAGAATGTGATAAGAAGTAGGAAAAACAAGAACTTATTCACATCTTGGAACGCAGTTTGGAAGAATTTGAGCCGTAATTTCGGTCAAATCGCCAGGTTCCGTACCAAAAGCCATTCCCGGCAAGATTGTACCGGCAGGCTGTGAACGGCAAGACGCCGTGGCAGCCTCTTTGGTGAAGATAAAGGTTTTACGATGCAGGTCACCGAAACGCTCAACTCCGGTCTCAAGCGCGAGATCAAGATCACCGTGCCGGCCGGTGATATGGAAGCCAAGCTGATGGCGCGGCTGTCCGACGCCAGGAACAAGGTCCGCATCAACGGCTTCCGTCCCGGCAAGGTGCCTGTGCAGCATTTGCGCAAGGTCTACGGCAAGTCGTTCATGGCCGAAGTGGTCAATGAGATCCTCAACGATTCGACCCGTTCGATCATCACGGGGCGCGGCGAAAAGGCCGCCATGCAACCTGAAGTGATCATGACGGAAGATGAGAAAGAGGCCGAGAAGATCCTGGCCGGCGGCGCCGACTTCGAATTCCGCCTCAACTACGAGGTCATCCCGGCGATCGAGATCAAGGATTTCTCCGACATCAAGGTGACGCGCCAGGTATTCGAAGTGCCGGACAGCGAGATCGACGAGCAGGTCCAGCGCGTTGCCGAATCGGCGCGCAGCTTCGAGCCGAAGACCGGCAAGGCCGCCGAAGGCGACCGCGTTTTGATCGACTATCTCGGCAAGATCGACGGCGAGGCCTTTTCCGGCGGCGCCGGCACCGACCAGCCGCTGGTTCTGGGTTCCAAGGAATTCATCCCGGGCTTCGAGGACCAGCTGATCGGCGCCAAGGCCGGCGACGAGAAGCAGGTCACGGTCACTTTCCCGGAAAACTACCAGGCAGCGCATCTGGCCGGCAAGGAAGCCACCTTCGACGTCACCGTCAAGGAAGTGTCCAAGCCCGGCGCGCTGGAAATCAACGACGAGATGGCCAAGAACCTCGGCCTGGAATCGCTGGAGCGCCTGCGCGACGTGGTGCGCGGCCAGATCGAGAACCAGTTCGGTTCGATGACCCGCCAGAAGGTCAAGCGCCAGCTGCTCGACCAGCTTGACGCGGCCTATTCGTTCGAGGCGCCGTCGAAGCTCGTCGATGCCGAGTTCAACAACATCTGGACCCAGGTCAACCGCGATCTCGAAGCCGCCGGCCGTACCTTCGCCGACGAGGAGACGACGGAAGAAGAGGCACGCGCCGAATATCTGCGGCTTGCCGAGCGCCGCGTGCGTCTCGGCCTGGTTTTGGCCGAGATCGGCGAGAAGGCCGGCGTCACCGTTTCCGACGAGGAACTGCAGCGCGGCCTGTTCGAGCAGGTGCGCCGCTACCCGGCCAACCAGCAGCAGGAAGCCTTCGAGTTCTATCGCAGCAATCCGGAAGCCCTGAACACGCTGCGCGCGCCGATGTTCGAGGAGAAGGTCGTCGACCATCTGCTCAGCCAGATCTCGGTCACCGACGTCAAGGTCAGCAAGGAAGAGCTGATGGCTGACGACGAAGAGGGCGATACCGCCAAGGCCAAGCCGGCGAAGAAGGCCGCTGCCAAGAAGGCCGACAAGGCTGAAAAGGCCGACGACGCGGAAGAGCCGAAGAAGAAGGCAGCCCCGAAGAAGAAGGCCGCCAAGGACGCCGAATAAGCGTCTGACGACAAGATCAGAAAAGGCCGCCCTCGAGGCGGCCTTTTTCGTTGTGGCGGATGTGCCTTGAGCCACCGCAGCCCACCTGAACCTTTGTACGGTCGACCTGTTCTACCTACCGGCCAGATTCTGTGGTACACAGGTGGCGCAATTCCATCTGGGGAGGAGCGGAGAATCTATTCTGCCGTGCAGGGCGCATGCTGGTGCTACCGGCATGTGCAGACCGTCTGAGGAAAATTTGACGATCAGGGAGGAATGCCATGCGCTTGGTTGCGTTTTTCGCCGTTGTTTCCGTTGCAACTTTCATCGCCAATCCATCGCGGGCACAGGACGCCGCGGCGGGCGAGAAGGTCTTCACCAAATGCAAGGTCTGCCACGTCGCAGACCAAGACACCAACAAGATAGGCCCTTCGTTGCATGGCGTTATCGGCCGGACGGCCGGCACGCATCCGGATTTTAAATATTCCGAAGCCATGATCGCGGCCGGCACATCCGGCGTCAAATGGGATGAGCCGACACTGACGACGTATCTTCACGACCCCAAGGCAATGGTCAAAGGGACGAAGATGGCGTTTCCCGGCCTCAAGAAGGACGAGGACGTCGCCAACGTCATCGCCTATCTGAAGCAATTTTCCCCGTAACCTGGCTCTTCGGCCGGCCAGAGCGTTTCACCGTTTCACGGAAACGGCGATCCGCTCGATCTCTTTGTTCTTACGCAATTCCGGGCGGAACCCCATACACTTTCCTGGAATTGCTCTAGGCTGCCCGGTTTCCATCGATGGTCGTCTCAAATGTCGGTCAAGGAAAGCCTCAAGGATACCGGCGTCCGCCTCTCGGAAGCGACGGCCAGTGATTTCTTTGCGCTCTTGAAGCCTCGGGTCATGGCCCTTGCCGTGTTTACCGCCTTCGTCGGTCTGATGGTGGCGCCCGGCGCGATGAACCCGGTCATCGCCGTGATCGCCATAGGTGCGATTGCGGTTGGAGCGGGAGCGGCCGGCGCGCTCAACATGTGGTACGACGCCGACATCGACGCGCTGATGTCGCGCACGTCAAAGCGGCCGGTTCCGTCGGGCCGCGTCACGGCGGGCGAAGCCCTCGGCTTCGGCCTGGTGCTTTCCGCACTTTCGGTCATGACGCTCGGCGTGCTGGTGGGCTGGCTTGCCGCGTCACTGCTGGCCTTCACCATCTTTTTCTACGTCGTCATCTATACGATGTGGCTGAAGCGCTCGACGCCGCAGAACATCGTCATCGGCGGCGCGGCGGGTGCGCTTCCTCCGATGATCGGCTGGGCAGCGGCCACCGGCGCCATCGGCATTGAAAGCCTGATCCTGTTCCTGATCATTTTCCTGTGGACGCCGCCGCATTTCTGGGCGCTCGCACTGTTCAAGGCCGGCGACTATGCCGCTGCCGGCATCCCGATGATGCCGAACGTGGCCGGCCAGGCCTCGACCAGAAGGCAGATCTTCGCCTATTCACTGCTCCTGGCACCAATCGGCGTGCTGCCCTGGGCGTTCGGATTCACGAGCGGGGTCTATGGGATTGTTTCGGCTGCATTGGGCTCGGGTTTCATCTGGCATGCCTGGAACGCCCTGGTCGTCCTCGACAAGGAGATGAAGCCGGCCAAGGCGCTGTTTGCCTATTCGATCTTCTATCTTTTCGCGATCTTTGCCGTGCTGCTTGCCGATACCATCGCGATACGCGCGTTCATGTCAGCCGGAGGGTGACGGCATGACGCTGTGTTCGGAAACCTCGCCTTCCGGGAGCCTTTTGTAAGAACGGGCGACAAGCTCCAGTCAATGGAGTATATTGATTGCGGTGCAGGTCGCGGTTCGCGTGGCCAGTCATGCAGAACGGCAGCACCGTGAAACCGCGACCTTGCCGGACCTGGTCTGGAGGAACGGGCATGACAAGTTTTCACGTGATTGCAGGCGCCAGCGAAACGCTGGAACACACCAAAATCCGAAAAATCAGCGTTTCCGATCTATTCGATGCGCTCAAGCGCGGTGTTGACGATTTTATGGTCAAACCGTCGCACATCGTCTTTCTCTGCCTGATCTATCCGCTTGTCGGCGTGGTGCTCGCTGCCTGGACTTCGGGCGCCAATGCGTTGCCGATGTTGTTTCCGCTGGTGTCCGGCTTTGCGCTGATAGGTCCATTCGCGGCGATCGGCCTCTATGAGATCAGCCGCAGACGAGAAGCCGGGCTCGACACCTCCTGGACGCACGCTTTCGAGGTCAGGAATTCTCCGGCCCTGCCAGCCATCGCCGCAGTCGGGATCATGCTGGTTGCAATCTTCATCGCCTGGCTTTTGGCGGCGCAGGTGTTCTACGAATATCTCTTCGGCCCGGCTCCGCCTGTATCGATTTCGGGCTTCATCAATGAAATATTTGCCACCGGACGCGGCTGGTCTCTGATTGTCCTGGGGCACGCCATCGGCTTCGTCTTCGCCGCGGTGGTGTTGTGCACGACGGTTGTCGCCTTCCCATTGCTGCTCGACCGCGACGTCGGCGCCTACGAAGCCATCCACACATCGGTGCGAGCGGTGCTGGCGAACCCGATCCCCATGGCTGTCTGGGGACTGATTGTCGCCGTCGCCCTGATCATAGGCTCGCTGCCGGTGTTTGCCGGGCTGGCGGTCGTGCTGCCGATCCTGGGTCACGCCACCTGGCATGTCTACCGCAAGGTTGTGGAGCCGCCATCGTCCCCGACGCGGGTCGGCCTCTGACCCTGCAGATCAGCTGATGGGAAGCTTCATCTCCGGTCTTTGACCGGAGATGAAGCTGTGCGTCAGGGCCCCGGTCCGAAGAAGGACAACCGGGTGAGAAGCGTGTAGTCCGCTTCGAAGAGCATCATCGCCACGAACACCAATATCAGAAGCGGCGGCAGGATGATCGCATAGGTCAGGGCCAGCCGCTCCCAGGCCATGTGCATGAACACGGCGACGATCAGCCCGGCCTTGAGGATCATGAAGATCAGGATCAGAGACCATCTGAGATAGCCGTGGATGCCGAGATAATCGACCATGTAGGAGCAGGCGCTGAGGATGAACAGCCATGCCCAGACCACCAGATAGAGCTTGATCGGATGTTCCTGATGAACCTCCGCGACGCCGGTCGATGGCCCTTCATGCGCATGATCAGAGTGCAGCGCGTGTTGCCCGAGGCCGTTTGCGGTTGCTTCAGCCATGTCAGCCTCTCACCAAAGGTAGAAGAATGCGAAAATGAACACCCAGACCAGGTCGACGAAATGCCAGTAGAGCCCCATGATTTCGACGTTCTCGTAGCGACCCCTGCGGCTGGTGAAGAAGCCGGGACGACCGACGTCGTAGTCTCCACGCCAGACCTTTCGCGCCACGATGATGAGGAAGATCACCCCGATCGTCACATGCGTGCCGTGGAAGCCGGTGATCATGAAGAAAGTCGAGCCGAATTGTGCCGCGCCCCAGGGATTGCCCCACGGCCGTACCCCTTCGGTGATCAACTTGGTCCATTCGAAGGCTTGCATGCCGACGAAGGTGGCTCCTAGCGCTGCCGTCAGAAGCATGAGGATTGCGGTTTTGCGGCGGTCGCGGCGATAGCCGAAATTGACCGCCATGGCCATCGTTCCGCTGCTCGATATCAGCACGAAGGTCATGATGGCAATCAGGATCAGTGGAATGTCCGAACCGCCGATGCGAAGCGCAAAGACCTCGCTCGGATTGGGCCACGGCACACGTGTGGAGACGCGCGCGGTCATGTAGGAGAGCAGGAAGCAGCCGAAGATGAAGGTGTCGCTGAGCAGGAAGATCCACATCATGGCCTTGCCCCAGGACACGTTCTTGAACGCGCGCTGATCCGAGGACCAGTCGGCGGCGATGCCTTGCCAGCCTGCGGGCCGCGTCTCCGTTTGGCCGGTATGCGTCAGTGTCGTTTCTGCCATGCTCCTCGACCTCCTAGGTCAGCAACTGCCGGCAAATATCGATGAACGTCGCGGCCCAGCCGGCTAAAAGAGCGAAGATGGCGAGCCAGACGAAAAGCAGGAAATGCCAGTACATGGCGCATAATTCGACGCTGAGGCGAAGCCGTTCCGGCCGTGCCCCGTTCCAGGCGCCGGCGGTTGTCCTGCCCAGGCCCACCAGCCCTCCCACTATATGCAGGCCGTGCATCCCGGTTATCAGATAGAAAAAACTGTTGGCCGGATTGGAGGCCAGAAAATAGCCATCGGCGGTCAGGTCCCGCCATGCCATGAACTGCCCGATGAGGAAGGCGATCGCGGTGAGCCCAGCCGCGGCAAGGCCGAGCCTGACCGTGTCCATCTGGCGCTTGCGCGCCGCGATCGAGGCGCATTGCAGCGCAACGCTGCTCAGCACCAGCATGCCGGTGTTGAGCCAGAGCAGGCGTGGGATGGGCAGCGGCTGCCAGTCCGACAGCGCCATACGCATGAAGTAGGCGCTGGTGAACAGCGCAAACAGGCAGCCGACCACGGCGAGGAAGACACCGAGGCCAATCTTGGCGGTCGGCAGGCTCGATCGGTCGAAGGCGACAAAATCTCCTGCCACACCTTGCTCGAGCCATGGTTTCGCCATCAGCCGCTGATGCGAGAGCCACCAGCCGGCAAAGCCGGCGATCACGAGAAGGAAGACCAGGATGACGCTCATGCCGGCTCCCTGGAGGGGCCGAACGTGCCCGGCATGTTTTGCGGAATGAAGTCCTCCTTGGCGCCCGGCACGCTGTAGTCATAGGCCCAGCGATAGACGATCGGCAGATCCTTGCCGAAATTGCCATGCGCCGGTGGCGTCTGCGGCGTTTGCCATTCGAGTGTCGTGGCTCGCCATGGATTGCCACCGGCCTCGCGCCCATGGCGGATGCTCCAGATAAGATTGAACAGGAAAACGATCTGGGCGAAGCCGACGATAAACGCCATGATGCTGATGAACGAGTTCAGGTGATGCGCCGACTCCGTCATGACCGTCACGTCGGTCAGTTCGGCATAGCGCCGCGGCACGCCCATCAGGCCGATGTAATGCATGGGAAAGAAGATCAGGTAGGCGCCGAGAAATGTGACCCAGAAATGGAACCGGCCGAGCGTCTCGTTCAGCATCCGGCCGGTGACCTTCGGGTACCAGTGGTAGATCGCGCCGAAGATGACGACGATCGGAGCAACACCCATGACCATATGGAAGTGAGCGACGACGAACATCGTGTCCGACAGCGGGACGTCGACGACGACGTTGCCGAGAAACAGCCCGGTCAACCCGCCATTGACGAAGGTGACGATGAAAGCCATGGCAAACAGCATCGGTATGGTGAGATGGATGTCGCCCCGCCACAGCGTCAGCACCCAATTGTAGACCTTGATCGCCGTCGGGATGGCGATGATCAGTGTCGTGGTGGCGAAGAAGAAGCCGAAATAGGGGTGCATGCCGCTGACATACATGTGGTGCGCCCAGACCACGAAGCTCAGCGCGCCGATGCCAACGATGGCCCAGACCATCATCCGGTAGCCAAAAATGTTCTTGCGCGCATGCGTGCTGATCAGATCGGAGACGATGCCGAAGGCCGGCAGCGCCACGATGTAGACTTCCGGGTGGCCGAAGAACCAGAACAGATGCTGGAACAGGATCGGGCTGCCGCCATTGTGCTGTAGCTGTTCCCCCATCTCGACAACTGCGGGCATGAAGAAGGAGGTTCCAAGCGCGCGGTCAAGCAGCATCATCACGCAGGCGACGAACAGCGCCGGAAAGGCGAGCAGCGCCATGACGGTGGCGGTGAAGATGCCCCAGACGGTCAGCGGCAGGCGCATCATCGTCATGCCACGCGTGCGGGCCTGCAGCACCGTCACGACATAGTTCAGACCGCCCATGGTGAAGCCGATGATGAACAGGATCAGCGAAACGAGCATCAGGATGATGCCCAATTCCTGGCCGCCAGGTGTGCCGGTCATGATGGCTTGCGGCGGATAGAGCGTCCACCCGGCGCCGGTCGGTCCGCCGGGCGCAAAGAAGCTCGACACCAGCACCAGCACGGCAAGGAGGTAGATCCAGTAGCTCAGCATGTTGACATAGGGAAAGACCATGTCGCGGGCGCCGACCATCAGCGGGATCAGGTAGTTGCCGAAGCCGCCGAGGAAGAGTGCCGTGAGCAGGTAGATCACCATGATCATGCCGTGCATGGTGATGAACTGGTAGTAGGCCTCGGGGGTGATGAAATCGAACGTGCCGGGGAAGCCGAGCTGCAGCCGCATCAGCCAGGACAGCACCAGCGCGACCAGGCCGATGGCCGTTGCGGTCGCCGAATACTGGATGGCAATGACCTTGGCGTCCTGCGAGAAGACATACTTCGTCCACCAGCTGTGCGGATGGTAAAGCTCCATTTCCGCGACTTCGGCGGGCGGGACGGCATCTGCAGGCGTGATATCGACCATAGGCGGAGCACCTCCGTGCCCTTCAGCGGGACCCGACAGTTTCGAGTTTTGCCGCAACTTCTAGAGCTGACGCCGTCGCGTTGCCCGGCGCCTGTTCCACCGAGCCCGTCTGCTGCGGCGCCGACAACTGCGCGAACGTCTGCTGCTGGTCGAGCCAGGCCACATAGTCCTGCTCGGTATCGACCATGACGATGCCATGCATCATCGGGTGCCCCTGGCCGCACAGTTCGGCGCACAGAACCTGGAAGGTCCCGGTCTTGGTGGGGGTGAACCAGAAATAGGTGACCGAGCCCGGTATCATGTCCATCTTGGCGCGGAATTCCGGAACGTAGAAATCGTGCAACACATCGATCGAGCGCAGCAGCATCTTGACCGGCTTGCCGACCGGCAGATGCAGGTCGGCCGCTTCGACCACGACGTCGTCCTGGCCGCTGGGATCCTTGGCGATCACGCCCAGCGGATTTTCAGCGGTGACGTCGCGGGTGTCGGATGTGCCGAGTTTGCCGTCCTTGCCGGGCAAGCGGAAGCTCCACTGCCATTGCTGGCCGACGACTTCGACCACGGTTGCGTCGCTTGGAACGTTGACGAACCGGCTCCAGACAAACAGGCCGGGAACCAGCATGGCGGTAACACCCACTCCGGTGACGATCGTCAGCCACCATTCGAGCCGCTTGTTCTCCGGTTCGTAGGCCGCCTGGTTGCCTTCGCGGTGACGGAAGCGGAAAACGCAATAGGCCATGAATAGGACGACTGCGGCGAAGACGACGCCGGTAATCCAAAAGGTGATGATGATGGTGTTGTCGATATAGTCCCAATTCGAGGCAATCGGAGTCCACCACCATGGGCTCAGGAAGTGGAACAACACCGAGCCCACGACGATCAAAACGAGTACAACCACTATGGGCATGTCCCGTTCCTCCCGGTATTTCAGGGGGCGCGAAGCCGTCCCGGGAAAATACCAAGTGCATCATGCGTGATTTGCGATCGAAATTCTAGAGCCGGTTGTGGAAGGAGCGAAAAATTGCTTCTGCGGCGCCCGGACCTTGCTTCGTTGGTGACGCCGGAGCGACACCTGACCCCCCAAATCAGGGAGGGCAGGGGCTGGTTTGATTCGGCTTGCCTTGTTCCAGCGGGATCAAAGCGCCTTGATGATGATGCACCCGGCCAAAAGCAGCACGACGCCGGCGAGCCGCATGCCGGAGACAAGCCGCTGCGGCAGGCGGAACCAGCCGAAGGTGTCGACGAAGATGCCGGCGACCTGCTGGCCGGCCACCGTCAGGCTGACGGCAGCTGCCGCTCCGATGACGGGGATGGCGGTGAACACGGTCGTGACATAGGTGGCGCCGGCAAAACCTCCGAGCCAGCCCCACCAGGGCATCGACGACAGGCCGGCGAGGCGAGGGCGGGGCGTCTTCGTCAGGGCAAGCGCGATCAGAAGCACCGCGGCCATGGCCAGCATCGCCACCAGGAACGAGATGGTGCCGACCGCAAACGGCGCGCCGCCAAGGTCGTGCCGAAGCAAGGCGTTTACAGCGCCTTGCACCGGAAGCACGGCGCCTGCCAGCAGCGCCAGTCCGATCCACCCTGGTCTTGAGGATGCGGTATTGTCGGCCGCGCCCTTCTGTCCCAGAACGATGAGGGCAGCCCCGGCAAGCAAGACGAGCATGCCGAAGGCAGGCCCGGCTCGCAGTCCGGCTTCGGGGATCCCGAGCCAGCCGAACGTGTCGAGGGCGAAGGATGCAAGCATCTGCCCAGCGATGAAGAGCCCGACGGACACGACGGCGCCAAGGCGAGGGAACAGAAGAATGGTCGAAACGACGTAGAAGGCCGAAGCCATGCCGCCGATCGCATGCCACCATTCGGCTTGCCGAACGGCAAGCAGAGCCGGTGTCGTTCCGGTGAGGGCCGTGATCGACAACAGCACGATGGCGCCGACCGCGAGCTGAAGCGTGGTCGCGGCAAAGGGTGAGCCGACCGCCTTTGAAAGTTGGGCGTTGGCGCCAGCCTGCACTGCGAGCAGGCCACCGGCGACAAGCGCCAGAGGGATGAAGAGGATTTCCACGATCGTATTCCTTGAATGCGGGGTGCGGCGGCTAGGGCATGATCCCAAAAAGTGGGTGCCGGTTTTTGGAAAAGATCATGCTCCAACAAAGGGTTAGATCATGATGAGATTTCAACCAAATCTCCTCATGATCTAAGCGGCAGCCGATGCTTCGGGCAGGGCGGGAACGGCAATGCCTCTGACAACTGCGGAGCGTCGGCCTATGGCGGCATACCAACGCGCCAGGTCTGGCGCGTCATCGAGGCTGAGGCCGAGCCTGGTGACGGCCGCGTTGATCCATGGCCATGTCATCACATCGGCGATGCCGTAGCTTTTGCCGACGATGTGCTCATAGTTCTTGAGCCGGCTATTGAGCACTCGGAAGACGCGTCCGGTTTCGCGCTCAAAACGCTCGATCACGTAAGGGATTTTTTCCGGCGCGAAGATTTTGTAATTCCACAATTGGCCAAGCGTCGGGCCGACATGGGCCGCCTGGAACAAGGTCCAGGTCAGCGTATCGTCCGCCTCCTGCGCGCCCACCGGCTGAAGCTTGCCCGACCGTCGCGCCAGGTAGTGCAGCATGGCGCCGGATTCGAAGACCGTGCGGCCGGCGTCCCGGTCGACGATCACCGGGATCTTGTTGTTGGGATTGAGCGCCAGGAAATCAGGCTTGGTCTGGTCGCCCCTTTCGATGTCGACCAAGCGGACCGAGTAGGGCAGGCCGACCTCTTCCAGCATGATCGAGGCCTTGTGCCCGTTGGGTGTCTGGCAGGTGTAGAGTTCTATCGGCGTCATGGCTCTTCTCCGCGACTGTTTCTTTTGTCGTCGGACTCCATATGGCGTGCGTGCATGCGCAGATCGACATGCCGATTCGCCCGCTTGCTCTGCGTTTTTGCACAGCGAAGCGTCATTTTGACTCGCAGAGCGCAGCGCTTTCTTTTATCATTCTGCAAGAATGCACAGCTCACGCGATATCGACTGGGAAGATCTGCGCATGGTGCTGGCCGTCGCCGATGGCGCTTCGCTGGCGGCGGCGGCTCGGATCCTGGGCGTGAACCACACGACTGTGCTGCGGCGCGTCAACGCCTTCGAGGCGCGGCTGGGTATCCGCCTTTTCGATCGGCTGCCGACTGGCTATGCCCTCACCGCGGGCGGCGAGGAACTGCTGGGCGCGGCACGCACAATGGCCGAGACGGTCAATGAACTGGCGCGCAAACTGTCGGGGCAGGATCTCAGGTTCGAAGGCAGGTTGCGGGTCACCACCACCGATACGCTGATGGCGTCGGTGCTGCCGCCGATCCTGGCGGCGTTTCATAAGCTCCATCCCGGCATACGGGTCGAGGCGATGACGCAGAATTCCATCGCCAACCTGACGCAAAGGGATGCAGACGTGGCGATCAGGCCGGTGTCGCAACCGCAGGAAATCCTGGTCGGCCGGCGCATTTCGGGCGTCGCCTTCGCCGCCTACGCGACACGTTCCTATGCCGAAACGCTACCCCCGGAGCCGAGATTGGGTGCGCTGCGCTGGATCGCGCCCGACGACAGCCTGGCCAACACCGGCGTCGCCCGCTGGATGCGGTCGTCGCTGCCCGATGTCGAGATCGCCATGCGCGCCGATTCCCTGGTGACGATGTCGCATGCGGCGGGCGCCGGAATCGGGGTTGCGCCGCTGCCCTGTTATCTCGGCGACAGCCTGCCCGGGCTTGTAAGGGTCGGAGGGCTGATCGAGGAGATCGGCTCGGCGCTGTGGGTGCTGGTGCACGACGATTTGCGCCGCACGGCGCGCGTTCACGCCTTCACCAAATTCGTCTCCGGCGAATTGCAGCAGCGGCGCGACCTTCTTGAGGGCAGGCTCGGCGCCGGAGCTTGAGACGCACGCCAGCTGACGCTGGGGTTCAACTCCGCAACAGGTTCCCAAGCTCGGCAACCGTCATCACGCGCCCGAACACCTTGCCTATGATGTCGAGGGTTGCATTGTGCGATGCCTCGTCCAGTCCGCCATTGGCGTCGCTGATGAAAGCCACCTTGTAGTCGCGCATGAAGGCGCTCCGCGCGGTGGATTCGCAGCAGATGCTGGTCACGGTGCCGATGATGATCACCGTGTCGACCCGGCCTGCGCCACGGATGTTGCGCAACACCGTCTCGAGCTGCGTGTTGTGGAAGGCATCGTAGCGGTGCTTCTTGATGACGACATCCCCAGGCAAGGGCGCAAGCGCGGCGACGATTTCGGCGCCGGCGCTGCCTTCCCGCATTCCTTTGGTTTTCAGCTTCGGCTGATAGCCGGTTTCCAGCGGCGAGATATCGAAATGGTCGCTGAGCACATGCTGGGTGTAGATAACCGGGACGCCTTGCGCGCGGCAAAGCTCGACCACCTGCCGCATCGCCGGAATGCGATGGCGGGCCATGGCCACTTCCATGACGGCGCCCTCATCGACGAAGTCGCTTTGCATGTCGATGACCAGGAGGGCTGCGCGTTGCTTGTCGAACGCCCATGGTTCGTCGCCGGGCTGGGGCATTGCGTGTTTCCTCTTTCCGACGTTGATCAGGTGAGCAGCAGGCTCTTCATCGAGACATCGCAATTCCTGCCGATGACGATGTGATCGTGGATGGATGGAGAGATCAAGGTCGTGGCAATCTCGCAGCGAGTTCCGGGATTTGTTTGGGCGACTTGACGCGTCCTCGCTTGGCCTACGGGTCGATGACCGCGATCGCATCGATCTCTATCAGGTAGCCGGGAGACATCACCGCTATCCCGACCACTACGTTTGCCGGCTTGTGATCGCCGAACAGCTCGATCTGGGCCGCTTCGATGATCGGCACGTGTTCGTCGCGTTTGTAATCGACGATGTAGATCGTGATCTTGCAGACTTGCTCGGGCCGAGCGCCGGCGGCAGCAAGCGCTCGGCCGAGATTCCCGAACGCCAGGCGCGCCTGGACTGCGAAATCACCATGGCCAACGAGCTTGCCGTGTATGTCCTCTGGCTGCTGGCCCGAGACGAACACCAGCTTGCTTCCTGTCGCAACGACGACCTGGGAGTACATTTCCGGAATCGGCAGATCATTTGGATTTATGCATTCGAGCGTCATTGAATAGATCTCCTGCAATGGCTGTGGCTGCTTCGTATTCGCGGGTCTACCACATTGTCGCCGAAGCGGGCGCTTCCGTCGCAATATCACTTCTACACCGCAAGCGTGGGCATTTGAGCCAAAGCGGAATGTTGCTGATTGGCTCGCGAGCGGTGGCGTTTGGGATGACGGCACCGGCGCCCATCAGGCTCAGATCAGCAGCAGGCCCTTCATCGAGGCGTTGCCTTTCTTGCCGATGATGATGTGGTCGTGGACGGCTATGCCGAGCGGCTTGGCGCTGTCGATGATCTGCTTGGTCATTTCGATGTCCGCGCGCGATGGTGTCGGATCACCTGAAGGGTGGTTATGCACCAGGATGACGGCGCTGGCCGACAGTTCGAGCGCGCGCTTGATCACTTCGCGCGGATAGACCGGCGTGTGGTCCACGGTGCCGACCTGCTGTACCTCGTCGGCGATCAGCACGTTCTTCTTGTCGAGGAACAGGATGCGGAAATGTTCGCGGTTCTCGAACGCCATCGCCGAGCGGCAGTACGCAAGAAGCTGCGTCCAGTTGGACAGCACCTCGCGGTCGCGAACCTCGGTCCACGCCATGCGCTGCGCGGCAGCGGCAATCACCTTCAGGTCGACCGCCACGGCGGGGCCGATGCCCTTCACCTCCTGCAGCAGCGCCACCGGTGCGCCAAGCACTTCGCCAAAAGTGCCGAAGCGCGCCAAAAGCGCCTTGGCGATCGGCTTGGTGTCGACGCGCGGGATCAGGCGAAACAGCAGCAGTTCGAGAAGCTCGTAGTCGGGCAGGGCGTCTGCGCCGCCGGCAACGAAGCGCTCGCGCAAACGGTCGCGATGGCCGTGATAGTGTGGCGTCTCGGTCAGTTTGTCCTTGGGCGCCTTGTCCTTCGCCGGCGGTTCAAGCCACCGCTCGGAGAAGAACCCCCGTTCGTCGTCGCCACTCTTCCCCATCGACCCCCCACACTCCCCGAAGGCTTCGACGGCAGATTAGAGCGGTAAGCAGCGCGCGGTCGAGTTTTTTCGGCGACGGCGCCTCAAAGCCGCGGCTTGAGGCGATCTTGTTTTCAGCTGACCGCCGGCAGGCCGGGGCGGTCGAGCTTGTTTGGCGACAGGGTGAAAATCTCGCAGCCGGTTTCGGTGACGCCGATCGTGTGTTCGTACTGCGCCGACAGCGAGCGGTCGCGCGTCACCGCCGTCCAGCCGTCCGACAGCACTTTCACATGCGGCCGGCCAAGATTGATCATGGGCTCGATGGTGAAGATCATGCCCGGCCGCATCTCGACGCCTTCCGAGGCGGTGCCATAGTGCAGGATGTTGGGTGCGTCGTGGAACAGCTGGCCAACGCCGTGGCCGCAGAAATCGCGCACCACCGAGCAGCGCTCTGCCTCGGCATAGGTCTGGATGGCGGCGCCGATGGCGCCGGTGCGGGCGCCGGGCCGGACCGCCGCGATGCCGCGCATCAGGCACTCGTGGGTGACTTCGAGCAGGCGTTCGGCGGCGCGCTTGATGGTGCCGACGGGATACATGCGCGAGGAATCGCCGTGCCAGCCGTCGAGGATGTAGGTGACGTCGATGTTGACGATGTCGCCATCCTTCAACGGCTTGTTGTCTGGAATGCCGTGGCAGACGACGTGGTTGATCGAGGTGCAGGACGATTTGGTGTAGCCGCGGTAGTTGAGCGTCGCCGGTAACGCGCCTTGGTCCATGCCGAATTCGAAGACGAAACGGTCGATGGTCTCGGTGGTGACACCCGGCTGGACCATCGGCACCAGTTCATCAAGGCAGCGCGCGGTGAGATCGCAGGCCTTGCGCATGCCGGCAAATCCTTCTTCGCCGTAGAGGCGGATCTGGCCGGTGTTCCTGAGGGGTGCCGTGGCGGCGTCGAGATAGGTGACCATAGTGTCCGTTTGCCTGTAAGCGGGCGGCGCATACCAGCCCGTTAGAAAATTTCCCCAGATTTGGCACTGCAAGCCGCAAGGTTCAAGGAAGAACTGCCGGCAATGGACTGATACTGGCGATATTCCTGGCTTGCGCGGCCGCTCAGATGACATCCAGGTGCGCGATCTCCTCCGAATGCCGAGATCGCACTGACGACACATTTTCGCGCAAAAGCAGCCAAAGCAACTTTTGACGACGAACGGCGTTGCTGTGGTCGACGCCAGTTCGGGAGATATAGAATGGACAGATTGCAATTCGAGGTGCCGGTGCGCATCGCGCCCGCGCCCGGGCTGCCGGTAGAGGAAATATACAGCGTCGAACAGGCGCTGGATATCCTGCATGACTGGCCAAAGAAGCGACAGGGCAAGGTCTATGAAGCGGCGTTCAATGCCTGCTTCGGGGCCACGGTGGATGTGGTCAAGACTGAGGACGCCTGGCGCGCCTTCATGGCGTTTTGCCGGGTCAGTGGGCTGCTGGCCAGGGATATGATGGTTACGGCCAAGCGCGCCGGCGAGGCGAGGGGCCTGAGGGTCTAGAGTTCTGCTTGGCCTGGAGGCCGGCCAACCGACTCGTTCCAATCGGCGCGGACTCCGCGGCGTTAAGGTTCCGTTTCCGACTTCACAGCTAGGCATGAGCCATAGAGCAGCGTCTGATTCGTTGCGTCGGTTTCATGGTGCAGAACATGTCTTCAGCCAATGTGCGTACCTTCCCGCTAGATCGGCAGACCGTGCTGGTGCGCGAGGTCGCCGCAAGGCTGGGCAGACTGCACGGCGACACGGCCACGTCGTTCTGGAAGGCCACGGCGCGCGAACTCCTCGACAAGGCGGTCGCGGCCGGCTGCGATGCGGCTTCGGCGGCCAACGATGTCCGCCGGTTTTTCGCCGCGGTCCAGGACGAGATGCATTTCAAGGCGGACGATGCCGCACCAGGGCAGCGCCGGACGCGCACCCGCCCTTAGCCTCAAAACACACGCGCTCATCATTGTGTGGCCAACCGTGGACCGGTCTTGGCGTCGACGGATCTCGGGTCTTACGCTGTCGATTGTGCCGTCCCAGCCACGGCGAGCGCCTTGTTGAACGCGAGACAGGCGATGAAATACTGGTCGCGCTCGGCCCTGGCGACGTCGGTCATCGCCAAGGAAATCGTCGAGCGCTATGGCGGGACTATCATGCCGGAGACCTGCCTGACGGCCGCCTTGCAAACAGTGGGTCTCAAGGCGGCTTAGCGCAAGGCGTCGGCCTCTCGGCGATCCCTGTGCCGACCCGATCCGAATCGGCTATGCCTGCGCGATGCAGGAAACGTCTCTCTACATCCCGGTGAAGCGGTTTCTCGAGAGCCTGGAATTCACGGTCAAGGGCGAAGTCGGGCACTGCGATATCGTGGCGGTGCGCGACGGCGAGCCGCCTGTGCTGGTCATCTGCGAACTGAAATTGCAGTTCAACCTCGAACTGGTGCTGCAAGGTGTCGATCGCGCCGCGGCATGCGACGAAGTGTGGCTGGCCGCGCGCATGTCGGCGCGTGGCAAAGGCCGCGAGCACGACCGCCGTTTTCGCGCGCTGTGCCGGCGGCTCGGCTTCGGGCTTCTGGCTGTCAGCGGCAAGGGGGAGGTCGAATTGCTGCTCAGCCCGGCCGCTCTGCCGCCGCGTCGCGATCCAAAGCGGCGCTCGCGGCTGATGGAGGAACACCGGCGCCGGCGCGGCGACCCGGTGGTGGGCGGCGGTTCGCGCGCGCCGATCATGACCGCCTACCGGCAGGATGCGCTGGCCTGCGCCGCAGCCATGACCGACGGGCC
This sequence comes from Mesorhizobium sp. LNJC394B00, assembly GCF_000502555.1. Taxonomy (NCBI): domain Bacteria; kingdom Pseudomonadati; phylum Pseudomonadota; class Alphaproteobacteria; order Hyphomicrobiales; family Phyllobacteriaceae; genus Mesorhizobium; species Mesorhizobium sp. LNJC394B00. The sequence goes on from NZ_AYWH01000002.1 coordinate 1,913,094, forward strand.
GAAACGCCCGCGCGATCTGAAAGCGATTTCGCCGCGCGCCCCCAGCATCCTATTGGACAATGTCTATGGCTGGTTCGCCAGGGCCGAGCGCGGCGTCTACGCGCTGACCGAAGGCGGCCATGCGGCGTTGCAGCGCTGGCCACAGGTGGCGCACGACCAGGGATGAGTGGCCGGAGATTGCCGCGAGCAGGCGCCGAGGGAAACAGCCGCTGTTCGCCGTTTCAACCGATTCGCCGCGCCACCGTTCCAGCCGCTGCTAGTTCGGCGGCTGCCGCGAGGCTTCTTGTTTTCCTGAAAGATCTGGTACGCCCAAGGGGAATCGAACCCCTGTTACCGCCGTGAAAGGGCGGTGTCCTAACCGCTAGACGATGGGCGCGCTCAGACGAAGCGGCTTATAATTGCGTTGTTGCCAACCGGCAACCCATCAGCCGCCAGATGCGGAAACTTTTTTCAAGAGGGGCGAAAAGGGCCAGTTTGGTGAGCCAGCCCAGGTTTTCTGCCCTCGCGTCATTGCACATCTTTCGAGATTAGCCTGAACGCCCCGCGCAGTCGTCATCCTATGGTCTGCGCTGCGTCGCTGCGCGCCTTGCTTCGCCATAGGATGACGAAGTCGCGGGTGCCTCGGCTAATCTCGAACGTCGCTGATAGCTAATCGGGAAAAACGGCAGGCTGCTAACGGCCCCTCGGCCCGTTTGCCGAATGGGGATGCTAACCCCGCCGGCGGCAGCGCCAGTTCCAGTCGCGCTCGGGGCCGACGTCGACGTGAACGGATTCGGTATGGCAGTAGGTGCCGACGCCGCCGCGGCCGGGCATGGTTCGGATGTAGCTCGCCAGTTCCCATTTCGAGACGCCGGGAACCTGGATGTCGGCGGCGGCGCAATACATGTGCAGCGAATTCTTGGCGCCGTTGGCGCGGCGGTTGCGGGCCGGGTCGCGGTAGCCTGATGTGACCATCATCTTGCGGCCGTAATGGCCTTCGATGGTCTTCAGCACACGCACCAGCGACGGCTTCAGGCAGGCGACGTCGACGCTCTCGTTTTGCTTCAACAGGCCATTGGGCGCCAGCCGGGCGAGGCCGGCGGCGGAGGCCACCTGATAGGCGCCGCCCGAACCCTCGTCCTCGTTCAGGTCGACGTCGCTTTCGTCGTCGAGGCCGGATTTGCGCTTGATCTCGAACAGCGCCGTCTGGCGCACGCCGGGCAAGGCATCGCTGCCGGTGATGTGGTTGCTCTCGTTGCCAAGCGAGGCAAGCTGCAAGGGCTTGTCGGCGGAATTGGCTGACGCTAGCGTGATGATCGGCTTTGCCGGGGCGGCCTTCTGGGAAGCAACCGCAGGCTGTTCGCCCGAGCGCGAGTTGACCAGCGGAGCAGGTGCCGCCGAGGTTGGCGTGGTGCTGAACAGTGAGGCCAGGAAGCCCTTCTTCGGCGTGTCGATCTGCTGGGGCGCGGCGGTCACGTAGACCTCGTTGGTCGCGGGCGCCGCTGCCGTCGCTTTCGGTGCGGTCACGCCGGCATCGGCGGCGGCGATCTTCTGCGCCACGGCGTCCGTTGCGGCCGCGGTCTGTGCTGACTGCTGCAGCGACTGCGGCGTCTGGCCGACAATGGTTTCGGAGCCGGCGGGAACATTGACCGGGAAGCCGGTGCCGGGCTTGGCCACCGGCACATAGGCGACCTGCTCGGGCAGTGTCGCATCGCCCGCTGCCGTCATCATCATCTGCGGCCCGGTGGATGTGACCTGCACGGTCGAATCGCCCGGCGCCGCAGGGCTGGCGCCGGAAGCCGCGGCGATGTCAGAAGCGGTCGCGTTGTAGCCAGGCATGCCGGCGGACATTGTGGGGTCGCCAGCGGAGGTGCAGGACGCCAGAAGCACGGAGAAAAGCGCTGCCGCTATAGTGCGACCTTCTCTCCCCGCGAGACGCGATCCTACTGATTTCAAAACTAGATTCCCCCTCGGTGTCCGGTCGGCCTGCTATTGGTGCGGCGTCGAAACGTTCACATCCAATAACCTTGTGTTCCCAAACCGGAAACGAGACTTGTGTCAATTCTGCAAGCCTCTGAATTATTTGCTGGTTGGAGGCCAATTGAGGCTTCTTGAAGGTTGACGACACCATTTCGCCCCGTTTTGCCGGCCCGTCAACTCACCAGACATTACATTCCGTTACACACAGGCACCTGCAAAAGGTGCCGGCGTTACACGCGGACCTTCACATAGGTGCCGGGGGCATCACCCAGGGTTTTCATATTCTTGCCCGGTTTGCGGGCCGGAACGAGGGTGTCGTCCTGGGTTTCGATCCAGTGCTGCCAGTGCGTCCACCAGGAGCCGGGATGCTCCACCGCCGAGGCGAGCCACTGGCCAAAATCGCCCGTCGGTTTGCCGCCGGTCCAGTACTGGTATTTCTTGGCTGCCGGCGGGTTGACGACACCGGCAATGTGGCCGGAACCAGCCATCACAAACTCGACGTCGCCGCCGAAATATTGCGAGCCGAGAAACACCGAAAGGGCCGGCGCGATGTGATCTTCCTTCGACGCCAGGTTGTAGACCGGGATGGTGACGTCGGCCAGCGACACAGTGCGGCCGGCGAGTTCCATCACGCCACGAGTCAGATTGTTCTCGAGATAACAGTTGCGCAGGTAGAAGGAGTGGTTGGCGGCCGCCATGCGGGTGGAATCGGCGTTCCAGTAGAGCAGGTCGAAGGGAAGGGGATCCTTGCCGCGCATGTAATTGTTGATGACATAAGGCCAGATCAGGTCGCCCGAGCGCAGCATGTTGAAGGCGGTCGCCATCTTGGTGCCGTCGAGGTAGCCCTTTTCGTTCATCGATTTCTCGACCGCTGCCACCTGGTCCTCGTCGACGAAGACTTTCAGGTCGCCGGCATGGGTGAAGTCGACCTGCGTGGTGAAGAAGGTCGCCGATTTGATGCGGTTGTCGCCTTCCTGTGCCAGCAGTGCGAGTGCGGCCGCCAGCAGCGTGCCGCCGACGCAATAGCCGATGGCGTTGACCTCTTTCTCGCCGGTCGCCTTCTCGATCGTGTCGAGGCCGTATTGCAGGCCTTCCCGTATGTAAGCTTCCCAGCCCTTGGCGCCGTGCCGCTCGTCGGGATTGATCCAGGAGATGACGAACACGGTATGGCCTTGCTCGATCGCCCAGCGGATGAAGGACTTTTGCGGGTTGAGATCGAGGATGTAGAACTTGTTGATCCAGGGCGGGCAGATCAGCAGCGGGCGCTTGAGCACCGTCTCCGTCGTCGGATCGTACTGGATGATTTCGGCGACATCGCTGCGCCCGACCACCTTGCCGGGAGATGTCGCGACGTTCTTGCCGATCTCGAAGGGCGAATAGTCAGCTTGTCTCAGCTTCAGGTCGCCCTTGCCGGCGGCGATGTCTTCGGCCAGCATCTTCATGCCGCGCACCAGGTTTTCGCCATTCGAGGCGACGGTTTCTCGAAACAGCTCCGGATTGGTCAGGATGAAGTTCGACGGCGAGATGGCATTGGACACCTGCTTGACGTAGAAGCTGGCCTTATGGCGGGTGTGATCGTCGAGGCCTTCGGCGTGCTCGACCAGGTCGGCCGCCCAGCGCGAGGTGACGAGATAGGCCTGTTTGAGGAAATCGAAGAAAGCGTTGCGACCCCATTCGGGGTCTTGAAAACGCTTGTCGCCGCGCTCGGGCTTGACCGCATCTTCGGGCGCCTCGGCATTCGGGCTAACCTTCTGGATGGCGTTGCCCCAGACCGTCATGTAGCCGGCGAACAGTCGCGTCTGCGCTTCCAGCGCGCGTTGCGGGTCGGCCAGCCAATATTCGCTGAGCTTGGAAAAGGTTTTTACCATGTCGACCACGGGTTCGGCGACATGATCGCGCACCTCGCCCTTTTCGCGCGGCTCGGCCCAGGCGGAGGCGGCTTTGCCGGCCTGCTCGACCATGCGCGCCATGTTCAACGCGAAGCGTTCCGGGTCTTTCACCAGATATTGCTCGACGGTCGAAGATTGATCATCTTCCGCTTTGCTCGAATCAGGTGTTTTGGACATGGCTCGCGGGGTTCCTCCCGAGGCGTTTTCTTGACATATTATCATGGGACATCTGACCGGGTCCAATGCGCTGTACCCCGGCTGCCAGGAAAACAATATGACGATTAACACCGGCGAGACCATTTTTTCGGGGGCAGGCCGCTTTTGCCGCATCGCGGTTGCAATCGCCTGTCTGGCGCCAGGGCTGCTGGCGGCAAGTGGCTGCACGAGCGCCAACACCGGCAACGGGATGAATGTCGGCCTGACCCAGGGCGCGCAGGACACCGGCTCTTATCCCAATCTCAACATCCCACCGCAGGTGGCGGCAAGGCAACTCACCCCTGAGGAGACGCAGGCCAAGCTTGCCCAGTTGAAGGGCGAACAGCAGGGGCAAGTGGCCAAGGGCGGCGGCGGTGCCCCGTCCACCAGCCCGGCGGCGCTGAATTCGCTGGCGAAGAACCATGGCAAGGACACGCTGAAGCAGATCGAAGCCAAATGCGATCCCGCCCTCGACCCTACCTGCAAATAAGGCTATATCGCGCGCCGAAAGCGGTCTTTGCCAAGGGCGCCTAGCCAAACCAACTGTGCTGAAGCCAATCTTAAATCGTCTGGAACTGACATGGAAGAATTTCACAAGGTCCGCCGGCTTCCGCCCTACGTGTTCGAGCAGGTCAACCGGCTGAAGGCCAGCGCCCGTTCGCGCGGCGCCGACATTATCGACCTTGGCATGGGCAATCCCGACCTGCCGACTCCGAAGGCGATCGTCGACAAATTGTGCGAAGTGGTGCGCGATCCGCGCACGCATCGCTATTCCTCCTCGCGCGGCATCCCAGGTCTGCGCCGCGCCCAGGCCGCCTATTATCAGCGCCGTTTCGGCGTGAAGCTCAATCCCGACACGCAGGTGGTGGCGACGCTCGGTTCGAAGGAAGGCTTCGCCAATATGGCGCAGGCGATCACCGCGCCGGGCGACGTGATCCTGTGCCCCAACCCGACCTATCCGATCCATGCTTTCGGCTTCATCATGTCGGGCGGCGTCATCCGTTCGCTGCAGGTCGAGCCGGATGACGGCTTCATCCCGGCGCTCGAGCGCGGTGTCCGTCATTCGATCCCGAAGCCACTGGCATTGATCCTCAACTATCCGTCTAACCCGACGGCGCTGGTCGCCTCGCTCGATTTCTACAAGGACGTGGTCGCCTTCGCCAAGAAGAACGACATCATCATCCTGTCGGACCTTGCCTATTCGGAGATCTATTTCGACGGCAATCCGCCGCCTTCGGTGCTGCAGGTGCCGGGCGCCATCGATGTCTGCGTCGAGTTCACCTCGATGTCGAAGACCTTCTCCATGCCCGGCTGGCGCATGGGCTTTGCCGTCGGCAACGAGCGGCTGATCTCGGCGTTGACGCGGGTGAAGTCCTATCTCGATTACGGCGCCTTCACGCCGATCCAGGTGGCGGCGGCGCATGCGCTGAATGGCGACGGCGCCGACATCGCCGAAGTGCGCGAGGTCTATTTGAAGCGCCGCGACGTCATGGTCGATGCCTTCAGCCGCGCCGGCTGGACCATTCCGGCACCGGCTGCCTCGATGTTCGCCTGGGCGCCGATCCCGGAGCCGTTCAAGCATCTCGGCTCGCTTGAGTTTTCCAAGCTCCTGATCGAGCACGCCGACGTGGCGGTGGCGCCGGGCATCGGCTTTGGCGAGCATGGCGACGATCACGTCCGCATCGCGCTGGTCGAGAACGAGCACCGGATCCGGCAGGCGGCGCGCAACATCAAGCGCTTCCTGGCGTCCAGCGCCAAGCAGCCGAACAATGTGGTGCCGCTCGCCGCGCATCGCTAAAGTCGCCGCACATCTTATTCGAGCAGATTTTTTGAGGGGCGTCGCCGGGCATGGCTGAAGCGTTGCGTGTTGGAATTGCGGGTCTGGGTACGGTCGGCGCCTCGGTGGCGCGCGTGCTGCGCGACAAGGCAGCGGAGCTGACGCGCCAGTGCGGACGCGATGTCATCGTCACGACCGTTTCCGCGCGCGATCCCAAGCGCGACCGTGGCGTCGACCTCAGCGCCGCCAAATGGTTCGATGATCCGATCAAGATGGCGCAGGCCGCCGATATCGACGTCTTCGTCGAACTGATCGGCGGCGACGAAGGGGCAGCGCGCGCGTCGGTCAAGGCAGCACTTGAAGCCGGACGTCATGTCGTCACCGCCAACAAGGCGCTGTTGGCCAAGCACGGCGTGGCGCTTGCCGAAATCGCCGAGAAGAGGGGCGTGCTGCTCAACTACGAGGCGGCAGTTGCCGGCGGCATCCCGGTCATCAAGACGATGCGCGAGGCGATGGCCGGCAATTCGGTCACCCGCGTCTTCGGCATCCTCAACGGCACCTGCAACTACATCCTGACCCGCATGGAGGCCGAGGGCATCTCCTTCGACGAGTGCCTGAAGGACGCGCAACGGCTGGGCTACGCCGAAGCCGATCCGACTTTCGATATCGAGGGCCATGACACGGCGCATAAATTGTCGATCCTGACCAGCCTGGCCTTCGGCACCAGGATCGCCGCCAACGACATCTACATGGAAGGCATTTCCAATATCAGCCAGGCCGATATCCGCGCCGCGGGCGACCTTGGCTACCGGATAAAATTGCTCGGCGTCGCGCAGCGCACCGACAGCGGCATCGAGCAGCGTGTGCACCCGACCATGGTGCCGACCGCGTCGGTGATCGCACAGGTGCATGGCGTTACCAATGCGGTGGCCATCGAAACCGACATTCTGGGCGAACTGCTGCTCTCCGGCCCGGGCGCCGGCGGCAACGCCACCGCGTCCGCCGTGGTCGGCGATATCGCCGACATCGCAAAGAGCCGGCCGGGCTTCCAGCACGGTCCGGTGTTCGGCCTGCCGGCCAAGGAACTGCGCCCCTACAAGAAGGCGCAGATGCGCAGCCATGCCGGCGGCTATTTCATCCGGCTGACCGTGCACGACCGCATCGGCGTCTTCGCCGCGATCGCCAAGCGCATGGCGGACAACGACATTTCGCTGGAATCGATCGTCCAGCATGCCGTCAGCGGCGAGACGGACGCGCAAAAGACGGTGATCCTGGTCACCCACGAGACGACGGAAGCAGCGGTGCGCAAGGCTGTCGACGGCATCACCAAGGACGGCCACCTCACAGACAAGCCGCAGGTTATCCGCATCGAGCGTGCGGGCTAGGCCAAGTCATTTTTCTCCTTTAACCGATTGATGCTGCTGCTGAAAATGGTTTCGGACGCCATAATGCTCTCTCTCTTTGATTTGGAGCCGGATTGAGATTTCAGGTCGAACCCACCAGTCATCATCGGGTTCTGGCGGAGGCGTGAGCCGCGAGATCAAGGCGCGTCACCAGGAGGTGGAAAAGTTGAGACTTTCCTGTTTAGCCGTCGCATATTGCCGGAAATGACAATCTGTAGACTACGCCTCCTATGACGGGCGACAAACGCTTCTTCCTCGACGTCAGGCAGTCGGCGACCGGTGTTTCCTGGGAACACCGGTTGAGCGAGCGGCAGGACATGACTGCGCTGGCCATAGCGCAGGGCCACGGCGTGCCCGACATTGTGGCGCGCGTGCTCGCCGGGCGCGGCGTCACCGCGGACCAGGCCGAGCGCTTCCTCGATCCGACGATCCGCAATCTGTTGCCGGATCCGGCTTCGCTGACCGACATGGGCAAGGCTGCGACCCGCATCGCCGAAGCGGTCATGGCCAAGGAGAAGGTGGCAATCTTCGGCGACTACGATGTCGACGGCGCCGCCTCTTCGGCGTTGCTCAAGCGCTTCCTGACGCATTTCTCGGTGCCTTCGGAGATCTACATTCCCGACCGCATCTNTCTTCGGCGTTGCTCAAGCGCTTCCTGACGCATTTCTCGGTGCCTTCGGAGATCTACATTCCCGACCGCATCTTCGAGGGCTACGGCCCCAATCCGGAGGCTATGCGCGAACTGGTCTCGCGCGGCGCGACGCTGATCGTCACCGTCGATTGCGGCACCAACAGCGCTGTCTCCATCGATGCCGTCAAGGCCGCAGGCGCCGATGTGGTGGTGCTCGACCACCATCAGGTCGGCGGCCCGCTGCCGGAGGCGACCGCGGTCGTCAATCCCAATCGCGAGGACGACCTTTCCGGGCAAGGCCATCTGTGCGCCGCCGGTGTCGTCTTCCTCACTCTGGTGCAGACGGCGAGGGTCCTGCGCAGCCGATTGCCCGACGCAGCGCCACCGGACCTGTTGTCGTTGCTCGACTTGGCGGCGCTGGCCACGGTTTGCGATGTGGTGCCGCTCATCGGCGTGAACCGCGCTTTCGTCGTCAAGGGACTGCAGATGGCGCGGCAGCAGAAGAATGAGGGGCTCGCCGCACTGGCGCGGGTGTCCCGCATCGGTGAGCCGATAAGCACCTTTCATCTCGCCTATCTGATTGGGCCGCGCATCAATGCCGGCGGCCGCATCGGCGATGCAGCACTTGGCAGCCGGCTGCTCGCCACCGACGATCCGGTTGAGGCCGGGACCATTGCCGAGACACTCGACCGGCTCAACCAGGAACGCCAGCAGATGGAGCTGGAGATGCTGGCAGCGGCGCGCGCCGAGGCTGACGCCGAACTTGCCGGCGGCAACGGGCCGGCCATCATCGTCACCGCCAGCACCAATTGGCATCCCGGCATTGTCGGCTTGATCGCCTCGCGGCTGAAGGACCATGCGCGGCGGCCGGCCTTCGCCATTGCCTTCAACGCCAATGGCATCGGCACCGGCTCTGGCCGTTCGGTGTCGGGCTTCGATCTCGGACGGCTGGTGCGCGCAGCCGCCGATGCCGGGCTGATCGTCAAGGGCGGCGGCCACGGCATGGCCGCCGGCATCACGGTGGAACGCGCCAAGCTCGGCGAACTCCGTGCTTTCTTCGAGGAGCGCGCGGCGGCCGAAGTGTTCCGGCTGCAGGACGAAGAAAGTCTGGCCGTCGACGGCGCGCTCGCCGCCGAGGGCGCGACGATTGCTTTGCTCGATGCATTGGAAAAGGCCGGGCCTTTCGGCGCCGGCCATGTCGCGCCGGTGTTCGCGCTGCCGCGCCATCGGCTGGCCGACGCGCGGGCTGTCGGCACCAACCACATCCGGGCTGATCTGCAGTCGGAAAGCGGCGGCCGCATCCAGGGCATCGCCTTTCGATCCGTCGATACCGCGCTGGGCGAATTCCTGTTCAAGAACAGGGGCAACACGATCCATGTAGCCGGCTCGCTGTCGGGGAATTATTGGAACGGCAACCGCACGGTGCAGTTCCGCATCACCGATGCGGCCAAAGCCTGACATTGCCGAACTGGTTTAAGCGAGAACCGTCTGCAGCCGCTTCAACTCGCTGATCTGCGCCATCGTCGCCTGGTAACCGACGCTGATCGCCTCATCCGCGCGGTGGAATTCGGTCAAGCCGATATGGCTGAGTTTCGGTTGCAGCGACATGTCGGGCGGATCGCCCGCCAGCCTTGCGCGTGAAATCCGGTCCTGGATGATGTTAAAGGCTTCGACCATGACGCCGGTGATGCCGAGACGGCTCTGGTGCGGCTGGTGGTCGGGGCTGGCCTGGCCTGGCCGGGGCGCGTCCTTCTCGATGAGCAGTTCGCCGGCGCTGTGCTTGATGACGGCGGCGCGGCCGAACAGATCGTAGTGAAGGTTGACCGCGACGACCAGCGGCTGCTCGTAGGCGCGGCAGACCGAAACCGGAACCGGGTTGACCAGCGCGCCGTCGACCAGAATGCGGCCGTTGCAATTCACCGGTTCGAACACGCCGGGCAGCGCATAGGAAGCCCGCATCGCGGTGATCAGCGAACCGCTGGACAGCCAGATCTCATGGCCGGTGCGAATTTCGGCGCCAACGGCGACGAAGGGTTTCGTGAGATCCTCGAAGCGGATGCCTGCCATGTGCTCGCGCAGCCTGACGTCCAGTTTCATGCCGCCGAACAGGCCGCTGCCGCGCAGATTGAGATCGAGCAGGCCGAAGATGCGCCGCTTGGTCAGGCTGCGGGCGAACTCCTCGAGTTCGTCCAGCTTGCCGGCGAGATAGCAGCCGCCAACCAGCGCGCCGATCGAGGTGCCGGCGATCATCGAGACTTCGATGCCGGCTTCGTCGAGCGCGCGCAGCACGCCAATGTGCGCCCAGCCGCGTGCGCAGCCGCCGCCCAGCGCGAGCGAAATGCCTGTCTTGCCCGCGGGTTGCGGGTCAGGCACCCCGCCGGACGATGAGGGGCCATTGGCCTCCCGCACGTCCGGTCTGCTACGCAATGACGCCCACTCGAGCATCATGATCTCCCTTGTCCCGCGTCCGTTCTACAGGAAGGACGTTTGAGAATAGTGAATATGAGTGGTTTGCGACTGTTGAATGGTTCACGCGGGCTTCCGATAGGTTTTTTCCGCATCGAATAGCGGCGTGCTGCCATCGTCGGCAAGCGTTGCCTTGCCGCCGATTAGCCCCACCGTCCGATAAAAACATGAACGCCGGCCGGTGTGACAAGTTGCGTCGTGGCCCAACACTTTGACGCGCAACCATATGGCGTCCTGGTCACAATCCGTGAGCATCTCGACGACGGTCTGAAAATTGCCTGATGTTTCGCCCTTCTTCCACAGCGTGCTGCGCGAGCGCGACCAGTAGTGCGCGATGCCGGTTTCGAGCGTCAGCGCCAGCGCCTCGGCATTCATATGCGCGACCATCAGCAGCATACCGTCAGCGGCGTCGGTGACGACGACGGTGACCAGCCCGGCAGCATCGAAGCGCGGGGAAAACACCGCGCCTTCTTCGAGAGCCTTCTTGTCTGATGGAGCCTTGGGAAATGTTAGTGCCGACATCGCCGGTCCTTGATCTAGCGATGCCGGCGAGAGGCTTACGCCCCGAGGCCGCGCACCATGGTGACGAAACGGACCTGTTCCTCGGGCGTGTCCTTGAACACGCCGGTGAAGGTCGAGGTCAGCGTGGTGGAGCCCTGCTTGCGGATGCCGCGCATGGCCATGCACATATGCTCGGCCTCGATCATGACGGCGACACCGCGCGGATTGAGCACGTCCTGGATGACGCCGGCGATCTGTGCGGTCATGGCCTCCTGAGTCTGCAGGCGATGGGCGAAGATATCGACCACACGGGCGATCTTGGACAGGCCGACGACCTTGCCATCCGGGAGGTAGCCGACATGCGCCTTGCCGATGATCGGCACCATGTGGTGCTCGCAATGCGAGTGGAACTGGATGTCCCTGACGATGACGAGATCGTCATAGCCGGCGACTTCCTCGAAAGTGCGGCCGAGCTCTTCGGCCGGGCACATGTCATAGCCGTTGAACATTTCGAGAAAGGCCTTGGTGACGCGCTTGGGCGTGTCGATCAGGCCCTCGCGGTCCGGATTGTCGCCGGTCCAGCGCAACAGCGTGCGCACGGCGGCCTCGACCTCGGCTTCGCTCGGCCTGTCGGTGACCGGCTTGTCCAGATAGTCGGAAGGGGGCATTATTTTCTTGATGACGGCATCCATAAAGGCGTCTCCCGTAGTTCCTCTCTCAGGAGGAACGAGTTGAACGGACCACGACCTTTCGGGTGCTGAAAACTCGCCCGGTTTCCAGCCCGCAAGCGGCGTGAACGAAATGGGCAAGGACGATGGCTTTGCGTTGCCTTGTCGATACCCGACTGCCACCATTATATATGCTCGTACGCAGCGAATGAAAGACGGTACAACGGCAATCGCTGTTCGCTTGGCGGCGACGGATTGGAAAAATATGATTGACGACGTCTACAATGCGAAAATTCTGGGATTTGCCGGAAACATCGCCCGCGTCGGCCGGCTCGATCATCCGGATGCGACGGCCAAGGCCCATTCCAAATTGTGCGGCTCGACGGTGACCATCGACCTCAAGATGGACAATGGCGTCGTCACCGATTTCGCGCATGACGTGAAGGCCTGCGCGCTCGGCCAGGCCTCGTCCTCGATCATGGCTCAACATGTCATCGGCGCCAGCGCCGACGAATTGCGGGCGGTGCGCGACACCATGCTGAAGATGCTCAAGGAAAACGGCGCGCCGCCGCAAGGCCGCTTTGCCGATCTGAGATATCTGGAGCCGGTGCGCGACTACAAGGCGCGCCATGCCTCGACCATGCTGACCTTCGATGCGGTCGTCGATGCCATCGGTCAAATCGAGAAGAAACGCGCAGAAGAAGCAGCGTGACATAGCGCGGGCTTCGCGCAGGACATGACGGAGGAAGTGTTTGCATTGGTTGATGGTGGCTTCGGGCCTTGTGGTTTCGCTGGTCACGAGTGGCTATGCTGCCGGCGCAGAAAACGCCTCGCAGCAGAAGGCTGCCGCCTACCTCGCTGACAAGCTGGCTGGCTGCTGGATTATCCCCGTCGGCGACGAACTTGTGGCCACACGCGTCAAAATCAGCTTTAACCGGGATGGTTCGCTGGCGGCGCCGCCGAAGGTACTCAATCTTGCAACAGAACCACAGGGCAAGAAGTTCGATGACAGCGCAGTTCGGGCGATTACCCGTTGTGCGCCCTTCATTGGCCTTGCGATTTATGCCGATAGCTACCAGGCTTGGCGCGAGACGACGGTCAATTTCGACGGCCGAGTGATGTCATCCGGCGCGCAGCAGAAATAGAACCGAGGGCTTAAGAAGCACGACGGCTTAGGTCTGCTGTTCCTGCGCCCGTCTGCTTTCGGCAAATTCGCTTCTCACCCAGTCGGCAAAGGCCTTAGCCGGCTCCGGCAGGTCCTTCAAACTCCTGGCCACCAGCCAGTAGGCGCCGGATGCGACGTCGATGTCGAACGGCTTGATCAGCGCGCCGGACGCAATCTCCTCGCCGATCTGCAAGAGGTCGCCCAGCGCCACGCCGTGGCCGAGCAGGGCGGCCTGCTTCGACAGCGACACATCCGCCAGCATAGGGCCGCGCGCCGGAATGGCGTCGGCGGCGACGCCAGCCGCTTCGAACCAGCGCGCCCAGCCCTGACGATTTTCCTCGTGCAACAGCGTGTAGCGGGCAAGGTCGAGCGGCTTTTCGAGGGCAGGGCCCGATCCCAGCAAGGCCGGCGACAGGACCGGTGAATCGACGGTCGAGGCTAGCCATTCGGCCTCGCTGCGCGGCCATGAGGTGGCGCGCGCGCTGAAGCGCAAGGCGAGTTCGGGCTGATCGCTGCGGAACTCGATCGGCCTTGGGTCAACTTCGAGGGAAACGTCGATATCGGGCCGCAACTGGCTGAAGCGGTTGAGCCGCGGCAACAGCCATACCGAGGCCAGCGACGGCTCGACACTGACGCGGACCACCGACTGCGCCGGAACAGCCACCAGGTCCGAAAGCAGCCTGTCGATGTCATCGAAACTCCTGACCAGCTGATCGAGCAGGCGCTGGCCGGCCTCGGTCAACTCGACGCGGCGGTGATGACGGTGGAACAAGGGCTGGTGCAGGAACTGCTCGAGTTCGCGGATCTGCCGACTGATGGCGGCCTGCGAGACGAACAGCTCCTCGGCGGCCCGGCTAAAGCTCAATTGCCGGCCGGCTGCCTCGAAACTTCGCAACGCCGTCAGGGGCAACCGTCCGCGCTTCATTTCGCATAACCCGAAGTTATCCGAACCGGAAATTATACTCGTTTGAAGACGAAGGCCAGCGGGCGTCTAATCCGCTCTTAGAGGAGACACGGACATGATCCAGTTTCTGGAAATCTTTGGCGATGTGATGCGGATCGCGACGTTTCAATGGCGTGGCGACAGGCAGCATCATGTGCAGCGCACCGAGCAAAGGCCGGCCACCCGCTGGGCGGCTCCAGCGGAGCGGCATCCCTTTCGCCGCTCGCGACCCTGAAGCCGACAAAGAGGCGAGTGAGTGAAGAGGATTGCGTTTGCCGGCCGAAGCTCACATCTATCGGTTTGGAAACGCAAGCTGACCCGGAAGCCGGTTTCGGGTCGCGTTCGGAAAGAGACTGCGGTGGGCGACCAGCATCGGCATGTGCATGCCGCCGGACGGACCCGGCGCGGGCGCAACTGGCCCGGTCCCTGGCGCAAAACACCCGGCCGCATTTTCGGCACGTCGCTGGTGCGCCTCTATCAACTGACGCTGTCCGGATTTGTCGGCAATTCCTGCCGGCATCTGCCGACCTGTTCCGAATACGCGCATGAGGCGATCGCCCGCCATGGTCTGTGGGCCGGCGGCTTCATGGGGCTGTTCCGCGTGCTGCGCTGCGGCCCTTTCGGTTCGCATGGCATCGATCGCGTGCCGGAGGTACTCGATCAGCGCTATGTCTGGTTCATGCCATGGCGTTATTGGCAGATCGGCAGGAAGCGCGGCGAGGCCTGACGGCGGGCGCGCTGGTCCCTGATCCAGATCGCCAGCGCGGCATTTCTTTACAATCCGGTAAGGTTAACAACGGGCTGCACAAAGACTGCGCATTTGAGTCAAAATCGAGCCAAGACACTTCGCTAAGCGCCTCCTGTCATTCCCAGGAGAGCCCACATGCGTCGGATCGAAACCCATCCCTTCATCATTGCCGCGGTCCTCTTCCTGCTGGCCTGGTTTCTGGGATTTCCGATGCGGGCGCAATCGGCGCCGCTTGGCGATTTCGCCTGCACGCTTATCCAGGACGCGGCGAGCGGCGAGACGCTCTATCAAAGCGGCGTCTGCGACCAACGCGTCAGCCCGGCGTCGACCTTCAAGGTGCCGCTGGCGCTGATCGGCTACGACAGCGGTGTCCTCAGCGACGCGCATACACCGAGCTGGGATTACAAGCCTGAGTTCAACGCCGTGAAGCGCGACCACAAGGCCGTCGACCCGACGATCTGGGAGCGCGACTCGATCGTATGGTATTCGCGCGAGATCGTGCGCCGGCTCGGCGCAAAAAGCTTTGCCCTCTACGTCTCGAAATTCGGCTACGGCAACATGGATGTCTCGGGCGATGCCGACAAGGACAACGGGCTCACGCAATCCTGGATAAATTCCTCGCTTGAGATATCGCCGGTCGAACAGACAGCCTTCCTGCGCCAGCTGCTCGCCGGCAAGATGCCGGTTTCTGCCAAGGCGCATGAGATGACCCGAGCCATCCTGCCGACTTTCCAGGCCGGCGGCTGGACGGTGCGGGGCAAAACCGGCAGCACCAGGCTGGGAAACAGCAAGGACAAGCGCGCGCTGGGCTGGTTCGTCGGCTGGGCCGAAAAGGGCGGCCGCCGGATCGTCTTCGCCCGGCTGGTCGTCGACACCAAGCCGATCGACATGCCGAAAGGCCCGGCGACACGCGCGGCGTTACTGAGGGAGTTGCCGCAACTGGTGAAGTGAACTTGCTTTAGCTTCAAGTGCTCCGGCGGGCACGAAGGATGTGGCCGCCGGAATTCCTTGTCTCCGCCTTTGGCGTCCTGGAGAAGCGGGCGGCGATGTCGCTGCTTTCCAGATCTTCGATCTCATCGAAGCCGAGCTCGCGCAGCGATTGCGCCAGTGCCGCGGGCACGAAGAAGCTGATCCAGGGCTCTCCGGCAGCGGCGACGCGCGCCGCATGGAAAGAGAGGGCAGCCTGTCCAGCCGCATCGCGGTTCTCGGCCGGCTCGCTGTAGTCGAAGACGACCTCCGAACCGGGCATGCCGGCAATCCAGGACAGGGTGCTGAAGATTGCGTCCTGGCTCAGATACGGAACGACACCCAGCCAGATGAAGAAACTGGGCTCGGTCTGCCGCAAACCGGCCGATGCCAGGCCATCCGCGGGGCGCTGGCGCTCGAAGTTGACCGGCACGAACATGGTGGCCCGCGGTTCGGCAAGACCAGCATCGGCGATGCATTTCCGTTTCCAGGCCTGTGTCGCCGGGTGATCGACTTCGAACACCGCGACATCAGGGTACGGATTGCGCAGCGAGAAAGTGTCGAGGCCGGCGCCGAGCACCACCACTTGCTGGACGCCCCGGCGCACCGCCGCAGCCAGCCAGTCCTCGGCGAGGCGGGCGCGCGCTGCCACGAACAGGCGCATGCGCCGGCTGCGCTCACCTTCCTGCTCGAGCTCCTGCACCGTCGGTGCGGCATCGCCCAGTATCGCACTCGCATATGGGTCGCGAAACAGCGCCGCCTGCTGCGAGAACTGGTGGAGGGCCCGCATGCGCGCGACGCCCAAGGCGGTTCGGCTGGATTTTGCGTCTTCCATGCCGGGGATTCCAACCTCGTGTCGGGGAAATTCGCAAGCCTGTGCGACTGGCCTGCGACATCTGTCGCGCCATTTCCTGACAGCTGCGCCAACGACGGCTCTTTACCTGATGCCGCGTGGCCTCTAAAACCCGCCCGCTGCCGGATGCCTCCGGCTTCACACCACGACCACCCGCGCTCGTTTGCGGGACTGGATAGGAGATACCCGATGCTGAATTCCGTTTCCCTGACATTTCCCGATGGCTCCGTCCGCGACTATGACGCGGCGATGACCGGTGCGGGCCTCGCCGAATCGATCTCGAAGTCGCTGGCCAAGAAGGCTGTCGCCTATGCCATCGACGGCACCGTTCGCGATCTTTCCGACCCGCTTGGCAAGTCCGGCAAGGTCGAGATCATCACCCGCAGCGATCCGCGCGCGCTGGAACTCATCCGTCATGATGCAGCACACGTGCTGGCGGAGGCCGTGCAGGAACTGTGGCCGGGAACGCAAGTGACCATCGGGCCGGTGATCGAGAACGGATTCTATTACGACTTCGCCCGCAACGAGCCGTTCACGCCTGACGATTTCCCGGTGATCGAAAAGAAGATGCGCGAGATCATTGCGCGTAACAAGCCGTTCACCAAGGAAGTCTGGTCGCGCGACAAGGCGAAAAAGGTCTTTGCCGAGAAGGGCGAGCGCTACAAGCTCGAGCTGATCGACGCCATTCCCGAAGACCAGGATCTCAAGATCTATTCCCAGGGTGACTGGTTCGACCTCTGCCGCGGCCCACACATGGCCTCCACCGGGCAGATCGGCAACGCCTTCAAGCTGATGAAGGTGGCCGGCGCCTATTGGCGTGGCGATTCGAACAACCCCATGCTGACCCGCATCTACGGCACGGCCTGGGCCGAGCAAGCTGAACTCGATGCCTACCAGACGATGCTGGAAGAGGCAGAGAAGCGCGACCACCGCAAACTCGGCCGCGAGATGGACCTGTTCCATT
This sequence comes from Mesorhizobium sp. LNJC394B00, assembly GCF_000502555.1. Classification (NCBI taxonomy): domain Bacteria; kingdom Pseudomonadati; phylum Pseudomonadota; class Alphaproteobacteria; order Hyphomicrobiales; family Phyllobacteriaceae; genus Mesorhizobium; species Mesorhizobium sp. LNJC394B00. The sequence goes on from NZ_AYWH01000002.1 coordinate 1,930,222, forward strand.
TCCAGGAAGAGGGGCCGGGCGTCGTCTTCTGGCACGCCAAGGGCTGGAAGATGTTCCAGAATCTGGTCAACTACATGCGCCGCCGCCTCGACGAGCAGGGCTACCAGGAGGTCAACGCACCGCAGGTTCTCGACAAGAGCCTGTGGGAGACGTCTGGCCACTGGGGCTGGTATCGCGATGCCATGTTCAAGGTGACGGTGGCCGGCGACGACACCGACGACGACCGCGTGTTCGCGCTGAAGCCGATGAATTGTCCGGGCCACGTGCAGATATTCAAGCATGGGTTGAAATCCTATCGCGATCTGCCCGTAAAGCTTGCGGAATTCGGCAATGTGCATCGTTACGAACCGTCCGGCGCCTTGCACGGGCTGATGCGCGTGCGCGGCTTCACGCAGGACGATGCGCACATCTTCTGCACCGAGGAGCAGCTGGCCGCGGAGTGCCTGCGCATCAACGATCTGATCCTGTCGACCTACGCCGATTTCGGCTTCGACGATGTCAGCGTGAAGCTGTCGACGCGGCCGGATAAGCGCGTCGGCACCGACGAGGCCTGGGATCATGCCGAGGCGATCATGGGCAACGTGCTGGATACAATCAGGACGCGCTCGGGAAACCGCATCAAGACCTCGATCAATCCGGGCGAGGGCGCTTTCTATGGGCCGAAATTCGAATATGTGCTGAAGGACGCCATCGGCCGCGAATGGCAGTGCGGCACCACGCAGGTCGACTTCAATCTGCCGGAACGCTTTGGCGCCTTCTACATAGGTTCGGATTCGGAAAAGAAGCAGCCGGTGATGGTGCATCGCGCCATCTGCGGTTCGATGGAACGCTTTCTCGGCATCCTGATCGAGCATTATTCCGGTCATTTCCCGCTGTGGTTCGCGCCGCTGCAGGTGGTTGTGGCGACGATCACCTCGGATGCTGACGACTATGCGCGAAAGGTCGTCGCACAGTTGAAGGCGGCAGGACTTTTGGCCGAACCGGATCTGCGCAACGAGAAGATCAACTACAAGGTGCGTGAGCATTCGCTGGCCAAGGTTCCTGTGATCCTCGTATGCGGCAAGCGCGAGGCGGAAGAGGAGACGGTCAACATCCGCCGGCTCGGCTCGCGCGATCAGGAATCGCTCAAGCTGGCCGACGCGCTGAAGCTGCTTTCCGACGAGGCTGTTTCGCCCGACCGAAGGCGCAGCGCGGCCTGAGCAATCAATATTTCGGAGAAATGGCGGTGGAGCGATCCACCGCCATTTTCACATGCCTGTCACGCCAACCTTGTAACGAGCCCCCATGCTCAAGCTGAAGATACGGGAAAGGCCGTTTCCCGAACTCTCCTACGCCAATGCGAGCCAGCCGGCGCTGACGCGCTGGTTCATCCATTCCATTGAAGGTCTGTCGGGGCGCGACCGGTATGCCGCGCTCTATGATTTCTGGCGCCGCCAGGTGGCGCCGACCGGCGAGCGCGTGTTCAGCCGCATGCTGGAGCTGATCGACGTCGAGGTGCGCAGCACCGATCGGTGGCCGCCGGCGGGGCTGCCGGACACGCCGCTGGTGATCGTAGCCAACCACCCGTTCGGCATTGGCGACGGCATTGCCGTGCTGTCGCTCGTCGAGCAGCTCGGGCGTCCGTTCCGCGTCATGATCCACAAGGATCTGCTGAAGATCCGCGAGATGGAACCGTACTCGCTGCCGATCGACTTTTCCGAGACCAAGGACGCGGTGAAGAACAACATGGCGGTGCGCCACGAGGCAGTGCGGCTGTTGAAAGAGGGCGTCACCATCGTCGTATTTCCGGCCGGCGGCGTCGCCACGGCGCCGAAAGGCTTTGGCCGGGCGCGCGACCTGCCGTGGAAGATGTTTCCGGCGCGCCTCGTGCAGGACGCCAAGGCGTCGGTGGTGCCGATGCATTTTTCAGGTCAGAACGGCCGGCTGTTCCATCTGGTCAGCGGTCCGATGAACATGGCCGAGCGCGAAGGAAGGCTGGCGAAATTCGTCGGCAAGGCGTCGCTGACGTTGCGCCTTTCAATGCTCATCCGCGAATTTGCGCGGCTGTCCGGCAAGGCGATCGACGTGCGCGTCGGCGATGTGCTGAGCTGGGATGAGTTGGAGCCATTGCGCGACCGCAAGACGCTGCTCGACCGTCTTCATCGCGGTGTCTTCGACCTAGCGCCCGACGCGCCGCGCGGCCGGGTCCACTTCCTGCAGCGCCGCCTGTGCAAGGCCGCCTGACGTAGCCCTGAACTACCACTTCAACTGAGCAGCCAAACCGATGCCAATGGGCGCGCCGGTCAGTCGGCGCCTTCCTCCGGATCGATCGCAGAGGCATCAGTGGCCAGCACCTCGATCTCCTGGTTCTGCCCAGCGACCACGGTGAAATCCTTCTGGTAGATGCGGTCGCGGTTCTTGGCGATGATGGTGTATTGGCCTTCGGCCAGCACCATCGAGGCGAAGGCGCCGACGGCCTCCTTGATCGGATCGCCGGATTCGTTGAGCAGCGACCAGGATGTATCGGCGATGGCCTCGCCGCCGGTCTCGCGCACCAGCTTCATGGTCTCCTCCGCCGCGCGATGCTCGACGGTGGCTTCGGTCAGCTTGCCGGCTTCGACACGGATGTCAGAACGAATAACGGCATTGACCGCGCCATAGGTGGAGACGACATGATAAACGCCGGCGTTGAGCCGCACGACGCTGTTCGGCTCGACATCGGGAATGATCAAAGCGCGGTCGCCATTGGCCTCGGCGGTGCCCTCATAAATGGAGAAGCGCAGTTTTTTCGGCGGAATACGCGCGCCGCCCGACAGCACCGCGTCGAGCTTGAGGCCGCCGGCATCGAGCACCAGGCTTTCGCGCCTGGCGTCCTTGCCGACGGTGATGCGCTTGGTGGCGCCGGCGCGTCCGTATGAGGCGTGGACCAGATAGCTGCCGGGTTCGAGCTGGAACACGGCGCTGCCGCCATGCGCGGAAGCCACCATCGGCAGCTTGCCGTCGCCGGCGGCCTCGGGCTTGAAGACGCGCCAGACGATGCCGCGCGTGATGTCGGCGCCCTTGTCGGTCAACTGCGCCGACAGCGTTATGGCACCGCCGCCACCGAGTGCCAGCGGCGTCTCGCCCTTGGGCGGTGCATAGCTCGAAATATCGGGGAGTTTCAGATTGCCGATGCCGTCGGCATTCTGCGCCATGGCCATCGAGGCCGGCGCAAACAGCGCTACGGCGAGCCAAATCAGGAAAAGGCGCGATCTCCCCTCAAACATGCCTTGCGTTGAAGCCCAAGGCGGTGGCAATTTCAAGGCTTAAGAGTCCGACCGCCTTGGCAACAGGTTCTTTCGTCCGGCGCGCCCGCGCCAATGCCCGAGCCGCCCCGATCCGCAATGGCGCGCTTCAGCTCAAAATCGAGTGCTTTAGGAGACCTGGCCCCCATGGCGTCGCCGATCATCGACTTCCTGCTGACCCGAAACTCCGCACCGATTCCTGAATTGAAGGAACCGGCGCCCAGCGATGGCGATATCGCGACCATGATCGCGGCTGCAAGCCGTGTGCCCGATCACGGCCGACTGGAGCCGTGGCGCTTCATCCTTTATCGCGGCGAGGCGCGATTCGAGATCGGCAGGAAGCTGGCGGCGCTCGCCGAACAGCGCGAAGGGCCGCTGCCGGAAAACCGCCGCAACCAGGAGCTTGCGCGGTTTTCCCGCGCGCCGCTGGTGATCGGCGTGGTGTCGGTTCCGAAGGACAATCCAAAAATCCCGCAATGGGAAATGTTCCTGTCCGGCGGCATGGCGGCGCTGAACCTGATGATTGCAGCCAATGCGCTGGGCTATGGCACCAACATGATCAGCAACTGGTATTCCGATGTGGCCGAGGGCAGGGCGATCCTGGGGTTGGCGCCGCAGGAGCGCGTCGTCGGCTTTATCCATATCGGCTCCTACCAGGGCCCGGCGCCGGAACGGCCGCGACCCGATCCGGCAAAGCTCTATGCCGATTATGAGGGGCCGTGGAACGGCTGACACCCGAAAGCGATTCCCCTTTATTTAAACACAGGCTAAGACAGCGGCTTCGGCGAGCGTTGGGGTTGGCGCATCGACCATAGGGATATTGGGGGACGCCGGCGACATGAAGAAACGAGACTCGCTGGGAACCCGGCTGCGCTACGGGTTTGACAAGAGCATGGCCGCCGGCCCTATCGCGCTGATCGGCTGGCTCGCCGTCGCTTCCCTGCTGATCATCATCGCCGCCGCGGCTTTCCTTGCGGTGACCCGCATCGCGCCGGAGGGCGGCGAACCACTGAACTTCTTCGAAGCATTCTGGGAATCGCTGATGCGCACGCTCGATTCCGGCACGATGGGCGGCGACACCGGCTGGGCCTTTCGTCTCGTCATGCTCTTTGTCACGCTCGCCGGCATCTTCGTCGTGTCGGCCCTCATCGGCGTGCTCAGCGCCGGCGTCGACAGCAAGCTCGATGAATTGCGCAAGGGCCGTTCGCGGGTGCTGGAGAGCGACCACACCATCATCCTCAACTGGTCGCCGTCGATCTTCGACGTCATCTCCGAACTCGTCATTGCCAATGCCAGCCGCCGCCATCCGCGCATTGTCGTCATGGCCAATATGGACAAGGTGGCGATGGAGGACGAGATCGCCGCCAAAGTCGGCAGACTGGGCAATACACGCATCATCTGCCGCAGCGGCGACCCGACCGACCTCTACGATCTGGCCATCGTCAACCCGCAGACCTCGCGCTCGATCATCGTGCTGTCGCCGGACGGCGACGACCCGGATTCGCAGGTGATCAAGACGGTGCTGGCGCTGGCCAACGACCCGAACCGGCGCACGGCGCCCTATAACATCGCCGCCGAGATCCGCGACGGAAAGAACGCCGAGGTCGCCCGCGTCGTCGGCGGGGCCGAGGTACAGCTTGTCCTGGCCGACCAGCTGATCTCGCGCATCGTCGTGCATTCGAGCCGGCAGTCGGGTCTCAGCGGCGTCTATTCGGAGCTGCTCGATTTCGACGGCTGCGAAATCTACACGACCGAGCAGCCTGATCTCACCGGCAAGACCTTCGGCGAGGCAGTGATGGCGTATGAGCATTGCACGCTGATCGGGCTCTGCGACCAGCAGGGGCGCGTCAATCTCAACCCGCCGTCGGAGCTGGTAATCGGCAAGGACACGCGCGCCATCATCATTGCCGAGGACGATGCCGCCATCAAGCTGGGAAGCGCCGGAGCCAAGATCGATGCCGCGGCGATTCTTCGCCATCAGCCCATCGAGGCGAAGCCGGAGCGCACGCTGATCCTTGGCTGGAACCGGCGCGGTCCGATCATAACCTATGAACTGTCGCGCTATGTCGCGCCTGGTTCGATCCTGACCATCGCCGCCGATACGCCAGGCCTCGAACAGGAAGTTACCGGGCTGCCGGTCGTCGGCGACAATCTGTCGGTTTCCTGCCGGATCACCGACACGTCGAGCAGCACAGCACTGGCAAGCCTGGACGTGCCTTCCTACGACCACGTGCTCGTCCTCGGCTACAGCGAGACCATGGCAGCGCAGCCCGCCGATACGCGCACGCTGGTGACGCTGCTGCATTTGCGCAAAATCGCAGACGATGCCGGCACGCATATCTCGATTGTTAGCGAAATGATCGACGTGCGCAACCGCGAGTTGGCGGCGGTGACCAAGGCCGATGACTTCGTCGTCAGCAACCGGCTGGTCAGCCTGATGCTGGCGCAGGCATCGGAGAACCAGCATCTCGCCGCGATCTTCGATGACCTGCTCGACGAGGAGGGCTCCGAAATCTACATGCGTCCGGTCGGCCACTATGTCGCCATCGATCAGCCGGTGACGTTCTGGACGATCGCGGAATCGGCGCGGCTGCGCGGCGAGATCGCCATCGGACATAGGCGCGTTCGCGCTGCGCAGAGTGATGAGCGGGCTCTGGGCGGCGTCACCGTCAACCCGTTGAAGTCGCAAGCGCTGGCCTACCTGCCTGAGGACCGGGTCATCGTGCTGGCGCGGGACTAAACCCCGACTGCCTTGGCGCGAGCCAGAAGCCGTTCGGCGAGCCTGAGATGCGGCCGGTCATACATCTTGCCGTCAATGCCGACCACGCCGGGATTTCCGGCCGCCTCGAAGGCCGCGACGATGGCCTGCGAGCGTTGCACTGCCTCCGCCGATGGCGTGAAGGCGGCGTTGATGACCGGCACTTGCGCCGGATGGATCGCCATCTTGCCGGTAAAGCCGTCACGCTCGGCCTCCGTGCATTCGGCTTCGAAGGCGGCCATGTCGCGAAAGGCGGGGAAAACCGTGTCGATCGCCGCGACTTCAGCTGCGCCGGCGGCAAGGATGGTCATGGTGCGGGCAAGGCGGAAGACATCGGTGTAGCGGCCGTTATCGTCGCGCGCAGCCTGCGCGCCGATCGCCGCCGACAGATCTTCGGCACCCCAGGTGAGGCCGGCAAGCCTGGCGCTTGCCCCGGCATAGGTCGCGGCGGCCAGCAACCCAGCAGCGGTCTCGGTAATGATCGGCAGGATCTTGATCGCGCCATCCGGCAATCCGTTTTCGGCCTCATGTACGCGGAGCTTTACGGATAGCTGCTGGACATCCTGGCCGCTGTTCGACTTCGGCAGCATGATGCCGTCGGGTTTGACCGGAACCAGGGCGGCCAGATCATCGTCGGTCAACCCGGTCGATAGGTCGTTGACTCTGATATAGATGGCGGAGCTTGTCTGCTGCCTGTTGCCGGCAATAAAGCGTGCTGCGATGTCGCGTGCCGACGGCTTGTTTTGTGGCGCCACGGAATCCTCAAGGTCGACGATGACCACGTCGGCGCCGGCGCCAAAACCCTTCTCCAGTTTCTTTTTGGAATCCCCGGGCACAAACAGCAGCGAGCGCATCAGGCCGCCTTTTTCATCATCATCGCCTGGCGCGTGCATTTGGCAACGAGCACATCGTTCTGATTGTAGGCGTGATGCTCGAACTCGACGATGCCGCGGTCCGGCTTCGATTTCGAGTCCCTGACTGAGAGCACCGTCGTTTCGACACGGATGGTGTCGCCGTGGAAGACCGGGTGCGGAAACACCGTCTCCTTCATGCCGAGATTGGCAATTGTGGTGCCGACGGTGATGTCATTGACGGAAATGCCGATCATCAGGCCGAGCGTGAACAGCGAATTGACCAGCGGTCTGCCCCATTCGCTCTTGGCGGCGAAGTCGAAGTCGATGTGCAGCGGCTGCGGGTTGAGCGTCATCACCGAGAACAGCATGTTATCGCTTTCGGTGACGGTCTTGCGCAGCGTGTGCCGAAAGACATGTCCGACGACGAACTCTTCGAGATAAAGCCCGGGCATCGTTTTTCTCCTCCGCTGCCTGACGGTTGATAGGCGCTGCCCATGCCACCCGCAAGCCAGTTAATAAACATGGTGAACCGTTCGTAAACCATTTCTGCCTAGGGTCATTCCTGGGGCCGGAAGCTTTCCGGCAAGGGGCGTAGCAGGCAGTATGGTTGTCTCGCATTTTCTCAAATGGATCTACACCGCGAGAGTTTCGGAGCGCGCCGCGGCGGCGAGCGCGCTGGCCCGCGCCTACGTCAATTCCGACCTGCCTTTCGAAGACCGTTGCGCGGCCGAAGCGGCGCTGACGCTGCTGCTCGACGACGCCTCGTCGAAGGTGCGGCTGGCTATGGCCGAAGCGCTGTCGATGAGCCATCACGCGCCGCTGCAGATCATCAGCGCGCTTGCCTCCGATCAGCCGGAAGTGGCAGCCCTGGTGCTGGCGCGCTCCCCGCTGCTGACGGACGCCGACCTGATCGACCGCGTCGCGGCCGGGCACAAGGCGACGCAAAAACTGATCGCCGACCGGCCGGTCGTTTCGATGGCGGTTGCCGCGGCGATCGCCGAGATCGGCGAACCGGAAGCGTGTGCGGCGCTGCTCGCCAATGACGGCGCCGATATCGCGTCGCTCAGCTTCCGCCGCATGGCCGAGCGGCATGGCCATATCGCTCATTTGCGCGAGGCAATGGTCACGGATGTGCGGCTGCCGGCCGACTGCCGGCACATGCTGCTGGTCAAGCTCGGCGAAACGCTGAAGGCTTCGCCGCTGGTGATGGCGCTGATGGGGGCGGCCAGAGCCGAGCGGGTCACGCGCGATGCTTGCGTCAAGGCTTCGGTGCGGCTGGTCGAAGGCACGCGCACTGAGGAACATGCGGCACTTATCGAACATCTGCGCCTGCGCGGCGACCTGACCGCAAGTTTCATCATCCGTGCCATTGCCCACGGCAAGGTCGACTTTTTCGGCTCGGCCCTGGTTGCGCTCAGCCAGCAGTCGGAGCAGCGGGTGCGGGCCTTGCTCGCAGGCGGCCAGGACGTTGCGTTGCAGGCGCTCTTCCGCAGCGCCGGCCTTGCCGCTTCCACCCATGGCATCATCCTGCGCGCGCTCAAAATCTGGCGCGAGGTCGCCAACGGCAAGCGCCTCGCCGGCGTGCAGGAGGTCAGCTGGCTGATGCTGAAGGAGCTTGGCGGTCCGGCCACCGAGGGCGATATCGCCGGCCTGGTCAAGTCGATCCACCTCGACGCGCTGCGGGAAAACGCGCGCGGGCATGCGCTGGCGATAGCCGCGGCCTGACGCCCTAAACTCGGTCCTTGGCGAAGAAATCCGGGAAATCCTCGATCGCGGCGGCGATGATGCGCAGCGAGGCTGCGATCTGCAGCATATCCGCACCGCCGCTGCGCTCTGAAAGGCTGGCTGCATATTGCCGGGCCACAGTGACAGTTGCTGTCTGTGGATCGCCGGTTGCGCGAAAGAGCAGTTCACGCGCGAGGCCGCGCAGGAAATTGGCGATCGAGAGCGCGGTGTCGGTAGGAGTGGACGGCCTCTGCTGCGCGGCGCGCAGGCGCAGGATTTCGAGGCCGACGGTAACGGCGGCGACCCCGCCGCCCAGGATCGCATCGCCTTTCCTGCCGGCATTTTGCAAGAGCGGCATCAGCTGGTTGATGCGGTCATAGGCCAGACTCTCGAAGGCCGAACGCCGCGGCACCCGCTCATGCAGGCACAGCCGCGCCAGATCCTCGCGCATGGCGCGCACGATGCGGTTGGCCGCGCGCCATGGATCCACCGGCAGCACCACGATGAAGACGCAGATAGCCAGCAGGATGCCGACCAGCACCGACGCCGAGCCGGCGAAGAACGGGCCTGGGGCATAGGTCATCGCCTGATGCGGGCTGAGGAAGGCGAGGAAATTGATTGCAAAGGCCGTCGCCACGCCGACGGTGCGCGGATTGGCCATGCCCAGCGCCGTCGGTACCAGGATCGGCACGACAAACAGCGTGAACCAGCCGAAGCCGGGCAAAGCAGGCAGCGCGACCTGGCCAACAAGGAAGGCAAAGGGCAAAGCCAGCAGCGTACCCTTGAAGAAGCCCCAGGACACCCGCACCGGGTCAGGCCGCGCGGCGAAAAGACTGGAGACGACCGCAACGAGGATAACGGTGCCGGCCGCGTCGGACCATTTCGTCGTCAGCCAGAAGGCGGCGACCGCCAGCGTGGCAAGGGCGGCGCGTATGGCATTGCGCGAAGCCCCGGGATAATCGCGATGCACCACCAGCGCAGGCAGCTGCATGTTGCTCCGGCTCGGGCGCGTCACCGGTGCGCGCAGGGCGTCGAGGCCGCGCAGCACCTGCTTGAAGGCTTCGGCGAAATCGGCGGCGATGGTGAGGCGCGTGATGGTGCCGACCCTGTCGTCGCCCTGATCGGTCGAGGCGTCGGGCATTTGCCGGGCCTTGCCGGCAATCGCGTCGAGCCGCGTCACCCAGGGCGACGTGTCCTCCAGCGCCTCGGGCGTGGCTGCCAGTTCGCTGACCAGCGACTGCAGTTCCGAGCGCACCGGAATGAGCGCTGCGTTTTTCGGCGCGGCGTGAGAATGCAGCGCGCGTGCCGCCGACAGCGCCGACAGAAGCTGACCGATGGTGAGGCGGACCGGATGGGCGCGGGTGGCGAAGCTCGGGGCTTCGAGCCGGGCATAGGTGCGCATCTCGGCCAGCATCTGGGCGTCCGTGATCAGCTTGCCGTGCAGGCCGGCCAGTCTCGCCGGGTCGCCGCCGGAAAAAGCGCCGCCCGCATAGGTTGCAAGGTCGAGGATGCTGCGCTTCAGCCTGGAGATGATGGCGTCAGCGGCCAGCTTGGGCAGGATCAGCCGGCTGGTCAGGCCGGCGCAGACGATGCCGAGCACGATCTCGGCGCAGCGCGCGACAGCGAGATCGACGATCACATGCGGCTGGCCGAAAGCCGGCAGCCCAATGATCATCGCGGTATAGCCGGCAAGTGCGGCGCCATAGGCTTCCGGATTGCGCAGCAGCGACGAAACCAGCGTGCACAGCCCAATCCAGACGGACAGCGCCGTGACCAGCAGCCAGGGATTGGTGCCGAAAACCGAGGTGATGCCGATCGCCGCAAGTCCACCGGCCAGCGTGCCGAGCAGCCGGTAAAAACCTTTCGCCAGCACCATGCCGGCGACCGGCTGGGCGACGATGAAGACCGTCATCATCGCCCATTGCGGGTGGTCGAGTTTTAGCGCGTAAGCAGCGAGAAGCGCGATCAGACCGGCCGAAACCGTGCGCAGGGCGAAAATCCAATCCGAGCGCGTCGGCTGCGTCAGGCCCGCCAAACTAGTTTCGAAGTAGCTCTTCAGCCGCGCCCAGATCACAAGCTGGTCTCCGTATCGGAAGCGCAGGCTAGAGCAGTTCCAGGAAAAGTGTGAAACGGTTTTCCGCCCGGAACTGCGTCAAAACGAAGAGTTGCCGGCGCTCAGATATCCAGCACTTCCGTCGCGGCGAATTCGGCGCGTTCCTGGATGAAGCGGAAGCGGGCTTCCGGCTTGGTGCCCATCAGCGCGTCGACAGCATCCTTGGTCGCGGCCACGGCGTCGATAACATCGACCCTGAGCAGCGTGCGCTTCCTCGGGTCCATGGTGGTTTCCTTGAGCTGCGCGGCCATCATCTCGCCCAGGCCCTTGAAGCGGCCGATCTCGACCTTGGCGCGGCCGGTGAATTCGGTGCGCAACAGCTCGTCCTTGTGCGCATCGTCCCTGGCATAGGCAACCTTGCCGCCTTGCCGGATCGAATAGAGCGGCGGCACCGCCAGATAGAGATGGCCGCCATTCACCAGGTTCGGCATTTCCTGGTAGAAGAAGGTGATCAGCAGCGAGGCTATGTGAGCGCCGTCGACGTCGGCGTCGGTCATGATGATCACGCGGTCGTAGCGCAAATCCTCGTCGCGGTATTTCGAGCGCGTGCCGCAACCGAGCGCCTGAATCAGGTCCGATATCTGCTGGTTGGCGGCGAGCTTGTCGTTGCCGGCGCTGGCGACGTTGAGGATTTTTCCGCGCAGCGGCAGCACCGCCTGGCTCGCACGGTCGCGCGCCTGCTTGGCCGAGCCGCCGGCCGAGTCGCCTTCGACGATGAACAGTTCGGCGCCCGCGGCGGCGTTCTGCGTGCAGTCGGCGAGCTTGCCGGGAAGGCGCAGCTTGCGCACCGCGCTCTTGCGCGACACTTCCTTTTCCTGGCGCCGGCGCACCCGCTCGTCGGCGCGCGCAATCACCCATTCCAGCAGCTTGGAGGCTTCCTGCGGATTGTCGGCCAGCCAGTGGTCGAAGGGATCGCGGATGGCGGTCTCGACAATGCGAATGGCTTCGATCGTTGCCAGCCTGTCCTTGGTCTGGCCGACGAATTCCGGCTCGCGGATGAAAACCGACAGCATGCCGGCCGCCGAGATCATAACGTCTTCGGAGGTGACGATCGAGGCGCGCTTGTTGCCGACCAAGTCGGCATAGGCCCGAAGCCCGCGCGTCAGCACATTGCGAAAGCCGGCCTCATGCGTGCCGCCTTCGCCGGTCGGGATGGTGTTGCAGTAGGAGTTGACGAAGCCGTCACCGCCGAACCAGGTCACCGCCCATTCCAGCGAGCCGTGGCCGCCCTGTTTTTCGCTCTTGCCGGCGAAGATCTCGCGGGTCACCTGGAAGTCGTCGCCAAGCGATGCCTTGAGATAGTCCTTCAAGCCGCCGGGGAAATGGAACTCCGCCTTGGCGGGCGTCTGGTCCTTTTCCTTGATCAGCGATGGGTCGCAGCTCCAGCGGATCTCGACGCCGCCGAACAGATAGGCTTTCGAGCGGGTCATGCGATAGAGCCGCGCCGGCTCGAAGGCGGCGCCCTTGCCGAAAATCTGCTCGTCGGGATGGAAGCGGATTTTGGTGCCGCGCCGGTTGTGCACTTCGCCGAGCTGCTCCAGCCCGCTCACCGGAACGCCGCGCGAGAACCTTTGGCGGTAAAGCTGGCGACCGCGCGCGACTTCGACTTCGAGATGGTCCGACAGCGCATTTACGACCGAGACGCCGACACCGTGCAGACCGCCGGAGGTCTCATAGACCTTGCTATCGAACTTGCCGCCCGAATGCAGCGTCGTCATGATGACTTCGAGCGCCGGCTTCTTGAATTTCGGATGCGGATCGACCGGAATGCCGCGGCCATTGTCGGTAACGGTCAGAAACCCGTCGGCCGACAGCTCGACATCGATGAAGGTGGCATGGCCGGCGACCGCCTCGTCCATCGAATTATCGATGACCTCGGCAAACAGATGGTGCATCGCCTTGTCGTCGGTGCCGCCAATATACATGCCGGGACGGCGCCGCACCGGCTCCAGCCCCTCCAGCACCTCGATGTCGGCGGCGCTATAGCCCTCGCTGCCGTCCTTGGTCGCGGCAGGACGCTTCGTGGCCTGCACCAGCGGGTCGGCCGGGCGCTCCGGTGTCCGAGCCGGTTGGGGCTGCTTTTCCAGATTGCCGAAAAGATCGTTGTTGTCGTCCATGCCTGCCATAGAATCCGGTGCCGCGAATCACCCGTCGATACTGCCACGCTTTTCGGCGCCAAGCGACGGAAGTTCCTGTTACGTTCGGGGATTAAACCCTTCTTATCCTAAAACCTTTCGATAACCAAGCTGGCGGAAATAGGTCCCTGCGGAGCGGGCGCGATTCCTGAATCTTTAACAAAGCGGCCTAGCGTCGCCTCAACAAAACAAAAGACCACGAATGTCAGGGGTTGGTTGTGAGGGGCAAGGCCATAACGATGATTGGCATCGCTGCCGTCTTCGGCGCGATTTCAATCTTTGCCGCGGATTTCTGGGTGAAAAGCCAGGCCAAGGCCGATGCCGAAGAGAAAACGGCGTCGATCCCGGCGCCCGCCGTCCCCAAGATCGTCTTCAAGACCATCGTGGTGGCCAACGCGCCGTTGCGTTACGGCATGGAGCTTGACCGGGCGCAGCTCAGCGAAATCCCATGGTCCGAGGATTCGGTGCCGCAGGGCGCGTTCACCACAGTCAATGCATTGCTCGCCGAAGGCAGCCGCGTGGTATTGTCGCCGATCGAGATCAACGAGCCGGTGCTGATCAGCAAATTGTCGGGGCCGAACGGCCGCGCGACGCTATCCAACATGATGACGCCCGGCATGCGGGCGGTGACAATCCGCACCGACGAGATCGCCGGTGTCGGCGGCTTCGTCATGCCGGGCGACCGGGTCGACGTGGTGCTGACACGCGATGCGGGCGAAATCCAGGAAGTGGCCAAGAACGCGCAGGGCGCTGCCGGATCGACCGTTACCTCCGAGATCGTCGTCTCCGACGCCAAGGTGCTGACCGTGGGGCAGGGCGCCGACGAGCGCCAGACCACACCGCAGATCGCCAATTCCGTCACCATCGAGGTGACGACCGAAGGCGCGCAGAAAGTGGCGCTTGCCCGCACCGTCGGCACCTTGTCGCTGTCGCTCCGCTCGGCCGCAGACGGAGGGGCCGCCAAGGACGGCGTCACCACCATCTCGTCCTTCGGCGGATCGGTCGCCTCCGGCGTCCAGGCCGCTGCCGGCGCGCTGTTCACTGCCGCGACCAAGGAGCCTGAGAAGCCGAAATTCAAGACGATCATCGTGACGCGCGGCACGCAGGTCGAAGAATACCAGGTTCCTGCGCGGGACCAGCAATAACTGCCGGTGGGGACCGGGCGAGGGACGGGACAGATGTCGGGACTTCATGCATTTCGAACTACGAAAGGGCTGCGCCCAATGCGGGCGCTTGCGGTGGGGGCTTGCCTGGCCGCGGCCGCAATGCTCGGCCTCAGTGCGCCAGCCAAGGCCGACAACGATATCGTCCATGTCTCGTCGACAACGAATGCGTCGATCAAGGTAGCCAAGGGCAAGCCGAAGACGGTCATGACCAATGCCGCCTTCTACCAGATCGTCATCGGCGATCCGGAGATCGCCAACGTCAATCCGCTGACCGACAAATCCTTCTATGTGCTGGGCAACAATCTCGGCACCACCGGCATCGCGCTGTTCGACGAGAACAAGCAGTTGGTCGGCACCGTCGACATCGAGGTGACGCTGGACACCGACCAGCTGGCCAGCACCATTCGCGCCAGCGTGCCGGACGCCAAGATCAAGGTCGGCTCGGCCAATGGCCGCGTCGTGCTGTCGGGCGAGGCCGATGACGCGGTCGCCGCCGAGAAGGCAAGCAAGATCGCCAGCCGCTTCTCCGGCAATGAAGAAGTGATCAATTCGGTCAACATCTCGTCCTCGCAGCAGGTTCAGCTCAACGTCCGCTTCGTCGAGATCAATCGCCAGGCCGGACAGGATCTCGGCGCCAAATACAGCGCCAATTTCGCTTACGGCATTGGCGGGCGCGACGTCACCCTCGATCCTGGCACGGTGCCGGGAGCCAGAAATGGCGAGATCATCGGCCGGCTGCTGTCCAACGGCCTGTCGATCGACGTCGCCATCAAGGCGCTGGAGGAACGTGGTCTCGCCAGGCGGCTGGCCGAGCCGAACCTGATCGCCCGCTCGGGCCAGACGGCAAGCTTCCTCGCCGGCGGCGAGTTCCCGATCCCGGTCTCCGAGGACAATGGCAAGATTTCCGTCAGCTACAAGAAATACGGCGTCAGCCTCGACTTCACGCCGACGGTTCTCAAGGACGGGCTGGTGAGCCTCGACATCGCGCCGGAAGTGTCCTCGATCGACGCTTCGGCCTCCTACAATATCGGCAATATCTCGGTCCCGGGCTTTATCGTGCGCCGCGCCAAAACATCCGTCGACCTGAAGAATGGCCAGAGCTTCATGATCGCCGGCCTGCTGCAGTCACAGAACGACATTACCACATCGCGTCTTCCCGGCCTCGGCAAGCTGCCGGTGCTCGGCTCGCTGTTCTCCTCCAAATCCTATCAGCGGCGCGAGACCGATCTGGTGATCATCGTCACCCCCTATCTGGTCAAGCCGGTCGATCCGTCGAAGAAGCTGCTCGAGCCGACCGACGGCACGCAGCCGGCCAGCAATGTCGACTATTTCCTCAACAACACCGAGGAAGTGAAATCGTCCGAAGCCAATCGTGCAGTGGCAATGGCCAGCGGCAGTACGGCACAGCCGGCCGCGGTCACCACCGTCGGGCATTTCCTCGACCTGCCGAAGGATTGAAGCCATGCGCGTGGAATCATGCATCGCCCTGCTGATCGCCGGCCTCGCCGGCGGCTGCACCAGCGACGACTATGTCCGCTCCGAGGGACCGACGATTGCCGCCGGCAACGCACAGGCCGCCAATACGGCAATGCAGATGGTCGATCCCTGGAAATACGGCGTCCAGAACACCAGGCTGCTGGTGCCGGCGCAGCGCGGTGAGGCGGCAGTCAACGCCGCCGACCAGGCTGCTGCCGCCAAGGCCGTGCAACCGACAGCGACAACCGATTGATTTGCCCGGTGATTTGACCGGGAATGACCTGACAGGCTGACAAAATGGCAAGCGGCATCAAGACCAAGAAGATCCTGCTGGTGTCCAGCGACCGGACCTTTGCGCAGGATACGCGCACCGCGTTCGCGGCCTCGGAGGTGATCCAGCTTTCGACCGTCGAGAAGAACATTACCGAACTGCGCGGCGAGGTCCAGGAAGCCGATTTCGGCGCGCTCATCGTCGACATGGATGCGGCAAAGCTGGAAGAGATCGAGTCGCTGCAGCGCATCATGCGCCGGCTTGAAGGCCGCGTTCCGGTGGTCGTCGTCACCCAGGAATTCAACGCAGCCGCAGTGCGTATCCTGGTGCAGCTCCAGGTCGCCGATTTCCTGGTCAAGCCGATCACCACCGCCGATCTGGTGCGGTCGGTCGTGCGCGCGCTGCAAGGGCCGGGGCGCGAGGAAAACACCGAGTCGCAGATCTATACCTTCATGCCGGCCGCCGGCGGCGTCGGCACCACGACGCTGGCGCTGCAGACCGCCTTCCAGCTGCATCATTCGGTGACGCGCGGCGCGTCGACCTGCGTGGTCGACCTCAATTTCCAGCAAGGCGCCTGCGCCGAATATCTCGACCTCGAGCCGCGCTTCGACATCACCGAAATCGAGAACCAGCCCGAGCGCCTCGACCGTCAGCTGCTGGATGTGATGCTGTCCAAGCATGCGAGCGGGCTCTGCGTGCTGGCGGCGCCAACGCATCCGTCGGAAATGCGCTCGTTCAAGACCGATGTCGTGGTGCGCATGCTCGATCTCGTCTCGGCCTATTTCGATAACGTCGTCATCGACATGCCGCGCACCTGGTTTCCGTGGACGGAGACGGTGCTGCTCGGCTCCAACAAGCTCTACATCGTCGCCGAAATGACGGTGCCATGCCTGCGCCACACGCAGCGGCTGATCCAGGCGGTCTACGAGACGGCCGGCAAGGAAGTGAAGCCGAACGTCATCGTCAATCGTTTCGAGCAGAAGATGTTCGACAACGGCATCAAGCAGGCGGATGTCCAGGAAATCCTGGGCGAGCATTTCGTCGGCGGCATCTCCAACAATTACCGGCTTGTGCGTGAAGCAGTCGACCGCGGCGTGCCGCTGCATGAGATCGACCCGAACGCCAATGTCGTCAACGATCTGAAGAGGATCATCCTGCCGGAAGAAGCCGTGGTGACGCCGGAGAAATCGCGCTCGCTGTTCGGCATCGGCAGGGGCCTCCTGAAGAGGAAAGCCGGATGACCAGCCGCTTCTCGACCCTGCAGAACCGTGACGTCCGCGCGCTGAAGCCGGCCGAGGCGGCGCCGGTCGCGCATCACGCCGTGGTCATCCCGACGAACCGCAAGGCCTTGCCGCCGAAGCCGGAGACAACACCGGGAAAAAGCGCCAACAAGGTGCTCGATGCCCGCGTGCGCATCCACCGGCTGCTGCTCGAGGAAATCAACCTGGTCGCGCTGGAGCGCCTGCCCAAGGATGAGATGCGCCGGCAGGTGCAGGAGTTCGTGTCGGAAAAGACCCGCCAGGAGCGTATGGCGATCAACACCGTCGAACTTGAAGCACTGGTCGATGACATCGTCGATGAGATGGTCGGCCTCGGCCCGCTGGAACCGCTGCTCAAGGACCCCGACATCAACGACATCCTGATCAACGGCCACCAGAACTGCTTCGTCGAAAAACGGGGCAAGCTGCAGCAGGTCCATATCCCGTTCAAGGACGAGGCGCATCTGTTGCGCATCGTCAACAAGATCGTCGCCGCCGTCGGCCGCCGGGTCGACGAATCGCAACCGATGGTCGATGCCCGCATGCTCGACGGCTCGCGCTTCAACGCCGCCATTCGCCCGGTCGCCGTCGACGGGCCGCTGGTGTCGATCCGCAAGTTTTCAAAGAACAAGCTCGGCCTGCACAAGCTGGTCGAGTTCGGCGCCATCACCCAGAATATGGCCGAGGTGCTGGCGGCGGCAGTCCACGCCCGCAAGACGACCATCATCTCGGGCGGCACCGGCACCGGCAAGACGACGATGCTCAACGCATTGTCAGCCTTTATTCCGGAAGACGAACGGTTGATCACCATCGAGGACGCGGCCGAACTGCAGCTGCAGCAGCCGCATGTCGCGCGCATGGAAACGCGCCCCGCCAACATCGAAGGTCATGGCGAGCTGAAGCAGCGCGACCTGGTCAAGAACGCGCTGCGCATGCGCCCTGACCGCGTCATCCTCGGCGAGTGCCGCGGCGAGGAGGCCTTCGACATGCTGCAGGCGATGAACACCGGCCATGAAGGCTCGATGGCGACCATCCACGCCAACACGCCGCGCGACGCCATTTCGCGCCTCGAGCAGATGCTGGGCATGACCGGCATGCCGATGACGGTGCAGTCGATCCGCAGTCAGATCGCCAGCGCGCTCGACCTTATCGTCCAGCTGACGCGACTGTCGGACGGCAAGCGCAAGGTGACCAGCGTCGCCGAGGTGACCGGCATGGAAGGGGACGTCATCCAGATGCAGGAGATATTCCGCTTCGTGCGCACTGGCATGGAGGCCGACGGCAAGATCCTCGGTCACTACGAGGCGACCGGCATTCGCCCGCGTTTCCTCGAGGACCTGCGCAATATGGGCATTGAATTCCCCGGCAAATATTTCGAACCCGGCCGGCCGCAGGAGTAGCCGGGTGTTCGAGAATTTCAGCCCGATCTATGTCGTTTATGCCGCGGCAGCGCTGACCGGCATCATGATCGCCGAAGGCTGCTATCTGCTCTATGCCGGCCGCAGCGACAAGCGCCTGGCCATCAACCGGCGCATGAGGCTGCAGGAAAACAAGATCAGCCAGGAACAGGTGCTGATTCAGCTGCGCAAGGAACGCGGCCTCGATTCCGGCACGTCATTCTTCTCGCCCGACCGTTTTCGCGCGCTGCGCACGCAGTCTGGCATGGTGATGCCGTTGCCGAAATTCCTGACGATGACGACGGGCGTGGCGCTGGCCATGATGCTCGTCGCGCTCTGGTACGGCCTGCCGCTGTTGCTCGCCATTTTGCTGTTTGTGGTGCTGACAGCGCTGCTGCCGGTGATTGTGCTGCGTTCCAAGCGTGCCCGGCGGGTGAAGCGTTTCGGCGTGCAGTTGCCGGAGGCGCTGGAATTGATCACGCGCGGCTTGAAGGCCGGGCATCCGGTTCCGGTGGCGATCTCGATGGTGTCGCGCGAGATGTCCGATCCGATCGGCACCGAATTCGGCGTTATCTCCGACGAGGTGACTTATGGTTCCGACCTGGTTTCGGCGCTGAATTCACTGTTCGACCGCGTCGGCCAGGAGGATCTGCCGCTGTTCGTCACCGCGGTTTCCATCCAGACGAGTTCGGGCGGCAATCTGCGCGAGATCCTCGACGGGCTGTCGACGACGATCCGCGAACGCGGCAAGCTGCGCCGCAAGGTGCGCGCCATTTCGACTGAGGGTCGTATGTCGGCCTATATCCTGACGGCGGTGCCGGCACTGCTGTTCGCCACCATCATGGTGATGATGCCGCAATTCTATCAGAGCGTCTGGGATGTACCGAAGACGTGGTATCTGCTGGGCGGTTCCGTGACATGGCTGATGCTGGGCAACATCATCATGTTCAAGATGTCGAACTTCCGGTTCTGAGATGGAGCAGATGATCCAGTTTCTTGCATCGCTGGCGCCGACGTCGCTGATGCCGGTAGCCGCGCTGCTGCTGGTGTTGGGTGGCAGCGCGGTGGCATGGCCGCTCGTGGTAGCCAAAGGCGACCGCAACGATCTCAAGCGCCGGCTCAAGATCGACGACAGCAAGACTCCCCAACAGGCCGAGGCGGCGCCGAAGAAGAACCAGAGCGTCGTGCGCGAGAAGGCGGTGAAGCGGGCGCAGGAATTCTACGCCAAGAGCGATCCGGAAAATGTCGCCCGGTTGCGTATGAAGCTGATCCAGGCGGGCTATATGGAGCCGCGCGCGATCGGCACATTCTTCCTGATCCGCTTCGCCTGCCTGGTGGGCGCAACGATCGGCGCGTTCCTGGTCAACCATTGGATGGGCAGCGCCGATTCCACCGCGACCAGCCGCTGGACCTTCATCATCCTGTCGGGAGCCGCCGGCTATTTCGTGCCCGGCCTGGTGCTCAGCCAGAAGGTGCGGGAAAAGATGCGCGAATACCGCAACGGCTTTCCCGACTTCATGGATTTGATGATCGTCTGCTCCGATGCCGGCATGAGCATGGAGGCAGGCATCGAGCGGGTCTCGAAGGAACTGGCCAAGACCTATCCGTCGCTGAGCCAAAACCTGCAGCTGGTGTCGCTGGAACTCAGGGCCGGCCGCAGCCTCGACGATGCCTTGAAGGCGCTCGCCGACCGCCTCAGCTTGGACGAGGTGCGCTCCTTCGCCACGCTTTTGCAGCAGTCGAAGGAACTCGGCACCAGCCTTGCCGGGGCGCTGCGCGTGTTCTCCGACGAAATGCGCCACAAGCGCATGTCGCTGGCCGAGGAGAAGGCACATGCCTTGCCGGCCAAGATGTCGGTGCCGGTGGTGGTGTGCATCCTGCCGGTGGTGCTGATGATCGCCGTCATCCCGATCATCGTCAAAATGACGGCGGTTCAGTAGATACCTAGGGGATTGCCCGGCGGCTTCTTGCGGTTACTCACTCCAACTACGCTTCATCTGGATGTCGAAACCCGGCCGGTTCGGTCGCTCTCCTTCGGCAAAATCCGCAAAGCAAAATGAGTGAGCCGTCCATGCGAATAGTCTTGTGCACCGCTTTCCTCGGCCTGGCCGCCACCAGTCTGTCGCCGGCCTCGGCCGCGGCCGACGATTGCGGCGATGCTGCCGCCCTGGTGCAACAGGCCTATCCCAGGGCCCAAAAGAGCGCAGACGGCGCCTCGTTCACGCTCGAACCCCATACCAGCATCGCCGTGACGCTCCCGGATACGCCGTTTGGCCTCGTCTGCAAGATATGGCCTGCCCATGACGATCTGTTGCTGGTCGCGGTGCCGCTCATCGACAGCAGCCAATCCAGCGACGACGGGCATGTCGGCGATGTCGACCTTCTGGTCGTCGACAGGAAGACCCGGCAGGTGCGCCAGCGCCTGCTCCAGCCCGGGCTGATGACCGATGATGCCATCGCCATCAACAAGGTCGAATTCGATACCGGCCGCTATGGCCTGGCGCCCGGTGTCACCGGCTTTGGCCTGCGCATCCAAATGGCGAGCCATTCGCGGCCCAATCCCTTCAGCGAAACCGACCTGCGACTCTATGCCCTTGACGGCGGTGATCTGCGCCTGGTGCTCGACGGCATCATCGTGGCCGGCTTTGGCGGCGAAGGCGACACCAATTGCTCAGGATCCTTTCAATCCAGCCGGGTCAGCCTGGCGATGAGCCCGGCGAGACATCACGGCTATCACGACATCACAGTGTTCGAGCGGTTGGACACCGACAATCCGTCTGTCGACAAGAATGGCGAGTGCCAGTCCCATCCCGGAAGGTCCATGAAACGAACCTACCGGCTGCGCTATGACGGCAGCCGCTATCAGTTTCCGGCGGGGCTCAAGTCGATGGAGCCGGACCCTCGGCTGGTTAATGGCTGGTGTGCCCGAAACCAAATTTTAGGGGCGTTTCAGCACTGAAGTTTAATTGCCCTGTTGTAGTCTGCCTCCTGAAGAACGACCCGGTAAATCGGGCGATTGGGGCCAGGGGCATGCGTCACAGAAGTTTCACGGCAATGGCCGCGCTAGCGGCCGTCTTGATGGTCGGCGGCTGCACGACCGACAACGTCGACAAAACCAAGACCACATCGATCCAACCGGTGGCAAAAGACGTCAGCACCTCCGACCTTGCGCAAGGCAAGGCGCAGTTCCGCGAGGCCAATTACGGCCTTGCCGAACAGCATTTTCGCAAGGCCGTGGAACTGAAGGCCGACAGTGCCGAGGGATGGATGGGGCTTGCCGCCTCCTATGACGAACTCGGCCGGTTCGACTTCGCCGACCGCGCCTACGACCAGCTTTTGAAGGTTGCCGGGCGCAAGCCGCAGATTGTCAACAATATGGGCTATTCGCAGCTGCTGCGCGGCAACAAGAAGAAGGCGAGAGCGCTGCTCATGGAAGCAAGGGCCGGCATGGCCGACCCGAGCGTGATCAACGCCAATCTGGCGCTGCTCAACAAGGGCTGAGACTAGGGACACTCGCGTGCCGAGCTTCGCGGGACGGCAGTCGACGCTTTGTAAACCCTGTCGGCAGGTTGCTTTGAAAACCGGCCGAAAACGGTATCTCCGGCCGGTTGCATGCCTATGATGCGCCACAAATCGAAGATCCCAAAGGTTGCCGCTCATCCATGCTGGATTTCAGTTCGCTATTGCTGGCGGCTGCGCTGTCGGGCACATGCCTGAGCGTCACCATGTTTGTGATCTGGTTCACGGCGCCGCGTGCACGCTTCGTGCTGACGGTTGCGTGCGGCATTCTCGTCCTTGTCGCCCACGTCATCGTCTTCTGGCGCTACACGAGGGAGCCCAGTCCGTTGCTTTGCCAAGCGGCGCTGGCGCTGCTCAGCCTCGGTTTCCTGGCGCTTTCACTTTCGGCCATGCAATATCTTGGTGTGCGCAATTACAGCCGCGCTGTCCTGCCGGCCCTGCTCGCGATGGCCGTGTGCGCCGGCGTCACCTATCTCGGTTTCGATGGTGTCGCCTTCATCCTCACCTATGCGACGGTAACAGTGCTGCTCGCCTCGATCGGGATGATGTTCTGGATCAAGGGCGGTCATGATCGCGGCATTCTGCTGGTCGTTTCGGCGCTAAGCGGCGTCTGTGGCGTATCCTTCGGGCTCTGCGGCGCCGTGCTTCTGGTCAAGGGCCAGTGGGTGCTCGGCGTCGCACCCGACAATTGGGCCGAGCGGTTGAATTCGGTCGTGGCGGTCGCCTGCATGACGGCTCTCGGCGCGCTGACGCTGTCGCTGCATCATCTGCAGGCACAGATCGAACTGAAGGCCGAGACCTTGACCGACCCGTTGACCGGGCTGATGAACCGGCGGGCTTTGAACTCGCTTTATGGCGAGCACGTCTTCGGCCCGTTCATGTCGGTCGCCATGTTCGACCTCGACGACTTCAAGCGGACCAACGATGTCTATGGCCATCCCGTCGGCGATCGGGTGCTCTGCCGTTTCGCCGCTGTCATCAAGAAGTATGACAGGGTTGGCGTCGACGCCTTCCGGCTGGGCGGCGAGGAGTTCGCGTTGGTCATGTCGCGGATGACTGAGGACAAGGCCTACGATCTCGCCAGCAGGATCGGCGTCGCCTTCGGCACGGAAGTGGTGCCGACGCCGCGCGGGCCGTTGCGCAGTAGCGTCAGCGGTGGCATTGGCTTTGGCAAGGAAGACGGCAGCAGCCTCGAGGACGTCCTGGCCGAGGCAGACAAAGCGCTTTACGCGGCCAAGCACGCGGGGCGGAACCGCGTGCTTGTGCTGAACCGGGTAAGCAAAGCCGACGGACCGGCCCTGCGCTCAGCCTGACAGGCCAGAGTGTTATTCGGCGGCGCCGAGATATTCCGACAGCGGCGGGCAGGAGCAGACGAGGTTGCGGTCGCCGGCGACATTGTCGATGCGCGAGACCGGCGGCCAGTATTTGGCCGCTGTATCGACATCGCCGGCGGGGTAGGCCGCTTCCAGCCGCGAATAGGGGTGGGTCCACTGGCCGGCAAGGGTTTCGGCCGCCGTGTGCGGGGCATTGACCAGCGGGTTGTCCTCGAGCGGCCATTCACCCTTCGCCACTTTCGCTGCCTCGCCGGCAATGGCGATCATCGCCTCGCAGAACCGGTCGAGTTCGCGCTTGGGCTCGGATTCGGTCGGCTCGACCATCAGCGTGCCGGCGACAGGGAACGACATGGTCGGCGCGTGAAAACCGTAATCGATCAGCCGCTTGGCGATATCGTCGACGCTGATGCCAGCGCTCTCCTTGAGCACGCGCGTGTCGACAATGCATTCATGCGCGATGCGATCGTGCCTGCCCTTGTAGAGAAGCGGGAAGTGCGGCGCGAGCCGCGTCGCCACATAATTGGCCGAGATGATCGCCGTCTCCGTCGCCTGCTTCAGGCCGGCGGCGCCCATCATGCGGATGTACATCCAGGTGATCGGCAGGATGGAAGCGCTGCCGAACGGGGCAGCGGACACGGCATGCGCCGAACCTTCGGTGACATGACCCGGCAGATAGGGTTTCAGATGCGCCCTGACGCCGATCGGACCGACGCCCGGACCGCCGCCGCCATGCGGGATGCAGAAGGTCTTGTGCAGGTTCATGTGGCAGACATCGGCGCCGATATCGGCGGGCCGCGCCAGGGCGACCAGCGCGTTAAGGTTGGCGCCGTCCAAATAGACCTGGCCGCCATGTTCGTGGATGAGAGCGCACAGGTGGCGCGCGCCTTCCTCGTAGACGCCGTGCGTCGAGGGATAGGTGAACATCAGAGCTGCGAGATTCTTGGAATGCTCGTTGGCCTTGGCCCGCATATCGTCCATGTCGATATTGCCGTCCTCCAGGCAACGCACGACGACGACGCTCATGCCGGCCATCGCCGCACTCGCGGGATTGGTGCCATGCGCGGACTGGGGGATCAGGCAGATGGTGCGATGGCCTTCGCCACGCGAACGGTGATAGGCGCGGATGGCGAGCAGGCCGGCATATTCGCCTTGGCTGCCGGCATTGGGCTGCAGGCTGACGGCGTCGAAGCCGGTGATCTCCGCCAGCCAGCCTTCCAGCTCGCCGACCATGGCGCGATAGCCGGCCGAATGGCTGGCCGGCGCGAAGGGATGGAGGTTGGCGACAACAGGCCAGCTGACCGGCATCATTTCGGCCGCCGCGTTGAGCTTCATGGTGCAGGAGCCCAGCGGGATCATGGTGCGGTCGAGCGCCAAATCCTTGTCGGCTAGCCTGCGCAGCAGGCGCATCATGTCGGTCTCGGAGTGGTTTTCGCGGAAAACCGGCTGGGTCAGAAACTCCTTGCCGCGCGGCTTGCCGGGCATCGCGCCCGCCTCAGTAGCGCCGGACTTGGCGCCGAACAGGGCGGCGATAGCCTCGAGATCCGCCTCGGTCGAGGTTTCGTCGAAGGCGATGCTGATGCGGTCGGCATCGATGACGCGCAGCAGCCGGCCACCTTTTTCAGCGGCAGCGGCGATCGAAGCTGCCTTGCCCTTCACTTCGGCTGTCACCGTGTCGAAACGGCTTGAGCCGAGCACGGAAACACCAGCGGTTTTCAGGCCTGCTGCGAGGCCGTTGGCGAGCTCATGGATGCGGGCTGCGATCGCCTGCAAACCAGTGGGGCCGTGCCAGATCGCGTAGGCGGTCGCCATGTTGGCAAGCAGCGCCTGCGCGGTGCAGATGTTGGAGGTCGCCTTGTCGCGGCGGATATGCTGTTCGCGCGTCTGCAGGGCGAGGCGATAGCCGGGACGGCCCTTGCTGTCGATCGACTGCCCGACGAGGCGGCCGGGCATCAGCCGGGTCAGCTTGTCGGAGACGGCGCAATAGGCGGCGTGCGGGCCGCCAAAGCCCATCGGCACGCCAAAGCGCTGCATCGGGCCGACGGCGATGTCGGCGCCAAGCCTGGCCGGCGCTTCGGTCAGCGTGAGCGCAAGCGGATCGGCGATGAAGACGACCACGGCGCCGGTGGCGCGAGCCTTCTCGATCGCCGCCTTGTGGTCGCCATAGACGCCAAACGTGTCCGGCCAGGAGACCAGCAGGGCGGCGGTGTTGTCGTCGATGGTCTCGCCATCGATCTCGATGCCGAGCGGCTCGGCGCGGGTGCGCACGACGTCCAGCGTCTGCGGATGCGGCGTGCCGGCTAGCGCCACCTTGGTGCGCTTGTCGCGATGATGGCGCAGCGCGATGCCGACCGCTTCGGCCACCGCCGTCGCTTCGTCGAGCAGGGAAGCCGAAGCCACCGGCAGGCCGGTCAATTCGGTGACCAGGGTCTGGAAGTTGAACAGCATTTCCAGGCGGCCCTGGCTGATCTCGGCCTGGTAGGGCGTATAGGCGGTGTACCAGGCCGGGTTCTCGAACAGGTTGCGCTGAATGACCGGCGGCACATGGACGCCGTGATAGCCGGCGCCGATGAAGCTCTTCAGCACCCTGTTTCTTGCCATGGTCGCAGCCAATTCGGCCAGCGCTTCGGCTTCGCTGGCCGGCGCGGGAAGGGCCAGCGGCAGATCGAGGCGGATCGACTGCGGCACAGCCTGGCTGATCAGCGTCTCGACGGAGGGAACGCCGATCACGGCAAGCATGGCTCTGACGTCGTTTACATCAGGACCGATGTGGCGGGCCGAGAAGGGGGTAAGTGCTGCGCTCATGGCAATAGGTCCTGATGTCAACCGATATGGGCTTTGTAGGCGGCCTCATCCATGAGGCCTGCGAGTTGGCCTTCGTCGGCGAGCTTCATCTTCCACAGCCAGCCGTCGCCGGTCGCAGCGGAGTTGACCAGCGACGGGTCCGAGGACAGCGCGCCGTTGGCGTCGGTGATCTCGCCATCAACCGGCGCATAAACATCGGATGCCGCCTTGACGGATTCGACGACCACGGCGGTGTCGCCCTTACTGAGTTTGGTGCCGATTTGAGGCAGTTCGACGAAGACGAGATCGCCAAGCTGTTCCTGCGCATAGTCGGTTATCCCGACGGTGGCGATGCCTCCCTCGACGCTCAGCCATTCGTGATCTTGTGTGAAATAGGTTTTTGCCATCGGAATTATCCTTTGCGGTAGCGATGAGGAGTGAAGGGCAAGGAACTGATATCGACCGGGATTTTCGTCCCGCGAACGTCGGCGAACAGTTTCGTGCCCGGCTTGGCCAAGGCCGTTGACACATAGCCCATGGCGACGGGATGGCCGGCCGACGGGCCGAAGCCGCCTGATGTCACGTAGCCGGTCGGATCGCCGTCGGCATCGAACAAAGCAGCGCCGGCGCGCACCGGCTGGCGGCCGTCCGGCTTCAGGCCGACGCGCTTTTGCGACGGCCCGCGCTCCAGGATGGACCGCAGCGCATCGGCGCCGATGAAGGACCCGCCGGCGCGGAGATCTTTGGGGATCGCCCACATCAGGCCGGCACTCGCCGGATCGATCTCCGGCGTGATGTCCTGGCCGTGCAGGCACAGGCCGGCCTCCAACCGCAGCGAGTCGCGGGCAGCAAGGCCGATCCACAACACACGCTCGTCCTCGAGCAGTTTCGTGACCAGAGCGCGCGCATCCGCCTCCGGCAGGCCGATCTCGAAGCCGTCCTCGCCGGTGTAGCCGGAGCGGCTCATGAACCAGTTTTGCTTCGGCTCGATGCCATGCATGAACAAGAGTGAGCCGGTCTCGATGCCGGCGCGGGACAAGGCAGCCCAGGCTTCCGGCCCCTGGATCGCCAGGAAGACGCGGTCGAGCGCATCGACTTTGACGTCGAAGTCCGCGGCCAGCGCACGCAAATGCTTCTCGTCCTCGACCGCATTTCCGGCGTTGGCGACCACCATGAAGCGCTCGGCGCCGAGCCGGGTGACGATCAGATCGTCGATGATCCCGGCGGCCTCGTTGAGGAAGAAACTATATTTGGACTGTGAAATCTCAAGCGCGCCGGCATCGAGCGGACTGGCGCGGTTGAGCAGTGCCGCAGCGCCCGGTCCGCTGACAGCGAACAGCTTCATATGCGAAATGTCGAACAGGCCGGCATGTTCGCGGGTGTGAAGGTGCTCCTTCATCACGCCGGCCGGATAGGTCAGCGGCATCGACCAGCCCGCAAAGGCGCCAAAGCGTGCGCCGGCGGCGGTGTGCAGATCTTCGAGAGGAAGGTGTTTGGTGTCGTCGCCCGTCATGTCATCTCCAGAGTCGCACGCAATCGGCCGCTGCTGGCGACCAGTCCGTGCCCCTCTGTCTGAAGCCTGAGAGACTCGCGCAACCGGAACTCTGTCGGCGACGCTTACACCTTCGGCGCGGGGGCAAGCCCCGACTTTCCAGAGTGTCTTTCCCGTCTACGGTTCTTTTGCCTGAGAGATTTCGGGCGATTTCCCCTTCGGCGACAGCTCGCGCTGCTCTCTCCCGCAAACAGGTAGGACTCAAAACTTAAGCCCTCGACGCGCCATCCATAGCTTGTCGGCGACACCTTGTCACCTGCCAGCGACACGTAAAGCGCGTCGTCTTTACAGTCTTCGCTAACCACGCCGTTTGCCGGTTTTTCAAGACAATGGCGATATTCTGGGCTGACGGTTTGGCCGGCAATTGCGTTGGGCACGGCGGATGGGGATTGACAGATGGGCGAACGGATCGGGAGCGCGCCGGTGGCGGGGCTGGCCTCCAAGGACCGCATCACGGCGGAAGATGTCGTCATGCTGCGTCGCGAAGTGTTCGCTGACGGCGTGGTGACGCGCGGCGAGGCTGAAGGCGCTCGATGCGACAGCGACGGACAAATGCCCGCAATGGCCTGAATTCTTCGTCGAGGCCGTTACCGACTACATCGTCTACCAGGAAAAGCCGGCAGGCTATATCTCTGAAGACAATGCCGGTTGGCTGATCCAGACCATCTCGCGCGACGGAATGGTCGACAGTGTGACCGAACTGGAGCTGCTGGTGCATGTGCTGGAAAGGGCGAAATCATCGCCCGGCCGGCTCTCCGCCTATGCGCTCGAGCAGGTCGCCAACGCGGTGGGTCGACGGCAAGGGACCACTGATGCTCGGCGGCGCGCTGGTTCCCGGGCTGGTCGCCAAGGCAGAGGTCGATCTGTTGCGCCGCATTCTCCATGCCTATGGCGGCGACGGCAACATTGCCATCACACGGGTTGAGGCCGAGGTGCTGTTCCAGATCAACGAGCAGACCGCAGCGGCCCACAACGACCCGTCCTGGAACGACCTGTTCGTCAAGGCGCTCGCCAATTTCGTCATGTGTTCGGCCGGCTACGAAGCGCCGACGCGCGATGTGGCGCTGCGTCGTGACAGTTTCTTGGACCAGGCCGAGCCCGAAATTGGTGGCTTCTTCAGCCGCATGGTGTCGGGCGGACTGGCCGGCATCATGGAAGCCTATCGTTCGCCCGGCGATATCGAGGCCGAATGGGAGTCGAAGAACCGTGCCGCCGAGGCACTCGCGCGCCGCGCCGAGACGATCGAAGCCAGCGAGGCGAAATGGCTGGCCGATCGCATCGGCACCGACCGCCCGCTGCGTGACAATGAACGCGCGCTGCTGACGCTGATCAAACTCGCCTCGCCCGAGATACATCCGGCGCTCAAGCCGCTGCTCGACAAGGTTGCTTAAGCCGCGCCGTTTTCTGCGACCGGTTTGCAGAGGACGGTATTGGAGTGTCTTCAGGCCAATCGCCAAGTTTGGCCACGCGCTCGAAACCAGCTTCCTCAGGAAAGCTCGGTTCGGTCGGAGTCAGATCGTGCTCGGTCAGAATGCGAGGCCCATCAAATCCCGCCATACCAGTCATAGCCATTGTCTTCCCAATAGCCGCCGCGGCCGCCGCCGATATTGGCAAAACTGTCGACGAGCTCGATCTTGTAGAGATACTTTGGCATCTTGTAGCCGAGCTGTCGTTCGACGCGCACGCGCAGCGGCGCACCGTTTTCGACCGGCAGCGGCTTGCCGTTGAGGCCGTAGGCGAGGATCGTCTGCGGGTGGCGGGCATCGATCAGGTCGATGGTGCCGTAATATTTGATTTCCCCGGAGAGGCTGCGATCGATCGTATCGAGGCAGTGGAACATGACATAGCGGGCCTGCGGCTTGACCACAGCCAGGTCGAGCACCAGCGACAGCGGGGTGCCGGTCCATTTGGCGATGCAGCTCCAGCCTTCGACACAGTCGTGGCGGGTGATCTGCGTGCGGCTCGGCATGTTCTCCAACTGCTCGCGGCTGAGCGACAGCGGCTTTTCGATCAGGCCCGTTACCTCCAGCCGCCAGTCGGCGAAATTGTTGGCGAGCAGGCCCTTGTAGGTGTCATCCTCGGGCGCGGTGACGCCGTTCGGCCGCTGCGGCTGGCGGATGTCGGCCTCGGTGAATTCCGGCGCCAGAGCATCGCGGCCGGCAAGCCAGCGTTGCGCGCGGTAGGTCAGGCCATTGGCGTTTTCGAGGAAACTGCGCAGGCCGTCACCCATGCCGAGCTGGCTGTCGAAGGCATCGCAGCCCGACAACATGATGCCGGAAACGCCGAGGCCGGCGCCCGTTAGGAACTTTCGGCGGCTGATCTGGAATTTGGCCATCTCACGCACTCCTCTCGGTGTCGCCATGCCTTGGCGGATCGGAGCGGTACCAGCCGGTGATGATCGAGCGCAGTTCGTTGATCGGGCCGGCGGCGAGGATCATCATCATATGGACGATGAAAAAGCCGACCAGCAGCACCATCACCGTGAAATGGATGGTGCGCGCCGTCTGCCTTCCGCCGAGCAGTTCGTTGAGCCAGGGCAGCACCGAGTTCATGCTCGGCGACATGGCAAGGCCGGTGATGATCATGAGTGGCAACAGCACGAACAGTACGCCGCCATAGGCCATTTTCTGCAGCGTGTTGTATTCGCGTGTGTGGTGGAACCTGAGCTTGGCGTGCTCGATGATGTCCTGCGGCAGCCGCTTGAGATCGTCAAGGCGCGGCGCCAGATCGCGGCGCAGATGGCCGTTGACCAGGCTGGCGACCAGCCAGACGACCAAGGTGGTTGTCAGTATCCAGGCGAAGAAGAAATGCACGACGCGGGCGGTGCCGAGATCGTAATAGGACGGGATTGTCGCCCAGGACGGGAAGGCACGCGACGTTTGCTGCCCGGCCGGGCCCGACCAGCCGAGCACGCCTGTGGTGTCGAAGCGATGGCCGAAGATTTCGGTATAGCCGCGCGGGCCGGTGGCGGTGTTTTCGGCGCCGATGGCAAAGACGGTGTTGTTGTACTCGAAGCCGGATTGCTTGCCGATGTAGAGCTGCGGCCGGGCATTGAAGATCTGCAGGCCGGACAAAAGCATGAAGAACAGCGAGATCGCCCACAGCCAGTGCGTCAGGCGGGTCCAGCGCGATTGCCGGTAGATCAGCGTCGCATCCTTCGTTGAGGCGGCATCGACGCCTGCGCCGGGCTGACTCATGGTAATGGTTTCCATCTTTTCCTCGCCTCCGGCTGCGCGATCCTGGGATGGCCGCGCTCGTCCTTGTCCTCCCAATACGTCGCTATCGAAAGCGATGTTTCATGCGGTCACGTTTTTATTACGGGCACGGGTTTATCGCGGGCACGGATACTCAATTGCCGAGGCTCACCGCGAGATTGACGACGGCGGCGACGATGACGGCGTTGAAGAAGAACGACAGGATCGAATGGACAAGCACCACGCGGCGCATATGCGAGGTCGTGATCGCGGTGTCGGCGGTCTGCGCGGTCATGCCGATCACCGTCGCGAAATAGAGAAAGTCCCAACCGTCCGGCCGTTTGCTGCCGGGAAAATCGAGGCCGCCGACCGGTATCTTCTTCTTGGTTTCGGCATCGATCGCGTCGCCGTCCATCCAGTAGACATGCGCATAGTGGAGGGCGGCCATGGCATGGATGGTGAACCAGCCAAGCGGGATCGACAGCATGGCGAAGCCGAGTTCGATGGGGTCGCGATCCTTGTGATTGATCAAAAGGAACAGCAGGACAATGGCCATGGCGACGATGCCGAGCGTGATGGCAAAGATGCCCAGCACTGGGAGGTCCAGTTCGCGCGCGTTCTTGCTGAGATAGCGGCCGGACAGCAGCGGCATCTTGGCGATGACGAGCGCGATGAAGACGACGAAGAAGGAATCGGCGGCAATCGAGATCGAATAGGCAAGCCGCGTGGAGACGGGGAGCGATCCAATCAAAGGCAATACCGCGGCAAATACGACCAGACCGACGGCTAGCGACACAAAGAACTGCTTGTGCCGCTGCAAGGGGTTATTCGGCGATGTGTCGGCCATAGCCCGACCTCGGATGATGCTTCACGTCTGGTCGGGTGTGACGGATTTCAGAGCCCGCCGCAAGATACGGTCGAGCTCACCCAGGAAACGCGAGCGATCCTGTGGCGCAAAGCTGGCATTGTAGCCCTTGCTCTCGCCGGTTTCGCGCAGATGCTGCTTCAAATCGCGCATTGCAACCGCCATGCCGATGGTCTCCGGCGTGAACGGCCGGCCGGTTGGCCCAAGCACATGCGCGCCGAGCGCCACGGTGCGAGCGGCAAGCGGGATGTCGGCGGTGATCACGATGTCGTTGGGTTTTGCGTTCTCGACGATCCAATCGTCAGCGGCATCGGCGCTTTTAGAGACGACGACGTTGCGAATCATCGGATCGCGCGACGGACGCAGCCCGCCATTGGAGACGTAGGTGACGACCACGCCATGGCGCTCGGCGACCTTCTCGACCTCGGCTTTCACCGGGCAGGCGTCGGCGTCGACGTAGATGGCGGGTGCCGGCATTATCTCTCCAAAACGGACATGGGGCCGGCATGTTACCCGGCCCCATGCCAGAAATCTCGTACTGTCAGGCCGGCAGCGCGCCCGACTTCTTCGCCGTCCAGGTGGCTATGTAATCCATCAGGCCGGGATTGAGACAGTCATAGGGCTCGAGGCCCATCGACTTCAACTGGCCGCGGATGCCGTCCATGCGCTTGGGGTCGACACCGGATTCGATGATCGACGAAACGAAAGCGGTGAAGCCCGGCGGTGACCAGCCGTCTTCCTGGAAGCGCTCGGGATGGATGAAGGACAGACCCTTGAACGGATGGTCGCGCTCGACCGGTCCGTGCATATGGACACCGCAGCCGGTGCAGGCGTGACGCTGGATAAGTGCCGAGGGGTCGACCACTTTCAGCTTGTCGCCGTTTTCGGTGACTGTGACATCGCCGGTGCCGGCTACGGCCACGACCGAGAACACCGCGCCGTCAGGCTTCCAGCATTTGGTGCAGCCACAGGCATGGTTGTGGGCGATCTGGCCCTTGACCGTCACCTTCACCGGCTTGCTGGTGCAGGCACAGACCAGCGTGCCGCCGGCAAAGCTTGCGCTTTCCTTCGGCAGGCCATTGTCGATTTTCGGATGCAGTTTCTCAGGCATTATCTTCCTCCCTTGTTGAACCCATGCAACTACAGTCGCTGGCCCTTCGGTCGGCGGCTTCTTCTCCTCAATAAACGACGACGCTCCTGATCGACTTGCCCTCATGCATAAGGTCGAAGCCCTTGTTGATGTCTTGCAGCTTCAGCAAATGGGTGATCATCGGGTCGATCTGGATCTTGCCGTCCATGTACCAGTCGACGATTTTTGGCACGTCGGTGCGGCCGCGTGCGCCGCCGAAGGCGGTGCCCATCCAGGTGCGGCCGGTGACCAGCTGGAACGGCCGGGTCGAAATCTCCTGGCCGGCGCCGGCCACGCCGATGACGACCGACTTGCCCCAGCCGCGATGCGAGGCTTCCAGCGCCTGGCGCATCACCTTGGTGTTGCCGGTGCAGTCGAATGTGTAGTCGGCGCCGCCGATCTGGTCGGCGCCGCGCTTGGTCAAGTTGACGAGGTGAGGAACGATGTCGCCGTCGATCTCCTTCGGATTGACGAAATGCGTCATGCCGAAGCGCTCGCCCCATGCCTTCTTGTCGTTGTTGAGGTCGACGCCGATGATCATGTCAGCGCCGGCGAGCTTCAGGCCCTGGATGACGTTGAGGCCGATGCCACCGAGACCAAAGACGACAGCAGTCGCGCCTTGCTCGACCTTGGCGGTGTTGATGACGGCGCCGATGCCGGTGGTAACGCCGCAACCAATGTAGCAGATCTTGTCGAAGGGGGCGTCGGCATTGACCTTGGCCACCGCGATCTCGGGCAGCACGGTGAAGTTCGAGAAGGTCGAGCAGCCCATATAATGGAAGATCTTGTCCTTGCCGATCGAGAAGCGCGAGGAGCCATCGGGCATCAAGCCCTGGCCCTGCGTGGCGCGGATGGCGGTGCACAAATTGGTCTTGCGCGACAGGCAGGATGGGCACTGCCGGCATTCCGGCGTGTAGAGCGGGATGACGTGGTCGCCCTTCTTGACCGAGGTGACGCCCTTGCCGACATCGACGACAACGCCAGCGCCTTCATGGCCGAGGATTGCCGGAAACAGGCCTTCGGGATCGGCGCCCGACAGGGTGAACTCGTCGGTGTGGCAGATGCCGGTCGCCTTGATCTCGACCAGCACCTCGCCTTCGCGCGGTCCGTCGAGGTCGACCTCCATGATTTCCAACGGCTTTCCGGCGGCGACAGCGACAGCGGCGCGGGTTTTCATTAGGCAATTCCTCCCAAGGCGATTGGTCTTCAGGCTTTCAGGGTTTCTATACTGTTTCAACCCGATTTGGCGACCAAATATGGCGCAAATCTTGGCCCAGTCGTCGGCGAGCCCAACCTTCGCCCCTCGGCACGGGCCTGGCGGGCAGGGAGTGTCTTGATGGGTGCGCTGCCGGCGGTGCTTGAGCCCGGCTGCCGAAGCCCATAAGAAGGACGAAAGACCGAGGAAACGCCTTCGATGTTCACGAAAATCCTGATCGCCAATCGCGGCGAGATTGCTTGCCGCGTCATCAAGACGGCGCGCAGGATGGGGATTGCCACCGTAGCGGTCTATTCCGACGCCGATCGCGACGCCGTGCACGTCGAAATGGCCGACGAAGCCGTGCATATCGGGCCATCGCCTGCCGCGCAAAGCTATCTTCTGCCTGAAAAGATCATCGCTGCCTGCAAGGAGACGGGCGCGCAGGCCGTGCATCCCGGCTACGGTTTTCTGTCGGAGCGGGCCGCCTTCTGCGAAGCGCTTGAGGCTGAGGGCATTGTCTTCATCGGTCCGAAACCCAAGGCTATCAAGGCGATGGGCGACAAGATCGAATCGAAGAAGTTCGCCAAGGCCGCAGAAGTGTCGACGGTTCCCGGCTGGCTTGGTGTCATCGAAAATGCCGACCATGCCGAAAAGATCGCCGGCGAGATCGGTTATCCCGTGATGATCAAGGCCTCGGCCGGCGGCGGCGGTAAAGGCATGCGCATTGCCTGGAGCCAGTCGGAAGTGCGCGACGGCTTCGACCGGGCGCGCTCGGAGGCGAAAAGCTCGTTCGGCGACGACCGCGTCTTCATCGAAAAGTTCGTCGTCGATCCGCGTCATATCGAAATCCAGGTGCTGGCCGACGCGCATGGCACCGCCCTCTATCTCGGCGAGCGCGAATGCTCGATCCAGCGCCGGAACCAGAAGGTTGCGGAGGAGGCGCCGTCGCCATTCCTCGATGCCAGGACGCGCAAGGCCATGGGCGAGCAGGCCGTGGCGCTGGCCAAGGCGGTCGATTACCAGAGCGCCGGCACCGTCGAGTTCATCGTCGATGCTGAAAAGAACTTCTATTTCCTTGAAATGAATACACGATTGCAGGTCGAGCATCCGGTGACGGAGCTTGTTACCGGCATCGACCTAGTCGAGCAGATGATCCGTGTCGCCGCCGGCGAGAAGCTGGCGATCGAGCAGAGCGACGTCAAGCTGAACGGCTGGGCGGTGGAAAGCCGGCTCTATGCCGAGGATCCCTATCGCAATTTCCTGCCCTCGATCGGCCGTTTGACGCGCTACCGGCCGCCAGAGGAGGGCACGTTCGGCGACATCGTCATCCGCAACGACACCGGCGTCACCGAAGGTTCCGAGATTTCGATGTTCTATGACCCGATGGTGGCAAAACTCTGCACATGGGCGCCGACACGGCTGGCGGCAATCGACGCCATGTCGGAAGCGCTGGACAGTTTCGTCGTCGACGGCATCGAGCACAACATTCCATTCCTGGCGGCGCTGATGCAGCATCCGCGCTGGCGCGAGGGGCGGATATCGACGGGCTTCATCGCCGAGGAATGTCCTGACGGCTTCGCGCCGATCGTGCCCAATGGCGATGAAAAGGCAGTGCTGGCGGCGATCGCCACCGCGGTCGAGCTTCTGCGCCGCGACCGGCTCGACCGGCTGGGCGGGCGGCTGGCGCCGCATTCGGGCGCACTCAAGCGCGATTGGGTGGTGAAGCTCGGCGACGACTATCTCCAGGCTTCGATCATCGAGGGCATGATCTCCATTCCGATGGAAATCGATCTGTCGGTCGATGGCGGCAAAGCGCTGACGGTGGCGTCCGACTGGCGGCCGGGCGACCTCATCTGGCGCGGCACTGTCGGTGCCCGCAAGGTCACGGCGCAGATCAGGCCGGCGCCGAACGGCCTGCGCATTGCCTGGAAAGGCATGTCGGTGAGGGCACGCGCCATGCTGCCGCGCACGGCTGAACTGGAAAGGCTGATGCCGGAGAAGGTGGCGCCGGACACGTCCAAGATGCTGCTTTGCCCGATGCCGGGCCTGGTCGTGTCGATCGCGGTTGCCGAGGGGCAGGAGGTCAAGGCCGGCGAGACGCTGGCCGTGGTCGAGGCGATGAAGATGGAAAACGTGCTGCGCGCCGACCGCGATCTTGTCGTGTCGAAGCTCAACGCCAAGCCGGGTGACAGCCTGGCTGTGGATGCGGTGATCATGGAGTTCGCCTAGAGATTGTTTGGAAATTCTACTCCGGCGGCCATCTGAAGGCGGTTTCTGCGCTTCCCGTGCTCACGGACCAATGGCCGCTGCGCTCCGGTTCTCGAAACCACCATCATATGACTCGCCAGAGCGAATTTCAGAAACAATCTCTGAGCCGTGCGGCTGGGTACGGAAGCCTGTGGTCGGTGGTCATTTGTGCTGGACTGGCATCGCCCGGTCCGGGACAATACATCTCCATCGACTCAAAGCCCTTCGAGCAATTTGAAACATCATGGCGGATGACAAACTTCCACGCGATCCCCTGAGGCGCGAAGCAGCGCTCGCTGCTGCGCGCCCGGAGGCGCCGGCGCGGCCGTTCATCCATCTGCGCGTGCATTCGGCGTATTCGCTGCTCGAGGGCGCCTTGCAGGTCGCCGCCGTTGTCGGTCATGCCGTCAAGGACGAGTGCCCGGCAATCGCAGTCACCGACACAAACAATCTGTTCGGCGCGCTGGAATTTGCCCAGAAGGCGGTGAAGGAAGGCATCCAGCCGATTATCGGTTGCCAGATCGATCTCGCCTTTTCCGGCGAGACCAGCGACGCGCAGCGCGACCGCCGCCGCCATGGTCCGGAGATGCACGCCGTGGTGCTGCTCGCCGCCACCGAGGTTGGCTATAGCAACCTCGTCAGGCTGGTCAGCCAGGTCTATCTGGAGACGCCGCCGGGCGAGCCCGTGCATCTGACGTCAGCAATGCTGGAAGGCCATTGCGATGGCCTGATCTGCCTCAGCGGCGGGCCGCGCGGCCCGATCGGCCGGGCGCTGAAGGAGGATCGCCGAGATCTTGCCGAGACGCGGCTTCTGGCACTCAAGGCGCTGTTCGGCGACCGGCTCTATGTCGAGCTGGACCGTGTTTCCGGTTATGACCGCGCTATCGAGAAATCATCGGTCGACCTTGCCTATATCCATGATCTGCCGCTGGTCGCCACGAATGAGGCGTTCTTCGCCGCCCGCGACGACTATGACGCGCATGATGCTCTGATCGCCATTGCCGAGGGTTCGGTGGTTGCCGCCGACAACCGTCGCCGGCTGACTTCGGACAATTTCCTGCGCAGCCAGGCGGATATGGCGCGGCTGTTCGCCGACCTGCCGGAAGCGATCGACAACACCGTCGAGATCGCGCTGCGCTGTTCCTATTATCCCAAGACCCGCAATCCGATCCTGCCACGCTTTACCGGCGGCGATGTCGCCGACAATGAGGTGGCGCTGAAAGCGGAGGCCGATGAGCTACGCCGGCAGGCGCATGAGGGGCTGGAGGCGCGGCTGGCTGCGCATGGGCCCACTTCCGGCTACACGGTCGAACAATACCGCGAGCGGCTCGATTTCGAACTCTCCATCATCGAGAAGATGAAGTTTCCCGGCTATTTCCTGATCGTCGCCGACTTCATCAAATGGGCCAAGGCGCAAGGCATTCCGGTCGGGCCGGGCCGTGGTTCGGGCGCCGGATCGCTGGTCGCTTATTCCACGACCATCACCGACATCGATCCGCTGCGCTTCTCGCTGCTGTTCGAGCGCTTCCTCAACCCCGACCGCGTGTCGATGCCCGACTTCGACATCGACTTCTGCCAGGACCGGCGCGAAGAGGTCATCCGCTACGTCCAGCAGAAATATGGCCGCGACCAGGTTGGGCAGATCATCACCTTCGGTACGCTGCAGGCGCGCGCGGTGCTGCGCGACGTCGGCCGCGTGCTGCAAATGCCTTACGGCCAAGTCGACAAGCTCTCCAAAATGGTGCCGCAGAACCCCGCCAATCCGGTCAAGCTGGCGGATGCCATCGCCAACGAGCCGCGCTTTGCCGAGGAGGCGGAGAAGGAGCCAATCGTGCAGACGCTGCTCGATATGGCGCAAAAGCTGGAAGGGCTCTACCGCCACGCTTCGACGCACGCCGCCGGCATCGTCATCGGCGACCGGCCCTTGTCGGAACTGGTGCCGATGTACCGCGATCCGCGCTCCGACATGCCGGTCACCCAGTTCAACATGAAATATGTCGAGCAGGCCGGGCTGGTAAAATTCGACTTCCTCGGCCTGAAGACGCTGACGGTGCTGGAGACGGCGGTGAAGCTGATCCGCCGGCGCGGCATCGAGATCGATCTGGCGACGATCCCGCTCGACGATCCTGAAACCTACGCCATGCTGTCGCGCGGCGAAGTGGTCGGTGTGTTCCAGGTGGAAAGTGCCGGCATGCGCAAGGCGCTGATCGGCATGCGGCCCGACTGCATCGAGGACATCATCGCGCTGGTGGCGCTCTACCGTCCCGGCCCGATGGAGAACATCCCGACCTACAATGCCAGAAAACATGGCGAGGAGGAGATGGCCTCGATCCATCCCAAAATCGACCATCTGGTGAAGGAGACGCAAGGCGTCATCGTCTACCAGGAACAGGTGATGCAGATCGCGCAGGAACTGTCGGGCTATTCGCTCGGCGAAGCCGATCTGCTGCGTCGCGCGATGGGCAAGAAGATCCGCGCCGAAATGGACAAGCAGCGCGAGCGTTTCGTCACCGGTGCGGTCGAACGCGGCGTCGGCAAGCCGCAGGCCGACTTCATCTTCGACCTTCTGGCCAAGTTCGCCGACTACGGCTTCAACAAATCGCACGCGGCCGCCTACGCCGTCGTGTCCTACCAGACCGCCTATCTCAAGGCGCATTACCCCGTCGAGTTCCTGGCGGCGTCGATGACGCTCGACATGGGCAATACCGACAAACTCGCCGATTTCCGCCAGGATGCGCTGCGTCTCGGCATCGAGGTGGTGGCGCCGTCAGTGATGACCAGCTTCCGCAATTTCGAGGTCGGCGAGAACCGCATTTACTATTCGCTGGCGGCCCTCAAGGGCGTCGGCGACGCCGCGGTCGAGCACATCGTCGCCATGCGCGGCGAAAAGCCGTTCAAGAATCTCGCCGATTTCTGTGAAAGGGTCGATCCCAAGATCGTCGGCAAGCGCGTCTTCGAAAGCCTGATCATGGCCGGCGCGCTCGACTGCTTCGGCCACGACCGCGCCCAGATGATGGCCGGCGTCGAACGGATGATGGGGCTGGCTTCGCTGGCGCAGCAGAATGCCATTTCGGGCCAGCACGACATTTTCGGCGCGTCGCTCGGCGCGCAGCAGCAGGCGCTCAATTTGCCGCAGACCGATCCTTGGCTTGCCGCCGACCGGCTGCACCGTGAATTCCAGGTCGTCGGCTTCTATCTCTCGGCGCATCCGCTCGACGAGTACAAGGCGGCCCTGCAGAAGATGCGCGTGCAAAACTGGGGCGAGTTCTCGGCTGCGGTCAAACGCGGTGCCGCCGCGGGCCGGCTCGCCGGCACCGTCACCACCAAGCAGGAGCGCAAGACCCGAACCGGCAATAAGATGGGCGTCATCGCCTTTTCCGACACATCTGGCCAATATGAAGCCGTGCTGTTTTCGGAAGGGTTGGCGCAGTATCGCGATCTGCTCGAGCCCGGACGTTCGGTGGTGATCACCGTTTCGGCCGAGGATAGGCCCGAAGGGGTCAATCTGCGCATCCAGACGGTGCAGTCGCTGGAGGATGAGGCCAGCCGTATCCAGAAGGCGCTGCGCATCTTCGTGCGCGATGCGGCTCCGATCGGCATGCTGGCCGGCCAACTGGCGGTAAAGGGCGAGGGCCAGGTCAGCTTCGTGCTGATCAAGGAAGCCGGGCAAGGTGAGATCGAGATCGAATTGCCCAATCGCTACCGCATCTCGCCGCAGATCGCGTCTGCGATGCGCGCGGTGCCGGGTGTGGTGGAAGTCGAGCTCGTCTAGGCTGCGCTGATATACACGGCAGTCGCATCGACGTC
The DNA here is from genome assembly GCF_000502555.1 of Mesorhizobium sp. LNJC394B00. Lineage (NCBI taxonomy): Bacteria > Pseudomonadati > Pseudomonadota > Alphaproteobacteria > Hyphomicrobiales > Phyllobacteriaceae > Mesorhizobium > Mesorhizobium sp. LNJC394B00. The sequence goes on from NZ_AYWH01000002.1 coordinate 1,970,265, forward strand.
GGCCAGTGCATGACGGCCTAAAGATGCTCTGGGCCTGACATTGCAGCCGATAGGGCCAGCGTGCGGGGCGTGGTTGAACTGACCTTCCTTTGAACCACATGCGTAGAGCAGAAACGTCACAGGAACGCACAATCATGCCCAGCCGCGAACGCGTCGAAGCCTTCCTCAAGGCGGTGGTCGAAGGCAGCCATGTCAAGGCGATCGCCGACTTCTACCATGACGATGCCACCATGCAGGAAAATCTTGGCGTCCCGCGGCGGGGCAAGGAAACACTGATGGCGCATGAACAGGCAGCACTCGACCGGATCGAGAAGATGCACACCCATCCTGTCCAGACATTCCTGGTCGATGGCGACAATGTCGCCATCCGCTGGACCTTCGACCGTGTCGACAAGGCCGGCACCGTGCGCCGGCTGGAAGAGGTGGCCCTGCAGCGCTGGCGTGGTGACCGGATTGCGGAGGAGCGGTTCGTCTACGACACCGCCTCGGCCTGGCGCCTCGTCGGGCCGGACGGCAAGGTGGTGGAGGGCTGACGATTACCGGGGCCACTAGATGATGATGAGATTTGGTTGAAATCTCATCATGATCTAACCCTTTGTTGGAGCATGATCTTTTCCGCAAACCGGCACCCACTTTTTGGTATCATGCTCTAGACGACCCCGGCTGGGACCGTTACGCACTTGGTGATGAAAGCAGCCGAGAAGGACGGATTGCAGCAAAGCTCAGCGATGGCGCGGCTGCGTGACAGGCTGCGCAAGCTCTATCACGGACGCACGCCGGCGGCGTTCCGGTTTCAACTGGTGGCGGTCATCATCGACCTCGCCATCATCGCCTTCTTCGTTGCCACGCCGGTGCTCCAGGACAAGCCGTCATTCCTGTGGCTCGACTATACCGTCGCGGCGCTGGTCGCCGCCGACCTGATTGCCCGGCTGTTAGCCTCCAACGACATGCTGCGGCTGATGAAACAGCCGACATCCTGGGTCGATGTCTTCATCCTTTTGACGCTGCTGATGCCGACGGCGTTGGCAAATCTGGCGTTCCTGCGCATCCTGCGGCTATGGTCGCTGTCGCGCAGCGGGTCGCTGTGGCGGCATTTCGAAATGCGTGGCTTAAGGCCCTGGCGCGAGGCGAGCCACGCGGTCATCAACCTGTTGACGTTCCTGTTCGTCATCACCGGCTTCGTCTACACCTTCTTCTTCCGCACCGGCGCCGGCCTCGAAAACTACATTGATGCGCTGTATTTCACCGTTGCCACGGTGACGACGACCGGTTTCGGCGACATCGTGCTGCCGGGGATCGCCGGCAAGCTGACCGCGATCGCCACCATGATCATCGGCATCTCGCTGTTCGTCAGACTGGCGACGGCGATTTTTCGACCCGCCAAAGTGTTCTTTCCCTGTCCGCAGTGCGGACTGCAACGGCACGAGCCGGACGCCGTGCACTGCAAGGCCTGCGGGCATCTTCTCAACATACCAGATGAGGGGAATTGACCGACCGCTACGAGGCCGCGACCTCGGCCGGCTTTGGGGCCTTGCGCTGCAGGTTGAGCAGGTTGCCCATCAGGATCAGCAGGGCGCCGCCGGCTGTAAAGATGTCGATCTGTTCGCTGTAGAGCAGCCAGCCGATCAGCGCCGACAGCGGCACGCGCAGGAAATCCATCGGTGAAATCACCGTAGCGTCGGCATAGGTGAGGGCACGCGCCATGCAGAAATGCGACGACATGCCGGTGAAGGCAATCAGCAGGATCCATGGCCAGAGTTCGAGCGGTGGGTTGCGCCATTCATAAAGCGCCGGGATCAGGCCGACCACCGACTGGATGATCAGCATCCAGAAGATGATGCGCACGACACTGTCCGTGCGGGTCAGCGACTTGACCAACACCACCGATACGCCAAAGCACACGGCCGCGCCGAGAACGACGAGGTGACCCGGATCCATGGAGCCGACGCCGGGGCGAACGATGACCACCACGCCGATCAGGCCAAGCACGACCGCCGCAATTTTCGGGCGGGAGAGCCTTTCGCCAAGAAAGGTCACCGCCAGGATCGCGGTCCAGATCGGCGTGGTGAATTCGATCGATATGAGCACCGCAAGCGGGATCAGCGTCAGCGCATAGAGCCATGCCGCCTGGCCCGTATAGTGGATGACATTGCGAGCGATATGGGCCAACGGGCGCTGCGTGCGCATTGCGGCGAATCCGCCGCTCATCGTCACCAGCGGCAACAGGATGAAGAAGCCGATCACCGAGCGCAGTTCCAGCACCTGGAAGACGTTGAGCTCGGCGGTGGTTGCGCGGCCGGCGACTGACATCGCCAGAAACGAGGCGATCGACAGCGCCATCCAGAACGCGGCTTTGGGGATCGATGGGGAAGGTGCCATAGGCGCTATGTCGCAAGCCGGGACTTCTATCGCAACCGTTAGGCGACGCATTCGACTGGGCCAGACCGTTGCGAAAACAGCCATGCTGGAAGTGGAACCTGACGAAACGGCAGGCGTTGGTTCCCGGTATTGGCCAATTGCTGGACGCATCGTTTCTTCAACATCAACGGGGAAGAGATTCCGATGAAATCATTCGCGCGGTTTCTGCTAGCCGGCTGCCTGCTAACTGCAAGCGCCGCGGCCCATGCCGACGAGGCGAATTTTCTCAGCTCCTTGCAAGGGAATTTCTCCGGCAAGGGGACAGTCAAGGTCACCACCGACGCACCGACGGTGAATGTGTCCTGCACCTTCAATTCCGACGCGACCTCGAGCTCATTGTCGCTTGACGGCAATTGCCGTGGTCTTGTCGTGGTGACGCGCGCCATCAGCGCCAATCTGAAGGTCCGCGGGGCGAAGTATACAGGCGTCTATGTCGGGTCGCGCACCGGGCCGGCACAGCTCGCCGGCAGCCGTTCCGGCAACGCGATCAGTCTCGGCATTCGCTGGGCGGCGGAGGTCAATGGCGATCGTAAGGCGCGGTTGACGGTCGAGAAAACCAGCGGCGACGGAATGCGGTTGACCGTTACCGACGTCGATCCGAAAACCGGCAAGAACGTGGTGACGAGCCGCATCGATCTCAAGCGTATCTAAGCCGTCTCACTCCTCGATCGGCTCCGGCGGGTTGGCGTTGCGGCCTTTACCGAAGGTGTAGCCGGTTTCCACCGCCTTCTTGCCGAACTTGTCGCGCAGCGTATCGATGGCGCTTTCGGCCATGGCGCGCTTGCGCGAGCCGACGTCGACGAGATCGGGCGGATCGGCCTTCTCGTCATCCGAGAGATCGCTGACACCGATGCCAAGCAGCCGGTACTTTGTCCCGTCCGCCTCCTTGCGCAACAGCTCGAGCCCGGTCTGGAAAATGCGGTCGGCCAGCCGGGTCGGGTCGCCGAGCTGGCGGTTGCGGGTACGCAGCTTGAAATCCTGCGTCTTCAGCTTCAGCACCACGGTGCGCCCGGCAATGCCTGACTTCTTCAGCCGCGCCGAGACCTTTTCCGACAATCCCCTCAGCACTGGAACCAGTTCGCCCATTTCAGCTATGTCGGTGTCGAAAGTGGTTTCGGCCGACACACTTTTCGCATCCTGGTCGGGATCGACACGGCGGTCGTCCTGGCCGCGCGAGAGATGGTAGAGCCGGGTGCCCATCACGCCATAGCGGCGCATAAGATCGGCGCGCTCCATGCGCTGCAACTGGGCGATGCTGCGGATGCCGTCGCGTTCGAGCGTTGCGGCAAAAGCCTTGCCGACGCCCCAGATCAGCGTCACCGGCTGTTCGGCCAGGAAACCCAGCGCCTCGGCTTCGCCGATCACCGAAAAGCCGCGCGGCTTGCGGAAATCGGAGGCAACCTTGGCCAGGAACTTGCAGTAGGAAAGGCCGGCCGAAACGGTGATGCCGATTTCCTTTTCGACGGTCTGCGCAAAGCGCGCCAGCACCACCGCCGGCGGCATGCCGTGCAGGCGCTCGGTGCCGGCGAGGTCGAGAAACGCCTCGTCGATGGAGAGCGGTTCGACCAGCGGCGTCAGCGCCTGCATCAGCGCGCGGACCTCGCGGCCGACGCGGACGTATTTCTCCATATTGGGCGGGATGACAACCGCTTCCGGACAGGCTTCGAGCGCCTTGAACATCGGCATTGCCGAGCGCACCCCCTTGATGCGGGCGATGTAGCAGGCGGTGGAGACGACGCCGCGCTTGCCGCCGCCGATGATCAGCGGCTTGTCCTTCAGCGCCGGATTGTCGCGCTTTTCGATCGCCGCATAGAAGGCGTCGCAATCGATATGCGCCAGATGCAGCTGGTAGAGCTCGGGATGGCGGGTGAGTCGAGGGCTGCCGCAACGCTCACAGCGCCTGGTATCGCTGCGCTGAAAGGTCAGGCAGTCGCGGCAAAAACCGTGCTCGGGATTGTTGACAGGGGCCGCCATCGCTGCGAACATAAAGAGAACAGATGCAATGGTACGTCAGGACGGAAGCCGCCACAAGCGGTTAGCCGGGAGATAACTCATGAGCACGACCATAGCGCCGCTGGCGCCCGACCTGTGGGCGGATTTCGAGGATCTTTTCGGCAAGCAGGGCGCCTGTTACGGGTGCTGGTGCACGCATTTCCGGATGGCGCCGGCGGTCCGGCGGGCCAGCGACAAACAGCGCAACAAGGATCATATCAAGGCGCGCATCGAGGCAGGGCCGCCGCCGGGGCTTTTGGCTTTCGAGGACGGCATAGCGGTCGGCTGGATGCAGATCGGCCCGCGCGCCGACGTGCCCGAATGGAACAATCGGGGCAGGGGCTCGGCGCCGGTCGATCCAACCGACGCCGTAGATCCCGGCGTCTGGGCCATCTCCTGCTTCTTCATCCGCGCCAGCGCGCGCGGCCGGGGCGTCAGCCACCGCCTAGTCGAGGGCGGCATCGCTTTTGCCCGCCAGAACAAGGCGCGGCTGGTCGAGGCGTGTCCGATCGACGTGTCGCGCGATTCGCGTTCGATCGGGCTATTCGTCGGCTCGTCGCGTGTGTTCGAAAAGGCCGGCTTCGAGCGGCTCCTCGAACGCAAGGCCGGCCGGCCGCTGATGCGGCTTGTGCTGTAGTCTAATTACCCGTCGGCGTTTGTTGATGTCCTGTGGAAACTGTAGGTTGGTTTCATAGCAGACGAACGAAGCGTTCCTTTTTGGTCAAATGGAGAATTTTGTGAACCGTGTCTTGCCGCTTGCTTTCCTTCTCGCCCTCAGCGCTCCTGCCTTTGGCCAGGCTGTCGATGCCCAAGGTGCCAAGCAACTTTCCGATGAGCTCTCTCGCTATGTCGGCAAACAGGCGCTCAATGAAGGCATTTTGAAGATCTCAGCCGAGGAGGGTGCCTACAAGATCACCTTCGATGTGAAGGCGCTTGTGGCGAAGATGCCGAAGCAGGATCTGAAGCGGTTCGATTTCCCGCCCGTCACGCTGCGGGTCAAACCGCGCAGCGACGGAGGCTGGGATGTCGCCTCGGATTTCTCTACGACTGGGTCCATCGAGGTAAATGGCCCAAATGGCCTGAACACCGGGCAAATCGTTGTCAAGGATGGCAAGTTCACGGGCGTCTATGACCCGAAACTGGCGGCATTTACCAGTGGCACCAGTTCGATTGCGGGCATGACGATGACGTCGCGCCAAGTCAGTCAATTGACCAATTTGAGCGTGGGGCTGGGCTCTTCCAAATTTGACGCCAGCAAGTCGGCTAACGGCGGCGTCGATCTTAATTTCACACAGGCGATGGCGGACTTCGTCGAAACGGTCAAAATCGATGACCGGTCAATCGCAGCGCTCCGGGCACCGGAGCTCGCTGTGAACGTGACCGCTAAGGCCATTCAGACCAAGCCGCTTCTGGATCTTTTGGCGTTCGCCGTCGCCCATGAGGACGAGGCCCGGCTGAAGGCCGATCAAGCAGAGTTCAAAACGCTTCTGCTCGGTGCGCTGCCGCTATGGGAACGGATCGATGGGACCTACGCATTCAAAAACCTTGCCATTGAAACATATGCCGGCAATTTCGGCGCGGCGCAGCTGAACACCGTTGTCGGCATGGACGGCATCACCAAGGACGGCAAGATCAGCTACGCATTCAAGGTTTCCGGCCTGACAATACCGCAGCAGATGCTGCCCAGTTGGACCGTTGCGTTGCTGCCGACGGATCTCGACCTGAATTTCGGCGGCGCCAACATCAATCTCGACAGTATGGCTCGGAAAACCATAGAAACCCTCGATTTCAGTAAGGATCCACCGCTTCCGGCAGATTTCGGCGATGAGATTTCCGCCGATTTCTTGGCCAAGACACCAAAGTTCGTGCTTGGACACAGCACGGTCAAGAATGGTGACATTGAGGTCGCCATGGAAGGCGAAATGACCTTCCCCGACAAGAAGCCCGATGCCAACGTGACGATCGACGTGACCGGCTACGACAAGATCGTGGCAAGCCTGCAGGAGGCGGCGAAGACGGACCCGCAGGCCTCGCAGGCTTTTACCGGCGCGCTGGCCATCAAGGGATTCGCCAAGACGCTGCCGGGCGGTCGTATCGAATGGGTGATCAACGCCAGGCACGACGGGTCGGTGACGGTCAACGGCGCCATGCTGAAGGGGCCTGATCCGGTCGTGGAAGACAACACCGATCAGGATGCGAGCCCTGGGACAGCAACGAAGCCCTGAGCGCTGGACTCAGAGGCGACTAACTCAGAGCCCGAGCGCGCTTGCGATCTTCGGCGCGGCCTCGTGCCAGTCCTCGACGGAGATGACGTCGTCCGGCACCGGCGGCAGGAAGGCGCGCAGCGAATTGTCGGCCATCAGGTGGAAGAGATGGGCGTCGGCAACCGAGTTGCGTGCTGAGATGAGGTTGGCGGGCTGGTCGTCGACAAAGACCACCGGCCGGCCCTTGCTACCACGCAACTTGGCCACCGCCGGTCCCTTGGCCATCTCGGTGGTCAACAGCGGATAGGGCAGCCCGAGCGCATCGAGATGAGCGCGGCGCGCCGCGCGATGCCGATGCGGCATGGCGGTCAAAAGGACGATCTCGGCGCGGTCGCCGAGGCTGGCAAGCGCTTGTTCGGCACCGTCGGTGACGCTCTGCCAGTCGGCCTGCGTATCGAAGAAATCTCCGAGAAGTGCCGTCACCTCCGGCTGTTCGATCAGCCGGCCGCTCGCCGTTTCGGCAATGTTGCCGGTGAGACGGAACGAGGCCAGCGTCAGGCCGAAGCCGCGCGATTTCAGGAAATGCGGAAACGGCCGGATGAATTCGAGCACGACATCGTCGACATCGAGGATCAGCAGAGGCCGGTCGTCGGCTGCAAGTTCGGCGATCTGGCGTGCCGTCTCGGGATCGTCGCTCATATCGAATGCTCATGGTCCTCGCCGCCAAGAGGCAGCGCGCGCAACGCCTTGCCGACTGAGGCAGGCGGGGTGCCGGTTTCCTCGGCAAAGCGCAGCAAGGTCGGCTCGTGGGCGAGGATGAACTGCAGCACGCCGGCAAGGAATCCCGGTTCGGCCGCGGCGCGGCGGATGGCGGACGCCTCGATGCCGGTGATGGCCAGGAAGCGCGGCAGGAGTTCGGGGTCGGCGGCGACGAAGCCCAGTGCCTTCACGGCAATGGTTTCCGCTTCCTCGCGCATTGACGCTGCGTTTGCCATCACTACTTTCTCGTTGCGGAAATGAGTCTCTTTTCCGCAGTAATCGCAAGCGTCGCCTGCGGCAAGCCACAGCCCCGATCCAATGTGGTTTTCGAGGTGGAATCCGAATGGCTTTTGCCGCTTCGGGTTTCCATTTCGTCAATCATATTGCCTTAAGAGTGAGCGAGGGTTTGGTGTGCTTCGACAAGGGCGCATAGCGGCAGGGCTTCGGGCAGAAGCCTGGCCGGGACGGGAAATCGATGCCTAAGAAGGTCATGATCGTCGAGGACAACGAGCTCAATATGAAGCTCTTTCGCGACCTCATCGAAGCCAGCGGTTATGAAACGGTGCGCACGCGCAACGGGCTCGAGGCGCTCGATCTGGCGCGCCAGCACAGGCCCGACCTGATCCTGATGGACATCCAGCTGCCCGAAGTGTCGGGGCTGGAAGTGACGAAATGGCTGAAGGAGGACGACGACCTCCATTCCATTCCGGTCATCGCCGTCACCGCCTTCGCCATGAAGGGCGACGAGGAACGCATTCGCCAGGGCGGTTGCGAGGCCTACATCTCCAAGCCGATCTCGGTGCCGCGTTTCATCGAGACCATTAAATCCTATCTCGGTGATGCCTGATGCCTTCAGCCGGAGCCTTGTGACATGACCGCGCGGATCCTCGTCGTCGACGACATCCCTGCCAATGTCAAACTTCTCGAGGTTCGGCTGCTGGCCGAATATTTCGAGGTGTTGACGGCCTTCAACGGGCCGGACGCGATCGAGACCTGCGAAAACGGCAAGGTCGATGTCGTGCTGCTCGACGTGATGATGCCCGGCATGGACGGGTTCGAGGTCTGCAAGCGGCTGAAAAGCGATCCGGCGACCGCGCATATACCGGTGGTCATGGTGACCGCGCTGGGCCACGTTGCCGACCGGGTGCGCGGCCTCGAGGCAGGCGCCGACGACTTTCTCACCAAGCCGGTCAACGATCTGCAGCTGATGACGCGGGTGAAGAGCCTGGTCAGGCTGAAGTCGCTGACCGACGAGCTGCGGCTGCGCGCATCGACCACCCGCAACATCGGCATCGAGGCGCTGTTGAGCCGCAGCTTCGCGTCGGAGGACGCCACGCCGAAGGTGCTGTTGATCGACGAGCGCAAATCGTCGTTCGAGCGCATCCAGAAAATGCTGCGCGGCAGCGCCGAGCTCGACATTGCGACCGATCCGCATGCCGGCTTCTTCCAAGCCGCCGAGGCGCCCTATGAGTGCGTGCTGATCTCGACCGGTTTTGCCGATTTCGATCCGCTGCGGTTGTGTTCGCAATTTCGTTCGCTCGACCGCACCCGCTTCCTGCCGATCATCCTGATTGCCGATGGAGGCGAGGAGGGGCGCATCATTCGCGGGCTCGAGCTCGGCATCAACGACTATCTGATGCGGCCGATCGACCAGCAGGAGCTGACGGCGCGGCTGCGCACGCAGGTGCGCCGCAAGCGCTACAACGACCAGCTGCGCGCCAGCGTCACCCAGACCATCGAGATGGCGGTGACCGACGCATTGACCGGCCTGCACAACCGCCGCTACCTCGACAGCCATTTGCAGACGCTGTTCGACCGCGCCGTGGCGCGGCGGCGGCCTCTGTCGGTGATGATCACCGATCTGGACCGCTTCAAGACCGTCAATGACTCGCATGGCCATGATGGCGGCGACGATGTGCTGCGCGAGTTCGCAAGGCGGCTGCGCAAGAACGTCAGGGGTATCGACCTTGCCTGCCGCTTCGGCGGCGAGGAATTCGTCGTTGTGATGCCGGACACGGACGGCGCGGTGGCGGAGAAAGTTGCCGAGCGCATTCGCGCTGAAATCGCCCAGCTGCCGTTTGCCATCGGCCCTGAAGGCAAGGCGATCGAAGTCACGGTCAGCGTCGGCGTGTCATCGGTTCTGAAGGGCGCGGACACGGTCGCGGCGTTGATGAAACGTGCCGACGTGGCGCTCTACGAAGCCAAAAGTGGCGGCCGCAACCGGGTCGTCGCCAAGGCAGCGTAGGCTAGACCACCGATTATGCAGTCAATCGGACAGGGTTAGGAATTTACCTTAATCCAAGCGATTCGGCAGGCTTGGTTAAGAAACTATTGATTTTCAAACATTGTTGCGCAAATGTGCGGTGCAAGAACAAGGGCGATGCGGGCACGAGGGTAGACAGCCGCATCGCTTCGCCGAATACCCCATGATGCTCAGGTCCGCCGCATCTCCTGGGTCCGTGGGGTCGGCCGGCCGGCGCTGGCACATAGTGGCCTCCTCGTACCGCTGCCATACGCCGACCGGCCCCCTTTTTTGCCAAAAAATGAGATGAGCACTTCGCGCCAAACAGCGGAGGGTTCTGGCTTTTCGGGGCCTTGAATCAAAAACGCCGCCCGAAGGGGCGGCGCTTTTGACAGAGCGTATGAAAACCAGATTACTTGATCTTGGTTTCCTTGAACTCGACATGCTTCTTGGCGACCGGGTCGTATTTGCGGAACGACAGCTTGTCGGTCTTGGTACGGCTGTTCTTGCTGGTCACGTAGAAGAAACCGGTGTCGGCGGTCGACAGAAGCTTGATCTTGATGTTTGCGGCTTTGGCCATTGTATCAGTCCGTTATGTTCGTGGGGTTTTGGCCGCTGGAGCGGGGGAAAACACCCGGACGCGGGAAACTTGGCGCGACACATAAAGAACGTGCCCGGAAAGTCAAGCCCGGCGCGGCCGCCGTGTCGTAAGCACATGAGTTGTCCGGATTAGGTAGCACATGAGTTGTCCGGTTTTATCACCGGCTCGATGGAGGCTGAGGCTCAGGGCGTTCGAATCTCGAAAACCAAGCAATTGGCTTTTCGTCCGCTACGAGGCCGCTTCTCACCCCACAAGGAGAGAAGGTAAGGTCGCTGTTGCTCGCCCTCAGCGGGGCCGGATTTCTAGGCTTCTTCCTTAACTGGAAGCGCTTTTTTCCAGTCCCCGGTGGTGTTCCACCAGCGATTCGGATTGGCGCGGTCGTCCAGGCCCTTGGAGCGGCTGGCGAGGATCGGCTGGATGCGGATCACCGGCTCCTGGTAGGAATGCGCCTGGAAAATCGCCTCGACGACGCGGGCGGCGAGCACCTGGTCGTCGGGCAACTCGAACGAGACCTCGACGGTGCCGGGGCGGCGGCGCAGTTCGGTTTCGACGCCGGCGGCTGCACCTTCCAGCGGTCGGTAGCGTTCGATGCCGTGCGCCGTTTGATAGGCGTTGCGGTCGTATTTGCCCATTGCCAGCGGCGCGATCGCGACCACGGCGTCCATGATGCGGTCGACATCGGTTGCCGGGGCCTGGAAGCTGACAAGCAGCAGAAGCGTCATGCGCAGAGATGTGGTTTCAAAGCCGCTGTCGATCATCACCGTATCCTCAAACTCGGGTTTTTTGGGACACCCTTTTAGCTGAGGTCTCCTGACACAGTTCTGTCAGCAGCGGCGACATCCCGTCAGGATTGCGCAGGCTGGCGACGGACAGGCTACCAGATCTTGCGGACCAGCCTGGCGCTGACCAAGGCGATATAGGCGGCAAAGAACAGGCCGAGCGACCAGCCGAAGCCGGAGGGCCCGAAGGCATCCATGCCGATGCCGATCGCCTGCGGGCCAAGCACCATGCCGACGCCGTAGCAGAGCACGAAGGCGGCATTGGCCGAGGCCAGTTCATGGCCGGAGAGCTGCGAGCCCAGATGGGCAAGGCCGATCGTGTACATGGCGGCCACCACGCCGCCCCAGACAAACAGAAGCGCCGCCATCAGGTGCCAATTGCCGGCGAAGAACGGCATGAAGATGGTGCCGGCAAGTCCGACCGTGGCACAGGCCAAAAGCAGATAGCGGCGGTCTGAGACGCGGTCGCTGATCATGCCGATAGGGATCTGCAACAGCACGTTGCCGAGGCCGATCATGGTGAGCAGGAGGGCTGCATCCGCCTCGGAATAGCCGATGCGGTTGCCATAGACGGGGAACAGCGCAAAGCCGCCGGTCTCGACGGCGCCGAACACCAGCACGGCGGCGGTCGCTGTCGGCACCAGCCAGATGTAGCGCAGGAAGTTGCTGGTTTCGCCGTCAACCACGATTGTGGGACTTTCATTCCGTGCGGCCAGCACCGGGATTGCGGCCAGCGCGACCAGGACGATGATGACGCCAAACGGCAAGAAGCCGGTGCTGCCGATATGGGCGAAGATCCATGGCCCGGCGGCGAAGCCGAGCGACAGCACTGTGGCGTAGATGCCGAGCACCAGGCCGCGCCGGCGCGGCGGCGCCGAGGTGCTGATCCAGAATTCCGACAGGATGAACAGCACCGTCAGCGCGATGTGCAGCACGACGCGTAGTGGGAACCACATCCAGAAGTCCGGCGCGAAGTGGAAGCCGACAAAGGCGAGCGCGCCGGCGGCGATCATGGCGATCATCGTCCAGGCGACGCCGAAGCGCATCGCCAGCGGCGTGGCCAGCGGGGCGCCGGCGATCGAGGCAAGGCCGGCGACCGCGGTGTTGAGGCCGATCATCGATGCCGAGTGGCCGCGGCTCTCGAGAATAACGCTGAGCAGCGGCATGCCGAGGCCTATGGCGATGCCGACGACGCTGATCGACGAGATCGCGGCGATCATCGGTAGCCAATGTACGCGCTCGTCGCCCTCTTGCTGGGTATCGACCGTCATGTGATGCCTGAATACTCTGTCTGTTTGATATTGCGTAATTCCGGACGGAAAACCGCGTCACACTTTTCCTGGAATTGCTCTAAAGAATTTCGCGAACGAAGCGGTTGCGGATAAGCCGGTAGAACGGCACGGACCCACCGGGTCGCAGGCGCGGATCGCCGGCAAGCCGCGTCTCCAGCTCCTGCAAGATCGTTCGGGTGATGTCGGGGATATCGGCCTCTCTGGCCTTGGCAAGCGGCAGCCAGACCAGTTCTTCCAGCTCATTGGTCGGGCCGCCACCCGGCAGTTCCACGGCGACATCGCTGCGCCAGGCGCTGAAGAAGCGGGTGTCGAAACGACGCACGCGATTGGGCGGGGTGATGGCGCGGGCGATGAAGCGCAGCGGCGCCAGCGAAGGCTGGACGCCGTGCTCGACAAAGCCCTGCCAGTCGCGCTTGTCGGTTGCGAACGAGCCTTTGCGGCCGATGAGCAGGCCGGCTTCCTCATAAGTCTCGCGGATGGCCGAGAGCGCGATGGCACGGGCCCGCGACGGGCTGATGCGGCCGACGCCGGCGGTCAGCCTGGCTTCTTCCTCCGGGAGCAATGGGGTGGCAACGGCTATGCGGCTGTCGGCCGAATCGGTGCGGCCGCCGGGAAAGACGAACTTGCCGGGCATGAAGGCGTGGCCTGCATGGCGCCGGCCCATCAGCACCAGAATCTCGTCGCCCTCGCGGTCGAGCAGGATCAGGGTGGCGGCATCGCGCGGGCGTATGGGCAGGCCGCTGTGGGCGGCTGCGCCACGGTCCATCCTGCTGACTTCCGCCTTGGTCATACCTTCCATGCGCAGGACCTAGCGGAAACTTCTGGCAAACGAAAGTGGCCTTTCACGGTCGGCATGTTGCGCCAGGCGACATTGCCCTGACGCAAACTAGGTTCCGGGATGCGGCTCGGTGCCGTCTTTTTCGCCGCCGAAGCCGTGCATATAGAGCGCCCATTGCAGTCCGATGACGGCGCCCTTGACCGGTTGCAGCAGAGCGACCGACAGCACGATGGTCAACGGCACCCAAATGGCGATGTGCTGCCACATGGAGAGCGTCGAGGTCGCCTCAACGCCCATGAAGGCGCCGAGAACGATGTGGCCGACAATGACGATGACGAGATAAGCGGGCAGGTCGTCGGCGCGGTGGTGGTGGAACTCCTCACCGCACACGGCGCATTTGTCGACACTTTTGGTGAAGCCGGCGAACAACCTGCCTTCGCCGCAATGCGGGCAGCGGCCAAGGGCGCCGCGCTTCATCGCCGTCCACAGCGGGCGGGCGACTCGGCCCGAATGATGTTCGCCGCCGAAAACCTGCTTCTGGATTCCCATTTCGCTTGCCATTATCGTCTCCTGCCGCGCGACCCCGGGCGCGATTGCGACGCGCGGGCGCGGCCTTTTGCCTTGTGAAACGACCGTTTGGAGCCGGGCAGGGGCTTCGGGTCGGTCAGCATCTCGAAACGCATCGCGCCGGCCATAGGCGCCACCTCGATCAGGCGAACCTCGACGCGGTCGGCAAGCTGATAGCCCTTGCCGGTGCGTTCTCCGAACAGCGATCGCGCGGTTTCGTCATATATATAGTAATCGCCATCCAGACTTGACACCGGGATGAAGCCATCTGCGCCAAACTGCGGCAATTGGACAAATAGTCCCGATTTGGTGACGCCCGAAATGCGGGCGTCGAACCGGTCGTCGATGCGCTCGGCGAGGTAGGCAGCGATCAGCCGGTCGACGGTGTCGCGCTCGGCCGCCATGGCGCGGCGCTCGGTGCCGGAGATCAGCACCGCGACGTCTTCCAGCCGCGTCTCTTCGTCCTGCGTCAGCCCGCCAGGGCCGAGCCCAAGTGCGGCAATCAGCCCGCGATGCACGATCAGATCGGCATAGCGGCGGATCGGCGAGGTGAAATGCGCGTAGCGCTTCAGGTTGAGGCCGAAATGGCCGATGTTCTTGGGCGAATATTCGGCCTGACTCTGCGAGCGCAGCACCACTTCGTTGACCAGCCCCTCATTGTCGGCGCCACGCACGCGCTCGAGAATGCCGTTGAACTGGGCGGGCCGCATCTGCGCGCCACGCGCCAGCGACAGGCCGAGCGTCTGCAGGAACTCGCGCAGCGATTCCTGCTTGGCCAGCGACGGCGCATCGTGGACGCGGTAGACCAGCGCCTGCTTCTTCGCTTCCAGCGTTTCGGCGGCGGCGACATTGGCCTGGATCATGAATTCTTCGATCAGCTTGTGGGCGTCGAGCCGCTCCGGGACGACGACGCGGTCGACGGTGCCGTCCGGCTTGAGCAGGATCTTGCGCTCGGGCAGATCAAGCTCGAGTGGCTGGCGGCCATCGCGGCCGCGCTTGAGGATGGCGTAGGCGTCCCACAGCGGCTTCAGCACCGTATCGAGGATCGGGCCGGTCTTGTCGTCAGGAAGGCCGTCTATCGCGGCCTGGGCCTGCGGATAGGCGAGCTTTGCCGCCGATTTCATCATGACGCGGTGGAAGGTGTGACGCAGCTTGCGGCCATCGGCGGCAAAAATCATGCGCACGGCAAGCGCGGGACGGTCCTGGCCTTCGCGCAGCGAGCACAGGTCGTTGGAGATGCGCTCTGGCAGCATCGGCACGACGCGGTCGGGGAAATAGACAGAATTGCCGCGTTTCAGCGCCTCGCGATCGAGTGCGGTGCCATAGCGGACATAGGCTGCAACATCGGCGATCGCCACCGTGGCGATCACGCCGCCGGGGTTCTTCTCGTCGAGGTCGGGCGTGGCGAAGACGGCGTCGTCATGGTCCTTGGCGTCGGCCGGGTCGATGGTCACCAGCGGCAGGTCGCGCCAGTCCTCGCGGTGAGCAAGCGTCGCCGGTTTTACCGCCTCGGATTCGGCGATGACGTCGGCCGGGAAGATATGCGGAATGTCGTGCGCGTGGATGGCGATCATCGAGACCGCCTTTTCGCTGGTCAGCGAGCCCAGCACCGCCACCACTTTTGCGCGCGGCAAACCATACCGGGAGGCCCGCGCGGGCTCGACCTCGACAAGGTCGCCGTTCCTGGCGCCGTTCTGGAATTCCTTGTCGACGATCAGTTCGGGCTGGCGACGTTCCACCGGCTCGATGCGGAAGGTGCCGTCCTGAAGGATACGAAAGACGCCCAGCACGGCATCTGTCCGCTTCTCGAAAATCTTCATTACGCGGCCCGTATAGGCGGGCCCGGTCGCATCGTCGGTCGGGAAGGTCTTGGCCAGCACACGGTCGCCGATGCCCGGCTGCGGGCCATTGCCGCCGCGCGAGACGCGGATCGAGACGACGGGCGGTTCGCCGGTGCCTACGGGCTCGGCAGGATGCGCCAGCAGGATGCCGTCGCCATCGCGGCCAAAAATGTCGAGTACGGCGACATGCGACAAGGCGCCGACACGGGCCAGCCGTTTGCGCTCCTTGGTCAGGATGCCTTCGTCCTGCAGGTCGCGCAGAATGTCCTTCAGCCAGATGCGGTCGTCGCCGCGCAAGGCAAACGCCTTGGCGATGTCGCGTTTTCCCGCGCGGTCGGGGTTCTCGGCGATGTAGCGCAGGATTTCGTCACGCGAGGGCCTGTAGTCGTCCTTGACCTTGGCCCTCGTGTCGGCGGTGCGCGGATCGCCGTGGCTTCTACCGGTGATCCTGCGCGCCACGCTGCTATCCCTTTTTCTTCGCCGCCGGCTTCTTGGTCGCCGACTTCTTGGCTGTGGTTTTCTTGCCAGTGGTTGTTTTGGCAGTGGTTTTCTTGGCTGTGGGGGCCTTGGCGGCTGCCGCCTTGCGGAACGGCTTCTTGCCGCCGCCCTTGGCTTCCTTCTCGGCGATCAGCGCCAGCGCGTCCTCGACGGTCACCGACTGCGGATCCTTGCCCTTGGGCAGTGTCGCGTTGACCTTGCCGTAGTTGACATAGGGCCCATATTTGCCATCGCGCACGACGATCTTGCCCCCGCCATCGGGATGGTCGCCGAGTTCCTTCAGCGCCGCCGCAGTGCCGCCATTGCGGCCGCCCTTGCCCTTCAGCTGCTTCTCGGCGATCACGGTGACAGCGCGGTTGAGGCCGATCGAGAACACATCCTCTATGCTGTCGACATTGGCATAGATGCCATCATGCAAAACGAATGGACCATAGCGGCCAAGCCCGGCGGAGATCATCTTGCCGGATTCAGGGTGCTTGCCGATATCGCGCGGCAGCGACAGCAGCGCCAAGGCCTTTTCATGGTCGATCGAGTCGGGCGTCCAGCCCTTGGGCAGGCTGGAGCGCTTGGCTTCCTTGCCGTCGCCGCGCTGGATATAAGGACCGAAGCGGCCTGAGCGCAGCGTGATTTCCTCTGCCGTGTAGGGGTCCTTGCCGAGGACCTTGGTGCCGTCCTCGCCGCCGCCATTCTCGCCATTCGGGTTGGCGGCATCGCCGAGTTGGCGGGTAAAGGAACATTCCGGATAGTTGGAGCAGCCGACGAAGGCGCCGAACTTGCCGAGTTTCAGCGACAGATTGCCGGAGCCGCATTTTGGGCAGATGCGGGGATTCGAGCCATCCTCCCGCGCGGGGAACACCAGCGGCGCCAGTTCCTCGTTCAGCGCGTCGAGCACGTCAGTGACGCGCAGTTCCTTGATGTCGGCGACGGCGCCGGAAAAATCTTTCCAGAAGTCACGAAGCACGTCCTTCCAGGCGAGCTTGCCGTCGGAAATCTCGTCAAGCTTTTCCTCGAGTGAGGCCGTGAAGTCATATTCGACATAGCGCTCGAAGAAGCTTTCGAGGAAAGCCGACAGCAGCCGGCCCTTGGCCTGCGGCACCAGCCGGCGCTTGTCGATGGTGACGTAGTCACGGTCTTCCAACGTCTTCAGGATCGCGGTGTAGGTCGACGGACGGCCGATGCCGAGCTCTTCCAGCTTCTTGATCAGCGACGCCTCGGAGTAGCGCGGCGGCGGCTCGGTGGTGTGCTGGGTGGCATTGATCGCCTGACGGGCCAGCTGCTCGCCGGCACGGATCTCGGGCAGACGACGGTTTTCCTCGTCTTCGGCGTCGTCGTCCTTCTGGTCGGTGTAGGCGGCGATGAAGCCGTCGAAGCGAACGACGGAACCGACGGCGCGAAGCTCCGCGGTGCGAGCGCCATTGACCGCCTCGATTTCGACCGTGGTACGCTCGATCTCGGCCGACTGCATCTGGCTGGCGATGGCGCGCTTCCAGATCAATTCGTAAAGCCGCAGCTGGTCGGAATCGAGATACTGCCTGACCGAAGCCGGCGTGCGCATGAAATCGGTCGGGCGGACCGCCTCGTGCGCTTCCTGGGCATTCTTAGCCTTGGCTGTGTACTGGCGCGGCTTTTCCGGGAGGTATCTTGGGCCGAATTCCTTGGCGATGGTGTCGCGGGCGGCGTCGATCGCCTCCGGCGCCATCTGCACGCCGTCGGTTCGCATATAGGTGATCAGGCCGGTAGTCTCGCCGCCGATCTCCATGCCTTCATAGAGGCGCTGCGCCACCTGCATGGTGCGCGTCGCCGAAAAGCCGAGGCCCGACGATGCCGCCTGCTGCAGCGTCGACGTGGTGAAGGGCGGGCCAGGATTGCGCCTTGTCGGTTTGGCTTCCACCGACAGAGCCTTGAAGGTCGCGCCTTCGAGCATGCCCTTGATATCGTCGGCCTGCGCCTTGCTGGCGATGTCGAGCTTCTGCAGCTTCTTGCGCTCGAACGCGGTCAGCCGCGCCTCGAAGCTGTCGTTACGTGGCGTGCCGAGGAGGGCAGCGATCTGCCAGTATTCCTCGCGGATGAAGCGCTCGATCTCGGATTCGCGGTCGCAGACCAGGCGCAGCGCCACCGACTGGACGCGGCCGGCCGAACGGGCGCCCGGCAATTTGCGCCACAGCACCGGCGACAGCGTGAAGCCGACGAGATAATCGAGTGCGCGGCGAGCCAGATAGGCATCGACCAATGGTGCATCGATCTGGCGCGGATTGGCCATCGCTTCCAGCACCGACGACTTGGTTATGGCATTGAAGACGACGCGGCTGACCGGCTTGTCCTTCAACACGCGCTTCTGCTTGAGCACCTCCAGCACGTGCCAAGAAATGGCTTCGCCCTCGCGATCCGGATCCGTGGCGAGGATCAGGCCATCGGCATCCTTGACCGCGTTGGCGATGTCGGTGAGACGCTTTCCGGAAGCGGTGTCGACCGCCCAGGACATGGCGAAATCCTCGTCGGGACGCACCGAACCATCCTTGGCCGGCAGATCGCGGACATGGCCGAACGAGGCCAGAACCTTGAAGTTCTTGCCGAGATACTTGTTGATTGTCTTTGCCTTGGCCGGCGATTCGACGACGACGACGTCCATGAGGTCTCATATCAGCTGTGGGGCGGCAGAAGAATTCCGCTGCGTGACGCATTCAATTGGTCGCTCACATGGCCGCGCTTTTGCGATCGGTCAAGGGCAAGCGGCCAAAATGCGGAGGCGTGTGCCGCAATACACTCTTAGAGTGTATGGAGAAGATCACAAAATTTTTGTCTGGGACGGTTCGTGTTTCGAGCCACCGGGAAAGGCGCCGCGACCAGTTCGTGCTGCGCGTAAATGCCGAACTGGTCGCCGGGTCGCTTGGAGCCGGCGGCCAGCCGAGTCCCGCCGATGGGGTGCGGGATAGAGGTTCGGACGATCAGTCGGCCTTGACGATGTGCCAGACTTCGCCGACGCCGTCGCCCGTGATGTCACCGGCCTTCTTGTCCTTGATGAAGGTGTAGACCGGCTTGCCGTCATAGGCCCACATCTTGGTGCCGTCGGTGCGGTCGACGATGGTCCATTCGTCGTCCGCCTTAGCGCCGTCCTCGGCCTTCAGCGGCGGCCAGTTGGTGGCGCATTTGTCGTAGCAGTTGGTCTTGCCCTTCTCGTCCTTGTCATAGGTATAGAGCGTCATGCCATTGGCATCGGTGTAGATCTTGGTGCCACCGACTTCGGCTTCCTTCCACGCTTCGGCGGCGAAGGATGCGGCGGTGCTGAGCAGAAGGGCGGCCAGGCCGACGGTGATCGTTTTCATGGAAATCTCCCTGGTGATCCGACGAAGCGCGCAGAAATCGCGGCTTCGCTCTGTGAACGCTCGGCGAGGGACATTTCTTCCCCGGCTTGGTCAACTTGGGATTGGCCGCCAACAATTCGTCCGCCGGACCGTATCTGTAGCCAAATGCCACACGATGGTGATTGGCGAACACGATTTTGCACCGCTATATCGGCGCCAGGGAATCTGGAGTTCTGGAATGCCATTGGACGTCGGCTATGTCAGCGCGGTCGGAGCGGGGGCGATCTCGTTCCTGTCGCCTTGCGTGCTGCCGCTGGTGCCTCCCTATCTCTGCTACATGGCCGGCGTGTCGGTCGACGATTTTCGCGGTGACGATGCCGGCGTCACGGCCAAGGCCGGCGCCCGCGGCGCGCTCATCTATTCCTCGCTCGCCTTCGTACTCGGTTTCTCCACCGTGTTCGTGGCGCTTGGCGCCGGCGCCTCGACCATCGGCCACTGGCTGCGCGTCTGGCAGGAGCCGCTGGCGATGGCTGCCGGGGTGCTGATCATCCTGATGGGGCTGAATTTCCTCGGCATCCTGCGCATCCCGCTTTTGTCGCGCGAGGCGCGCTTCCAGTCGCAGGGCAAGCCCGNGGCTGAATTTCCTCGGCATCCTGCGCATCCCGCTTTTGTCGCGCGAGGCGCGCTTCCAGTCGCAGGGCAAGCCCGCCAGCATGGTCGCCGCCTATGTCATGGGGCTGGCCTTCGCCTTTGGCTGGACGCCGTGCATCGGCCCGGTGCTGGGGCCGATCCTGACCTTGGCCGGCGGCCGCGAGACGGTGGGCGAGGGCGCTCTTCTGCTTGCCGCCTATTCGCTTGGCCTCGGCATTCCGTTCCTGATTGCTGCCCTGTTCTCCGGCGCCTTCATGCGCTTCCTCGGCAAATTCCGCGTCCATCTCGGCCGCGTCGAAAAGGCGATCGGCGCGCTGCTGGTCGTCGCCGGCGTGTTCTTCCTCACCGGCGGCGTGCAGACGGTGTCCTACTGGCTGCTGGAGACCTTTCCGCTGCTGGGCCGGCTGGGGTAGAGATCCGCTGATCGAGAGTGAACTGCCTCATCACCTCACCGGAATTTAACCCCATTGGTGCAGCATGGCGCCAGATGCTACCACTCTGCGATTCCTGATCCCATTCATACGGTTGTCCTTCCATGAGCCAGAGATCCTGCTTGTCCGTCATTCTCGCCGCCGGTGAAGGCACGCGCATGAAGAGCGCGATGCCGAAGGTGCTGCACCAGATCGCCGGACTGCCAATGGTCGCCCATGTGGTGAAAGCGGCCGAGGCCGCCGGCGCCCGCAGCCAGGCGCTGGTGATCGGCCATGGCGCCGATGATATGCGCAAGGCGGCGGCGAAATTCGCGCCCAAGGCCGAGACCTTCGTGCAGGAGAAGCGGCTCGGCACTGCGCATGCCGTGCTGGCTGCGCGCGATGCGATATCAAAGGGTTATGACGATATTCTCGTGATGTTCGGCGACACGCCGCTGATCGATGCTGAAGCCCTAGTGGCCGCGCGGCAAAAGCTTGCCGATGGCGCGGCCGTCGTAGTGATCGGTTTCCGTCCGCCCAGCCCGACCGGCTATGGCCGGCTGATCGAAAAGGGCGGCAAGCTCACCGCCATCCGCGAGGAGAAGGACTGCTCCGCCGAGGAAAAGAAGATCGGCTTCTGCAATGCCGGCATGATGGCGGTGGCGGGCAAGCATGCGCTCGACCTGCTCGACCAGGTTGGCAACAAGAACGCCAAGGGCGAGTACTATCTCACCGACATCGTCGAGATCGCCAGTGCGAAAGGGCTCGATGTCCTCGCCACCGAAACGAGCTTCGAGAGCGCGCTCGGCATCAACAACCGGGCCGAGCTGGCGCAGGCGGAAGGCATCTGGCAGGTGCGCCGGCGCTACGAGGCCATGCTGTCGGGCGTAACGCTGATCGCGCCGGAGACGGTGTATTTCTCGCACGACACCGAAATCGGCGCCGACACGATCGTCGAGCCCAATGTCTGGTTCGGCCCGGGCGTGAAAATTGCAACCGGGGCCAAGATACACGCTTTCAGCCACATAGAGGGCGCCACCATCGCCTCCAATTGCGACGTCGGTCCGTTCGCGCGGCTCAGGCCTGGCGCCGATCTGAGGCAAAAGGCCAAGGTCGGCAATTTCTGCGAGGTCAAGCAGGCGGTCATCGAGGAGGGCGCCAAGGTCAATCATCTGACCTATATCGGCGATGCCCGTGTGGGCGCGGGGGCCAATATCGGCGCCGGCACCATCACCTGCAACTATGATGGTTATTCAAAGTTCTTCACCGATATCGGCGAGGGTGCCTTTGTCGGCTCGAACTCGTCGCTGGTGGCGCCGGTTTCCATCGGCAAGGGTGGCTACATCGCCTCGGGCAGCGTCATCACCGAAAGCGTGCCGGACGATGCGCTGGCCTTCGGCCGCGCCCGCCAGAAGACCATTCCCGGGAAAGGCAAGGAATTGCGCGAGCGCTTTGCCTCGGCCGCTGCGGCGAAGAAAAAGGCCGGCACCGACCATTAACCGCCGAAGCAATTGAACAACCGAGGAATTGCGGTAACCGGATTGCAAGAGCGGTGTGTCATGGTGCATCGGGTTGAGAAGCGTTCCGTTACACCAGACGAAATGCAAAGTGACTTTCGCGGCGGGCCGGCAATCCCTAGATAACGCTGGTTTTCCATCGGGACTGGTTTTCCAGGTGAATCGGGGGCAGGCGCATGTGCGGTATCGTCGGAATTGTCGGCCAGAGCCAAGTCGCGCCGCTCATTGTCGATGCTTTGAAGCGGCTTGAATATCGTGGCTATGACTCCGCCGGAGTCGCCACCGTCGAGAAAGGTGCGCTCGGCCGCCGCCGCGCCGAAGGCAAGCTCATCAACCTCGAACGCCGGCTGAAGGAAGAACCGCTCGACGGCACCATCGGCATCGGCCACACGCGATGGGCGACCCATGGCGTGCCCAACGAGACCAACGCCCATCCGCATTTTTCCAACGGCGTCGCCATCGTTCACAACGGCATCATCGAGAATTTCGCCGAGTTGCGCGATGAGCTGATCCGCGACGGCTATTCCTTCTCGTCGCAGACCGACACCGAGGTCGTGGCGCATCTGGTGGCGCGCGAACTGGCCAAGGGGCTGAAGCCGATCGAGGCCGCGCACCAGGCGCTGAAGCGGCTGGAAGGCGCCTTTGCGCTGGCCATCATGTTCACCGGCGACGAGGACCTCATCGTCGGCGCCCGCAATGGTCCGCCTCTGGCCGTCGGCCATGGCGATGGCGAGATGTTTCTGGGCTCCGACGCCATCGCGCTGGCGCCGTTCACCAATTCCATCACCTACCTCGAAGACGGCGACTGGGCGGTGGTGCGCCGCGATGGCGTCACCATCTTCGACATCGACGGCAAAGAGGTTGCCCGCAAGCGCCAGCAATCACTGTCGACCAGCTTCATGGTCGACAAGGGCAACCGCCGCCATTTCATGGAAAAGGAAATCCATGAACAGCCCGAAGTGATCTCGCATACGCTGGCGCACTATGTCGATTTCGTCTCTGGCGTGTCGAAGCCGCTGGAACTGCCGTTCGACTTTGCCAAGATCGGCCGGCTGGCGATCTCGGCCTGCGGCACCGCCTATCTAGCCGGCCTGATCAGCAAATACTGGTTCGAGCGCTATGCGCGGCTGCCGGTCGACATCGATGTCGCCTCGGAATTCCGCTACCGCGAAATGCCGTTATCGGCGGATGATGCCGCCTTCTTCATCTCGCAGTCCGGCGAAACCGCCGACACGCTGGCCTCGCTGCGCTATTGCCGCAAGGCGGGCATGAAGATCGGCGCCATCGTCAATGTGCGCGAATCGACCATGGCGCGCGAATCCGACGTCGTGCTGCCGACGCTGGCCGGGCCGGAGATCGGCGTCGCCTCGACCAAGGCTTTCACCTGCCAGCTTTCGGTGCTGGCCTCGCTGGCGGTGCGTGCGGGTGTGGCGCGCGGCACGATCTCGAAGGATGAGGAAAAGACGCTGGTGCGCGCTCTTTCGGAGGCGCCTCGCTACGCCAACCAGGTACTGAAGCTCGAAGAGCAGATCGAGCGCATCGCGCGCGAAATCTCGCGCTACAAGGACGTGCTCTATCTCGGACGCGACACCAATTTCCCGCTGGCCATGGAAGGCGCGCTGAAACTCAAGGAAATCTCTTACATCCATGCCGAGGGTTATGCCGCGGGCGAACTGAAGCACGGGCCGATCGCGCTGATCGACGAGAACATGCCGGTCATCGTCATCGCGCCGCATGATCGCATCTTCGAAAAAACCGTGTCGAACATGCAGGAAGTGGCGGCGCGCGGCGGCAAGATCATCCTGATCACCGACGCCAAGGGCGCGGCGCAGGTCAGCGTCAAGACGATGGAGACGATCATCCTGCCCGACGTGCCGGAAATCATCTCGCCGATCATCTATGCGCTGCCGATCCAGATGCTGGCCTACTACGCCGCCGTGTTCATGGGGACGGACGTCGACCAGCCGCGCAACCTGGCGAAATCGGTGACGGTGGAGTAGTCGGCGCTCATCGGGGGTCTAAAAAACTTCGCAGTTCCAAAGCGCCGTCCGCTTCACTAGTGTGGCGCTGCAACCCGCGTCCCCGGTGAACCATGTCCGATGCTCCCAGAACTTCAGGCATGACCCGGCTGAGGAACTATTTCCTCACAGGCTTTATCGTCTGCGCGCCGCTGGCGATCACCGCCTATATCGCCTGGTCGTTCGTCGGCTGGGTCGATTCCTGGGTGAAGCCGTACATTCCGGCGCGCTACAGCCCCGACACCTATTTGCCGTTTCCGGTGCCCGGCTTCGGCCTGATCGTGGCGCTCGTGCTGATCACGCTGATCGGCTTCATGACCGCCAACATCGTCGGTCGCGCCATCGTCAATTTCGGCGAACGGCTGCTTGGCCGTATGCCGCTGGTGCGCGGCATCTACGGTTCGCTGAAGCAGATTTTCCAGACGGTGCTGTCGAACAAGGGCGATATGTTCCGCCAGGTCGGGCTGGTCGAATATCCGCGAAAAGGCGTCTGGTCGCTGGTCTTCGTCGCCAGCGAGAAGGAAACCGAGATCAACCAGAAGCTCGACCATGCAGGCGACCCGATGATCGCCGTGTTCATGCCGTGCACGCCGAACCCTACCACCGGTTTCCTGATGTACGTGCCGAAATCCGACATCGTGCTGCTCGACATGACGATCGAGGACGGCGCCAGGCTGATCGTCTCGGCCGGGCTGGTGGCGCCCGAAGTCAAGCCGAAAATGGTGACTATGAACGGCCAGCCGATCGACGGAGATCTCGCCAACCCGCCGCTTGGCGGGCTGATCGCCGAGGGCGCTCAGCCGGCGCGCAAGAGCCGTACGGCCTCGTCGCGGCCGAACAAATAGAGCAGCAGGCGCAGCGCCTCGCCGCGCTCAGACTGTAGTTCCGGGTCGCGCGACAGGATCAGCCTTGCATCGTCGCGGGCTGCTTCGAGCAAGTCGGCGTGCACCTCGATGCGCGCCACCTGGAAGCCCGGCGTGCCGGACTGGCGGGTGCCGAGCAATTCGCCTTCGCCGCGCAGCTTCAGATCCTCTTCGGCGATCAGGAAACCGTCCTCGGTCTCGCGCATCACCGACAGCCGGCGTTTTGCCGTCTCGCCGAGCGGGTCCTTGTAAAGCAGCACGCAGGAAGAAGGCTTGTCGCCGCGGCCGACGCGGCCGCGCAACTGGTGCAGTTGCGCCAGGCCAAAACGTTCGGCATGCTCGATGACCATGATGGTGGCATCCGGCACGTCGACGCCGACCTCGATGACGGTGGTGGCGATCAGGATGCGGGTTTCGCCGGCCTTGAAGGCGCGCATCGCCTCGTCCTTTTCGGCGCCCTTCATGCGGCCGTGGACGAGGCCGATGCGATCGCCGAACAAGGGCTGCAGCGAGGCAAATCGGTCCTCGGCCGACATCAGCTTGATCTCTTCGGATTCCTCGACCAGCGGGCAGATCCAGTAGATCTTTTGGCCGTCGGCAACCGCGTCCAGCATGCGACCGACCAGTTCGTCCAGCCGTTCCAGCGGCAGCGTGACGGTGCGGATCGGCTGGCGGCCGATCGGTTTTTCCGTCAGCTTGGAGACGTCCATGTCGCCGAAGGCGGTCAGCACCAGAGTGCGCGGGATCGGCGTCGCCGTCATCACCAGCATGTCGGGGGCGTCGCCCTTGGCGGTGATGGCAAGCCGCTGGTGGACGCCGAAGCGGTGTTGCTCGTCGACCACGGCAAAGACGAGGTCGTGATAGGCCACCGTTTCCTGGAACAGCGCATGGGTGCCGACGACGATGTCGATCTCGCCGCTGGCGAGACCTGATAGCGTTTCAGTGCGTTCGCGGCCCTTTTCGCGGCCGGTCAGGATAGCGACGCGCAGGCCGGCCTGTTCGGCCAAAGGCGTGATCGTCGCCAGATGCTGGCGCGCCAGGATTTCGGTCGGCGCCATCAAGGCCGCCTGGCCGCCGGCCTCGACTGCGCGCCCCATGGCCAGCAGCGCCACCACCGTCTTGCCGGAGCCGACATCGCCTTGCAGCAGGCGCAGCATGCGCTCGGGGTCGGCCAGATCGGCATTGATTTCGGCAAGCGCGAATTCCTGGCTGCCGGTCAATGAATAGGGCAGGGCTGCGCGCAGTTTCTCGACGATGCGACCGTCGCCGATGAGCGGCCGGCCCGACAGGCGGCGCACTTTTGCCCGCACCAATGCCAGCGAGACCTGGCCGGCGAGAAGCTCGTCATAGGCAAGGCGGCGCCATGCCACCCCCTCGATGGCGACATCGATCGGGTCCGCGGGATAGTGGACCCGGGCGAGCGCGTCGGCAAAGGCCGGAAAGGTCTGGTTGCGCATGAAGGCAGCGTCCTGCCACTCCGGCAATTCCGGCAGCCGGCCGAGCGCCTGGCCGATGGCGCGGCGCAGCACTTTTCCGGACAGGCCCGCAGTGAGCGGATAGACCGGTTCGACCAGCGGCAGGCTCTCAGTGTCACCTGCCAAAGCGATATGGTCGGGATGGACCATGGTCGGGCGGCCGTTGAACCATTCCATACGGCCGGAGACGACGACATGCTCGCCCACCGGCATCGCTTTTTCGAGATAGGCGGCATGGGCGTGGAAGAAGGTCAGGCCGATCTCGCCGGTGTCGTCATGGGCATAGACGCGGTAAGGCACCGACCGGTTGCCGCGCGGCGGCGGCTGGTGGCGGTCGATGCGCACGTCGAGCGTGACGATGGAGCCGGCCGGCGCAAGCGCGATGCCGGGACGATTGCGGCGGTCGATGACGGTGTGCGGCAGCACGAACAACAGGTCGCCGGCGCGCGCCGGCCGTTCGCCGAGATCGGCCGCCACCACCTTCTCGATCAGAGCGCCAACCTTGGGGCCGACGCCGGCAAGCGAAGTGATGGGCACGAAGAGAGGGTCGAGGAGGGAGGGGCGCATGGCTTTACCCTCCCCCCTGTGGGGAGGGTCGATCCGCGAAGCGGAGCGGGGTGGGGGTAGGTGCGCGGCTAACTTTCGAGGAAGTCGGTAGGTCAGCGCCGCACCCCCACCCCGTCTCACTCGCTTCGCTTTGCGAAGCGTGCTCGCCGACCCTCCCCACAAGGGGGAGGGTGAAGTGCGGGCGGTATCCGGCACCAGCGTTGTCAGGAGTGTTCTTCACACCTGGGATGTTTAGCCGCCCACCCGTGCGTTGCAAGGCTGACACCGCCCTCTATCCACGCTATATGCGCCGCACCAAGGAAGGATGCGGCACGATGACCGGGACGAAACGATCAAGCGAGGGGCTGGATATCAGGTGCCGCAAGCTGTTGTTCCGCTCCTGGCATCGCGGGATGCGCGAGATGGACCTTATCCTCGGTACGTTTGCCGACAACGAGATCGGCGCCTTGACCGGCGATGAAATCGACCAATATGAAAGGCTCCTCGACATCCCCGACACCGAATTCCTGCCCATGGTCACCGGCGAACGCCCGGTTCCCGGGAATATCGACTGTGCCGTCCTGCAAAAGATCCTGGCATCGCGCCGGACCATGACATTTTAAACGTGCAACCATGAGCCTCATTCCCAGAATCGGTCTGCCGAAAGGCCGCGCCGGCCAGTTCATCGTCGACGGCGTTGCCGATGGCTACGAAGCCTTTGCGCTGGTGCAGGCGATCCATGAGATTGCGCCTGACAAACCGGTGCTGTTCGTGGCGCGCGACGGCCAGCGCCTGCCGTCGATCATCGAGGCGCTGACCTTTGCCGCCCCCGGCCTGCCGGTGTTGGAGTTGCCGGCCTGGGATTGCCTGCCCTATGACCGCGTTTCTCCCGGCTCCGATGCCGCCGCCAAGCGGCTCGACGCGCTGACGGCGATGATCGCGCTGGCGAAAAAGCCGCATCGCGCCGTCATCCTGACCACTGCCAATGCGCTGCTGCAGCGCATTCCGCCGGCCGATCTGGTCGAAGCGCAGACTTTCCACGCAAAGCCCGGCAACCAGATCGACATGAACGCGCTGGTGTCCCGGCTGGAGATTTCCGGCTTCGAGCGGGTGCCGACGGTGCGCGGTATCGGCGAATTCGCCGTGCGCGGCGGCATCCTCGACCTCTACGCACCCGGCTGGACGGAAGCACTGCGGCTCGATTTCTTCGGCGACACGCTGGAATCGATCCGCGTCTTCGACGCCGCCACGCAGCGCACCACCGGCCAGCGCAAGTCGATGGCGCTGCAGGCGATGAGTGAAGTGGCGCTGACCCCCGAAACCATCAGCCGCTTCCGCCGCTCCTATATCGAAGCCTTTGGCGCGCCGCAGCGCGACGACGGCCTTTATGCGGCGGTGAGCGAAGGGCGGCGCTTTGCCGGCATGGAGCACTGGCTGCCGCTGTTCTACGAGCGGCTGGAGACAGTGTTTGATTATCTGCCGGATGCGCCTGTCATCTTCGACCATCTGGCGCACGAAGCGCTGGCTGAGCGTCACACGCTGATCCTCGACCACTACGAAGCGCGCCGCAAACAGGCCGACGCCGCCTTGAAGGACGCCGTGCCCTACAAGCCGGTGGCGCCGGACCTGCTCTATCTCTCACCGGAAAACCTCGTAGCGTCGCTCGGACCGCGCGAAGCCATCGACTTCACCGCCTTCGACGCGCCCGATGTCGGGGCCAAGAAGGTCTTCCATGGCGGCTCGCGCCATGGCCGCAGCTTTGCCGAGGAACGGGCTGACCCAAACATCAACGTCTTCGATGTCGTCGTAAAACACATCGCTGACGAGCGCGCGGCGCGCCGCCGGGTCATCGTCGCCGGCTGGACCGAAGGCTCGCTCGACCGGCTTGGCCAGATCCTGGCCGAGCACCATCTCGGCAAACTCGTGCCGGTGGCGACGCTGGCCGAGGCGGAAAAGCTCGAGCCGGGGCAGGCGGCACTCGCCGTGCTGCCGCTGGAATCCGGCTTCGAGACCGAACAGCTGGTTGTCGTCGCCGAGCAGGACATTCTGGGCGACCGGCTGATCCGCCGCTCGAAGCGCAAGAAGCGCGCGTCGGATTTCATCGCCGAGGCCTCGTCGCTGTCGGCCGGCGACATCGTCGTCCACGCCGATCACGGCATTGGCCGCTTCATCGGCCTGCGCACCATCGAGGCGGTCGGCGCGCCGCATGACTGCCTGGAAATCCACTATGCCGGCGACGACCGGCTGTTCCTGCCGGTGGAAAACATCGAGCTTCTGTCGCGCTACGGCTCTGACACAGCCGAGGCGACGCTGGACAAGCTCGGCGGCGGCGCCTGGCAGTCGCGCAAGGCGCGGCTGAAGAAGCGCCTGCTCGACATGGCCGGACAGCTGATCCGCATTGCCGCCGAGCGCCAGATGCGTACCGCGCCGCCCATGGTGCCGGCGGAAGGGCTTTACGGCGAATTCTCGGCGCGCTTTCCCTATGAGGAGACCGACGACCAGCAGGGCGCGATCGATGCCGTCGTGGACGATCTCGGCGCCGGCAAGCCGATGGACCGGCTGATCTGCGGCGATGTCGGCTTCGGCAAGACCGAAGTGGCGTTGCGCGCCGCCTTCATCGCTGCGATGGAAGGGTTCCAGGTCGCGGTCGTGGTGCCGACGACGCTGTTGTCGCGCCAGCATTTCAAGACCTTTTCGCAGCGCTTCTCCGGCCTGCCGATCCGCGTCAGCCAGGCCTCGCGGCTGGTCGGCGCCAAGGAACTGGCGGAAACCAAGAAAGGCATCGCCGAGGGGCAGGTCGACATCGTCATCGGCACCCATGCACTGCTCGGGTCGGCGATCTCGTTCAAGAATCTCGGCCTGCTGATCATCGACGAGGAGCAGCATTTTGGCGTCAAGCACAAGGAACGGCTGAAGGACCTCAAAACCGACGTCCACGTGCTGACGCTGTCGGCGACGCCGATCCCGCGCACGCTGCAGCTTGCCTTGACCGGCGTGCGCGAACTGTCGCTGATCGCCACGCCGCCGATCGACCGCATGGCGGTGCGCACCTTCATCTCGCCTTTCGACCCGCTGGTCATCCGCGAGACGCTGCTGCGCGAACGCTATCGCGGCGGCCATTCCTTCTATGTCGTTCCGCGCATCAGCGATCTCGCCGAAATCCATGACTTCCTGCGCGAATCCGTCCCCGAGCTGAAGGTGGCGGTGGCCCATGGCCAGATGCCGCCGGGCGAACTCGACGACATCATGAACGCCTTCTATGACGGCCAGTACGACGTGCTGTTGTCGACCACCATCGTCGAATCCGGGCTCGACATTCCGACCGCCAACACGCTGATCATCCATCGCGCCGATATGTTCGGCCTGTCGCAGCTCTACCAGCTGCGCGGCCGCGTCGGCCGTTCCAAGGTGCGGGCATATGCGTTGTTCACGCTGCCGGCCAACCGCAAGCTCACCGACACGGCCGAGCGCCGGCTGAAGGTGCTGCAGTCGCTGGACACGCTTGGCGCCGGGTTCCAGCTCGCCAGCCACGACCTCGACATCAGGGGCGCCGGCAATCTACTCGGCGAAGAACAATCCGGACACATCAAGGAGGTCGGCTTCGAGCTCTACCAGCAGATGCTGGAAGAGGCGGTGGCCGAGGTGAAGGACTCCGGCGAGGTCCAGGACGGCGGCTGGTCGCCGCAGATCGCTGTCGGCACGGCTGTCATGATCCCGGAAAGCTACGTGCCGGACCTTCAGCTCAGGCTGGCGCTCTACCGCCGCCTTGGCGATCTCGAAAACACAGAGGAGATCGATGCTTTCGGCGCCGAGCTGATCGACCGCTTCGGCCCGCTGCCGGAGGAAGTGAAGCATCTGCTCAAGATCGTCTTCATCAAGGCACTCTGCCGCAGGGCCAATGTCGAAAAACTCGATGCCGGCCCCAAGGGCGTCGTCATCCATTTCCGCAAGCGCGAGTTTTCCAACCCGGTCGGGCTGGTCAAGTACATCGGCGAACAGGGCTCGCTGGCCAAGATCAGGGCCGACCACAGCGTGGTCTTCATCCGCGACTGGCCGACAGCCGAGAAGCGTCTGGCGGGCTCGGCTGTCGTCATGACGCAGTTGGCGCGGCTGGTGGCCACCTAGACTTTCGGATGGAAATTCGACTGCAACTGCAGGTCGGATGCCGAGAACGTGCCGGCGCCGACGATGACGTGCCCGGCAGGCACGGTGAAGCCGCGCGCGGCGCCGGCGCCTTTCAGCAATCCGGCCCGGCGGTCGGGGTCGGACTCACGAAAACTGCCGCCCGGTTCCAGCCGGCAACTGTCGACGGTGATCGCGCCGAGAAGCTGGCTGCCCGAACCGAGCACCGTCTCACCGAACACCGCCGCGCCGTTGAGATAGCGGCCTTGATCGCCGATCACGATCGAGGCTCCCGGCCTGTTGGCCTTTGCAGTAAAACCGCCTTCGCCAAACTGGTTGCGTGAGCCGACGCGGATTGCGCCGGCGGATGCTTCGAACAGTGTGTTGGCGTGGAAAATGTTGGCGTCGCCGATCTCCAGCGCGCCACCGTCGGTGCAGAACAGGTAGACGCCGGGGAAGAAGACGTTGCCTCGCCCGATGACGGCGCCTGCGGAAATCAGCGTGGAGTAGGGGTCGTAGATCACGTTGCCGCGCTCGGACAGGCCAACAACCTCTTCGATCGTAAACAGGCCTTGCTCGCGGCGCACGCGGTCAAGGTAGGCGGACACGGACATAGGGACTCCATGGAGAATTGTTGCGCAGCGGACGATGACCGGCGCGACTACATCGGTGAGGATCGATTCTGGCACCAAGGGATATTGCACAGCCGTCGCGAAGATAAGAAGCCAAAGTGGGTCGCGGCATGGAGCTCCCCATCATTCGCCAGCGCTTGAATTCCGGTCTAGAATAGAAAATCGGCTTCGTGTATGGAGCCGCCATCCCCATATGGGGCGGGAATGGCGGGCAAAAGCCTGCTGGAAAGAGCGTTTGGGTGCAGCGATGACGAAATGGTCGCCGAATTCTTGGAGAGCAAAGCCGATCAAGCAGGTTCCTGCCTATCCGGACCTCGCCGCGCTGAAGAACACGGAAGCCCAGCTCGCCACCTTTCCGCCGCTGGTTTTTGCCGGTGAGGCGCGCAAGCTGAAGAAGCAGCTTGCGGCTGTCGCTGCCGGCGACGCATTCCTTCTGCAGGGCGGCGATTGCGCCGAGAGTTTCGCCGAACATGGCGCCGACAACATCCGCGACTTCTTCCGCGTCTTCCTGCAGATGTCGGTGGTGCTGACCTTTGCCGGCGCGCAGCCGGTGGTGAAGGTCGGCCGTGTCGCCGGCCAGTTCGCCAAGCCGCGCTCGTCCGACAATGAGACCAAGGGCGAGGTGACGCTGCCAAGCTACCGTGGCGACATCATCAACGGCATCGAGTTCGACCCCAAGTCGCGTATTCCCGACCCGGCCCGCCAGGAAATGGCCTACCGCCAGTCGGCGGCGACGCTTAACCTGCTGCGTGCCTTCGCCCAAGGCGGCTACGCCAGCCTGGAGAATGTGCATCGCTGGATGCTGGGCTTCGTCTCCGACAGCCCGCAAGGCGAGAAGTATGGCATGCTCGCCAACCGCATCACCGAGACGATGGACTTCATGAAGGCCGTCGGCATCACCTCGGAGACCAACTACGCGCTGCGCGAGACCGACTTTTACACCAGTCACGAGGCGCTGCTGCTCGGCTATGAAGAGGCGCTGACCCGCGTCGATTCGACCTCCGGCGACTGGTACGCAACGTCGGGCCACATGATCTGGATCGGCGACCGCACCCGACAGCCCGACCATGCGCATGTCGAATATTGCCGCGGCATCAAGAACCCGCTCGGCCTCAAAT
This sequence comes from Mesorhizobium sp. LNJC394B00, assembly GCF_000502555.1. NCBI lineage: Bacteria > Pseudomonadati > Pseudomonadota > Alphaproteobacteria > Hyphomicrobiales > Phyllobacteriaceae > Mesorhizobium > Mesorhizobium sp. LNJC394B00. The sequence continues at coordinate 2,002,890 of NZ_AYWH01000002.1, forward strand.
GTGGCCCGTCGCTGACGACTGACGGCCTGCTGGAGCTCATCGACCTGCTCAATCCGGAGAACGAGCCGGGCCGGCTGACGCTGATCGCCCGCTTCGGCTCCGACAAGGTCGCCGACCATCTGCCGAAGCTGGTGCGCGCGGTGCAGAAGGAAGGTCGCAGCGTCGTGTGGTCGTCCGACCCGATGCACGGCAATACGATCGAGGCTGCCGGCTACAAGACGCGGCCGTTCGACCGCATCCTCAAGGAAGTGCAGACCTTCTTCGAGGTGCATCGCGCCGAAGGCACGCACCCCGGCGGCATCCATGTCGAGATGACCGGCAAGAACGTCACCGAATGCACCGGCGGCGCCCGCGCCATCACCGCCGAGGAGCTGCAGGACCGCTATCACACCCATTGCGACCCGCGCCTCAACGCCGACCAGGCGATCGAGCTGGCGTTCCTGGTGTCGGATCTCTTGAAGAAGAGCCATCCGGTGCAGCACAAGCAGGTGGCTAACGGCTGAACCCGTTTTCAGAATTGAAATGATAAGCGCCAGAGAAATCCGGCGCTTTTTCGTTTGATCAACGCCCGCGTTCCCAGCGCAATCCGTTGAGCCGGGGATCATTGGCGAAGGCGGTTCTGGAAAACTCGATGCGCCTTTCCGGAAATTCGCAGATCCCCTGGACGCCGAGGGAGCCTAGCCGGATGCGCCATGTGTGCGGCTCCAGCGGCTTGGCCTTGGTAAAGCCGCGGCATGTCAGCAGCGCCACATTGACGCCCTTCGGGTCGCGCGCCGAACGGTAACGGATCGCCTCCAGCCCAGCCTCACGCGCGACATCGGCAATCGCCTGGCTGGCGGCATAGTCGGTCGGATGCGTCCAATGGGCCCGATCGCGGTCGAGCGGCGGCCGCGTCAGGTCGATGGCATTGTCGGTATGGATCGCGGCGGCGAAGGCGGTGTATTCGGCGGCGTCGCGCGGCCATGGCGTGTCGGGCGAATCGGCGAAGAACAGCAGGCGGTAGAAGGCCATTTCGGCGACCGCCGTCATGATCGTCTCCGCCGCATAGTAGACGCCCAGGGTGCGGCCGGCGCGGCGGAAGCGCGAGCCGTAGGGATAGATCGAGCCGTAGCGGAAGGGCGTCGCCAAGAGATAGTGGAGATGCCGGCATTCCATGGGGATCTGCGGCTTGGTCTCCTCGATCAGATCCTCGAGCAGCGCCTGTTCGTCCAGCGTGTCGACGATCTTCAGCGTCGAGACGCGGTGCTGCGCCTCGACCATGCGCCAGTATTTGCCGTCGAGCCGGACGGCTTCAGACGAGAGCGCGTCGGGAGTCCAGATAGGCAATGACATCGACAAGCCCGGTAATGGTGAGGATCTTTTCAAGCGGGCTGCCATCGAACGCGGTATTGGCGTTCTTCAGCCATGCCCGGGCTATCGTCTCGTCACCGCCGACAATGGCGTCGAGCGAACGGAACAGCCGCACGAACAGCACCGCGAGTTCGAACGGCTTGGTGCCGCGCTCCAGCAGGAATTCCTGCCTGCGCATGCGTGAAACCGTGGCTTCCGAGACGCCGATGATCGACGCAAGCACCCTGGCGGTTATATCCAAGAGTTCGGCGGCGCGCAGCGTGGCCTTGGTCAGAACCGCGTTTTCGGCCGCCTTCACGGTCAGATCAGGGGCGGCAGCATTGGGTTGTGTAACAGACATGGCCTCTCTCTTTCCATGGAAAATATAGTCCACGGAAATTCATATGGAAAGAGGCGGGATCCGATAAATTTGCCTGTGCCCGGGAATTAGCTGCACGCCGAAGCGTCAGTCTTTCTTGTATAGCAGCCAGTTCTTGCCGGTGCGGCCGGCCATTGTCGAGTGCCGGGTGACGCGGTTGCGCCCGCCAACCTTGGAGCGGTAGAGCGCCCGGTCCGCCTTGGTGTAAAGATCCTCCGGGCTTTCCGCTTCGGAAGCCATGCAGATGCCCATGGAAACGGTCACTGTGCCGTAATTGGCGCCGGTCTGGCTGCTGGTGAACGGCGTCTGTTCGATCAGCACGCGGATGCGTTCGGCGATCTCGTAAGTGGTATCCTCGCTGGCGCCCTCGACGATCAGCGCGAATTCCTCGCCGCCGGTGCGGGCAACGAACATGTCTTCACGGATGCTGGTCTGGAAGATGTCGGCGACGATCTGGATGATCTTGTCGCCGACCGGGTGGCCGTAGCGATCGTTGACACCCTTGAAATGGTCGATGTCGGCAAGGATCAGGGCGTTGAACAGGATCCCCTTGTTGGAGGTGTAAATCGCCGTGATTTGCTTGTCGAAGGCGCGGCGGTTCCAGATATGGGTCAGGGGGTCGGTGTCGGCGAGCCGCTTGTACTCCTCAAGCTTCGACTTGACGCTCTCCAGTTCCGCCGTCTTGTCGCTCAGCGTGGTTGCAACCTGCTTGCCGTGGTCGAGGGTCGAGTTGGTGGCCGCCGCCATGGCGCTGGCGACCTTCTGCAGCAGATCCTGCGAAAGCAGGCTGCGGTTGGCGAGGCCACTCGATGTCTCATCGAGGATCTTGCCGTATTTCTCGATATGGCTACGTTCGCTGCGCAGCAGCAAGGCGATGTCCTCGAGTTCCCTGGCCAGCACGTCGCGCGCCTGCTCGACAATGCCGGGACCGTGATGCTGGGCAAAGAAAGCGCGGCCGATGCGGTCGAGATCGTCCTGCGTCGGCTGGTTGCCGAGCGCGACGACGGCCAGGCCGAGTTCGCGGTTGGTGCCTTTCAGTGCTTCGTAGAAGATTTCGTAATTGCGCGGCAGGCCAAGCACACCGAGCTGACGCATGGTCGCCACAACGGCTGTTGCAATGTCGCTGTTTCGGTCGGTCTGGACGGCTGCCGGCTGCATGTTCTGTTCACTCTGCCTCTGGGAACCATCGCAGACCGTGCGAGATGCCGCCGACCGGAGAGTGCCAGCCGTATTTCGGATCATCCTGCGAAAGACACGTCCCCAATCGCGACATTCGCTTGGCAACGACTATAGATGCGCCGGCGCTAAAGTTTCCTTAATGTGCCGCCAGGTAACGCGTCCGTTCTACCGCAGGCTGCAGAAATGGTTTGCAAAGATCCTGAGGTCAGGTCCGAACACGCCCACCCCATGTCGCATTTGCCGGTGCCCGGCTGCGGCAAAACTGAAATCCTCTCGGCCAGCGGCGAAGCCGTGAACGATGGCTGGTGGAGGCAGGGATGAGCAACAACCACAGCGGATCTTGCCTGTGTGGAGCCGTGCGTTTCCAGACGCGAGGGCCGTTGCGCGGAGTCATTTATTGCCACTGTTCGCAGTGCCGCAAGCAGAGCGGGCATTTTTACGCCGCGACCAACGTCGCCGACGGCGACATCACGATAACCGGCGCCGACAACATCAGCTGGTACGAATCGTCTTCCTTTGCCAAGCGCGGCTTTTGCAAGATCTGCGGCTCGGTGCTGTTCTGGAAGCCGGGTCAGGATGCCTATGTCTCAGTTCTGGCCGGATCGTTCGACAACCCGACCGGGCTCGAAGGCCAATGCCACATCTTTGTCGGCGACAAGGGCGATTACTATACGATCGACGATGGACTGCCGCAGTTCGAGAAGTCGACGCCGACGATCAAGGTTGCGGAGGAGTGATTTTGCGGCGGCTGCCTTATTCCCTTGATCCAGCCATTGCGATATCCCCTGCCGGTGATTCGAAGGGGATGCGGCATGCAGCGGCTGATCGGTGCTTACTTCAATTCTGTGCGAGCCTTTCGCAAGCTCGCCGCCAGCGAAAGGGCATTTCAGCAGGAACTGATGCTGCTGGTGCTGGCGCTGCCGCTCGGCTGGTTCGTCTCGGTCTCGTGGCGCGGCTACGCGCTGTTGATCGGCGCGGTGCTGCTGCTCATCATGGTCGAAGTGCTGAACACCGGCATCGAGGCAGCCTGCGATGCCTTCAGTCGCGAGTTCAACGTCGACATCCAGCTCGCCAAGGACTGCGGCTCGCTGGCGGTGCTGATTTCGGTTGTTATCGTCGCCGGCGTCTGGGGAATCGCCCTCATCGAGCGCATCACGGGACTACCGATCTGATCTGAACGCTCCCATATGTTAGTCACCAAAGGAGACTGACGTCGTGGAAGCCAATTTTCTGCTGCTTGAAAGAGCCGGCCTGCCGGAAGACCTGCGCTGGCTGGCGGAAAAATATCCGCGCGAGACATGGCAGGGCCACGCCAACATCCACGGCATGGCAAACATGTGGCTGCAGCGGCACGACATGTTCCGAGAGCTGGGCGGCATGCTCACCAACGGCATTGGCGACTATCGCGAAGGCAGGCTGACGGCGCCGGATTTCGCGCGCTGGTTCGCGCCGCGGCTGAACCACTTTCTCGGCAATCTCGACGGCCACCACAATGTCGAGGACTACCAATATTTCCCGGCTTTCGCCAAGGCGGAGCCGCGCCTGAAGCGCGGCTTCGAAATCCTCGATGCCGACCATCACACCATTCATGAGGGGCTGGAGCGCAACGCCGAGACGGCGAACGCCTTCATCCGCACGCTCGAGGAGAGCGAGGACAGGCAGCGCTTCGCCGCCGACGCCTATGCGGACGAGAACAGCCGGCTGATCGCCATGCTGAAGCGGCATCTGGCCGACGAGGAAGATCTCATCATCCCGCTGATCCTCGATCGCGGCGACCGGGCTCTGGTCGAGGACGACGACTGAACCTTACGATGTGGTTTCGCTGTCGCGGGCGTCCTTGGCGCGCTCCTTGCCGGCGACGGTGCGGGCGATGAGCCAGGCAATGATGGCGACACCCAGACCTATGGCAAGCGCGATCAGCAGCCGTTCGTGATGGAGCAGTGCCTTGCCTATCATCTGCTCGGCGCCGAGGCCGAAGACGTAGCCGATGCCGCAGAACAAAGCCGCCCAGACCAGCGACGACACCGCGTTGAGGATAACGAAGCGCGCTACCGAAATGCTGGCGAAACCGGCCGCGATGCCGCCGACTAGGCGCAGGCCATAGATGTAGCGGTTGGACAGGACGAATATGTTGGGATGGGACGAGACGAGACGGTAGGCGTGGTTGAAGCCGGGCCTCGCCTTCAGTTTCAGCACCCTGGGATGGTCGGCAAAGCTGCGGCCGAGAATGAAGAAAAACGTGTCGCCGACGAAGGCGCCAATGGCGGCCGTGAGGAAAGCCTTCCAGAGGATGAAGACATGCTGATGGGCGAAGAAGCCGCCGAGGATGGCCGCACTTTCGCCTTCGGCGACACAGCCCATGAAAACCGCGATCAACCCATATTGCTCGATGAGGTGATGGACGATCCCGGTCATTGAGAGGTTTGCCGGCCCGACAGTTTTTCGTCTATGCGGTTCACCTGTTCGGCCAGGCGCGCGATGTCCTCGCGCACGCCGATGATCTGGCTGTGGCGCAGTTCGTCCAGCTTTTCATGCAGAGCCATGATCTCGATCTCGGCCTTGAGGTTGACCTCATAGTCATGCGCGGCGTCGATGCGGTCGCGCGCGGCCTGGCGGTTCTGCGACATCATGATCACCGGCGCCTGCAAGGCGGCGATCATCGACAGCACCAGGTTTAGGAAGATGAAGGGGTAGGGGTCGAACGAGTCTCGCCCGAGCAGCCACCAATTGGCGCCGATCCACAGCACCAGAAAAGCAATGAAGGACAGGATGAACGTCCACGAGCCGCCGATGCGGGCAATGGCATCGGCGATCCGGTCGCCGGCGCCCTGAAGGCCGGTGAGGCTGTCGTTGATATCCTGCGAGATGGGCTTGCGGTCGACAGTGCTCTGCAACACCCGCCGCTCGAGCTCGCTGAGGGTTTCAGGCGTTCGCCTCAACCAGCGGTTGGCAAGTTCTGGCACGGTCTTGTGCATGGATGTCTCCATAGGAAAAGCGTCGGCTTGGCAGCCTTGTTTGCATATAGGAAGATGGCGTTTCGTCAAAAGCGCGGCGCGAGGATGCAGGATGCCCGATTTCGCGAAGATTCGCGCCCGTGCTGCAAAACGCAAAGGCGGCGACGCGGTGCTGACGTCGCTGCTCGGGCCGGCGTCTGACAATGCTGCTGTTGCCGACATTACGGACGATCGCATCCTGTCGACGATGGCCGAGCGGGTGTTTGCCGCCGGCTTCGTCTGGCGCGTCATCGAACAGAAATGGCCGGGCTTCGAGGAAGCCTTTCTCCATTTCGAGCCGAAACGGCTGTTGTTTCAACCTGATGACTTCTGGCACGACCTGACGGCTGATCAACGCATCGTGCGCAACCCGCAGAAGATCAAATCCGTCCGCGACAACGCCGCCTTCGTTGAGCGTGTGTCGAAGGAACATGGCGGTTTCGGCAAATTCCTCGCGGAGTGGCCTGACGACGACCAGGTCGGGCTGATGGCGTATCTCGGCAAGCATGGCAGCCGGCTTGGCGGCAACACCGGCCAGTATTTCCTGCGCTGGCTGCAATGGGACGCCTTCGTCATCTCGGCCGATATGGTCGCGGCTTTGCGTGACGCCGGCCTCGACATCGCGGAAAGTCCGACGTCGAAGAGGGATCTCGACAGGATTCAGGCGCAGATCAACAAATGGGCGCAGGAAACCGGCCTGCCGCGCCGGCACATTTCGCGCATTCTGGCGATGTCGATGGGAGAGAACCATTCGCCGCAATCGCTGCGCGAATATATGGGCGACGACTGATCACCGAATTGGTCCAAACGAACGCCATTGCTCGGGCAAATTTGCCGCGCTAAACCGCACAGATGACCCAGAAGACCGCACCCGATATTCTGCGCATCGCCGTTGCCCAGCTCAACCCGACGGTCGGCGATGTCGCCGGCAATCTTGCCAAGGCGCGCGAGGCGAGGGCGGATGCCGCCCGCCAGGGCGCCGACATCGTGCTCTACACCGAGCTTTTCCTTGCCGGTTATCCGCCGGAGGATCTGGTGCTGAAGCCGGCCTTCCTCAAGGTTTGCGAGAAGGCCGCTCAGGATTTCGCCGCGGATACCTCCGATGGCGGGCCGGGCGTCATCATCGGCACGCCGCTGAAGCGCAAGAGCGGCACCCACAATTCGATCATCGTCGCCGATGGCGGCAAGATCCTCGCCGAGCGCTACAAGCTCGATTTGCCAAACTATGGCGAGTTCGACGAGAAGCGCGTCTTCCAGGCCGGGCCCGAGGCTCAGGGACCCGTCAACTTCCGTGGTGTGCGCATCGGAATTCCGATCTGCGAGGACATCTGGGGCGACGTTGGCATCTGTGAAACCCTGGCCGAGAGCGGCGCGGAAATCCTGCTAGTGCCGAACGGCTCGCCCTACTACCGCGCCAAGATGGACGTGCGCCATCAGGTCGTTATCCGCCAGGTCATCGAGACCGGTTTGCCGATGATCTATGCCAATCAGATCGGCGGCCAGGATGAGCTGATCTTCGACGGCGCCTCTTTTGCCATCGGCGCCGACAAGACGCTCGCCTTCCAGATGAGCCAGTTCGAGGAAACTGTCGACGTCACCACCTGGAAGCGCAACCGCGTCGCCGCAGGCGCGCAAAACGCAGAAGAGTTCGACGGCTGGGTCTGCTCGGAAGGGCCGATGTCGAAAATCCCCGAGCGCGAGGAGGCGGACTACCGCGCCTGCATGCTCGGCCTGCGCGACTACGTCAACAAGAACGGCTTCAAGAACGTCGTGCTGGGTCTCTCCGGCGGCATCGATTCGGCGATCTGCGCCGCATTGGCCGTCGATGCGCTCGGCGAGGAGCGGCTGCGGGCGGTGATGATGCCCTACCGCTATACCTCGGAGGATTCGCTGAAGGATGCCGAGGATTGCGCCCGTGCGCTTGGCTGCCGCTATGACATCGTGCCGATCTTCGAACCGGTCGAGGGTTTTCTGCATACGCTGGCGCAGCTTTTCGAGGGCACCAAGGAAGGCATTACCGAGGAAAATTTGCAGAGCCGCGCGCGCGGCACGATCCTGATGGCGATCTCCAACAAGTTCGGCTCGATGGTCGTCACCACGGGCAACAAGAGCGAGATGTCGGTGGGCTACGCCACGCTTTATGGCGACATGAATGGCGGCTTCAACCCGATAAAAGACCTCTACAAGATGCAGGTCTATGCGCTGTCGCGCTGGCGCAACAGCCATGTGCCGCCGGGCGCGCTCGGTCCCTCAGGCGAGGTGATCCCCAGGAATATCATCGACAAGGCGCCGTCGGCGGAATTGCGCGAGAACCAGACCGACCAGGATTCGCTGCCGCCCTATCCGGTGCTGGACGACATTCTGGAATGCCTGGTCGAGAACGAAATGGGCGTCGACGACATCGTCGCGCGCGGCCACGACCGGGCGACGGTGACGCGCGTCGAACATTTGCTCTACATTGCCGAGTACAAACGCCGGCAAGCGGCGCCGGGTGTGAAGATCACCCGTAAGAATTTTGGACGCGACCGCCGCTATCCCATCACCAACCGTTTCAGGGATCGCGGCTAAACATCTGATTAAATTGATGAACCTTGGGGGGGGCGCATGTTTATCAGCTATTTCAAGGGAACGCCTGAGTATCACATCCTGCGCTTCAAGAACGGCAAGATCAGGGAGCAGGGGCGCGGCATCTCCTTCTGGTACGGCACGTTAGGCACCACGATAGCGATGGTGCCGGTGACGTCGCTCGATAACCCCTTCATCTTCACCGAGACGACGGCGAATTTCCAGGATCTGGCAATCCAGGGGTCGGTCAGCTACCGCATCATCGATCCACTCAAGGCAGCCGAAGGTTTTGATTTCAGCGCCAAGCTCAGCCGTGCCGACGTCGTCGGCGACGGCCGGGAGAAGATCGCCGAGCGCCTGGTGCTTGCGATACAGAGCCGCGCCCGCGCGGTGGTTTCGAGCATGACGCTGGAACAGGCGCTGGCCGAGGTGACCAAGCTCGGCGGCAATCTCGCCGAACTCCTGCGCAACGATCCGATTGCGGCAACCGCCGGCCTGTCGATCGAGGAGGTCCACATCACCTCGGTCCAGCCGACGCCGGAGATCCGCAAGGCGCTCCAGACCGAATATCGCGAGGCGCTGCAGCGCCAGGCCGATGCGGCGATCTATGGGCGCCGTGCCTGGGGCGTGGAGAAGGAGCGCGAGATCAAGCAGAGCGAACTGGCGACCGAAATCGAGCTTGCCGAACGCAACAAGCTGCTGGTCGACACCGAAGCGCGCAACAAGCTGACGCTTGCCGAGGCGCAAGCCAAGGCGCAGCAGCTGGAACTGACCGTCTATTCGTCGGCGCCCGCCCACGTGCTGACGGCGATGGCCTTCAAGGCCTGGGCGGAAAAGGGCGGTTCGGTCGGCAATCTGTCGATCACGCCTGACATGCTCACCAGCGCGCTCAGCCAGCTTTCCACGCCGAAAGCCGGGTCCTGAAAGGCAAGCACGGGTGGCAAGCGACCAGAGCGGCAGGCCGATCGACCGGGTGATCGTCGTCACCCGCAAGACCGAGCTGGAGGAGCTGACGACGCGCTTCAACACGCAGGGACAGGCGCGCTTTTATCTCCGGCAGGCCGGCATGAATTTCGACCCGGTCAAGGCGGCGCATGACGTCTATCACCATGCGCTCGACCGGGTGATGGGTTCGCTTCCCCAAGGCCTCAAACAGTTGCGGCTCGACCGCGAACTGGTACCGCAGTTCGAATTCGGCTCCGACGCGGTGATCGCGCTCGGTCAGGACGGGCTGGTGTCCAACACCGCGAAGTACCTCCCGTACCAGCCGCTGATCGGCATCAACCCGAACCCGGCGCTTTTCGACGGCGTGTTGCTGCCGTGGAATGCCGACGATACCGAAAAGGTCCTCGGCCTGACGATCGCCGGCAAGGCGAAGCGCCAGGCGGTGGTGATGGCCGAAGCGCGCTCCAATGACGGACGCCGGCTGATCGCCTTCAACGATCTGTACGTCGGCGCCTCGACGCATGTCTCGGCGCGCTACGAGTTGACCTATGGCGGCAGGACCGAGCGCCAGTCGTCGAGCGGCATTATCATCTCCACGGGCGCCGGCTCCACCGGCTGGCTGCGCTCGGTTATGGCGGGCGCCGCGGGACTGGCCGCGGCCTATGGTGACAACTCCGTGCCGACCGTGCCGCCGCAAGGCTACGATCGCGAAGGCGAACAGCTGTTCTTTTCGGTGCGCGAACCGTTTCCGAGCAACACGACCGGCGTGTCGCTTGTGCATGGCGTCATCACCCGCGACCGGCCGCTGGTGGTTTCTTCGCGGCAGAGCAGGGGCGGCGTCATCTTCAGCGACGGGATGGAGCTCGATTTCGTCGAGTTCAATTCCGGCACCGACGTGACCATCGCGATCGCCGACCAGAAGGCCTATCTCGTGGTGCCATAAACGCGCCACGTGGGCAGCCAAATCACCGGCCGGACTGAATTCGGCCGCCCGCCATTCTTTGCGATGCACCATGCCCGACTGTGAAATCAGCTTCGACATGTCACGGATCGATTTCCGGGCGACCTCCGACCTGTTGATGGCCAGCTATTGGGGCGACGGTCGCAGCGATGAGTTTCATCGCCGCGCCTTTGCGAACTCGCTTTGCGCCAGCGCCTATCTGGATGGGAATCAAGTCGGTTTTGGCCGGGCCATCACCGACCGTACGGTGTTTGCCTATCTCGCCGACATCATCATCTGGCCGCAGCATCGCGGCCAAGGCATTGGCTTGCAACTGGTGCAGGCGCTCATCGACCACCCTGAACTCAGCACGGTCTCGCACTGGAGCCTGTCGACCAGTGACGCGCATGGCCTTTATGAGAAGCTGGGCTTCAAGGCATCAACCGACGGCCGCTACATGCGCCTCGATCGCAACCCGGAATGACGCATAGCGAGGGGGGTTGACCGGCTGTTGTTGCAAAATAACCTCACTGGTTGGACCAGTTACGCTTTGCCACGTGCCCGGCCTTGGCGATCCTTCATGGCGTCTCTATAAGGACCTCTCCGCAAGTGTCTTGCGGGAGGTCCGAATGGCAGTATTTCACATGGTAATGCGAGGCCGCGAAGCCTAGGTCTCACCTGGCGTCCGGCGAAGGTTTGCCCTTCGCACCGATGCCGGGTCGAGTACAGGCTTCTGCCGATGCCGGTCGCCACCCGACAAACCGGGGCGCGCCGCCACCTATGCCGAACCTCCGCAGCCGGGCGAATTGCCCAGCGCGGTTTTCAATTTTCAGACCTTACCGGGACCGGGCAGATTTGCGCCCGGATGACACCATGACTCGTTTTCGAATCGATCTGCGTGCAAGCGCCTTTCGCAGCGTTCTTGGCTTCACGCTCAGCCACTGGCGGCGCCAGCCGTGGCGGCTTTCGCTGATCATGGGCAGCTTCCTGCTGTCGACCCTGGCCGACGTCTTGACGCCGCTCTATTCCGGCCGGCTGGTCGACGCCGTCGCCAGCAGTGCGTTGGCTGACGATGTCGCGTGGAACGCGGCAATGGCGGCGTTCTTCGCGCTCATCGCTTTGGCGCTGACCGGCGTGGTGCTGCGCAACCTCGCCTTCATGGGCATTGTCGAGCTGACGCTGAAGATGATGGCCGACATCGCCGCCGACGCGTTCCATCGCGTGCAGCGCTTCTCAACCGACTGGCACGCCAACAGCTTTGCAGGATCGACGGTGCGCAAGGTCACGCGCGGCATGTGGGCTCTCGACCTGCTCAATGACACCATCCTGATTGCGTTGTTGCCGTCGGTCGCCATGCTGGTCGGCTCGACGTTGCTGCTCGGCTGGTTCTGGCCGCTGATGGGGCTGGTCGTGGCAGTCGGTTCGGTGCTGTTCATCACGGTGACGGCGCTGCTGTCGCTCGGCTATGTCGCGCCCGCGGCACGGCTCGCCAACAGCTGGGATACGCGGCTTGGCGGCTCGCTTGCCGATGCGGTGAGCTGCAATGCCGTGGTCAAGGGTTTCGGCGCCGAGACGCGCGAGGAAACGCGTCTTGCCAAGGTCGTCGCCAAATGGCGCGCGCGGACCAGCCGCACTTGGGTGCGCGGCACCATCAACGGCACGACGCAAGGCGCCATGCTGCTGGTGCTGCGGACGGCAGTAATCGGCCTGTCGCTGATGCTGTGGGCCTGGGGCCAGGCAAGTGCGGGCGATGTCGCCTTCGTGCTGACCTCGTTCCTCGTGCTGCAGGGCTACCTCAGGGACATCGGCACGCATATCCGCAATTTGCAGCGTTCGGTCAACGACATGGAGGAACTGGTCGATTTCCAGTCGCAACCGCTCGGCGTCGAGGACCGGCCCGGCGCCAAGCCGATCCGGATCACGCATGGCCACATCGCCTTCGATAACGTCACCTTCCACTATGGTAGCCATCGCTTGCCGCTCTACCGCGACTTTTCGGTGGAGATAGCGGCGGGCGAGCGGGTCGGACTGGTCGGTCATTCCGGCTCGGGCAAGACGACCTTCGTGAAGCTGATCCAGCGTCTCTATGATGTCAGCGGCGGCAGGATACTGATCGATGGCCAAGACATCTCCCAGGTTGCACAGGCGTCGCTGCGCGCGCAGATTGCCATCGTCCAGCAGGAGCCCATCCTGTTCCACCGCTCGCTGGCGGAAAACATCGCCTACGCCCGTCCGGACGCCACGCAGGCCGAGATCGAGCATGCCGCCAAGCTCGCCAGCGCGCACGACTTCATCACCAGCCTGCCGAAGGGCTACGGCACGCTGGTCGGTGAACGCGGCGTGAAGCTGTCGGGCGGCGAGCGCCAGCGGGTGGCGATCGCACGCGCCTTCCTGGCGGATGCGCGCATCCTGATCCTGGACGAGGCGACATCGAGCCTCGATTCGGAATCGGAAGTGCTGATCCAGCAGGCGATGGAGCGGCTGATGGTTGGCCGCACGACGCTGGTCATCGCGCACCGTCTGTCGACGGTGCGGGCGCTGGACAGGCTGCTCGTGTTCGACCGTGGCAAGATCGTCGAGGAAGGCTCGCATGACGAGCTGATCCGGCTGAAGGGCGGCATCTACCGCCGCCTGTTCGAGCGGCAGGCGCTGGAACTGACCAAGGGCCTGGTGATCTGAGCTGAACGCAGAGCCCTATCCGAGGGATAGGGCTCTGCCTGGTTCATCCAGGCATTCGCTCGAATGGCTGAAGCGCTGGGTCGATCGTGTCCCAGACGTGGCCGCGCACGGTGTAGGTGACCGCCTGCGGGTCGAACTGGCCGGGATCGTCGAGGCTCGTGGCCTGGATCGCCGTCACCTCCGGCATGGCGACGAACGTTACGTAGACCGGCGTGCCGCAGGTCGGGCAAAAGGCCTGGGCTTTTTCATTGCCGCTGTCGGCGATCATCCGCCATGTGCTCGGCTCGCCGGTGATCTTTACGTCAGCGCGCCGGCCGAAGGTCACATAGGAACAATGGCCAGTACCGCTGCGCTTCTGGCAATCGAGGCATTGGCAGTGGTTCTGAAAGATCGGCTCGCCGCTGGCCTCATAGCGGATCGCGCCGCAGGCGCAGCCGCCGGTATAGTGCCTGGTCATTGTCGTTCTCCCGCTGTCAGATTGCTTCAGGCCGATTTCGGCTTGGCGAACAGGTCGATGCCTGTGCCGGTTTCGAGGAAGGATTTCATGCTGGACAGCACGGCCGGCCAGCCCTGGCTGATGCCCTTGGCCATGCCGCTGCCGGCTTCGAGCTCGTCATGGCTGACGGTCAGCTTGACCATGGTGTCGTATTCCTCGATGGCGAACGTCACCCGGCTGTGCTTGGTGGGATCGTCGGCCTGCGAGGCGTTGGCCCAGCTCATGACCAGGCGGGTCGGCGGCGAGATCTCGACGACCTTGCCAACGAGTTCGACGGTCCGTTCGTCATTGGCGCGGATGTGTTCCCATTTCGAGCCGGGCTTCCAGTCGGAGACGTTTTCGTGGCCCCAGTAGCGCTTGGCGATATCGGGCCTGGTGATGGCTTCGAACACCTTTTGTGGCGTCGATCTGATGTAGGTCACGTAGACAAAACTGGTGGTTTCCCGGGTCATTGGTCGTCTCCTTCGAGTTCTTGTTTCAGGTCGTGCAGCAGGCTCAGCCGCTGCCGTTCGAATTTTCGCACCCACCGCTCGTAGACTTCGTGCAGCGGCACGGGGTTGATGAAATGCAGCTTCTCGCGGCCACGCTTGACCGTGCTGATCAGATTGGCCGCTTCCAGCAGATCGATGTGCTGCGTGGCGGATTGCCTCGCCATGTCGAGATTTTCGCAAAGCTCGCCGAGCGTCTGGCCGTTCTTCTCACACAGAAGATCGAGCAGCATTCTGCGGGTCGGGTCGCCCAGCGCTTTGAAAACCTTGTCGGCGTCCATCGGTCTCACTCATCTTGAAGACACAATATGCAGGTAAATGCCTGCATGTCAAGCTGTGGCTAAGCTTGGCCTGAAGGGGAGGGATTTATAGTGTCGGATTGCTGGCGCGCGGAGCGAAGCACCGAGCCCGGAATCGGGGCAAGAACCGGTGCGGGCGCGCAGGACTATGCAGCGGTGGCTGTGAGCTAGGCTCTAACGACGAACTTGTCGGGATCGGCGCAGAAATGGGCGATGATCTGGCAGAGGTCCGGCTCGTTGACCATGCGTACGGCCTCGGCCCCATTGACCCATTTGCGGGTGCGCGCGCGCTTTTCCTTCCAGCGGTCGGCAACGTGCTCGACCTGCAGCGGAAACACCAGCACTTCGCAAGGGACTTCCTCGCCGGACGCGAGGGCCTTGGCGTAGAAGTAACGACCGGCCTCGAAAAGCGAAATCTTGCCACGCAATCCGGCTTCCTCGCCCGCCTCGCGCGCCGCTGCCTCGCAGAGCGGCTCCCTGGCCTCGGGCCAGCCCTTCGGCAGCACCCAACGCCCGGTGTCTCGGCTGGTGATCAGCATGATCTCGACGCCGTCTTCGTTATTGCGCCATGGCAAAGCGGCAACCTGCAGGCGACAAGGCGAAGTGCCGAAGAGCTTGCGGACCCTTTCAGCCAGATGGTCGTGTGTCGCCGGTGTCGTCAGCATCAGTGAAAGCTACCCCAGCCCTCAGAATCGTTAGCCGCCGTATGAATCTTACCGACAAGTGTAAGTCTTAAAAGTAAAAAACCTCACACCGACCCGTCAAACTCCGCCAACAGCTGTCGATTCGACAGAATATTGTCCCTTCCAGTGCCTGTTTTCATAGCAAACGGGGCGGGTTTGGCCGTCTGGGCAGAAATGGGGCTGGCGCGAATCAGCCTGCGTGATCGTCGGCGATCGGCTTCTGGTAGGTAAAACCCATGTCCCAGGGAAAGTAGATCCAGGTGTCCTGACTGACTTCGGTGATAAAGGTGTCGACCAGCGGCCTGCCTTTCGGCTTGGCGTAGACGGTGGCGAAATGCGCCTTGGGCATCATGGCGCGCACGATGCCTGCCGTCTTGCCGGTGTCGGTGAGGTCGTCGATGATCAGCACGCCCGCGCCATCATCGGCGAGCAGCGCCGGGGTGATCTCCTTCAGCACCTGCAACTGCCCCTGGCTGGTGTAGTCGTGATAAGAGGCGACGCAGACCGTCTCGATGACGCGTATGCCGAGTTCGCGTGAGATGATGGCAGCGGGAACCAGGCCCCCACGGGTGATGCAGACGATGGCCTTCCACTGACCCTTGTTGGCGCCGGCAAGCCGCCAGGCGAGCGCCCGGGCATCGCGGTGGAACTGGTCCCAGGAGACCGGAAAGGCTTTTTCGGGAAGGGACATTCTGCACTCCGCGCGCACCATTGTGGAATGCGCGCGGAATTAACTGGAAAGTCAGGGCATTGGCAAGGGCGGGGCCAGTCTGTGGGGTTACCGCGACAAAAAGGCCGCCACCGGCACGCTGCGCAACACGGTGCGCGTGACGCCGCCGAACAAAAGCTGACGCAGCCAGGAATGGCTGTAGGCGCCGAGCACCAGAAGGTCGGCTCCGGTCTCGGCGATCCGGGTCTGGATAACGTCATCGACCGAAGCATTGCCCGATTTCTGCACCGACACGCTGACCGTTGCGCCATGCCTGGAGAGTGCCGCGGCGATCTCGGCGCCGGCGGCTTCCGGGTTGTCATCCAGCGTATCCGGCGGATCGATGACCAGAATGTCGGTTTTCTCGGCCTCGATGATGAAGGGCAGCGCGTCGAAGGCGGCACGCGCCGCCTCCTTGCTGCCGTTCCAGGCCAGCAGCACATGTTTGAATGTGGTGACCAATGGCCCCTCATGCGGCACCACCAGCACCGGCCGGCCGGCATCGTAAACCAGCGTGTCGACATCGGCGCTCGTGTCGCCCCCGGTCTCGCGCTGCGCGGCAATAATCAGATCGGCGGCGCGCACGCTGGAAATACCCGTCAGCGCGCTGTCGCCGGAAAAGCTCTCGAGGCTGCGCCATTCGAAGGAAAGGCCGGAATTCTCGATCCGCCCAACGAAAAGCGCCTGCAGTTTCTCGGCGCGCTCGCGGTTCATGTCGGCGGAGACCTGCAGGAACTCGGTGTCGGGGAAGCCGGTTGCCGAGGTGTAGGGAACGGGCAGCGCTTCGGCATGGATGCCGATGAGATGGCTCTCGAACCGGTCGGCAAGCGGGATGGCGCAGTCGAGCACGCGTTCGGCGTCCTGTTCGTTCTGCAATATGGCGACGATGGTCTTGAAGCGCATGCGAAATCCCTCAAATCTGCCAGCGCGTGCTGCGCCCGAGGGAAAACGTGGGAGTGCGGTGCTTGGTTCCGGCCCGGCGATGGTCCGCGAACCCAGGGTCAATTGGCGGCGGTGAAGCCGGCCACCATCGCCTCGACGTCCTTGCGTGCCGAATCCAGCGCCTCCTGGCTGCGGGCGCGGACCACCAGCTCCGTCCAGAATTTGCCGTCGCCATATTTCGGATAGGAGCCGATGATGGTGTCGGGATGCGCCTTCTGGATGTCGCCCAGGGGACCGCCGATCAGGCCTTCGCCGAACGGGCAATGGACGGTGGC
This sequence comes from Mesorhizobium sp. LNJC394B00, assembly GCF_000502555.1. Taxonomy (NCBI): domain Bacteria; kingdom Pseudomonadati; phylum Pseudomonadota; class Alphaproteobacteria; order Hyphomicrobiales; family Phyllobacteriaceae; genus Mesorhizobium; species Mesorhizobium sp. LNJC394B00. The sequence goes on from NZ_AYWH01000002.1 coordinate 2,019,791, forward strand.
CGACAGCATCTTGGTGCCGGCCTTCAGCGTCGGCACGACATTGTCGAGCATGGCCTGGAAAATCGCCGGCACGCCGGCCATGACATGGACGTTGCCGATGCGAAAGCCGGGCGCGACGGAGACCGGATTGTCGATATGGTCGGCGCCGCGCGGCATGCGCGCCATGCGCTTGCGGGCCTCGGTGTATTCGATGCCGCGCGCGGCATAGCTCTCGCCCAGCATGGCATAGGCCTTGGCGTCGTATTCGCACGGCACCCCAAAAGCCTTGGAAACGGAATCGGCGGTGATGTCGTCATGCGTCGGGCCGATGCCACCGGTAGTAAAGACATAGGTGTAGCGGGCGCGTACGGCATTCACCGCAGCGACAATCTCGTCCTCCTCGTCGGGAACGATGCGCACTTCCTTCAGGTCGATGCCGATGGCCGTCATGATGTCGGCGAGGTGGCCGATATTTTTATCCTTGGTGCGGCCGGACAGAATCTCGTCGCCGATGACAAGCATGGCGGCAGTGACGATTTCAGGCATGGAAGGCTCCGGCAAACAGGCCCGTTGGCAGACAAGGTCGCCTGAGGCAGAAAGAAGGTCGCCTGAGATAGCGCGCCATTGAACTGGCGGCAATGCCGACACAAGCCGCCATCTGCCTTGCCGAGCGTTCGTCAGTGGGTGATGGTGCGCGCCGATCCGCTTCCCGGGTGAAAACATGCTGGTATCAATTCTGCTGTGGCTTGTTGCCGGCCTGTCCGTGCTGGCTCTCGTCATCGTAGCCTGCCTGGTCGCGGCAACGCTCTGGATTGCCGCCAAGGCCGAAAGGCTGGTGCCGGCCGGCGGAAACTTCGTCGAGATCGACGGCAGCCGCGTCCATTATATCGAAACGGGCGAGGGACGGCCGATCCTGTTCGTGCACGGACTTGGCGCCCAGCTTCATCAGTTCCGGCACACGCTGTTCAACCGCTTCGGCCCCGGTTACCGGCTGATCGCGCTCGACCGGCCGGGATCGGGTTATTCGGTGCGGGCCAAAGGAGCCACCGGCCGCTTGCCTGAGCAGGCCGAGATCATAAGGCGCTTCATCGAAACGCTCGCGCTGGAAAGGCCGCTTGTGGTCGGGCATTCCCTGGGCGGCGCCGTCGCGCTGACCCTGGCCGTGGAACATCCCGACGCGATTTCCGGCATCGCCTTGCTGGCGCCGCTGACCCATCTGGAAGCCGGCGTCCGCGAGAAAGCGGGACTGCTCTATATCCGTTCGAGGATTTGGCGCTGGATCATGGCCTACACCGTCGCGATACCGACAAGCCTCGGATATGCGCGGCGGACACTGGAGTTCATCTTCTCGCCGCAGGCCGTTCCCGCCGACTACATGATCGATGGCGGCGGATGGCTCGGGCTGAGGCCAAGCCATTTCCATGCGACCTCCACCGATTTCGTGGCGGTCGAAGAGGATCTTGGCCGCATCGAAGAGCGCTATGGAGAGATCGCCATGCCGGCCGGCATTTTCTTCGGGACAGCCGATCGCGTCATCGCCATGGGCACACATGGGGAGCCGATGAAGGACAGGATCGAAGGGCTCGATTTCGAGACGGTCGAAGGCCTCGGCCACATGCCGCAATTCGACGAGCCGGACCGCGTCATCACCTTCATCAAGCGCATTGCCGAGCGGACATTCGCCGGCCAAGACCTCACCACAGCCTCACAACAATTTCACTGAACCATTCGGCTGATATCCGGTTTTACCCCGTGTCGCACCCAAGGCGGCAGATACGGCGTAATTCAATGTACAGGAAAGTCTTTGCAGCATTCATGCTGACGATCGGTCTTGCCACATCGGCGATGGCGCAGTCATCGGACGGCACGTATTCCAACCATCACAGCTGGTGGCCGTTCGGGAACGACCAGTCATCGACCGTCGACCAGAGCACCACCGGCAGCATCAATGCCGACGGCAGCCAAGGCTATGGCGGCGCTACGGGGCCGTGCGCCTCCGACCCGTCAGGACCCTATGGAAATGTGAGGCCCAACGTGAACGATCAATATTGCGGCAAGTGATCAAGCCGCGGGCGACTGACCGGCAGGATGTCCCGCCTGTTTGTTTTGACGCAATTCCCTAGGAATTGCTTAGGCGAGCATCCACGGCCGGCAGCGAAAGCTGAGGGGCAAAGATCAGTCGGAAACTTCAGTCTGCGGCCGGTCGCGGCCGTCGGCCAGTTCGTCGTGCCACTTGCCTTCGGCATCCTCATACTGGATGCCGTCCGTGGCGCCGGCGATCTGCTGTTCGGCCGAGGCGATCTCGGCGGCGCGCAGCGCATCCTGGTGGGTCGGGAATGTCTCCGAGAATGTCGAACCGACCTTGTAGGCCCAGCCCCCGTCATGCTCGACGATCTTGTAAGTCAGCTTCGCCATGAAATCCTCCGGTTCGCCGTCCGCTCAATGCGGCCCGTTTTTCAATGCCATCTGCGCTTCAATGCAATTTGGCGTCTGGCAGCCGGTCTTCGGGAACCAGCACTTCCGATTCCTTGGCCGCTTCGATCAAGGCCCTGCGTGCATCGGCCGTCGAACGATAACCTTCCAGCACTTTGAGGCAAGTGTCGAGAGCATCACGATGGCGCGGGCCGCGATTGAGCGGCCACACCGTCATCAGACACTCCGCCGCTTCCTGGGTGCTGCGGATCTGGCGATATTTGCCGACATGGCCGAGTTCGACCACGACCGGGGTTTCAAAAGGTTTGTTATCCATGATGGCCGCAACGCAAAGCAGCCAATATGGTTGCAAAAGTGGCCGTCAGCCTGCGCCCAAACGTCTCACCAACCGCAATCGTTGGTCTCAGTAACTGCAGTCGTTGCGCAGCCAGCGGGCGTTGGCCCAGCCGGTCCGTCCGCCGATTTCGACCTGGTACCAGTTGCCCCGGCGGTCGAAAATCTCCGTGTGGTCGCCGTTGAACAATTGCCCGATCATGCGCGACGACGAGTTCGGCCGTGCGCGCACGGCGAGAAACCCGCTGCCGGTATCCAGATCGTAGTGCCTGGACAGGCCGTGCACCGTGCCTTCGCAATATTGCGCGCCGACCGGAGACGACGCGGCGAACGACAGCGCGACCACCAGAGCGGCGGCTGCCGGATAGATTGCCCTTGATGCCATGGACTTTGCTCTCAACCCGGCCGCCAAGGCGGCCTACCCCAGGGAATATTGCGGGCGGATTAAAGCGAAGCTGCGGCAATCTGTCCAGCAGATGCGTTTGGCGCATCCGTCGGCGCAGCCTGTTCAGCCCTTCGTCCAATGCTGCATCGTCGTCACCGAGCGGGCGAGCTGTGGCGCGGGATGGATTTTCTCGCTGAAGGTGGCGGCGGCGCGCCAGCCCCAGCGCGGATCGGCGAGGAAGGCGCGGGCCAGCGCGACCATGTCGGCGCGGCCGTCGGCGACGATCGCCTCTGCCTGCGAGGGATCGTCGATCAGGCCGACAGCCCGTGTCGGGATGCCGGCGCCCTTGCGCACCGCTTCGGCCAGATGCACCTGATAGCCGGCGCCGGTCGGCAGCTTCTGCAACGGCGAATTGCCGCCGCTCGAACAGCAGATATAGGCAACATCAAGCGCCTTCAAGGCTTTGGCCACCTCGATCGCCTCGTCGACCTCGAAGCCGCCATCGACCCAGTCCTTCACCGACAGGCGGGCGCCAAGCATCAGGTTTGGAACTGCCTTCCTCACCGATTTGGCGATCTCGATGAGGAAACGCATGCGGTTTTCCAGCGAGCCGCCCCAGCGGTCGGTGCGCTGGTTGGAAAGCGGCGACAGGAACTGGAAGATCAGATAGCCGTGCGCGGCGTGCAGCTCGAGGAAGTCGAAGCCGGCGCGCTCGGCCCGCCTCGCGGCTTGAGTGAAGCGCTCGACAAGCTGCAGGATTTCATCTTCCTCCAGCGCATGCGGCACATTCCAGCCGGTGTCATAGGCGATGGCCGAGGCCGAGACGGTCTGCCAGGGATCCTCGCCCGGCTGCAATGGGCCGCCGCCTTCCCAGGGCTTTCGGTTGGATGCCTTGCGGCCGGCATGGGCAAGCTGAATACCGAATTTCGTTTCCGGCGCGGCGACGCGCCTCGCTGCATCCAGCGTGCGCCGGGCGGCCGCCTCGTTGTCGTCGGAATAGAGGCCGAGGCAGCCATGGGTGATGCGGCCGCGCCGTTCGACGTCGGTCATCTCGACGGTGACCATGCCGGCGCCCGACATCGCCAGGTTCATCCAGTGATAGAGATGCCAGTCGCTGGCCGAGCCGTCTTCGGCGGAATACTGGCACATCGGCGCCACCGCGATACGATTCGGAAAGGTCAGGCCATCGAGGGCGATCGGCTGGAAAAGCGCTGCGGTCATCAAAAAAACTCCGGAGAGGGACTGCAGCTATTTAGGCGATGGCAGTTGCCGGCACCAGACACGAGGCGGTGAAAGCTTCGCCGTTTCGGTTGCGCGCAAAACCGTTCGCGGTTACGCCATGGCGCCGACAGCTTGGAGCTCATCATGGAAGATCGTATCCGCATCCGCTCGGAGGAAGTCCTGTCCGACGACTGGGCGGTCCTGAAGAAGACCGTTCTCGATTACCGTCGGCGCGACGGGCAGTGGGAGACGCAGATTCGCCAGACCTACGATCGTGGCGACGGCGCGGTGATCCTGCCTTTCGATCCCGAGCGTCAGACGGTGCTTCTGGTGCGGCAGTTCCGCTACCCCGCCTACGTCACCGGCCACCGCGAACCGCTGATCGAGGCCTGCGCCGGCCTGCTCGACAAAAACGATCCCGAAACCGCCATCCTCAAGGAGGCCGAGGAAGAGCTCGGCTACCGCCTACAGAACATCGAGCGGCTGTTTTCCCCCTATATGAGCCCGGGCAGCGTCACCGAACGGCTGTGGTTCTTCGTCGCCCGCTATTCACCCGCCGACCGCATCTCGGCCGGCGGCGGCGCGGCCGACGAGGGCGAGGACATCGAGGTTCTGGAAATGCGGCTTGATGAAGCGCTGGCCGGCATTTCAGACGGCCGCATCATCGACGCCAAGACGATCATCCTGATCCAGCATTTGAAACTGTACCCGATGAAGGGCTAGCTCGGCGAAGCTCGACGTGCCTCACTGCTGCGGGCAGGGTGGCACGTCCACTTCGCGGATGAAGTTGCGCAGGTTGCAAGGACACCGGAATGGCGCGTGGCGCAAAGGCATGGCTGAAGCGAAACAGCGCGCGGGCATCTCTCATCTTGCTGAACGCCGCGCTGCTTGTCCGCTACCGCCGGTTGACCCAGCGTTTCCTTGAGCGGATGCGGCATCTGCCGAATTTTGCAGCCCCGGTGACGTTCACGGAAAAGATCCACTGGCGCAAGATTTTCGATGACGATCCTCGCTTTACCGGCCTTCTCGACAAGCTCAAGTCCAAGGAAATCGTCAGGGAGCGGCTTCCCGGGCTCGCCATCCCGGAGGTGCTGTGGCAGGGCGACGATCCGCGCCAGATCCCTTTCGATGACCTGAAAATCCCCTACGCCGTCAAATGCAACCACGGTTGCGCCATGAATGTCATCGTTCGCGATCCGGCCAACGCCGACCGGGAGGCGATCATTGCCGAGATGACGGAATACCTTGGCCAAACCTATGGCGCCCGCAAGCTGGAGCGCAGCTATGCGCACATAGAGCGGCGGGTTTTCGTCGAAGCGCTTGTCGGCAAGGACCAGGATTATGACCCGGTCGACTACAAATTCTGTGTGCTGGCTGGCCACGTCGCCTACATTGTCGTCGTCGCCTTCCGTTCCACGGTCAAGAATACCGCCCACCTGGATCGCGATTGGCGCCCGCTGAACATCGTCCAGGGCGCGATCGACTCGAGCCTGGAAATTCCCCCTCCCAAGAGCCTGGCGCGGATGATCGAGGCAGCCGAGGCGCTCGGCAGCGAGTTCGACATGGTGCGTGTCGATTTCTACGAGGAGGAGGGGGAGCCGATCTTCGGAGAATTCACGGTCTACCCACGCAGCGGCTTGCTGCAATTCGACCCGGCTGTCTTCGACCGCGAACTGGGCGCGCATTGGGATATTGGCGCGTCAGCTTACCTCAGTCGTTTGCCCAGCCGATTTGCCAAACGGTACAAGGCAATGCTCGTCGCCGCCGGCTATCTCGACGTTTGAGATGGCTGCCTTGGTGGCGTGCTACCCGAAGCTCGAAGAGCGAAGGGTGGTGCGGAGAACCCATACCATTAGAGATCGAGGGAAACTGATAGCTCAGCAGGTCAATAGCCGTGATTTCGAAGTGCTGCCTCAACTGAGCCGTAGCGTTCATAGCGACGCCGCAGTCTTCATCGAGCAAGTTTTCAGCGCGCTTCCTGCTGCGACTCGGCCGATTACCGCTAAGGTTACCGGCAAGCTCTCCCACGTCCGGACTGGGTCGAGATCATTTGAAGAACTCTTTCAGCTTGTTGAGTCGACTGTCGCCAGAGGCCTTCCGGCCTTCAGGACACGCCGCCTCGCCGATCGTATCCTGCTGGATAAAGCGAGGTTCTCAGCCACCATTTTCTCGCTGAGTACCAGCGCGAACTCGGTCTGTTTGATGCGCTGCTGAGCATCAGCGAGTTGCATCGTGAAAAGATCGGTTGCCATTGTTGATCCGGGATCCGCGAGATTCATGATTGCGTAACACATGGCGGGCGAAATCGTTCCTAATTGTCGGGCGAAGCCGGTGCCGCAAAGGGCGGCTGAGTTTGAACTTCCCACCCGGCCAGACGTCCGCGAGCGCCAAGGCATCGAGAGCCCAGTGATCGGAGGGCCACGACGAGCGGGCGCAACCCGACCACTTAAGTGATCAGCCTCGCTACAGCCTTGACAGGTACAGTCGCGGCCTCATCAAGGGGAGGTATCAATGGTCTCGGCGATTGGAAACCAACATCGGCAGGCAGCTGAACCTCGACCGAAACCCGCAAAGACAGAACCGGGCGAAGGATTTGCGCCAGGCAAAAGCGCAGACAGCGTAGGACATCGCGCCAAGGCAATGGCGGCAGAAAGTGGCGACACGGATTCTGGCGCCCAGGGGCGCGCCGCATCGACAATCGCCAGGATGGATATCACCGTTTTGGCTCCACAGAGCGAAGAGCCGCCTTTGGAGTAACCCGGGCGGCCGTGCCGCTGCCTCGGTCCTTGTGCAGCACGACGCGCGCTGGCTACGCTCGGTGGACATCGTCGTCTCGAAACACTTCGGGCGTTGCACTGCCGCGAGCCGCCTTCGCTGCTGGTCGAGGGGCTGTAACCCTTGGTGAGGCCGGCATCGCCTCGCCGGTCGTTGCGAGCCCACGATCGCGCGGCCAAGCGACCTTCCCTGTGTCGGTCTCTATTTGATACTAGGGGACGGCGGTTTCATCACGGGCAATTGCAGCTGGTCAATGGTTGCGACGATGCCGGCGGCAATGGCTTCCGCCTCATGGATCAGTTCCGGACCATAGAGCCCATTGACCATCTCTTCGCTCGGCAGCACGCCAGGAGGACAGTGCTCTTCCATTGTGCGCCGGATGAGCGTCAGCGCTGCCCGGCATTGGTCGGCTTCGATCTTCATAGCCCTTCAAACATCCAATTCGTCTAAAATGTTCCGGAACTAATTTAGCGATAGCTAATTGAAGTCGTGGTTCTGCGAGTCAGTGCATGCGTCTGAAATTCATCAAGCCTATGGAACCCGAACTGGTCGACACGCCGCCGATGGGCGATGATTGGATTCATGAGATCAAATTCGATGGCTACCGCACCCAGGTCATCAAGGATGATGACGGGATTCGGCTGATCACCAAGAACGGTTATGATTGGACGGGCCGCTACATCCAACTTGCCGGTGAGGCGGAAGCGATCGAGGCGAAAGACTTCATCATCGACGGCGAGACCATTACGATCAATGAGGCTGGCCTATCCGACTTCCATGCGCATCAATCAGCCGCGACCAGCCGCAAGCCGTCGCGCGATCTGTATCTGCTAGCATTCGACCTCTTGCATCTGAACGGGCATGACTTGCGGAACACGCCGGTGGAAGACCGTCGCGAGATCCTCCGGGCGTTGATCCCGGACGGCGGCCGAATCCAGTTCAGCGAAGCGATGCCGGGCACTGGCGACGCCGTCTTTCATCTGGTCGACCAGGCTGGGCTTGAAGGTATCGTTTCAAAGCGGAAGGGCAGCAAGTATCGGTCGGGTCCGACGACGAACTGGCGCAAGATCAAGTGCTATGCCGAAAAGGAGATGGACATCATCGGCGTGCAGCGCGAGGCCGGCAAGCCTGCCATGGTGCTGATGGCCGACAAAGGCCACTATGCCGGCGGCGCCTTCGTCACCTTCAAGGCGGACAAGCGCCAGCGCCTATGGGACCGCGTGCAAGGCAAGATTGGCGGGCCGGCGCCGAAAGGGCTCAAGAGTGACAAGGCCGAATGGCTAAAGCCGGGCCTGGTCGGCCGCGTGCGGTTCCTAAAGGGCGAGGAGAAGCTTCGCCATGCCAAGCTGCTGGATTTCCGGGAGGAGACTTAGCCCGGAGGCTTGTCCCGGGGCTGTGCCGGTCCTGTACCGTTCCAGCGGATGAACTGCGCCCTCTGGCCGGTGATGGTCTCGATCGACTTCAACAGGGGTCCATGGACCTTACGTAGAGCTTGGTAGTGCTCGCCGTGGTACGCCAGGAGCGGCCCGACGATGCTCTTGTGCAGCGCTTCGGCTGCCGCCAGGAAGCGCTGGATTTCAGCCCGGGAAAGTTGTTCCGAAGGTTTGGTTCTGGCCATTGGCGCTCTCCATTGAGGGGTCGCCGCAACGAGGACTATAATCCTACATGCCGGACTGCCTGACAAGAGGGCTCGCCGGCCTTACCGCGCAGGTAGCAGTAGGGCGACGGCGCCAAGCGCAGCCATCAGGAGCAACCACCAGCAAAGATGAGCAACGGCAGGCCCGGCGACCTCCTTTGGCACACGGGACAAACAAGAAGGTCGCCGAGCCTTACCGGCGCTGCTTTGTGAGGGAGACGACGCCGGATGAGATGAGAGTATGCGATCGTGCTAATCTCTGCGAACCATGCGAACGAAGGAAAGCCTTGTGGCACCGACGTTGAGATCAAGGTCGGCGGGGCGCTGATCGCTGCGGCAGGATTCTTCCAAAGCGGTAGTGAGTCCAGAGCGGAACATTAGCGTCGGCTAACGGTTAATTCGGCAGTGTTCCGAACCGTGATTGGTAGGGCGATGGTGACGTTTCATCTTGTCTATTTTTCCGGCCTGACGGCAGACCAGCTGCTAGGCAGCGCCGTTTCTATCCTGGCGTGTTTGCTGCTTTATAACGCTCTGGCTACGGACGCCTGACTGATAGGTCGGCCAGCGGCCCGGCATCCTTGGCAGCCGGCGATTGCCATCCCGATGCCAACTCCTATCACGAGGCCAAAGACAAGCTTGCCGACGAAATCAATGGCGAGGGCCGGACAGGACGCCACACGTCCAGGCAGGGCTCTCTGAGGGCATTGGCGATGCCCGTTGCCTCAAGGTGGCGAGCTTTTTCGTTAATGGGCCTCCGCGCTGGGCAATCTGTCCCAAGAGCTTCTGTGATGCCTCTATGACGCGGCAAACCTTGGAAAAGGTTTCCGTGGCAGGACCTGGGTACGATTCTAACAAACTACGGCTGTATAGGCCACTAGCGCCCGACGATCCGGCTAATCATGTCGTCGTCAGGTGCGCTGTCGGTGAATTCCCGTAGGAGCGCCTTCGCGTGGTCTACCCAATGCTCTTCAGCCAGGTTCAGCTCCCGAACGGAACTCCTGAAGGTCTCGCACACCACATCGAAATCGAAGGCGTCAATGCTGTAGCCTTCCTCGTCATGGTCCATCGGCCGCCTCCCCCAATGGGGGAAACTGTACGGAATCGTACGAAGCAAGTGCAAGGGCATTCAAAAGCAATTGGCTGATGCCGCCCGATCGTTCCACAATGTGTTGCTAATATGCAGCACCGACTGAATCTCCGATCAGCGGCACTTGTGGTTGGTTCCAACAGCTGCACGTTGACGGCAAGATGCCAAAGCCAACGACATGCGGGCGACGAAGATGGACAAGCGACAAAACACAAGAAATGTTGAGTTGGTCGGTCTTCTGGCCGTGCCGTTGTCAGTTCTAATCACGCTGCTGATAGCTGGAATGATCCTTTGCTGAAATGTTTGAGTGGCAAAAGGCTGGGGCGGCGGGTTTTTCCCCTTTGAAAGAAGTCACGATGTCCCAATCCGTCGAACCCCGATATTGCCAGAGGATAGCCCAGACCGTGAGGTGAACTGTGAAGTCGCATTAGAAGCCGCGTTTGCGGCCTTGGTGACTGCGTCAGAAGCGCAAGGTTGGACGCCACAGGAAACGGCTGCAACTCTTCTTAAAATCGCGACGGAGCATGCCCACCGGGTTGAGGCCGCTGCGGCCCCAGCCGGCTCCCAAGGGAGTGCTTGACCTGGCCCGCGCGGTCGGTCGCTACCGACAGGAGTGTTGCAGCAGGTATTCCAGCAAGAGTGTTAAACCTCTTCAGTTTTGTCCCTCTCCTCTACCAATGCGCTTTTATCAAAGCCAAGCCCCAGTGGCATCGGCATGATAAGGTCTGTGAGTTGCGGCTTACACTCGAAGAGGATTGCCCTGGCCAATAGGTGGCCGGCTCGCAAAGGTCTTTGAGACGTTCTGCAGCCACATCCTCTATGCCGACATGCTCCATAGCGTATGAAGAGCTACCAGCACGCTTGTAATATAGCTTTTGATCGCTGCGGTGTGGTCGACGTTCCGACCGTGGCACGTCAATGACTATGAAACCGGCATTTTGGTCGGCATTCGATGCAAGTCCGGCGACACGGATACCGTCGTTTTTCGGCTGCATTAGATCCCCAACTGCCGAGCTTACGACCGAAAGGGCTACAGGTTCGGGATTTGGCTCAAGCGCAGTTGCGCCGTCAGCCCCGTCACTGTTCTTACGGCAGCCAATACCGAACACCAAAACTCCAGCATGGCAGTTCCCGGCTTTTGTATCCCGGCTCTACGGCTACCCGCGTCAGCCTTTTCTATGGTAGCCAGTGAGTTCTTACAGAACGAATCCTAAGCATTTCAATTTGGTGCGGACGACGGGAATCGAACCCGTACGATCAGAGATCGAGGGATTTTAAGTCCCTTGCGTCTACCAATTCCGCCACGTCCGCAGGCCAGCCCTTTTCAGACGCCAGCGAAAACCCGTCAAGCCATCTTTTGCCGAGTGTCGAACTCATGAAAGGTGGTTCGTGATTTCAAAACAATTGGTTGTCGCGAAAATCTCAGTCGCCGAGAACGCTCAGAATTTGTAGCTGAGATTGATACCGACCGCGTTCAGCTTCACATCCTGATCGCGATCGTTGAAGGGTTCCGCCACGTCATAGTGCTCGGAGCCGAAATCGTAATAGCGATATTGCGCGCCGACGATGAATTTGTCGGTCAGCGCGTAGTCGACGCCGGCGCCCAAGGTCCAGCCGACATTCGTGCGTGTGCCGGCGAACGACGCGCCCGCGACTTGCGAAGTTTCGATGCCGGCAAAGGCGACGCCGCCGACGCCGTAGACCAGCACGCGGTCCATGGCGAAGCCCGCTTTGGCGTTTACAGATCCGAACCACTTGATGTCCGTGCGGAATGTGCTTCCAAGGCCTGATACCGCCGTACCGTCGACGGCGGAATAATTGAGCTCCGCCTCGGCGCCGAGCACCGCCTGATCGAACTGCCACAGGCCAGCGACATGGCCGCCGACGAAACCGCCGTCAATGTCGGGCGAGATGGAAAACGGCGCGCCTTCCGTCACTGATATGTCGGACTGGCCCCAGCCGTAGCCGGCCTGCAGGCCGGCATAGTAGCCGGTCCAGTCGAAGCCTGGTTCGGTCATCGGCACCGCCATCGGGTCGGCGGCGAACGCCGGCCCGGCCAGAGCAATCAGAAATCCGGCACTGGCAATCGTCAGACAGCGCATCGAGTTCTCCGAAAAGGCGGTTCAGAAGGCGCCTTGTCGGAAGGTAATCCTATTCGCCGCAAAACGGAACCCATTGTTCAACAATCGGAATGCACCCGTTGCTGCGCTGGGTGCTTTAGCTGGGGGCGCTATTTGGCGTCAATGAAGTCCAGCGCCGCCTGACTATATTCGTCCGGCGCCTGCAGCATGGCGAAATGACTGGCGTTGGGCAGGATGATGAGCTTGGCGCCCGGAATGACGGAGGCCATGTATTCGGTGTGTTCGCGCTTGATCGCCTCGTCATGGTCGCCGGCAACGATCGCGGTCGGCGTGGTTATCTTGCCGAGCTGTTCCTTGGTCCAGGCCGGCTCCGACTCCCACATGTGGCTGATCTGCGCCACGAAGGCATCGTACTGGTCGGGAGTCTTCGAAAGTTTCTTGTAGTCGCGGCCCGAGCGGTCGATATAGGCGGCAAAGGTCTTGTTGGTCAGCACACCCGGATCGACGCCATCGGTGGTGACGTTGGCGGCCTGCGCAAAGAGCCGTGTCAGCCGCTCCGGATGATGCAGCGCGATGTCGATGCCGATAATGCCGCCGTCGCTCCAGCCGACAAGAGCGGTCTTGTCGATCTTGAGATAGTCGAGCAGCGCAAGATAGTCCGACGCCATGAGGTCATAGCCGTAAGGCTGCTCGGTGCGGGTAGAGCGGCCATGGCCGCGGCTGTCGGCGATGATAACCTTGTGCGTCTTGGACATGGTCGCCACCTGGCTTGCCCAGATGTCGCCATGGCCAAGGCCGCCATGAATCAGGAGAATCGGATCACCGGCGCCGAAAACGGCATAGTACATCTGAACGCCGTTGACCGGCGCATATCCGCTCTGATCCGGTTTGGGCATCGCCGCCGGCTCCGGCAAGGTCTGCCAACGCTCCTCGGCGGATGCAAAGCCGGACGAGATCAGGAACAGGGTGACGAAGGCGAATGCTTTCAGGAACCGGATCATGACTTCACCTCAGGAGGTTTCGGCCTCATCATAACAAAAACCCGCCTCGCGGCGGGTCGTCGGCGCAAATCAGCACCATAGCCAGAATGGTAGCATAAGTGCCGGCACAAGCCAAACTGAATGACCGCGCCGTTGATGCTGTCATCGGGGTGAGCAGGTGCGGCGCATCCGCCCGGGCGAATCTCATCGAGCGGATTTCGTCTGTGATCGCTGGCCAAAACCTTGCCGGCTTGGCACAGTCTGGCAAACAGGAGTCTTTCATGGCCAAGCAGCCGTCGGCGACGAAACCCAAACCCTGGACCGAGATGGCGACGCATCTGGTCGACGTCGCGACGGGGCGCAAGCCTGCCGATCTCGTCATTCGCAACGGCCGCTGGGTGAACGTGCACTCCGGCGAAATCATAGCCGGCACCGACATCGCCGTTGCCGGCGGCCGCTTCGCCTATTGCGGGCCGAATGCCAGCCATGCCATCGGCCAGGGCACCAAGGTGGTCGATGCCGGCGGCCGCTATCTGGTGCCCGGCCTGTGCGACGCGCACATGCATGTCGAGAGCGGCATGGTGACGGTGACCGAGTTCTGCCGCGCCGTCATCCCGCACGGCACCACCTCGATGTTCATCGATCCGCACGAGATCGCCAATGTGCTGGGTCTGCCCGGCGTGCGGCTGATGCATGACGAGGCCGTCGCCATGCCGATCAACGTCCATGTCCAGATGCCGTCCTGCGTGCCGTCCGCGCCGGGGCTGGAGCATGCCGGGGCCGAACTGACGGTCGCCGATGTCACGGAAGCGATGACCTGGGAAAACATCATCGGGCTCGGCGAAGTGATGAATTTTCCCGGTGTCGTGGCCAACGATACGGTGATGTCGGGCGAGATAGCCGCCACGGTGCGAGCGGGCAAGACGGTCGGCGGCCACTATGCGTCGCGCGATCTCGGCCTGCCGTTCCATGGCTATGTCGCCGGCGGGCCGGAGGACGACCATGAAGGCACACGCGCCGAGGACGCAATCGCCCGTGTGCGCCAGGGTATGAAGGCAATGCTGCGGCTGGGCTCGGCCTGGTACGATGTTGCCTCGCAGATCAAGGCGGTGACCGAGAGCGGTCTCGACCCGCGCAACTTCATCCTGTGCACCGACGACAGCCATTCCGGCACGCTGGTGCATGAAGGCCATATGGACCGGGTGGTGCGCCACGCCATCCAGCAGGGATTGAAGCCGGTGACGGCGATCCAGATGGCGACGCTGAATACCGCCCAGCATTTCAAGCTGGAGCGCGAACTGGGCTCGATCGCGCCGGGACGGCTGGCCGATCTGCTGATCGTCTCCGATCTTGCCGCCATGACCATCGACGAGGTCTATGGCCGCGGTATCAGGCTGGCCAAGGGCGGCAAGCTCGAGATCGACATTCCGGCCTATGATTACCCCAAATCGGCGAAGAACACCGTCAAGCTCGGCAAGAAGCTGAAGCCAGGCGACTTCGACATTGCGGCGCCCAAGGGCGCCAACGAGGTGCGGGTGCGGGTCATCGGCGTGATCGAAAACCAGGCGCCGACGCGGGCGCTGGAGGCCGACCTGCCGGTCGAGGACGGGCTGGTCGCCATGGACCGCCGCAACGACATCTGCCAGATCGCGCTGGTCGAGCGCCACCGCGGCACCGGCGGCGTCACCAATGCCTTCGTCTCAGGCTTCGGCTATATGGGCGACTGCGCCATGGCGTCGAGCGTCGCACATGATGCCCACCACATCATCTGCGTCGGCACCAACAAGGAAGACATGGCGCTGGCCGTCAACCGGCTGGGCGAGGTCGGCGGGGGCGTGGTGCTGTTTTCGAAGGGCAAGGAACTGGCGCTTGTCGAAATGCCGATCGCCGGGCTGATGTCGGACGAGCGCGCCGAAATCGTGGCGGCCAAGGCCGAGAAACTCACCGAAGCAATGCGCAAGATGGGCTGCTCGCTCAACAACGCCTACATGCAGCACTCGCTGCTGGCGCTGGTCGTCATCCCGGAACTCAGGATTTCCGATGTCGGCCTGATCGACGTGACGACGTTCCAGAAGGTCGGTTTGTTTATCTGAGATCAGCCCCGGCTCTCATCCGCCGGTGGCGATGGTCAGCACCTTGAATGGCGTGGTGATGATGATCTCGGCGACGGATCCGACTGCCTTGCCGAGGCCTCGGCCGAGATTGTCGATCTGACCCTGCGTGGGTTCGTCCGATGCCAGGCCGGCTGGAGCGCGCAGACGGTCGCCGAGCAATTGCACCAGGAACGGGTTGTCGGCGAATTTGGCGTGGTTCAGGCGGTCGCCGCCCTTGATCTGGCTGAGGTCGGCCACGACCACGCCGTAGCTGGCAATGTCGGCGGCGTTGCCGTAGTCGCCGACGCGCGGCTTGTCGCCGGATAGCAGGCTGGACAGTCTCAGAGCACGGTCGTCGGCGGAAAGCAGGATGACGAACGGCCTGTCGGGCTTGCCGTAGCGGATCATCTGCTTCTTGAAGACGTCGACATCGATATCGGGCGATGCCAGGACGACACGGCCGAGCTTGCCGTCGAGATCGCGGTCGCCGGTGATGGCGAGCTGGCGCAGCGCTTCCATCGTCACCCAGGTTCCCATCGAATGCGCGATGATGTCGATGCTCTTGACCTTTGTCTTGGCGAGCATCCTGAGCGTCGCCTCGAGGTCGTCGCGCGCGGCGTTGGCGCTGTCCTTGTCGTAGATATAGCCCGTGGTCTTGCCGCTCGAAGCCCACGAAAACAAGATCGGCGTACCCGGATATTCGGTGTCGTGGGCGATCTGCGTCAGCCGGTAGACCCCATCGTCGAAGCCGTTGTTGAAGCCGTGGACGAAGACCAGCGCGCGGTCGCCATTCATGGTGATGTTGGCACCGACGGCCTTGGCGAATTGCGAGGCGTCGCCATAGTGGACGACGTCGGTGGCGGTGAATTGCTTGGCCGGGTTCGAATTGGCCGAGCCCTTGGCGCGCTCGATGGCGCCGACCTGGTGGACCTTCGGCACGGTGACGTCGACGCGGGCGTAGCTGGTGGTCAGCGAGCGATCGCCATCGAACACCTGGCGTGGGTCCTTGGTCGCCTGCTTGCGGGTGGTGGCGACGAAGATTTCGTGGGTGGCCGCGATGTCGGAGGCAGGCACCGAAACCGTCGTCTCGTTCAACAGGTCATGGGTGTTGGGGCCGGCGCAGCCGGCGGCAGCTAGCGCGAACGCAAGGACCAGGACAGTCTTCCATCGCTCGTTCAAGCGGGCTCCCGCTGGCGCATTGGCGCCGATTTCAATGTCGTAGAGGCAGAGACCGGCCCGGTCCAGTTGAAAGTGATCGGGCCGAGCGGCATTCGCGACCTCACGCGGCGACGGTCGCCGCAAGGCGACAGCCTTATTGTCCGAGCGCGCTGATACGGTCGGTCACCGTCTGGTCGCTGGCAAAGCCGTCATCCTCGCGCAGCCGCTGGCCGATCATCTTCACCAGTTCGGGATTGTCGGCGAATTTGGTGTGGTTGAAGCTGTCGCCTCCCTTGACCTTGGAGAGGTCGACCACGGTGACGCCATAAGCGGCGAGGTCGGCGGCATCCTTGTAGTCGCCGACGCGTGGCCGCGAGCCTGCGATCAGGCCTGAGAGCCGCAGCGCCCGGTCGTCGTCGGAGAGCAGCAGGATGAACGGCTTGTCCGGCTTGCCGTAGCGGCGCATCTGGCTCTTGAAGACGTCGACGTCGATGTCGGGAGAGGCCAGCACGACATCGCCGAGCTTGCCGCCGAGATCGCGGTCGCCGGTGATGGCCATCTGGCGCAGCGTTTCCATGGTCACCCAGGTTCCGAGCGAGTGGGCGACGATGTCGATGCGCCGCGCGCCGGACTGCTGCAGCATGCGCAATGTCACCTCCAGCTGATCGCGGGCGGCGCTGGCGCTTTCCTTGTCATAGACATAGTCGGTGGTTCTGGCGCCGGATGCCCAGGAAAACAGCACCGGCGTGCCGGGATAGCCGGAATCGTGGACGATCTGGGTCAGGCGGTAGACCGCGTCGTCGAAGCCGGTGTTGTAGCCATGCACGAAGACCATGACGCGGCCGCCGCGCGCGGCAATGTCGGCATTGAGCGCACTGGAGAATTTCGGCTGCGCATCGTAGCCGACGACCTCGGAGGCCATGAAGTACTTCGCTGGGTCGTTGGACCTGCCGCGCGAGCGGCGCTCGATCTGGCCGGTCTGGTGGATGCCGGGAACGGTGACGGTGACGCGGGCGTAGTTCAGCGTCGCCGAGCGTTCGCCGTCGAAAACTTTGTTGGGATCGTCGGATTTCTTGCGTGTGGTGGCAATGAAGATCGAGTGATTGCCCGAGATTTCGGTCACCGGCGTGGACATGACGGCGCTGCCGAGCAGTTCCTCGGTTTTGCGGCCGCCGCAGCCGGCGATCAACAGGGCAAGTGCAAGAATGCAAATCGTCTTCAAACGCACGTCAAAAATTCCAATCGAAAGATGAATTCACATAGAATTCACTTTGAGGCCCAAAGGCCTGTCTACCCTCGGCCCGTCTACCCTCCGCGACACCTCCCGGACAGTGAGAGTGCGGCAGAAGTAAGTCGTGTCCAGCCGAAATGTGGTCAGCGTCGGGTCACAGCCATCGCACTGTTGCGCGAAAGCCAGAATGGCGGCAGGAACGCAGGGATGTTGGAGAAGGGCAATACCTCGGGCTTGAGCCTGATGCCGAGCACATCGCCCATGAAGGCGCGGCGCGCCTCGATGCGGCGCCATGCCTCGGGATAGCGGGCCGCGATCTCCTCGCGCAGGGACTCATCGGCAAGCGCGATACCGTCTTCGATGTTGGTGGTGAAATAGCTGGTTCCGGTCGCCGGAATGATGTCGACCTGCAGCGCCATGCCCGATTGCAGCTTGATGTCCGAGCCGGAAAACACCGGCGAATGCATCCATTCGTCCATATGGACGAGATGGCCGGGATTGAGCGAGACGCCGAAGAACGGGTCGCCTATGCGGTCATGCACGGCTTTCCAAAGCGCTCCGCCGGCAACGCCTATGCCGATGGTCTCGTACCAGTCGACGACGGCGGCGAAATAGGGCGCTACCAGCTGTTCGACATAGTCGCTTATCTCGCGCGGCAGTTCGGCCGCGCTCTCGACCAGGAAGCCGGCGCGGGCGTTGAGCGAGCCCTGGATGCCATAGGCCATGGTGACGGGATCGCCGCGCTTGATGATGTCGAGGCGCGGGCTAGGCAAGCCGTAGGGCGCACGCCTGCCGGCGGACAGCATCGGGTGGCAGCACAGGGGCAGGCCGTTGATCCCCATCAGCCGCGCGGCCTGCAATTCGCTCATGCCGGGCTCAATATTCCCAAGCACGTTGCGCAGGCCCTGCGAGGAAAAGGTCGCGGCGAATTCGAAGGACGCCAATTGGTCTGCCTCGTTGATGGCGCGTAGGCCGTCGGATGGGTTCATCAACAGGTTGGCGGCGTTGACCACCGCGCCTCTGTCGCCGGCCAGTGTGCGCAGCGTATCGGCGATGAAGGACGGCAGGTCGAGCGTCGTCTCGCCAAAGCCGCCATCGCCGGCGCCGAACGGCTTCCAGCCGATGGCGCCGATTTTCTGGCCGGCCTTCAGGCCGCAGGCGGCAAGCGTGTCGGATAGAGAGGCCGAGCGGTCGCGTGGCTGCGCCGGCAGCGAGAAGGTCTGGTAGAGGACGCGCTCGTAAGGCCCGTCGCAGATTTCGGCATAGCCCCAGCCCTCATTGCCGACGAGAAGCTTTGGCTGGCTGCCGGGGACGATGACCAGCAACGTCTCCTCGAAACGCGGATCGTAACCACTGAGATAGGCGACATTGGCCGCGTGCTCGCGGTCGCCATAGACGGCAAAGCCGTCGAGCCCGGCTTCGGCGCCGCGCGCCAGCAGAGCCTCGATGCGCGCTTCGTAGGTCTGGCGCTTAAGCAGCGGCATCACGGTCGGCTCGGCGAATTCAGGAAGGTCTACGGTCTTCAGGGCGACAGCCGAAACAGGCATGAAGATGGCTCCAATGGATTTCCTGCTGGCGCGCCAAAGCGGCCGCGCCGCATCGGTGGCTGCAAACGGCGAATTGTGCAATAGGCTTCGCCTTCGAACCATTCGATCCAGAGGTGACGGCGCCATGAACAGTTTCTCCTCCCGTGTCGCCACCGCCGCAGCCGCGATCCGCGAGATCTTTCCCGAAACGCCGCTGCAGGAAAACGACTATTTGTCGAAGAAGACGGGGGCTCGGGTGCTCTTGAAGCGCGAGGATCTTTCGCCGGTGCGCTCCTACAAGATCCGCGGCGCCTTCAACTTTTTCCGCAAGGCGCTGGCCGCAGGCAACGAGGCCGAGCTGTTCGTCTGCGCCTCGGCCGGCAACCATGCGCAAGGCTTTGCCTTCGTCTGCCGCCATTTCGGCAAGAAGGGCGTGGTCTTCATGCCGGTGACGACGCCGCAGCAAAAGATCGACAAGACGCGGCTGTTCGGCGGCGATTTCGTCGAGATCAGGCTGGTCGGCGACTTCTTCGACGACTGCTACCGCGCCGCCTTCGAATTCACCGAAAGTTCCGGCGCGCATATGGTGCCGCCCTTCGACCACAAGGATATTATCGAGGGGCAGGCGACGGTCGCCTATGAGATCGCCGACCAGATGCCAGGCGCGCGCATGCCCGACATCATCATGCTGCCGGTCGGCGGCGGTGGCCTGGCCGCGGGGGTGACGCACTATTTCGCCGATCAGCAACGTGACGCGCGCTACGTCTTTTGCGAACCGGCCGGTGCGCCGAGCCTGCATCAGAGCCTCGCCAGCGGCAAGCGCGTCCGGCTCGCCAATGTCGACAATTTCGTCGACGGCGCGGCGGTGGCCGAGATCGGCCGCGAGCCGTTGCGCCACCTCAAGGAGTTCGCCGCTCAGGCGGTGCGGCTGATCCCTGAGAACCGGCTCTGCGCCACCATGATCGAGATGCTCAACATCGAAGGTGTGGTGCTGGAGCCGGCCGGTGCCTTGGCGATCGACGCGTTGAAGGATTTTTCGCGCAAGGAAATCCGCGGCAAGACCATCGTCGCGGTGGTGTCGGGCGGCAATTTCGATTTCGAGCGGCTGCCCGACGTGAAGGAGCGGGCGCTGCGCTTCGAGGGGCTGAAGAAATACTTCATCATCCGCTTTCCGCAGCGGCCGGGCGCGCTGCGCGACTTCCTCGAACTGCTCGGTCCCGACGATGATATCGCCCGCTTCGAATATCTGAAGAAATCGGCACGCAATTTCGGCTCTGTGCTAATCGGCATCGAAACCAGGGACCGGCGTAACTTCGATCTGCTGAGGGCAAATTTCGAGGCCGAGGGCGTGCACTATCAGGACATCACCGACAACGAGACCCTGGCCGGGTTCATCATATGAGCGGTACAGCCTGCCACCCGAAGCTCGAAGAGCGAAGGGTGGTCTTCGTCGCGCTGTTTTCCGGCATCAATGTCGGCGGCAACCGCATCGTCCAGATGGCGGAGTTGCGGGCGTTATTCGAGGCGCTAGGCTTCACCGATGTCGCCAGTTATGTGCAGAGCGGCAATGTCGTGTTCCGGACCAAGAAGGGCGACGCCGCCACGCTGGCGAAACAGATCGAAATGGCGTTCGAGAAAAAATGGGGCTTTCACTCGCGCATCATGGTGCGCGATCTCTCCTGGTTCGAACGGTTGGTGAAGGAGAATCCTTATCCGGAAGTCGCCGGCGATCCGACCAAGCTTCACGCCTACACGCTGGAGCGCCAGCCGACGGCGGACGAGATCGCCAGGCTTGCCGAAAAATGCACCGGCCCGGAAAGCTTCGAGGTCAGGGACGACGTGCTCTACCTCAAGGCGCCGGACGGGCTCGGCAAATCGGTGTTCGCCAATCTCATCCCGCGCGTGCTGAAAGTGCCCGGCACCGCGCGCAACTGGCGGTCGGTGCTGGCGCTGCTGCAGATGGCGCGTTCGCTTTGAATCGCTTAGATCTGCGTTGCGGTTGCGATGCTAATTAAGTCTCGGCTAAACAGTTGTTTTCTGCAACAATTTCCGATTTTCCGGCCTGGGCAGCTTAATGAATATTGCATGTCTGTGCTATGCTCTTTCCGACTGCATTGGGGAGTTTCATGAAACGTCTGCTTCTCGCATCCACTTTCCTGATTTCGGCTTGCGGCGCGACGTTCGCCGCCGACGTGATTGAGACCGTACCGGCAGGGTTTGTCTGGTCGGGTGGCTATGTCGGCATCAACGCCGGCTATGGCTGGGGACGCGGTGACGCGGTCGACCAGACGGATTCCTTCTTCGACGAGGAGCTTGGTCAGACCCATGACGTCGATACCGACGGCTTCCTCGGCGGCGTTCAGGCCGGTTACAACTGGCAGTCTGGAGCATTCGTCTATGGCGTCGAAGCCGATCTGGGCTATCTCGGCCTCGATGGCGACAGGACTATCGTCGAAGAGCCCGACAATTTCGGATCGGCGAAACTGGGCGTCTATGGCGATCTGACGGCACGTCTGGGCTACGCCACCGACAGGCTGGTGATCTACGCCAAGGGCGGCGCGGCGGCGACTCACTACAAATTGAGTTATGGCGATACTTTCGATTTTGACGGGGTGCCCGACCCGGACAGCAGCGCATCGAAGAGCGGAGGCCGCTTCGGCTATACGATCGGTGGCGGTGTCGAATGGGCCTTCGCCGACAAATGGACCACGAAGCTGGAATACCAGTACTTCGACTTCGGTAAGGTCCGTTTGACAGATATCGAGGGCAACGACGCAAAGGTGAAGATCGACGCCCATACGATCAAGATCGGCCTGAACTACAAGTTCTGATCGATCCGTCGTTCCGACGGTTCAGATGGCGTCGCAACCAAGTGACGCCATAACGTCGCCCGGGGCTGGCAGCTTCCGGCGTTCGGCGTTGCGGCTGACAGCAGATCAGGTCGCCGGAGCCTGCTTCCACTCGAAAGTCAGTTCCTCGCGGAAGGCAAAGCGCTTGATGTGATCGGCAACAACGCTCTCCATGCGCTCCAGCGATCCGCTTTCCTCCGTCGACACCGTGATATGCAGCGCTGCCGCATCGGCATCGAGAACCGTGCGGCCGAGCGACAGATCGATGGTGCCGTGGTTTGGATCGAACACGACGGGAAATTTGTGCGCCCAGTGCTTGCACAGCTGCTGCAAATAGCGGCTGGCATATGCGGTGGTGACATCGGCACGGCTGGTCGGCATAAATGAATTCTCCTGGATGAGGCACTGGCTTTGCTTGGCTGGCGCGACAGGCAGGTAAATAGGTGCCGTTGGTCGAAATGGCAAAGGCGGCCGGCTTGTCGGCGCGGCCGCCTCGCTCAAGATGGCGTGATCGCTACCAGGTGCCGGTGTTCGGCATCGATGCCCACGGCTCGGCCTTGGGTTTGGCCGGGCCCTTCTGCAGCAGTTCGAAGGAGATGCCGTCCGGCGACTTGACGAAGGCCATGTTGCCGTCGCGCGGCGGCCGGTTGATGACGACGCCATTGTCCATCAGATGCTGGCAGGTGGCGTAGATGTCGTCGACCTCATAGGCGAGATGGCCGAAATTGCGGCCGCCCTTGTACTCCTCCGGATCCCAATTGTAGGTCAGTTCGATCAGCGGCGCCTTCTCAGTGATGCCGCTTTCTACATCCTCGGAGGCGGCGAGGAAGATCAGCGTGAAGCGGCCCTGCTCGTTTTCGTAGCGGCGCACTTCCTTCAGGCCGAGCTTGTTGCAGTAGAAATCGAGCGAGACATCGACGTCGGCGACACGGACCATTGTGTGGAGGTAGCGCATGGGATTTCCTCGGGGATGTTTGGGCTGCGAGGCAACATAAGGTCCACCCCGTCGGAGGGCAACGAGCATCGGACTGGAAAAGTGATCACCGGTTTTTGGAAAATCAGGTTGCTCTGACAAAAGCGTCCGACCACAAGTGGTTGCCGATTTCGGCAAAATCCGATGCAAATTGCCGACCGGTTGACGGCCTTGACGGATCGCCATTGCAGCCGGCAGCGACGCCGGCAAACAACAAGTCAGCTATTCCTGTATTCAACCGTGAAAAAAGGCACGGCAGGTCTTGCACACCCCGGAAGCGGCGGTGTTAATCTAATGTCAAGAATCACTTGCGGTTTTCTTGAAAAAAAGGGGGCGTTCTTATGGGGGATAAGGCCTCTTTCACGAGGCGGGATGAGAACCTTGACGACGCCCTGAAGCGCGACAGTGGCGGCGATAGCGCCGACCTTGTCGAAATCGCCGGCGCCATCAAATGGTTCGACGTGGCCAAGGGCTACGGTTTCATACTACCCGATGACGGTTCCTCGGGCGACATCCTCCTCCATGTCACCTGCCTTCGAAAGGACGGTTTTCAGACGGCATTGGAGGGCGCGCGTGTCGTGTGCCTTGTCAAGCATGGCGACCGTGGTTTGCAGGCTTTCCGGGTGCTGTCCATGGACACCGCCACCGCGGTCCATCCGGCCGAGATGCAGGAACAGCGCACCCATGTGGCGGTGACGCCGGAAAGCGGGCTCGAGCGGGCGCTGGTTAAGTGGTTCAACCGCACCAAGGGCTTCGGCTTTCTGACGCGCGGCGAGGGCACCGAGGATATCTTCGTCCATATGGAGACGCTGCGCCGCTATGGCATCACCGAGCTCAGGCCCGGACAGGTCGTGCTGGTGCGTTTCGGACGCGGTGACAAGGGCCTCATGGCTGCCGAGATTCACCCTGATATGGGCACCTTGCCGGTCGCGCATTAGGACGCGAGCCTTCCTGAGGAAGTCAGGACGGCGTTTTTCTTGGTTTCACCACGATCTTATCCGAATACCTGAGACCACTTTTAGGGATCATGGTCTTTGGTCGAGGATTTCCAATGGCGTACAGGAACTGGCTGACAGCGGGCGCGCTCTGCGTCATCGTTGCGGTAGCCGCAGGCGCTTACTTCTATTCCGGGCAGCCGACCGCATCCCAGCAGACGATCGCCGGCGGTCAGGCGATGATCCTTCCCGTCGATCCGACACCCTTGGTCGTGGCGACGAAAGGGGGCGATAAATCCTTTTCGATCGAAGTCGCCGACACCGACTCGGAACGCGAGGCCGGCCTGATGTATCGCCAGGATATGGCCGACAATCATGGCATGCTGTTCGTCTTCGAGATGCAGAAGCAGGTCGGCTTCTGGATGCACAACACGCCGATGCCGCTCGACCTGATCTTTGTTGGACAGGACGGCAAGGTCCGGGCCGTCAAGCACGGCACTCCATTGTCCGATGCAGTCATCTCGCCGGGTGTGCCAGTGCGCTTCGTGCTGGAGCTCAAGGCCGGCACCGCCGCCAAAAACGGCATCGACTATGGCGATCTGCTGCGCCATCCGGCCGTCGGCACGGTGTCCGGCCCCGGCATGCCGCCATCGGACAAGGGCAACGCGCCCACGCCCGGCGCCGGCTGAGCCGCTCCCGATGCAATTCTTCTCCCATGACGGGTTCGACTTCGCCTTCCTCGACCGCCAGCCGGCGTCGGGGGCGGGCGATCCGGTGCTGATGATCCACGGCTTTGCCTCCAGCCACTATGTCAACTGGGTATCGCCCGGCTGGTTCAAGACGCTGAACGATGCCGGCTATCGCGCCATCGCCTTCGACAATCGCGGCCACGGCTCGTCGTCGAAAAGCTATGACGAGGCCGACTACACCCCGGCCAAGATGGGCTCGGACGCGGCGGCCCTGCTCGACCATCTTGGCATCGGCCGCGCGCATGTCATGGGCTATTCGATGGGCGCGCGCATCGCGGCGTTCCTGGCACTGTCGGATCCCGACAAGGTGGCGACGCTTGTCTTCGGCGGGCTCGGGATCGGCATGGTCGACGGCGTCGGCGACTGGGATCCGATCGCCGAGGCGCTGCTGGCCAACGATCCGGCCGCCACCAGCCATCCGCGCGGTCGCTCGTTTCGCGCCTTTGCCGATCAGACGCGCAGCGACCGCCGCGCGCTGGCCGCCTGCATCGCCACGTCGCGCGAACTGCTCAGCGAAGACGACATGACGCGCATCGCCCAACCAACGCTGATTGCGGTCGGGACGACAGACGATATCGGCGGCTCGCCCGACGAGCTCGCCGCGCTGATGCCGAACGCCAAGGTGTTTCACATAGACGGCCGCGACCATATGCTGGCTGTGGGCGACAAGACCTTCAAGCAGCGGGTTTTGGAGTTTTATGCCGAAAATCCGCTTTAACCGGTAAGCGATTTTCGGGCGATATGGATTGGGCGGCCGGCGAGGGGTGGCAAACAATGGCACAATGGGGAAGAAGCGCCGACGCTCTGCCGGGCGCCGTCGTGACAAGCAAGTTCGGCAAGCGTTCCGTCATCCTGGCGCTGCTCGCCTTCGGTGCCGGTGTGATGGCGCTGACCACAATGGTGGCGCTTCCGACCCACGCATCCGAGCGTGCCCAGAACATCGCCACGGGTTTCTTCATGGCGGTTTTCCTGCTGGCAGGGCCGTTGGCGCATATTGCCGGATTGATTTTCGGACTGATGGCGCTGGTGCGTTCGAACGATAGCCGCGTGCTTGGGGTCGTCGGCATCCTGCTCAACGGCGGCTCCCTGGCGGTTGGCTTCCTGCTNTTCCTGCTGCTTGTGGCAATGGCATCGACGATAGGCGCTTTCACCTGATCGGGGACGAGTAATGGCCGGATGGGGAAGAAGCACGATAGCAATGCCCGGCGTGGTGGGGCGGAGCAGCTTGGGCAAACGCTCGGTGATCCTGGCCCTGCTGGCGTTCGCAATGGATTTTGCGGCGGTGGTCACGCTGGCGTTGATGCCAGGCGAGGCGTCGCTGGCCGCTCAAAACGTCCTCGGCGGGGTTTTTCTGGTGGTGTTTCTCGTTGCGGCGCCGCTGGCGCACATCACCGGCGTGGTTTTTGGCTTGATGGCACTGGGACGTTCAAACGACAATCATGTCCTCGGCATCATGGGTATCCTCCTCAACGGGCTGTCGTTGGTGATCGGCCTGTTCTTTGTTTGGGCGGCGACCAAGTCCGTTGGCGCCTTCAGGTGATCGATCTTCGTCTGGCTTGCAGCCGGAGGCGGTGCCGCTTTGGTTGAACTTTTCGTCACCTATATGGAAATGCGCCAGGCCGATCTGGCGCCTGCGCGCGCCAACCCGGCGGCAAGTGCCAGGGTTGTGCGTGAGAGGCTGGACCGCGCCGCCTATCTCAGCCTCTACCGCGCTGTCGGCGAGCCGGTGCAGTGGGACCAGCGGCTGCGCATGCCGGCGGAAGAGCTCGAGCGCCTGCTGGCGCTGCCCTCGACATATATCCATGTGCTGCGCGTCGAGGGCGAAGCGGCTGGTCTGTGCGAATTCAACGGCGTCGGCCAGCCTGAGGTCGAGCTGGTTCATTTCGGGCTGGTCCCCGTCTTCCAGGGTCGCAGGCTTGGGCCGTTCCTGCTCGACCAGGCGCTTCGCGCCATCTGGTCGCACGCGCCGCAAGGGGTCTGGCTTCATACCGACACATACGACCATCCGGCTGCGCAATCGGTCTACAGGCGCGCCGGGTTCAAAGCCTATGCGCAGCGCATGGAGACATTTCCGGATTAGGATTTGAGCGTTTCTAGAGACCGCGCCAGGTTTTGCCTGGCCTGGGGCTCGAACCTCTGGCGGAATTCCTGCGTGTGAAAAATATGCTGGCGCGCGAGGAAAGTCTTGAGAATCGCGCCGCGACCGGCGCGCCACATCGGCTCCTCGACCCAGCCATATTCGCGGCGGACCGCTTGTTCATAGGCGTCGAAAGCGTCGGCTGACGCACCCAGGATCGCCAGGTCCATGTCGAGGAAAAGCGCTGCGTCGCGGAGGGCGTTCTCATCGGCAAGGCACCGTGGTTGAAGGCTGGGCAGTTCATGCGTGGCGGTGGCGACGATCATCGCCGCTATGCGGCCGAGGCGCTCCGGATCGGTGCGGGCGGCAAGTTTGTCCTGCGCAAGTGCCGCACTCCTGGCCTCGTTGTCCTTGGCGCGGCTGTCATAGATGGCGTCATGGAACCAGATTGCGGCTTCGACGGCGCCGGAATCATGCAGCGATGCTCGATATTCGTCCGCCAGCGCCAGCAACGCCTCTATATGGGCGAGGTTGTGATAGTGGCGATCCGGAGCTTGATAGAGCGCGGAGAGCGCGCGTTTCAGCGGAGCGTCGATCAAGGGTTCGTTTTCCATGGCGGCTTGAATTTCCGTGAACCAAATCCATTTCACCGAGCACTAAGGAAAATTGAGTTCAATCGTGCTATGATCTGGCTTATATGTGCCGCCGGAGAATAGGCAAGCGGCCAGGACGCAGGACAAGACGTCGATGAACAGCATCAGCATTTCCCGCCCCACAATGGTCCAGCCGATCGATCCGATCTGGCGTTCGGTCCGCGACGAGGCGATGGAAGCGGTCAACCGCGACCCGCTTCTGGCGGCGTTCCTCTATTCGACCATCCTCAACCAGGAGAGCCTGGAGGAAGCTGTCATCCATCGGCTCGCCGAGCGGCTCGCGCATCAGGACATCGGCTCCGACCTCATCCGCCAGACGTTCAAGTCGATGCTGGCCGACGACAAGGAATGGTCGTCGATCGTGCGTGTCGACATCCAGGCCTATTACGACCGCGATCCGGCCTGCGACCGCTTCATCATGCCGGTGCTCTATTTCAAGGGTTTCCATGCCATCCAGACGCACAGGCTGGCACATTGGCTGTGGAATCAGGGCCGCAAGGATTTCGCGCTCTATCTGCAGAGCCGCTCGTCCTCGGTGTTCCAGACCGACATCAACCCGGCCGCCCGCATCGGCAAGGGCATCTTCATCGACCACGCCACCGGCCTCGTCGTGGGCGAGACGGCGGTGATCGAGGACGATGTGTCGATCCTGCATGGCGTGACGCTGGGCGGCACCGGCAAAGCCGGCGGCGACCGTCACCCCAAGATCCGTTACGGCGTGCTGATCGGCGCCGGCGCCAAGATTCTCGGCAATATCGAGATCGGCCATTGCTCGAAGATCGCGGCAGGCTCGGTCGTGCTGTCGCCGGTGCCGCACAACAAGACGGTTGCCGGCGTACCGGCCCGCGTCGTCGGCGAGACCGGTTGCGACCAGCCTTCGCGGCAGATGGACCAGCTTTTGCCGTCGCAGTCGATGGATCAGGTCGTCAGCTTCGACATCTGATTTGCAACACCCGGCGTGCCGGACTGAGTCCGGTTGCCGGCGCCGTTGCCCCTGGAGCATGATGCCGAAACGTGTGAGGCGGTTTTCGGACGACATCATGCTCTACCTCCTTGATTTAGAGGCGGATTTGGATTCGACCTGAAATCATCCGGCCCCAGGGTTCGCGTTCTATCCAGCCGGCTTGCCTTTACATCGCCATTGTCGACGTGCCAGAAGCGCGTTCCAACGAGCAAGCCCGACGATCGGAGAAGACTTTTGAAGCCGGACGAAATCAGAAAGCTGGACGCCTATTTCAAGCGCGTCTTCCAGAATCCCAAACTCGAGGTGAAGGCGCGGCCGCGCAAGGAAGATTCGGCCGAGGTCTATGTCGGCGACGAGTTCCTCGGCATCGTCTTCAAGGACGAGGACGACGGCGACTATAATTTCTCGATGGCGATCCTCGACATCGATCTGGCCTGAGCCCAGACGGCTACGGACTTCGGCGATTGGCGGCAGCCAGCTGCGCCATCGTCATCCCGGGGAGAAGCAGCCGCAGAGCGGCGTCGCTGAGACCCTGGGATACATTCCGGGCCTCGGCTCAGGAATGTGGCGGTCCAGAACTGCCTCTGCTGCTTCCCAACAGTAATTCTGCACCGCTTCGCTGCCTTAAGGGCATGGAACGGATCCTCGGGTCCGCGCGGCTTCGCGCCCGTGTATGACAAAAGCAGAGGGCCGCTACCGTGCGGTCTTTAAGACGCGCGTGGCCTCGGCAACGATAGCGGCGTCAAGCGCCGGCCAGTTGCCCAGCAACTCCCGGGGAAAGCGGTAGGTCAGGCTGAGGCTGTCGCCGACCTGGATGTCCCGCTCGCAGGGCGCCAGCGATTCCTCGGCGCTCGGTCCGCTCAGGCAGCGGGCGACGAACGGGTCCTTGCCGGGCCGGCCGGCGACCGCGAGCACCTCGTTGAGATAGCCTGATTTTTCCGTAAAACCGTAAATCGTCGTGCCGCCGGGGCCGGGCGCGCCGGGCTGGCTGATGAGCGCGCTGTAGATCGGCGCGAAACGGCCGCTCATGTCGCGCGACATCATCTGCGGTTCGAACGACAGGAAGATGATGTTTTTGGCCGTGCCCGTGTGGTTGAAATCGTCGCGTGCGGCTTCGCTGTAACCGTCCATCTGGGGATAGCGCAGATAGAGGTCGAGGCGCGAAGCGATGCCGTCGCGCCGCGCCTGTAGGAAGCGGATGGCGTTGGCCGGCACGGCAATGACATTGTTGCCGATCACCACCCGGTGGACCGTGGAGTCGTCGGTGTAGCCGGCCATGGCGATCGAGCGGCCGAACCATTTTCCGCCAAGGCTGATCGCCAGCGACAGCAGCGCCAGTGCGGCAAAGGCATAGAACACCCGCTTCATCAGCACGGAATCGACGACGTTGAACTCTTCGGCGGTCGCTGCCTGCTTCATCGCAATCCCCATAGTCGCCGCCGTCTGTCCCTGGGCGGCACACATGCCGTGGCACGGCTCTTGCTGCGCTGGACGCGACTGTGCGATCTCATGGTAAACGGAAGGTAAAGATGAGCCTGCTGCTGCCCGTTCTCTTCGCTTCTGCAGTCGGCCTCACTGCCTGCGGGCTTACCGGGTCCGTGATGGAACTGGCGGCGGGCCGCCGGCTTGCCTTTGCCGAGCCTTATGTGTCGCCGGCGTACATCCTGCGCTCGCTGGCCGCGACCGCTTGCGCCGGTCCGTTCATGCTCGCCAACGATGCGCTCGATGCGCGGCGCGAAGGCCGCATTTCGATGCTGATGCTGGTGTCCTGCGGCTGCACGGTGATCGCCTGGGCGCTGGCGCTGGGCATCGTGCTGATCGCCATTGCCTCCTGGGGCATTGGCTCTCCTGGTGCGCTTCAGCTTTTGGTGGAATCGCTGGCGCGGTATTTGCCTTGAGGCAATTGCTGGGGAAACCGCTACGCGGTTTTCCCAGGATTGTTCTAGGGTTTGTCCCGGCCTGCGACGAATCGGAGACTGGAAATGCCGACCTATGCAATCGACGGAAAATCGCCCCGTTTCGAGGATGCCGACAGCAACTGGATCGCGCCCGATGCGACCTTGATCGGCGACATCAGCGTCGGTCGCAATGCCGGCTTCTGGTTTGGCGCAGTCATCCGCGGTGACAATGAGCCGATCGTCGTCGGTGCCGACAGCAATGTCCAGGAGCATACGGTGATGCACACCGATCCCGGCTTTCCGCTGACGATAGGGCAAGGCTGCACCATCGGCCACCGCGCCTTGCTGCATGGCTGCACGATCGGCGACAACAGCCTGATCGGCATGGGCACCATCGTGCTCAACGGCGCCAGGATCGGCAGGAATTGCCTGGTCGGCGCCGGCGCACTGGTCACCGAAGGCAAGGAGTTCCCCGACAATTGCCTGATCGTCGGCTCGCCCGCGCGGGTGATCAGGACGCTGGACGATGCCGCGGTCGCCAGGCTGCGCGCCTCGGCCGCGCACTATGTCGCCAACGGCAAGCGCTTCAAGGCCGGGCTGAAGAAGGCCTGAACTCTATTCCTGTTTGACGATGATCTTTCCCGAACGGCGGGTCAGCGCAGCAAAAATCGTTTCTCGCTTTCGCTGACGCGGTCCTTCGGTTCGGGATCATGGTCTGAAATGGTGGAGCCGGCCCGGGGACGGGGCCGGCTCCTTAAAACCCGGTCGTTGGGGACGGGGAGGGTGGGGACTCGACCGGGCTTTCTCGTTAGGCACGTCGCATTATTCGATGTGCTTGACCTCTGTAATGGCGTCCTAGCGGACGCTGGCGACCGCGTCGGCGCGGCCGTCGTTGATCGTCACCCACACGCCGGAATTCTGGTCGGACTGGCGCTTCAGGTAGGTGTAGTCGGTGTCGGTCCAGGACAGCACCTTGGACTCCAGATTATCGAGGATGAACTCGCCGAGGCTGGTGCGCACGGTCAGCACCGCATGGCCGTCGCCATTTTGTTGGCGCGCCACGGTCATCAAGAGATTGCCGGCGGGAACGCCAAGCGCCATCAATTCGCGGCGCTTCTCCAGCGCATAATCCTCGCAGTCGCCGAAGCCGCTGTCGGGATAGGACCAGACCTCTTCCTTGCCCCACATTTCCATGTCGGTGCGCGGCACGATCCGGGTGTTGACAGAATTGTTGACGTCGACGATCGCCGCCCACAGCTTGCGGGTCAGTTCGACCGGTGTCTGCTTCGGCGTGCGCTGAGCGCATTCCTGCGGCAGCTTCTGGCAGAATTCGTAGTGACCGACCGGCTGTGTCGTGCGGCCGCCAGTGTGCATGTAGGCCGGTCCTGCTGCTTGCGCCGTTCCCCAAGCGGGAAGCTGCATCGCCATTGCCAAGAGCAACAGCTTGCCCCACGTCTTTGCCATTCGTCAGTCTCCCCGTTTGAGGAGACAATGACAGCGTTGGATTTATTTGACGCAAAAACCCGAAGTAGACATTGAGTAAAACCCCAATAGAATAAGCGTAAAATTTGATCTATTTTAATATAAAATCGTTCAGGGTCTCGGCGTAAAACCGCGGTGTCGGAGGCGCGGATTCCGGGTGGAGCCGTGGATTTGCGAGTGCCGCTACAAGCTGCAGAGGCAGGCGGAACGCCGGCAACAAAAACCGGCCGCGCAGGGCGGGTTCGTCTTTGCTGCCTGTTGCCGATCGTTCAGGCGCGCGGAGCGTTGAACTCGGAATCGAGCGTTTCCGGGCGCTGGATGACGGCGAATTCGATGGCGACGCCATCCTCGAAATGACGCACCACCTGGCCACGCATGGTGCCCAGCATCACCTGGATGCCGAGCGCCGGCTTGACGTCGATCTCGACCGCCGCGCCCGACAGCGACAGGTCGATGATGCGGCACTGATACTGGCGCCCGTCGGTGAGCTGCAGCACGCTTGTCGGATTGCGCGGCGCCACGCGTTCGTGGCGGCGGTCTTCCGGCAGGTCGAGTTCATGCTTGTTGGCGAGCCAGGTCAACTGCGCGGCAAGCTTGTCCTTCTTGCGATCCGAAGCAATGACGGTCATGGCGAAGCCGTCCTGCGAGGTGCGCGTCACCACGCCCTCGATGCGGCCGATATGATCGATATAGGCAATGATTTTTTCGCCCGGCATGCCGACGCGCTCGGTGCGCAACGCGACATTGCCCGGCGACATATCGACGACCTGGCAGGGGTGCTCGGTGCGGTCCTCCAGCATGAAGCGCCCGTAGATCTTGACCCGGACGCGCTGAAAATTACGCCTTTCGGCGCGGGACGGTGCGTATTCGACCGCCGCTGACCTCATGACTGCCTACACCCCGTTGGCATTCCCGCGTCGTGCGTGGAATCTCGGCAAAAACTACAGCCAAGCAGGTTAACAAAGGGGTAAAGTGGGCCCCCGATAGTTAAGATTAGCGCCGGCTTGGAGACTATTGCTCGCGCCCGCCGTCGAACACGACGAGGTGGCGGATACGGCGCGACCGACCGAGCGCCGAGATGGTCTCCGGCGCTTCGAGTTCGGGAGCCAACGACGGAACGGATATTTCCGGCCGGTTTTTCAGGAACATCGGGTCCTTGTCGGGATCGATGACGCGGATGGCATCGATCAGCGCGTCGGTGATCGGGTCGGCGCCCAGCCAGAACGGCTTTTCCACGGCGCTGATGACGCCGAGGCAGCGCGGGTTCTCGACGCCGCCATCGAGCGGCAGCGCAAGCAGTTCGAAGTGGTTGGAACGGCCGTTGCGGCTGAATCCCTCATAAGTGATCGACACCA
Source organism: Mesorhizobium sp. LNJC394B00 (assembly GCF_000502555.1). Taxonomy (NCBI): domain Bacteria; kingdom Pseudomonadati; phylum Pseudomonadota; class Alphaproteobacteria; order Hyphomicrobiales; family Phyllobacteriaceae; genus Mesorhizobium; species Mesorhizobium sp. LNJC394B00. The sequence continues at coordinate 2,052,644 of NZ_AYWH01000002.1, forward strand.
CGGATTTCTGCTCGAAAACGCCGTGAATGAGGCGCGACACCAGCCGCTGGTCCTTCTCACGCCATAGCGAGGGGAACGAAAACCCCTTGAGCTCGCGGCCGTAGCCGGCGCAAAGCCTGGTGCCGGCAAGCCGGAACACCGCTTCGCCGCGCGTATCCCTTTCCAGGATGAAGGTGTCGGCCAAAAGCGCCTTGATGTCGGCCGGTTCGACCTCCGAACGCTTTGGGGCAGGACGTCCACCACGCAGGCGATTCCAATAATGGAACAGCGCGATTGATCCGTTCTGGTTCATGCTATGAAACTCCGCGCATTCTGCCGTCTGATGGTCCCATCGGTGAACAGAAAGGGCGCCCTCCGATGACCTACATGCGTTCCGGAGCAGGATGCGTGCCAGCGTCGTTAAGACTTGTTCACGGGTCGGGGACGTTAAGGTTAACAAGTGGTTTACGTTGCGCGCACAGGCTCGCCATGGCACACCAAAACCACTCCAGAAGCGGTCGTTTCGCGACGACCAACAGCACTTCGGTCAATAGTTTTAGGGGAGCAGGGGCTCGACCAGCCGTTCAAGGGAAACCTTGGACGGCTTCTTTTTGATTCGCGCCCCTGGTGATTCGCGGTTGTGATTCGTAGTTTGTGATTTGTCCGGGCATGGCCTAGATGCTCGCGACGACACGCAAATCCCTGGATCAGAGCATATGAGCGAACCGGCCGGCCCCTTGGAGACCGAACAGACCGCGGAGGCGCCGCCGCCGCGCCGCGAGCCGGTGTTCAACCTGCCACCGGCGGTGCTGGCGGTGATCGGCATCTGCGTTGCCGTCTTCCTGCTGCAGCAATATGTGCTGACCGAAGAGCAGCAGATAACATTGCTCACCGACGGCGCCTTCATTCCGGTCCTCTACACCGGCCAATACGGTTTCGACTGGTTCCTTTTCACCCGTCCTTTCACCTATGCCTTCATGCATGGTGGCGTTGCCCACATTGCCATCAACATGGTTGCGCTGGCCGCCTTCGGGTCGCCGCTGGCCAACCGTCTCGGCTGGTTCTGGTTCGCCTTGTTTTTCGCCGCCACCGGGCTGGCCGCGGTGGTGCTGTTCTGGGCGGTCCATCCATACGGCGAAGCACCGCTGGTCGGCGCTTCCGGGGCGATATCGGGCATGATGGGTGCGGCGGCTCGCTTCGGATTCCGTACCGACCGCTCCTCCGGCAGGGCGGCCTTTGCCGGTCCCGTGCTGCCGATCGCAGTCGTTTTGCGCATGCGCGGCGTCGTCAATTTTCTCGGCGCCTGGATGGTCATCAATCTCGCCACCGGCCTTTACGGTCTCGGGCTCGGAGAACCCGGCCAGATCGCCTGGGAAGCGCACATTGGCGGCCTCGTCGCAGGCTTCTTCGGATTGCGCTGGTTCGACCGGCGCTGGCGGGCGCCTGAATGGGAGATCCCCGACGACCAGCGCACCCCCCACTAGCGCACTCTATTGGCGCACCCCACTGGCACACCCCACTGGCACACTTGAAAAGCAACCGATCACGGCGCACGATGTTCACTCTTATGTGAAGCCGGTCAGGGCGGGAGCTGGCTAGCCAAGCAGGAGGAGGAGGACGCCATGACGGTTAAGGCAATTCTCGAGAGAAAAGGCCATGACGTGTTCACGCTCGGGCCGAATGTAAAGCTCAGCGAAGCCATTCGAATCCTGGCCGACCACAAGATCGGTGCACTGGTCATCACCAACGGCGATCGCAAGATCGTCGGCATCCTTTCCGAGCGTGACATCGTGCGGGTCGTTGCCAGGGAAGGCGCTGCCGCACTTGATATAACGGTACGCTCGGCGATGACGCCGAAAGTGAAGATCTGCAACGAGAACCACACGGTCAACGAGGTGATGGAGATCATGACCAAAGGCCGTTTCCGCCATCTGCCGGTGGAAAAGGATGGGCTGCTCGACGGGATCGTGTCGATCGGCGACGTGGTCAAGCGCCGCATCGAGGATGTCGAGCGCGAGGCCGACGAAATCAGGGCCTATATCGCAACGGCCTGACCTGACGAAGAAACCGCCGTCCGAATACCGGCCGGCGGCGTTCATTCTATCGGTTGCCGAGCGGCCGAAAGGGGCTGAAAAGGCCAGCCCACTGCTCTGCGCTGCTTTGGGCGCTTGTCTCGCGAAGCGGTTTGCACTAGCGAAGACCGATACCCAAATTCGCGAAAATCGCAGTTTTCGCGAGCCAAAAGCGCAGGCCACCATGACCCTTATCGATACCCGCACGCCCGATGCCAAACGTTTTATTCCCGGCGCTACCGGCGATTGGGAGATCATCATCGGCCTCGAGGTCCATGCGCAGGTAACCTCGGAAGCAAAGCTGTTTTCCGGGGCGTCGACGACTTTCGGCGCGGCGCCCAACGCCAATGTCAGCCTGGTCGACGCGGCCATGCCCGGCATGCTGCCGGTCATCAATGAGGAATGCGTCAAGCAGGCGATCCGCACCGGCCTCGGATTGAAGGCGCAGATCAACCACAAGTCGGTTTTCGACCGGAAAAACTATTTCTATCCCGACCTGCCGCAGGGCTACCAGATATCGCAGTTCAAGCAGCCGATCGTTGGCGAAGGCACGATCGTCATTTCGGTCGGTCCCGACCGGCAGGGCGAGTTCGAGGATATCGAGATCGGCATCGAGCGCCTGCACCTGGAGCAGGACGCCGGCAAGTCGATGCACGATCAGCATCCCACCATGTCCTATGTCGATCTCAACCGCTCCGGCGTGGCGCTGATGGAGATTGTCTCCAAGCCCGACATGCGCTCCGCCGACGAGGCCAAGGCGTATGTCACCAAGCTGCGCACCATCGTGCGCTATCTCGGCACTTGCGACGGCAACATGGACGAAGGTTCGATGCGCGCCGACGTCAACGTCTCCGTTCGCAAGCCCGGCGGCGAATTCGGTACGCGCTGTGAGATCAAGAACGTCAACTCGATCCGCTTCATCGGCCAGGCCATCGAGTTCGAGGCGCGCCGCCAGATCGCCATCCTCGAGGATGGCGGCAAGATCGACCAGGAAACCAGGCTGTTCGACGCCGTCAAAGGCGAGACGCGCTCGATGCGCAGCAAGGAAGAGGCGCATGACTACCGCTACTTCCCCGATCCCGACCTTTTGCCGCTGGAGTTCGACCAGGCCTATGTCGACGCGCTGGCCAAGGAGTTGCCGGAACTGCCCGACGACAAGAAGGCGCGCCTGATCTCCTCACTTGGCCTGTCGACATACGACGCCTCGATCCTGGTGTCGGAAAAGCCGATCGCCGACTATTTCGAGCAGGTGGCCTCGGGCCGCGACGGCAAGCTTGCCGCCAACTGGGTCATCAATGACCTGCTCGGCCAGCTTAACAAGGCCGGCAAGGGCATTGAAAATGCTCCTGTAACACCGGAGCAGCTCGGTGCCGTGATCGACCTGATCAAGGAAGGCACCATCTCCGGCAAGATCGCCAAGGATCTGTTCGAGATCGTCTGGAACGAGGGCGGCGATCCGCGCCAGTTGGTCGAAAGCCGCGGCATGAAGCAGGTCACCGACACCGGCGCCATCGAGAAAGCGGTCGACGAGGTGATCGCCGCCAACCCCGACAAGGTCGAGCAGGCTCGCGCCAAGCCGACCATGGCCGGCTGGTTCGTCGGCCAGGTGATGAAAGCCACCGGCGGCAAGGCCAACCCGCAGGCGGTCAACGATCTGGTCAAGGCCAAGCTCGGTATCGAATAGAACAATGTTCGTCCGCACCGCCAGCGAACGTGACCTTGCCGCTGTCCGCGCGCTGCTGGTCGAAACCTGGCACGCAACCTACGACGCGATCTATGGCGCCCAGCGGGTGATCGAAATTACCGACGACTGGCATTCGATCGCCTCGCTCAAGGCGCGGCTGACAAGGCCGAACTCGGAATTCCTGGTCGCCGATGACGGCAAGCGTATCGGCGGCATGGCTTTTGCCGCCGCAACGACGGATGCGAAGATCGTGCTGCTGAACCAGCTCTATGTACTGCCGGCCTGCCAGCGGCAAGGCATCGGCCAGGCCTTGCTGGACGAGGTCGAAGCCAGCTTTCCCGAGACGAACAGGTTGCGCGTCGAGGTGGAAGAGGCCAACGTGCCGGCCATCGCCTTCTACCGTTCGAAGGGATTTTTGCCGGTCGGCAGCACCGCCGATTGCGGCGGCGGTTCGGGGTTGCCGGCGCTGATCTTCGAGAAACCGCTGGGATAGGCGCCCGACGAAACGCTCAGTGCTGTCCTTTCAGCACGACCAGATAGCCGCGTTCCACCGGCTGCCGGAAGGCGATCTGTTCGGATGTGCCCGGATCTTTCGATTGCTTTTCGATGACGTAGCCGCCGGGGTGAGACTTGAGCCATTCCTCAGGCTTGTCGGCGTTCTCGAATGGCTTCTCTATTCGCCCAAGGAAACCGACCTCGCCCTGATAGTCGTAAGCGACGGCCCAGTCGGCGTCCTTTCGTTCGTCGATGAAGCTCGCCAGCTGCGTGAGATCGTAGCGTTTGAACACGGTCGCAGAGGCGGCGGCGTGGCCGATGGCGAAAAGGGCAAGCATGACAAAGGCCGTCGCCCTCAGCCTGGCGACTGAAATCTCGGCCATGAAATAGCCCAGCAGAATGGTCGCGAACGGTAGTGCCGGCACGACATAGTGCGGCTGCTTGCCGGATATGGCGCTGAAGACCAGCAGCACCGCAATGAACGAGAACGACAGCAGGCGCAGGGCACGCAGATCCGGGGATTTGGTGTCGATCAGGCTGCGTATCCGGGCAACCGGCCTCAGCCGCCACACCGGGGGGATAAAGGCCCAGGGCACGAACATGAGCGGCAACAGCATCAGGTAAAAGTAAAACGGCCGGCCATGCGAATTGTGCAGGCTTCCGGTAACCCGACCTGCCGACTGGTTCCAGACGAGATCGTAGACGAAACTGCCCTTGGTCAGGATGGTCGCGGGCGCCAGCCATATAGCGACCGGGGCAAGGGCGGCGAGAATTGCCAGGCCGGCTCCGGCAAAGAACTGCAAAGGGGCAAGGCCGGCTCGCCGGTCACGCCAGAGGGGATAGAGCAGGACGGGCGCGCCGATGTGAATGAGCACGACCGGGCCTTTGGCCAGCACGCCGAGCCCGATGAAGAGACCCGCCAGCACCGCCTGCCAGCGGTTGCCGGTCCTGGCGAAGCCCAGCAACGCCAGCAGTGCGGCGACCACACAGGCCGTCAAAAGCATGTCGAACAGGATCAGGGTCGAATAGATGACAAAGACGGTGCTGCCGGCCACCAGCCAGGGGATGCGACTGGCGATTTCCGGGCGCTCGGGAAACAGGGTTTTGGCCAGAAGTGTCGTCAGCCAGATGACCAGCGACGAGGCAGCGAAGATGACGAGCATCGCCGCCGCGCGGCTCACACCGAAGATGTTCCAGACGAGATCGATGAGCCAGAACAACAGCGGCGGCTTCTGCAGATAGGGCGCAAAGTTCATCGTCGGTACGAAGACATGTCCACCGAGATACATCTCCCAGGCGACGCTGAGATAACGCGTCTCGTCGACCGGCAGTAGCGGACGGAAAGCGAGCGCGATGCAAAGCAGGGCCAGCAGGAAGAGGTAAGGCAGCAGCCGTTCAATTCGTGTCGGTATCAAGTTCGGGGACCGCCCAGGAAATGGTTTTCCACGTCCGGTCGTGCACGATGCACCGTCTCCGGACCGGAGCAGAACCGCACCATGATTTTGGCCGAATTGCAACGATGCCGGCTTGGTATTGTGGATTACGCCTGCGTACCGGCAAATAGTTGAAAAATTTGATGATTGGCTCCGAGTATGGCTTCAGGCCGAGCGCAGCGGCGGCGTCAATTCGCGCATCAGGAGTTCCAGCTCTCGCTGGNGGCTCCGAGTATGGCTTCAGGCCGAGCGCAGCGGCGGCGTCAATTCGCGCATCAGGAGTTCCAGCTCTCGCTGGTCGCCGGTGGCGGTCTTGTCGAAGATGGTTGCCAGCTGTGATTTGACGGTGCCGTCCGAGACGCCGCTGGCAGCCGCGATTTCACGCCGTGTCAGCCCGGCGGCGACATGGCCGGCGACACGCTTTTCCGCTGCGGTCAGTCCGAACAGCGCAGCGATCGCTTCCAGCGCCGGCACTGATGCGGCGCCGGCGGCGGCAATGAAGATGGCCGCGGCGGCGCGCGGCGACATGCGGGCCGAAATGTCGCGTCGCGCCAGAGGCATGACATGCGCCACCGCCGGAGACATGGCCTTCACCAGCGGAATGTTGATGCCGGACGGTCCGAGCGCGAATTCGTCGCGCGTGCCGAGCTGGACGGCGCGGCCGATGGCGGTGTTGGCGTTGGCATAAGCGAAGGACAGCTGGCCGCGCACCGAGGACACTGAGGCGGTTTCGGTGAGCAGGGCTTCGGCTGCCGGATTGGCGAAAATGATCTGCATATCGTCGGCGACGATCAGCACTGGATGGTCGAGGCTCTCAAGGATCGAGCGAAAGATGTCGGCCTTGCGCCGCTCGGCCTCGAACAGGTCGCCGATGGTCACCGCACGCCGGACATGGGGGGCGAGCCTGGACATCAGGTCGATATCCCTGGCTGAAATCTGGGGCCTGTCCTTGTCGGTAACCACCATCAGCGTGCCGGTGCGCGCCGGCTGCTTCATCAGCGCTACCCAGAAGAAATCGTCGAGACGGTTGGGTTCCACCCACTCGCGCACGATGCGGCTTTCGAGCCAGTTCTGGCGGGCGTCAGGGCCTTGCAGGGCGTAGACGCTGTCGACGGTCAACGGTATGTCGACTTCCATCTTCGGCACCGCCTTGAAAAAGGGCACCTCGCAGGCGTAGTCGCGCTGCAGCGGCTCAAGCAGAACCGGATCGCCGCAGGAAGTCGAAAACCGGGCCGAGTTTCTCGCCGTATCGACGACCGCCAGCATGGCAAGCCGGCCGAGCGCCAATTTGCAGATTGATTCAAGCGTCGATGGCCAACGGCCGACATCGACAATCGAATCGTAGATTGCCTCGACGATCTGCGGCAGGGCGCGACCGACTATGTTGGCCTGGACAGACACGTAGAGCCTCGTAAGGATTGCAGCGTAGTGGCAGGTCACACACTGTCTCTGCCTGGGGTCGCACACAACATAGCCGGCTTGGTTACGTCTGTGAAACGTCTCACAGCGGCGTTCGGTGTATCGTGAGCGCTTACGGGCTGGCCAGAACGTACCTGATGAGCCGTTGTCTAAGAGCGCTCGGGCCGCTCTGCGATACAAATCAAAGTGAACGGAATTGGAATTTTTCAGGGAATAAATGAGTAAACTTCCACATTGTCGATCAACCTGGTTCTGCCAAGCCACGCCGCGGCAAGCAGGCGGCCATCGCCGTCACGCCGCCACGAGGTGAGCGTCAGGCTCTCGCGCGCGGCGACATAGTCGACGCTGTCGAAGCCTGCCTCGAGAAGCGCGGCAGTGGCTTTACCGGTCACGCCGTTTTCATCGGCACCGGCCGCGAGCGCTGCCGCCGTCTGGCGCAAGATGACATTGAGCTGTCGCGCGACGTCGAGCTCGGCGGCGTCGAGATAGGCGTTGCGCGACGACATTGCCAGGCCATGCGCATCGCGCACGGTTGGCGCGCCGACGATTTCCACCGGAAGGTCAAGATCGCGGCAGAGCTTTCGGACGACGCAAAGCTGCTGGTAGTCTTTTTCGCCGAAGATGGCGTAGTCGGGCAGGGCTTGCAGAAAGAGCTTGGCCACGACCGTGGCGACGCCCTCGAAGAAGGTCGGCCTGAAATCCGATTCCAGGCCAGAAGACGGGCCGCCGACCGAAATCTTCGTCGCAAAGCCTGCCGGATACATTTCGGAAACCGTAGGCGTGAAGGCAAGCTGTGCGCCGGCCTCGGTCAGCCGGTCGAGATCGCGGGCCAGCTGCCGCGGATACTTGTCGAGATCTTCAGTGGGGGCGAACTGGGCCGGGTTGACGAAGATGGAGACGACGCAGCGATCGGCCGTTGCGAGCGCAGCCCCGACCAGCGAGATATGGCCGTCATGCAAAGCGCCCATGGTCGGCACCATGGCGACGCTCAGGCCTTCGCGCCGCCATTCGCGGATCTGCGCGCGAAGGCCGGGCACGGTGTCGACGACGAGCGGCTGGCGGATGGGGGGCCGGTTCATGCCTTGTCCTTGTCGCTCGCGGCTGAAAAGACGTGGCCCGGCCCGGGGAAGGTGCGGCTGCGCACCTCCGCCGCATAACGCGCCGCGGCATCGGCGACAGCGCTGCGCAAATCGGCGTATTCCTTGACGAATTTCGGCACCCGGTCGACCGTCAGGCCGACCATGTCGTCGATGACCAGGATCTGGCCGTCGCAATCGCGGCTGGCGCCGATGCCGATGGTAGGAATGGTAATGTGCCGGGTGAGGTCGGCGGCAACGGTCTCGACCGTGCCTTCGATGACCAGCGAAAACGCGCCGGCCTTTGCGACCGCGTCGGCGTCGCGCATGAGCGCGGCCACATTCTCCGGCGTGCGGCCCTTGATCTTGTAGCCACCGTCCTTTTCCACCGATTGCGGCTGCAAGCCGATATGGCCCATCACTGGAATGCCGGCCGTGACGATTGCGGCGATCTGGAGGGCGACTTCGACGCCGCCTTCCAGCTTCACCGCCTCGCAGCCGGTTTCCTCAGAGATGCGGCGCGCCGAGGCAAGGGCTTGCGCGGCCGAAGTCTCGTAGCTGCCGGCCGGCATGTCGACCACCACGCAGGCCTTTGACGAACCGCGCATCACGGCCTGGCCATGGGCGATCATCATCTCCAGCGAGGCGCCGAGCGTGGTCTTGTGGCCATACAGCACCATGGCAACGCTGTCGCCGACCAGGAGAAGGTCGACATGATCGTCGAGCAGGCGGGCGACGGGATAGGTGTAAGCGGTAAGGCATACGACCGGCACGCCGCCCTTGCGGGCGCGTATTGTCTCCGCACTGATCCTGGCGACAGCTAAGGCCATTCCTCACCTCCCGCAGCCGGCGTTGACTACAGCGCCGCGCGTCCCGTGGACGCGCAAAGGACGCTGTAGCACTTTGGTTTGCGCATGATCCTTTCCGAAAATCGATTTCGATTTTCGGGGTCATGCGGCAGCGCCGGGCGATGAGAGCTTTAGGAAGACGCAGCCGGCTTGGCAAGCGTCGGTTCGCAGGTGCGAAATGGATCGGCCAATGACCGAGCGTTTCGGCATGCCGTCAGTGCCGCAGGCGCCGCAAAACCCTTGCCTTCGCCAAGGCCTGACGCCATAAGCAGGGAACAGCCACCGCCGCGCGCCCGCGAGGATCTGAATGAAAACTTTCCTTCTGCAGTTTTTCACCTGGTGGAACCGCCAGACGCTGGGAACCCGTTTTCACACCTGGCGCCACGGCAACAAGGTCGGCCAGGATGGGGCCGGCAATGTCTACTACGAAGGCGGCGTCGATTCGGAAGGCCGCACCCGCCGCTGGATCATCTACGCCAATTATTCGGAGGCGTCGGCGATCCCTCCGGGCTGGCACGGCTGGATGCATCACCGCGTCGATGTGGCGCCGCCAAGCGACGACTATCGGCCGCGCGAATGGGAAAAGGCGCATGAGCCGAACCTCACGGGAACACCGGCGGCTTATCGCCCGAAGGGTTCCGTGCTCACCAATCAGCACCGTCCGCAGGTGACGGGCGACTACGATGCGTGGACGCCTGGTTCTTGACCGCCGGCCGGTCCTTTGTCGCCACAATTGGCGTTTAGCTGCTTGCTGATATGACAACGGCGAATAGCCTTGGGCGTGACAGAATCACCCGGGCCCAAACCACCGGTATCTCCGCATGAACATTTTCAGCCTGACATCGATGGCCGGACTGGCGGCAATTGGCGCTGTCGCCATGTTCCCGACAGCGTTTGCCGCGGCGCAGGCGCCTGCGGCAGCACCCGCAATCTCCGATCGCATCACCAATCCGGTCGCCGAATTTGCCGGCATCGACAAGATCACCGGCCGTATCATCACCTTCGATGTCTACATCGACGAAACCGTGCAGTTCGGCGCTTTGCAGGTGACGCCGCGCATCTGCTATTCGCGGCCGGAGAATGAAGAGCCGAAGACCGATTCCTTCGTCGAAGTCGACGAAATCACGCTCGACCGCAAGATCCGCCGCATCTTCACCGGCTGGATGTTCGCCGAGAGCCCCGGCCTAAACGCCGTCGAGCACGCCGTCTATGACGTCTGGCTAAAGGGCTGCAAGCAGAAGTCGGATGTGCCGCCGCCCGACGCGGCCAATGCCGAGACGCCCAAGGTCGACACGTCCAAGCCAAAGCCCGCCGCTGCTCCGGCCGCCGAACAGCCGGACCCTACGGAACCTGACGCGACCAACACCAACTGATCCTCCGGAACCGTGGTGGCAACTATGCGTTGGGCCATGGACGATGACGCATTTATGCGCTTGGAGGATATTCTGATGTCGGACAGCAAACGGATCACGGCCAGCAAAGACGACCTGCTCGAACTCGAAAAGGGGTTCTGGACGGGCGACGAAGCTTACTACGCCGCCAATGTCGACACAGAATGCCTGGTAGCATTTCCTGAGATGGCACAGGCAATGGACAATGCCGATCTGGCCAAGACCGCGACCAAGCCGAACCGCTGGCGCGACCTTCAGATCGACCTCAAGGGTATCATCGAGCCCGGCAGCGACATTATCATGCTGACCTATGAGGCTCATGCGACACGAGAAAACGGCGAGCCCTACGCCGCGTTGGTTAGCACCGGCTATGTTCATCGTGTCAACGGCTGGAAGATGATGTTCCATTCGCAGACGCCGATGGAAACCGCGAAGGGCTGACCCCTTTCACCGGTCGAGCCGGCTCGGCCGCTCGGTCTCCGGTCAGGGATAAAAAACGGCTTCGCCCTTCAGCGCGTCGGCCAACATCTTCTCGTATTTGACGCGCGGCACGTCGACCGCGCCGAAGCGTTTGAGATGCTCAGTGGTGAATTGCGTGTCGAGCAGGGCAAAGCCGCGCGCCTTTAGCCGCTCGACCAGATGATACAGGCAGGTCTTGGACGCGTCGGTTTCCCGGGCGAACATGCTTTCGCCGAAGAACACGCGACCGAGCGAGACGCCATAGAGGCCGCCGACCAGCCGTTCCTCGCGCCATGCCTCGACCGAATGGCAGTGCCCAAGACGGTGCAGCTCGATATAGGCTTCGCGGATCGGCGCGTTGATCCAGGTCGAGCGGCGCTCCTCGCGCTTTTCGGCGCAGCCGTCGATCGTCGCCTCGAAATCGAAATCGAAGCGGATGTCGAACGGGTGCTTGCGGATCGTCTTCCGCAGGCTCTTCGGCGTGTGGAAGCCGTCGAGCGGGATGATGCCGCGCGTCTCCGGCCGCACCCAGAACACTTCCGGGTCGGAAGCGCTCTCCGCCATCGGGAAGACGCCCGAGGCATAGGCCTTGAGCAAGAGGTCGGTCGGAATGCGATAGCCGGGTGCGTAAGGGCGGGTCATCGCGGCATCATAGCGGCAATTCGGGCGCTATTCCTCTTTGGCCAGATACTTTTCCAGCCAGTGGATGTCGTAGTCGCCATTGGCGATATCGGCATTGCCGACCAGGTCCCGAAACAGCGGCAGCGTCGTTTTGATGCCGTCAACGACGAATTCGTCGAGCGCCCGGCGCAGCCGCATCATGCATTCGACGCGGTTGCGGCCGTGCACGATCAGCTTGCCGATCAGGCTGTCATAATAGGGCGGGATCTTGTAGCCGGAATAGACACCGGAATCGACGCGGATGCCGAGACCGCCAGGCGTGTGGAAATGTGTAATCGTGCCGGGCGAAGGCGTGAAGGTGCGCGGGTCCTCGGCATTGATGCGGCATTCTATGGCGTGGCCGTTGAACTTGATGTCCTCCTGGCGCACCGAAAGCCCGCCGCCGGAGGCAACGCGGATCTGTTCGTGGACGAGATCGATGCCGGTGATCGCCTCCGTCACCGGATGCTCGACCTGCAGCCGCGTGTTCATCTCGATGAAGTAGAACTCGCCATTCTCGTACAGGAATTCGATGGTGCCTGCGCCGGAGTAGCCGAGGTCGGCGATGGCCTTGGCACAGATATTGCCGATGCGGGCGCGCTCCTCGGCGTTGAGGGCCGGCGAGGGGGCCTCTTCCCAGACTTTCTGGTGGCGGCGTTGCAGCGAACAGTCGCGCTCGCCGAAATGCACGCCGCGGCCGGCGCCGTCGCCGAATACCTGCACCTCGATGTGGCGCGGCTTTTCCAGGTATTTCTCGATGTAGACGGCATCGTCGCCGAAGGCCGCGCCGGCCTCCGTGCTGGCTGTCTGCAAGGCGATCTCGAGATCGGCTTCGGTAAGGGCGACCTTCATACCGCGCCCGCCACCGCCTGCCGAAGCCTTGATGATCACGGGATAGCCGATCTCGGCGGCAATGCGCCTGGCTTCCTTTTGGTCGGTGACGGCGCCGTCGGAGCCCGGCACAACCGGAATGCCGAGCCGCTTTGCGGTGCGCTTGGCCTCGATCTTGTCGCCCATGATGCGGATATGGTCGCCCGACGGGCCGATGAAGGTGATGTTGTGGGCGGCGAGAATGTCGGCGAACTTGGCGTTTTCCGACAGGAAGCCATAGCCCGGATGCACGGCATCGGCGCCTGTAATCTCGCAGGCTGCGACGATCTGGTGGATGTTGAGATAGCTGTCGCGCGACGGCGGCGGACCGATGCACACGCTTTCGTCGGCGAGCCTGACATGCATGGCGTCAGCGTCGGCGGTCGAATGCACGACCACGGTCTGGATGCCGAGTTCCTTGCAGGCGCGCAGCACCCGAAGCGCGATTTCGCCGCGGTTGGCGATGAGGATCTTCTGGAACATCCGGCCCGCTCTACTCGATCACGACGAGCGGCATGCCGTACTCGACCGGCTGGCCGTCCTCGAACAGGATCGCCGTCACCGTGCCGGCGCGCGGCGAAGGGATCTGGTTCATCGTCTTCATCGCTTCGATGATCAGCAGCGTCTGGCCTTCCTTGACCTTCTGGCCGACTTCGATGAAGGCCTTGGCGTCGGGCGAGGGCGCGAGATAGGCGGTGCCGACCATCGGCGAGGGGACCGCGTTCTTGGACGGGTCGGCCACTGCTGGTGCGGCAGCCGCGCCCGCCGCGGGCTGCTGCGCTGCCGGAGCATAACCGGCCTGCGGGGCGGCGATGGCGTGGACGGCCGGCGCCTGGCGCGACACGCGCACCTTCAGGTCGCCGAGCTCGACTTCGATCTCGGTGAGATTGGTGTCGTTCAGTATGCCCGCGAGATCGCGGATCAGTTGCTGGTCAACACCGGTCTTCTTTATCGACATTTTCGAGCCTTCTGTTTGTGGGCCGGTCATAGGCGTGCCGCCAGCGCCTGCAGCGCCAGCGAGTAGCCAAGCGGCCCGAACCCGCAGATCATGCCGACAGCGACCGGCGCGACCATGGAGACGTGGCGGAATGGTTCCCGCGCGTGGATGTTGGAGAGGTGAACTTCGGCGACGGGCAGCGGCGCGACAGCGCGGATGGCGTCGTGAATGGCAATCGAGGTGTGGCTGTAGGCACCCGGATTGATGACGATGCCGGCTGCCTTGTCGCCGGCTTCCTGGATCCAGTCGACGAGGTCGCCCTCGTGGTTCGACTGGCGAAAATCAATCTCGAGGCCAAGGGCGGCGCCCGCCTGCTTGCAGTCGTCGGCGATCGCGGCAAGCGTCTTGCCGCCATAGATGCCCGGCTCGCGCTTGCCGAGCGCGTTCAGGTTGGGGCCGTTCAGGACGAAAATCGTTTTCAAAAATGCCGACCTTTTCCGACGCCGGCCTCAAGCCGGCGCGCAGGGCCTTCTATAATGGGCATAGCCGCCCGCGGAAAGAGCACAAGTGCGATCTTTCACTGTCCACAACAGGCGGAAATGTGCCCGCGAGAAATAGGCTCGCGTGCAAGATCAGAGTGCGGCTTTCGCCGCCTCGATCTTTTCAGCCAGCACTTCCTGGCCGAGCGCGCCGAACACCACTTCATTGCCGACGACATAGGACGGCGTTCCGGTGATGGCCAGCTTGTTGGCGAGGTCGAAGGTCTTGGAGAAGGCCTCGGTGATGGTCGGGTCCTTCATCTTCTCGCGCAATTTCGCCTCATCGGCGCCTAGCGACAGCGCAACCTTGATGGCCGCCGCCTCGGTGGCGCGGCCCTGGCCGCCGAGCAGGGCGTTGTGGAACTCGCCGTATTTCTCCGGATGCATCAGGTGGAAAGCCATCGAGACGACGCTGGCCTTTTGCGAATCCGGCCCGAGGATCGGGAATTCCTTGAGCACGAAGCGCAGCTCCGGATCGGCCTTTGTCAGAGCCTGCATGTCGTCGATGGCGCGTTTGCAGAAGCCGCAATTGTAGTCGTAGAATTCGACGATGGTGACCTTGCCCTTCGGATTGCCGACGACGCCGTCGAAGGTCGAGTTGAAAATCTCGGACTTGGCCTTCTCGATGACGCCGAGGCTGGCTATGCGCTGCTCTTCCTTCTGCTTGGCCTCGAGCGCCTCCTGCACTTCGAGCAGCACTTCAGGGTTCTTCAGGAGATAGTCGCGGATAATGCCCTCGACCTCGGTGCGATCGATCTTGGTGTCGGCAGAGGCGGTCTGCACGGTCTGCGCCGTGCCGGCCTTGGCCACTTGCGGACTGCCGGCGACGAACCCGAAAGCCAGCATGGCAAGAGCAGCCGCCACTCCCGTCGCGCCGAGCAATATTGCCTTGTTCATCGTCTGATCCTCTTTACCGGTTCCGGTCTATCCTAGTCGCCGCGGGCGACCGGAAGGTTCATTTCTTCAGTTTGCCTGAAGGGTTGTAGTTTATGATGTCCTGCGCCCGAATCCAGCCGGGCTCGCCACGCTTCAAGTCTTTTTGCGCGCGCATGGCGAAAATTTTCGCATTCGTGTAATCGCCGGAATAAAAGTGGCCCTCGGCGGTGGCGAGTTCCGCCGCAGGAATGTTGCCAAGCTCGCCATAGGCCTGGGCGAGATAGCGGTATCCGACCGTGTTTTCCTTGTCGCGCCCGAGACCGTTGTTGATCTGCACCACCGCCTTCTTCAGCGAGTCGGGCGTGCCGATGGCCATCAGCGCCTGGCCGAGGGAAACGGGCAACAGGCCCGACCTCACCGGATCGAGGCTTACCGCCTTTGCATAGGCGTCCGCGGCGTCCTTGGGCTTGTTGGCCTTCATCAGTATGTCGCCGCGCATTTCCTGGAAGTAGGGGTTCTTCGGCTGTTCCTTGATCAGTGCATTGGCCTTGGTCAGCGCCGCACCCAGATTGCCGTAGAGGTAGGCCATCTGCGCTTCGCCATAGCGCGAGGCGAGGCTGCCCGGGGCCTTGCGTATCAGCCGCGTGGCGGCGGCCTGGCCGCCCATATAGGCGGCGATCTTGATGCGCATCATGTCGTGCCGCTGCTGCAGTGCCGGCGGATCGACCTTGTCGACATTGGGGCTCTGCTTGACCAGCACTTCGAGATTGGCGATGCGCTCCTGCGGCATCGGGTGGCTGATGCGGTAGGGATCGACCTGCGTGCCGGAAAGCGACAGCGCGCTCTGGAAGCGGGCGAAGGTCTTCAGCATGCCCATGCCGGACTGGCCGGTGGCATTGAGATAGGTGATGGCAGAGCGGTCGGCGGTCGACTCTTCGGTGCGCTGGTAGGCAAGAATGCTGCGCTGCGCCATCTCGCCGCCGCCCGCGGCGACACCCATGCCGGCGCCGGCAAGGCCGCGGCTGTTGGTGGTAGCGCCGGCAACGATGGCGCCGGCGCCAAGCAGCGTGGCGATGATGGCCATGGTCTTGGCGCGCTCGAGCTGGTCGCGCAATTTCTGCTGATGGCCGCCGGCGATGTGGCCGGCCTCATGGGCGATGACGCCGATGATCTCGTTGGGCGTTTCTGCCTGCATCAGCGCGCCGGTGTTGATGAACAGCCGGCGCCCGGTGACGAAGGCGTTGAAGCTCTGATCGTTGACCAGAACAATATCGACACCGTCATTGGCAAGACCGGCCGCCTTGAAGATCGGCCGCGCATAGTCGCGCACCAGCGCCTCGATCTCGGCATCGCGCACGACCGGCACCGCCTGCGCGAAGGCCGTCACCGAGCCGGTGACAGCGACGGCGGCGGCAAGCAAAAGCGTCGCGAAGCCGCGCACTGTCTTCCCGATGGAAGATTTGGACATCGTCGATTTGGGTCGGCTCAGCATGAGGTCCACTGGTAAACGAGCGGGCGAACGATGAAAAGTCACGGCACCGAAACTAGGCGAACTTGTGATCCTCACATCAATCGGGCATTTGTGCGGCGCTGCCGCCGGTTCATGGCTTCGAGCGGCGGGCCGGACGGAGGTCAAATGGTAGTTTCGCTGTCGCGCCGCGGTGAAGTCGAGCCGTTTCACGCCATGGACATTCTGGCCGAAGCCAACCGGCTGAAGGCGACGGGCGTGCCTGTCGTCTCCATGGCCGTCGGCCAGCCATCCGATCCGGCGCCCGTGGGCGTGAGGGAAGCAGCCGCAAATGCGCTGAGGATCGGACGCATCGGCTATACCGACACGCTCGGTCTGGCGGATCTGCGCAAGGCGATCGCCGCGCATTATGGCGACCACTACGGGATCGATGTCTCGCCGAACCGGATCGCCGTGACCACGGGATCGTCGGCCGCCTTCAATCTGGCCTTCCTGGCGATGTTCGATCCCGGCGACCGCGTCGCCATCGCATCACCCGGCTATCCGGCCTACCGCAATATCATGGCCGCGCTCGGCATCGAGATCGTCGAGATCGAGCNGAGATCGAGCTCGGCACGGACGCCTACCTGCACGCCGAGCATTTGAAATCGGCGCACCAGGAAAAACCCCTGAAGGGCGTGTTGTTCGCCAGCCCGGCCAATCCGACAGGTGCGGTCATTCCCGTCGACGAGTTGTCGGCACTGGTGAGGACAGCCGAAGAACTCGGCATCGCGGTGATATCGGACGAAATCTATCACCGGCTGGCCTATGCCGCGCCCGACACCACGGCGCTGGCCTATGGCTCAGGCGTGACGGTGATCAATTCCTTCTCGAAATATTATTGCATGACCGGATGGCGCATCGGCTGGATGGTGCTGCCGGAAGCTCTGGTGCGGCCGATCGAGCGCATCGCCCAGAGCCTCTACATCTCGCCGCCGGAACTGTCGCAGATCGCGGCGATCGAAGCCTTCAAGGCGGCGGAAGAGCTGGAAGCGGTGAAGGCGCGCTATGCCTGGAACCGCGAGCTGTTGATGCGGCGCCTTCCGGAACTCGGATTTCCCTTGGCGGCGCCGATGGACGGCGCCTTCTACGCTTTCTGCGATGTTACCCGGCATACCAATGACAGCATGGCCTTTGCGCGCAAGATGCTAGCCGAGGCGAATGTGGCGGCGACGCCCGGCCGTGATTTCGATCCACTTCAGGGCCACCGCACGATGCGCTTTTCCTATGCCGGCAGCCATGACGACATGGTCGAGGCGATGGCGCGCATCGAGCGCTGGCTGAAATAGCGGGGACGACCATGCCGGATCTTGAACAAGCGCTGGCCGATGTCGCCGCCGAGATGGCCGAGCGCACCGATCGCGGCGAGGTCGCCACCTACATTCCGCAACTCGGCAAGGTCGATCCGAAGAAATTCGGCATTGCCGCCGTGACCAATGACGGCCACGTGCTGGTCGCCGGCGACGCCGAGCAGGCGTTTTCGATCCAGTCCATCTCCAAGGTGTTTACGCTCACGCTGGCGCTCGGCAATGTCGGCGACGCATTGTGGCAGCGTGTCGGACGCGAGCCGTCGGGCAATCCGTTCAACTCGATCGTGCAGCTCGAGCATGAGAACGGCATTCCGCGCAATCCGTTCATCAATGCCGGCGCCATCGTCGTCTCCGACATACTGCTTGCCGGCCACCAGCCGCGCGAGGCGATCGGCGAAATCCTGCGCTTCATCCAGTTCCTTGCCGATGACGAAGCGATCATCATCGACCGCGAGGTCGCGGCTTCCGAACGCGCCACCGGCTATCGCAACTTCGCGCTTGCCAACTACATGAAATCCTTCGGCAATCTCAACCATGCACCGGAGCTGGCGCTGGGAGTGTACTTCCACCATTGCGCCATTGCCATGAGCTGCCGGCAATTGGCGCTGGCCGGCCGCTTCCTCGCCAATGGCGGCAGGAACCCTGCAACCGGGCACTCCGTGGTGTCTGCCGAGCGGGCGCGGCGCATCGGCGCCATGATGCTGACCTGCGGCCACTATGACGGTTCCGGCGATTTCGCCTTCCGTGTCGGCATTCCCGGCAAAAGCGGCGTCGGCGGCGGCATATTGGGGATCGTGCCGGGTGTTGCTTCGCTCGCCGTATGGTCGCCGGGCTTGAACGCCAACGGCAATTCCAAGCTGGGGTCGATCGCCTTGGAAAAACTGGCCAGGATGATGAACTGGTCGATTTTCGCCCCCTGACGCCTTCCGTCATTCGCGCATGCAAAAATCCCGCGCCGTGGTTTGAACGGCGCGGGATTTTTGTCAGGAACCTATCTTAATCGGCTGAATAGCTTAGAAAAAGCCCTTCCGCTGCCACCAGCCGGCGCGCTTCGGCTTTTCCTCGGCCTTTGCCTCGTCGGCAACGCTGGAGGAAACCACCGGCACCGCGGAGGTATCCGCGGCCACGGCTTTGCGCCGTGACGGGCGAGCCTTGGCGGGCTCGTCGTCGACGGTCGTTTCCGTGGCGGCATCGGCCGCAGCGGGGGCGGCTGCTTCGACGGCAGCTTCCGGTGCAGCCTCGGCCGCCGTCTCATCGGCGACTTCCACCACAGCCTTCTTTGCCCTTGAAGCGCGCTTCTTCTTCGGCTTTTCGGCTGGAGCGTCGTCGTTCGCCGCGGCGGGAGCCGCTGCTTCTTCAACCGCTACGGCTGCTACGGGCTCGCTTGCGGCCGTTCCGACTTCAGCGGCCTCGGCCACCGAGGCGGTTTCGCCGGCTTCGGTCTCCGTGCCGTCTTCGCGACGATTGCGCTTGCCGCCGCGCTTGCCGCGACGGCGCTTCTTGCCCTGGGCGTCATCTGATGCTTCCACCGTTTCGACGGCGCCAACCTGGGCTTCGTCTTGCTGTGTTGCATCGTCATCGCCTGGTTCAGCGGCAAAGTCGTCGCTTGCCGCCGAAACCGAAGCACCTTCGGCGCCATGCTCGCGATCGCCATGTTCGCGTTCGCGATCCTTGCCGCCGCGCCGCCTGCGGCGCTTGCGACGCTTGCGATCGCGGCCTTCGCCGTCCTCAGCCGATCTCGGCTGCTGCTGCTGCGACTGCGGCTGCGCCTGGCGCGGCTGCTCGGCCTGTACCACAACCTCGTCGTCTTCCTCCTCGATGACGATCTCGTCCTCGGGCTCTTCCGGCTCGACATAGGCCGGGAAGGTTCGCGCTTCGACAAAGCCTTCCGGCTTTTCGGCAATGGCGCCGCGGAAGATCGCGTAGTGCTGCACACCCACCGTATCATCGGCCTCGACGGTGATCGTAAGACCAAAGCGGCTTTCGAGTTCCACCAGCGTGCCGCGCTTGTGGTTGAGCACATAGAGAGCGGTCGCCGCCGGGGTCCGCACCGTGATGTGGCTGCGCGAATCCTTGAGCAGGAATTCCTCGATCGCCCGTACCACCATCAGCGCCACCGACGAATCGGAGCGCACATGGCCGGTGCCGCCGCAATGCGGGCAGGGCTTCATGGTCGATTCCAGCACGCTGGCGCGGATGCGCTGGCGCGACATCTCCATCAGACCGAAATGCGAGATGCGGCCGACCTGGATGCGGGCTCGGTCGTTCTTGAGGTGATCCTTCAGCCGCTTCTCGACGGAGCGGTTGTTGCGGTTCTCCTCCATGTCGATGAAGTCGATGACGATCAGGCCGGCGAGATCCCGCAGCCTCAATTGCCTGGCGACTTCTTCCGCCGCTTCAAGGTTGGTGTGGAGAGCGGTGTCCTCGATCGAGTGCTCCTTGGTGGAGCGGCCCGAATTGACGTCGATGGCGACCAGCGCCTCGGTCTGGTTGATGATGATGTAGCCGCCGCTCTTCAGCGTCACCTGCGGCTGCAGCATGCGGTCGAGCTGCGCCTCGATGCCGTTGCGCACGAAGATCGGCGTCGTGTCGCGGAACGGCTGAACCACCTTGGCGTGGCTCGGCATCAGCATGCGCATGAAATCCTTGGCCTCGCGATAGCCTTCCTCGCCGGAGACAAGAATCTCGTCGATATCCTTGTTGTAGAGGTCGCGCACCGAGCGCTTGATCAGGCTGCCTTCCTCATAGACGAGGGCAGGGGCGGTGGATTGCAGCGTCAGGTTGCGGACGTTTTCCCAAAGCCGCATCAGATATTCGTAGTCGCGCTTGATTTCCGCCTTGGTGCGGCTTTCGCCGGCGGTGCGCAGGATGACGCCCATGCCCTGCGGTACTTCGAGATCGGCAACGACCTCCTTGAGGCGCTTGCGGTCGACCGCACTGGTGATCTTGCGCGAAATGCCGCCGCCGCGTGCGGTGTTGGGCATCAGCACGGAATAGCGGCCGGCAAGCGACAGATAGGTGGTGAGTGCAGCGCCCTTGTTGCCGCGCTCTTCCTTGACCACCTGCACCAGCAGAATCTGCCGGCGCTTGATGACTTCCTGAATCTTGTACTGGCGGCGCACCGGCTTGCGGCGGCTGCGCACCTCTTCCAGCGCATCCTCGGCGCCTACGGATTCGATCTCGTGGTCGTCCGGATGCGAGGACTGCACCTCTTCCAGCATGCCGCGATCATTGTCCTCGGAGGTGGCTTCGCCACTTGCCTCGCTGGACGACCTTTCGTCACCCGGCTCCGCCGCAGGGACAGCTTCGGAGATCACATCCGCTTCGACGCTTGCCGCGATCGATGTCGGGCCGCCTTCCGACGGTTCGGTCCCGGATGTCTCGGCGTCGGAGGCTTCGCTGTCGCCATGCCCGGCATGATCGTCATGCCCGGCGGTATTGGCCGCGGCATGCTCGGAAGCAGGCGCTTCGGAGACGGCATCGCTGCCGGCATCACCATGTTCGCCGTTCTCATCATCGGCGCCGGCGTCGCGCTTGTGTTCGCCTCGCTCACGACCCTTGCCGCCGCGCCGGCGGCCGCGCCGGCCGCGATCGCGGCTCTGGCGGTCGTCGCCGTCATTGTCCTCGTTCTCCTCGTCCTCGGCTTCCTGCGCTTCAGCGCGCAGCAAAGCCTGACGATCGGCGACCGGGATCTGGTAATAGTCGGGGTGAATTTCACTGAAGGCGAGGAAACCGTGACGGTTGCCGCCATATTCGACAAAGGCTGCCTGAAGGGAAGGTTCGACGCGCGTTACGCGGGCGAGATAGATGTTTCCTTTGAGCTGCTTCTTGTCCTGGGATTCAAAGTCGAATTCTTCAATACGGTTACCGCGGATAACGACAACGCGTGTTTCCTCCGGGTGGGAGGCGTCTATCAGCATTTTGTTGGGCATTATTTCGTTTCCTCCCGGCAGCCGTCAGCCGCAGCTTGCGAGGCAAAGCCCGCTGCTGCGTGTCTGGGATGTGGGTGCCGGATGTCTGAATGTCCGCCGGACGCCGCTTGAGCGCCATGGCGGTGCCGCCCGCTGCCACAATGGCGCGGTTTGATGCGGACCTTTCCATGATTGCGCTTGAAGCCATCGTCACCAGCAGAACCTTTTGAACCAAAGCCCGGACGAACCGGACCAGCTTGTTTGCTCATACAGAGCCGGCACGGGAACAAACCCGGCCGTTTTCCTCACGCAGGCGATTCCCCCGCCACGGGCGCACACCTGCGAAATTCGTCGCGATCACCTGAAGCCTTTTCGCGGGAAGCGAAGGAGCCGCCTTTCATCTGACCTGTAGCAGGAAGCTGCGGGAGAAGCGGTTCCAGGATTGCAGTGATCCACCATCGCTTTTATGATTTGACGGGGTGGAAGGCAACCCCGATTTCGGATGCCGGCAAAAAGCAGTGCCGTAACGGAAGCACAGGCCTTAATCCTCAATGAAAAGGCTTGGTTAACCTTCTCTGGATACCAATCGTTAATCGAGTCTGCGGCCTGACCGGCATTTCGACCAACCACGCGGGCGCAAGGCGCCAAACCAGGAGCGACTGCAAAGAAATGGGACTGGCGGGCACCACAGACAAGGGCCATGGCCGTGCAGGCCATTTCCTGCGCGCTGCCGGTGTGCTGTTGCTGCTGGCGCTTGGCCTTGCTTTTGCGCCGGTTTCACGCGCCGCCGATGCGCCACTCGGCGCCACCGCCTACAAGATGGCCGGCGACGCAACCAAGATGCGCATCGTCATCGATTTCGACCGCGAGCCCGACATCAAATGGTTCCTGCTGCGCGGCCCCAACCGGCTGGTCGTGGACCTGCCGCGCACCCGATTCGCCATCGGCGCGAAGGACGCCAAGGCCCGCGGCCTGGTCAAGGCGGTGCGTTATGGCGATCAGGGCGAGGGATCGCGGCTGATCCTGACCGGCAAGGGGCCGTTCTCGGTCGACAAGCTCGACGTGCTCAAGAACGATGACGGCGCAGGCTATCGCATCGCCATCGACATGTCGGCAGCCTCCGACCGCGAGTTCGACGAAGCCCTTGCCAACCAGGCGCTGACCACCGGCTCGACCGTCTCCACCGACAAGGGCTCCAGGGTCGGCACAGGGCCGATCTCCAATCCCGGGCATCGCTTCACCATCGTCATCGATCCCGGCCATGGCGGCATCGACGGTGGCGCCGAAGGCCTCAACGGCACCATCGAGAAGAACGTGACCTTGGCCTTTGCCACTGAATTGCGCGACAAGCTCGCCACCGTCGGCAACTACGACGTGTTCATGACGCGCGACACCGACGAGTTCCTGCGGCTCGATGACCGCGTGCGCATCGCCCGGCAGCACGAGGCTGACCTTTTGATCTCGATCCATGCCGACACGATCAGCGTCAAGGGTATCAGAGGCGCCACCGTCTATACCGTCTCCGACAAGGCGTCCGATCCGGAAGCGCAGGCGCTTGCCGACCGTGAAAACCTCTCCGACCAGTTCGCCGGCATGGTGATCAAGGACGACAACAAGGAAGTCACCGACATACTGATCGACCTGATCCGCCGCGAGACGCATAATTTCTCGATGAGCTTTGCCCACACTCTGGTCGGCCAGTTGTCCACCAGCGTCGGCCTGATCAACAATCCGCAGCGTTCGGCCGGCTTCAAAGTGCTGAAAGCGCCCGATGTGCCGTCGGTGCTGGTGGAACTCGGCTATCTCTCCAACGCCAAGGATGAGGCGCAACTGCTCGACGCCGACTGGCGCGGCAAGGCGGCGCAGAGCATCACCAACGCCGTCGCCCTGTTTGCCTCCGCCAAGATGGGAACGGGAACCGGAGGCTGAGATGGTCGCCGCCGCCCACGACCGGAGGCAGCGTTGCACGGGGACAACACCAGGCGCTTTTATTTCCGGTGGGGGATGCCGAAACCGGGCACTGCCGTATTTTGCCCACATGGTGGCGACATGGGTTTTCCATCACGGATCGGGACAGTTGCGAAGGCTTGCGCGAAAGGCGGCTTCGTCTAGGAAATTCCCGGACCTCGGACTGGAGCGGGCATGATTCGTCTTATCGGCTATTTCTTTGGTATCGGCACGACGCTGGCGCTTATCGTCGCCGCGGGCGTGGCGATATACATCAGCCATCTGTCGAAAGACCTACCCGACTACGAGGTGCTGGCCAAGTACGAGCCGCCGGTGACGACCCGCATCCATGCTTCCGACGGCTCGCTGATGGCCGAATATGCGCGCGAACGGCGGCTCTATCTGCCGATCCAGGCGGTTCCGGACCGGGTCAAGGCGGCGTTCCTGTCGGCCGAGGACAAGAATTTCTACAACCATCCCGGCATCGACATCACCGGGCTTGGCCGCGCCATCTACGTCAACCTGCAGAATCTTGGTTCGGGCAGGCGCCAGGTCGGCGCCTCGACCATCACCCAGCAGGTGGCGAAGAACTTCCTCTTGTCCTCGGACCAGACCTACGAGCGCAAGATCAAGGAGATGATCCTGGCCTTCCGCATCGAGCAGGCCTATTCGAAGGACCGCATCCTTGAGCTCTACCTCAACGAAATCTTCTTCGGCTTCGGCGCCTATGGCGTTGCGGGCGCGGCACTGACCTATTTCGACAAGTCGGTCAACGAACTCACCGTCGCGGAAGCCGCCTATCTGGCGTCGCTGCCGAAGGGGCCCAACAACTACCATCCCTTCAAGCATGCCGACCGCGCCATCGAGCGCCGCAACTGGGTCATCGACCAGATGGTCGAGAACGGCTACGTGACGCGCGAGGAAGGCGACAAGGCCAAGGCCGAGCCGCTCGGCGTGACGCCGCGTCGCAATGGCTCCTATCTGTTTGCGGGTGAATATTTCACCGAGGAAGTGCGCCGCCAGATCATCTCGCGCTATGGCGAGAACGCGCTCTATGAGGGCGGCCTTTCGGTGCGCACGACGCTCGATCCGAAGATCCAGCTCATCGCCCGCAAGTCGATGCAGAACGGCTTGCTCAAATACGACACGCTGCGTGGCTATCGCGGACCGGTGACGCATATCGATGCTTCCGGCGACTGGGGCGTGGCGCTGGGCAACGTCAAGGGGCTGGAAGACGTGCCGGAATGGTCGCTTGCCGTCGTGCTCGACAGCTCGGCGACCGGCCTTTCCATCGGCCTGCAGCCGACGCGGCAGATTTCGGGCGATATCGTCAAGGAACGCATCGAAGGCGCCGTCAGCAAGGAAGACATGAGCTTTGCCATGCGCCATGTGGTCGATGGCAAGACGGTCAAGGCCAAGTCTCCGGCCGATGTGCTGCAGCCCGGCGACGTCATCTTCGTGCAGAAGAACGAAGGGTCGGAAGGCGCCTACACGCTTCGTCAGGTGCCGGAAGTGGAGGGCGGCCTGATCGCCATGGATCCGCATACCGGCCGCGTGCTGGCCATGGTCGGCGGCTTCTCCTATGCGCAGTCGGAGTTCAACCGCGCCACACAGGCGATGCGCCAGCCCGGATCGTCATTCAAGCCGATCGTCTATTCGGCCGCGCTCGACAATGGCTATACGCCGGCTTCGGTGATCATGGACGGGCCGATCACCATCCAGAGCGGCAACACGACCTGGACGCCGAAGAACTATGACGGCACGGTGGCCGGCCCCGCGACCTTGCGCTCCGGTATCGAAAAGTCGCGCAATTTGATGACGGTGCGGCTGGCCAACGACATGGGCATGAAGCTGGTGGTGGAATATGCCGAGAGGTTCGGCGTCTACGACCATCTGGCGCCCTACCTGCCGATGGCGCTGGGCTCCGGCGAGACGACGGTTATGCGCATGGTGTCGGCCTATTCGATCATGGCCAATGGCGGCAAGTCGATCAAACCCTCGCTCATCGACCGCATCCAGGACCGCTACGGCAAGACCGTGTTCAAGCAGGACGAGCGCGGCTGCGAAGGCTGCAATGCGCCCGAAT
Source organism: Mesorhizobium sp. LNJC394B00 (assembly GCF_000502555.1). Taxonomy (NCBI): domain Bacteria; kingdom Pseudomonadati; phylum Pseudomonadota; class Alphaproteobacteria; order Hyphomicrobiales; family Phyllobacteriaceae; genus Mesorhizobium; species Mesorhizobium sp. LNJC394B00. Next base: position 2,078,143 of record NZ_AYWH01000002.1, read on the forward strand.
GGAACAACCAGCCCGAACCGGAACTGGTCGNAGCAGGACGAGCGCGGCTGCGAAGGCTGCAATGCGCCCGAATGGAACAACCAGCCCGAACCGGAACTGGTCGACAATTCCGAGCAGGTGCTCGATCCGATGACCGCCTACCAGATCACCTCGATGATGGAAGGCGTCGTCCAGCGCGGGACCGGCGCCACCATCGCCGAGCTTGGCCGTCACATCGCCGGCAAGACCGGCACGACCAATGACGAGAAGGACGCCTGGTTCATCGGCTACACGCCGAACCTCGTCGTCGGCCTATACATGGGTTACGACACGCCGCGCGGCCTTGGCCATGGTGCCACCGGTGGCGGTCTGGCGGCGCCTATCTTCAAGGATTTCATGCGTGTTGCGCTGGACGGCACGCCCAATGTCGACTTCAAGGTGCCGGAAGGCATGAACCTGGTCGCCATCAACCGCAAGACCGGCATGCGTGCCGCGTCGGGCGATCCCGGCACCATCATCGAAGCCTTCAAGCCCGGCACCGGCCCCGCCGACAGCTATTGGGTGATCGGCATGGGCGCCGACGGCTCCAACGGCGCCGGCGGACCGCTGTCGCCGCAGGCTACGGAAGCCATCCAGGCACCCGGCGGCGGGCTTTACTAACGATCTGATTTTTTATGCTGCATGGGCTGGCTTGTTGAGCCGGCCCATTTCGCTTTACAGGCAGCAATGCCGTGCCTATGTATCGCGCCGACCCAAGCGCCATTTCAAAAACAGGACAGAACAACCAGCCATGCGCGCGGAAACGCAGAACATTGTCGACGAGATCAGGCAGGCGATCACCCTGCTGAGGAGGCATCTTTGACTGGGATCAGGCCATAAAGCGGCTTGAATACCTGAATGTGCGGGCCGAGGATTCCAGCCTCTGGAATGAGCCGCTGGAAGCGCAAAAGCTGATGCGCGAGCGCCAGGGCCTCGAAGACGGCATCACCGGCGTCAAAAGCCTGACGCAGGCGCTGGAAGACAATATCGGCCTGATCGAACTGGGTGAGGAAGAGGGCGACCAGAGCGTGATCGCCGAGGCGGAAGCGGCCCTCCGCTCGATGCAGGGCGAGGCCAAGGCTCGCCAGGTCGAGACGCTGCTGTCGGGCGAGGCCGACGCCAACGACACCTATCTCGAAGTCCATGCCGGCGCCGGCGGCACCGAGAGCCAGGACTGGGCCTCGATGCTTCTGCGCATGTACACGCGCTGGGCCGAGCGTCGCCGTTTCAAGGTCGAAGTGCTGGAAGTCCATGACGGCGAAGAGGCCGGCATCAAGTCCGCCACGCTCCTGATCAAGGGCCACAATGCCTATGGCTGGCTGAAGACCGAGTCGGGCGTTCATCGCCTGGTCCGCATTTCACCCTATGACAGCAATGCGCGCCGCCACACGTCCTTCTCCAGCGTCTGGGTCTACCCGGTCGTCGATGACAGGATCGAGATCGACGTCTCGGAATCCGATGTACGCATCGACACCTACCGCTCATCCGGTTCGGGCGGCCAGCACGTCAACACCACGGACTCGGCGGTTCGCATCACCCATATCGCCACCGGCATCGCGGTTGCCTGCCAGGCCGAACGCTCGCAGCACAAGAACAAGGCGAAGGCCTGGGAAATGCTGCGCTCGCGCCTTTACGAGGAAGAGCTGAAGAAGCGCGAAGCGGTGGCCAATGCCACAGAAGCGTCGAAGAGCGACATCGGCTGGGGTCACCAGATTCGTTCCTATGTGCTGCAGCCCTACCAGTTGGTGAAGGACCTGCGCACCGGCGTCGAGAGCACCAGCCCGTCGAGCGTGCTCGACGGCGACCTCGACGACTTCATGGAAGCCTCGTTGTCGCAGCGCATCGAGGGCGGTGCCGGTGAAGCCGTGGCCGACCTCGACTAGGATATGTTCATATTCAGCTGAGGCCGGCCTGCGAATGGATGATACCTGCGCTTCCGCCACTTTCGACTCGGCTGACTTGAATAAGAACATCCCTTGGCGGGGGAGCGAAGGAGGAACCATGACTCGCAGGCTCACCGGCAAATGCTTTTGCGGCACGGTTCAGTATGAAGTGGCGGACGAGTTCGTCTATGCCGCGATCTGCCATTGTTCGAACTGCCGGCGCACCACAGGTTCCGCCTTCAAGCCCTTCGCCGGCATCGAGCGCGAGAAACTTGCCCTTGCCGAAGGGCATCACGGGCTCATCCATTTCGGCGATGGCAGCGGCCACGATGCGCATTGCAGCCGCTGCGGCTCGTTGCTGTATTCGCTGGTCCGCGACGGCGCCTATGTCCATGTCGCCATGGGCACGCTGGTCGACGATCCGACGATCCGGCCGACCGCGCACATCTTCGTCGGCTCCAAAGCGCCATGGTTCACCATCGCCGACGACTTGCCGCAATATGAAGGGCATGTGATCGCCGGTCCAGGCGAAGTATAGGCTGGAACCACATTCGGCCAATCCCGTTGTTTCGATGCCCGTCTGCCGGGAGTTGAGCCTGGCCTTGGATCTCGTCAGCGGTTGCAGATAGCGGCGTAGATGTGCGGCTTCGCGCAGCAACTTCTTGCGCCAGCCTAGGAATCAGCCCAGCATCCGAGGGCTGGAAGAGAAAAAGCATGTATGGCCGGACGCGGCATATCTGCGACCTGACGATCCGGCCACTGGGAAGACACGTTCCGGGAACGGGCAAGCGAAACGCTTGATGCTCGTTTGAAAGGAACGCTTCCATGTCTGCTGCCACTCTCCGATCGGCCAGAGCCGTTCAACCGGCTGGCCGACTCCTGTTTTCCTTGTTCGTGACCCCGATCTTTGCCATCGCGATGCTTGCGATGGCGGTGCTGACCGCACCCGCCTTCGCCCATGACGCCAAACCCACGGCGGCGAAGCCGCAAGGCTGGAGTTATCCCTTCGCCTGCTGTGCAAACTACGACTGCCGCACCACCCATACCGGCGAGGTGCTGGAAAAGCCGGAGGGCTATGTCATCGCCGGAACGGGGGAGGTCGTTCCGATGAGCGACAAGCGGGTCAAGGACTCACCCGACGGCGATTTCCACTGGTGCGCGCATCAGGCCGGCCTCGACGCAGGCAAGACGATCTGCCTGTTCGTGCCACCGCGTTCCTACTGAGTTCTGTTGGCAGTTCTCATCGGAAGGCCGGCCTTGGTGGTGCTGAAGGCGCTTGCGTCAGACGGAAGCAGCGAGTGCCGAGGCGAAGTCGCGATACGGGCGCAGTGGGCGACCCAGAAGTGCCGTCAGGCGCTCGACGTCGCCGGCCTCGGGCAGCATCCCGTCGGTGAAGAAACGCTCGCCCATCAGGCGCATGTCGTAGGCCATCCAGGCGGGCAGGAACTGCTTGAGATTTTGCTCAAAACCCTCCGTATTGTCGCCGCTGTAGCTGATCGGGCGGGCGAGTACGTCTGACCAGATTGCGGCAATATCCGTCCCGGTCAATGTCTGCGGACCGACGAGGTTGATCCTCTCGAACGCAAGCGGCTCCTTGGACCGTTCGCGACGCAGCAGCTCAAGAGCGGCGACCTCGGCGATATCACGGGCATCGATCATGGCGAGACCCTTGGGGCCGATCGGCATTGGGTAGGTACCGTAGCCGGTGATGACGTCTTCGACCGTCAGATCGTTCTGGATGAAGTAGGCCGGGCGCAAGATCGTAGCCTTGAAGTCCATCTGCTCGATCATTCGCTCGACGCCGAACTTGCCCGCGAAATGCGGCACGTTCACATAGACGTCAGCGTGGATTACCGAGAGATAGACGATCCGCTCGATGCCGGCCGATCGGGCGACGTTCAAGGCGATCAAAGCCTGGGTGAATTCGTCCGGCACCACGGCGTTCAAGAGAAACAGCGTGGAAACGCCAGACATGGCTTTGCGCAGCGAATCGACATCGAGAAAGTCGCCTTGCACGACCGATACGCCTGCCGGAAAACTGGCTTTCGACGGATCGCGCACGAGAGCACGCACATCGGCGCCGCGCTTGGCGAGCTGTTCGACGACTTGGCGGCCGATATTGCCGGTGGCGCCGGTAACGAGAATGGTCATGGAATTTCTCCTGTTGGGTTGCTTGACAGTCCCAATATGTGTGGCTCAAAAAGAGCCCAGTAGACGGCAATTTTAGACACGTCGTCTCACTGGTGGGACAGTCATGGATCTTTTAGCCCTTGCCGATTTTAACCTCGTGGCTCGCCATGGCGGCTTCGGCAAAGCGGCAAGGTCCACCGGCCGGCCCAAGGCAACGTTGTCCCGGCGCGTTGGCGAATTGGAAAGCAGTCTCGATCTGCGTCTGTTCGAACGGGGTGCGCGTAACCTGAAGCTGACCGAAGAAGGACGGGCGCTCTTCGAGCGGACGGGGGCGTTGCTTGCCGAGCTGGACGAGACGGCATCGGCGATTGCCTCGGGCGGTCAGAGACCCAAGGGCAGATTGCGGATCAGCGCGCCTTTGCATTTTTCGCAGACTGCAATGGGGAGGATCGCTGCGGGATTTGCCCTGAGGTATCCTGAGGTGAGGCTTGAAGTGACCACCGAAGACCGGCATGTCGATATGATCGAGGAAGGCTACGATCTGGTAATCCGGGTCAATCCGGATCCCGATGAAAGCCTGGTCGGACGGGCGTTTCTCCGCGACCGCCTGGTCGTTGTGGCGAGCCCGGACCTTCCTCGCCCGGCCGATGGGCTCGCCGCTCCTGGCGTTGCGCGCGGGACAGGCGAGCGGCAAACATGGCAGGTGAAGACACCAGGTGGCCGGGCAACACTTAGAATCGAGCCGGTCCTCGCCTTGTCGACGCTCATCATGGTCCGGGATGCGGTGCGAGCCGGCATCGGCGCAGGACGGCTTCCCATTTCGTTGGTGGCCCACGACCTGGCTGACGGCACACTGGTGAATTGGGGGGATATCGACGGCCCCGAAATTTCTCTATGGACGCTCTACCCGTCGCGGCGGCTGCTCAGCGCGCGCGTGTCGGCGTTCCTGGATTTTCTGAAACAGGCTTTCCCAAACGGGACGCCGGACGAACTGGCCGCCTATATCGGCAGGTGACGACGATTGGGAGGTGACGACGGGTCCGCTTCGGCCAGAGCGCCGCTCGGCTCGATCGATCAGAGCCTGCTGACAGACAGTTGTCAGGAGCCTTCCTTTATGGTGCCTTGCCGCATGGGTGGCGGCAACGGAGAGGAAAGCTTTTCATGACCATCAAGGCCAGCTGTCATTGTAAGGCGACGACGTTCGAGGTTTCGCAGGCGCCCGAGACGGTAACACAATGCACCTGCTCGTTCTGCTCCAAGCGCGGTTCGCTGTGGGCTTACTACGTTCCGTCGCAATTCAAGCTCACCAGCTCGCCGGAAAACGTTTCCTTCTATCAATGGGGATCGAAGACCGTCAAACACGGGTTTTGCGCCATTTGCGGCTGCGGCACCTTCACCGAAACGCCGGACTGGTCAACCGGCAAACCGGACTTCGACAATCCCAAGATATCAGTCAATTCGCGGCTGTTCGACGATTTCGACCTCGATAAGGTCGAGGTGGTCGTCATTGACGGCAAGAACCTCTGGTAGGCCAGCACCAGCCACCGAAGCGGAAGAGTGGCGCGAGCGGGGAAAAGCCGCTTTCGCCGCTCGGTTTTTCGCCGCATTTCATGTTACAAGACCCGAGAAGGGCTTATATGCGCGAGCGCAAAGGCCGCGCTTTGGAGAGGGACGATTCTATGAAAAAGACTGTGCTCGTCGCCGTTGCGACGGCTGTGCTGGTGAGTGCCTGCACCACGACCGATCCGTACACCGGCGAGCAGAAGGTTTCGAACACCGCAGCCGGCGCCGGCCTTGGTGCCCTGGCGGGCGCGGGCCTCGGCCTGCTTGCCGGCGGCAATGACCGCCGCAACGCGCTGATCGGCGCCGGTATCGGCGCGCTGGCCGGCGGCGCCATCGGCGCGACCATGGACCAGAACGAGGCTGAACTGCGCCGCCAGCTCGAAGGCACCGGCGTCAGCGTCACCCGCACCGGCGACCAGATCATCCTCAACATGCCGTCCGACATTACTTTCAACGTCGACCAGGATGCGGTGAAGCCTGGCTTCTACCAGGTGCTGAACTCGGTTGCGCTGGTGCTGAAGAAGTTCAAGCAGACCACGGTCGACGTGTTCGGCCACACCGATTCGACCGGCGGCGACGAACACAATTTCGATCTGTCGCAGCGCCGTGCATTGGCGGTCGCCAACTATCTCTCGGGCCAAGGTGTCGATTCGCGCCGCTTCGCCGTCACCGGTTTCGGCAAGACCCGTCCGATCGCGTCCAATGGAACGGCGGCCGGCCGTGCGCAGAACCGGCGCGTCGAGATCCAGCTTTCGCCGCTGACCTGATCAGGTCGGCATCGAAATGCGAAGGCGGCCCCGCAAGGGCCGCTTTCTTTTTGGGCTCCTGTGGTCCGCCAAAAGGTCTAATGCATTAGAGATTTCTAATAATCCCTTTCCGGAGACCTTGGAAGGGATTAGCATTGGTGCGGTTCCAGAGGGGATGGGGCGATACAAACGGCCGCGCAGTCACTTAGTCGGCCCCGGTCCTGCACGGCCAGATAAGGAAATCTGGGAGGAATGCATGACAAGAACAGCTCGTCTTGGGCGTTGCGGCGTCCTCATTTTGACAGGTCTGGTCTCAGCTTGGTGCGCAGCCGCCACGGCTCGAGCCGAGGACGCCAACAAAGCCGACATCGAAGCTTTGAAGAAATCGCTCGCCAAATATGAGGACTACACTGTCGCCGTCCGCGACCTTTATCTGTCGACTGTCGGGTGTGTCTATTACAGCGGGGACAGGATCGAGGGCGCAATGGACTATCCGAAGGGCGCTATGGGCATCCATTTCGTCAACGTTCCGAGTGTCGGTCAGAAACTCGATCCGATGCGCCCCAATGTGCTGATCTACGAGCCGACCAAGAAAGGCTTGAAATTGGTTGGCGTGGAATGGCTGATGCCCCTGACGCCAGACACCAAGGAACCTCCAAAACTATTTGGCCAGACCTTCATGGGACCGATGGAAGGGCACTATCCGCTCATTCCGAGGGAGTTCGTCCACTACGACCTTCATGCCTGGCTGTTCAGAGACAATCCGAACGGCATGTTCAGTCCGACCAACCCGAACGTGAAATGCAGCAAGGCAGAGTTTCCGATGCTGGAAAAACCGACCAAGATGATGCCCGGCCCGATGTGACGGACGGGCCAGGATAGGAGCTTGCCAAGAGTGCAAGCCGGCCGGCTGCCATTTGAGGGCGCTCGGGATCAGGCTCGGAGGACGATCGGCATGAGGGCTGGCGCGCATGAAGGCTGCCCGCATGAAGACAGGTATCTGGTCGCGGAACCCGACAATGGCGCTGCGAGCCGTCAGTCGAAGGTAGAAGCGGCCCGCAAGGGCCGTTTTGCTTGGCATATCGGCCCCTGTAATCAAGGCCTACGAGGTCGGCTGATCGACAATTGCCGCAACGATACGGCGCACGATCGGCAAGACCAGCAGCAGACTTGGAAAGCCCACTAGCCATGATGCTCCCCATGCATACGGCCAGGTCGCCACGAAACCGGTTGTCCAGCCCGCATTGATCAGCGTCGCTACCGCGGAAACAATGCACGACATCAGGATGGAAAGAACGAATGGCATCACCAGCGCATTGTAAGAGGCCGGTAGCTTTCTCGATTTCAAAACCTTGTGGGATGACGGTCGCATCACCTATCTCCTTCTCGAAAAGTGAAAGTATGCGCGGCTGGGCGCAGTCAGGCGGCCTGCGCCATTTGCTGGGCCAGGTTCCGAATAAAGCCGCGCAACGAACGCGGTTCGCGGCCCAGGGCGGCGCGCAATGTCAGACTGTTTCCGCCAAGGCCATAGTGGGCATAGTGGGCGTATATTTTGGCCAGCACCTGCATTTGGCGGTCATTGTAGGGAAGGCGTGCCTCGGCCGCCCACTCGCCAAATGTCGGCTCACCAGAAGAGATGGGTCGGCCAAGTTCCTCACTCATCATCGCAACGATGTCTTCCCGACTGTGCATGCCGTCAGCGCACAGATCGAGGGTCGCGTAGGACAATCGCGCTTCGGTTAGGGCGATCGCCGCCACCTCAGCGACGTCGCGGTAGTCGACGCGGGCCAGCTTCGCCGTCTTTGGAAACGGTTCCGAGAAAACACCATGTTCAACGACGGACGGCCAGGCCGCTGCGAGGTTCTGCATGAAATTGGCAGGGTGCAGAATCGTATATTCCATCGTCGTCGAGTAGAGAGCAGCCTCGACAGGCACCTTGCTGGCATGGTTCTTCAGTCGCGTATTGGTAGGCTGGATCACCGACGAGAAGACGAACTTTCGAACTCCTGCTCGCGTGGCGGCCTCAACCATGGCAACGCCCATGGCTGCTTCATCGGGAGCAAAAGCCGGCCCAATGTGAAAGACGCCGTCGACGCCCTCGACCGCCCTTTCGAGGCTCTGACGATTTCGCAAATCTCCTGTCGCAACCTCGGATGCCCCTAGCTTCCGGGCCTTTTCGGCATTCGCAGGGTCGCGAACGAGCGCTCGAACATTGGCATTGCGGCGGACAAGTTCAGGCACGACAAGTCCCGCAACTCGGCCTGTGGCACCAACGACCAGAACAGTTGGATTGGCTACTTGCATGACGATTTCCTTCCATCAAGCCTGTCCTCGCGGGACAACTTGCAGAGGTACGACGTCGCAAGTGTCGTTACAATTACCCGTTTTTGCGATATATTATGTCGAATGTCGGGAGAATGCATGAGCCGGATGGACGATTTCGAGGCTTTCATCGCGATCGTCGAGCATGGAAGTCTGACGACTGCCGCACATCGGCTGAACCGCTCGCTGCAGTCGGTCAGCCGGTCCCTGGCGGCACTGGAGGAATCAGTCGGCGTCGAGCTGATCCACAGGACAACGCGTCGCTCGACACCGAGTGAAGTCGGAGCAGCCTTTTTCAACCGGATCAAACCCGCGGTTGACGAAATAAACGACGCAAGACTTCAGGCGATCAATCAACGATCGGAGCCGGCAGGCGTCCTGCGCATCGGGGCGCCGGTTCTGTTTGGCCCGAACGTCCTGATGCCTGTCATCGCGGAATACATGCGGACATTTCCCCGGGTCGAGGTCGATCTTCAACTTTCCGATGGATTTGCCGATCTTGGCGCCGAAGGTCTCGACCTGGCAATACGCATCGGCGATTTGCCGGATTCCAAATTGAAAGCCAAACGCCTGGGGGCGTTGCGGCGCGTTGTGTTCGGCGCGCCTTCCTATTTCGCGCGGTGTGGCCGGCCGGCCCATCCCTTCCAGCTGAGTGAGCACAGTTGCATCATCAGAACCGCTAACGAGCGTCCAGGTGAATGGACGTTTCAGATCGACGGGAAACCCCGGACCGTGAAGGTCGCAGGCACTTTTCGCTCCAATCTGATGACCTCGGTCTATGCCGCCGCAATCCACGGACTGGGTTTGGGCTTCTCGCCTCTGTGGCAGATAAGACATTTGGTCGACGACGGTCTCGTCGAACTGGTTTTGACGGAATTCGAGCCGGCACCGGTGCCGATCCATGCCTTGTGGCAGGAAGGCCGGTCATCTTCGGCCAAGGTTCGGGCGTTTCTGGATTTATTGGCATCCCGCCTGGAACTGAAAAGCCTGTAGCATCGACGGGCTATTTAAGCCTCCAGACCGGAAGCGATCGGGTAGATCGAGCCTGTTTTGCAGTTACCGCGCATGGCGCCGATCCTGGAGCGGGCTCCAGATCTCACATCCCCGTCGCGTCCAGGCAAGCCGCGCGTCCTCGGGACGCCGCGGCTCATGGGATCAGACCTTGGCGACGATCTTCATGAAGGCCGGCATGTCGTCGCCGAAGCCGACGGTGCCGTCATTGTCTTCACCGCGGTTGTTGCCGCGGGCAGGGCGGCTGTTGCCGCTGGCGCGCTGCGGCCTTGTGTCGCCGCGTTCCGGGGCACGGTTCTCGTTGTTGCGATCGGAGACCTTGCGGTCGCTGTTTTCGGAGCGAATCGCTTCCTTGCGCTGATGCCGTTCGCCGATGTCGGCGACCGCGGCCTCGGCTACCGCCGGCTGTTCCTCGCGTGCGGCATCTGCCGCCGGCGCGTCGTCGCTGCGCTTGGCATGGCGTTCGCGCGGCTTGCGCTCGCCACCGTCCTTGCGATCATGGACCTTGCGGTCCTCGTCCTTGCGGCCGGCGCGGCGCGGAGCGCCACGGCCACGGCGGGGCGCTTCGTCCTCGCCGCCTTCGCTGGCGACCACGGTCGACAGGTCGCCGTCATGCCACTCGATCTTGTTGCCGATCAGCCGCTCGATGGCGTCGATGTATTTGGTGTCGGACTTGGTGGCGATGGTGAAGGATTTGCCCGAGCGTCCGGCGCGGCCGGTGCGGCCGATGCGGTGGACATAGTCTTCGGCGTGGATCGGCACGTCGTAGTTGAAGACGTGGCTGACGTCGGGAATGTCGAGGCCGCGCGCAGCGACGTCGGACGCCACGAGATAGCGCAATTTGCCATCGCGGAAATTGGCCAGCATCTGCATGCGGGCGCGCTGGTCCATGTCGCCATGCAGGGCGCCGGCGTCGAAGTCATACTTCAACAGCGAGCGGAACAGCTCCGCGACCTCGACCTTGCGGTTGCAGAAAATGATAGCGTTCTTCAGCTCGGCGTCTTCGGCCTTTATCAGATTGCGTAGCGTCTCGCGCTTGTCCCACGGCTTGGAGCCGGACTTGACCAGGCGCTGGATGATGTTGGTGGCAGCGGATGCCGCCTTGGACACCTCGACGCGCACCGGCGCATGCAGGAATTTCTCGGTGAGCTTGGTGATCTCCGGCGGCATGGTCGCTGAGAAGAACAGCGTCTGCCTGGTGAACGGGATCATCTCGCAGATGCGCTCGATGTCGGGGATGAAGCCCATGTCCAGCATGCGGTCGGCCTCGTCGATGACGAGGATCTCGACGCCGTTGAGCAACAGCTTGCCGCGCTCGCGGTGATCGAGCAGACGGCCGGGCGTGGCGATCAGCACGTCGGCGCCGCGCTCCAGCTTCTTGTCCTGCTCGTCGAAGGAGACGCCGCCGATCAGCAGCGCGATGTTGAGCTTGTGGTTCTTGCCGTATCTGATGAAATTCTCTTCGACCTGCGCGGCGAGCTCGCGCGTCGGCTCGAGGATCAGCGTGCGCGGCATGCGGGCACGGGCCCTGCCTTTTTCGAGGCGGGTCAGCATCGGCAGCACGAAGGAAGCCGTCTTGCCGGTGCCGGTCTGTGCTATGCCCAGAATATCCTTGCCGAGCAAGGCATGCGGGATGGCGCCAGCCTGGATCGGCGTCGGCACGGTGTAGCCCGCATCGGTGACTGCGGAAAGGACCTTGGGCGACAGGCCGAGGTCTGAAAAGGTCAACGCTTCTAGAGCGGTCGTGGTGTCTGAGGACAAGAGTTGCTGTCTTTGGCTGGTTCGGGGAAGCGCAACGGCATCCGTCGCGGCAAGCACAGCGTGCCTGCAAGATTGGTATTGCGATTAGGCGCAAGCCCGCGATTTGTCAACAGAAACGGGCGGGATTGGCACGATTGTGAAAACGTAAGCTTAATCGCGATGCTTAATTAGGTAGTCACTCTTTGCGCCGGCTCAATAGCGAAACTGCTCGGCGAGAATGCGTTCGTTCCACGAATGGTTGGGATCAAACAGCAGCGTTGCCGTCGCAGTCGGCGATTCGCGGACCGTTACGGAAGCCACCGCCTTGACCTCGGTGTGGTCGGCGGCGGTGTTCACCGGGCGCTTTTCCGACTCCAGAATATCGAAGCGTACGGTCGCCTTGTTTGACAACAAGGCACCCCGCCAACGGCGCGGCCGGAACGGGCTGACCGGGGTCAGCGCGAGCAACGGCGCATCCAGCGGCAGGATCGGCCCGTGCGCCGAAAGATTGTACGCGGTGGAGCCGGCCGGCGTCGCGATCATCACGCCGTCGCAGTTCAGTTCCTCGATGCGGACCTGCTCGTCGACGGTGATGCGGATCTTTGCCGTCTGGTAGGACTGACGCCACAGCGCCACCTCGTTGATGGCGAGTGCCGAAACCGTCTCGCCCTCATGCGTCAACGCCAGCATTTCCAGCGGGCGGATCGTTTCGGCGACGGCGGCCGCGATGCGCTCGGTGAGGCCCCCGACGCGGTACTCGTTCATCAGGAAGCCGATGGTGCCACGGTTCATGCCGTAGACCTTCTTTCCCGTGCTCATCGTGTCGCGCAAGGTCTGCAGCAGGAAGCCGTCGCCACCCAGTGCCACCACCACCTGGGCGTCGTCGAAGGATGCCTGGCCATAGCGGGCCGACAGGCTCTCCATCGCCGCCTTGGCATCGGCAGTGTCGGAGGAGACGAAGGCGAGATTGGCTTTGCTCATGACATTCCGATGGCGGTCGGCCGATGGCGGTCGGCGGCGGTTGCGTGGGGTAGCATGGGCAAGCGCATCTGCAAAGGGAGGCATCGTCCGGGCCAGTTGCGGCCGCGGCGAAACGAAATCGGCGGCTCGCGCTTCATGTCGCCGGAACGGCGAATGTGATGGTTAAGTGCGAGCTTAAGCACTCGTAAAGCCTGATCGATCATGTTAGCCGACAGAGGATGGGTGGCTGGGGGCTAGCCAGTCGAGACCTGTCTATTGCCGGTGACACGCCTGATTATCGTCTTCCTTGTGATGGGAAGTTTCGCCCTTCTCTTTGCGGAGCTTGTGCGGCAGTCCGAAGACATGAGCTCCAGGCCGATGGCCTCACGCTGCGGCGGCGCCGGCGTGCCATGCCCGCAAAACGCATTGTAGGCGAAGCCAATCCGCCAACGACGATCCGTCGCCTACTGCCCGACAATCCTCAGATTGGCGTTGCCGTAGAATGTGTAGGCGAGATAGGTCGGATCGCCGGTCCGGTAGAATTCTCTGCGGACATCCTGCAGGATCTCGGCCAGATAGACCGGCCCGTCCTTGATCCGCGTGCTGATGCCGCCATAGAAATCGGTCGAGAAGGCCGCTGCCGCGCGGTCGGTCAGTGGCCACATGCCGCCGATGAAGCCGGAAGCGCCGCCCGCCAGCACCGCCGGACCCCAGCCCTGCACGAAGCCGCCGAGCATCTGCGAACGGCCGGTGTCGCAGGCGTTGAAAAAGTAGAACGGATTGCCCTTGCCATGCGCGGCCGCGACCAGCGCGGCCCATGTATCGGGGTCGAGCGACTGGTCGACGAGATCGATGGCAAAGACCGGCCGGCCACTGCTCGGCTGGTTGACCTCGCCATGACCGGAGAAATGAATGAAACCGGTCGAGACTTCACCGACCAGTTTCTCGAAAGAGGTGAAATCGCCATCGAAGCGGCGGTAGCCGTAAAGCTTGCTCAGCGCCGCGATCTCGTCCTGCTGAAAGCGCAGCGAGCGCTTGTCGAGATAGGAGGGCGCGACGGCCGCGACGCCGGTGAAGGTCATGCGGTCGAGCGGGTTGTCGACCTGTGAGGCACTGCTGCGCGGAGCCCAGCGCGCCAGCCGGTAGCCCATGCCGAGAAAACCGTCGGCGACGGCGCCGTCGGCGCTGCGCGGGCGGATCAATTCCCAGGGCAGCGTCGGGCTGTTCGAGGTGATCTGGATCGAATGGAGTTCGCCTTTGCCGCGCAGCGACCAGAACACGTCCTTGAACGGTTTCGGCACATAGTCGCGGTAGAGCGCATCGCCAAAACCTTCGGCGGCGAGCGTGACAAAGCGCTTTTGCGCCCCCGTATCGCTGCTTGCGGCAGGCTGCTGCAGCGAAACGGCGCCGCGCAGGCTCAATCCGAGCTGCAGCAGGCGGCGGTATTCGGAGTCCAGCCATGCCGCCATCTCAGGTGGCGTCGAGAACGTATCGGTCACCGGACCGGCCAGATGCGGCGAATGGATGATGATCTGCCCCGAACCCAGCCCGCTCGGATCGTCATAGAGGATGGTCACGTCGAGATCGGGGACGTCATCGCCGGCTGCGCCGCCGAGCGTCACATTGCCAGTTACCGCCGGCTGCGGCGCCGCTGCGGCCAGCATCAGCATGGCAGGTGCTGCGGAGCGTTCGGCTGTGGCGCTCAGAGCGGCTGCCTCGACAGGCGCGGTGCGGCGAATGATAACCGACCGCGATGCCGATCCCAGGAACCTCCCGGCGCTGTAGATGCGCGCGATGAACTGGGCCGGCTTGCTGTCCTTGGCGATCGGCCGCGCCTTGACGTCGAAGCGGACGAAGTCGCTGTCGCCCTGGCGGTAGAGCGTCGTCCGTCGGCTCCATTTGCCGCCGTCAGCGAGATCGAAGCCGGAGGCGAACAGATCGATATCGATCGGCCATTGCTCGGTTCCCGCCGGCATCGCCATGGCCAGGGCGCCATCTTCCGTCACCGACGAGCCCGGCGCTGCCTTCACCTTCACTTCGGGCGTGAATTGCTCTTCGGTAAGGGCGATCGAAACGGTCACCGTCTCGCCGGCGACAATCTCATCCGGCGCATCGATGGTTGGATGGCGCACCACCTCGACAGCGCCCGTCTCGGGTTGTGGAAGGGCGCCGCCGGAAGGAGGGCTTTGCGCCTGGTCGATGGGCGGCGGCGCTGGTTTCGGTGGCGCCTGCGCCTCCGGCGGACTTTCGGCGCCGGTCGCGGGTGGCGGGGCCGATGTCATGCCGTCCTCAGGGGGGATCCCTGCCTTATCGGGGGGCGGTTCGGCGCCGGTGGCTCCGCCATCCTGCGGATAGGTCCCGCCGAGATTGTTCTGGGCAGCGGCCACAGCTGCGTCTTCAAGACGTTGCTTTTCCTCTTCGTATCGTTGCCGAGCCTGCTCTTCCTGCAATTGGCGCTGCTGTTCCTGGCGTTTGTATTCCTCGTAGAGCGCCGCCTCCTTGGCGCTGTCGCCCATCGCGGCATCGGGACTGCCGGAGCCCGGTGCAACGTCCATGGGGTAGGGCTCCTGACCGCTGCCATCGGCGTAGTCGCTGCCATCAGGCTCCCAACCGCCACTCCCGGAGATGTAGCCGCCGCTCGCCATCGCCGGCGGTGCCGGTTCCGGCACAAGCGGCAGCGCCGGTGCCGCGCCGGCCACCTGGTCCGGCGTCAGCACAAAGGCAGCGTCTGCCGAGCGGCCATATGCCATCCATGGCCACTGGGCGCCTGACGTTTTGTCGATAGTGGTTTGCCTGACCGAGGCGAGGATGATGGCTATGTCCGCGCCGCGCTTGACCAGCGCAGCGGTGAGCGCATCGGCAAATACGGTGACGGGGCGGGCTTCGTCCAGTGCAACGGTTCCGGGTTTGGCCGACAGAGCGACGATGGCGTGGGTGAGGGGATCGACCGCCGCCAGACCCTGCATCACGCCGGAAGTAGGGTTGTGGCCATCGCCGGGATTGTCGAGCAGAACCACCTTCAATGTCGGGGTTGCCTCGAGCGCCTGCATGAACAGATCGAGGGGCAATGCCGTCTGGTCGACCGTTTCCTTTGAATCGATCCGGGTGCCGCGCGTCAGTAAATAGTTCCTGCCGTTGGCCTGCGCGGTGTGGCCGACATAGTAGAAGATGCCGACGGAGTCCGGTTTGGCCAGGGATTGGGCGAAATCATGCATGGCGCGCGCGACATCGGCGCGGTCGCCATCCGACACCTGCCGGACGGTGAAGCCAAGCGATCGTAGTGTCGCTGCAACGAGTTCGGCACTGAGGTCGGCGTTGGCGATTGCCGGTGAGCCCTCAGAGGCCGGATTGGCGACAACCAGCGCTATCCGCTCTTCGCCGCGCGCAGCGGAGAAGAGCGCCATGGTCATCAGCAGCACGACCGCCAGAAAAAGGCGCATGACCGTGATCCAAGCCCTGCAGGCTGCGGCGCTCACGCCACGGCTTGCCCCAATTCATCAATGGCCCAACCTTGACCATATCATGTCGGCTTCGCCGGCGCACTGCCGGTGCCGATGATGCAGTTGTGTCGCTAAAAGATATTGACTGTATGTTTAGTAATTAATACCGTTGCCCGAGATACCGAGTTGGTCAGCCGGCATTCGCCGGTGAATGATCACCAGGACGAAGGGAACTTAGGGACTCGAGGCGCAATCCCGCCGGTCCCAACAATGGGAGACACAAGCATGCAGTTGAAATCGACCGCCACGGCGCTCGGCCTGTCGCTGCTGGCGATGACCGGCATTGCCCGCGCCGAGGGCGAACTCCAAATCTACAATTGGGGCAACTACACCAGCCCGGACCTGATCAAGAAGTTCGAGGAAACCTACAAGGTCAAGGTTACCGTCACCGACTACGACTCCAACGATACGGCTCTGGCCAAGGTCCGCCAGGGCGCTTCCGGCTATGACATCGTCGTTCCATCGGCCAGCGTGATGCCGATCTGGATCAGCGAAGGCCTGCTCTTGGAAACCGATCCCAACACGATGGAGAACTTTAGAAACGTCGATCCGAGATGGGTCGACGTGCCGTTCGACCCCGGCCGCAAATATTCGGTGCCGTGGCAATGGGGCACGACCGGCATCTCGGTCAACAAATCGGTCTATGCGGGCGATCCGAACACCTCGGCGATTTTCCTCGATCCGCCGCCGGAACTCGTGGGCAAGATCAATGTCGCGCCCGAAATGGGAGACATCATGTTCCTCGCCATTGCCTATGAGGGCGGTAAGTACTGCACCGACGACAAGGTGCTTTTGAAAAAGGTGCATGACAAGCTCATCGAGGCGAAAGCGAAATGGCTGTCGCTCGACTATGCGGCCGTCGACGGTCTCGGCAGGGGCGACATTGCCGCCGGCGTCAACTGGAACGGCATATCGCTGCGCGAGCGGCTGGAGAACGACAAGATCGTCTACGGCTATCCCAAGGAGGGCTTTCCAATCTGGATGGACAATGTCGCGGTGCTCAAGGATGCCAAGAACGTCGAGAACGCCAAGCTCTTCCAGAATTTCATCATGGACCCCAGGAATGCAGCGATGATCTCGGCCTTCGCGCACTACGCCAATGGCATCAAGGGCTCCGAGCCCTTCCTGCCGGCCGATATGAAGGGCGCGCCCGAAGTGGATGTTCCGGCCGAATTTGCCGACAAGGGCCAATTCATGTCGGCCTGTCCCGCCGACGTCCAGGCGCTCTACACCAGGATCTGGACCGATCTGCAGAAATAGCAGCGCCGCCGGCCGAAGCTGACCAACATCGGGCCGCGCATCGCGGCTCGGCCATCCCCAATGCCAGATGCCGTAAAGCCGCCGCGGGAGATTTTTTATGTCCGATCTCGACCTTTGCTACATGCCGGCCAGCGAGGCGTTGCGGCTGTTCAAGGCGAAGAAACTGTCGCCTCTGGAACTGATGCAGGCCACCATCCGCCGCGCCGAGGCAACCAAGGCGACGATCAACTGCCTCACCTTCACGCATTTCGACGAGGCGATGGATCTCGCCAGAAAAGCCGAGGCGAAATACGCCAGAGGCGCCAGGACCGGCGCGCTCGAGGGCCTGCCGATCGGCATCAAGGATGAGAGCTACATCAAGGGCAAGCCGACCTCGCATGGCTCGCTGCTGTCCGGGGACGCCATTGGCGGCCATACCTCGACCATGAACGAGCGTGTCATGAAGGCCGGCGGCATCGTCCACGCCCGCACCGCGACGCCCGAATTCAGCTGCGCCGGTTATACCTGGTCGAAGCGCTGGGGCGTCACGCGCAACCCCTGGAACCCGGATTTCACGCCGGGCGGTTCGTCGGGCGGTTCGGCGGCAACGCTGGCCTCCGGCACGTCGTCGATCGCAACCGGCTCGGACATAGCGGGCTCAATCCGCATCCCTGCCTCGGCCTGCGGCCTGGTCGGCTTCAAGCCGCCTTACGGCCGCAATCCCGATGAGCCGCCGTTCAATCTCGATTTTTTCTGCCACACCGGGCCCTTGGCCCGAAACGTCGGGGATGCGATCCTGCTGCAGAACGTCATGGCCGGGCCGAGCCCGCTCGACATCGCCACGCTGCGCCCGAAACTGCGCCTGCCGCTCGACTACAAGCCGATCAAGGGTTGGAAGATCGCATTCTCCATGGATCTCGGGTCCTTCGAGGTGGATGCGGACGTGCGCAAGAACACGCTCGCTGCCTGCGATGTGTTCCGCTCGCTCGGCGCCACCGTCGAGGAGGTGGACCTCGGCTGGGGCGACGAGGTGCTCAAGGCCGGCATGGCCTATCTCGAACATCTCTTCGGCGCCTCGCTGTCGCCGCTGCTCGCCAAGAACGGCAAGGACATGACCAGCTATGCCAGGCAGTTCGCGCAGGACGGGCAGAAGTCGAAGGCGACGGATTTTGTCGCGACGCTCGATGTGGCGGCCAGGATGTACCTGACGCTGGGGCCTTTGCTGGAAAAATACGACGTGCTGATCTGCCCGACCAATGCGCTTCCCGCAGTGCCGGCGGAATTCGATCAGACCAAAGGCAAGGTCGAGATCAATGGACGAGAGGTGAACCCGTCGCTGGGCTGGGTGATGACGACGCCGTTCAACATGCTGAGCCGCTGCCCGGTTCTGTCGATCCCGTCGGGCCGCGCCGCCAACGGCGTGCCGACAGGCATCCAGATTGTCGGCCGCACCTATAGCGACGCTGACGTGTTCCGGGCGGGTATGGCCTATGAGACGGCTCGTGGTCAGTGGTACACGAATGCCGGGACACGCCCGGCGCTGTGAGTCCGCAGGGCGCCGGCATGCCAAGACAGCGGCGGGATGTTTCGGCCGCCGGGGAAAGGCCTGACGACAATGGCGCAACGCATAGCCACTCCGGATGCGGGAAAAAGCAAGGCGGCCAAGGGTGCGGCGAACGACGCCGCGCCCAAGGACCGCCGGCGCGAGCGCGGCGAAGCGAGCGTCCAGCGCATCATCGACGCCACCATCGAGCTCATCGCGGAGGAGGGGCTGGCCAGCGTCACCATGCAGCGCATTGCCGAGCATGTCGGCTCGTCCAACGCACTGGTGGTCTTTCATTTTCGCAGCAAGGAGAACCTGTTCCGGGCCGTCCTGCAATATCTCAGCGACCAATATGACGCGCTGTGGCTGACGCTGGTGCGGGCGCCCGGCCTGTCGCCGGTCGAGCGGGTGTTGGGCGCGGTCGATTGCGCGCAGCGCTTTGCCCGGCAGCATCCGAAATGGGTCTCGGTCTTCGTCGTGTTTTCCAGCGACCGCAAGAGCATGCAGATCTACAATGAAATCGGCCTGCCGAGCGATCTCGCCTACACGGCCGAAGCGCGCGAGCTGCTGATCGAGATTTCACGCAGCGGCGGTTACACCGGCGTCGACATAGACACGCTGTCGGAGAGCCTGAACTATCTGGTGCATGGCGCCTGGTATTGGGACCATCTCAACCCGTCCAGCCGCGACACCGACGTGCTGCGCAAGACCATGCTGCTCCTGCTGCACCAGGCCTTTCCGCGGCATTTTGACTTGGGGTGAGATGCGGCCATTGCGAGCGACGAAAGCGTCCTCTGCAAACCTAAACCCGAAAATCTCTACGATGCCTTGATCTCTGTAAAAACGCTTGCACAATCCAGAGGTGCGAGCTAAACAACCCAGGGATGTATTCGAGGGTGGGTAAATGTGGCATTGGGCGATACTTCTGTTGCTGATTGGCGTGCCGGTTTTCTTCGCCGTCCGGTCGTCGCGCAAATCGTCACAGAGCCCAGATGACCTCGTGGGGTTCGGCGGCTGGCTGATCCTGCTGGCGATCAGCCTGTCCCTTTCGCCGTTGCGCACACTTGTCGATATGGCCAGTCTGGTCAAAACCTACCAACAGCTTGTTACAGTGCCCAACGGGGCCTTGGCCATCTATGGCGAGGCAGCCCTCAATCTGGCATTTCTGGTGCTTCAGCTGGTCGTGCTTGTTTCGATGCTGCGGCGAAGCCACCGCTTTCCGCAGCTGTTCATATGTCTGTGGTTCGCGATCCCTCTCTTATTCGTACTGGACACAGTTTGGATATCGACTGTTCTGGGTGTCCCGGTAAACCGTTTGCTTGCCGGAGGAGCTCTGGTTACACCTTTGGCATCCTTCATAGTCACAGGGATCTGGGCCGCCTACGTCTACAGGTCGGTTAGGGTGAGGAACACGTTCGGCGATACGGCAGCCATACAGGCTGCCACATTTTCCTAGAAGGTCCGACGGCTGCGAGTTGGCCTGATGTCGTGCTGCCAGCTCCGCCGAATAGAACCGTCGGCAGTCCTCCTTCGACTAACGAGCTTCGAGTGGCCTGCCACCCGAAGCTCGAAGAGCGAAGGGTGGTGCCCCCGGACGGAATCGAACCGCCGACCTTCGGTTTACAAAACCGCTGCTCTACCAGCTGAGCTACAAGGGCACGGCGCTCCGGTTAGCATATTTCGTGCGCCAGTAAAGACAAAACTCCGTTTTCGATCGCTAATGGACCCCGCCGAGGTGGGCGGGCCGCCATGCTGAAAACCGCCAATGCGATCCCTACATATCTCTCAGGTGCAAACGCATCGAACGGGGTGTCGCATGATCAGACTTGTCATCATCCTGCCGCTTGTCGTCATTGCCTGGCTGCTTGCGGTAAAGCTCATCAGGGACGTGAAGAGCGCCAATGTCGACTGGACCGGCATCGCCGCCATCGTCGGTTTTATCGCGATGGCGTTTTGGCTGCGGCATGTGACTGGGATGGGGATGAATGGTGAATGGTGAATGGGCGAACGCCTTTCGGACCATTGACTACTCACTACTCGCTCAAAACCTCGAACCTTTCACCACGTCACCGCGACTGATCTCCAGAGGCGAATGGTCGCCTCGATCAAGGAGATCATCATGTTGAAGCGCAGTCTTACTTCGGGCCTGGTCGCCATCTTCGTCGCCACCGGCGCGCTCGCCGGTACCGTGCAGTCGTCCTCCGCTCACAGCCATCATCACCACCATCACAAGCACCACGACAAGCCCTCTTGGTGGTGGAACCATCAACACAAGCACCATCACCACAAGCATCATCATCACCACGGCAAGGTGATCATCTTCCTTTGAGCGAGACGACCTGCCTCGCGGAAGGGCGGCTTCGGCCGCCCTTTTTTGCGTTGAGCGCTCGATCGATCAGATCTTGGTTTCCATCGGCTGATTTCCGGCCTTCAAGAAAATCCCAAATTCTTTCGAACCTTTTTCCGCGCCGAAACGACAGATGATCAAGAGGCGGATGGATCGCCTCTCGCAACGAAACAAGGAGATCGTCATGTTCACGCGCAAAATCGCTTCTGCCCTCATCGCCAGCACCGTCGCCGCCACCTCGCTGGTCGGCACCGTCCAGCCCTCGGCCGCCCACAGCCATCACCACAACCGCGAAATCGGCATCGGCATCGCCGCCGGCGTCGGCGGCTTCGTGCTCGGCAGCCTGCTCAACCAGCAGCCCCGCACCGTCTATGTCGACGACGAGGGTGGTTCCTGGCACGTCCGCCGCTGCGCCAATCGCTACGCCAGCTACGATCCGTACTCCGACACCTATGTCGGCTATGACGGCTACCGCCACTATTGCCGCCTCTAAGAGGAGGCTCCCCACAAGAAGGAGGGGCTGTACGCAGCCCCTCTTTCCTACATTTGAGCGCGTGGCAGTGTCAGCTACGGTTTGGAGATCGGTAATCCGGCTGCATGGCAGGTGCCGACAACACCACCGCTCGCATTCAGCGATTGATCGCCCATGGCGATGAGTTCGAAGCTGCTTCCTTCATCCGGATAGATCTTGGCGGCGAACGGTTGGTCTGTTGTATGACCACCGGACGATGACTTCGCGGCGACATGGCCGCAGACCACGATTTCCCGGCGGCCGTTGAGCGTCCGCTCGCCGGCGCGCATCGTCCCGAATTTGGCGGATACAGGATCCTGCAAATGCTGGCGAATGCCGATCGTGATTGTCTCCTCCAAAGCGAGCGAGATCGGAATCTCGCTGACTTGCTGGGAGACAGGGGCGGGTTCGGGCGCCGTCGCCACGCATCCGCACAGTGAAGCGGCGAGCAAAAGCTGAAGCGTTCTCCGCATTATAATCGGAACCCGCCGATCATCCTCGTCACCTCAGCGGCGGCGTCGCGCACCAGCGGCCCGATCTCGTCCAGCCGCTCCATCGTCACCCGCACCGTCGGTCCGGAGACCGAGACACCGCCGATCGGCTCGCCGAACTCGTTGAAAATGGCGGCGGCCACGCAGCGCATGCCGGGATGCCGCTCCTCGTCGTCGACCGACCAGCCACGGTGCTTGATGACAGCCAGGTCATGGGCCAGCGCCGAAATGTCGGACAGCGTCTTGTCGGTGAAGCGCTGCAGGCCCGACTTGCGCAGGATGGCGGCGACGCGTTCCGGCTCGAGCTGCGCCAGCACCGCCTTGCCGATGCCCGAGGCATGGAAAGAGCTGCGCGTGCCCGGGCGGAAGAAGGCGCGGATCGCCTGATGGGTCTCGACCTGGCTGACGAAAACGACGCAATCGTCCTCGGCGACGCCGAGATTGGCGGTTTCACCGGTCTTCTCCATCAATTCCTGCATGACCACGCGGGCCCGGTCGACAAGCTTGCGGCGGCGCAGGAAGGCGGCACCCATGCGGTAGGTCTCGACGCCGATCGACCACAGCTGGTCCGATGTATCGAACTCGACCATGCCGTGGTTCTGCAGCGTCGTCAGCATGCGGTAGGCGGTGGACGCCGCGAGCTCGCTACGCGCCGAAATCTCGCTCAGCGACAGGCCACTGCCTTCAGCGACGATGGCCAGGATGCGCAAGGCCCGGTCCAGCGACTGTACAGAACCGGCCTCGGACGGACCGTTGAAAGCGCGCGGCCGGCCGCGCTGGCGTTTTTCGCTGGTTTCCATGGCGGCATTGTCGCCGGTTTCGCCGAAATCGCAATGAAAAACTTTTTCACAGATTCTGGTGCCCGGATTCATGAAAAACGGAAAAGCCAGCGAAATCAGTGGACAGGAGCCGTTTTCTAGAAATGAAAAATTATTCTGAAAAAATTGAAAAATGAAAACCATACTGGCATTGTCGGTCGACCAACAATTTGCGGAGGCTGGACATGGCCAGGATGCGCGCTGTAGATGCAGCGGTTCTCGTTCTCGAAAAGGAAGGCGTTTCCTGCGGCTTCGGCGTGCCGGGCGCGGCGATCAATCCGTTCTATTCGGCGCTGAAGGCGAGGGGCTCGATCCGCCACATCCTGGCGCGCCATGTCGAGGCGGCCTCGCATATGGCCGAGGGCTACACGAGAGCTAAATCAGGCAATATCGGGCTGTGCATCGGCACGTCGGGCCCGGCCGGCACCGACATGGTCACCGGGCTCTATTCGGCGGCGGCGGACTCCATCCCGATCCTGTGCATCACTGGTCAGGCGCCGCGGGCACGGCTCAACAAGGAGGATTTCCAGGCGGTCGATATCGCCGCCATAGCCGCACCCGTCGCCAAATGGGCGGTCACGGTCATGGAGCCCTATCTCGTGCCGATGGCGCTGCAGAAGGCATTTCACCTGATGCGCTCGTCGCGACCGGGCCCGGTGCTCATCGACCTGCCGGTCGACGTGCAATTGGCCGAGATCGAATTCGATATCGATGCCTATGAACCGCTGGTCCCGTTCAAGCCGGCAATGTCGCGCGCCCAGGCCGAAAAGGCCTTGGCGATGCTCAATGCCGCGGAAAAGCCGCTGATCGTCGCCGGCGGCGGCATCATCAACGCCGATGCGTCGGATCTGTTGATCGAATTTGCCGAGATAACGGGCGTGCCGGTCATCCCGACGCTAATGGGCTGGGGCGCGATCCCCGACGACCACCGGCTGATGGCCGGCATGTGCGGGCTGCAGACCTCGCATCGCTACGGCAATGCGACGATGTTGGAAGCCGATTTCGTCTTTGGCATCGGCAATCGCTGGGCCAACCGCCACACCGGTTCGGTCGATGTCTACACCAAGGGCAAGAAATTCATCCATGTCGACATCGAACCGACCCAGATCGGCCGGGTGTTCGCGCCGGATCTCGGCGTCGTCTCGGACGCCGGTGCGGCACTAAAGATGCTGCTCGACGTCGCCACCGAATGGAAGACGGCAGGAAAGCTGCGCGACTGGTCGGGCTGGGCGAAGGAATGCCAGACCCNGCCAGACCCGCAAGAAGACGATGAAGCGCAAGACGCATTTCGAGCAGGTGCCGCTGAAGCCGCAGCGCGTCTATGAGGAGATGAACAAGGCGTTCGGCCGTGACACCACCTACGTCACCACGATCGGCCTCTCGCAGATCGCCGGGGCGCAGTTCCTGCATGTCTACAAGCCGCGCAACTGGATCAATTGCGGCCAGGCCGGCCCGCTCGGCTGGACGCTGCCGGCAGCGCTTGGCGTGCGCGCCGCCGATCCGGATCGCACCATCGTGGCGCTGTCGGGCGACTACGACTTCCAGTTCATGATCGAGGAACTGGCGGCCGGCGCACAGCACAAACTGCCGTATATCCATGTCGTCGTGAACAATGCCTATCTCGGCCTGATCCGCCAGGCGCAGCGCGGTTTTGCGATGGATTTCGAGGTGAGCCTGGCCTTCGAGAACGTCAACCGCGCCAACGATCCGGAGGCCGGCTACGGCGTCGATCATGTCGCGGTCGCAGAAGCGATGGGCTGCAAGGCGGTCCGGGTGCGCAAACCGGAAGAGTTCGCCGGCGCCTTCAAGGAAGCGCAGCGGCTGATGAAGGAATACCAGGTGCCGGTGGTGCTCGAATTCATCCTCGAGCGCGTCACCAACATTTCCATGGGCACGGAAATCGACAAGATCACCGAATTCGAGGACCTTGCCGAAAGCCATGAGGATGCGCCAACGGCGATTGTGTTGCTCGATTAGGCGCGCCGATATTCAGGTGAGACAGGCCTGCAAACGGCGCCTTCCTGCGCTTCCGGTGCTCACGTACAGAAAGTACGTTCCGCTCCGGTTTTCGAAAGTCACCGTTTTCGACTCTGCCCGACCTGAATCTCAACACGCCTAGGGCCAAGCAGAAGAAGGAGAAAAAGAATGCCGCGTTTTTCAGCCAATCTGTCGATGCTCTTTGGCGAGCATGAGTTCCTCGATCGCTTCGATGCCGCAGCCCGCGCCGGCTTCAAGGGCGTCGAATATATCGGCCCCTATGATCATACGCCTGACGTGGTCGCGGCCCGGCTGAAGAAGAACGGCCTGACACAGGTGCTGTTCAACCTCCCGGCCGGCGACTGGGGCAAGGGCGAGCGCGGCATCGCGGTTTTGCCCGACCGCGCGCCGGAATTCCGGCAAGGCATCGCCAAGGCGATCAGCTATGCCCATGCGCTCGGCTGCGAGCAGGTCAATTGCCTCGCCGGCATCGCGCCGCAGGGCGTGGATCGTTCGGTGCTGGAAAATACTTTAGCCGAGAACCTCGCGTTTGCAGCCGAGAAACTGGAGCAGGCCGGCATCCGGCTTTTGATCGAGCCGATCAACACGCGCGACATACCGGGTTTTTTCCTGAACTATTCGGAGCAGGCGCTGGCGCTGATCGAGCGCGTCGGTTCGAAGAACCTGTTCCTGCAATACGACATCTATCACATGCAGATCATGGAGGGGGATCTCGCCCGTACCATCGAGGCCAACCTCGGCCGCATCGCGCATATCCAGCTTGCGGACAATCCCGGCCGTCACGAGCCGGGGACGGGCGAGATCAATTATCCCTTCCTCTACGAGCATATCGACAGGATCGGCTATTCCGGCTGGGTCGGAGCGGAATACAAACCGAAGGCGGGGACGGAGG
The DNA here is from genome assembly GCF_000502555.1 of Mesorhizobium sp. LNJC394B00. Classification (NCBI taxonomy): domain Bacteria; kingdom Pseudomonadati; phylum Pseudomonadota; class Alphaproteobacteria; order Hyphomicrobiales; family Phyllobacteriaceae; genus Mesorhizobium; species Mesorhizobium sp. LNJC394B00. The sequence continues at coordinate 2,103,855 of NZ_AYWH01000002.1, forward strand.
CTGGGCTGGGGTGGTTTCGGGAGCTTAACGGGCAGGGGAGTGCCGCGGCTTAGCTGTTACGATTGAAGTCGCGTTCCTTCGCGCCCCCCTCTGGCCTGCCGGCCATCTCCCCCACAGGTGGGGAGATCGGACGTCATCCCGGCTTTCGCTCCCCAACATTGCAGGGTGAGCGAGGCGCCGAAACTGCCAATCTCCCCACAAGTGGGGGAGATGGCCGGCAGGCCAGAGGGGGCGCGAAGGAACTCAGCCTCAACAAAGGAGAAAACAATGGAAACCATCGGCTTCATCGGCCTTGGCATCATGGGCGCGCCGATGGCGGGGCATCTCCTGGATGCCGGCTACGCCGTCATTGCCAGCGACCACCGCTCGAAGCCGCCGGCCGATCTCGTCGCCAAGGGCTTGAGAAGCATCACCGGCCACGCGGCAGTGGCGAAGGCCGCGGATATCATCATCACCATGGTTCCCGACACCCCGCAGGTAGCCGAGGTGCTGTTCGGCGAGAACGGTGTCGCTTCCGGCCTGAGCAAGGGCAAGCTGGTCATCGACATGAGCTCGATCTCGCCGATCGAGACCAAGGTTTTCGCCAAGAAAATCAACGATCTCGGCTGCGACTATCTTGACGCGCCGGTGTCGGGCGGCGAGGTCGGCGCAAAGGCGGCGTCCCTGACCATCATGGTCGGCGGCGAGGACAAGGCGTTCGAGCGCGCCAAGCCCGTGTTCGAAAAGATGGGCAAGAACGTCACGCTTGTCGGCCCGAACGGCGTCGGCCAGACCACCAAGGTTGCCAACCAGATCGTCGTAGCCCTGACCATCGAGGCGGTCGCCGAGGCGCTGGTCTTTGCCGCAAAAGCCGGCGCCGACCCCGCCAAGGTCCGGCAGGCGCTGATGGGCGGGCTGGCGGCATCGCGCATCCTCGAGGTGCATGGCGAGCGCATGATAAAGCGCACCTTCGCGCCGGGCTTCCGCATCGAACTGCACCAGAAGGATCTCAGCCTGGCGCTGGAAGGCGCCAAGGCGCTCGGCGTCTCATTGCCCAACACCTCGACGACGCAGCAGCTGTTCAACTCGTGCGCGGCGAATGGCGGGGCGAAAGAGGATCATTCGGCGCTGGTGCGGGCGCTGGAGCGGATGGCGGGGCATGAAGTGGGTGAATAGTGAACGGTGACGGTAAGAACGCTTTCCATTCAGCATTCACTATTCACTTTCCAAGGAACTTCCGTGCCGCATAAAGGCTCACCGCCGCGGCGTTCGACACGTTGAGCGAGCGGATGGCGCCGGGCATGTCGAGGCGGGCGAGTGTCGTCACCGTCTCGCGCGTCTTCTGGCGCAGGCCCTTGCCTTCGGCGCCGAGCACCAGGGCTATCTTTTCGCCTGAAAAACTCGTTTCGAGTTCGGCCGGCCCGTCCGAATCGAGGCCGATGGTCTGGAAGCCGGCTTCGTGCAGCTGTTCCAGCGCGTCGGCGAGGTTCTTCACCTCGACCTGGTCGATATGTTCCAGCGCGCCGGAGGCGGATTTGGCCAGCACGCCGGATTCCTGCGGGCTGTGGCGGGCCGTGGTGATCAGCGCACCGGCGCCGAAGGCGACCGCCGAGCGCAGGATGGCGCCGACATTGTGCGGGTCGGTGACCTGGTCGAGCACCAGCACCAGTTTGGTATCGCCGAGCGCGTCAAGGCGCTTGGGCTTCAGCGGCTCGGCCTCGATCAGCACGCCCTGGTGGACGGCGTCCGAACCGGTGATCTTGTCGATGTCCTTCGGCTCGACCAGTTCGGCCTTGAACGGCAAAGCGGCGAGGTCGGCGATCGCCAGCCGCTCGGCGGCATTGCGCGTCACCAACATCTTTCTGATCCGCCGGCGCGGATTGTCGAGCGCGGCGCGCACCGTGTGCAGGCCATAAAGCCGCACCAGCCCGTCGGCGGCGTTCTCGCCCGGCGGCACCGGCTGGCGCGGCCGGAAGGCAGGCGCGCCGCCGGCCTTCTCGTCGCGATGGGCGCGACGCAGCTTGGCGTAGTGGGTGTCTTTGGCGGTCTTGGACGTGTTGTCATTGCTCATGGCCGGCTTCTATAGCCGCGTCGCCGGGCCATGGATACAGGCAGAAAGCCGGCTTGCCGGGTGAGCTGTCAAAATCAGCGCATTTTGCCTTGCGGTGCGGTTGACACCCACTGGCCTTGCCGCCATAAGGCGCTTCGCTGATTTCGGACAAAACCCTGGTTTCGACCTGATCGGCGAGAATGCCTCGTTGCAAGGCTTCGACGGCAGGCTGGAGAGGTGCCCGAGTGGTTAAAGGGGACGGACTGTAAATCCGTTAGCTTAGCTTACGTTGGTTCGAATCCAACCCTCTCCACCACTGCCAGCCCGCGAACCTTGAGGACGATGCGGGTATAGCTCAGTGGTAGAGCAGCAGCCTTCCAAGCTGAATATGCGGGTTCGATTCCCGCTACCCGCTCCAAACTCCCCACTCCGCATCAGATCTCAGCGAATATCTCGACAACGTTGCCGTCCGGATCGCGGAAGAACACTGTCCTGTGGCCCCATTCCTGGTCGGTGAGCGGCAGGACCGGCTGCACGCCCTTGGCCTGAAGCGCCTCGGCGCAAGCAGCGACCATCTCCGGCGCCACCCGGAATGCCAGCTGAAGCGACAGCGCATCCCGCTGCTGCGGCGTGTCGTTGAACATCATGCCGAGGCTGGTCAAGGCCAGCGTGTTCGGGCCGACCCGATATTCGATCCACCTGTCGCCGAGTTCGCGCTGCAGATCAAATTCCATCACATCCCCGTAGAAGTGCCGCATGGCGGCCATGTCGCGGGCGAAGATGACGGTGTAGTCGATCTGACGGATTTCATTGAGCGCATTCATTGTCGAAGTCCCGTGGGCTGATGTTCGATCGCCCGCAACCTAGCTTTCCTTTAAAGTAGTACAAGACTATAGCTTATACTGGTATCGGAGGTGACTGCATGCCATACGACGGCCCACGGCACGATGAGCTTGCCCGCTTCCTGCGCGAGCGGCGGGACCGCTTGCCGCGGATCGATGGCGCCAATGGCCGCCGCCGGGCGCCGGGCCTCAGGCGCGAAGAGGTCGCCGCCGAGGCGGGGATCAGCACCACCTGGTACACCTGGCTCGAGCAGGGACGGGAGGTGAACGCGTCGCCGCAGGTGCTTCGCTCGCTGGCGCGGGTGCTGAGACTGAGCCGGTCGGAGCAGGCCTATCTCTTCCAATTGGCGCGGCCCGATCTCGATTGGCGAAACCGGCTCGGCGCGCAAGGCCTGCCCAGCGCGCCGTTGCTCAGCCTGCTCGACGGGCTGGCGCCGCACCCGGCATATGTCGTCAATCGCTACTGGCAGGTCGTCGCCTGTAACCATCCGGCGGCGGTGCTGCTTGGGGATTTCGAGACGGATGATGAGTGGTCCGGCAGCCTGCTCGCCCGGCTGTTTCTCGACCTGGAATGGCGGCAGCGCTTTGTCGACTGGCCGGAGGTTTCGCGCTCGGCGGCGGCGCAGTTCCGGCTTGCCACTGTCGCCATGACTCGCGATCCGGTGCTGGCTGCGCTGGTTTCGTCACTGGAAGCGGCAAGCGAAGCGTTCGCCACGTGCTGGAACAGCCGCGACATCGCCGAGCCACCGATCTGGCGGAAATCCATCCGGCACCCTGTCGCCGGCGCGATGTCCTTCGATTTCGCCACGCTGCAGCCGGGCGGCCGCGACAGTGATTTCTCGGTTTCCGTCTACACGCCGGTCGATGCGTCGACTGCCAGGCGGTTCGCCGTGCTGGTCGGAGCAACGCCCGACAGCCGCAAGGCGGTGCCGGGCGTGTTTGCGCGTGATGCAGGCGCAGAAGTCTAGCTGTTGAAAGCGGACGCGACCTGGTGTTGCTGCGGCACCTGTCCGTTCGGCGTCAGTCTGTCGACAATGCCGGGCAGGGCTGTGGACAATTGCTTGAGCAACTCCTGCTCGTCCAGTCCGGTCCTTTGCGCGATCTCTCGAATGACCTGCGGGCCGATCGCCTTGCCCAGATCATTGGCGTTGATCGGCTGGTTCTGCCCGGTGCCGACCCATGAGTCAGCAACATTGCCTTGGCCGGCATTCTTGAGCTTGTCGAGCAGTCCGCCCAGTCCGCCAAGCAGGCCGCCGTCGCCTGAGGCCGTGGTTCCGGTGGGGGCTGGCGTTTGAGGCTGGGCGGGCTCGCCCGTCTCTTCGGCACTCGTCTGTTCGGCGCTTCTGCCGCTCAGCATCTTTCCCACCAGCAGCGCGCCGAGCGCGATCATCAGCGGTTTGGTGATGTTGCCGCCGGGCACGGCGTTGTCAAAAAGTCCCATAGGTCAATCCTCCATAACGACCAAGCCCGTCCCGCCGGCTACAATGGACCATGCGGGCGGAAATTCAAGTTGGCTTGAGCTTTTGACAATCATGTGACCATGATCGGCGGGCGGGGAATGGAGAGGAAAAATGGGCATTATCAGCTGGATCATCCTCGGCGTCATCGCCGGCTTTATCGGCAGCAAGATCGTCAACAAGACCGGCCAGGGCCTGATCATGGATATCGTGCTCGGCATTGTCGGCGCCATCGTCGGAGGGCTGATCTTCAGCGCCTTTGGCGCCACGGGTGTGACCGGCCTCAACATCTGGAGCCTGATCGTCGCCATCATCGGCGCGGTGGTCGTGCTGTGGGCCTATCACCAGTTCTCCGGCAAGCGAACGCTTTAGGCGCCAGTCTGCCGACTGGCCGACCGCAGGTCGGCCAAACCTGCTTCGACGCGTTGACTTGAAGGTCAGGCGACGACGGTCAGCCTGCGCTTGCGTTCATCAAGCGAGACGATGGTCAGCCCGCTCGCGACCACCAGCAGGATGCCGCAGACCGCCAGGGCATTCGGGAACTGGCCGAACACCAGAACGCCTGAGATGACCGCCCAGACGGTGAAGCAGTAGTAGAACGGCGCCACCACGCCGGTCGGACCGACGCGATAGGCCATGAAGATGAAGAAATGGCCGAAGATCAGGAAGAATCCGGCGCCGGCCATGAGCAGCAGGTGCCGGGCTTCCGGCATGACCCAGCGCTCGGAAACGAGATGCGCGGCGCCCGCGCCGATCAGCACCACCACAACGGCGGAAATGGCGACGATCATGCCCGGCACCTCGGCCGCGACCCGCCTGCCGGCAAGATCGCGCGCCGCCGCCAATGCCGCGTTGCCGAGCGCCAGCAACGCATAGACCGAGATGCCCTGCATGGTCGGCTGGGCCACCATAAGCGCACCGATGAAGCCGAGCCCGATCAGCGCCATGCGCACGCCGCCGATCCGTTCGCCGAACAGGATGGAGGAGCCGACCAGCATCAAAAGCGGGGTGATCTGCCCGAGCGCGGTCGAATCGGCGATCTGCATGTTGGCCAGCGCCACGACGTAGCAAAGGATGGCCGCCAGCTCGAGCAGGTTGCGGCGCAGCACGCGTTTGTCGAAGATCAATGGAATCTGCCTGCCATAGCCCAGCAGGAACAGCAGCGGCATGCCCCATAGCGTGGCCGCGACCCCGCGCAGGAACAGCACTTCATAGGACGGCAAGCCCGCGGTCGCGAGTTTCATCATCGTGTCGTTGACGAGGTACGACCCCGTCGAAACGATCATGAACAGCGGGCCGCGTATGGAGGTCGGTATGAATTGCATGGGGCAACCAAATCAGACCGCCGCCGTAGCGGCAATGGGCCAGGCGCCGGCTGCACATCCGGCAGGCAAAGGCCAGGACATGGGCGGGACAGGACATGGGCGGGAATAGCAAACAGGTGCTGGAGCCCGCAGCCCCCATTTCATTTCCGCTCGCGCGTTCCTATATCAGCGCCACATCCCCGCAATCGGATCATCGGTTCGCACCGAGTGGACAGCGCACCCGGCCACAAGGCACTTGTGTTTTTCGGCCGTAGTCGCTAATCGCCCCGCATTCGACTGAACTGAAGGTCAAGGCCGTCCAAGGAAAGAGACTATGGCAAAAGGTAAATTCGAGCGTAACAAGCCTCATGTGAACATTGGCACGATTGGCCATGTCGATCATGGCAAGACGTCGCTGACGGCGGCGATCACGAAGTATTTTGGCGAGTACAAGCGCTACGACCAGATCGATGCGGCGCCCGAAGAGAAGGCCCGCGGCATCACGATTTCGACGGCGCACGTCGAATACGAGACGGCAGCGCGCCACTACGCCCATGTCGACTGCCCCGGCCACGCCGACTATGTGAAGAACATGATCACCGGTGCTGCGCAGATGGACGGCGCGATCCTGGTGGTGTCGGCCGCCGACGGCCCGATGCCGCAGACCCGCGAG